>NZ_JAETXM010000004.1 GCF_024494465.1 Bacillus sp. V3B | reverse complement strand
TTTATTATCTAGGCGTTTTTTCGATATTTAGTATGTCTTATGGAATTAAAACTAGCCATTAGTCATATTTGATTATTATTGTTGTTGTTGAAATTGCTGGAATTGTTGCAGTTGCTGCTGTGCTTGCTGAATAGCTTGAGGATTAGCTTGTTGTGTCATTTGTTTGAAGAGACTGTTGAGCTTGTTGAATTACTTGCTGTGCCTGTTGTACTGCTTGTTGCGCTTGTTGATTTTGTTGCATAGTTTAAATTCCTCCTAATAATGTTAATGGAAATACTCGTTTAGTATGCCAACATTAGATGAAATAATATATTACAAAAAATGATAAAACCGCTAACTCATAAGTGTCACAGCATTTTATACATGTAAATGATTTGAAGCTCTACCAAACTTTTTAACAATTAACATATAAGCTAGACAATTAAAGTCAGCAATTCTCCTTTACCTGCTTTTTATTTTTAATCCCGACTGACCACAATCAACAATCCCACGGGTAATTAATCGTGGGATTATTGATTTGTTGTTACTTCCTTTTTGTAGTTTACACACTTACTTATTTCACTAATGATTTCTTTGGCAGCATAAGGCTTTTGAATTTTTTTGATGTTCTGTACCATCGCTTCATAATAACAATCATTAAACAAAATGTGTTCTAATATTATAGGAATTTCTTCGCGAATTTCAGCTTTTACAGCCGCCCCATAATTCATTAAATACTGGGCATTTTGTTCTTCATGACCTGGTACTGGTTGATATATTAGAATCGGCGTTTCACAAGCTAATGACTCTGCCATTGTTAATCCACCTGCCTTAGATATAATAACATCACTGGCTCTTAAATAATCGGTAAACCTATTTGTAAAACCAGTATTAACTATCTCGTGCTTACTTTCCAGTTGTTCAATTTTTGCTCTTGCTTTCTTATTATGACCAGTTATACAGACAAGTTGAACCTTGTCTTCTATAGCATTTAAAGTTTTTAATACCTTCGTGAATTTTGTTAATCCGATCGCACCACCTGCGATTAATATAGTTTTTTTCTCCGGGTCTAACTGTAATTCATACTTTACCTTCCATTTTGGTTTCTTTAAAGATGGTATAGAACGAATTGGGATGCCAGTTGAGTAGAACTTTGATATTGGTATATTATATAAAGTTGCAAAATAATCCAAATGATCTGAAGCTGTAAAATATCCATCTACTTCGTTTCGAATATAGGCTGGATGCATAACAAAGTCAGTAATTGCAGTATATAACGGAATATCTAAGTTTTTTTTTCTCTTCAATTTTGACAATATAGCTGTCGAAAAAGGATGCACTGAAATTAACGACTTACATTTATGTTTTTGAACAATTGAGTACAGACGTTCCGTGAAAAATGTTCCAAATTGGTCCATTAACATGAACCAAGGATGCTCTTCTGTATGCTGATATAATTTTCCCCAAACAATCGGACTGAACTTTAAAATTTGTAAATAACTTTCTAAAACTATTTTGTGAAACGCCGGACTAATTAACTTGAATGTATCGATGATTTCACATGTATACCCGTTTCTCTCAAACTCTTCTTGTAGTGCTTTGGCTGCTTGATTATGTCCATTACCAATAGAAGCAGAAAAAATTAATGTATGACAATTAATCAATATTTTCCCCTCGCTTTCTAAGTAATGAATAATTAATAAGCTATAATCAACGGATAATCAGCCATTTAATTTTCTATAAAGTATAGTATTAGGATATTGTTTGAGAAAAATTCTATAAAAGAAGAATACCTTTTCAAGTTTTGTTCATTTTCTATAGAAAGGTGGACAGATACATAGAAACAATTTACTTTAAAATGCTTTTCATCGATACCGTTGTCTATGATTGGTCGAAGTCATAGTCCGTTAAAAACTGAACTAGAAAAACAAGAGGTTGCTATTGAGATTATCTTTCTTGTTCAAGTGGATTCTACGGACAATTCCTTACCTATTTCCATAAGAAAGGATGACCTTTTCCAAGCTATTTACGTCCTAAATCATTTTGGAGAAGATATTAGTCCAAATCTGTTTCAGCCTAATTTTAAATGTATAAACAGTAAGTGTACTGTTCATATTAAAAAAAATTATTACTTTAGGGGTGATAAGAATGATTAGGAGATTTTATCTTACATTGGAACTTTTAATTTTCCCTTTATTATTTAAATGAGCAGTTAATGATACAAACGAAGCACGTAACAGTAACGAAAATAACAATATTTGTGATGTTCAGTATGATCTAAATCAAGAAAGGAGTTTTTCATACATATCATGATTGAAATTATAAAAAGGATTATTGGAATAATAAACCAAATGATCGTGGCATTAGTTGAATTTGATTATGACGAGGCTTTAGAAGAAATGAAAAAAAATAAGTAAGCGTTTAAACATGAAAACCCCCTTATTTCAACCGAAACTATGAAATAAGGGTTCTTCGTCATTTTGGTTTATTATTTTTTAAAAAACATATAATGAACATGATTTAATTCCAATTCGTGCAGGAGTTCGACCAATCACTTCCCCATCCCCATGAATCATCAGTGGAATTGGGGAATAAATTTCTATTTCTTTTCCCCTTATTATTTTAATAGAAGGGGATGATGTATGATTTCCTTTAAAAACTAATGGAAATATACGTAAAAATTCCCACTTAGTCATTCCTTGAATAATACATATATCAAATAAACCATCATTGCTTTCGGCCTTTGGACAAATTGCAAGTCCTCCACCGTAAAAGGGTAAATTGGCCACGGCGATTAGCCACACCTTTTGAAATTTGTATAGCTCTTTATCAATCATTATAGAGATATCCGTTGGTTTGTATTGGAATAAC
Source organism: Bacillus sp. V3B (assembly GCF_024494465.1). Taxonomy (GTDB): domain Bacteria; phylum Bacillota; class Bacilli; order Bacillales; family Cytobacillaceae; genus Bacillus_BD. The sequence continues at coordinate 260,551 of NZ_JAETXM010000004.1, read as the reverse complement.
ACCCTTATTGCACTAATAATGTATGAGATATGCCCCATCCGGATGAAATTAAGTAATTTTTTATATATTGCAGCATTCGTCACATGAGCTACTTCCCCGTCAAATCCTATTCCTGCCACCGTACAAAAGTATGTGGAGTTTACAAATCCAATATCGATGATTTTTGTTTTACCGTTTAATATACGTTCTAACGCTTTATCATGTTTTAATGGTATACCTAGTCCTCTTGAAAAATCATTTCCTGAGCCAGCAGGAATAATTCCTAAAGGTGTATTCGTACCCACTAATCCATTAATCACTTCATGGATGGTCCCATCGCCACCTACCGCAACAATTACAGTCCCTTTTTCCTTGCTGATAAGTTCTTGAACTAATAAAGTGGCGTGTTTTGGTTTTTGTGTAAAATGAACACAGTAATAAACGTTTTTTTCTTGAAGCTTTTTTTCAATTTGATACCAAATTTTAAGAGCTCTGCCATTACCCGAAACTTTATTAACAATAAAACAATACAAACATCTCACCTATTCATAAATTTTTAACAATATAGCCAATTTTACTTGTAAATATACAAGCATCATAAGGCGTTCTTAGTTGGAAGTCGAACTAAAAACATGAAGATGCTGGGGCAATACGTTAAAATGCAGGCTTTTTACATATGCTTTATCGCCATCCAGATTGAGAGCGATGGACTCTGGAATCGTAAAACAACCCGATTTTATTTTAGTATGATGGATTATTGATGGATTGTCAGTGATGTTGAGCATTATTGCAAGTAATGAAAAAAACAACTGTAATCGATTGGTTTTTTTACAGGTGAGTAGATGAAAATAACCATCATTATGTTTAGTATCCTTAAAAAGTTGCTCAAAAGGACCAACTGCGTTTCCGTTCATGATTAAAAATAAAGAGAGATCTGAAATTACTTCATTTGGGGAGAGATCAACAGAAATAGTATCCGATTGTTTCGTCAAAAAAAGTGTTTTAAGAAAATAAAGGCCATAGGCCCATTCACCAAAAAAGGATTTTAGAGAAGGAGAGGTTTTATAGGTAATATCTGATAACCAGCCCCCTGCTGCTATGTTCGAGAAGTATCGGTCACCAATTTTTCCGATGGCAATAGGTTTTGTATTACCTCTTTCAATAATTGATAGATTTTCAATTATATTACAAGTCATACCTATATATTTTGAAAATTCATTACTCGTTCCAAATGGAAATACCCCTACAGTTGGTCTATATTCTTCCTCAGCTAAAAATTGAAGTGCTTGGTTGACTGTGCCATCACCACCGGCAATAAAGATTGCATCCCATCTGTTTTGACATGCTCTTTTAATAGGGTTATCAATGTTATTGAACATCCTTTCTTGATGAACCGTTACTTGGTAACCGATTTCTGAAAGTTTTTTCAATAATATCGGAAGGGCTTTATGAGATCCCCTTTTTCCAGAGAACGGGTTATAAACCATTAATGCCTGTTTGTTTATTGTGTTCATAGTCAAATCCTCCGATCCGCAAGACCTTAAACATTATAACCACAATACTATTTTTCTCATTTTTACTTCAAAATACGTTTCTTATTTCAGGAAAATAATTTCCATATTTATCAATAAAATGAATAGAAGGGAAATTTTTAGGGAAAATTATTATTTGAAATCGTTGAAGAAACTAGGTGATATGTGTTGAAAGCTTTGCAATTCGATTACAAAATACCCAACTATATCTTCAGTAAAATAATCGGAAATTTTATTCCTTCTGTTTATTGGAATTCTCGGCTATCCTGTTTGCGATTTCACGAACAATCGGAGCCGGAGCTTCCGAATGAAAACTGGGTTAAAGTAAAGGTAAAATATGGCGGTATTTGTGGTAGTGATCTTAATCTTCTTTTTTTAAATGATAGTCCTGCTACTTCACCATTTGTTTCGTTTCCATTCACAATCGGCCATGAAATCGTAGGGGAAATTGCAGAAGTAGGTTCACAAGTTACTGAATTAAATCAGGGAGATCGAGTTGTTATAGACCCGATTTTGTCGTGTGTATCGAGAGGTATAGAACATCCTTGTCCCGCATGCCTTAAGGGTAACTTTAGTTTGTGTATATATAAAACTGAAGGAGACCTGTCACCAGGTTTGTTAATAGGAGCTTGTCGTGACACAGGTGGAGGATGGAGTTCGTATATTGTGGCTCACAAAAGCCAAGCATTTAAACTCCCAGTAGATGTGAATGATTTTAACGGAGTGATGGTAGAGCCTTTTAGCTGCGCTTTACATAGTGTTTTAAGAAATCCACCAAGTAAAAACGACACTGTTTTAGTCATAGGAGGAGGAGTGATTGGAATATGTGTCATTGCGGCTATTCGAGCACTGGAAATCCCGTGTAGAATTGTTGCGTTGGTGAAACATCAATTTCAAGTTGAGTTAGCGTCCAATTATGGGGCGAACAATATAACCCAGCTTAGAAAACAAACTTATGTCGGTGACCTAACAAAAACTCTTAAAGGACAGGTATTAAAGCCTCTTTTTGGTCGTGAGGTAATACAAGGAGGTGCAGATATTGTTTTTGAATGTGTTGGAAGAAAACAGAGTATCAATGATGCACTTCGATTTTCTAAAAACGGTGGAAAAGTTGTTCTGTTAGGTCTCGCCGGCATAATGGACGGAATTGATTGGACGACAGTTTGGCTTAATGAGTTAGATGTCAAAGGAAGCTTTGCTTATAGTACGGAGGTGTTTCAAGGAAAAAGCACACGAACGTTTGACATAGCAATTGAATTAATGCGTGCTGGAAAAGTCGATCTATCACCATTGGTTACTCACCGATTTCCAATAGAAGATTACCGAAATGCTCTTGGTACTGCTTCAAATAAAAAAAATCGTTCAGCAATCAAAGTGGTTTTTGAACCATAACAATTTGATAGAAATTAGGAGGAAGACAAAAATGAAGAACTTTACAATAACAGGTGGCGAAAAAACTCCTTTTATCACATGGTATACGGAAGGATTAAAGGAAAAATTTTCAACTGAAGGATACGAGTTTTGTGAAGAACCAATTGATGATATTAGAATTGTATTTAATGTGATCGAACAAGAAAAACCACGTCCTTTTCGTAGAAAGGCACAGGCGACTTTTGTCGTATCTATACTAGAGAAGAATGAAGAACCGGAGAATATATTTGAAGCTGCTTATCCATATCTAATTAGATCTTTAGCGAACCATTTAATTTTCATCGTACACAATAAAGAAAAAACAGATGTTTATTTTATTACTCCTGAACAAGGATTTTACAAATTAAGTTATCAAAGTGAAGAAAAAGAAGACTTTTTCCAAAAGATTTATGAAAGATTGGAACCAGTCGCTTCGGCTCAATTAGTCATTGACAATGATTTTGTGGATAATTTGGATGAAAATTTATGGAATGGTAACGATATCACACAAAAAATGTACGTATCAGGCAAAAAATTAGATGAAATGAATTTATTACCTGCACCCTTTCCACTTGAAAAATATTTGTCATCTCGTGATATGCGTCAGTTAAAAAAATTATACGGGGTAGGCGGTCTTAGCTATGGGAATCTAAGCAGCCGACACGATGATAAAAGCTTTTGGATGAGTGCTAGCGGTGTCAACAAAGCTAATATGCGAGTAATTGGCCAAGATATTTTATATATCAATGGGTTTAATTCGAAAAAAAATGCGATGGAAATAAGTGTTCCTCCTCGTATTTCTCCAAATAGAGCATCGGTCGATGCGATTGAACATTGGATGATTTATAAAGAACATCCAAAAGTGGGGGCAATTGTTCATATTCATGCATGGATGGATGGTGTAAAAGCAACGGAAATTAACTACCCTTGCGGTACGATTCAATTGGCGGAAACTGTAGCAGATCTAGTACGAAATGCCGATGATCCATCTAGGGCAATCATTGGACTTAGGAATCACGGTCTAACAATTACAGGTCGTGATTTAGGTGATATCTTTGAACGTATTGAAGGGAAAGTCATCTCTCAAGTGCCAAGTGCATAAAAAGGTGTGATTTAGAACTAACACATTAAATTGGAATATTATGTTTAAAGAATATTATGGTGTGAAAAACGAGGAGTGAGAATATGGAAACTACGATTGAACCGGTCGACAGGGTTGCGATCAGTCTCGGTCCGTTCCAAATTTACTGGTACGGTGTAATTATCATTTCCGGCGCCTTAATTGGCCTGTGGCTCGCCATGCGTGAAAGCGAGCGACGTTTTCTGCCAAAAGATACCTTTCTTGATCTCGTCTTTTTTGCGATTCCGATTTCTATCATATTTGCACGCGCTTATTACGTGATTTTTAAATGGGAATATTATTCCGGACATCCCAATAAAATTATTGCTATCTGGGAAGGCGGACTAGCCATGCACGGTGTACTAATCGGTGCTGTATTGACAATAATAGTGTTTGCGAAGGTACGAGAAATTTCGTTCTGGAAACTTACTGATATTTTAGCACCAAGCCTGATTCTGGGTCAGGCAATTGGGCGCTGGGGAAATTTTATCAATCAGGAAGCTCACGGGGGACCCGTACCGCGGGAATTTCTTGAAAATCTGTATTTACCAGATTTTATCATTAACCAGATGTACATAGAAGGGACGTATTATCATCCAACGTTTTTATACGAGTCTCTTTGGAATTTTAGCGGATTTATCGTGTTGATGTCCCTCCGACGTGCAAATTTAAGGCGCGGTGAGTTGTTTTTGACATACATCATCTACTACTCATTCGGGCGTTTCTTTATCGAAGGAATGAGAACGGATAGCTTAATGCTTACGGAATATTTGCGAATAGCGCAAGTCATTTCCGTCCTATTAATTTTTGTGTCAATCCTTATAATCTGGTACCGCCGAGAAAAAGGATATGCAGATATCCGCTATTTAGATAATGGCATATGATAGAAATAAGGGATTGATTGATATGAGAGACTAGTTGTTGTTTTATATTATTTAGAAATACATTCCAATAAGCATCTGCCTAGGCTGGGTAAACCAAATATTTATTCATATCTATTAATAATCCCTGTTGCTTATTGGAGTGCCGCTAACTTTTTGCGGTTATCTTAACTCGTACATAGAAAACCTTTGTTTATCAATGGCTTATTCATTGTTATGTAAACAACGTATTCGTCTTGACAATGAGCCTCGCGGCATCGGATTCTAACCTCGTTGACCGACACCTGAGAAGAGGTCGGTTACCTAGTAAGGTTATCCTCCGATGCCTTCTTATTGTAAAGACATCGCTACGCTGAATACGTTGTTTACAGAGTTAAGATATCATGTCTACAAAGTAGATTTTACAATGGTTTTCTTTACTTTGCATACTATGGAATAGTATATTTTACGCTAGTTAAGATAAAATAAATTTTGTACGTTAAGCCGATTTCTTGTACGTTAAGGAATCGATTTTTTTAATTTGTTTTGTTACACTAGCGCTACCCGTTAGTTATAATGAACGAAACGGCTCCATCGCTTAACGTAGATTCCACTTGATCATAATGTTACTAACCAAATAAGAAACCACAATCATAACCATAAATGTTGGAAAAATGTTATCAATCGTCTGGCTAGAATTGAGGGGCATATAAGAGGTGTAAAACAAATGTCTATCGAGGAACGTGATTGCCAGAAACTGATTTATTTTAACTAATCACCTTATTTTTATTTAGTTTATTTTAAATGAATTAAATACAGGAGGTAATATGTTGTTAACAAATGACTTAGATTTTAGGTTAGAACCCAAAATAAAAGAAATGTATGAAGAACATAAAAAGCGAGCAGAAAAAATTGATTGGGGTTACCATGACTTCTTGCCTTGGGATAAAGCAACAGATTTCCGGCGGGTTCCATGGGATGAAAGTCAAGTCACACTTCCTAACTCCGTTGTTACTGCGGTTGAAACAGCCCTTTTAACCGAAGTCAATCTCCCTTGGTTTACTTCTCACCTGGATCAGACTTTTAAAGGTTCTTTATCTATTATTCATGATTTTGTCCATACTTGGACGGCGGAAGAAGACCAACATTCTAATTTACTGGAAACTTATCTCTTAATCACACGTAATGTAGATCCGAAACGTATTCGACAACTGCATAAACAAACCGTAGAGAATGGCTGGAGTCCAGACTTCCATACACCTTTTGAAACAATGGCCTATACTTCTTTGCAAGAGCTGGCTACCTTGGTATTTTATAATAATGTAGCGAAAGTAGCTGGTCAGCATGATAAGGATTTAGCTACACTCCTTCGCCGTTTAGCAAAAGATGAAACCTTGCATTATGCATTTTATCGAGATGTCATTAAATTTCATCTTCAATTAGAACCTAATTATTGTTATCATTTGGGGCATGTTATCATGAACTTCCAAATGCCTGGTACTGTTATGCCTGATTTTGAAGATCGTATGTCTATTATTGCCAAAGAGGCAAACTATGGCCCATTAGAATATTTTGATCAAGTTCTTGATGTGATTGTCGATTATTGGGAACTAGAAAAGTTAAGACCAATTGCACCAGAAGCAGAAAAAGCAAGATTAGAAATTTTAAGATATCACGCTCGGATGAAAAAAATCAGAGACCGTTTCTATAGGACTAAGTAACACAAAACAAATTATAGTTAATATGGGGTCCTGCCGCATGCCCATCAAGCTAAAAACGTAAATGACTAGGCACGATATATGATACTTGTTTCAAAACTAGCGAGTGATGGAAAAGTAGATATGTCAAAGATGGTCATCTTCTTATACCGATGACATTTACGTCCATTCTTTTTGAGCACTTGATAGAGGCAATGGAGAATCTTTACGAGTTCATGTGTACCACTAGACATAGCCTCAAATAGCAACGGAAAAGAGTTCTTAATCATATAAATTGCCTTGAGTTCACTCAGTTCTTGCTTCTTCCTTTATAGTAGGAGCTGCCGCATGTGAAACATGGTGGAAGAACATAGAAGAATGCCGATGAGTTGCCCGTATAAGTGGCATTCTAGGCGTTCTTTTTGGATCGTTTTACAGGCATTAATTTCAAAGAATGATTTCCATGTTTTAAACAAAATTTCAATTTGCCAACGTAGGGAATACAGAGCGTGTACATAATCAGTTGATACTACTCCGGGTGGTGTGTTCATAATGTACACATTCATACCCATCAAATGCTTGCTTTTGTCCTTCATGACAATGCCTTTCTTCTTCTCACGCACAGCTTGATTTTTCAGACGTGTTTGCGTTTGATCGTCTGTTAAACGATGAATGATAACACGTGTCGGAAGCCGTCCTGAAATCACTCTTCATGAGTTAACATTGGTTGCTGCCGATAGAGAAGCATTTAAAGCAATTTAACGAAAAAGCTGTTAACTTTTAACAGCTTTTTCTCTTGTATTAAAGACAGAAACCTTCGAAGGTGATAGCTTACTTAATGTCTGTACATATTTGATAATTTCTTTGTAGACATCAATAAATATTTTGGCTGTTGATGATTAAGAATATGTCTGATAGAAGCATTTTGACTAGAGAGAATCCCTATTGGCAAAAAAGATAACTGTTTAAACCACTTGTAAATGGGATGGGATATGTAAAAAACCTCAAAACCAAGCCGTTCACATCCTTTATTCAACAGGGTAATACCTATAATTCCTTTAATTTCTTGTGAATGGCTACAATTCCGAATGTAAATTTCAATGCCTGGTAGTGACTTTTGAACATAGTGGTAAATAATTTTCGCTTTTTTTATTTCACTCTTTATGTCTTTTAGTTCTTTCGATAGTCTGACATTGTGAAGGTGAATTTTTATTAAAATATCGTTTTTGTTTATTTCTGTCCCGTCTGAAAGGACAATATTCCGCCCTTTATATTTTGTAAATCTAATCCGGAAAATATTACCTTTTATTTCTTCGCAGGGAAGGTATTTTAAGCGTGTGAAAAAATAGTATAAGGGATCGACTAAACTCCAAAATGAAAGAACATAACCTTTCATGATGTTTGCACTCCTTTTCTTCTCCTTTTTATTTTTAATCGTAATGGCACATATTATTTATGGGAAATTTGACTAAGGATTATCTAATATGCATCGTATAAAATACATACAACTTTTTAAAAAAAGGAACAATAATAATAATAAACAATCAAACAAAGATTAACCACAAAGCTACTTAAGAATTACTTTATTGAGAATAAATTTTTAGGAGAGAATATTTTGGAGATCAAGATAATGACCTTTAACATTCATCATGCCAGAGGAATGGATAAACAAGTAGATCTAGACAGAATTGCTGAAATTATTAGTAATTGCGATGCTGATATCATTGGTCTTAATGAAGTCGATAAACATTATTCCAGACGGAGTCTCTACGAAGATCAAATCGGTTGGCTTGCAAAACAATTAAATATGGAGCATGCTTTTAGCCCGTCTATTTCTATAAAATCTAAAAATTCATCAAAGATGCAGGAATATGGAAATGCGCTTTTGTCTCGATATCCGATTGTAACAAAAAAAAGCTATTCTTTTAACTATATATCCGGACTAACAGAAGGAAGGTCATTGCTTGAAGCAACCATACAAATAAACAAACAGTTATTTCAAACCATGGTCACTCATTTAAGTCTTAATCCCTTCCTTCAAAGAAAGCAAACAAATTATATCTTAAATCAGATTCATAAGTATTCACACCCAATTATTATCATGGGAGATTGGAATATGAAACCTAAATCAAAAGGATGGAGAAAATTAACCCATAATTTTCAAGACGCTTGGTATACTGTCGGAAAAGGTGCAGGTTATACTTATCCTTCACTTCGTCCTAGAACAAGGTTAGATTACATATTTGTCAGTCAAAATCTTAAGGTTGTTGACGCAAAAGTTATAATAAAAATGCCAAAAGTCTCTGATCATTTGCCATTAACAGCAAACCTTTTTTATAAAATTTAGGCTGCGTTAATGATTATCGCCTGAAAAAAAGCCTTTGGTGTACGCAACCATTGAATAATTTAATGGTTGCGTACACCAAAGGCTTTTAAAGCGTAAACACTATTGTTTAACAAAGCCAAAATTTAAAAGGCTTTTTCATTAATCGAGAAAGCCTTTTTGTAAAAGTATTTTTTCGGCTTACCTTATCAAAGATAAAATCCATTCTTTTAAATTTACCATTCTTAAATATGAAGGTGTTGAATGTGTGCCTGTTACGATCAAGGGGACTAAAGAATCTTGTTTGTGCAATCCTCCATGGCTAGCCCCTCCTACATGAGTAGGCGAACCTTTGCCAATAAATTCATAACCAGGTTTAGCACTGACTATAATAAAATTCCCAAAATGTGAATGTAAGCTGCTATGTATTCTTGCTAATGCATCTGGGTAGTCACCGTAAACAAAATGTATTTTTCCCCTCACTATTTTTCTTGATACCCCAGTTTAGTTGGATCGGTACATCCGTCTGTAATGTTTCTAAGCTGGCATCTAATTGATCTAATATGGTTTTTTCGTAAATAGTCTTTTGATCTTCTCGCTCTTGTTTTTCCTTTTGAAAGGCTTCTTGTTCAACCTTGGATTTACGACCACGCTTTTTAGGTTCCGATTTTGGCTTTTTTTCTTGTGGAGTGGCTCGATCTCGTTTTACACATCTCATTTAATTTATCAATTTATTCCAATTACTACCTGATAATTTTGCGTTTTGACCCCTTGTATTATGAGCGCGAAAACATCATGAGTACGCTATTAATCGCTACTCACTTGTTGAATAATATTAGAATGTTTTCGATTAAAGTGATCAAGGAATTATATACCATTTAATAATAGTTTATTTGAATTATGAAACTTTTCTACATATTCCTCGTATTAAAATAATGGGGGAATCTAACATGTCACTTATTTCAATACATATAGAGAAGGCTGGTTATGAAGTTGAAAAATCCATGATTCACGATATACAGTTTTCCATACATAAAGGTGAATTAATTGGACTAATTGGAGCTAATGGGGCTGGAAAAAGTACGACGATTAAAAGTGCTCTTGGATTGATTCCATTTTTAAAAGGAGATATTACTTTTAAAAAAAATATAACGACTTCGTATCTTCCTGAACGACCTATTTTTTATGATGAATTAACATTTCAAGAGCATATCCATTTTATTGCTGATGTTGAGCAGTTATCTGACGAAATCGTCTTTAATCGTGTGACACCATTATTAGAACAATTTAACATGACAAAACATATTCATGAATTGCCTGTGACCTATTCAAAAGGAATGCAACAGAAAGCAATGATTATATTAGCTTTAATGACTAAGCCTGATCTTCTGATTATTGATGAACCATTTATCGGTTTAGATCCAATTGCAACTAAGCTACTATTGGATATCATTAGGCAAGAAAGAAATCGTGGAGTAGGGATTTTGATGTGTACCCATGTACTAGATACAGCCGAAAAAATCTGTGATCAATATGTGTTAATTAACGAAGGTCAACAAATTGCTTATGGTACTTTAGCGGATTTTCGCATATCATGTCATTTACAACAAGGTTCATTGTTTGAATGCTATCACCATTTTATTAAGGCTGATAACAATGAATAGTTTCGAAATATTTTTCGATCGTGTGAAACGAGATTATTTATTTCAGTATAAAATCATTAAAACGGTTTTCGATTGGACTGTTTTATTATATTTAGTTATTCCTACTCTAATTATTACATTTTTCATTTACCGTTCTTGGTGGTTAGAACTACCTGAATGGAGTGAATACCTTTCACTTCCCTTATTAGCAATTCTTGCTTATTTTGTATCTTCGACAGATAGTTACCGAACATTTGTAAAAGAAGCAGACGGAATCTTTTTACTCAAACACAAGAAAAAATTTACCAATCTGAAGAAGTCGATATTTGTTTATTCACTAGGTAAATCAGCTTTAAAGATTATTGTATTTACTACAATTGTATCCCCTTTTTTCTTATTTCAATTTTCATTAAACATAGGGGAAATTTTATGTTTCATGCTATTTTACATTGGATTCTCCTATTTCATTAGTGCGATAAAAATGATTATTCGATCACAGTTTCAAGGTTGGCAAGAAAAAGTATTTTTATGGACGACTTTATTTGCTCTATTTCTATGTAATGTAATGACCTTTTCAAATTTTGTTACTGTACCGCTTTATTCTATTAGTATCGCTATATTATTTTTAGGCATTTCACTTTGCATATTTATACCAAGGATTCATTCAACAAAATATTTTCAAAAAGAAGTGTCCGAAGAAAACAAGCAACGATTACGTTATATCAACTTAATAGCAGGTGCATCACCAAATATAGAAAAACCAAAAATTTTTCAAAGAAAAAAACCCTTTTTGTTTCGACAATCAACAAGAATCTTTAAAAGAAATTTAGCTTATAACGGATTCCTTGAATTATTTTTTAAAATTATTTTGCGCAATTTCACCTATTTGAGTGGATACTTTAGGCTATTAGGAGTTACTGGAGTTGCACTGGTTGCAGTACCCCCTATTTATTTAAAGTTGATTATTTTAATAGGATTCTCATTCTTTATTTGGATTTGGGTTGCAAATTTATGGGATAAGGTCATTCTATCTAACCCAATAGGCAAACACTATAGTAACTATGATTCTTTTTTTCGTGCTCGAAAGAAGGCTGGCTTGCTCCTTTCGCTTCCTTCAATTGGGATTTTAGTGTTTATAGTGATCGTTCAATTTTTTATTACAGCTTTCTTAGCTACCTTATTTTAAAAGATTCGGAGTTAGCCTCATTGACCGAGTGAATAATAGTACTGCTCGGTCTTACTAATTTTAGCCTTTATTATTTATATATGATGCTCTTAATATCGAATCATATATTCCTGATCGTTTATGCCATCTTTTGAGAATACTCGTTCCACATATTGTATTTCTTGATCTGTCATGAATAATATTGTTGAGCTTCTTGTTCCATAATCCTCACTTTTGATGAACAGTGATGAAAGCCTTCTTTCCCAGTCTAATGAAACTCCTGTGTTTGGAAGAAGATGGTCTGGAGCAGGATCTGCATTTTGGAGCAGTGTTAAAAGTTTTTCCACTAAATTCTCCTCGTTATCGATTAGTATTTTAGACAAACCTTTCTTTCCCTTTTCTACCTTTGGCCATTCCGTATTTAATAAATGGTTGCTTACACCATAAATGCCTGGCCCTAGATTTTGTAACGTATTTTCTATATTTGAATAATAATATAGATTATTTACATCTCCTGCCAATAAATTATAGCCTGGGAAAAGATTTCTATTACTTATCAGAGTTTGCATGTACTGTTTTACATCACCTTTATAGTTTAGAGCTTCCGATACTAATTCTCCACGTGACCGTTTTCCTTCTGTTAACTCTGCTGGATTTCGGTAATTAGTCAACGCGGAGAATCGTCCATCAGTTGTAATTCCCATCCACGTGCCCATTTTCTCTAAATCACGACCTGCGAGTATTTCGGGGTGATCCCTCCAATAATGTACAGGAGCAGTGGACCTTTGATAAAATTCATCACGATTTGCAGCAACAATCAGTGTATATTTCGGATGTTTTTTATAGGCGAATAGAATTAAACACATGGATTTCACAACCTTATTAAGTAAGTTTGACTTGCCTTGTTTCCTTATCAAAAAAGACAACAAACTACATGTAGTTATCTTCGAGTGCTTTTCTGAGTAATTGTGAGGATCGATCTATATCTACTTTTACCATCTTTTTATAGGTCTTTGCTTTTTCTTTATCTTTAATGGAATAGATGGCAATCTCTTGATACTTTGATCCTTCTTTAATAACTTTCCCTCTTGTTAATACATCGTCTTCTAATAAATCATGTAATGCCCGGTATATTTCTGAATGTTGCGGTTCAAAACCAAATGGTTTAAATTCTTTTCTTATTTCATCTAATAGCTGTAATCCATACCATCTACCATTTTCAATATTCGTAATGATATACAATTTCAAAAATGCGCGTTGTTTAATTAGAAATCCTGTACTCTCCCGTTTTCTTTTGCTCATTTTTAAATACACCGCCCACTAATTGACTTTTCTGAATTTATTATACCATATTGTGTTAATAACACATAGGAATATATATTCGTCCGTATATTTAATTATTTATTAGTCGCTTATCGAGTAGAATATTATGGTTTTACTCAATTTATTGGTCGAGAATTTTATAGTTAATAATGTGTATTTAGCACAATGAGCTGTTATTTTTTTGTTTCGATAAAAAGGGTTCGGAATGAAACCATTCCGAACCCTTTTTAATCTATTATTTTGCAAATACATGATTGCCAATCGTTACAGTTACTTCACGTGAAAAAATCCATTTACTGCTAGCTGTTTTGGGATTATAGAAATAAATGGAACCATTGCCTTGTCCTCTATACGCCAAAGCTTCATTAACTGCCTTTTTTGATTCTACATCTGCAGCTTGATTGATTGCTCCATTTTGAACAGGAGTGAAGGCATAATATCCAGCATCAATTTGATAGATTACACCTTTAATAGTATTTGGGAAATCAGGATGACTCAACCGATTAAGAATGACTGTCGCAACAGCTACTTTCCCCGCATATGACTCACCCTTTGCTTCTGCAGAAACTAAGCGTGCCATAAGATCCTTATCTGCCGCTGAAATATCAGAGTTTGGAATGACTAATTTTTGTCCAACATATAGTAGATTACTTGTTTGATTATTAACTGTTTTTAAAGCTTGTACTGACACACCATACTGGTTCCCTATTTTCCAAAAGCTTTCACCAGAGTTTACCGTATGGGAAACGCTCGCTGCTTCAGTTGAAGAGTTGAATGAGAATAATGAGATAGATGTAATAATCGCTAAAGCTGTCATTTTAAATTTTTTCATAACTTCCTCCTAGTAATCTGTTTTTTGTCTCTACTACTAGGCTATCAGCTGTAACATTCTAATTCACTCTCCAAAAGATGGTAATAGAATAAAAGAATAAATGAAACTATGATAGTAAACCATTAACCTAACATATAGGAAATATTTCCAAATATTTAATTTTACTAAAATAAACCTTATCTTGAAAAATTAACTTATAATATGACAACTCATTTCAAAATAACTTCATTTGTTTCAGTAATATAGACATAACAATGTTTCATATGTGAAATTAGTCCTTTGAAATTTTGTTATAGAAAAAAATACTGCTAGTTAAATACTAATAAATTGTAAATTTAATTGTTTTTTGTTTACTTTAAATTTACTTTTCTTCATAATTTAATTACGCTTGTAGTTTTTTGTCGAACAATGGAATCCTAGGGGTTGAAAATGTGGAAATAAATGTTCAACAGGTAATTTTCGAACTATTGGGAGGTCTAGGAATCTTCTTATATGGAATTAGAACAACGGAGGTTGGACTTCAAAGATTTGCTGGGAATAAATTAAAGGATATTCTTGATCGGTTTACAACAAACCCTTATATAGGGGTATTAGCAGGTATTTTCGTTACCGGTCTTATTCAAAGTAGTACAGCTACTACTGTCATTACAGTCGGTCTTGTAAGTGCGGGTTTTATGACACTCCGTCAGGCAATTGGAGTTATTATGGGGGCAAACATTGGAACAATCGTAACATCCTTTATTATTGGAATAGATGTAGGTGAGTACGCATTACTTATTATTGCTGTTGGTGCGGGTTTAGCTTTTTTCTTCAAAAATAAAACAGTGTATGAGGTTGGGAAAATCATTTTCGGTCTTGGGTCACTTTTCTATGGTTTAGACTTAATGACCAGTGGTATCATACCGATTAGCACAATTGAAATCTATCAGACATTAACTGTCAATTTAAGTTCAATACCGTTATTAGGTGTATTGATCGGTATAGTGTCGACTGCCCTTATCCATAGTTCAAGTGCAACTATCGGAATTTTGCAAGGTCTTTATGCTACGAATATTATTAGTCTAGAAGCAGCTGTACCAATATTATTGGGTGATAATATTGGTACAACAATTACAGCCGTTTTAGTTTCCATAGGTACATCCATTGCTGCAAAGAGAGCGGCAGCAGCACATATGTTAATAAATGTAATCGGCATGGTCATTTTTATGATCGTCTTAAAACCATTTGTTGATCTTATTCTATGGATTCAATCTATAATGCATTTAAATTCTGAAATGACGATTGCATTTGCACATATCATCTTTAATGTAACAAGTGCTCTTATTCTACTTCCTTTTATAGATGTATTAATTTTCATGGTTACAAGACTAATTCCAGGAAAAGACTCTATCTTGAAGTATAAAGCTTTGCAACTTGATCCTATTTTTATTGAACAGGCTCCTGCTATTGCACTTGGACAAGCAAAAGATATAATCGTACATATGGGGAAATTCAGCATAAAAGGACTTGAAGAATCTCTGGAGTTTATCAAAACAAATCAGCAAAAATATGCTGATCGTGCCACTCAAATGGAAGATACACTAGATAGTCTAGATCATAAAATAACAGACTATCTTATCGCCCTATCATCTAGTTCTCTTTCAGAATATGAATCAGAAGAACAAAATAAGTTAATGAAAACTGTAACGGATATCGAACGAATTGGAGATCATTTTGAAAATATTATTGAGCTTACGGAATATCAGATTTTGATGCAGGTAAACATGACTGAATCTGCTATAACTCATTTACATGAAATATTCCATTTAACAATTTCAAATGTGAAATATGCCATAACAACACTGGACCAAAATGATAAAGATTTGGCAAAAAAAGTGATTGAAAACGAAATTTTGATTGATAAAATGGAACGTCAACTTCGGAAGGAGCATATTTTACGTTTAACTGTAGGAGAATGTACGCCCCAGGCAGGTATAATTTATATTGATATGATTAGCAACCTTGAAAGAATTGCTGATCATGCTGCCAATATAGCAAATTCAGTATTAGGAGAACAATATTCTTTTAAAGAATTCTCCTAGTTTAATATACTCTTAACAGACATTTGAAAATGGTAATCATAATAAGAAAAAAGCAGACTTTTTGTATTTAACAAAAAGTCTGCTTTTTTCTTACTCACCTAAATCTACATTATGATATACTTGCTGAACATCTTCTAACTCTTCTATTACATCAATCATTTTCTCAAATTGCGCTTGCGCATCTTCTGAAAGTGTTACATCATTTTGTGCAAGCATCGTTAGTTCTGCCACTGTGAATTCAGTGATCCCAACATTTTTGAATGCTTCTTGTACAGCATGAAACTGATCTGGTTCCGCATAAACAATAACTGCTTCATCTTCATCTAGAATGTCACGCACGTCAACATCTGCTTCCATTAATATTTCAAGTACTTCATCGGCACTTTTACCTTCAAGACCGATAACAGCCGTTGCATCAAACATATAGGCTACAGACCCGCTTACTCCCATATTACCACCATTTTTACCAAATGCCGCACGTACATCTGATGCAGTACGATTTACATTATTTGTTAGTGCATCCACAATAACCATTGATCCATTTGGTCCGAAGCCTTCATAACGTAGTTCAACATAGTTTTCATCTGAACTACCTTTTGCCTTTTCAATCGCACGGTCAATAATATGTCTAGGTACATTGTACGTTTTTGCACGTTCAAGTACAAATTTTAAAGCCTGATTTGATTCGGGATTTGGATCACCTTTCTTTGCTGCTACATAAATCTCTACTCCGAATTTCGCATAGATCCGACTCGTATTGGCATCCTTTGACGCTTTTTTTTCTTTAATATTGTTCCATTTACGGCCCATAAAGTCTCACTCACTTTCAAATTTGAATCTATATAAAAATAGTTGTACAAAACAAGCTCTCTCTTCAACCCTTTTTCACCCTAATGATTAGGAGTTTGATTCTATTATCTATTGCTGAAAAATGATAATAATTGAAGATCATGACTTATTCACAGAATACATTATACCGAATTGATTAATTGGTTAAAAGTCTTATCAGAAAAAAGTCACAAACAGTAATCACATGCGTATCGGTTTTCTTTACCATGGATCTTTCTACTAGAATCGAAAAAACGCTTGGAGGATTAAGAATCCCAAGCGTTTTTTCGATATTTTGCGTGTTATTCACCTAATCAAATTATTTTTATAAAAGGATACTTACTTTTCCTTGTGGACGTAAAGCTTCCAATTTAAGAATAACTTTCTTAGACTTAATTTTTAATTCGCCGTTTTCTTTCACGAATTCATATTCGTTGACACCTACGTAAGTATCAAGGAAATCACGTTTTGCACGATAAGCTGTGAAATTACATCTTACAGCTACAACATCGTCTTCATTATTAACGATTCTTACATTACTCACATTATGAACAGTAGCTGAATGTGGAAATTCAACATGTGCTTCTTTTTTCAATAAACGTAAAGCTCTTTGTTCTAAACGTGCACGATCATCATGAACTAAAAACAATGACTTTTTAAAATCTGCATCAGGACTTCCGATTGGAGGAATCACATAAGTTCCATCTGTTGAAAATAAATCTGCCCATTCTTGCATTTTCCATGTATCAAGTAATTCTGCCTCTTGGTATAAAAACTCTTCAACTTCTTGACGTGTTATGTTCACACTGTAACCCTCCCAGCATTTTCTTTTTGAGCTTCTTCATTTGTAATGAGTTTATTCCACTGACGCCAGAATGCACGCATTTGCGCTTCATCAGTCGCTTGAGGTACTTCTCTGTTCATCCCTTTAGAAATATCATTCCATCCAGCTTCTTTGTTATTTAAGAAACCTTCTTGACATAGTTCAAGAGCTTCATTGTCATCTGGAGTTGCGAAACCAGATGGTCCTAAGAATTCTAAGAAGCTATCATTTCTTACTTCTCTAAAAGTATCAGTTTCCGCTTTTGCTGCTAAAGCATAACCAGTAACTTCGATATAACCTGGTTCAACTGGATAGAATGTTCTGATTGTAATCGCCATAATATCGTTAATGATTAAGTTAGGGAAGATCCAGATATTACGATTCTTTTTAGCGATTCTGTGTGCTCTTTCCTTACCAAATCTTTCTTCTAATCTTTCAATATTCTTTTCAATGATTCCTTTAGCTTCTTCTCCGTAACCTTCGATCCATTTTCCTACTGGTCTAGGCCAAGCAGAGTAGTATTCCATAACAGCATGACCATTACCTAAATCTTTCCCTTCACCTACAAGACTATCTTTTTCCATTGTTCCACCACGAGTAGCAACAATATCAAAATAAGTTTTGTGTGTTGGTACTCCATGATATAAGTCAACACTATTTTCACCTAAAAGTTTCCAGTTTGCGCGCACACTGTATTCTTGTGGATCTGTTAAAACTTCCATGCCTAATTCTGGATCTTCTGCTGCGCAAGCTTGGTCTGCAACTAAATCAAGATATTCTTTTGCATTCCCTAAGTAATCAGCTAAAGAAACAGCCTCATCATCGAAATTAACAAAGAAGAAACCACGGTAGCTTTCAAGACGCTGTACTCCTGCAAGGTTTTTATCGCCATCACAGTTATGATCATTCGGGAAACCAGCTTTATCCGGCATTCCAACTAATTCACCTTGGTTGTTAAAGCTCCATGCATGATAGAAACAACGGAATACTTTTGAGTTTCCACATTTTTCACGAGTAATTAATGCTCCACGGTGTGGACAGCTGTTATAGAAAGCTCTGATTTCGCCATCTTGGCTGCGAGTAAAGATTAAGTTACGTCCACCAACTTTTCTTCTGTGGAAATCACCTTTATTGTTTAATTCGGATTCATGCCCGATATACAGCCAACATTTACTAAAAATAGCGTCTCTTTCTGTTTCTAAAATGTCTTGATCAATAAAAGCTTTACGATTGACCTTAAATGATAATTTCTCTTGGTCTTCTTTAATATATTTCCCCATTGATGTCCCTCCTAGAATTTTTAAATTGATATATAAATAATCTCGAAGTTCAAGATTATTTTTCATTGCATTGCACTTCCGCCATTCACACTAATCACTTGTTCAGTAATAAATGTTGCTTTGTCAGAAGCTAAAGACACTACAGCATCTTTATGATTTAAAAATAATTCCGCCACTTGTACACGCTTACAATTGCAATCCAACAATTAATGAGTCTTTTCACTGGTGCCACTTTGAGTTATTATTAACTAGATGAATGAAATCGATTTGTGCGCAAGCTACATTTTTTTAAATCATGCATTCGGAACTTAACTCTATTAGAGAGTATCATAGATTTTCCATACTCAGCAATAAAGTTATTGTACCAAAATTTAAATATGTAGTTTGCAGTTAAAAAGAAAAAGTGAAATTTTCTTTCAATTGACTATACTCAAATTATAAGTCTAAATTTCAGAAAAATCCAATTGAAAAAATCTTCTATTTTTCGACATTATCCAATATTTTATTTATAATATGCATATATTGTTAACATAAAATCCCTTTTTAAGTGAAAAAACTACAAATTGGACATTGATAACGGCGAAAACCATAGACAATTTTCAACATTTTACAAACTATTTAACAGTCTTCATTTGTAGATCTTCAAAAATTATTCATTTAAGTTATTTTTATTAAAAATACTATTTTTTGATAGAATTACTGCAAAAAAAGTTTTCATTTAAGCAAACTATAAAATTATTTATTGTATACTTACTTATAGCTTTGAATAAAAAAATCTATCATTACTTCTATGATAGTAGGAGGAAATCTATATGGACACAAGTCAACTGGAAACATTTCTAGCCATTATTGAACACAAAAATTATTCAAAAGCTGCTGAATTTCTGAATGTGACCCAACCAACAGTGACTGCGAGAATTAAAAACTTAGAGAATGAACTAAACTGTAAGTTATTTGATAGAGCAGGAAAGAATGTTACGTTATCACCGGAGGGCGAAGTCTTTGTAGAGTATGCTACCAGTATTCTTACCTATATGAATCATTCAAAAGAAGCAACCAACTCATCTAAGTTTCCTAATATAAAAATTGGTGTTTCTCCTGGGTTTTCTTATTCTTTTATCACAAATCTAATAAGATCTATCCTATCCATTGATAACTTATCCATTACCATTATAGAAGGAGAAAATTCTGTTCGATTAAATGAACAAATCTTATCTGGGGAACTTGACGTGGTTTTTACAAGAAATGCGGTTTCACACAATCCAAATATCGTTTCAGAATTTCTATTTGATGATAAAATCGTCTTAATTTGCGGTAAAACCCATCGATTAGCGCAAAAGAATAAGCTGACACTTCATGATTTACAAGATGAAACCGTCATATGGTTTCGACGAAATACGCCCCTTTTGTCACCGGTTGAAAAACAATTGATTGGAATTCCAAATATAAAACATGTTGAAGTTGGAAATAATGAAATGTTAAAAAAAGTAGTTGGAAGTGGTTTGGGTATTGGTATTACACTGTTATTAGGAGTAGACGAAGTGGACAAAGATAAGATCATTGTTAAAAATGTAGAAGAACTAGACGATATACCAAATAAGGTCTATGTTCAATCAAGAAAACAATTGTTAACAGACAACCCTATTAAGAAAATCATTTATTCCATTATTAATGATGAAATAATTAGGTAATCGTTATACCGACCATTTATCCCTGCAAAATTTCAAGTTCAATCTGATATAAAAAAGATGGGTACCTACTTTAAGTAGTATCCCATCTTTTTTATATCAGATTTTAAGTAAACAATTGTTCTGCAATTAATTTATATGAGTGAAACTTATCTTTTGGTGAATGTGTGATGGTTACGATCATCAACTCATCTGCTTGATAATCTGCTTGTACCCTCATTAATTTATTTTTTACTTCATCAGGATTTCCAATGATTATATTCTGTTTCACCTTTTCAAACGTTTCTTTTTCTTTCTCATTGAGTGTATAGAGCTTAGCATCTTCAATGGAAGGAATCCCTTGGTTTCTGTCCCCTTTTTCTTTTTGCAATTGCCAAATAAGCCAATTTAAGGCGAGCTCTTCTGCTTTTTCAGATGTCTCTGCGCAAATTACAGATACGGTTACGATTACTTGAGAACACTGACCTTCTTTTCTAGGTTTAAATGCACTTCGGTATTGTTGTACGATATCTACTCCATCGCTATCACTCATAAATTGCCCAAATGTATAGGCAAGGCCATTTTCCGCTGCAAGTTGTGCACTTTTTTTACTTGTACCAAGAAGCCAAGGAATCGGTGCTATATTTGGTATGGGAAAAGCAGACAAGTTCGCAAACTCATGTTCATCAGGAAAATCATTGTCTAAAAAATGTAATAGATCTTTTACTGAATTTGGCATATTCCATACATTTTGTAAAAAGTGATCAGATAAAGCATTTGTTGCTTCTGCAGATCCACCTGGAGCTCTACCAATACCAATATCGATACGGTTTGAGAATAATGTCGCTAACATATTGTATACTTCTGCTACTTTGTAAGGTTTATAATGAGGTAACAAAACAGCTCCTGAACCAATACGGATTTTATTCGTTTTCGCACCAATATAACTTAACATGACTTCGGGTGCAGAACATGCAAGCCCTGGCAAATGATGATGTTCTGCAATCCAATATCGAGTATAGCCTAACATTTCTCCTACTTGAGCTAACTTTATTGATTCATTTAGTGCCTCTTGAGCCGTTTGATTTGAAGAAATAGGTGATTGATCTAATATACTTAACTTCATCCCGCCAGACCTCCTTTCTTAATTTTTTACTTCAAGTAAGCTTAATGTAAAATCCCCGACTCGACCTTTTTCATATAGATTTGTAATAGAGGTAGAATATTCTTGAATCTTTCCTTTAAACATTAAGTCTCTCTCAGGAACCTTCACATCAAATGTTCCTTTATAAAGCATCGTAGTGACGTCATGATATTCGTCACTTGTAACATCGAAATGAATAGAGATGTTATGTAAACCCCTTATTTTTTCTTCCTTATATCGCTTCACTTTAATCACTGTATCGTTTAAAACAATTTCTTTTACCAATTCCATCATCCCTTCTTATATAAATAGAATAACATGGACTGATATAAGACAAAGAATATAAAGTCTTTTAATAGGATAGGTTTAATTATTTCAAGGTTAATTCCTGTTCTTTTACTGGAACGAGGTCATTCTTTTTACAGCTGATTTCGAGTGAAATTAAGAGGTTACTTTCTATTTATGGGGCGAGATGCTTATGTATTTATAATGTGTATTTAGCACATGATGTTATTTGTATTTTTTAGAAGTCATCATCGTTTTTTCTTCAATAAAATGAAACAAGACGGCACTTTAATGCCGTCTTGTTGATTGAATATTGACTTCCCATAAAAAATTAAAGTTTCGCAAACTCCTCGACTAGATTTGCAAAGCGATTTAAGGCATTTTCAATCGGAACTGGTGTTGTCAAATCTACACCTGTCTTTTTTAACAATTCAAGTGGATAATCTGCGCTACCACTCTTTAAAAACTCTAAATAGGATTTCAAAGTTTCTTGATCTCCTTCTAGAATTTTTGTTGCTAAATGAATAGCTGATGCGTATCCAGTCGCATATTTATAAACGTAGAAAGGTCGATAAAAGTGAGGAATTCTTGACCAGCCATATTTCACTTCTTCATCAAACACGACTTCATCTCCGTTGTATTCTCTGAACAAGTTCTCATACGTTTGATTAAATACTTCAACATTTAATGACTGACCGTTTTCCGCCATTTCATGGGTCTTTTTCTCAAACTCAGCAAACATCACTTGAGTAAAGAAGGTTCCTTTATATTGATCAATGAAATGGTTCAGTAAATGTTTCCGCATCTCAATGTCTTTCTCGTGATTCAGTAAATAATTAATTAATAATACTTCATTAACAGTAGAAGCTACTTCAGCAACAAATATACTATAACGTGCGGTAATTTGCGGTTGGTGCTGCGAACTTAGCTTACTATGAACCCCATGTCCACATTCATGAACCAATGTAAATAAACTGTCCAAATCATCCTGATGATTTAAAAGAATATACGGATGAACACCATACACACCAAGATTGTATGCACCCGACCTCTTGCCAGGTGTTTCCCTAACATCAATATAACGAGCATTCTTAAACTCTTTTAAAATGCTTACATATTCTTCTCCAAGTGGTGATAATGCTTTTAACATCGTTTCATATGCTTCTTCATAAGAAATCACTGGTTTAACTCCACTAACGAGCGGAACGCTCATATCATATTGGCGAAGTTCATCCAACTTCAACTTCTCTTTCCGAATCTTCGTGTATCTATGAAGGGATACAAGATTATTTTTCGTAGTCGTGATGAGATTTTCATATACTTCTTTCGGTACTCTATCACCAAATAATGCTTTTTCAAGTGCAGAAGGATAATGACGTATTTCGGATAGTGTCACATTATTTTTAATAGCAGCGGAAAGTGTGGACGCAATCGAATTCTTTAATTGCAAATATGGTTGATAATACGCTTTATAAGCTTCCTTTCTTTTTTCACGATCTTCATCTTCGATTAATTTCGCATACATTCCTCTTGTTAACTCTACTTTTTCACCATTTTCACCCGTTACATCTCCAAATTTAATATCAGTATTATTCATCATGCCGAATGTTTGACTTGGAACAGATAATGCCTGACCTAATTGAGAAAGAACTTCTTCTTGTTCCCTGCTTAATACATGTGGTTTGTAACGGAAAGACTCCATTAAGTCCTCTGCAAAATAATCTAACCCTTTTTCTTCAGATATGTAACCTTTTAATGTTTCTTCCTCTAAACTTAATAAAAAAGGCATGAAAAAAGAGGTTGCAGAACTCACTTTCACACTAAGTTGCTTCGCTTGGTCTAAAAGTGATTGTGAGGTTGTTTCTCTTGTATCTTCATCCACCTTTAACATTGCAAAAGCATACACTTTATTGAACAAAAAAGATAACTCTTCACTTTGTTTCAGATATTGGTAGAGAGAGTAACCATCAAAAATTTCACCATCATACGTTTTAAGTTTCACTGCCATTTCTTCAATACGTTGATAATCTTCTTCCCATTTACTCTGATCACTATAGACATCAGTTAAATTCCATGTTTCCTCAATCGGTACATCGGTTCTCGAATGGTATGTAATCATAAAAAAGTCCTCCTTTATTTACTTTCAATCCAAATCATTTGTCTTCCTTTTTTCTCTTTAATACAATAACCATATCACTATCATACTAAATATATTCTCCTTATCTGACAATAAACCCTTATAACAATTAGAAAAAATTTATTTTAAAATATAGATTTGCCTTTTTCATTTCGAAGTTGAACAGTGATTAGTGTACAATAATCAAGAAAGGATGTGGAAGCATGGCCATAACATTGCCTCATATTGAAGACTCAACGAACACAACTTATTTTCCTCCTAATGGAGAGTACTTATTATTCGAAGATGACTCACATTACACAGAAAAGGTTAAGGAATGGGGGTTATCGACGACAAAAGAAGTGAAAAAGCAGTTTTGGTATAAGGAAAGAACCTACCAACGTCTTGTGACTATTAAAGGATATGAAGTGTATGGGGTAACAAGCGAATTTAACACCGTTATCATTGAATTTCAAGATGGCAACCTTAGTTGTATTCACCCAGCTTACCTGAAGGAAATGCAATCTCCAAATTTCATGAAAGCAAACATATCTGATACAAACAGGCACACTCCATCTTCACCTGCTCAAAAAACAAAAAAGAGTCTTTCCTCAAATAAGCCGAAAGCAAATTCTAATCAAAAACAGGCAAAAGAAAAGAAAGAAAGACTCCCCAAACTGGAATTACCGGAAGAAAAAGTTCATTTTACAGCAACAGTTAAGCAGTTTGCCTTAAGCTGGAATAACTTCAATGAAGAAAATGATGAAGTAGTCGTTTTAGAAAATGTCGTTATTCAGCTTGATAATCCAATAGATGTGGAACTTGCTTGGTGCTCGCACTCAAAAACATTGAAAAAATTTGAACTCCAACCTGGTGAGGTAATAGAGTTTGATGGGAAAATTGTGAAAAAGAAATTGCCAAAAGGAAAAGAAGTAGAAGCACCATTTATTGTGGAAGTTCCTGTTCCATATAAAATCAATAACCCCTCTAAACTAAAGAAAATCTAAATGGAAGATTCCTTACTTGATTGGATTCCTACGAATCCCTTTTTGACGGCTCTCATTAGTATCGGACTTAATATCATAGTTGCTATTACAGGAGTATTACCAAGCACCTTTATCACAGTTGGCACAGTTGATATTTTTGGTTTTAAACTAGCACTATCGATCTTAATTATAGGTGAAGCAGCAGGAGCAATTATTAGCTTTATTCTTTATCGTAAAGGTGTACATAAACTATTATCTAAACCAAGAATAAACCAAAAAGAAAATAAGTTTTTGCTAAAGTTAAAAAACGCGGATACAATGACCGCATTTTTTATTGTGATTCTACTCAGAATCATCCCCTTCGTACCTTCTGGCCTTGTAACCCTTACTGCTGCTTTAAGCAAAATGAGGTTGGTTGCCTTCAGTACAGCAAGTACTATAGGGAAAATTCCTGCTTTAGTTGTGGAAACGTACTCAGTCTCCCAAGTTCTTTCCTTACAAACCGAATGGAAAATAGGATTGATCTTTGCGAGTATCATTCTACTTTTTTTCTATTTACTGTGGAAAAGAAAAAAGTAAACCCTTTTTATTTTTACTATTGGCACAGACTTATCCGTTCCCGCTCTGCTAATAATAGAGAAATAATACGTACCGGTTTTAGTCAGTACGTATTATTTGTAATCTCTTGTTTACATAATAATATTATAAAAAATAAATATAGTCTTTTTTTAGTTGAACACAAAATAATATAGTGTTTTTCTTGTTTTTATTAGCTATTATTTTATGATGAATATACTGAAACAATTTAAATACTCGCGGCACTTCACTTTCTTAAAAGTTATGATAAATTAAATATTAAGAAATTAAGAACCTTACTTACCGTTAAACTTATATTTAAAGAACGACTTATCTCCAGCCTTTTTTCATAAAGTCTGGTCAAGTAGAGATCATTTTTAGATAGGAGGAAATTTTTTGAGGAGATTCAAAAGGTTTGTGCTTTTTATATTACTTATTGGTATGGGGTGGTTTATATTTGGAGAAGAACTAGAAGGTTTGAAAGACCACACTATATATGAGAATATAAAATTGGATTTCAATTCGTGGAAAGAAAATCCTGAAGTTGTATCTGCTCTTGATACATTACAAACAAGGATTGATCATCTATTAGAAGAATTGAATCAAACATTAAATCCCAGTGAAAAAGATCAATTCCAACAGGAACCTCTTCAAGTGGAAAAACCAGCATTAGAGAAACCTGTTTCACATACTTTCTCTATTCATAATATTGAGTTAGGTGATTCAAAAGGGGATGTTGAAGAGCTTACAGGTGAGCCTAAACGTTCTACTCATAATGAATATGGAGTAAATTGGTACACCTATCATGAGGACTATCAAAATTTTTTCATGGTAGCATATGATGAGAATAATCGAGTGAATGGATTGTATACAAATCAAGACTTGATCTCCTCAAAACAAGGCATAGCAATTGGCAGTCCCAAAGATATAGTTCTCGAACAGCTAAGCGAACCACTCACAGAAATCCAAAAAGGATTTATTTCCTATCAAATACAAAATAATGGAGAATATCATTTGTTTCAATTCAATGATAGTTATGTCACCATTTTTTATGATAAGCACGAAGAAGATTCGGTGACAGCGATCCAAATCATAAGTGAAGATTTAGAACAGCAGAAAAATGGGTTTTATCCCGAAGGAAGCGAAATTTTAAAAGAAGGATTTGAATTTCAATTATTTGACTTGACCAATGCTGCAAGAGTTGAACATGGTCTTCATCCTTTATCTTGGGATAACCATGTGAAAGAAACAGCCCGTGATCACAGTTTAGATATGGCTTTAAATCAGTATTTTGGCCATACAAATCTCGAAGGTCAATCCCCTTTCGATCGGATGGAAGAAGACAATATTACATTCCGAACAGCAGGTGAAAATCTTGCGGCTGGACAATTGAGTAGTATTTTTGCTCATGAAGGATTAATGAATTCTCTCGGGCATAGAGAAAATATCCTTCAAACTAAATTTGAATTATTAGGAGTGGGTGTCGCCTTCGACTCTGAATCAAGACCCTATTTTACAGAAAACTTTTTGACGAAATAAGGAAAAATAGTTGAAATTCCACTGAGTTCCTCCATGTGCACGTCCAAACTACAAGAAAAACCATCTTTTTTCATAAATAAAGAGATGGTTTTTCTTTCCTCTGTTCATTTTTGATTAATGGCTATTTGCAAAGAGACTAATAACAAACCTATTCAGTGCTTTTATTTATCAGCAACTGTTTCTTTTTTTCTTTTCCATTTTTTCTTGTATATCAAATATAATGCAATAGACATAAGGATTACACCTTCAAGAATATAATCATTCAAATTAGTGATCATGAGCCCAGCTGGGATGAGGGTTAACAGAAAAAAGTAAATAAAATTCCCAAATACGGTACCTATTATAAATGATTTAAAGTGAATGGAGCTGATTCCACCAAGAATATTGATCAAGCTTGTTGGAATAAATGGCATAATTCTCGCTTGAAACACAAACAATAATCCGCTCTTTTCTATTTTAGATAGTAATTCTTTATTTGTTTTCTTTATTATCCAACCTTGGAAAAGATATCGGCTTCCCATAAAGATAAGGACAGCTCCAATAATACTTGTGAACCAACTCCAAAGAAATCCATTTACAAATCCAAAAAGCGTGTAATTAACCGTAATAACAAGAATAAGGGGAATAATGGTAAATGTATTTTGAATAATCATTATGAGTAAGGTAATAATCATAGTGAAAAATAGGTTTTCTTTTACAATTAGATCAAACTCCCCACTTTTCATTACTTGAAACCAATCTGTTTGAAATATAATAAAGATAATAACTGCTATTGTACATATAAATGAAATGAACTTTAACCAAATATAAATATCTACCACCTATTTCATCATCTAATTTCACTTATCATCTATTATGAGCCTAAACTTCAATTAGTGAAATACATTAGCTCTAAATAAACATTTTCCTTAAATAACCATAGATCGTTACAAATTTCGACATCATAAGACAACACTAATCGCTAAAATATGCTATAATCTAATTAAGAATGCTATTTACTCTATTGATTGATGGAAGCCGTTCATTGGATAAAAACTTTCGAAACACTAATTGGGTACTTTGTTTTAACAGTGCATGTTTTTATCGTCAACAACAACGGGTGAAGAAAGGATGTTCTCTTTGGAATATGAAATAGAAACGATTTATTATTTGGAAAATCCTGAAACAGAACAGATTACTTTTGCAACAGGTAGTCAGTTAAAATATGACGACATCATAAAAGATGTTTTTGGCGTGGCAAGTATACATGATCTACCTATGATGATTCAATATAACAAAGGTTTTCAATCTTGTATTTGTAAAAATCACGGAGTAATGGAAAACGAGATTACATTAGAGATGATTCTTCGTATTGCTTCTAAAGTCGATTTACTTCAGTTAGAAAAACAGTATATAGAAAACCAAAGTATCCCCTCACAAGAGAATAGTTCAATGCCCTGTCCTTTTGATTCAACTATAAAATTACAAGAAGGTATTTTTCAATGGAATGATAAAGATTCTACCTATAATATAGTAAGAACATCATAAACAGCTCCTCACTGCACAGTATTTTCTTTATAAAAAATACCCACCTTCTTTGTTCATTAGATGCGGTGGGTCATGTTTTTTATTTATACATTATAATTCAACTTTATCCATTTCTTCAATAATACGAATCATCTTGTAAAGTTGGTCATTAACGGGCGTAGCTACTTGATACGTTTCCCCTAATTCACATACCTTTCCTGCAAAATATTCAACTTCTGTTTTTCTACCAGCTTCAACATCTTGCAGCATAGACGTTTTTCCTTTAGGAGAAAGATTATTAATAATTGGCCAGAATTTCTTCACATCTTCTTCTGTTAAATGTATTCCTGCTTTTTCGGATATCGCCACAACCTCACGCATGGCAGACTCTACCCATTGATAAGCAATTGGTAATAATTGAAACACACCGTATGGTGCCTTTAATACCGCGGACGTTTGATTAACTCCGACATTAATCATAAACTTCCACCACATGGTGTGTGAAATATTGTCGGAGATTTTATAGTCAATGCCCACTCGTTCAAATAAACCTTGGACAGCTAAGACATCCTCTGATAAGGAATTACTCTTTTCACCATATTCAATTCTCCCAAGAGTTGTAAAGCTAATTTCGTTATTTTTTCTGAGTGCATCAATTTCGACACTCATACTATAAAGAATATGCTCATTATTGTAAGCAGCATATATTTCTTCTTCACTTGATATACCATTTAGCAAAGAAAGAATGATTGTATCTGGTCCCACGTGATATTTTGCATCCTCGATGGCTTGTTGTAATTCCGCATTTTTCACGGCAAAAATCAAAAGATCCACCGGTTCAGTTTTTGTTTCTGGGGTTATGTAATTAAAATGATATGTTTGATTGTTTATTTGTATCCCGCTTTTCTGATATTTATTGATTCGCTTTTCGTCTGCCACTACTTGAAATGAATCTTTTAATGAATCATGAAGCTTACTTCCATAAGCGGCTCCGATGGCACCAAGACCGACTAAAGAAACAGTTTTAATTTTTTTCAATTGTTATCCCTCACTTTTTATTTGTTTCATATTAAGGATATCAAATAAAACGGATGATAAGAATAATAAAAAGTGAAAAAGTTTATAAAATTATATCGGAATAAAATCAAAATAAGGAACCTATTTTGGTTCCTCCATCCTATTCTTATATCATGTTTTTAAACACGCAGGCTTTGTCTTTTACTTACTTCTTACGATCGGCAATGTGCAACAGCGAAACGAGCCACCTGATTTAATAATTTCTGTAATATCTACCTCTATCACTTCGAAATTACGTTTTCGAAGTTGTTCGTTTACTTTTTTATTGACCGGCAAGCTAAGAACCCGATTATTTCCAATCCCTAGCACATTCGTTCCAAGTGTAAATTGTTCTTCCTCTGATACCTCTATTAATTCATAACGAGATTTAAATTGTTCAATATCTTCTTTTTTCAAGGCTTTTGGATAAATTAAGGCAATATCTGGTGAGACCACATTAAATACACAATCTAAATGTAGAAATTTTTCTTGAAAATCAATCGTTATGACATCAAATTGTGTATGTAAAATTTCTTGTAAATGATTAATTGCATCTTGATTCGTCCGGTTACTTAAGCCAATATAGATCGTATCTTGATCAATAATCACATCTCCACCTTCAATTTGATCACCAACAATATTGTAGTAAGATATTCCCTCATCCTCTAACCATTGTTTTAAAACGTCTTCCTCCCCTTTTCTTACATCACTAGCCATATCCGAAACAAAAATAGTTTCCCCTAATGTAAAACCAATATCTCTTGTAAATACTTGTTCTGGATATTTTTTATGATAAGGAAATAAAATGACCTCTATATCATAATTACGTAACGTATTAACTAGTTCATTGTGCTGTTTAAGAGCGCGTGCAATATGTATTCCTTCATCTTTAAAATGCTTTTGTGTTTCATTGATCACATCACGAATTGTCATATATTCAGGTTGACATAAGATCACTCGTTTTAACACATCATATTCAGTGTAGCAACTGATTTGCTGATGTTCTTCTGGAGATTTTGTCATTTTCCATCCTCCTCTTTTTATTAATATTATCTTCAGAATACGAAGGAATATGTGATTAGCATCCCATTAAGTTATTTTCAAAGATTGTTACTTCAGTTTAAAACAAAAAGGTATTTGAGATAAATACCTTTTTGTTTTATTCAATAATTCTATACTATCACTTTTTCACAACAGCCTCCATGTTATTGGCTCCTGGAGGTACAATTGGGAATACATTTTCTTCTTCTGTAATATCAAATTCCATAATTACTGGTCTATGATCTTGAAATGCCTCTTTAATCACGTTCTCTGCATTTGTCAGATTATTCGCTCTCACCGCTTGAACACCATAGGCCTCTGCTAATGAGACAAAATCAGGAGAAGAAATGTTAACAGAAGAATAACGACCTTGATAAAACATCTCCTGCCATTGCCGAACCATACCGAGATAGCTGTTTTTTAAAATCGCTATCTTTATTGGAAGTTGGTATTTTGCCACTGTGATAAGTTCCTGAAAATTCATTTGAAAACTTCCATCACCACTTACACAAATTACGTCTTCCCCTCTATTTGCAAGTGAAGCTCCAATTGCAGCAGGCAACCCATATCCCATTGTTCCGAGACCTCCAGATGTAATGAACGAACGAGAATGCTTGAATTGATAATAATGAGAAGTCCATATTTGGTGTTGTCCAGTTACTATTTGAATATTGATCAAGCAGCTCGATTACTTGTTGTGGTTTTAATTCACTTCTAGAGTCTGACTCCGAATAGCGTGGAACTTTTCTTTGCCAAGTAGATACTTCTTTTACCCATTCTTTCGTATCCCCAGGTATAATAATCGGATTTATTTGTTGTAAAAAATCTTTCACGTTTCCTACAATTGGAAAATCTACTTGGATAATTTTATTAATTTCAGCAGGATCAATATCAACATGGATTTTTCGTGATTTAGGAGAAAATCCACTTATTTTACCCGTCACACGATCGCTAAATCGTACACCTAGACAAATAAGTAAGTCAGAACGGTGAACTGCTCTGTTCGCAGCATATGTACCGTGCATCCCTAACATGCCTAAGGAAAGCGGATGATTTCTTGGGAAGGCGCCAATCCCCATTAAACTACTGACAACTGGAATTTGAGCTCTTTCAGCGAGTTTCTTTACGAATGGAGCAGCTCCAGCAATATTGACTCCCCCACCAATAAAAAGAACTGGTTTTTTTGCTGAAACCATTTCACTTTTTACTTGTTCGAGAAGTTTTGCAGAAAATTTCATTTCTTGGTTTTGCACTGTTTTTTCTTCTCGTTTCGTTTCAAAAACAGGAGCTTCAAAGGTTAACATCTCTGCTTGCAGTTCAATAATGACGGGGCTTGGACGTCCCTCAATTGCTACACTAAAAGCTTCCTTCACAATCTTTGGAATCTCTTTCACATCACAAACTGGATAGTAATACTTTATAATGGGAATAGTCATTCCAAATGTATCCACTTCACGAGAGTGATCCCATTCCGTATTTGCTGTTTCTTTGCATGTAATAATTACTTGAGGAACTGAATCCATTTGAGCCGTAGCTATACCTGTAATTGCATTCGTCATTCCAGAGCCTGCAGGAATAAATGCAACACCTACTTTTCCCGTTGCTCGTGCATATCCATCCGCAGCATGTACAATGGCTTGCTCATGATTCATGAATACCGGCTTTAAACTTTCGTATCTTTGAATAGAAGAATGTATTGGAGATAGGGTTTGACTAGGTGATGAAAAAATAACTTCTACTTTTTCCTCTAAAAGAGATTCCATTAACAAATCTGTTGCCGTGTACATTGTTTTATAAGTTTCTTTAATCTTCATCGTCACATTCACCTTTCCTTTTTAAAAAGGTACACTATTTATAAAGATTTGAATGTGATGATCATCACAAATTCCAGAATTATTTATATCAAATTCGCCCCGCCGAATTTGCGCCCGGATTTTTATCGAGCTCGCTCGATAAATGACCTTTAAAAAATCCGAGGCATCCGCCGGAGGCTTAACTTCATTCAGCCGGGGTTTGAACCCCCACTGAATCAGAGAGCTTTTTGCATTCATCCCCCACTTACAGAAGTGGAGGACTTCTGCTGAATGAAGTTAAATTTTTAACAAATGTATTAATCTCTATCTAGAAGAATCAACTCCCTCATCGGGATGTAGGAACCGTTCACTATTTTTATTTATATTTCAGATATAACAATTTATAAAGAAGACTTCCATCAGTGGGGGTTTTACTGCCCGTTAAGGGTGGGAGAAAAAATACGTATAATCATTATATGTATGAATAAAGTGTATATTCTGTCATAGGTCAACTACGCAAATTTGTGATAAATAGTGTATGATAAAGGTAACTAGTC
This sequence comes from Bacillus sp. V3B, assembly GCF_024494465.1. GTDB lineage: Bacteria > Bacillota > Bacilli > Bacillales > Cytobacillaceae > Bacillus_BD. Next base: position 227,389 of record NZ_JAETXM010000004.1, on the reverse strand, counting down.
TGTGGGGCCTAGCTGTATGATTTAATAATAATGTACCTCCCCTTGTGTTAGTTAATATCCCTGAAGTTTATATTTAGTAAATGGAGGAATGAAAAATGGATCTGTTTAAACAAATTTTCACATTAGGATTAGGTGCAGCAGTTATAACAAAAGAACAGATTGAAAAAAGAGTTGAAATGCTTGTTCAAAAGGGAGAAATTAATAAAAATGAATCTAAAGAACTGATTCAACAATGGGTAGAAAAAGGAGAAGAAGCTAGACAGGAAATAGATGATATTGTGAAAACACGAGTAAATCAAGCGTTGAATAGCTTAAATATTGTCACAAAAGAAGAATTTCAAGAATTAGAACGTAGAATTCAAGCATTAGAAAACAAACAAGACTAAGCTCAACACTCGATAAATGAAACAATCCCCTTTGACATCAATATTAAGGGGATTTTACTTTATCTATAAATATTTCTATAGTTATTATAGAATAATTTATTAATAAAGATGAAAAAATCAGTAAGATTCTCACATGATGGCTTATGTTTTTAAAGCTAACAAGCCTTATATTACATTCTATCTTTTATACTTTTGAGAAAGTTGGTTAAGGCAGTTCCTGGGTCCTCATTTGTACCTACAATTGGAATTATTCCTCTTTCTTTTAATAAACTTTCTTTAATCGGATTAGGTTCAACTAAAAAGATATAAGACTTTGGACGTATATGCTCATAATTTGATTCATTCCATTGTTTGTGCAATTTATATAACATATAGCGGATATTGATATCTGACAAACTATACCCGATAAATAAAATTGACTTTTCTAAAGAGTCGGAGCGCAATTTAATATCTAGTGGTGATTCAAAATCAAGCCTTTTAAAAAAACCTGATTCTGTTAAAACAAGGGATGAATCATCATCAAAGTCACCATGAAATTTAATAATCTGCGTTTTATTCATTTTAATTCTCGCAATATCGGCGACATTTGTAATCTTGATATAGTCCTTTTTATAATAATCATGCGCATACTCAAGCCAACGATCAAAATTAGTCGTATAAATAACTGGGAAATCCAAATCTATAATGAGTTTATAAATTTCTGATTTTCCTATATCAATATCTGTATGATGCCACATCCTATCCATCCAGCTTCTCAAAGCTCCTAAAGTACCTTTCTGATTAAAATAATATTCAGCCATAATGAGAAAGTCACCGTTTCCCCATGATTTGAATTGCTCTATGTCATAGCCAAGATGATCAGCCATTTGATTGATTAATTCAGAATAAACAGGAAGTCCCAAATTTTTCGGGACACCAGATCCAACAAAAAGGATTACATTTTTATTTCTAATGGCAAAAGCCAAATCCTGTATCATAAAACCTCTCCTTAAAAGTAAACTTTTAAGTACACTCTTATATCCTATGTTAAATTTTTTTCAAAAGAACGCTTTCCACCCCACTCTTCAATCTTATGTTAGACTACTTATAAAGCCCTAATGGACCTTCGCCAAAATGGATATACCTTTACTTTTATTGAAGAATTCCCTCTTGTTTTGTCACTTAGGAAGGAATCTCTAAAATAAAGGAGAACATATATATTTAGGGAGGGGATTTTGATTGAATACAAGATCTGTTGCTGAATTACTAGGGATCTCTACAAGTACCGTACAAAGATGGGTAAAACAATTGAATCTAGAGATGGAGAGAAATGAGCTAGGTCATTTTGTTTTTTCAGAAGAAGATATAGAGTTATTAAAACAAGTCAAAACTCAATTACATGAGGGTATCCTTTTACAAGACATCACTTTAGCTAAGAACAAACGAACTGGAACCGTAAAGAATTTTCACACAGAAACGAATGTTGATGAACTAGCAGATAAGATCCACCGTATTGAAACAAGTCTCAATCAAAAAGCTGATTCAGTCGTATCTTATCAATTATTACAGCATCGTCATGAAATGGAAGAACTCCAAAAGCAGATTGCCTTATTGAATGAAAGGATATCACAAATGGAAGTATTATTGAAAAAAGAATCAGAAATAGCCATAACAGATGAACTGAATATAAACAAAGAAAAAAAATCATCTCGAAAAAAGAAAAACTTTTTTCAAATGATTTTTGGTTCATAACGAAACAGCACAGCTAACATGTGCTGTTTTCCTTTTCTTATTAATATTTAAACAAGGACACGATCTAAGTTTTTGCTTATCTCATCCGTAACCTTGAGACTAACAGGGGTAGTCAATAATTCATTATCCATTTCCGCTTTTTGTTGATTCTCTTTTAAAAAAGTAAATTGGGTCGAACTATTCAAAATAAACAATTCATATTTTGCTTCATGGTTACAAAAAGAACAGCATTTTTTTGAACTCTTCGATATTTCTTTCACATGTGGAGCAGGTAATATGTGTAACCCTCTTGTGACATGTTCTTGACAAACCATAACCATCGAAAATCCCCCCATTTTCGTCATTACTTTCAACACACTATCGTGTGTCGCTTTTCATCCTATACATTTCAGTCTAGGTTTTTAATTTAATCAATCTCTAATTTTCCCAAAACCATTAACGACTGAAGAGCTAAATAGATTTCATGTCTAGTGTACGCTTTACTCATATCTAATTGCAGTATTTCATTTAAGCGGCTCAGTCGATATCTTAATCCACTAATGGAAAAGCTCATAGCTCGAGCTGTTTGATGGACATTGGAACCGTTTTCTAAATAATGATAAAGTGTTTTCGTTAATTCCATGTTTTTAGCTTGATCTTCTTCTACTAAACTACCTAATATTTTATTCGCAAAGTTTTCAATCGACTCTATATTTTTTGTTTGAAGTAGCATCCCCACGATACCTAATGAATCGAAAAAGACAAGATTTTGGTGGCAATTAGTTACTTTCAGGGAGGCTACACTTTCATCATATAAATTGGAAGCTTGCTCAATAGAAGTAGAACTTGAACTAATTCCCATTTCAAACAAAAACTTAGGATACTGTGTAGTACAATAGTCAAGTACTTGCCTACAAAAGCTTTCCTTTTTCAAATGATTTTTCGATATCGTAGATTCAGAAAATAAAATAATAACATTCCCCGATTTTTGACCTAATAACCCATTTACTTGTTTTGTTTTGATGAATTTCGAAAGATCATTCATAAATTGATCGTTAAATTCAATTTCTTCTTTAATGGATGGCTCCTCAAACTGCCGATTAATCGCAACCATAAAATAAGGGCCATTTAATTCAAAATCGGTATAATGTGCACGATTAACAATTTCAGCCATCGTGATACGTTTACTTAAAATATCTTCTAGGAAGCTTCCTCTTATACGCTGTTCTGTATTAAAACGAGTTCTCTCATTCAATAGATGTAGAGAACAAGCTAGCGCAACCTGTCCTAAGACCATCTTGTCAGCTTCATTAACCGTATGTTCCTCAGTGAGAAATGAACAATATCCATGGATATTTTGGCGAAAATAAATAGGAGCAATGACTCGCGTATGCCCAGGTGAGATATTAAGAAATAATGTTTGATTAATCTCTTTCTTTTCATTTCCTTTCTTATATTGTTGATGTGCTAACCATTCTTTGAATTCATTTGAATATCTCTTTGCCTCTTGCATGGATATTCCTCCAACTGCACGTGCCTCACAGTTAAGGGTTTCGATAATAACAGGTGTTTTCATTGCTTCATACAATACATTAACCATCGATTGTAAACCGGTTTCATAAATGATTTCTTTAAATAATTTTAGATGAACATCATATGTTTTACTTAGACTATCTCTTTCGATTCTTAGCTTCTCGTATGTTTCTTCCAGCTCATCACTAATTCGATCTGCTTCATAAAAATGACGCTCTTTCTCAATATAAGGATCTCCATTCCATTCCTCAGCAGTCTTACAAATCCAATGACAATGTTCATCCCCCATTGCTATACACTGTGTTTCTCTAGCAATCACTTTTTTTCCCATTATAGTAGATAGATAGCCACTTGCATAACCTACTAATGAATGACAAACAGGATCATCACTATTCCCAAAAAGCCTTATATGTTGCTTTGCTTCATGGGAATTTTTCCAATCTCCTTCAAAATGTAATGTTCCTTGTTCAAAATCGCATTCACATACAGTCGGCTCTACTTGTACATGACCATTTGATGTATGCATTTTAGTTCCAGCCAACAAAAGGTCTTTTTCACTCTCCCACTTCATTTCCTTTATTTGCAAACTATCGGTTACTCCACAATCCCAACCATAGCGTAGAAGAAAGCCTTTTGCCCGTTCGATTCCTAATGTATTAATCAGTTCCCTTCGAAGTGTTCCAAATGCAGAACTTGGAATCTTAATCATTGGTTCGGAACTAACCTTGTCATTATCTGTGTTTATCTCTCCATATTTCAATGCTTTCACCGCCCAAGGAATGAACTTATTAGAAATAGAACGATCAACGATTAAGATACGTTTACCCTATTAGAAATTTACTATACTTTAAATTAGGTATCAGATTTGTACATTTTTACTATTTCGAGTTAATCGTCTCTATTTGATATCTATCTACTTTATTATACAATAAATTCTGAATATTTCATATAAATTATTTTAGAATATATTATATACAAAATAATAAGTTCTTATATTCCATCCTACTCATAATATGTTTAGTTCATTCTTTAGGCGAATTGCATTGAAAATATCTTGATCATACAGTATATTATTTTTAATATTTAGATATTTATAAAAATTTTCAAGAGAATGTTAGAGTCATAGTCAAAATTCTCATAAATGACTATTTCGCTTCAGCAATACTTTTTAAATTCGATTCATCACTTTTTAGTTTCTCATAATCTTCAACTGTGATGATTTCAAGATCACTTTTTGCTGTCATACAACAGGCCAATACATAATCATTCGCTAATTCTTCATCGGACAAAGCATCATGTGAACGAACTAACTCTTGATCATATTCACCATGCAGCACCTTTACTTTACACACGCCGCATCCACCTCTTTGACATCCTGTTGGAATCGGAATAAACTGGTCACGAGCTGCCCGTAATGGTGTCACATTCGGCGGACAAGAATAGTCAAACTGCTGCCCTCTTGCTTTAAGTGTCACTTTATACATAGATATCCCTCCTATTTTTTAAAGATCATTTCCCTATCATTTTTTATATTAAGTTAACGCTTTCATGAATGACTCAGATAATTCTCTACGATGATAGAAAATACCCTGTCCGATCTTGTCTTCTGTCCAAGTAATCGTCGGCATATCCGGGAAGGCCATATAACCGCCTGCAAAGGCTTCATTACGATTTCCAGATGGGTCAAAGAAATAAACCGTTTGTCCTCTTGTGATTCCATGTCGTGTCGGTGTAACATCAAATGGAACTTCATGCATCGATAACAGATCCGCTGCTTTAAAGACATCGTTAAGAGATTCAACATGGAAGGCTGCATGGTGAAGCTTTGCATCAGGACCTTTAACAAAAGCCAGGTCATGCGCTTTATTGCCCGTAAACAAGAAGCTTCCTAGCAAATCTTCTCCATCAATCGTCGTAATTTTTTCACTTTGTCTAAAGTTAAGTGCTTCAACAAAGAATCTTGTAACGGTTTTTAAGTCATCACCTGTTAATAAGCAGTGATCAAGGCGATGTGGTGCAATCCCTTTTGCTCCAAGCGGCCATGGATGTGGATTGATCGTTCCTACAGCGTTTCCTAAGAATTCAATTTCATAGTACAGTTCACAGTGATGACCTGTTGGGAGAACAAAATGAACGGCTTCCCCTTCTCCTAACCTTGTACCACTCGTAATACGAGTCGTTGTACAGCCAAATTCTTCAACTTTTTTTTCGTAATAAGCAAGATCATCTAGGCTTTCTACTTTAAAGGCCATATGCACGATTCCGGCACTATTCGATTTTGTTAAAATCAAACTATGATGATCATATTCATCCCATGCTTTTAAGTAGACACTATCTCCCATTCTTCCTGTTTCTTCCAAACCAATCACATTTGTATAATAATCGACTGATTTCTCTAAATCTAAAACTTTTAATTCTACTCTTCCCATACGCATAATTCTAGCCATTATTTTTCCCCCTCGTTATTTATTATTTTTATGCAGACTTATAGATTCATCTTCTTTGTATTCATCTAATCTTTAAATTAGATTCTTCTTCCTAGAATCGATATAAGTTATCGTAAGTTAGTTCCGGTGAAAGAAATTCTCACAAAGCTGGGCAAATTCATCTTTTTTCTCTATTTGAGTCCAGTGACCACATTTTGAAAAAAGATGAAGCTCTGAATTTGACAACAGTTCTAGCAGTCTTAAGCTTGTTTCCTTATAAGGAATCACAATATCATCCCGACCATGAACCATTAATACTGGATGATTAATTTTTCTAATTTGTTCCTCTGGTAATGCTAGCTGATTCAACTTTTCTTGACGTGGTTCCGCAAACATTTTTGAGAAAGCCTCTTGTAATCCCGGTTGAATACTCGCTTCATAACGCAACTGTGCTAATTCATCTGTAGCAAACTCTTGATCGTAGGCGAAAATACCTAATAGTCGCTTCATATTTTCTACACTTGGCTCATATCCCCATACTTTATCTAAACCATAAGTAAGTGTAAACGGCAGACCAGCTGCTCCCATTAGGACTATTTTCTCGACTAAATCCGGTCTTTTATTGGCAATTTGCAAGGCTAATGCTCCTCCAAGCGAGTTGCCAATAATATGGACTCGCTTTTCACCGATTGTTTCGATAAAACGAATTAAATGATTCGTCCATGTTTCAACACCATATTCAATATTATCCGGTCTTTCTGTATATCCAAAGCCGACAATATCAGGAGCAAATACATGGAAGTGTTCCGATAGCTTTGGGATAACTAATCTCCAATTTGCCCAAGCTGTCACTCCTGGACCTGATCCATGGATTAATAGAACAGGCTCACCTTGCCCACTTTCATGGTAGTGTGTTGAAATTCCATTAACGTCAATATACTTAGAGTTGTCCATTATTACCCTCCTCATCCTTCATGTCATGAGATGCCCTGAATGCAATGATATTCATTCAAAGCTTTATAGTTACTAGAGTTAAACCATATCTCATTAAATAGCTTTACTGAAAAACCATATCATGTACATCTTTCTTATTGATTAAAATTCATCGTAGGAAATATTGGTACCTTTTATGCCGCTTTTATAAAGCGCATCACAAGCTGTTTCAATCATAATCGGTGGTCCACAAAGGTAAGCATCCATGTTTGATGTGTCTTCAAGTGTACGAGAAATCACATCTGCAATAAAACCAGTTTCTCCATCCCAGTTATCAGAAGTACCTGGCTGTGATAAAGCCGGAACAAAGTGGAAGTTTGGATATTGTTTCGCTAGTGCTTCCCACTCCTCTGTTAAATACAAATCTTTTTTCGCACGAGCTCCATAGAAGAACCATGCATTTTTTTCAAAAGATTGCGAAAATAATTCTTCTAAAAGGGACTTAATTGGTGCCATACCAGAACCACCTGCAATGAAAATTAAATCTTTATCTCGATTGCGAAGCTGCATACTGCCATAAGGGCCAGAGCCTGTTACAACATCACCTGCTTGTAGGTCACACATATAATTAGAACCTTTTCCTTCTGGAACACGTTTGATATGAAACTCTAAAATATTGCCATTGCTATGTTTATTTGCTAAGGAATAGGCACGCGTGTCCTCAAATTCAGGGATATCAAACTCAAAAAACTGACCTGATGCATATTCAACATTTTCCGGCTCCTGTAATTTCAGCTTAATCATATGAATATCATGTGTACATGCTACATTTTCCACAACTTCTGCTTCAAAATCATGTACGGCGAAGAATGGTAGTTCTGATTCTTCCTCTTCTACTTCGATCACCAAATCACTTTCTACTAATGTACTACACATTAAAGTAAATCCTTCTTCTCTTTCAAAACTCATTAAAGAATATTCGGATACACGATCCATAATTTCATAATCGCCTTCAAGCACCTGACATTTACAAGCAGAGCAGCTTCCATGACGGCATCCATAAGCCACTTGAACCCCATTACGAATTGCAGCATCTAATAACGTTTGGCCTTCCTTCACTGTAATCGTTTTCCCGCTTGGTTCTAATGTAATTTCATATGTTTCAACTGCTGTTTTTGTCATCCTTCTATCTCCTCTCTCATCATTTTCGTCATTCCTTTTATAAAACGTAAGATCACTATGTAAAAATATGAATCTTAAACCTTCTTCTTCATGTGACATAGAGACATATGGTAACACATGAAGAAGAATAGATTTATAGAGTGTTAAAAAAGAATCTTACATAGAACTTACGCCCCAACAATTTCTAAATAATCGCCATTGCGAAGCCCTGCTTCTTTCACATTTCCTTCTAAAGAAATTTCTGTTTTTCCATCACCACGAACTAAGAATAAACGATAATTCTGGTCGTCGTTGACCTTCCAAGCCTCTAAACATGCTCCTAATAATTCTTTATTTGTCATATCGTAACGAGCTCTAAGCCCAATACTTCCTTGAAACAAATCACTTTCTGTTACTTCTTTTAGTACCGGCCAAACAATCAATTGATTTTCCTGTTTCAAATAGTTTGCCATTTATTTCACCCCTATTTCACGTAGCTTTAGAAAAATTTCTTATCTAATCCTAAATGTTTACGATGCTCCAGCCAATGAGCATGTTCTCTGGAAGAGTAGTGTTCACCTGCTTCTTCTGGAGATAAGCCAGTATATTTGAATATTCCAGCGATTGGATCTTCCCCAAATTCTCCACTTAAATAAGCTTCTGCCGGCCACCAGATTTGCATATATTTCTGTGGTTCTAGGTCAAAAATATGCTTACAGCCTGGTGAACAAGTTATATAGGTTTTATTGTTATATTCACTGTATTGCGTCCACATTTTGGATGGGTTATCTGGATCCGGAAACTCTGCAGGAACTTGACATACCGTACATACAGACGGAATTCCTGGACTTGCCCCAGCTAACACATGGTCATCCATGCGATGGAAATATGGAGAATAATACCGGTCAAATGTATCTGGATATTCTTCTGATAACCACTGATAATCATCCGGCTGTAATTTGAAGCCTCTGAACAAGTTCGCATGCTTATAGTGATCAAGAATTCGCATAACCGAATGAGAATAGTGGTCTTTTTCCTTTATGCTGTCTTCTGCATGCTTCGGTAAACGAATTCCATATTTTCGTAAATCTTTAAACAATCCATCGAACACTTGTTGTTCTACATAAATTTCAAATGCTTTCTTCCAAGAAATTGGACGAATACGAGGATAGTAATCCACAAGTGCTGAAATAACTGAGAACAACCGATACGCTCTCCAATACCATTTGTCGATCCATCCTTGAATAATCGGAACGTTACGGTCATCTTCCTCTAACAACATCTTCAAGGCAGACATTCCTAATGCCATATGGCGGGATTCATCAGATTGCACGGTTTTTCCAACAGCAGCGAAGTTATCATCGCCCACTGCACCCGCAGATGAAGCAAACGGTAAAAATAGAATATTTGTAAACACATACTCGAATGAGAAGGAAATCGCTATTAATGCTTCAAATGGTCCCGCTGTCATCGCATCATCAAAGAATGATCTTGGTACGGTATTAAACCATAAATTTTGCGTTGTGTTCGCAAAATTATGAAGCCCGTCAATTTCTTTACTCATATGAGCATAGTGCTTAATTTCAATTTGAGCATGACGCAGTTCGTCAATGGCCTGATTGAAAGTCGCAAAACGAATGGCTTCAATTGGAATATTACGACCAACATATGCCATTAGGCGGTGTGCGGAATATTCAGCAGGCTGAACGGCTGTCGCAAATACTTTTACCCCTTCATACCAGCGTGAATCAACGACTTTCGCATGACCATCATTTGCTTCAAAGGCATTACGTACGGCATGGTAGATTCCATCTTTCTCCGACTGAATCTTCACATATTGGTTATACGCCATACGGAAAGGATCTTCCCATCTACTTGGATCCTTTAGGATAATTCCTTCTTTTTCAATTAAAGGATATACCTTGGTCATATCAAAATCCTTTGGTTCCCACATTAAATCTCTTGTCATTGCATGATACTTTTCTTTCATTCCTAATTTTGCCACGAGTATATCCTCCTCCTTATTCTGCGTCTTCCCACTCGATTGTTAAATGTTCTTCGTCCCAATCTGTAATAAAACCGAAACATGAGCTCATCACCATATGTACTCGATCCATTTCAAAATCTGCGCCAAGATGTTCTTCTACCGTTTCTCTATTTAACACAAGCTTTCCGGGCACTTTTATTTTTTTATAAACCGAAAAGTCTTCTACAACGGCACCTTCATTATCTTCTTGAATCGCTTCAATGATTGCTGTTACAACGCTGCCCCCACTAGTATCTAAATCCATCCCTACGTACGCTTGTTTTACTGTCATAGCAATCGTTCCCCTCTCTTAATTAAATGCAATCTCATACGGTTTAAATGCTAGTTTATATTTTTTATAGATCGGAATAATTTGTTCTTCTTCAACCTTTTTCAATGTTTCTGGAAGATTAATCTTGATTCCATGTTTTTCAAACAATGGTTCTAAGGCAAGTACCGCTTCGAATGCCTTCGGATACCATTTATCTACCCACTCTTGAATGATTTCTACATTTGAAAGGGTTTCTTCTGGTGTTTCTCGAGGATCACTTAACGTTCTCCCCCAACGATAATCGCCTTCCCACTCTTCATACCCTAAAGATTTTAAATAATCCCAGCGGCTTTCCGCTTCATCATTTGCTAATAGTTTGAAAAGAGAGAATGCCCAATCACGATGCCAATCTAACTGCTTCGCAATCACTAAGTTCAAAATGGATAAATGTGTATCACCTTGTTTGACGGCTTCTTGATTAAATTCGCGATACATCAGATTTCCTAATAAAAGGTCTAATGTTAAGTTTTCTGCTACAAGAACTTCTGCCCAGTCATCCGTCACGAGAACCTCTTCTACATAATGACGTAATGGTTGAAAGGCAGGTTCGTTTAACAGCACCTCTTTGCCGTGTGCAAGAAACTCACCATGATGCTCTTGCATGTTCATCGCCCATTGAGAGATCCACTGAGCTCGTCCCGTTTTGTCATATGCTTGATACGTGGCACATTGTTCAATTGCTGTTCCTAATGCATAACGGATGACATGCTGCATTTGTACATTCTCACCATATTCAAGATGTCTTAGCGGCGTATAAAGATCCCTTAATGCATCAATCCACTGTGGTGATAGATTTTTAATGACATTAAGTTGATCGGCATAAGCGAATCCATTTTCCACTTCTTCTGCCATTTTCTTTCGGTTATTGACATAAGTCGTATACCAGAATTTTTTCGGATCACGGAAAGCTTCCCAGTCAGAAGATTTTAACCGTGTATAACGTGGATCATAAATATCAAAATCACGTTCATCAAAAACATGACGGTAATGCATATGTACATATGGTTGTTGTCTTACCGTTACTTCTTCATATTCATTCTTCGTTTTCCAATCCCACGGTTGCTCCCTAATGGTTTTTTTGAACGTAGGTTTTGTTGACATTCTTTCTCCCCCTTTTTATAATTCTGAAATTTCAAAACTCTTTTCCCATAGACTGGCTACACCTTTTGTACATTCTCATGAGCAATCTCATGAATCTTGAATTCCCTCTAGTAAATTAAACGCTTATCATTTTTAAAAGAGAACCTATTATTTTGTTCTAGTATTCATCTCTTTTTTCATCTAACTTGTAAGCGTATTCTTAGTTTAAAATATTCTGAATAATAAGTATACAATTGATTCCACCTATCTTTTTTCTTTTTTTCATACGAATCATACTAATTTTAATAATTGTTACTTTAAGAAATATATTTTATAAATATGGATTGTTCTCTAATCATGTTTTACGAGAAGAAGTTATATAAGAATTGGAGAGTTAGCCGGAGAGTTAACAAAATAAAAAAAGCTGACTTGACACAGGTCCAACCGAACAAATAATATATCGCATGATTGCTATATTATTTGTTCGGTCTGACACTGCATTTAAGTCAGCCTCTTATTCTTTCATTATTCTTTTACAGAATCTTCATCAGGTTCGCCATCTTGAGCTTCAAATTCGTTATCTTGAGCTTCCGATTCATCGTCCTGAACTTTAATATAGTTATATTGTGATCGGTCGGTTGGAGTAAAGTTTTCAGGTGTATAGAACCTTAACAAATCTCCATTTACGACTTTATCTGAAAGTAATAATTTATGGTTTGCAATTTCCTGATATCGTTTAGCCATTTCACTTTGATCCGCTGGCAATTCTAGTCCTGTGGTAGAATCATAGAATTTACCCTTGGTAAATGTGATGCTTGGACTGACGAAATCACCATTTCTAAATGGAATAAGTTCATCATGCTCCTCAGAAAATATATCTGTTCCAAATTGTAAATAATCTTTTGTATCAATTCCAGTCAAGTGAAGAAGAGTTGGCAGAAGATCAATTTGACCACTATATTCATGATTCACTCCACCTTCTATTCCTGGTACACGAATGAACAATGGTACACGTTGTAAACCATTATTTTCAAAAGGACCAATTTCTTTTCCTAGAACTTGTTCCATTGCCTTATTATGATTTTCTGAAATTCCATAATGATCACCGTACATAATAATAATGGAATTATCATATAAACCAGATTCCTTCAGATAAGTAAAGAATTGCTCTAGTGCTTCGTCTGCATAACGTGCTGTTTGGAAATACGTATCGACGGATTTATCACCTGTAGTATGAGGTGCAATAGTCGCATCTTCTTCATTAATTGGATAAGGATAATGATGTGTTACCGTAATAAACTTTGTATAAAACGGTTGAGGTAATGTTTCCAAAAGTGGAATTGATTCCTCAAAAAACGGCTTATCCATTAATCCATAATCTGCTAGATCTTCATGGTTCATTTCATAATAACTAGAATCGAAAAACTTGTTATATCCAAATGATTTATAAATTTCATTCCGGTTCCAAAAAGTTCCTGCATTAGGATGGAACACAGCAGATGTATAACCTTGCTGACCCAATATAGCTGGTGCAGCCTGATAGGCATTTAACCCTTTTGTTGTAAAAGCTGAACCTTGAGGTAGTCCATATAATGAATTTTCCAATATAAATTCAGCATCTGCCGTTTTACCTTGAGCCGTTTGATGGAAGAAATTATCAAAGTACATGGTATTTTCTTCCCTTGTTAAAGAATTTAAAAAAGGTGTTACCTCTTCTCCATGTAACTCGTAATCAATAAGGAAGCTTTGAATTGATTCAAGATGGAAATAAATCACATTCATTCCTTTTCCAGCACCAAAGTAAGCTGGATTTGGTTCCGCATAGTTAGATTGGGTAAAGTTTATGACTTCTGTAACATCACTACTATCTGCTGTAACCCTTTGTGCAGATGCTTTCGTACTTTGAACAGCATCATAGATGGTGTAGTTATACACCCCTAAATATTTCACAATATAGTTTCGGTCAAATCCTCTTGTTAATAATTGAGGACGATCCGCCTCTGCTAAAGCTAAATTTAAGCATGAAACCCCTAAAGCCAATGAGAATACAGCAACTACCTTTCGGCGAGCCATATCTTTTACTTCCATTTTCACAAATTTAAATGCAAGCAAGCCAATTAATACGATAATATCAATAAAGAATAAAATATCATATGGTTTTAACAATGTCGTCACACTACCACTTACATCACCAAAATTTTGCGTCTGAAAAATAGTTGGTAGTGTAATATAATCATTAAAAAATCGATAGTATAGAACATTAGCATATAAAAGAAATGACATAAGGAAATCAATGATGATCAGCCAAATATACTTTTTGCGTCCTTTAAATAAGAAAGCAAAACTTAAAAATAGTAAAGAAGACCCTAATGGGTTTAAAAATAACAAGAACTCTTGAATAGGACTTTCAATTCCTAAATCAAATTGAGTTAGTTGGATTACATACGTTTTGATCCAAAGGAAAACGACAGCCAATAAGAAAAAGCCAATATATTTATTGAAAATACTTTGACCTCTTTGAAATACTTTATTCACAGTTGCACCACCCTCTAAAAATCTATTATACACGGTTTCAATATAAACTTCCAATTACAATATACTAAGCTTACAAACTAGTATTTATCTAACCCATTAAATTTGAATATTCCATGATCATTTCAGACGTAGTTCACAGTGTTTGCAGCAGATTTTTATTATACTTGATAGATGAAAATTGTCAAGCTCTATAACAAACAACTGAAGTTTCCCTAGTCAAGCATTATTTTTCAAAAATTCAAATGCTTGCTTCACTTATAAAAGAAAAAACATCATCTAATCAACGAATCACTAAAAATATTCACAAAAACTAAAACAACCTGCATAGATATAAATGTAGAAAGTTTTTAACGTTGAGCCTGCTTCATAGTAAGATGAAATAAAAAACAGATAGGTTGAGGTGATTATATGATAAATGATGATAACTTTTTTCTATTTCAAAATTTACAAGAAAGAAAGATGAGTTTTGAACAAGTATTTGAAAGGATTATAAAGTTTATGAAATTAAATTGTAATGGAAATTACCGCTTAATAATCGGTACAGACTCTCAAGTTCATGTTAAATATACGAAATTTATTACTGGCATTGTCATTTTAAACGAAGGAAAAGGAGCTTGGGCTTGTATTCGAAAAGTCATCATTCCAAGAAGAATGACTCGATTGCATGAACGAATCTCACAAGAAACTTCGCTAACAGAAGAAATTGTTGCTTTGTTTACCGAAGAAAGAAAGAACGCTATGATTGATATCGTACTTCCTTATATATATAAGGGTGCTACTTTTACGATGGAAGGACATTTAGACATTGGATCGGGAAATCGAAATAAAACAAGGATATTTGTAGAAGAAATGGTAGCTCGAATTGAATCCATGGGACTTGAACCTAAAATAAAACCGGATTCATTCGTAGCCTCAAGCTATGCCAATCGATTCACCAAATAACAGTTCTAGAAATAAACATAAAGAAAACTCTCCAACGAGTGATCCTGTAAAGATGATAACAGAGACGTCGTCACGCAGAACCTGATGGATTTTTCTAAGGACTAAAGCCCAAAGAAAAATCTTATTACACTTATATTATCGTTCACTTAATATAAATTCTAGCCGTATAAAAAAGTTGCCGAAGCAATCTTCTTTATACTTATTTATTTCTGTAGTTTTTACATACTTTAATCACTCCACTGTTTTCCATTTTATGGGCGTATAATAACTTGATCCCCTTTTTTCGCGTAATGAGCACTCTCCTCACTCATTTGATTAGGAGGGTATTTAGTTTTTTCCCCTCAACATCTCTTTGCTATTTCCACCTATCTCTAAAATCATTATTCACCTACTCTTTATTTAATGATCAACTCTAAAAAATTATTAGGTAAATAAACCTTTCCTTAAAATTTAATTCATTATTTCATGATCGGTCTGACTTCCTACGCAACATGTGATAACAATATTTATGACCGAAAGAAGTCATCGATTTATCCGTTACTACAACTATTCATGAAAGTATAATTATCATTATTTAGGTTACTCTATCGAGAGAGTATTACTGTAGGCCAGAAAACATTTACAATAATGGTAGTTTGATGAGCTTAAAGGAGTGCATCGGAATGTATAAAAACCACGAACATAAATTGATTTGGCTAAGCTTTATTGTGGCTTTCATCATGGGACTGTCACTCATAGGACGTATTTTTTCAGGATAAGGAGTTTGGAATATGGAAAATGAAGAGGCTATTTTTTTCAGTCGAGTACTAACAGAATTGACGCTTTCTTTCCACATCATTTATGCAACCATTGGAGTAGGGATACCGTTGATGATCATGATTGCTCAGTGGGTAGGAATTAAGAAACAGGATGAACATTATATCCTTTTAGCAAGACGCTGGGCTCGTGGGTTTGTCATTACAGTTGCTGTTGGAGTGGTAACAGGGACTGCAATTGGACTACAATTATCACTTCTATGGCCAAACTTTATGGAATTGGCAGGAAACGTTATCGCCCTTCCCTTATTTATGGAAACATTCGCGTTTTTCTTCGAAGCCATTTTTCTAGGAATTTATTTATATACTTGGGATCGGTTTGAAAATCAAAAAAAACATCTCCTGCTGCTCGTGCCTGTTGCACTAGGAGCCGCTTTTTCTGCTGTATTTATCAGTATTGTAAATGCTTTTATGAATGCTCCGCAAGGATTTGATATCGTAGATGGTCAATTGATTAATATTAGTCCATTATTAGCCATGTTTAATCCAGCAATGCCTACAAAGGTAACCCATGTTCTCGCTACTGCCTATATGACCTGTGCTTTTGTTCTTGCATCAATAGGTGCTTACCGACTACTTAAAGGTTCCAATCATGTGTATCACAAAAAAGCTCTATTCCTAACGATGAAGCTTGGATTCCTATTCTCCATTACAACAGCTATACTTGGAGACTTTTCTGGAAAGTACCTCGCTGAATACCAACCAGAAAAACTAGCAGCAGCTGAGTGGCATTTTGAAACGGAAGAAGGCGCCCCTCTTATCTTATATGGGATTCTCCAGGATGGAGAAGTGAAATATGCCATTAAAATCCCCTATGCACTCAGTATTCTAGCCCATAGTAATCCATATACTGAAGTCACAGGGCTTGATCAATTCCCGAAGGATGAGATTCCACCACTCTATATACATTATCTATTCGACATCATGGTCACAATTGGGGTACTGCTAATATTTTTAGCCTTACTTTATTGTTTAGGCATATGGCTAAAATGGAGTTTCATATTGTCAAAGTGGTTTAACTGGCTAATCGTACTTGGAGGTCCACTCTCCCTCCTTGCTATTGAAGCAGGATGGTGGCTCGCTGAGGTGGGTCGACAGCCATGGATATTACGCGGATTTATGAGAACAGCGCAAGGAGCAACAACAAGTGCCCATGTTGATACCATGCTCCTCCTATTTGCCGGTTTATATTTAGTTTTAGGAATAGGAAGTATTGTGGTTCTTTTACGAATGTTCCGCAAAAATACCGTTGAACAAGAATTAGCTGATCATAAGCTAGAGAAAGCTGGTGACTCATTGTGACTTTGGAAATAATTGGAATATCAGTATTATGGATCTTTCTGTTTGGTTATATCATGATCGCTTCTATCGATTTTGGAGCTGGTTTTTTTAATGCATACAGTACACTTAGAGGCAAACAGCAGATTTTGACTAAGATCATCCAACGCTATTTGTCACCTGTATGGGAAGTAACGAACGTATTCTTGGTATTCTTTTTCGTCGGAATTGTTGGATTCTTCCCGAAAACGGCCTACTTTTACGGCACTATACTGCTTGTACCTGTCAGCATTGCCATTATTCTACTTGCAATCCGGGGAGCTTATTATGCATTTACCATTTATGGAGGGCTGAAACATAAACGGTATGTATATTTGTATGGCCTTACCGGTTTATTCATTCCAGCTTCATTATCGATCGTTCTAACCATTTCAGAAGGTGGCTTCGTCACCATGGAAGAATCCGGTCCTGTTCTTCACTATTGGACACTATTTACAAGTCCTCTAACTTGGAGCATTGTTTTTCTAAGCACAACAGCTGTACTCTATATTTCGGCAGTATTTCTAACTTGGTATTCGCATAAAGCAAAAGACGAATCTGCTACGAATTTGATGCGTACATATGCATTAGTCTGGGCACTTCCAGCCATTTTAACAGCTACAGGTATTATTGTAGAATTGCGCTCACATAATCCACAACACTACGAGCGAATTATGGATTTCTGGTGGTTGTTTAGTTTATCCTTTATCTTATTTGTCGGAACCATTTATTTAATATGGAAAAGGAGAAACTATGGAGGCGCATTGGGATTATTAATAGGACAATTTCTCCTAGCTTTTTTCGCCTATGGCATTTCTCATTATCCCTATTTGCTCTATCCATTTCTCTCCATTTATGATGGCTTTACGAACGTCTCGATGGCCATTGCCTTAATCATAGCTTTTATTGCGGGACTTGGATTGCTTATTCCATCACTGTATCTTCTCCTCAATTTGTTTTTATTTAACAAGGATTATGTTGAAGGAAAAAGGAAGGATTATGCATAAGGAGGAACTCTGAATGGGCGATTTCTTTATCTTTTACGCACCCGTAATTGTTACCATTGCTTCAATTATAGCAGCCTTTTGGCTTGCCTCAAAGGATGACGCGATTAAATAGTGCTTAATAGAAAGTAATCGGTACAAAAGAGCCAATTCTAGGAATAGCTCTTTTGTATTCTTTATATTTTTTCATTCTCATTAATCAATCGTAACATTGCTGATCTATCCATAGTAAATCACCTCAATTTCTCCCCTACAATAAGCACTCGATACTCTTTTAACTATTAGTTTAAACGGTTTATGAAAAACACCGTAATCAAGCTATTTATCTTATACAGGGTAATCGCAATCCCTTTATTGATTTTCCAGAACTTGTAGAACAAATAGATTTCAAAAAAGACGATTCAAAACGAAATAGTAAAAATACAAAAAAACCGCTCCGTTGATCATTTCACCGAGCGGTTAAATAGGTAAACCTATTTATTTTTGGATAGGTCAGTCACAAATTAAACTCTAAGCTTTCAGAAAGCTATTCTGATTTTTGTTTAAATGTTTTACAGCAAGTATCCCTGGATTTATTAGCCTCTTCCGTTCGATCTTCAAAACCTAGTTCTCCCGAGAACTCTGTATCATAATTTGACTCATAATCCATGTCAATCGTAATCCTATCAGCACCGCAAACATTCCCTATTGCGTGAAAAGCACAATTTGATACAGAACATTTGACTTCTACATTCGGCATACTAATCCCCCATTCAAGGTAGAGTTAAAAAAGGAAATAAACACAATCCCTTCAACAGTTCATCATTCAAAGGGCTTGTAATCTTAGCATACCCACTTTTTGAACTTTATTATTTATAAAATGTAAAACTGTACGTTTAACCTCTATTTCCAAATATTAGTTGTTTATCATTTTGACCTCTAACAAAAAATAGTGAAAAAATGAGGGGAACGAAAAAATGATAAAGAAATTGATGTTATGCATAGTTTTATTTACTTTTATGAATATGAATGTTACTCCTGTTCGTGCACTTACACTAGAAAACCTACATAACCCAACAAGTTTTACCGTCAATATTTTACCTTGGGAACAAGTCGATAGAATCATTCCCAGAAAATCTATATTCACCATTATAGATGTTGAGACAGGAGAACAATTTAACGTCCAAAGAAGAGCAGGTCAAAGGCATGCCGATGTCCAACCTTTAACACATAAAGATACAAAAATCATGAAAAAAATTTATAGTGGAAAATGGAGCTGGAAACGCAAAGCAATATTAATTATGACAAAAGATCAATTAGTAGCTGCTTCCATGCATGGGATGCCACACGGAGCTGGTGCACTTAAGAATGGATTTCCCGGTCATTTCTGTGTGCATTTTGACGGAAGTACAACACATGGATCTAGACATCAAGATTTAACCCACAAATTAATGATCTTACGGGCAGGAGGAGAGCTTGAGAACTATTTAAATGAAATTGATCCCCGTCAGGTCGTAAAGGTTTTTGAATCTGCTGTCAATCAAGGTGATCAAAGAATACTTAATAGGATCATAAAAAATGGAGACAAACAAGTACGTCTACACGAAAAATTAAACGATATTCTTATTATAAAGTTTGCAGAAAACTCATCATTAAAAAATGACACACAACAGAACCTCTTCTTTCAACATATAAAGATGACAGCAGTGGTTTATAAACGAGATAACAGCAGTGAAAGCAAAAACATTGATTTCATACTTTGGAAGGACCTTACATCAGGCCAATGGATCATTGATGACCAACTAGCTGAAGAATTCTAATAATCCTACTAAACTGAAGCATAGCAGCGAAATCTTTAATGTTTGGTTAAAAGGAAATTACACATAAAAAACAAAGCCTTATCGAATGATAATACCTATATGAGGAGGTATTACATGGATTTTTTTATTCCTAGTAGTAATAACAAAAGTAAGGGGAGTAAAGATGGAAATTTAAGTTGGTGGCAATTGTCCTTAATAGGGATCGGCTGCACAATTGGTACTGGCTTCTTTCTCGGGTCCGCTATTGGTATTAAAATAACTGGACCATCGATTATCTTTTCCTTTATTTTAGCAGCAATGGGGACCTATATTGTATACAATTTATTAGCTAAAATGACAGCCGAGGATCCTCAAGATGGATCTTTCTGTTACTATGCAAACAAAGCCTATGGACGTTGGGCAGGATTTAGCTGTGGTTGGAATTATTGGAGTTCAAATATCCTGATTATGGGTAGCCAATTAACGGCTCTTTCGATCTTATCGAGATTTTGGTTTCCAAATGTTCCTCTTTGGCTTTTTGCATCTGGGTATGCATTACTCTCCATTGTTGTTGTTTTAACAGGCAATAAGGGTTTTGATAAAGTGGAAAATTTATTGGCTGTTATCAAAACGGCTGCTATTGTTATGTTTATTATCCTTGCTGCTGCTGCCGTATTTGGATGGATTCATAAGGATGTGACATTTGCTGGGTTTCCTAACACAACTACTGAACTGTTTCCTGAAGGATTAAGAGGTTTTTGGTCTTCCTTGATTTATGCTTTTTACGCCTATGGAGGAATAGAAGTAATTGGACTGATGGCCATGAGACTTAAAAAGAAAGAAGATGCTCCAAAAGCAGGAATCATTATGTTATTGATACTAGTGGTCATATATGTCATTTCAATAGGGCTTGCCGTCTATATGGCGTCACATGGAGCATTTACTGAAAAGGAGAGTCCTTTTGTAACAGCATTAGATAAATATCATTTTGCCTTTTTTCCACATGTATTTAATGCAGCTATTATCTTAGCTGGTTTTTCAACAATGACAGCATCATTATTTGGGGTAACAACACTCCTTGTAACCCTAGCAGATGGCGGTGATGCCCCAGCTTTGTTTGCGAAAAAGCTTAAAAAATTCAAGGAACTTCCGCTTCCTTCTTTAGGTCTTGCAACAATTGGATTAATCTCATCCATCGTCACTGCTTTATTGTTACCTGGTAAGATTTATGAGTACATTACAACAGCTGCGGGTATTTTAATTTTGTTCAATTGGTCTTTCATTATTATTTCTGCTCTTCGTATTTTAGAAACGAAGGTATGGGGAAAGATATTAGCTTTTATAGGCCTGGCCCTAATTCTTGCTGCAGTAAGCGGAACCTTGATGGAAAAAAGTATCCGTATGGGATTTTTTGTAAGCTTATTGTTTGTCGCCATTATCGGTCTGATTGCATTTATTATGCAAAAAAAGGTCTGGAAGAAGGAGAGCCAGTCGGGATAAATCCATGATCAGCTTATCCTATCGTCATAGTAAAGTTTTTTAAGCACAAAAAAGTCGCACTGGTTTCCAGCGCGATTTTTTGTGCTTTTTATTTGGGACAAGGATTCATAGCCATATATTTTGTTACATAGACTTGTACAAGTTATTATTTTATGCCGAGTGGAGTGATGATTGTTGAGCATGAGCATTTTATTTAGTTACATTTTGCTGGGTTTTACACTAGCCGCACCAATCGGCCCAGTAAATTCTGCCCGTTTAGATAAAGGAATTAAAAACGGTTTTTGGCACGCATGGATTGTTGGAGCAGGTTCCATGATTGCAGATGGATTCTTCATGCTGATGGTTTATTTAGGGATGGTTCATTTTCTCCAAATTCCAATCATCCAAATCTTCCTTTGGTTATTCGGTGCATTTATCCTTATTTATTCGGGAGTTGAAGGAATTTCAGGTGTGAATTCTATTACTCTTGCAGATAGTAGAGGAAAAGATTCATTATTTAAATGTTTTTTTACTGGTTTTATTATGTCGATCACTAGCCCCTTATCCGTTCTTTTTTGGTTAGGGATTTATGGTTCTATTTTGGCGAAAACTGCCCAAGTAAACGGAACAGGAATGTTACTGGTTTACAGTAGTATGATATTTCTAGGCTTAACCTTATGGGATATTCTTATTGCTGCACTCACAACAGGTTTCCGAAGATTTCTTAATATTAGCAGCCTTAGATTTATAACCATCTTCTCAGGAGTATCATTAATTGGATTTGGCTTATATTTCGGATATCAAGGAATCAATGCCCTTTTTGGTAACTAACAATTAAAACAAGGGTATTATCAGCAGTCTTATAACGTTCCTAACTTGAAGATAGCCCTTTAAAACTTCCAAAGCAGAAGGAAGGATTAAGACTGTATCCTCTTTATTCCCTGATCATTTGGCACACATATAAAAAGGGCCCCATTTCGGTGGACCCTAAAATAAGCTCAATAATACCTTAATTAAACTTTTAAAATTGGGGTCACTTTATCAATGGCTTCTTGTAATTTTTTACTATTTTTACTATACATTTGTTTAGCTTCTTTTGATTCAGTTCCAAGAGCAAATAGTTCTAAGTCAGCTTGGCATTTTTTCATAGTAGAAAGAAGTAAAGGTCTTTCTTCAGGGGAAGCGACTTGCAACTTATCATCAAAAAGGTCAACGGTTAATTCTCCATACGAATTTACCTGTCCAAGAAATACATTTTCAATCGTAACCCCTAGTTTTTCTAATTCAGTGTGTAACCAAGCTCGACTTCTTCCAATTGTAGCAAGTGGCTCATCCAATATCTCTCCATCCATAATGACAGTCTGAGGCTCCTTGACAGAGGTAACTGATAAGTTTAAATCCTTTGGTGTTAAAGGTTGGTTCTCTTTCTTCAACATGACAGATAAATCTCCGGTTGCCTCTA
Organism: Bacillus sp. V3B; assembly: GCF_024494465.1. Taxonomy (GTDB): domain Bacteria; phylum Bacillota; class Bacilli; order Bacillales; family Cytobacillaceae; genus Bacillus_BD. The sequence continues at coordinate 204,471 of NZ_JAETXM010000004.1, read as the reverse complement.
ATACTGCAAATTCTACATCAGACACCTGATAAACATCTTTCTTGCGAAGGAGTTCCAATAATTCGTCCGTTGTATATCGTTCTGTTTTCAAATTATCTTCCATAATTTTCCCATCTTTAATAAATACAGAACCTTTGCCTTCTACAAAATCACGAAACTTTTTGCTTTTTAAAGAAATGAGATCAACTATATAAGGGATAGCCGCAATAACGACAATTGCTAATCCCCCTACAAAAATGCTATATTTGACATCAAGAATAACTACTGCTGCTATCCCACCTATCGTTATACCCGTTACATATTCGAAGAAGGAAAGTTGGGATAATTGTTTCTTGCCTAATAATTTTGTTATAAAAAATAGCACGATCATAAACAAGATTGCTCGGAAAACAACATCTAACCAAATAGGCATTAATAGATCCTCCCATCTTAAAATCCTTTATACTGCAATTCCTCTCGTTCCAATTCTCCAACCCTTTTTTGCAAATCTGTCACTAATTCGTTCACTACCATCATCGTTTCATGTAAGGTTTCCTTGGATTCGTTTTCTTGCGCCCGTATGGCTAAATTGGAAAGGCTAGCTTCTACTCCTTTTAAACTGGAAAGACACTGTTTCACGTCCGATCCTACAGTCATAATTACACCCTCCTTATCCCTTAGGTTTAAAAATTAAAGCACCCACCATCCCGAAAACAATCGCAGATGAAATACCGGAACTCGTCACTTCAAACATTCCTGTGAGTACGCCAACTAGTCCATGTTGTTCTGCTTCTTGCATGGCCCCATGTACAAGTGAATTTCCAAAGCTTATAATAGGTACGGTAGCTCCCGCTCCAGCAAAGTCAATCAGTGGTTCATATAGACCAATCCCATCTAAAATAGCGCCCACTACTACAAAGGTACTTAATGTATGTGCGGGTGTAAGTTTAAATACGTCAAACATAATTTGCCCAATGACACAAATCAAACCACCTACGACAAAAGCCCAAAAGTAGATCACTTTATTGTTCACCCCCGTACTCTATCGAGACCGCATGGGCGATACACGGAATGGTTTCATTTTGTTGAAAGGACAAGGGTGATAATAAAGCACCAGTAGCCACTACTAACATTCTTTTAAATTCACCTTTTTTCATGCGATTTAATAAATGGCCATAGACTACTGTTGCTGAACACCCCGCACCGCTAGCACCTGCAAGGACTGGTTGTCCTTCCCGATAAATCATAAGACCACAATCTTGGTATTGTTCTTCACTGATGGAAATTCCATGTTTTTTAAATAAATCAAGAGAAACTTCATGCCCGATCTGACCAAGATCCCCAGTGACAATTAAATCATAATAAGAAGGGTCAATGTTTCTTTCCGTTAAATGTGCTTCAATCGTATCAACCGCAGCCGGCGCCATAGCCCCTCCCATATTAAATGGATCGGTCAGTCCCATATCAATGACACGGCCTATTGTGGCAGAAGTGACACGTGGCCCCTCCCCAGAATCACTTAATAAGGCTGCACCGGCACCAGTGACAGTCCATTGTGCAGTAGGAGGTTTTTGTCCTCCGTACTCTGTCGGATAACGAAACTGTTTTTCAACAGCCGTGTCATGACTCGAAGCTCCTGTTAATATATATTTAGCTCCCTTTGTATTAATAATATAAGCTCCTAGAGCCAATCCTTCCATAGAGGTAGAACAGGCACCAAACAAACCCAAATAAGGTGCTCCAATGGTTCGGCTGGCGAAACTTGTGGGCGTAATCTGGTTGATTAAGTCCCCTGCGAGGATAAACTGAACCTGGTCCTTTTGGATTTCCCCTTTTTCCATCGCTCTTTGACAGGCTTCTTCAAAAAGGACTTTATGTGCCTTTTCATAGGAATCCTGTCCGATCCATAAATCGGCATGAAGAAGATCAAAATCTTCCGAGATAGCTCCATCTGCTTCAAATGGTCCACCCACTGTTCCAGTGGAAATGATCACAGGCTTTTGTTCGAAGATCCATGTACGATGACCTGCCAACATCACAAACCACCCCACTGTATTAAAATCGTTTTAATCAAAGCAACTACAAATGCGGAAAATACACCAAATAAAATAACCGAACCGGCTAGTTTAAACATATTGCCACCTACACCTAATACAAATCCTTCGCTTCGATGTTCAATGGCAGCTGATATAACTGCATTGCCGAATCCAGTAACCGGTACAGCCGATCCTGCTCCTCCAAATTGAGCAATTCGATCATACACTCCAAAACCTGTAAGGAGCATAGCAATAAAAATTAATGTTGCCACTGTTGGATTTCCAGCTGTTTTATCAGTAAAGTCAAAGTAAGTAATATAAAATGTTTGAATGAACTGACCAACAAGACAGATAAGTCCCCCTGTTAAAAATGCTTTTATGCAATTTTTAACCACTGGCCTTTTTATTTCTCGTTGTTTTTGCATACTTTGATATTCCTGTTGAACAGGAGTTAATTGTTTTTTTTGATTATTTGACATGGAACTAACCTTCCTTCGCTTTACGTTTGTTCTTTTATCAGACTTTTGATTTTATTGACATCCTTTTTTAAGTTCTTCCTATTCCTGTGATCTTCTTGTAGTTTTTGTTCTAATTGCTCCAGTTCCAAATACATTTTTGAATCAGTCGAGACAAGAACTTTATGATTCGGATATGCTTTTTCTAAGTCTGATTTCACAGTCTTTTCTATCTTTTTTAAGCGAAATCGATCAAATGGATTAACCTTTATTGCTACTAATAACTCCTTATCTGTATTCACAGCCTTCACATCCGAAATTTCTTCCTTAGTAATGACCCTCTCCTTTGCTTGATTGGCAACAGTTTGATTGATTGGATTGCTAGTATGTACTTGTGAAACACTCAAACCTTTATTACTATCACCCAACTGATTCTGATTTTGGTTACATCCTGAACCTACTCCGATAAGCATTAGTACTAAAAAGAAAATTATTAATTTGGTTATTTTGTCTTTCATAAAAACCACCTCAATTACCATTCTTATCGATGAGTAAAAAGGGCTCCCCCATAGGGTCTCTGACATCCACAAAATCATATCCATCTAGAATCATGTTCAACCTATTGATACTAGATATAATCTTGTGGCATCTGAAACCCTTGCTTTGGGACAGCCCTTTTTCTAAATATTTTAATTATTGTTGTTTGTACTGAGGTTCTTCTTCTTCGATCTGTTGAACGCGTGGTGCAACGCTGTCTACTACAGATTGAGTTTGTTTAGCTGCATCTTGGTAAAGTTGCTTCGCTTGTTGATTCTCTGTACCAAGAGCAAATGTTTCAAAGCTAGCTTGAGCACTTTTCAATCCTGCTAGAGTTGTCTTTACGTCACTGATTACTGTCATGAATAACGCCTCCTAATATTTTTTTGACCTTTTTTAGAATGCTTAATGAAGAAGGTTTTTATTCAACTTTATTGGATTTTATATATTTAAAAATTTATATATAATTTTTTGACCTTTTTTGGATAACAAGAAACTTCCATTTATCTTTACACAGTACTAACAGAAAAATTTGTTTTAGATTTTATTGATCCCCATTTCTTCAAATAAAAATGCCCACTTTAATGCGGGCATTTTTATTTGAAGAAATATTTATTTTTTTGTTAAAGAATTTTTATCAGGTACTAATTCCTTTGCAAATTCTGTTACAGCAGCAACGTTTGGCATATTGCCAGTTGTTTGTGTTCGAATACTATTCACTGCATTTTGAACAGGACGTAACATATTTCTGTTTTGATTTCTTCTTAGTCTATATGCGACTGCACTAACCCCTAGACCTAATAAAGATGCCCACATCATGCCCCTATTGTTTCTTTTTCTGCCAAACATCTTAAACATATTTTGTTTTCTCCCTGTATTTAAAAGCGCTGGTATCCAGTTATTCATTTTTAAGCACTTCCTTTATAGAGAATTTGGAAAGCAAACTTTTCCCTTCCACCATTTAATATTTACTTACAGAGGTTTGATGATACTGGCAATCTTTTGATATGGACTCCATTTCAGTAAATCCTTTGATAAAAAAATTAAACTAATTAAAAAAAATCTAGTTGACAAACATACGATAGCTCTTTTTAAAATGATGGTGTTTTAGAAAAGGTCAGAACTATTTTACCTTCACAATCAAATTCGCCCCGCCGAATTTGCGCCCGGATTTTTATCGAGCTCGCTCGATAAATGACCTTTAAAAAATCCGAGGCATCCGCCGGAGGCTTAACTTCATTCAGCCGGGGTTTGAACCCCCACTGAATCAGAGAGCTTTTTGCATTCATCCCCCACTTACAGAAGTGGAGGACTTCTGCTGAATGAAGTTAAAATTTCTGCTATTAATTCTGATGGTTCTTTTGTATGGAGACGCGAGTGAAAATTTGCTACTCGATTTTGATATCTTTTTAGTTCATTTTGATTTTGAAGAATGGAATATAATTGCTCGTAAACTTCACCCTTGTTTAGGTGAAAGACCAAGCCTAAATCCTTTAACTGCTTCAGATTGATTTCTTCTTGACCGGGCAAAGCATCATAAATAAAAATGGGCTTTCGTTTAAAAAGGCTTTCGCTAATTGTCACTCCTCCAGGCTTTGTTAAAATGCCATCCATTTGCTCATAAAGTGTATTCATTTCCTCTCTACAGTTGATATATGGGAAAGGAATAATATGACTTTTGTTCATTCTTTTAAGCTTTTCATATAATTTCCTGTTTTTTCCGCATAACACATAAAAATGAATTTGGTGGGGAGACTTAACCTCTGCAATTTTTTGAATTAAGTCGTCGATTGCACCCACTCCTAGGTTTCCACCGGAAATTAAAACAGAAGATATAGACTGGCTGGAAGGTACTGGTGCTGGTTTCTTCTGTTTTGAAATTTTTGAATGGATCGGAATTCCAGTAATAAAAATCCGCTTGTCGTCGATTCCTTTTTCGTTCAAGAAGTTTTTCATTTGATAAGAAGGTACAAAATGAAAGTCGATATGTTTAACTCCCCAAAAGCGATGTATGAAATAATCTGTGTATACATTGATAATCGGCACTCTTAGTTCGTTTTTCTCTTTCAAGTAATTTAACATATAAGCAGGCAAAGCATGAGTACAAACAATAAGATCTGGTTTTTTTTCTTGTATAAGTCTTTTCATGAAATAAATAAATAAAAATTCATACAGTCGATAACGTTTATGTTGTTCTATATCTTTGTAGACTGAGTTTTGATAAATGGAATTATACATTTCGGGAAATGCTTGTATCCATTTGAGATAAATCTTAGAAACGAGAAGTTCAATTTTTCCATAACTGTATGCAAGAATATCTACTTTATGACACCTTATTTGTGGATGAATTCGCAGGACCTCATCTATTAATGCATTTGCAACCTGATGATGACCAGATGGGATTTGCAAAAAAGGCAAGAATAGAATAGATTTCGTCAATTTTTTCACAAAGCACCTCTTCTTCTATCTAACATATTTGTCATTCTTTCGATTAAGATTATTTGAAAATACTTCCATGGTATTCATTCCATCTATTTCTTGTAAAAATAACATTCTTTTTCATGTATAATCTGTAAAGAAGGAGTGTGATTCCATTTGAAGATATTATTCTTTGCTGCATTAGCCATTTTCCTTTGTTATTTCATCAAAAGAGCCTACAAAAACACGAAGGATATCATGATTAATAGAATGAAAATCAGTACACCATTATCCAGTGGACATAGTCCAAAATTAAATATTCTTCACCTTTCCGATTTACATCTTGAAAATATATCGATTTCTCCCGCCCAACTATATGAAAAGTTAAAAGATGAGCCTATTGATCTGGTTGCACTTACTGGAGACTTTCTCGACCGTAGACGTACGATTCCGAAGCTTGTCCCCTATTTAGAAACACTAAACCAATTACATGCAAAACATGGCATCTATGCCGTTTTAGGCAATCATGATTATGTTTTACGCCAAAAGGACTTACAAATATTAATCGAAACACTTGAAAAATATAACTGCAAGGTTTTACGAAATGAAAATGACATGATTTTTGTTCACGGAACACCAGTCAATATCATTGGCATTGATGACTTTAGTACAAAACATAGCGACCTGGAAGCTTCATATAAAGGAATGAAACCAGGAACAAACTTAGTATTAACCCATGATCCAAATATCGTTCTACACATGAAAAAATATCATTTTGATTATTTACTTGCTGGCCATTTTCATGGTGGACAAATTTGTTATCCAAAAGCATATCACCTTGTAAAAATGGGAAAATTGGTACGAATGAATATGATTAAAGGATCTCATTGGCAAGATGGAAAACCTTTTTATATTAGTGAAGGACTTGGTCAAACCGGTGTTAATATCCGTGTCGGAAGCCGTCCTGAAATAACTCTTCATGAGTTAACGTTAGTTACTGCCGACAGAGAAGCAGTTAAAGCCATTTAAAGAAAAAGCTGTTAACTTTTAACAGCTTTTTTTCTATTAAGGACAGAACTCTTTAAAGGCGATGACTTACTTAATATCTGTACATATTTGATAATTTCTTTTTAGACATAAATAAATATGTTGGCTGCTGATCATTAAGGATATGCCTGATAGAAGCATTTTGACTAAAGAGAATCCCTATTGGCAAAAAAGCTAACCGTTTAAACCATTTGTAAATGGGATGGGATATGTAAACAACCTCAAAACCAAGCCGTTCACAGCCTTTGTTCAACAGGGTAATACCTATAATCCCTTTAATTTCTTGTGAATGTCTACAATTCTGAATATAAACTCCAATACCTGGCAATGACTTTTGAACATAGCGATAAATAATTTTCGCTTTTTTTATTTCACTCTTTATGTCTTTTAGTTCTTTCAATAGTCTAACATTGTGAAAATGAATTTTTACTAACGTATCATTTTTGTTTATTTGCGTTCCATCTGAAAGGACAATATTCCGCCCTTTATACTTTGTTAATCTAATCCGAAAAATATTACCTTTTATTTCTTCACAGGGAAGGCACGTTAGACGTGTGAAAAAATAGTATAAAGGGTCGATTAAACTCCAAAATGAAAGAACATAACCTCTCATGATGTTTGCTCTCCTTTTCTTTTTCTTTTTTATTTTTAATCGTAATGGCCTATATTATTTATGGGAAATTTGACTAAGAATTATCCAAGGTGCACCCTATAATATACATACAATTCAAACAAAAAAGGAACAATATATTTCATAAGTAATGATCTATACAAAAAACATTTAATAAGCGAGGTATTCTTATGAATGAGAAGAACATTAAAAATGTATTAGGAATAAATTCGAGAGCTAGGCGACAGGAATTATTCAACGATAATTTAGATCAATATTTTTTTAACCCTATTATACATAGAGAAATTCATGGTGATGAAATCTATGTACCATTGGATCTAAATAAAATTTGGAATAAAACGGTTTGAGATCAACAGAATCTTATGAAGGAATTTTGAGGAAGTTAAATCGGTGTTAGCGAAATAAAAATGTTTCTAAAGACCAATGGGTGTAATTACCATTGGTCAGATATCCAATAATCAAAGTCATCAAGCACAACAATTAAGTGCAACTACCATAACAGGTCACCTTATGCTAAGCTTTGTATAAACAAATCACATTAATTTGGTTTTCCCCTGAAATTGTTTGTGTTTTTTCACTTCGTTGATCATTTCTTCTATTTCTCTTATATAGTGATCAAATAGCTGATCATTCCCTGAATCAATGAAATTTTGATGATCAATAGAATTCAGCAGAGCAATTACTGCTTTTAACTTTAAATCATCAAAAAACGAAATTTCCGTTTCTCCGATGATTTCTCCTTTTACTACAAGCTCGCCTTTATTATTCTCCATATTAAATGTGCATTTTTTCATATGGTCAATGTCCATGTTTGATCCCTCCTTATTCTCATATGAACAGAATGATTACAAAAAGACCAATAGTTAGTGAGCATTCCTGCTTTATGATTTACGAGCAGTTATATCTCGATAAGGTAAAATTCGCTTTTTTACTTCTTCATAATCTAATCCCTCTGCATCTTGCATAAAGCGATGGATAGCCTGTTTAGGGTATCCATAATTGTGGAGTAATTGTTCAAGGTTCTCTTTATTATCCATGCTATTTACCTCCCATATATATTACATCAATGTAGCTAATCGCAGATATTAATCTTTATCTCTTGATCCAATTTCTTCGGTTGACTCCTTTATAACATTCGTCCTTTAATGTCTTTTCTCTTTTTCCGGTCTAACTCAAATTATAATGATTATGTTTAACAACATGAATATTGCTAAACATAATCAATTTTTCCTCATCACTTTTCTTATCCTTCTGCATACAGTGCCTATTATGCTATAAGGTGGAGATTAAAACATGAGAATTGAGAAAAAAATAACCTATTATGGCTATGATCTCATTATTAACAATGTATGGCATAAGCGATGTTTAAACTGTGAGAAGTGGTATGAATTTGATGGTGAAATGGGTTATTGTAAACGTTGTATCTATGAGATTGAAAACAAGTATATAAAATTCTGTCAAAATCAGCCTCACCTCGATACACAAACAACTTACAATCACTAGGAATAAAAACAACTGTTTCTTATAGCGACTAAAGGGTGCTAGTTATCACTTCAGTTGCTTATATTTTCTTATTTCACAAGGAGTGGGGAACGCGCCCGCACTCCTTTTTGATTTCTCAAAAGTATGTTTTCGGAGTAGACTTTTTATTTTTAATTACATGCACGTCCTAAATTCTGTTCATACATTCTTAAACCAGTTACTTCAGGCATTGACATTTAATCTTGTTTCTTATCATTCTTCTTATCAGATTTTTTATCCGCCATAGTCCGGTATAATTGTGTATTCATACTACCTTGTACAATGGTTTCGAGAAAAAATTCACCAATCAACTTTGTATACTCTTCATCTTCGAACATTTTCTTATTTTGCAATTCCATTTCGGCTAGACCCTCGTATGTTGAAAGAAGTGCGTATGAATGATCACGTCCAGTGATGGGTGCTAAGATGTCTACCTGATGGTTATAATTCTCATTTCGATACTTTTTCATTTCTTGTAAGTTTTCTATTCCTTCTTGAAACTTATCCTGCTTGATTTCAAATGTCTGGTAAACAAAAACAGGCATTTTTTTCACCCCCAATAAATTAAACAAACTTTGTTTATATTATTTTCTTACACCTATTATTTATTCTTCCTGCGATCACTTAGATCTATGGGCTAACATTGTATATGAAATAACCATTTTAATTTTCTAATTAAAACTAGTTCCTACTAGCATTTATAAAAGGGTTTTATAGGGGAATGCTAATCATACATACTGAAATTAGGAGGGAATCATTTTGACCGTAAAAGAAAGTGCATTATCCATTTTCGCCTTAGGTGGTATAAATGAAATCGGTAAAAACATGTATGTGGTTCAATACGCAGACGATATCGTGATTATCGACTGTGGTGGTAAATTTCCAGATGAAAGTTTATTAGGAATTGATTTGATTATCCCTGACATCTCCTATTTACAAGAAAACAAGGAAAAAATCAGGGCTCTCGTTATTACACATGGACATGAGGACCATATAGGAGGCATTCCCTACTTTTTAAAAAAATTAAATGTACCTATCTATGCCACTCGTTTTACACTCGGATTAATTGAATTAAAATTAAAAGAACATAAGCTTCTCAGGGAGACAGAGTTGGTACAAATAGACTCAAATTCAAATTTCAATTTTGGAACAATCGGTGTCACTTTCTTCAAAGTTAGCCACAGTATTCCTGATTGTCTAGGCGTTGTCTTTCATACACCAGAAGGGAATGTTGTTCATACTGGAGACTTCAAATTTGATTTAACTCCTGTGAATGAACAATATTCGGATATCCATAAAATGGCCGAAATTGGTACACAAGGGGTTTTAGCTCTCATATCTGAAAGTACCAACGCTGAACAGCCTGGCTCTACCCCATCGGAACGACTGGTCGGTGGCCATATTGAAGAAGCCTTTATGGGAGTGAAGCGTAAAATCATTATCTCTACCTTCGCCTCTAATATAAATCGTGTTCAGCAAATAGTCGATGCAACATTAAAGACAAATCGAAAGCTTGCATTACTTGGTCGTAGTATGGTGAATGTCGTAGCTGTTGCTATAGAACGTGGGTATTTAAATGTTCCAGATGGGATGCTCATCGATGCACGTGAAGTCAATCAATTACCTCCTGAAAAAGTAGTGATCTTATGTACAGGAAGTCAAGGAGAGCCACTCGCTGCTCTTTCTCGCCTGTCTAGTTCAAACTATCGGGACGTAGAGATTTTACCAGAAGATACGGTTATTTTTGCTGCATCTCCGATACCTGGAAATGAGAAGGCTGTTTCACGTATTGTAGACAACTTGTTTCAACTAGGGGCCAAAGTGATTTATGGATCTTCAAGTATTACAGGGATGCATGCTTCCGGACATGGCAATCAAGAGGATTTAAAACTCATGCTCACCTTAATGAAACCGAAATATTTTATTCCCATTCACGGGGAATTTCGAATGCTGCACCAACACCGTTTGTTAGCTGAAGCCGTTGGAATAGAGAAAAAAAATACCTTTATCATTAAAAATGGCGATGTCGTTGATATTGAAAACTCGGTAGCTCGTCAGACTCGGAAGATTCCAGCTGGAGATACCTACGTAGACGGAGTAGGTATTGGTGAAGTTGGAGATATTGTGTTACGGGACCGTAAACAACTTTCTGAAGATGGAATGCTCGTGATTATTTTAACCATTAATAAGATAGAAGGAAAAATGGTTTCTGAGCCCGACACCATTTCTCGTGGGTTTGTCTATGCACGAGATTCCGAGGACCTCATAAGAAACGTGAATCGACTCGTTAAAACGACCGTTAACGACTTACAAGAAGAGAATATACAACAATGGAACGTGATCAAACGAAACATAAAAAAATCAGTCGGACAATATTTATTTACCCAAACGAAAAGAAAACCCATGATCCTGCCTATTATAATCGAAATTTAATTGAGGAAATAACATTGTTAATTTAGATCCTTATAATCCCTTTTATTTCCTTCTAAAAAATTCAACAAAAAAGAGAGTGAAAAAATCATAAAAACAGGGATTTTTTCCACTCTCTTTTTCTTATTAATTGATTCAATTACATCTATTCTCCTTTTTCGGGTTTAATCGCTATAAAAGTGGCGACCGCTGCAATAACACTTAAACCACTTAAAATATAAAAAAGAGAGTTTTCCGTATACTTCATCATAATAGCCATAGCAGGTGGTCCAGCGGCTACCCCGATAAAACGCATCGAGCTGTAAATAGATGAAACGGTTCCACACTCCTCCTTTTCAATTCCTGATGTAATCAGTGAATCGAGACAAGGTAGCCCTACACCAATCCCAATTCCACTTAACACAAATAAAGTAATCATAAACCACATTCCTTGAGAAAAACTTAACGTTGCGATCGAGACAGCTAGTAGAATAATGCCTCCAAAGGTGATCCATTTCATAAGAACTTTATTTTCTTTAATTAACTTTCCTGTAATATAGGAGGCAATACAAAGTCCCCCCAATGGTATAGCTAGATAAAGTCCTTTTTTTATATGCTTCACATCATACACTTTTTCCAACGTATCAGATAAATAAAATAAAACGGAAAATAACACAAACATAAGAATAATCCCAATAACAAAAACAGCATAGAGCCATTTCCAGTTGTTTTTAAAAGTATCTTTGATATTATTTACAAAGTGTTTAAATGGGATCGGTTCTTGTTTCTTATTAGGTGTTTTCACTAAAAAGAACATGAGTAATATTGATATTAGACAAAAGATTGGAATGGAAAAAAAAGGGATAAACCAAAAGAAACCTGCCAAAAAGGCTCCCAAAATAGGGCTTAATACTTTTCCAAGAGTATTAGACGTTTCGATTAATCCTAATGAACTACTTACCTCTTCATTCGTCTTAAACATGTCACCAACGAGCGGCAGAACAATAGGGAAAGCACCGGCCGCCCCAACTCCTTGTAATGCTCGTCCGATCAAAATAATCCAATAGGGGTTATCCATTTTCCAACCTGCCCATGCAGAAATGAGCCCACCAATTGCTGCTATCGCTAGGCACGGAATGATGACTTTTTTTCTGCCTATATGATCGGATAAAAATCCTGCAACAGGAATTAAAATGATTGCTACAATCGAGTAAATGGTAATAATCATACTGGATTGAAAAGGTGATATCCCAATTTCACGTTCCATCATTGGAAGAACTGGGATTAGCATCGAATTTCCCAATGTCATAACAAGCGGAATGGATGAAATAGACAATACAGCCCATTTTTGGTTATTAGGTTTGTTTTTCGAATCACGTTTTGAGCCTTTTTTATCTTTTTCGGGTTGAATATTTTCTACATATTCCATTGCTGACACGCCTTTTTGTGTATTATATTTTGGAAACATTTTAGTTTTAAAGGTCTTTCAAGAATGACACTACTCCTTTAATATGATCTAATAGATAATGGATTATCCTCCTGTTAACAAATGAGGTACATTCATGGGTGCTGAATATGAAACAAACTCCACTTTACTACATTTGAATCAATACTTTTGAATAAATAGGTCTTTCCCCGGCTCATATTCCGCATAACTAATTTCTTTAGGCCGATCAACACCTTTTATCTTTAACTGTTTATAAAGCCAATCCTCATTTACACCAGCCTTTTTCAAGTTATTCGCTAACACTTCCCCATCACTAATGATCGTTAAAGGAACTGTTCTCTTTTCTCCTTTAATTTTTAAGTCTCGGCATGTGGGCTGATCCACTTCTGATTTTCGCAACACACTAACCCCGCCATTATTCTCCAATATGGCATATTCCACATCTTGAAGTGAGAAAACATCTTTAAACCTTAACAATTCCTGTAGTTGGTCAACATCTATTTGGTTCTTTTTCATTGCCTTCCAATCTAATTTTCCTTGATTAATAATCATGACGGGCCTACCTTCAAATAAATAACGCATCGAGCGGAATTTTTGCGTTAATAATTCTGTAAAAAAAATTAACGATCCCCAGACTGCTATCGCAAATAGGATCTGTAAAATTCCTGCTTTTTGATCAAAGATCGCACTCCCAACAAGTTCCCCCATTACTAAAGCCGATATAAAATCGAAAGGAGTAATCTGGCTCAGTTGATTTTTCCCTAAAAGTTTAACAACAATAAATAGAGCCATATAACCTACTACAAGATCCAATAGAATATTATCATACAAGTACCTTACCTCCACTAATAAGTATTAAGACGATAGACAACTTTCAAAAAAAGTATGGTTGTTAGAATATTTCACGTCTCTCAACAGATCGGCTTTGTATTAATGTGATTTATATTCTGCCTGATAGGAGTTTTCTCCAGCATGGACAGAAAGTAGCGTATCTGCATAACCTACAAGACGATTGACAATTTCATCTGCAAGTGTATAAACAAGCTCTTGTAATTGTGATACATACATTTCTGGATCATCAAAAATAATCGTTGTATTGATAAACATATCCCGATTTCCATAGAGATTATAATGAATGATCACCTTTCCCGCTGCACCACCTAATTGTCTATCTTTAAATCCAGGCAGAAAAACATACCATTCCTCCGCAGTAGCTGATCGAAAATTTTTTGTGAACTTTAAACCTTCAATTTCATTTTCGATGCGTATTTTTAAAAGAGGATCTACGGCATCGATCACATTATCTTTATTCATATTCTCTTCCCCTTCTTTCTTCAGTAGGAATGAAGCTTACTACCGTATAAGTACAAAGGAAAACACGATTAAATGTAACCGTGTTTTCCTTTGTTATTAAAAAGATATTCATTGCTACTGGTTCACAATAGGTGAAAAAGTAAAATGAACTATATATTATCTATTCGGTAGAGGGTAATTTTTCTGAATCCACTGTCTAGAATTACCTATTTCCTGTTTAACCACGATCATGTTTCCTCTATTCTCTATAACCCTATCTTGCTTTTTTTAAGTAATATTATTCATAAAACCTCTAATGATATTTTGACAATAAAGACGATGATCTAATTGATGAAGTTCTTCCATTGATTTAGTAAAGTTAACCAGTACAAAAGTTAATTTATGCTTCGCCTACTATTTTCTAAACTGATTTAGGCATATGCGGATAGCAAACCTCAAAGCTCCATCATAGAGTAAAAAGGGTAATCACCTAAGAAAAATAAAAAATTAGTTTTTAACTGGAGGTATTTCGTAAACAATGACCAAATCCCTTATTGTCCCAAAGGTATATCAACCCAAATTGGATTTTATCCAAACAGAAATGGCAATTAAACAAGGAAAAGAGTATTTTGAAAGCAATCTGTCGAAAGCACTAAATTTAGTTAAAGTATCAGCCCCTATTCTTTTAAAAAATGGAAATGGCGTAAATGACAACCTAAATGGAGTGGAACGCATCGTTTCTTTCGATGCATTAGATGTCAAACATTCATCAATTGAAGTGGTTCAATCTTTGGCAAAGTGGAAAAGATTGGCTCTCACAAAATATGGATTTAATGTCGGTGAAGGACTATATACAGATATGAATGCCATTAGAAGAGATGAGGTATTAGACAACTTGCATTCCATGTATGTGGATCAATGGGACTGGGAGAAGGTCATTACCTATAAACAACGTAATCTAAACACCTTAAAATCAGAAGTACAAAAGATTTATCAGACAGTAAAGTCGACTGAGAATTACTTGTATAAGTTATATCCTCAACTTGAACCTATCCTGCCAGAAGATATTCGCTTTATCACGACTCAAGATCTCGAGGACAGGTTTCCAAATTTAACCCCAAAGCAGCGAGAAAATGAAATTGCTAAAGAGTTTGGCGCTGTCTTTATTATGCAAATTGGCGGCAACTTACGTTCTGGTGAAAAGCACGACGGACGCTCCCCTGATTATGATGACTGGAACCTAAATGGAGATATTGTTCTTTGGTACCCAATCTTAGAAAGGTCA
Source organism: Bacillus sp. V3B (assembly GCF_024494465.1). Taxonomy (GTDB): domain Bacteria; phylum Bacillota; class Bacilli; order Bacillales; family Cytobacillaceae; genus Bacillus_BD. The sequence continues at coordinate 189,413 of NZ_JAETXM010000004.1, read as the reverse complement.
TTTGAAATTTCTTCTATGGGAATTCGAGTAGATGAAAAGACTCTGTTAAAACAACTAAGGCTTTCCAACAATGAGGATCGAAAACATCTTGAATATCATCAATCGATCCTTAATAAAAAGGTTCCTTATACAATAGGTGGAGGAATCGGACAGTCCAGATTATGCATGTTTTTACTAAAGAAAGCCCATATCGGAGAGGTTCAAGCTTCTGTATGGAATGATCAAACCATAGAGAATTGCAAAAAAGGAAATATAACACTTTTATAGGTTTTTTTAACCAATAAAAGCCGATTTCAATAGAGTTCGGCTTTTTTATTGGTTCTTCCCCTTCAATGATGGACCCTCTACCCTAGAACCATCTATAAAAAACTGCTCAGGTTCTAGTAGAAATATATAAGTTTTGACCCAAACTCCATGGGAAAAAGGACTGATATTATTCAGCCCTTCTATATAGAATATCCTGAATCATTCATTTTCTTCAGGGTCTTCTTGATAATGTTCATTTAAAAATGGATTTTCAGTTGTAGCGAAATGAACTGATAGTAAACTCATCTCCGGATCTAGTCCATATAACCCTTTCAAAGTCTTATTAACCTTCTCACCACTTTGAAATTGAGGTTCTCCATCTTTCTCTTTCTCTTTCATCAACATCACCTTTTCTTAGTCATTTAAAGTCTGCTGCAAATCATCTATGTTATTTCTATCAGTAGTATTTACCGACTTTTATCTAACATTCCTTGTATAACCATTTTCCAACAACTACAACAATCCACTCATCTTATCTTCAAGTAAGAGATAATATCTCATCCGTTTATCCTAACTCACATTTTTAAATACAAATTCTTCATCGTACCAAAACACAATATAATCATATTTTATTTACCTTACTACGAGCACGTAAAAACGAAAATGGCAAATTTATCGGACGAAGGATTTTTGACTTATTAATGTGTATTTAGCACATAGTGTAATTTCATACGATCTTTTGTGTTGTAACACCTAACGTGTGACGAACTGTATGAATGAATTCAAGAAAACGCTACGTTCCTAAACTTATTTTCAAAAAGCAAACAAAGAGATATTTATGACAACATCTCTTTGTTTGAATACTCTTTCCTCTTTTATGAAAAACTCACTTTAATTAAATAAGTTGTTAACGTTCATTATTTTTTAAAAACAATTGTTTCAAGAAATAAAACAATCTAATCCCATACATAAATGCAGGGACTCGTGGTTGTTTATTTTACTTATACACCACTCTAGATTTTATATCATCAAAGTGTATTTAGACTATCATCACTCCTTGGTTCATCAAATATTTCATTCTCTTTGTTTTCTTCATTATCATGAAAAAACCTCTTTAAACCTTCTTCTATAAAAGGTTTATTTTCAGGTAGGGTTTCTGAAATATCATTTCCTTTTCCATCTCTATCAATTAAAGATTCGTTATTTGGATCTATATAGGGTAAAATATTCTCTAAGAAAAAATTTGTACCAGCGCTTACGAACTGCTTTCCTTTATTAATGACCTCATTAGGTGTAAACCCTAAAAAGACAACCATGACTAAACCGATGATAACAATCGGCATCACTAATCGAAAGATTGAACGCACGATCGACACTATAAATAGGATGGCGATGATAGATATAATTAACTTTAACATCTGCTCATTAGAATTAGAAAAAACTGATAACATATCATTCATAAGGCACTTCCTTTTGAATTAAAATAGTATTCTTTATTACCTTTATGAACGAAATAAAAACCTTTCAAACCTCAATTTTAATGTTCTTACCTAAAATAAACAGGGCATTCAAATTTGAATGCCCTGTTTATTTTATTTAAAGTCAGCCAGGCGTATTAGCCTCGTGTTATTTCTTTTGGATCCAAAATTTAAGAACTGGACCATCTTGTTCCGTTTTTAAGATCGTGTGGCCAGCATTTTTTGACCAGGCAGGCAGATCACTTAATGTGCCTCGGTCGGTTGCATGAAGTTCTAATATTTGATTGCTCTCAATTGACTCAATCCCTTTTTTCAATTTCACAATCGGCATTGGACAAGTTAACCCAGTAACATCTACAACTTTATCAACATTTATATCGTTGTTATCTTTTATGATTGTTTCTCCAAGCTTATTCGCTGTTATTTCAACACCTGTATGAATGTTGCTACCAAATACAGAGGAGTACGTTTTCCAACCACCATCAACATTTTTCACACGATATCCGTTATTTTTTAGAATTCGGCAAGCTAAATACCCTCTTAATCCAACTTGACAGCTAACATAAATCGTTTGATCTTTTGGTATTTCATCTAATCGATTTCTTAAATCGTTTAACGAAATATTGCTAGATCCTTCAATGTAACCAAATTCACGTTCCATTGGTTCACGAACATCAATTAACAGTCCACCACTAGAAACCACTCCATCTACTTCATACCATTGGATCTGTTCCAACTCTCCGTCCATAACGTTTGTAGCAACATAGCCAGCCATGTTTACAGGATCTTTTGCAGATGAATATGGCGGGGCATAGGACAATTCTAAATTCGTTAAATCCTCTACCGTTAATCCACCTTTAATGGCTGTCGCAATGACATCAATTCGCTTCTCCGCACCCTCTGCTCCAACAGCTTGAGCACCAAAGATTTCTCCTGTTTCTTTATCAAAAATTAACTTTAACGCAATCGTTACAGCCCCAGGATAGTAACCCGCACGAGAACTTGGATGAATATGAACGACTTCATATGGAGTTTCTAAATGTTTTAATATTTTCTCATTATTTCCAGTCGCAGCAACTGTTAAATCAAACACTTTTGCAATAGACGTTCCAAGTGTTCCTTGATACTTCTCTTTTTTTCCCATCATATTATTCGCTGCAATACGGCCTTGACGGTTAGCTGGACCTGCAAGTGGAATCATCGCCTTGTTACTATTGATGTAATCAACGACTTCAATCGCATCCCCAACAGCATAAATATCTCCATTTGATGTTTGCAGATAGTCATTAACAACAATACCGCCACGTTCTCCTAATTCAAGACCTGCCGCTTTTGCTAATTCATTTTCAGGTCGAACCCCAATTGAAAGAATAGTCATGTCTGTCTCAATTTCCATTCCATCTGATAAAACTACTTTTTTTCCATTATCTGCAAATGATTGGACACCATTTTCTAAGATGAGGCGAACTCCTTTTTCTTGTAAATGAGCGTGTAAAATGCTTGCCATTTCAAGATCAATGGGTGCCATCACTTGGTTGCCCATTTCAATAATCGTTACTTCAATCCCGCGATCGACTAGGTTCTCTGCCATTTCAATCCCGATAAATCCTCCGCCAACAACGGCCGCTTTACGAGGTTTTTGCTCGTCTACATAGCTTTTAATCCTATCGGTATCAGGAATATTTCTTAAGGTAAATAAAGTTTCATTTTCTTTTAAACCTGGGATAGGAGGTACAATCGGTCTTGCCCCAGGAGATAATAATAATTTGTCATATGTTTCACCATATACTTCATTATTTTGTAAATTCTTAATCGTCACCGTTTTCTTTTCAGGATTTATGCTCACAACTTCACTTAAATTGCGAATATCGAGGTTAAAACGTTCTGACATTCCTTCGATTGTTTGCACTAATAGTTTACTGCGGTCCTTAATCGTTTCACCAATATAATAAGGCAAACCACAATTGGCAAATGAAATATATTCTCCACGTTCTACTAAAATAATTTCTACGTCTTCACTAATTCTTCTTAACTTTGCTGCTGCTGTTGCTCCACCCGCAACTCCACCTACGATGATTACCTTCTCTGTCATAAAAAATGCCCCCTAAAAGTTAATTTAAATTATACATGCTCAACCAGTCCACCATTACCCAGTATGGTATATTTTTTTATAAAAAAAAGGAAATAAATGATCATGGTTGAAAGTGGCTTACAAGAGAAACAGCTCTTTTTTAAAATAGAAAACGAAACGGATTCACTCTCCTGCAAGCTTTGGAACACTACTATTTAACAGATCTTTTTTGCAACGCTTGTATTAAAATGTGAGTGTTACGTCAGCACCTTTAGCAAACTGTAGGAAAGTTACAGCTCCACCAACTTCAATTCCATCGACAAACACTTCTTGTTCAAGTCCCATGACATCCATTGTCATTTGACAACCAATCATTTTAACTCCCAATTCCTGCGCCATTGCTACCATATCTGGAATAGCCGGAACATTTGCCTTAGCAAAGCCTTCTGCAAAATTCTCTTTTCCTGCTGGCATTGGTAATTGTTGATTTGCTTCTTTATGAACGAAGTTTAATCCTTCAAATGTAAAGAAAATAGCTACTTCTTGATCCATTGAAGCTGCAGCTGTTGCGATATTAAATACCTTATATGCATCAAATAATCCACCATTGCTTGCGATAATTGCTACTTTTTCACTCATTTTTATGCCTCCTATTAACCTTCTATTATTATTAGACTATTTCACATTGAATTAAATTTTATTACCTGACAAGAGTTATGATATACCCATACAGGTATAATGTCAATACCTTCTTCCGGTGAATGAGAAAATCATTTAAAAACACTGTTTTCGTATAGATTGTTGCTTTATTGATCATATTACTAATGAGTCGATATAATATTGTTCAAGTGTGTGGTTAGATGTGAATGAGCTTACAAATACGGAACAATTAGAACTTTTTAAAGCGTTGAAATAAGATTAGCAAACTACTTAAAAATATTCGTGAGAGCCGTTTTAATAAAATATTTTAATTTATGTATATAATATGGAAAAAGGAGGGGGGTTAATATGAAATAATATTGTAGCGTGTGTAACATTGAATTTAAGGATGATGATCAAGTAGCATTAGATCTTATGGATAAACTCACTCATATTGATTGCTTTGATGACAACCCTGATTTAATTCTCTTTTCTGGTAGATACAAAGACATCTCGGAGAACTATGATAAAGTATTACATTAAACGTATTTTGCTAGTTTTTGTTGAAGAATAATAAAATCAAAGTAACAATTAAAAGATGCCGAAGAAAATTTATTTGCTACTTTCCATTTTCAATAATAATAAAGAATACATGAAATAGAGTGTTCTGATAAATCCTAATCCACTTAGAGATTACGATTATCCTTAATTATTGTGTTTCATACCTTTAATTAGCACTTCTGCCACTTCTGGACGTGTGAATTCTGACGGTAACTGACGACCATTTCTAAGCATTTCCCTAACTTTTGTACCGCTAAAAATAATCCGTTCATTATCAGAATGAGGACACGTCTTTAAAGAAGCCATATTCATACACTTCTTACAATAAAAGCTATGTTCAAAAAACATTGGTTTGATACCAATTACAGCGGGATCAAATTGGCTAAAAACCTTTTGTGCGTCATAGGTGCCATAATAATTTCCCACACCTGCATGATCACGGCCAACAATAAAATGTGTACAGCCATAATTTTTTCGAACAATTGCATGAAAAACAGCTTCACGTGGTCCTGCATAACGCATAGCAGCTGGATAAATAACGAGCCTAACTCGATCTAGTGGATAATAGTTGTTAAGCAGTACTTCGTAGCTTTTCATTCGAACATCTGCAGGGATATCATCTTTTTTCGTTTCACCAACAAGAGGATTTAATAAAAGACCATCAACTGATTCTAAAGCCACTTTCTGTAAATATTCATGTGCCCGATGAACGGGATTCCTTGTTTGAAACCCAACAATGGTATTCCATCCTAGATCAGTAAACATTTCTCTTGTTTGCCTAGGGTCCATATAAAATTTTTCAAAATCTTCATGTTTTGGACGATTTAATAAATAGATAGGACCAGCTAGATACACACCACCTTGTTCATATAGCTTTTTAACCCCTGGATGATGAGGATCTGTTGTTTGATATACAAGCTGCGCTTCTTTCTTTTTGTCATATTCATATATCCCTTCTAAATGAATCACTCCATAATAGGTTCCATCCACCCCTTTCAGGAAGACTTCATCTCCAAGCCTTAATCCTTTCGCTATTTCTCTTGTTACTGGTAAAGTAATAGGAATGGTCCAGGGTAAGCCATTTGATAAGTGCATATCTTTTAAGACGTTTTCATAATCCTTTTTCCCCATAAATCCGTTAAGCGGGCTAAAACCTCCATTTGAAATCAATTCTATATCTGAAATACTCCATGTTGAAATCATAATTTCAGGCAGTTTATTTATTTTTTGAAGATAGCTTTCACGTTCATTTCCTTTTAATACACGTTGAATTAGTCTGCCGCCATGTGGTTCAATAAACTTTTTTGACACATCCATGTTTTCCACTCCTTTCACTGAAGAACTACTCAGTAATGTTCTAAATCACTAATTTTACAAATAATCATTTTGTTTTATATAATTGATTATTTTGTCTACACATTCATTAGCAGAATACAGATTCGTTTCAATTATAATTTCAGGTTTTTCAGGTTCTTCATAGGGAGCTGAAACCCCCGTAAAATTTGAAATTTCTCCTTGTCTTGCTTTTTTATATAATCCTTTTGGATCTCTATTTTCACATTCTTCCAATGAACACTTCACATAAATTTCAATAAATTCACCTTGACCTACCTTTTTTCTGACTTCCTTACGATCACTAGCATAGGGAGATATAAAAGTAGCTAAAGTAACAATACCTCCATCCACAAACAATTTAGCAATTTCACCAATGCGGCGAAGGTTTTCTTTACGGTCTTCTGAATTAAAACCAAGGTCTCTATTTAATCCTTCTCGGAGAATATCACCATCAAGAATGTACGTGGATATTCCCATTTCATGAAGTTTTTTCTCAACTAGATTAGCTATTGTGGACTTACCTGAACCTGATAAACCTGTAAACCAAAGAATAAAACTTTTATGTCCATGTAATTCTTGTCTGTCCTTTTTTTTCACATTAAACAAATGAGGAAAAATATGTTGTTGACTCACGACTCTGCTCCTTTTCTACTATAAAATCAAATAATAACCTCAATTCTATTTTCAATTTTTAAGAATTGTGGCAAGGAACTATCCTTTGTTTTTCCTAATGACAAAGAGAATAGCAACCATCCAACCAATAACAATACATGAGTTAATTAATACATCCCATAAATTATTTATAAACCACACTTGTAGTAAGGTTTGAATATTTGTTAAAATAATAAATCCGCCTACGAGTACTCCTAATAAATAAGGAACCCTAACGTTGCTGAAACAGCAATCGCAAACTCACTTGTATCCACGGTGCCAATAACTTTTCTAGCTGAGGATCCTTTTTAGGATAAGAGTACAGGAGTTGTAATTGGTCCCCATCCGGCTATAAATCCTAATAAAATCGACTTTTTTCTTGATAAATCAATTGACTTTTGTTCGCTTTTCTAATGTTCCATAAGCAAAAAACGAAAAAGAACATATCCCCCGAGAAATAATAAAAATAAGGAAATATAAGGCTGTATAATATCACCTGGTAAATTACTCAAAAAACATGCTCCTAAAAAAGACCCTATAGATCCAGGAATAATTAATTTAAATACAGCTTGTCGATCAACATTTCCAAACTTTATATGAGAAATACCAGATATTGCGGTTGTCACTACTTCCACCATGTGTACAGTTGCTGAAACAATAGCAGGAACAAGTCCAAATTCCAATAAATAATAAGGATGTAGAAGTAACACCGTATGCCATCCCTAATGCTCCGTCTACTAATTGAGCTAAAAAACCAATGAATACAAAAATGATGAGTTTTCTCAGACATTACCCCCTACAAAAACTGCTCCCTTTTCTGCTTGTTATTCGTCTTTTTAATGACTATAAGAGAGCAACCGTAAAGTATATATATTATTAAATTCAAAAATCTTTAAAAAAGCACGGCTAAAGTACAAAAAATGGCTAAAATCCAATAACTTCAACATAGTATCATAATGGGAATATCTTGAATGACAATAACCTCGTATTTTATTAATTTACGGGGCTTTACGTTTTTAAAGAATACTAATTAGCTTTCCTATTGAGGTAAATCTAGATCAAATTTCCACTATCTAAGGGGATGTACTTATACTCTGTACGACGGTAAATGTTATATTTAATATTTGTTTTTAGATAGAAATTACGAGAGGTGTCTTTCCTAATTTAACATTAGAAATGAAGATATACGGTTAATGCTAGTATATTTTCATGGACACATCTTAGTTAAGTTTTTCCATATTTGACTAAAATATAAATGAAAGGATGTGTCCTTAATTCGATCAATCATACAGAAAAAGTACCGTCCTTATTCAAGTAGGTAAACGGTCGAAGAACGTGAGAACCTAATCGGTCGAGACTTCTCTACGAAAACGATCAATGAGAAATGGGTGGCGGATATTACCTATATCCATACTCTTAGAGAGGGTTGGTGTTATTTAGCTTTTGTGCTAGATTTGCATTCTAAAAAGATTGTTGGCTACTCCTTTTCACGAACGATGACGACTGACTTAGTGATAAAAGCGTTAGATAATGCGTACCAAACACAACAGCCGTCAAAAGGACTTACGATTCATACAGATTTAGGATCTCAATATACCAGTGAAGAATTCACAAAACACATTCGATCTTTAGGCATGAAACAGTCATTTAGTCATAAAGGTTGCCCATATGATAATGCCTGCATCGAATCGTTTCATGCCACTTTAAAAAAAGAAGAAATCCACCATGTAAAATACTTAGATTATCAATCAGCCAACATTAAAATTGACTTAGATACATTATTTTAATTCTGAAAGTATCTTGTGTTATGTAAAAAGGAGTGGACAAATATAAAAAGTAATTTGATAAAGGAATTTACGGTTCTTTTTAACAGTTATCTAAATACAATATATATGTATAAAATTAAATGTTAAGAAAGGGGACTATTTATTATGTTTATTCATACGACAGGGCAAGTAGGTGTGGAATTATTAAATATTGGTTCTGTTCGCATCGATATTATGAACAAAACTGAAGGAACATCTCAAGTAGCTAATGTTTTGCTTTTTAATACAGGAGTATCCCCTAAAACTCTAATAGCTTCGGATACTATTTTAATTCCTCCAAGTAGTGGGGACTCCGTAACTTTTACTCCTTCGGTTTTTCCTACTAGTTATGAAGTTGTCGTAAGAACAAATGATCAAAAAGTTATTCCTTATATTTCTGGGATAAACCTTCTTCAAGCAACTGTCGTCCCAAGTGTAACATTTAAGTATGGGGATTTATTTGTATATGAACATCCAGGTACAGTTCAATCTTCGTAGATAAGAAACTATATTAAATAGGTTAAATATGAAAACTTTTGGTTTTTAAATAGACTTCATGTATTGCAAGTTTGGTCCCTTTTCATAACAGAATGGCTAATATTTTTTAAATTTCCATTAAAATTAGTTAGTCCTGTACTATAAAACGAGGATTAGCATTAATATATTTAATTAGGAGAAAGTTATGATTATATCTCATAAACATAAATTTATCTTTATAAAAACGAAAAAAACAGCGGGCACTAGTATTGAGATTAGCTTATCACGATTTTGTGGTGAGGATGATATAATAACCCCGATTTATCCAAAAGAAGATGAAAATATAAGAGCAGAATTGGGCAAATTTCCACAAAACTATGTAATTAAAGTTCAGGAAAACAATCAAATCAAGCAAAAAGAATTTTATAATCATATGCCTGCTAAAGATATTAAAGAGTTAATAGGAGTAGATATATGGGGTTCTTATTATAAATTTTGTTTTGAAAGAAATCCGTGGGATAAAGTTATTTCTGCTTACTTTTTTGTTGCTACGAAAGAAGAAATAACTTTTGAACAATTCCTTGATTCATATTTAGGGTTTTCCTGCAATTTCCCTTTATATACAATAGATGGTAATACAGCTGTTGATTTTGTTGGTAAGTACGAAAGTTTAGATAAAGATATAATCAGGGTTTGTAGGAAAATAGGATTACCATATGATGGATGGCTTCCAAAAGCTAAGGGGAATTATAGGAAAAATAGGAAACATTATACTGAATTTTACACATTAGAACAGAAACAAATGGTAGAAAGATATTTTAAAAAGGAAATTGATTTATTTAATTACCGGTTTAATTCCGATGCAATTTAAACATATCACTAATTTAAACATATCACTTTAGTAGAGTCTAATAGTTCTAACATATATTAAGTTTAAATATCCTAATTTATAGGCAGTCAAAGGATAGAGCGAAATTATCACTTTGTTCATTTTTAAAAGAGCAGAAAATTGTCAACTGCATTCATTGGCTTTTCGCAAAATGGGGTTTTTAATCTTGGAATCAAGAAATTTCTAAAAGCCATTATTAGAAAAAGGTTACGAAACACTTAACTTTGCACAGTATAAGTGTTTCGTAATCTTTTCATGTTTTGTCAAGCTACAATAAGGAGAATCTTGCTTACTTATGTTCTTAACCTGTAGCCAAAAATAGCTACGCATATATATATTTCTTTTTATTCTGCGAACAACATCCTCCTTTTATCTTAAATTGGAGTGGATAAACATACAAATTGATTTAATAGGGGTAATTTAACAATTATCTAAATATAATACTGATGGATATATCAATAACAGTTAAGAAAGGAGCATTCCTGTTAGAAGTTTTTTCGGAGACTTGAACAAAAAAGAGCCCTCTTGGTATGATACGGGGTGTCAAATCTCGCCGAATTGACCCCTAATTTGCTAACCAAGGAGGACTCCACAATGAATTTTAAACAAAATCAAAAAATTAATCTCGACCGATTAGGTTCTCACGTTCTTCGACTGTTTACCTACTTGAATAAGGACGGTACTTTTTCTGTATGATTGATCGAATTAAGGACACATCCTTTCATTTACATTTTAGTCAAATATGGAAAAACCTAACTAAGATGTGTCCATGAAAATATACTAGCATCATAAACTAATACTTCATTGAAATATCTAGTTATACTAAATTATTAAGGCACCTTTGATGCAAGAAAAATTCTTAGCCAATTCAAGCCTGTTGCCATTAGTATCAAACCGATGTTTTTTGAGCATATTTTTTATTGTAAAAAGTTCAGGTGAGAGGAAAAGTCCTAAATGGGCAAACATTACCTTTTTTATTTAAGTCCATATAAAACTTTTAAAATAATCCATGTTTAGGACGGTTTAATAATCAGATTGGACCGGCTACACCGGCTACATACACATCCCCATGTCTATATAGCTTTTTAACTCCCGTATGATGAAGGTCTTGGTTTGATAGACAAGCTGTGCTTCTGCTTTTTCATCATTTCCATACAGTTCTTCTACAATATACCACTCCATAATAAATTTTTTTCACTATTTAGGAAGACTTCATCCTTAACCGTTAATCCTCTTTTCTTTTATGACTGGTATAAGTAAAGTTTGAACTTTTATTAAAAAATAACTCTTCTTTTAAATTACAGGGCTCCTCATTTTATAAAAATAATTTTTAAAACTTTTAAAGAGACAAAATCTAGACTAAATTTCCTTTTCCTAAAGATCGTACTTATCTATAATCATCAAAATATGTTACATGATTACCAGTTAAATTTATACTTTTTTGTAATTTTTTTCATTTTTAGTTAGTCTTGTTTTAATATCTAAAAAATTTATATAAATCATTCATAATAGGTTCCTTTTTGAAATTAGACCTTTCATTTCGGCTCTTTTCTCCCGCATTGAAATCAATTCCAACCTTATCAATAGTACCAACACTAGTTTTTTGTACATTTAATAACTGAAGTTGTTTTTCATCTGCTTCAACAAGTAAGGAGTCTTCACATATTTTCTTCCCCTCAAACATTTCATCTGTAATTGGTTTGATATTCTGATCAAACAGATGAAGATGTTTCGCAACTTTTTCAATTTGGCAAATGTTAGAGTAATCCAAGAAAAAATCTACCTCTTCATAACTAGCTAATGCTGATAAATTCATAACATACCAATAGAGTGCATTTTTATCCATGCTATTCTTTATATTTTGTAGATATTGTTTAAGATCATTTTCAGAAATAATATTTTTTTCCTGAACTTCAATAATTAACCTATCCCAATCATTTGGGTAGGGTAATCCCTTCCCTAATAAATCCCATTTAAACTTTGATAATGAGTTCAAAACGTCATAAAGATTTCTAATGATTACAACCGTATAATCTGGTTTCATAATTTTATTAATGGCTTTAATTCGACCATTAGCCCTTATAAATTTTGTTACGGTACTGATATTTGCAGGAAGCAGACTTGAAAGAAAATTAGAATGATCTTCGGTAAGAACCCCATCTGTATTAATTAAGTCGGAGTTAATATGAGAGTGTATACCATTTTGATATATTCCAGTTAGTTTTCGGTTCAACCAATAATATGGTTCATATTAGTTTTCGGTTCAACCAATAATATGGTTCATAATTTACTTTAACAACCCCTTCCTTGCTTGCAATTAAATATGCTAAATATAGTTGAACTGCTTTTGTACCTGATCGTCCTACCCCAAAAATATTTATCTTCATTTAATTATTCACCCTTAGTTTCGTCTGGATTAAAAAATATTGTTCATATTACTGCTTTTTTCTTATAAGGATGATTCACTATTTTTTGAAAATTCAAAAATATTAACTTTAAATACTTGTTTCTATAAAAATAGTTCATATGAGTAAGTTAAAACAGACACAAGGCCTATACAACATAATCTTCTATAGTGTTTGTTTTATTTTTTAGTTGATATATAAAATTTTAATTACTTTCAAAAGTACCCTCCAATTAATACTATTTAACAATTTTCAATGGGAGGGTACATTTTTTCTTTATAACGTTAATTTGATCTAACTAATTATGTGAAAACTTACTGTTTTTATGAAGATATACGTCATCCCAAGATAATCTTTTCACTAATTTGAAGCCTTTACCTGATAAAAAATCTCTAACATGTTCATCATTAAAACCATTTTCAAGAATAATACATTCAATCTTTACCTTATTATAATTAATTGATTGAAGTACTTGTAATTCAGAACCTTCAGTATCAATACTTAGCAGATCAATATGGGTAACATTATATTGGTTCAATACAGATTGTAGCGGAAAGGTTTGAACTTTTATAATCTTAGGATTTTGACCAGATTCTTTAATTCGACGGTTTACATTAGCCCTATGTCTGTTATCATAATTATTCTCCAGACCGCTAAGCATAGCAATATCGCCCTGTAATTGTAAAAAATCCTGATACCCATTTTGGGTGGAGATTGCTCCCTCTATACAAATGCAATTTCTATTTTTTTTCAATAATTTGTATACTTCAGGTAATGGTTCAATACAAATACCTTTCCAACCTTTAACTTTTTCAAAAAAGTAACTATTACTTAACTCAATTCCATCATGTGCACCAACGTCCACAAAGAAACCATTTTCCATACCTTTAAAGATCTTTTCGTTCGTATATTTATCCTGCCCAATTTGACTATAATATGGCATAAAATCACCTTCCAATTTTTTTTTCACATTAGTCCTATATCTTCGATTATTAGCTCAAACAAAATTAACCTATATTAATAGGTATTTGTTTAAATAATCATTAAGGGAATCATTCACCAACACTTTAAACTAAGAAGTTAGCAATTTTATATTTTTACCGATAAAAATTTGATTTATTACTAACAAATTTGTCTTTATTCTTTAGAAAATTGTACATATCATATTCAAATTTTGAATAAGGAACAATATTAAAAAGGAGAAATGCAAGTGAACGTTCATCTAATACACCATGATTTTTGGGAATAAGCACATTGTCTGAAATTAATTTAAAGTGTAGTTTTGGCGAGGTAGATTCTAGGTCATTTAGAGAGATTATTTCTTCAAAATTTTCAGCTTTGATCGTTATTTTCGTTAAATACTTTTCATTTATAAAAATAGAAACCTTTTGTTCTTCTAAATAGGGATTCACACCCGCTACAAGATGAATATATTTTACTGGATGTTTCGATGAATTCGTAACTGTAAAATAAAACTTAGGGGAGACCCAATAATCGGAATACCTATCTAAAGAAACAAGTGAAGGCATTGTCGGTATTGCCCCATACTTTTTCCAAAGTTCCATAAAATTGATTAGCTTTGTGTCTGGATAAAAATCGAAATACTTATTAATCCACTGATCTGATATAAATTGAAAATGTTGAAAGCTACTTCTAAATATTTCAAATAAACCATTTGTACGAAACTGCGTATGAGTCTTGTTGTCTGAATGATTCCGATTACATGCTAAATGAGGCAAATCAAGTTTCATAAATTTATAGTCTTTACCCGCTCGCATCCATAATTCATAATCCATACAGTGCTTATACGTCTCATCAAACCCTCCGACATCTACAAGCATCTGTTTCTTCATAAAACATGTTGGTTGAGGAATAAAACATATATGTGGCAACCAAGAATACTTAAATTCTTCACCCTTATAATCACCAAAATATTTGCCGTTTGTATCAATTTGTTTTACCGGACCATACACAGCAGATACATTTGAATTTTGTTGAAAGGCTTCTACAACTCTCTTTATTGTTCCGGGACAATAAAGATCATCAGAATTTAACCACCCTATAATACTTCCATTAGCCATGGAAAGACCTTTATTTAAAGCATTTGTTTGTCCTTGGTCGGGTTCAGAAATCCATTTGATTTTACCCTTATATTGATTTAAGATTTCAACTGTATTGTCAGTTGAAGCGCCATCAATAACAATATATTCAATGAAAGGATAATCTTGTTGAAGTACACTTTCAATTGTCTCTTTGATAAACATACCTTGATTAAAAGACGGAGTAATCACTGTTACAAGCGGTTGATTCATCCCTACCCCCCTTTATCTTACGTTTAGAATTTTTTCCATTTTTTGTGATCAAGCAACCGTTTACCTAACCAAATTAAATGTATTTGTTATAATTCTGTTGATACCAGTGAACTGTACGGTCCAAACCAGTAATTAAATCTGTTTTTGCTTCAAAATTAAATTTCTCTTTAGCTAATTGAGTATCTAGTTTTCTTCTTGGTTGACCATCTGGTTTACTATCGTCCCAAATGATTTCTCCTTTAAAACCTGTTAATTGTTTAGTCAGTTCTGCTAACTCTTTAATTGATATTTCATACCCTGAACCAATGTTTATCGGAGCTGATTCATCGTATTGCTCTGTTGCCAAAATAATCGCTTCTGCTGCATCTTCAACATATATAAATTCTCTTGTTACATTTCCCGTTCCCCATAGTGTAATAGTTGGCTCTTTATGATGAATGGCTTCTACACATTTTCGTATGATGGCAGGTATCACATGAGAGGTTTCTAAATCAAAATTATCATGGGGACCGTACAAATTAACAGGCAACAAAAAAATAGAATTAAATCCGTATTGTTGGCGATAAGCTTGGGACTGAACAAGCATCATTTTTTTGGCTAATCCATATGGAGCGTTTGTTTCTTCAGGATATCCATTCCACAAATCAATTTCCTTAAAGGGAACTTGTGCAAACTTGGGATAAGAACAAATTGTTCCGATTGCTGTAAATTTCCTCACATTGAACAAACGTGATTGTTCCATTAATTGTACACCCATCATTAAATTATCATAAAAAAACTTTCCAGGATTATTTTTATTCGCCCCTATACCTCCTACAACAGCTGCCAAATGAATGATAACCTCAGGACTGTAATCATTCATCATACGTTTAATATCCTTTTCTTTTCTTAAATCAAATTCTTTACTTCTTGGAACAAATATATTTTTATAACCGCGTTTTTTCAATTTTTGTAATACATGTCTCCCTAAAAAACCTGATCCGCCTGTTACTATAATTCTTTTATCGGCTAAATTCATGATTCCATCCCTTCATTTTTATTTTTATATTATTCATTCAAAGGGATCTACCTTTCTATTATTTTGAAGCCATTTCTCAACTAACACTAAATCTTTTTTTAATATCTTCATAAAATTGTATTCTAATTGTGGTAGCGGGATCACTTCATCAACAATAAAACTTAAGGAACGTTTATCGGAACTTAACCCAAGGTCTGAAGGAATAATATGTTTATTGCTAGTAATGTTAACAACACTATCCGCAATATTTGAATAGACTGGTATCTCTAGAGAAAAGTCTCTTGTTGTTATTGAATAGTTTTGCGATTTTTCTCCATTTACTGTTACAGATATGGACAAATTTTTGAAGTTATGATGATTTCTTCCCTTTATTAACAACATGTAAAGAGGATGTTGAGATTCTACTTTAATTAAAATACGAAAATTTGGAGGAACCCATAAATCGTCATAACGATTCATCTTTACAATAAACGGACTGTTTTTAAAAATGGAATGGGATTTAAATCGTTTGATAATCCATAATTTACCTTTTGAATGATTTGTTTTTAAATAATAAGTAAGCCATTTGTTTGATACAGTCCCGTAATGCTTTATACAGGTTTTAAATATTTCTGGTAATCCAATGTCTAACCAATTCTTTACGGATTTTGCCGAAGGATGTTTTCTGGCATTTGCCAAATAATCATCGATAAAACCCATAGTATATTGTTTAGCTATCCTCATCCAAAGATCATAGTCCATACAAAAGTCTAAATTTTCATCAACTCCACCTACTCCATCTAATACATTTTTCTTAATAAATGTAGCAGGTTGGCAAATAGAACAATCTTCAAACAAGCTTTTTTTATCATTATTTGGCTTAACATAATAAGGATATAAAATACTTCCTTTTTCATTAATATAATATCCTCTTCCATATACCATTGCCCACTCAGGATGTGTTTGAAGAGCGTTTACTCCTTTTTTAACTGCTCCAAGTAAATAGGTATCATCAGAATTTAACCACCCAATAATATCTCCTTTAGCCATTTTTAGTCCTTTGTTTATAGCATTCGATTGCCCTTGATCTGGTTCAGAGATAAAACGAAAACGACCCTCTAGAGAAGGTTTATATCTTTCTAGAATTTCTAAAGTACCATCTTTTGAACCACCATCAACTACAATATGTTCAATATTTGGATAATCTTGACTAAGTACACTTTTTATAGTCTCTTCAATAAATTTCGCTTGATTAAAAGAGGGTGTAATTATACTTACTAATGGTAAGTCTCTCTTATTTTCCATTACTTACCTCCTAACTGGAGTTTTATATATATACCGTACTATCCCTACAATAATCTATATAGAGGTACCTTTCTAACAAAACTGGAAAATAACCCCTTTTTATAAAGGATGTTAATCAAAAAAACGATTTCTTTATTCCAAAAACCACCATTTTAATACATCATTTTTCCAACTTTTTATTACCATTCCTTATTGGTTTCATACCCTGCTGTTATTAAATGATTTCCATACTTTTCTTTAAACAACCTTTTAACTTCTTCCGTAAAATAGTTTTTCCAATCACCTTGTATACCTTTTCGACTATGCTTTGTTATATCCTCATCACCAGGATTCCTCCCCGTAATATTACTAAATTGGTTTTTAATAATGATTTCCTTAAGCTGATTTGTAGGGATTGGTAGTTTGAACTCGTGAATTAATAATTTTTCTAATATTTGAACATCTCGCCTTAATAAATCTTCATATTTGATTATTTTTTCACCACTATTAATCCATGAAGCTTGTATATCTTTGGCATGATCTAACATGGCTGAGTTGATCATAAATTTCAGCCCTTCATTTAGACTAAGTGAATTTAGATGATCTCTTACATTTTTCATGTTAGAATTATTTATAACATGACTTATTTTTAGACTAAAATATAATGATATAAAAGTATCTCTTAAATCTCGAATAATAATAAACTTTTTATAATTTGCAGGTAACTTTACACTGTAAAACTGTTGTTTTGTTAAAAATAACGCTGGGTAAATTTTCCCTTGTTGAATTGGATGTTTAAAAAAATGACTATAGTCCCATTCCGGATTCACAATTTTATTTGGAACACACTGTGTTAATATCGCTCTTATCCATTGTGATCCACTTTTTTCATGTGTAATATGGAAAATTGTTGGTAATGAAGAATTTTGGATAGTAGTCATAAAAAGATACCTACTTTCTAAATTTTTTCTTCTATTTATTTTTAAATGCACTGAACTAGTATCGTTTTATATCACCTAAGAATTTATTCATCTCTACCTTTGTTTTATGATCTAGGTTAACTATTTTTTGATTAAGAAGGTATTTTCCAAACTTGTATAATTTCAAATCCAGTTGATTTTTTTGTGTAATTAAGTCAATAACTTCTTTCGAATGTTCGTTAATTGTCGGACGGTTTTTTGTTATATTTTCAGACTTATAATCTATATTTTTCCAACCGAATGATTTCTTCATTAAAAATAACGATTGATCAAACATTTCAGTAATGCCAACTACATCAAAATATTGTTCCAGGTTTTTTTTTGCCACTTCTAGATTTGGGGGAGTGCTACCTGACACGTAAGTCGTTTGCAAATTAGATACCATATGATTAGCCCAAGCTTCTTTTGAAGCAACAAAATCCTCGATACTCATATTTTTTACCATGTTATTTTTTGTGTGATTAGGCCTTTTGATGTAATAATAAGTTGAAAGAACCCGTTCAATCGGATGACGAAGCATTGTTACATAACAAAACGGCTTTTGTATTCGCTTGTGAATACCAAACCGGAAATGTCCGTTTATGCATTTTAAATTAGGATTATTTTTAGCAGCATTGATAAATTTACTGAAATCTCCGCCATAATAATCCATTCTTTCTAGTGAGGTATACTGATTATCTAAAATAGATTTTAAGGTAGATCCTGCTGTTTTCGGTATATGAAGAAATAATACAACTTTTCCATTTTTATCCATTATTTCACCTACATTTTGTTATTTATGATATAGACCCTAAAATGTTGTTATTGCATGAAATTTTAGTGTTTATTTCTAAAGCCAGATGATAGTATAACCATAATTATTGTTCTTAAGTTTCAGTTCCAATCATTTCACATTTCAGCACTTACCTTTTTTAAATCGCTATCAATCATCATTTTTACCAACTCTTCAAAAGAAACTTCTGGTTTCCAGCCAAGTTTTTCTTTGGCTTTTTGAGGGTTCCCTAATAATAGATCCACTTCAGCCGGCCGGATTAGTTTAGGATCTTGAACAACATATTTTTCCCAATCTAGGTCAACATAGTTAAAGGCAACTTCCACAAGCTCCTTTACAGAATGTGTCTCACCTGTTGCAATCACAAAGTCGTTTGGTTCATCCTGTTGAAGCATCATCCACATCGCTTTAACATAATCACCTGCATAACCCCAATCCCTCTTTGCATCAAGATTTCCCAAACGAAGTTCTTTTTGCAGCCCTAATTTGATTCTCGCCACGGCATCTGTTACTTTTCTTGTAACAAATTGTAATCCTCTTCTAGGTGACTCATGGTTAAATAATATCCCCGAACAGGTATACATGTCGTAACTTTCACGGTAGTTAACTGTTATCCAGTGTCCATATACTTTTGCTACAGCGTACGGACTGCGAGGATAAAAAGGCGTCGTTTCTTTTTGAGGGATTTCAACAACTTTACCAAACATTTCGCTACTGGAAGCTTGATAAAAACGAATGTCGGGGTTTGTTAGTTTAATCGCCTCTAACATATTTGTTACACTCAGTGCTGTAGCTTCACCAGTATAAATCGATTGTTCCCATGAGTCTGCAACAAACGATTGAGCAGCTAGATTATAAACTTCATCAGGGCTTGAAATTTTTATTGCCTTCATTAATGAAGGTAAATCCAATAAATCACCAGATATTAGCTCAATCTGATCCAATAAGTGCTTGATATTCCCAACGTTAGGAGTAGCAGTCCTTCTTTTTAGTCCATATACTTTATAGCCCTTGCTTAATAAAAATTCAGCTAAATAAGATCCATCCTGTCCTGTTATGCCAGTAATCAGTGCTGTTTTCATAAAATCATCCCCACTTATTTCTATAGACATTTCTTATGATATGCACATATTAAAACACGCATGTTGATTAACCAAATTTATACAATGCCCACCTGACCTATTTCCCGATGAAATGGTACTATTTCTTTCACGCCAATCTGCCATTCAAGTGGCAGAGCATCACAAATAAGTAGGCGACTAAAGCCTGCGAATGATAGGGGTTTACCATTATTTTTCTTACTTCCTTGAACGTGAAGAAACTTGAGTAAAACAAAGGCAATGAGTGCTGCGAATAGTTGATTGAACACTGCATTTTTCGTTGTTCCAAATAACACGGGCACGTTTAAGTTTTGCTTGATCTAGCGAAAAAATGATTCAATTGCCCAGCGTGATTTATACATGCCGGCAATTTCTTCCGCTGTGATATGCATTAAACTCGTCACGACGCGCATTTCTCTGCCTTCGTGATCTGTAAATTGCACGACAAGATGACGTTTCTTTGTTTGTTTTTGAGTGGTTCCCAGTGTGCAGGTAAAATCAGCGGTCACATTCGAATCCATGGTACGACAGCCTTTGAGCAACTTTTTACGGTTCAATTGGATGTTGTCTTTTAAATAGCGATCGACTTTTTCAATAGAAAAATAGGAACGATCACAAACAAGAATGAAGCGCGCGTCTTCCAAATTTCCACCGACTGGACCATCATGTTTCAGGCCCGTTGTTTCCACGACTTGAAGGGGCATGGCTGTTTCATTCGTGAAACTCACGTGCCATTTAATACCTGAACGTTCGCCATGATAAATCGCCCACGGTAAGCGCGTTTTCCCAACGGTAATTGTTGTGGAATCAACTGAAAGAAGCGTTTTGGGCATCTTTAATGTTCGGCGTGCAGCACGATTTAACTTGCCGACAACGACTTCAAAAATACGCTTTATAATGCCATAATTCAGTGTTTTTAGATGTTTTGAAAGTGATGAATGATCAACCGAAACAAGTCCCATGCTAGACCAACAACATCGGCTGCATGACGTAAACTTTTCCATCTGTTTGTCGCAGCGCCAATTAAATACGAAATGAGCGTTGAAACGGTACATTTGCGTGCCGAATCAACATAGTTGAATTCAGTCAAAATCGCTTGAAGTTCGGCTTCGGAAAGAAAGTTTTGAATGAGTGTAAAAATCGTGTTATGCTTGTTCAAGAGAGATTCCTCATTTCGTAAAATGTTGTTGTGGTGACTACTATTTTACATGAGAATCTCTCTTTTTTATGCAATTTTATTGGTAGAAACTAGATAATCAACAGGCATGATATTAAAATAATGTCAGGGTTTCTTTCTCCCACAAAATATTCTTTTTTACATTAAGCCGTCTGCATGACATGTTTCCTTTGCTTCATAAGTTTTTTCAAAATGTACGATAAAGTTAATCTCTATTATTTGGAATGTAACTACTTTTTTTACATATACAAGTATAAATGGAATTTGATATAGATATATTTTGATTGTTTATGGAAAAAATGTTCTTTTGACTTTAAAGTCTATGCAAAGATAGATATAAAGTTTCTTATAAATTTTTTATATCTCACTTTTTTAGCAAACTTACTTTTACAAATGGAGGATATTGATGGATAATCAAAACGTTCCCTTAGTTAGTGTGATTACCCCCTCGTTTAACCAAGGAAGATTTATTCGGGAAACAATTGAAAGTGTATTAACACAAAGTTATAAGAATTTAGAACATATTGTAATAGATGGAGGGTCAACTGATGGGACTTTACAAATTTTAAAAGAATACGAACAACGGGATCCACGTTTCCGTTTTGTATCTAAACCTGATAATGGGCAATCCCATGCCATCAATAAAGGGTTGAAAATGGCAAAGGGAAAGATCATTGGGTGGCTTAATTCTGATGATACTTATTTACCTAAAGCAGTAAGTCATGCTGTAGAAGCTTTTACTAACCATCCTAATTGGAAAATGGTTTATGGAAATGCATATTATACGAACAAAAATAATGAAAGACTGCGACCATTTATTGCTAAACCTGTTCAATTAAAAGAGTTGTTTAACAGTTGCCCGATTTGTCAGCCTTCGGTATTTATTCAAAAGGAAACTTTAGATGAAATTGGGGGTATAGACGAAAGTTTGGATTTTTGTATGGATTATGATTTATGGATTCGAATTGCGAAAAATGGTTATGAAATGGGAATTTTAAAAGATCATTATCTAGCTAATGCAAGATTTTATCCAGAAAGTAAATCAGGCTCAAAATTTGCCGATGTTGGTTTTCCAGAAATCATTAAAACAAGTAAAAATCATTTCGGTACTGTATCTTCTTCTTGGTTAAATTTATTTTTAAAAGGTTATCGAGAAAAAGGAGTATTTTGGTTCTTAACTTTGTTTAGAACTTCCTCTCTCTTTGGAAATAGTCCCAAAATTACAGAAACTAATCTTGACAAAAACTCATGGGCTTCTTACCACCTTAAAGTATCCATAAATACCTACCCCCAAAAACCTTTGCATGCCATAATTATTAAGGGAAATCTGAAAAAGTTTCATAAATTACCTTGTAATGCCTTCTTGAATGGTCGTGTTATTCAAAAAATAAAATTGAATAGAGGATCTTTTATATTGCAAATACCTGTTTATTCGCATAAGCCTTTAAATTTCTTTGAATTGACTTGTGATACAAACGTTAGTAACCATTCAGGTGCACCACTATATCAAATTACAGATATTCTTCCCTTGACTAAAGACGAATACAACTTTTTTATAGAATTTGAAAAGGGGAATGCAAATGTTAGAAAATGGATAGACCTTGCTTTTAAACAACATCCACCTAATTTAGAAGAGTAGTGTAATTACCGAATATTATAAATTTATATATTTAGATACTTATTACTTATTTTCAAAGAATTACTTCATTTCATAAAATACTTTTTTCTTATGTAAGTTTAATCTAATGAATTATTTTAATCGATAACAAATAAGAACAGCTGCCAATAAAATTGTGGCGGCTGTTCTTACTTTCAAATTAGAGAGTTTTTTCGTGAACGGAAGAGACTGGTAATTTGCTTTTTAACTTTTTAATTTCAACCGTAAGTTCATCGATATGTTCCTCTAAGCGATTGGTCAGTGACACACTTGCTGAAACCTTTTCTCCATATTCATTTATTTGCTCAAGTAAAACTTGTATTTGTTTAAAAAGTTTGTTATTTTCAGTAAGTTGATTAGAGTTTTGGAAAGAGGATGTTGCCATCTCCCTTGATTTATAAGAGATAATCTCTTGTTTCAATTCCTCTATCTTGTCAAACATATCTATTTGGAAGTTTTCTAAAGTCAATTTATCCTCTTTTAATTGTTGCCTTTCGTCTTTAAGCCTTTCATTTATAATTTGAAGATCTTTAATTTCTGTCTCACTTTTCAAGTGTTTATCGCGATATTCTGTAAGCCGTTGCTCGAGAGAATTAATCTGGTTCTGTAACTGTTGAACATGGTTCTGTTTATTCTTCATTTCTTCCTTGTTTGATTGTGCTTCTCTAATTAGTTGTTTATTTTTTTCGGAGAGCAATTGATTGGTATGTTGAAGTTCCTGAATTGTTTTTTCGCTTTGAGTTTGTTTGTCATTCAGAAATAAGAGTTTACTTTCAAGAGAGGCAATATGTTTTTGTAATTGTAGGACCGTTTGTTTCTGTTTTTCAGCTTCTTCTCGATAGATGTTAGATTCTTCCAACCATTTTCTTTTTTCCGCTTCTACCTGTTGAAAGGAGTTTCTTACATTCATCATTTCTCCCTCTAACTTTTCAATATGTTTTTTTTGCTCCTGTATAGTCGAATCCCTATTGCCGATTTCTAATTGCAAACGATGGTGATCTGATTTTATTTGTTCATATTGTTCTTTAAAATCAACAAGGCTATTTTCCGTTTCGAATTTTAACGTTTGAAGTATCTCGATCTCTTTTTCTAACTCAGCCATTTTTATTAATAAATTCTTTTGAATGTTTTCTTGTTCTTTCTGGGCTTCCTCCTGTTTCTTTTTTGTATAGTGTGTTTCTTCAAGCTCGTTTCTAAGCTGTTTTAGCTGTGAATTTTTCTCAACTATCATGTTTTGCAAAGAGCGATTATTTTTGTTCATTTCTTCCATCTGACCCTGATATTTGTTGAGTTCGTTGTGTAATGTACTATTCTCAATTTTCAATTTTTCCAGCTGATTATAATGATAATTCCCCTGATAATCGTTTACCCTTGATCTATATTTGTCTAGCTCGGCCTTTAAATAATAGATTTGCTGCTGGAGAATAACAGGATTTACACTTTCATTTGGAAAAATATTTCTTTTTTTCATAGTAACCTCCAAAATCTCTTTTTAAACTGTTTTTAAATTGTTTGATACTTTTTAAAATGAAAAAGAGATTTGATTATTGGAACGAAATTGCTTTTTCCCTTCTTGAAAATAAACAAATCCTTGGGTAATAATGGACGTTTTTTCTTTTGGCTGATCAATTGTTATTTTAAAATTAAATCCTGTGGTTTCCCCAGGAGAGATTTGAAAAACTTGAATAGGTGTTACCCAATACTCACCATCTGTTTTTACCCTTTTCCTCCAATCCTCGTATACATACTTCCACCCTTTTTCACCACTGTCGCTTTTCATAGCTAATGAAGAAACCATTCTAGGTGGTATAATTTGTCCTTGCAACGATGCGCTTTGTACTGGTGATATTTTGATACATATGACTGGATTTAATAAGACTTCATTCCCAGTATTCTTTATATACAGATTTCCATCAACTAAGTATTCTTTCGATTCACTATCAGATTGAGGTGGGAGGAAAGTGTAATCAAAAAACACTTCTGCATTTATAAAACTGTTTTCTTTTTTTTCTGGATGTTGGGATATCTTTTTTACTGATTCCGAGTTTTTTTCTTTGCTAATTTCTTTTTGTTTTAACTTATTTAGTATAGGCAAATTATCTTGACGAGTCATACTTTTCAACCAATTTTCCATCATGACTTTTGGGAGGTAGGAAATGAAGTTATTTCGTTGACGATTTGTATATCGAAGGATGACCTTAGCTAGGCACATTAAGATTTGATCTTTATATATGTCCAAGTTAGGATTTTGTGGGAGATGACATTTTAAAAATAAGCTTTGACTAGAAACTGTGGAATTATTCCGCTTTTCTTTTAGTTGAAATGAAATATTTTCCTTATTCAATTCCGTTATCAATAAATTTCGTAATCGTTCATCAATACCAGAATGATGTTCGATAAGTAGAAACGTTTTTTTGTCAGCGGCGTTTTCAAAGACATCCAATTTGATTAGCAAATTGGAGCTCGACGTGAATTGATTTACATTTTCAACGACTGTAACAAGCCCATTAACAGAGAGAAATTGTTTTAATGAATGTAAAGCCTCATGACTATGTTGGTTATCGATTGTTGAAAAGAGAGCAATCTGCTCCTGTTTCGAATCAGAGAGATCTAACCTTTTTCCTTCTCTGTCCCAGCTTATTTGAAGTCCTATTTGTTCACAAAATAATCGGAAACTGACAACAGAATGGTATGGAATTACTGCGATTAATTCACCCTCCAAATAAACAGAAATATCCATAAAGTTTCCCCTTTTTATGAGTAGATTTTTTATATGTATATGCAAAAAAACATCGAGTTATTAGTTAAATTTACTAAAATGGGCTGATTGCTTAGAACAATAAAGAAGTTTGAACAATACAATGCTATTGTAAATAAACACTAGGAAGGATGATCAGTTTGAAGCAAATTAGAGGTTCCCAACTAACCCCTAACAATTTGCAGGAAGAATGTATTCGGGTTCCTAAAGTCTATGACTGGGTATTCGATGCGATTACAACGGATACAGGTATTAATTTACCGGAAGAATGTAAAGAGGCCGTTGCTGCTGCTGTAGCTGCAAAAAAAACACCACTGGATGTTACATGTGAATTACCTGAATCACCTGGATTTTTTCCATTAAATCCACCAGATAAAAAGTGTAAAGATTGTGATGATGATAATGATGCTAATGTATCATGTACAGTTTCATCCAGAATTGAAAGAAGAGAAATCCCTGTTGACGGAGTTCTAACAGAATTAGCGATTGTTAAAGTAATTTTTACAATTAGACCATTAGTAACTATTTTTGACTGTGATGGTGACATTATTTGTCAATTCTGTCCAACAATTAGCGAATCTCGTCGGTTAGTTGTCTGTGCACCAGAACCTTTCACAGCAGATAATGTATTTTGTAAAATTATTGATATAAGCTGTGACACAAACTTTATTGAAACTGGTGTACCTGATATTGGTCTTCAAATCATGCTTGATATTTGTTTTGAAGTTCAAGTAGAAGCAGATGTAAAATTAGAAGTTCTAGCTAAATTCTGCTTCCCTCGTCCAAATGATATTGAACTTCCAACAAATGGAGTTTGCCCACCATTTGAGTGGCCTCAACAATGTCCTGATGTCTTCCCTCGTCCAAACTGTGACTGTCAGGCATTTGTTGATACAGACCCTCTATCTCCAGATATAGCACTCTTATTTGGTCTTACTCTGTTTGGTGGTACTGATTTAGCTGCAGGGGCATTTACATCAGAATTAAATGCCGAAATCTGTGACAACTGTACCTTGACTGGTAGTACGGTAGAATGGATTGTAGAAGATCTTGGTATTTTTCCTACACCTGCCCCTACACCAATAGTTGATCAAGGTTTTACATTTAGAGCAACTGAGATTAACCCACCAGAATGTACAGCAATTCCAGGAACAGGAATAACTACAATGTTTGTTACGGGATCTGGTGTCGTGAATTTTGAAGACCCTACTGTAGCTGACCGTAATGTTACCTTTGAATTAACTCTAGTTGAAGCCCCTGGTCCTTTTGATGCTTATGCTATTACTTTATTCGATTTAGCTGGTGCTGAATTAATTGAATTACCTTTAGTAGCTGCAGGAGCTGAATTTGTTCCAGATGAGGATCTAATTGTTCAAGATTGTCTAACATTTGGTGATATTCCGATTACTAGACCTTAAATTTATATACTCGAAAAACTTTTGGAATAACGAGGGGGATTCTCCCCTTTTTTTGCACTTTAATTGTGTTTACCTTATATAAACTGCTTCAATTTTCTAGACCTTGAATATAATTCAATAAATCTTTCTTTATAAAAACTAACATGATTTTTTACTCACACGCCCTAATGAAAGTGGGGGGTATTTTTTTATTTTCTGACCATAACTGATACTACAACAAACAGATAAGTACGTGGTTTTTAATGATGGGTGAACCCTGTCATAAAAACTGTAAGGAATACATTGTTGCACACCACCTTGTTGACAAAGCTTCGCTTTGATCACGTACAGAAAAATGTCAAGGTACAATCTATTCCACTGTTTGTTAGTCAATCAGGGAGGTTATTTGATGGATATTTCATTAAAAAATTGTGCTGGTTTAGATGTTCATCAGAAGGAAATTATTGCTTGTGTGATTCGAGAAGCAACAGATAGAAGTTCTATCACTGAAGTTCGATCTTTTCCAACCATGACAAAAGATTTGTATGAGCTATTAAAGTAGCTTGAGCAATGTGAAGTCACTCATGTCGCTTTAGAAAGTACAGGAATCTATTGGAAACCTATTTTCAACATTATTATTGAATAGTTTTATATGAAGATCCTAAAATAGTCATGAATTTTAAGTTTAAAACATAGAATATTTTCCATAAATGAGATTTTCAGATTAGTTCTACTTTTTTAACTAAAATAATATCTAGTTAACATTCGTATATATACTTAATTAAATTGTATAAACACTTCTAGTTGATTTTACTACAACAGAAAGGTGTGTAATGGATGAAAGAAATATTCACAAATATTCATAAAAAAAATGCGTGGGGGAATTTTCATTCTGTATCCGGTTCAGGTTCATCAATTACACAAACCACGACACTTATCCAGGGTTTACCAAAATTAATAAAACACCTTAAAGTGAAAAAAATGATAGATGCACCATGCGGTGACTTCAATTGGATGAAGGAAATATATGAAAACCTAGAAATATATATTGGCATCGATATAGTAAATGAAATAATCGAAAGAAATAAGAAACAATATTTAGCGGATAACCTACAATTTATTCATTCCGACATTACAAAAGATCCTTTACCAGAAGGGGATTTGATTCTTTGTCGAGACTGTCTTGTACATTTTTCATTTTCAGATATTCGTTTAGCCATAAATAATTTTAAGGCAAGTCGTTCTAGGTATTTATTAACAACTACATTTACTAATCGAAAAAGTAATACCGATATTAAGACGGGGGCTTGGCGTCCTCTTAATCTAGAAATGAAACCGTTTAATTTCCCTAGACCCATCTATGTGATAAATGAAAATTGCACTGAAGGAAACATGCAATATACAGATAAATCATTAGCTTTATGGGATTTAAATACAATTAAATTTTGACCCTTCTAATACTCGCTTCATGCCATATGTATATGATAATCAATTGATAAGGAGGATAACCTTTTATTACTTTTACTTCGTACTCAACTCTATACTAAACCAATACCTCATTCTGTAATTTTTGGCTGTTATTTTCCTTTATACTTCTCTTTTAAGCTCATGTAAACATATGTTTACATTTATAAACATATTGATAAAACTAAAGTAGATGATCGGATTAATGAATTATTCTAAAAATTGAAGGTTAAAATGTTTTATGTCATTCTCATCCACTTTTAAAAGATTATTTTTGATAGCTTATTCACATATTCAGATAATAACTATTTTTTAAACATTTTCTAATTTATGAATACATGCCTGTTGATTATCTAGTTTGTACCAATAAAATTGCATAAAAAAGAGAGATTCTCATGTAAAATAGTAGTCACCACAACAACATTTTACATGAGAATCTCTCTTGAACAAGCATAACACGATTTTTACACTCATTCAAAACATTCGCAGGCTTTAGTCGCCTACTTATTTGTGATGCTCTGCCACTTGAATGGCGGATTGGCGTGAAGGAAATAGTACCATTTCATCGGGAAATAGGTCAGGTGGACATTGTATAATTTTGGTTAATCAACATGTGTGTTATGAATATATTAAATTAATGATCAATACTCTTACAATAATACTCAACTTCTTCCCATGTCATAAATAACCGGACAATGTCCTCTTCAATAAGTTTTGAACCATTTTGTACCTCAATAAACTCTAGATCAGTAATTGCTTTTACTCCGTGCTCTCCACCTGCTGGGATTTGTAGAACGTCACCTGGTTTTACCTTTTTTATGTGTCCGTCTAGTGCAAATAAACCTACTCCACTAATAATAGTCCATACCTCATGACGATAACAATGTTTCTGGTAACTTAAATTTTTACCTTCCATCACAGCAATTCGTTTTGTAAGTACCTCATAGTCATCTCTAAATTTTGTATAATCCAATACTCGATACCATCCCCAACGGCGTTCTTCGTACATTGGGCGGTTTTCATAGTTATTGATTATTTCCTTTACTCGGGAACTCGCTTCTTTATCTGATACAAGAATTCCATCAGGACTTACCGCAACCACTAAATTTGACAAACCTAATACTGATACAGGAATATCTAGTTCATTAATAATATTCACATTTTTACAATCTGAACTCATACATCCATTGCCAACTAGATGTGTACCCATTTCATCTGTTAGTGTATTCCATGTCCCAAGGTCTTTCCACTCCCCTTTATATGGTACAACTACAATATCCTCTGTTTTTTCAACGACCTCATAATCGAAACTAATTTTCGGTAAACTATTATACTTATATATCATTTCATCATAGTTTAATGGAAGTCCATGAAGTTCTAAATGATTTAATATAAATTCGAGTTTAAATGCAAAGACTCCACCATTCCAAAGTGCTCCTATATTAACTAATTCCTGTGCTTCTTTTTTATTAGGCTTTTCTTTAAAATAACGAACGGTCTGATAATCTTGATTCATTTTTTCTCTTTCCGAGCAGTTAGGTACAATATAACCATATTTTTCTGATGGAAAAGTTGGCTGAATACCAACTAATGCAAGGTCACAAGTTGAATGTTTCACTATATACTCCAATGATTTTATATGTTCAAAAAAATCATTTTTTACATAAGGGTCTACTGGCATTACGGTAACAACTTCATCGGGCCTTACTCTTTCTATTGAATATAAATATAAAGAGGATAATAAAATAGCTAGGTAGGTATCACATCGACTTGGTTCAATAATTAAAGGCAAATCAGATCCAAGCTGATTAGTAATTGCATCCACTTGTGATTGATTTGTAGATATAAAAGTTCGATCTGCAAGATGAGCTCTTTGAAGCTGTTGCCAAACTCGCTGAACCATTGAAATGCGTAAATTGGACTCTTTATCAGAAGGGAATACCTTTAAAAACTGTTTTGAACGTGAATCATTTGATAAAGGCCAAAGACGCTGTCCTGAACCACCTGATAATAGAATAACATGCAAAGCTACCACTCCTATATTTGTTTAAATTGCTATTAAAATTTCTTTGAAACAAAAATATCTCAAAATATCTCTCACTCCGTGAAGAAAACAAATATTTTTATAATTGAATTCAAAGAGGCCATGAATCGAGTAAACTAATAATTAAAATATGTAGTAATATTGAGAGAGTGCGGCGATTAGCCCAAATCCCACAAATTTCTTAGGCAACGTTTTTCCAAAAAAGAAGGTTAACAGTTATAAGCGTCAACCTAAACTTCTACCTCCGTTTTAAGTCAGAATTCTTAAAATTATATTTTCTACTTTAAAAGAAGGGTTACTTTGATATAAGACTTTTATATTTAGATTATCCCAACCTATTGCGGGAAGGTATTGAGTTTAACGAACATACTCAGATTTCATACAAATTTAGGGCTTGTTTGTATTGCAAAAATAAAAAAGACTAAACTAATAAATTATTAGTTTAGTCTGATATTAGAATTCATGAAGGTTAACAAATATTAGGACAAACTTAAAAGTCAATTTGAAACTTCTTAAAGTACCAATTATCATCATATTTCCGTTTTTGAAAATAGTATTCTCTTTTGCTCAACACTTCATCATAAAGAACTTGTTTTTGAATATGATCGATATTTCCACGGATCAATTTTTTACATTTATTAATGCGGATTGGAGTAAAATGTAAATAGGCCATTCTTAATAAATTATAATAAAAATCTTCATGGGGAACTTTGTACGGATGCGCTTTCCTAAATAAATGAAGTATTTTGACATTTGGTTGGACATGACAGCGATAACCGAAAAGCCATAGCTTAATCGAGAGCTCTACATCTTCTAGGCCCCATGTTTTAAAACCAGTCTCAAATCCCCCAACATCATCAAAAGTCTTTTTTTTTATAGCAAAGCATCCTCCCGGTACTACAGCTGTTTCGAATAACTCACCATGTTTCTGACCCCATATCGTTCGAAGATTGGATTTTAGGGTTTGACCAAATCCTGTAAAATCAGTGTTTCCTATCGCTCCAATTGCAGGGGTTACCACATCTGTTTTCTCCGAAAGTAACGGCTGTATCAATTGATCCATCCACCCATCCTCGAATTCTAAATGCGCATCACAAAAAATGAGGTAATCTCCCTCCGCATGATCAGCCCCTAAATTTCTAGCATTTGCAGCACCAATTCCCGTTGATTCGATCAGTTTCACTTGACTTTTATAATGATAAGCAGATAGAAAATCGCAACAATTGTCATCAGAACCATCGTTAACTACAATTACTTCAAAGTTGACAGTTGTTTTTACTGAAAATAATGAATCAAGAGTTGTTCGCATATGTTCTCCTTCATTTTTAACCGGAAAGATAATTGAAATCAAACGACTCACAATCATATAGGATGTCTCTCCTTTTTTATAACTCCCCACCCTTCTAATTCCATACTGGGGGATTTTTTTAAAAACAATCCTTTTCCATGACAATCCGAATGACTATTCTAAATAAACATCTATTTTAAATTCTTAAATTATTTAACCAAGTTAATATACAGGAAAAAGATGTTCTTCAAGCTCCTTGAACGTTAGATTGTCAGTTATATAACTGCAAATGAGTGAATAATTAAAATGAATGGCAAAAAGATTTCGGTAAACATCCCTCGTCATCCCCTGCAAATGCACAGAAGGTTCTAATACATAGGCTTTAACTGCTGTATCCCCGTTTTCATATTGGCAAATGGCTTTTTCAATACCATCAATGATGATGTACTTACTTAAAATGGGCGGATAAAAAACAGCAATGATCGATTGTTTCGTTTTCCGATTTGTGGATTCAGAAGTGTTTAAGGAACTGTGTTTATGCTGCTGAATGGATGTTTTAATATGTTCCATTGGTAAAGAGGTTAGAGGAATGTTACTTTGTTTAACAATATACCTTAACTTTGGAATATTCCATCTAATCGTATAATATTCATCAGAACCTACAGGGATTTTTTGCTGAAAATGACGATCTTCTGTTAAAAAATAAGGTGCTTGTAATGATTGTTTTAATAGCTGTTTATAGTAAGTGAACGTTTTTTCTAAATCGGCTGGCAGCTCTTTGACGATGGACATTCCATTACTTTCCACCAATTTTTTCATATAATCAAATGTTAAAAATTGATCAAGCTTGTAGATATTTTCCAATCATAACACCTCGACGTTTTATTAAATATTCTCCCTCAATTTATGCAAAAATTTAAATGGATATGTCACAAACAAGCACTTGAATCTAAAATATTGATTATTTACTGCCTTTATTGTTTCACATCGAACGAAAACCATCATATATATTTATTAGGTGATATCTCTATAAAGGGGGGTAAAAAATGGTCGGTGATATTATTCCATTTAAATCAAAAGTTGAATCAGATATCCTTATGATTGAAAATAAACTTTTTACCTCCAAAAATGAAATTCAAAAATTGAAAAACCATTTAAGGATTTATAGCCATGAAAAAATTCAATTTACAAATCAAATTAAAAAAATCAATAATACTGCTAAAGTATTAAATCCACCTATGGAAGTAAAAGAAATTAGAACAGATTCAACTAGTTACGAAAAACGATTACAACTAGAGCAGTCATTAAATGAAATTTATTTCAAAATGAAAAGTTTCTTAGCAAATGAAAATAAACTGAAACAAGAGATAAAGAAAAAAGATGAGAACATAAAACATTTAAACAACATGAAAAATAGCTACCTACAAGAAATGGCGGACTATAAATACACTATCCAGTTATATGAAAGAAGCACAAAGCATCTTTCTCAAGCTCTTAAAGAAAGTAAACAGATGATCAAAGATACTATAATGGAAGCAGAAAGAAAATCACAAGACACCGTTAATTCTTTTGAGAAGAATCAGTTACAATTCAAAAACAAAATAGAAAAACAAGAACAGTCTCTTCTAAAGTATCATCAACTTGAAGTAATCTTACATCAAAAGCTCCAGGATAAAAATCAATATATTCACTCGTTGAAACAAGAAGTAAACGAATTAAAGGAACACATAGAAGAACAAAACCGGAGAATTAGATCAAAAGATCAAGAAATTCAACAGCTGAGCCAAAGTTTGATTGAATTAAAGGATCAAAAGCCTAAGCAAGAACGGAAAGAAATGTATACGATAAAGAAAGGGAGTTGGCTTAGCATGGCCTGGCATTTATGGAATAACGATAATGAAATGCAATATCTTGAAAAAATTGAACAATTAAACAGTACTATTAAGGACTTACAACAAGGATTAAAATATTACGAAAGTTTATTAGAGAAAATGAATGACCATTTTCAACAATATGAAGAAGATAAAATGAAGTATATCCATCAGGTAAAAGAAATGAATGACCATTTACAAATTCATAAGGATAATGAAAATGAATATCTAAACAAAATAGAGAAACTGAAAAGTGAACTTAATGATTACAAAGAGCAAGATAACACTTTAAAAAAACAAAACGAAGAAATGGAAAAAACGATAAAAGAAATGAAACAACGAGAAGAAGAGCATAAATCACAACTTGAAAAAATGAAACTCAAAAGTATCGAACAAACACAGCAATTAAAGGGAACCATCCAAAGTTTTCAAGAAAAAGAAAAGCAATATGGTGAACAAATCCAGCTTGCATCCAACTATCCTAAAAGAAGATCGAAAAACAAACAAGTAAGACCTAATGATAGGAAACAAATAAATAAACACCAACAGCCTAGTTTTCAACAACAACAAAACGATTCCAGATATGAAAAGTTAAAGCAATATTATCCTCAAGTACAGTCACAACGTTCAATTTTTAACCCATTTAAATAAGTTTGAAAGCTTTATATTAAAAATAATGTGGAGTGATAAAAAATGATGACATCTAGACAAATGAAGGAAATATTTGGAAAATCAAAAAGTGTTCCTGCAGGAAATAGGAAAACCGCAAAATCAAAAATTCAGGCAAAAAAAATCCAACAGCCCACAACTGCAAAAGTCGAACAAAAGAAAAAATATTTATCCGACACACCCAGCAAAACACAACGCAGAAAATGTTGCGGCCGCTAGGTCCAACAAAACTAGTAAAGATCACGTTTATATAAAAAAATCAGTGTTAGATACAATGATTAACCATTGTCAACAAGAAGTACCTTATGAAGCATGCGGATTGCTTTCAGGTTTGAAAGGAAAAAACGAGTCATTATGGAAAATGAAAAACATTGAACGATCTCCTACTACTTTTGCCATGGACATTAAGCAAATGTCCCAAGTATTCCAATCGATGAAACAGCAAGGAGAGGAGTTAACAGGAATCTATCATTCCCATCCAACCGCTCCCCCTTACCCGTCCAGAAATGATATCGTCAATGTCCATTATCCAAATACAGCCTATTTTATTGTGTCCTTGTCATTTGGAAAGCCTAATGTGAAATGTTTTCGTATTAAAAATTCTTTAGTAATCCCTCTTAAAATCATCGTGCTGGATTAAGCCACTTTACGGGCAGTATAACCCAAACGCTACACCACTAGAATGTAGAGTAAGCAATATAAAAGAGTGGAGATAACTGCCCTCCTCCCAATTGACCAAAAATACGCCTATTTACACTTTTTTCTTTCTTCATATTATTTTTAATTAATACATACGGAATTCGTTTAATCTCAAAGATTAGATGTATTAAAAAATGATCTAATCCTCTAAGGATAAGTTAGTTGCTGAATTGACCTATCGACTCTTAATCAAAAGTTCTACCGCTTCTTTAACAAGATGTTCCGCATCTTCTCCTTTTATTACACTTTCACAGATTATTACACTTTCACAGACACATTGTTCTAAATTGGTGCTGAGAATCACTTCCATTGACCGGTCTATTGCATTACGAGCAACTGATAATTGGTTAACGACTTCACGGCAATCTTTTCCCTGCTCCCTCATTCCAATAACCCCTTTAATTTATCCTTCTATCCTCTTTAAACGATTAATCACCTTTTTATCGTATTCCACTATTCTTCAACCTTTCTATAAGGAAATGATCATATTCATTTAAATGTTTTCAACGCTTATAACGATGATTATATCTAATAGTTTGTTACCTGAACATGAACAGCACTTAAATTCATTTTTGCATCTTACATTATACCATATTGGGTATAATTTCAAATGTGACTGGCTTAAAAGAATCATGATTTAAAGCTGTATAAATAATATTTAACATAGACAGCCTTTATTCATTTTTTGCCTTAAACTGGATCAGACCCATTGCTTTCACACTTTAAAGTACCTTACCGAGGGCCACCTTGAAAATTCTCATTGAAAAAAGGCAAAACTAAACCAGCTAATAGTTTGTCAATATTTTTCAATAAAACTTAAAATATCTCACGCTATACTAAATTTATGCATACGAAAAAACGTTTTGGGTCGTTTAGTTATATTTTAAAACCAGGCTAGATCTTGGAAAGTCGATTTGCTTTTTAAAAGTGCATATATCCAATGTAAAAGTTTATTAGCACAAGCTTCACAGCTACTTTAAAGGGTTTTCCTTCTTCACATTTCTTTTCATAAAACCCTCGTAATCGCTTGTTACGAGGGATAATTTCATCTATCGGTTTCTTCTTGCATAGTCACGAATGGCACATTTAACAGCCATATTCAAGGCGTATCGTATTCTACTAGTACCTCCTTTGGTAATACCTTTGAATGTACCAGATTCAAAAATACTCGGATCAATTCCGGCAAATACAACTAATTTTTTAGGGTGATTAAACCGATCAATTTCTCCAATCTTAGAAATAATCGTGGCAGCGATTGTTTCGCTGATTCCGGGTATGGATTGGATAATCTTATATTCTTCAATACTTTTTGCTAAAGGATCTATCTCATCTTCAAGCCTTGATAGATGTTTTTTATATTCTAGATGCATATTAATATACATATGAAGCAGTTGCCGAAGAAGATGAAGAACAAAAGGCTATATTTGAAGACCGTAATAGTTTTTCAAAGACAGATAAAGATTCAACTTTTATGAGGATGAAATTCAAAAACATACTAACATTAGTAGCACAGACCACGGCCATGGTTTGTGCTACTATTTTTTTATAGTAGAAGTGAGGGAAGGTCGAACAGCTCCTGGGACCAAAGAAGAGTCCGTATTAAAAACCGACCGACTTCACACCCTTATATGAATCAGTTTAGTATGTTGGATCCAAGAGATCGTGTAAAAGAAAATGGAATCGATAAGGTATTGTGAAGACTTCTATGATTGGCCAAAAGGAGAAGAGGAAATTGAAACATGTTGTGGCATTTGATGTCAGTATGGGGAAAAGTACGATGGTAATTTATAATCGATATCGTCAATGTGAATATGAAGGAGAAATACTACATAATCGTTCGTCTTTTAAAGTACTTCATGAAACACTACAATCGTTAACAGATAAAGATGGTCAAGCACCGGAAATAGTTTTCGAGGCAACAGGCGTGTATTCCCAGGGGTTAGAGCGATTCTTTAAAGATAAAGGCTATAAATATTGTCGCATCAATCCACTTGAAGCGAATTTACAAATGGCTTCGATGCGTAGACAAAAGACCGATAAAGGTGATGCACATGAGTTGGCGAAATCACATTTTCGAGTGGAACGTGAACCAACATATCAAGAACAAGATTATTACCATCAAATGCGTGCACTTTCTCGTTATTATGATGAATTAGATAGTGAAATCACCCATCTTTTCAGTCGCATGCATTCCATTTTACAGCTTAGTTTCCCTGAGTTAGAGCGCTTATTTTCCACCCGTTCAGCCTTATTTTTAAATATTGTCCAATTGTATCCTCATCCAGAAGAGGTGTTAGCTTGTTCAAAGACGGTTGTTCGAAATCGATTAAAGGCAAATACTAGGAAAAATTTATCCTTAAAGCGAGCTGAGGAAAAAGGCATGGCATTACTAGAAGCAGCGAAAGATTCATATCCAGCGATTTCGAGTGATGATATACGTTGTGAGCAGGTATGAGATTATGCCAAGCGCATTGCCGATTTAAAAGAGAAAAAAGGACAGTTAGTGAATCAAATGGTGGATCTTTCAAAGGAATGAGTTGAATATCAAGTATTCCTTTCATTTCCTGGTATTGGAGAAGCAACAGCGGTTCGTTTAATTGGTGAAATAGGCGATATTCGCCGTTTTAAAAGTCATAAGCAGCTTAACGCCTATGTAGGCATTGATGTAATGCGATACCAATCTGGGAATACACTTTACAAGGACAAGATCAATAAACGTGGGAATAACAAGCTTAGGAAGATTTTATTTTATATGATTCAAACGATGATTACACTTCGCCAAAAGACAAACAACCATATCGTAGATTATTATGACAAATTAAAAACGCAACCTCAGAGAAAGCCTCACAAAGTTGCGTCTATTGCTTGTATGAATAAGTTCTTGAAAGTGGCATTTCACCTAATCATACATCACAAAACCTATAATTATGAAACAGCTTCAACCTGTTCATAATTATTTACTATCACTATATCATATTTGGCCTTGCGAAAAAAATGAAAATTCGTTAGGTCTTTTTGGCATGCGTGAATTTCTTTTGAAACAGAGGGAGGTACCTCCCTCTGTTTCAAAAGAAATTCATTACTTAGAATAAACCTAATGAAAAACACTTGACTGGAGGTAAGAAGGGGCTGTCTGATAAGTCCTTAAAATAAAGCAGGTGGAGAAAAATGAATCATTTTTCTCCACCTGCTTTTCTATTTTTTCAATTTTTCTCCGTAAGTAGTTGGCGGATGCCTGCTACTTTCAGTATGTTGTGGGCTAGTGCCACTATTCCAAACTCAACATGGACTTTGTGGAGTTCCCTCAAGGAAAACCTGCGGAACGACCGATTGCCCTTGATATGACCGAACGCACTTTCTAATTCGACTTTGCATTGAGCGTTGATTACGGCTTTTTCCTCACATTCAAGGGCTGTTTTTGCCTTCGCTTTCATTTCTTCGAAGACGGTAATTTCAGTGAACTTAGCGATTTCCTTTCGCTTTTGTGCACTTCACTTTCAAGGGGCAACCTGAACAATCTTCACATTCATAAATTTTGAAGTTTTGTTCATAACCAGACTTGTTCTTTTTATTTTGGTACTTTCTAAACGTAACCTTCCTTCCATTCGGGCAAATAAAACAATCATCTTCTTGTTCCTTATAGGTCCAATTTTTTGCGTTTTTGAGGTCCTTTTTGTATTTGCGCGTTTGTTCTTGTATATAGGATCATAAGGTATTAGAAAATCAAATCGTTACTCATCTGGAACGGCCTCAACCATTTCATCCACTACACTTGAGGCATGATATTCTGGTATGAGTGCTTCAATATCAAAAATAACTTGAATTTGACGGTTGTCATATGGTTTAAAAGTTGGAGCTAATTGTCTTTTAGGGGGCTTTTTTTCCTCTATTTCTGGAAGAATTGTCATTTGCGTGATATAGATTGCTCATTAAAAATCGTCCTTGCTGGAATGTTGTATGGTAACTTCATTTTACTAGATAGGCCGACTTTTTTGTGCAACTTTTTAATAAAGAATAAAAAGAGGTTCCAGAAATGTAAGTAAACAGACTCTCTGGACAGCCCCTTCTTATAAATTCCTATTTATATTGTCAACAGCATATAGGCACACTTTTATTAATGTGTACTTCTATAGGTGCATTTTACTTATATTTTCCTTTTTCAAACAGATGAGAATTCTTTTTTCTTTCTCCTATTCTATTATCGTTTCTTTTTAAATACGACTTTATACTCTCAGTCAGCCGTTAACATACATTTGGCGGTGCTGGAAGAAAAATAGTGGAAGGAATACCATTAGAGTCACAACGATCAACTACATCACATATATCGCCATGTTTATCTACAATAACTGGTCGAACAACAACAAAAGAAGTGCGGAGTATAATTTTAAATAAAATACCTGTGACTGGAGCTCCTTCACCAACAACTACTGGTACCCCTGGTTGAACAAAGATTCCTTCTACTTCGAGAGGAGTTTCCTGTACTAAATCCTCAGGACACGCTCCTGGGCAGTCAGTATGTGCCTGAAAAGGAAGACTCGTTGTAAGAGTTACAGTGTCACCAGTTGTAAGTGTTATTGTAATAGTTACAGGAACAGTCCCAATGTTAACAACTTTGTCTTTGATAACTCTAACATTTTGAGTAATTCCAGCTGTATTTGGTACAACATTTACAGCGCAAATATCGTCAAGATCCTCTATACCAAAAGCAGTAAGTGGAAGTGTTAGTTCTGCAACCTTTTGTACCTTCTCTGAACATACTACTGAATTAACTAGGGTACAGTCACTATTTAATGGCTTAGCTTCCTTACGTTCAGGAGCTTTAAATTTACAGTTACAAAATGAATCATGAGACCCACAACCTTTACAGAAATTGTTAAATTTTTTATTATCTCCTGACTTAACAAACTTTACAGAATTATGAGTCACTTTATGATTTGAAGATGACATACATAACAACCCTTTCTTAATTATTATTTATTTTTCTATATCAATTTATTAATTAAAAAGATAGTTGCTTGTGTAATAACCTAATTTATTTAATTATTTCTAATTTTATTAAAGTACTTACTTTGTTTTATCAAGATTCAAAACAATTTTGAGTTATTCAGTTTGGATGTATAACACTTTGCTTTTTTATAAATCTAACTTCTTTTATTCGAAAACATTGATATATCAACGAGTTATAAAATCCTGCATAATTGATCATTAGCACACAACTCATTACGAACAGTCCCTGTCACTGTTTATAATGATTCATCGTTTTTCCTCCCTCTATAAATGTTGATTTACCAACGGTTTAACTCGTTGGTGGGGTGTCAAAAATTTTTTTCGACACGTTTCCTAACAATATTTTTATGTTATGTGAAACTATTCCAACATATGGGTACGCTACGCGGTCACTACTGGGTAAAGATGGTAAGTAGTCCTAAGAAATTATGCGATGCACAATGGATCTCTGCGTAACTTATGATGACATCCCCCCTTTTTAATCAATTTTGATGTTGTCACTTAACATAAAAAGGGCATTCGTGTTTGAATGCCCTTTTTATTCGAATTTAGCAGATGCGTATCACCCACATGATCTAATGTTATTTCTTTTGGATCCAGAATTTAAGGACTGGACCCTTTTGTTCAGTTTTTAAGATGGTGTGGCCAGCATTTTTTGACCAGGCAAACAGATCATTTAATGTGCCTCGGCCTGTTGCATGAAGTTCTAATATTTGATTGCTCTCGATTGACTCCATACCTTTTTTCAATTTCACAATCGGCATTGGACATGTCAATCCAGTAACATCTACATCTACAACTTCATCTACTACTATATCAGTTTCGTCTTTTATGATCGTTTTCCCTAAATCGTTCGCTGTTGTTTCAACATCTGTATGGAGGTT
Organism: Bacillus sp. V3B; assembly: GCF_024494465.1. Classification (GTDB taxonomy): domain Bacteria; phylum Bacillota; class Bacilli; order Bacillales; family Cytobacillaceae; genus Bacillus_BD. Next base: position 148,496 of record NZ_JAETXM010000004.1, on the reverse strand, counting down.
GCTACCAAATACAGTGAAGTACGTTTTCCAGCCTCCATTTACCCCTATCAGGATCCCCTATTATTCTTCAATTTGTAATAATTTATGGGGGCTAAAGAGAAAATTCAATATATCGTTTTCTCTTTGATTCCTTATCCAGTAACCAAAATGCCCACAATCATCTATTGAAGTTCCAGTGAAATTTACACAAAGACCCTTTTTGAAAGTGAAAGAGAATTTTTCGTATTCTAAGCAGCTTTACCCTAATAGTTGGTATGTCCAATCAAAATCTAAGGTTTTCCATACTATGTAATTTGTAAGATATTTTAATAGAATGGAGGATATGTATGAAACTCTATTTAGATCCAGGTCACGGTGGAACAGATCCAGGTGCACAAGGTAATGGACTAAGGGAAAAAGATATTACTTTAGATATCGCGCTTAAAATACGCGCTATCTTACTAAATGGTTATGAAAATGTTGAAGTAAGAATGAGCCGTACTAGCGATAGCAGCAAAAGCTTAAGTCAACGGACAAATGAAGCTAATTCTTGGGGTGCCGACTATTATTTGTCCATTCATTGTAATGCGTATAATGGCTCTGCACAAGGGTACGAGGACTATATCCATAGCGGTCTATCTGACTCTTCTACAACAGCGAAATATCAAGATTTAATTCATACAGAAGTAATGAAAGTCAATCAGCTAAGAGACCGCGGACAGAAAAAGTCAAATTTCCATGTTCTACGTGAGTCTAATATGCCAGCACTACTAACGGAAAATGGATTTATTGACAATGCCCATGATGCTGCTTTGATGAAAGAGTCTTCATGGCGTCAACAAGTAGCACAAGGTCATGTAAATGGATTAGTGCAAGCATTTAATCTTAGGCGCAAACCAGATGATTCTACAACAGTTTATAAGGTAATAGCCGGATCATTTAAGTCGAAAGATAATGCAGAAGAGAGAGCATCTTATTTGCACTCAAAGGGCATTGAATCTTTTATTGATACCCCTTCTATTTCTGGACAAGTATGGTATCGAGTACAAGCTGGGGCCTTTTCAAATCGTGAAAATGCGGAGAAACGGTTGGATGAAGTTAAAAAGGCTGGAATTGGAGATGCTTATATCCTTACTGAAAATGTCAGTTCGGATCAAGTAAAACCTTCTGGGTATTCTATACTTGGTCAGACCTTTTTGTCACCGGATCATATGAATCTAGTTGTTAAAGTCTTCAATCCTGATGCTATAGAGTTAGGAATTTATTATCTCACCTTTGGAGAATATTACGGGATTAGAGGAGATGTAGCCTTTGCCCAAGCAATGCTTGAAACAGACTACCTTCGATTTACTGGAGTCGTGCAGCCTGCACAAAATAACTTTTGTGGATTAGGAGCAACAGGCCCTGATAATCCGGGGGCAAGCTTTGATACACCAAGAGAAGGTGTGCTAGCCCATATTCAACATTTATACGCTTATGCGACAACGAATCCCTTACCTAATCAATACCCTTTAGTTGATCCTCGTTTTGACTACGTACAAAGAGGTTCTGCGACAACATGGATTGGATTAAATGGGAAATGGGCTGTTCCAGGTGATACCTACGGTCAATCTATTTTAAATATGTATGGAAGAATGATTAATACGACTATGCAAAATCTAGAAAATATCCTTAAAGAGATTAATACTTAAGTATATTCTCTAGTTTTTTGCTCTTTTTCTACTGTTTTGTACGGTTTAATCAATCACTTTCTTAAACATTTCCATATGTTATCGTGTAAGGAATTTTAAGAGAGGTGAATAGTAATGTTAAGTTACTCTGGTATTCAGCTGGCCCGACGTATGGGACATAAACTTGATCATAGCATGCGTCAAGAATTAGTCAAAGCTTATTACCCTTTTCGGTCTGTTCCATGTTTTTTACATCGCACTTTTGAATATATGCGAAGGAAAAAAAAGAACTTACCCTTAATCATTGAATTTGAAGAGGATTGTTTTGATCTTGGTATACAAGATGTAAAGAATACGAAATGCCGCACTTTAAATGAGTTTCGATCCATTTCATGTTGCTCCACAAAATTATCCATCGAAAAAATAGAACATTTACTTGAAAACTGTAACCACATTAAAAAAATCTATTATGATAGAAAAGTAACAGCGCTCCTTGATACAGCTACCCCAGCGATTAATTCCCATCAATTACAAGAAAATGATTTAACAGGAAAAGATGTAACTATTGCGATTGTTGATACAGGTATCCATCCACATCAAGATGTACAAGGACGGATTAAAGGGTTTAGGGATTTTATTAATAATAGAACAGCCCCGTATGATGATAATGGACATGGTACCCATTGTGCAGGAGACGCCGCAGGTAATGGATCGGCATCTAATGGAAAATATCAAGGACCAGCATCTGAGGCAAACTTAGTAGGGGTTAAAGTTCTAGACAAAATGGGATCAGGTTCCCTTTCTACCGTCATATCAGGTGTTGAATGGTGTATTCAAAATCAATCACAGTTAGGTATAAATATCCTTTCTTTATCACTTGGTTCTACTGCAATGCAACCTTCCAAAGACGATCCAGTGGTGAAAGCTGTTGAAAAGGCATGGGATAATGGTATGGTAGTTTGTGTAGCCGCAGGTAATGAAGGTCCATCTTCGCAAACGATTGCCAGCCCTGGGATAAGCCCAAAGGTAGTTACAGTAGGAGCTGCAGATGATAGAAATACAATGAATCGTTCTGATGATATGGTCGCATATTTTTCAAGTCGAGGTCCAACCGTTGATGGGCTAATGAAACCAGATCTTGTAACACCCGGTGTAAATATTATTTCATTACGTTCCCCACGTTCTTTTCTAGATAAAACAAATCCATCAGCACGTGTTGATATAAATTATTTTTCTTTATCTGGTACCTCAATGGCCACACCTATATGTGCAGGTGTAGTTGCACAGTTGTTACAAAAAGAGCTAAATCTGTCCCCTGACCAAGTAAAAGAACAACTTATTAGTGCATGTGAAGATTTGGGACAAGCCCCTAATGTTCAAGGACATGGTTATTTAGACTCTTCAAATTTAATAAGTGAATAATGATTACAAGCAACACATTATACTAGAGTGTAACGAGGAACTGATTGGTAATGAATAGGGGTTAAGAACATGTTTTGATGAAGATCCTCTTTATTTAATACTTTTTCTGTTACCTCTTTTGAAGACCAAACATTCACCGTCATCAACTTACCCCATAAGGTATATTTTTTGATAAAAAATTTATCTAAAATGAATCGTGATATCCCTATCATTCACAAACCGTTTTTCTTTTCCCTTTGTATGAAGCAAACCACTTCATTCCTCTTTCAAATAGGATGTTGTTATTTGTTTTACACCCTTTGCTGGTAAAAAACGCTGGATGAGAACAAAAGCGATAAGAGCGAGTAGCACATAATTGATATAATCCATGAAGTATTGCCTCCTGTATGTTATTTATTGTTTTTATAATACCCATATTGGTATTATAAAAACAATAACAATTAGGGATGTCAATCTTTTTATTCATTACAAACACCCCTGTCACTATTCATAATAAAAAACACATAATAATATATGCTTCAAATTTTCCAGTAAAATCCAAATATAATAAATGATTTTTTTGTCAATAATAACTCTAGTGTTTATTCATTTAACACTAAACTTCAATGTGGAGGGATACACTGTGAATATTCTTTTTCGCTTCTTCCCAACCTTATTTACTATGATGATGAAAACCGTATTCTTAATGAGGAAAATGACTTATAAGTTAGATCGTTTATTAAGAATACCATCTTTGAATGAAGCATTCAGTATTCGATAAGTATGTCTAATTCACATTGTTGTAGGTAAAAGGCAAGCACAAAATCGTGCTTGCCTTTTACTATTAAAAAGAAATTCTCCAATTTTAGGATATTTTTAGTAGACTTTACTAATATTAGCTTTAGAATGAATTTCAGTTAGAAAGGCGTATTCTTTTATGCTCATTTTCTTAGGTCAACTCATACTGTTGTTTAGTATTTATATTCTTGGAATTCGTTTTCTTGGTAGATCAGCATTAGCACAAATAACACCACACGATTTTGGCGCTATTATATACCTAGCCTATATTTCCTTTGGACCACTTAAGATTGATACAATTTCGAAAGCTTTAATTGGGATCATCGTTGTTATATCTCTTCATTTAGTCATCGGTAGACTAACACTGGTTAATAAAATAAATCGTTTCATTATTGGGGAACCTATTATTTTAATCAAACATGGAAAACTCATTCCGTCACACTTAAAGAAGGCTAGGTATCCTTTGATCGAATTATTGGCTGCACTTCGCTCATCAGGATACCCTGAGATTCAAGATATCCACTATGCTATATTGGAGTCTAATGGTGGAGTAAGTATATTACCTAAAAGAGAAGTAGCTCCTATCACACCACATGATTTAAAAGTGGAAATCCCATATGATGAAATACCTATATCTGTTATTGTAGAAGGAAGAATTCAAGAGAAGAATTTAAAGCTTTTACATAAGGATAAAGTATGGCTCAAAACCGAATTGGAGAAAAAGGGATATAGGCAATTAAAAGACATCTTTTTTGCCACTGTTTCAGATAAAAAACATCGTTTAAATGTTTATCTTAAAGACACTGTTAAAGAAGATTGTTAATAAAACAAAGATTGCTTACTTTTGTTTTCTCTCCCCTTTCAACGGAAAAAAGATTCTTTTTATCCTTCTACTCAATAATGGTTTAATCTATGACTTTTCTTTTTTCGGTGACAATCGCTCCTGAGCGATTGTTTTCTACTTTATTGTGTAATTAGCATATGATGTTATTAAAGTGACATATTTTCTCTACTCTAAACAACATGATTTCTTAACGATCATGAAGGCTTTCATTTATTTCAAACGAAAGGAAGAACCATCTATTATTTCAACATCATCCCTTTTTTTTGATCTCTTCCATTAATTTAAATAGGGCTTTATCCTTTTTCTTTGCCTCAATCATACAATCAATTTGTGGTATGGAGCCTTTTATCTCTTTTAAAAATCGAAAAAACATGTCAACATCAATATAATCCGAATAGTTCTGATTATGGACCTATTCAGAATGATACAAGGACCCTATCATAAGAGCATCACTATTTCTTATGACAGGGTTCTCCGTAATCAATCTAAATCATCTTCCCCTTTTTGAAAAGACTCCTTCATATGAAAAATCCCATTATTTTAATGGAACTTTCTTCCTATTTGTCCAAGCCTCTCCTTCCCATTTTGCATAATCTATTCCAATACTTCATATTCCATGTTTAATTGAAAGGAGAAGGTTTATTTGCCAACAGCTATGCATTTAAATTTAAGAGTTGACCCAACTCAGTATATTCCTCAGATTCGCGAAGTTCCAGGTTATGATTATATTCATCTGGTACGTCAACCAAAGTATATGATTGACCTCCCGCTACTCAATGAAAAGGTTTACTATCTTAATGAAATTTTCTCGCCAAAAGAATTTGTAGAAAAAAATAATATTTCCCTTTTACATGCCCACCATGGTCAATTAGGCATATTATTACTCCCTTTTAAGGAAAAGACAAATCTCCCGTTAGTAACTAGTATTCGAGGCAGAGATGCCACCTTGGCCGATCAGCCAGTTGGTTATTTAGAACACATGAAAATGCTATTTGAACAAGGAGATCAATTTTATCCCGTTTGTCAATATTTGGCTGACAGACTCAAAGCTTGGGGCTGCCCTCCAGAAAAAATTAAAGTGCTATACGGGGGCGTTGATCTAAGCCAATACCATTATAGAACGCCAAGTTTAGCGGGCTCACAAAACATTCTATCTGTAGGTAGATTAGTAGAAAAAAAGGACATCACATTTTAATAAGAGCGTTTCAAAGAGTAAAAGATAAATTTCCTGATGCCACTTTGACGATTATCGGAAAAGGGGAGCTCCAGGATGATCTTACCTCTCTAGCCAATCAACTAAATTTAGGAGATTCTTTTCGTTTATTAAATCACCTTCCTAAAGAAAAAGTGCGAGAGCATATGATGAATGCAGATTTATTTTGTGCTGCTAGCTTAACAGCGGCTAATGGAGATTTAGAAGGAATTCCAAATACACTAAAAGAAGCCATGGCAATCGGTTTACCTGTCATCTCGACCCATCATGCAGGTATCCCTGAATTGATCACCCATAACAAAGAAGGATTCTTAGTAGAAGAAAACAATGTGGACCAACTTGCAGACGCTCTTGAATATATGTTAACCAACAGGAATATTGGGGCATCGTATACGATCGCTGCACGTCAAAAAGTTGAACAATTCTTTGATGCTAAACAACAGCTTCTATTACAGGCAAGATATTATGATGAATTGTTAGGGGGAACGAAATAATGGAGGACTTTAAATCAATTAAAGTAACGAAAGGCTTAAAAACTTTAATGATTGATAACCCTACTACCTACCCACTAATCGGTATGGGCTCGCAAGGGGCAGTATTTAAAATTTCAGAAGATAAATGTGTGAAAATCTATACAGATCCACTGCAGGCAGAAATGGAAGCCGAAGCCCTTAACGCCGGACAACATTTATCCTTTTTTCCTAAAGTATATAAAACAGGCTCCAATTTTGTGGTGATGGATTACTTTAATGCTCCAAATTTAAAAGAATATCTTAGAAACTGCACGTATATCCCGGAATCCATCTCCAGAAAACTTCTTACTATTTTAAGGGAAATGGAGGAAGCGCAATTCACAATGATCGATGCCCCGCTGCGACATATCTTTGTTCTTGAAAACGAAGAATTAAAAGTAGTTGATCACGTAAACGCCTTCAAAAGGATTCATCCAGTCCCCCTAAAATTATTGAGAGATTTAAATATCATTTTATTAAAAGACTCATTTTTAGCCCAAGTAAAAAGACTAGAGCCGAGAACATATAAAATGTGGGAGAAATATTTCAAGGAAAATCGTTTCGACTATCGAAACATTCCCGTCTCCTCTGGTGGATCAGGAAAAGGAGTAAAAGTTGAAAGCTCCGTAACTCAACCGCTCATTGGTAAAGGACATCAAGGTGCTGTATACCGAATAGCTGAAGATCAATGTGTAAAGATTTATGGAAAGCCAGAACATTGTAAGCAGGAAAAAGAAGTTCTTTTATCCAATCAAGACCTGCTGTTTATTCCAAAAGTATATGAAACAGGTTCCAATTATGTTTTAATGGAGTATTTACTAGGACCCAATTTAAATCAGTATCTAAAAAAACAATCTCACCTTTCAGAGGAGATAACAAGACGCTTGCTCGATATTTTAACAACCATGAAAAAAGCAGGTTTTAAACAAATCGATGCCCCGTTAAGACATATTTTTGTCACCAACCAAGGTTTTAAATTAGTCGATCATGTGTATTCGTTTTCTCGAGAACAAAATAGACCGATCGAGTTATTTCAAAACCTTCACGAAAGAAATTTCTTAGACTCTTTCCTTGAACAAGTAAAAATAATGGATCCCGAGACACATGCTGAATGGACAAAAACACCAATTCCACTTACGAATGAAGAAGCAACATTAGTAATGGAGGAAAAAGATAAGAAGGATAAGAAAAACAAAAAGGACAAGAAAGGAAAAGAAAAGAATAAAAACAAAAAAGACAAGGATAGAAGTAAATGAGCATTTTAATAACAGGAGCGGCCGGATTTATTGGGTTTCATCTCTCAAAACGTTTGCTGGCTCAAGGTTATCATGTGATTGGGATCGATAATCTTAATGATTATTACGATGTTCGTTTAAAGCAGGAGCGGTTAAAGATACTGGAAAAAAACACTAATTTTAAGTTCTTTAAAATAGATTTAGCAAATGAAGAAGCATTGTATTCAATATTTAAAAATCACTCAATTGATATTGTGATCAACTTAGCTGCTCAAGCTGGAGTTCGTTATAGTATTAACCATCCACATTCTTATATTGATTCAAACCTATCTGGGTTTCTAAATATTTTAGAAGCCTGTAGGCACTATCCTGTAGAACACTTGATTTATGCTTCATCAAGTTCCGTTTATGGAGCAAATTCAAAAATTCCATTCTCTACTAAAGACTCCGTCGATCATCCTGTAAGTATTTATGCTACTTCAAAAAAATCAAATGAACTAATGGCTCATACGTATAGTCATTTATTTAATATTCCAACCACAGGTCTTCGTTTCTTTACAGTATATGGCCCTTGGGGAAGACCAGATATGGCCTACTATTCATTTACTAGAGATATTATGGAAGGCAATAAAATAAAAGTATTTAATCATGGAAACATGAGTAGAGACTTCACTTATATTGATGATATCGTAGAAGGAATAGTCAGATTACTCCATCGCCCACCGAAACCTAACAATCAATGGGATAGAACAAATCCCGAACCTAGTTCAAGTTATGCGCCCTACAAAGTTTATAATATTGGTAACAATAATCCAGAAAAATTAATTGATTTTATTCAGTTTTTAGAGAGAATCATTGGTAAAAAGGCAAAAATAGAATATTTACCGATGCAGCCTGGAGATGTTAAGGAGACCTATGCAGATATTACGGACTTACAAACGGATGTAGGGTTCTCCCCTACAACAACATTAGAAACAGGTTTAAATCATTTTGTGAATTGGTACAAAAAGTATCATGTAAAGAAAACAGAATAAGTCTCTTCAATTAATCTACAAGAAGATAAGCTTCTATTTCCATTTAGTAAGCGTTAATTAAAGAAGCATCACATCTTACTAAGCTATTCTATTTTTAACTCTTCCCCCTTTGATCCCCCTTTGAAAAGGGCTACTTACAAGCCAAAGTCACAACTTGTAGGACAGCCCTTTTCGCCAATTATTTTAATATATAATACACAAAACAATTTCCAATTATCTGGACGGTGCCTGGCACCTAGATTAATTTACCTCAACCTTTCCACTTGATACACTTAAATCTAACTGATGTTCTCCTGTTCCATGTACACCTTTCATTACTTGTTTATTCTCTTCTTTATTTTTCAAAACAAAATTACTCGAAATAGATCCGCTGCTAACCTTTCCATCTAATGTGAAGTCAGCGTTGTCAGGTAAATCTAACTGTACATGACCAGAACTTACGTCCACCTTAACCGAATCTGTTAATTGATCCAGTTGAATATTGATATTACCCGATGATACATCTGCCTCAAGCTGTCCCTTATAATGTTTCAAATTAACATTTCCTGAACTAATATCAAATAACCCACTCTTAGCCGTAATCCAATCCAGATTGACATTTCCTGAACTCACATCTACTGAAAGGTTGTTTAGTTGTACTGGTTGATTTTTCGATTGGCCTTTGTAATTTACATTATTCATAAATGCCGTTAGTTCCTGTTCGTCAAGGTGAAATAGTTCTTTTACATGGTCCTTCCTCTTAAAATATAATGGCCTCAACTCCTTAAAGGAATTGAGGCTCAATTTGTCGACAAACTAATATATAATATGAGATTAATTGATTGCTTCCATGTAGCATTACTTTCTTTAACTATTTATCAATCATTTGTTTTACTTCATTTAGTTTTGACTCGGTTCTTCCTACTAAAATAATGCGATTCCCTTTTCGTGCGTAGGATAGTGCGAGTTCTTTTCCTAGTCCTGTTCCTGCACCTGTAATTAAGATGGTTTTCATCATTTCACACCGCCTTTTTAATACATTGATTTTCAAAAAACACTAACTAGTTAGTTTGACTTTCCCCCAAAAAACAGTTCAAGTTTCTTTACCTTATGTGGCGTGTATATGACTTTTTATGGAAGTTAAAATGCCAACTTAATAAGCAGTCGTTCCTTGCTCACTTTTGACAATGGAAATACCAGAACTTGCTCCAATACGTGTCGCTCCTGCTGCAACCATAGCATTTACTGTTTCGCGGTCACGAACACCGCCAGAAGCTTTTACTCCAATATCAGGGCCAACCGTTTCACGCATTAACTTAATATCTTCAACCGTTGCTCCCCCAATTGAGAACCCAGTTGATGTTTTCACATAATCGGCACCCGCTTTAACAGACAATTTGCAAGCACGAACCTTTTCTTCTTCGGTTAGTAAACAGGTTTCAATGATCACCTTCACTAAAGCTTTCCCTTTCGCTGCCCCCACAACAGAACGAATATCTTGTTCAATACCATCATCATCACCGTCTTTTAACTTGCCAACATTAATCACCATATCTACTTCGTGGGCACCTTTTTGAATAGCATCCTTTGTTTCAAATGCTTTTGTTTCTGATGTTGTTGTTCCTAACGGAAACCCAATAACGGTACAAACCTTCACATCAGATCCCTTAAGTAAATCTGCTGAAACTTCTACCCACGTCGGATTTACACAAACAGAGAAAAACCCATATTTTTTTGCTTCTTCACATAATTTTTCAATTTGTTCCTTTGTCGTATCTGCTTTTAATGCTGTATGGTCAATCATCTTTGCAATTGTCTTATTCATTCTTATCACCTTTCATTCTATCGCTTTTATTTCATTAAATCTTCAGGAGAAAACGCTCCTGGTAATAATTCAGTGACAGTCATTTCTTTTTTTTCACCCTGCAAGTTCGTCAAAATCACTTTCATATCTGGAGCACATAACTCTGAAATTACTTGCCTACATGCTCCACAGGGTGGAACAGGTCGATCAGTGTCTGCAATGACGACAAGAAGATCAAATTCTTTTTCACCTTGTGCATAGGCACTAAATAACGCTGTACGCTCTGCACAATTACACATCGAATAGGCCGCATTTTCAATGTTACAACCCCGATATATGTTACCGACTTTTGTTCGTAGCGCTGCCCCCACCTTAAATTTCGAATATGGAGCATACGCCATCTCTCTAGCTTTCTTGGCCTCTTCAAACATCAATTGATTGTCCATCCTTCACACCCTTATCTAAATCATTTATTTTTTATCAAACCAATTGTTTACACGGATTAATAGGTAATCCTCTTATATTTTTTCACTTTCTTTCATTATACTAATAATTTCTTTTACAAGACTTAAAAATTGCTCTCTCACCTTCTCCGTTGTCTCCATGACTTCATCATGAGATAATGGTTGATCCATCATCCCTGCTGCCATATTCGAAATACAGGATATCCCTAATATATTCATGCCCGCATGACGTGCAACAATGACTTCAGGTACGGTGGACATCCCAACAGCATCTCCACCTAGTTTTTGAAGCATACGAATTTCTGCAGGTGTTTCATAACTAGGCCCACTATTCCAAACATATACACCTTCTTGTAAAGAAAGTCCTAACTTTGTGGCTGCCTTTTTAGCTATAGCTTGTATCTGTTGATTATAGGCTGTTGACATATCTGGGAAACGAACACCGTATTCTTGATTGTTTGGTCCAATCAACGGATTGGCACCTACATTATTAATATGGTCGGTAATTAACATCAGATCACCTGGTGAGAACGATGGATTTACGCCACCAGCCGCGTTCGTCACCACTAATGTTTCAATTCCTAACTCTTTCATCACCAGTACAGGGAACGTCACTTGGTCCAACCCGTACCCTTCGTAGTAATGAAAACGCCCTTGCATGGCAAGCACAGGTAATCCTTGAAGTTCCCCGATTACCAACTGACCAGCATGCCCTTCAACCGTAGACTCCGGAAAACTAGGAATATCTGTGTATTTGATTTTTACCGGTTGTTCAATTTCGTCTGCAAGTACTCCTAATCCTGAACCAAGAATCAATCCTACCTTAGGTTGAATCGATAATTTCTCAGAAATATAGACAGCTGTCTGTTTAGCTGATTCAATATTCATCGCTTTCCCTCCTATTATTTAATATCCTCTAAAAAACTCTGACCACATGCTGGTTTTTTAACCTTAAAATTATCGGCAATGGTTATTAGAAAAACTCGTTTAAAATTTGTCGTCATCTCTAAATTCCCCCTGTTTCATTAATTCATAAATGTTTTAGAAATCCAATCAACAAGAATGCCTCCAAAATATACACCAAATATGCCGAGCACACCTGCTAGTACAGGAGGAGCTGGTAACGGAAGTCGCAAAAACTTAAAAACAACTCCAATAATCATTCCCGCTAGTACACTCAGTAATAATTCTCTCATGACCATTCTCCTTTAATTTTTCAATTAATAATAAGCTCATAGACACATTGTATGAGGTCCAACCTCTTATACACTTAAAAAGTTTGGGTCCATTTATTGGACCCTATCTATTTTGCATTACATTTAATTTTTTAATCATATATAATATCGTATATCAATGAGTTTAACTTAACATCATTTTGTGAAAACCCGTAGGCATCATAAATTTGATTGCTAACTTCAGTTACTTCTTTCGTATTACTACGAATGGTAACAAGTGATTCACCTTTTTTCACTTGATCACCTATCTTTTTATTTAAGACAAGACCTACGGCTAAATCAATCTCTGATTCTTTTGTCGTACGCCCTGCTCCTAAAGTGCTTGCTGCAACCCCAATTTTATCAGCAATGATTTCTGAAACAACACCATCTTCTTTCGCCACAACTTCAAATGTATAAGAAGCTGTTGGAAGTTTGGACGGATTATCTACAATTGTGCTATCTCCACCTTGAGCTGCAATAAATGTTTTAAATTTATCGATCGCTTTCCCTGTTTTTATAGCGTCCTCTAACTTCTCTCGTGCTTCATCAACACTTTCTGCTTGATCCGCAAGATAAACCATTTTACTTCCGAGTGTTAAACATAACTCATAAAGATCTTCCGGTCCTTTTCCTCTTAACGTATCAATGGCTTCTTTTACTTCTAAGGCGTTCCCAATAGCAAACCCTAATGGTTGATTCATATCAGAAATAACCGCAATCGTTTTACGTCCAGCGCCGTTTCCGATTTGGACCATCGCATGTGCAAGTTTCTTCGCACCATCTAAATCCTTCATAAATGCACCTGAACCTGTTTTTACATCTAAAACAATGGCATCTGCTCCAGATGCAATTTTCTTACTCATGATCGAGCTTGCGATCAACGGAATCGAGTTAACTGTTGCGGTTACGTCACGTAAGCCATACAATTTTTTATCTGCAGGCGTTAGATTTCCACTTTGACCCACTACAGCCACTTTATTCTTATTCACCAGATTATTAAAGGTATCGCCGTCAATTTCAACTTGAAAGCCTTCGATCGATTCTAATTTATCAATGGTTCCTCCTGTGTGCCCAAGCCCACGTCCTGACATTTTGGCAACAGGTACCCCAACGGAAGCGACAAGAGGTGCAAGAATGAGGGTCGTTGTGTCACCAACACCTCCTGTACTATGTTTATCAACTTTAATTCCCTTAATGGATGAAAGGTCTATTTGATCACCTGATTCAACCATTGCCATCGTTAAATTGACGCGTTCTGAAGAAGTCATATCTTTAAAAAAGATGGCCATCGCTAATGCTGACATTTGGTAATCCGGAATACTTCCATCTGTATAACCCTTAATGACAAAGTCAATTTCTTCTTTTGTTAACTCATCACCATCACGTTTTTTTTCAATAATATCTACCATTCTCATATTTGATCATCCTTTTAACATTAAATTTTTGATGATATGATTATATTCTTCATTAAAAAGGAGTAATAATCCTCTTATTTACCTCTTCGATCAAATTCGCCCCGCCGAATTTGCGCCCGGATTTTTATCGAGCTCGCTCGATAAATGACCTTTAAAAAATCCGAGGCATCCGCCGGAGGCTTAACTTCATTCAGCCGGGGTTTGAACCCCCCACTGAATCAGAGAGCTTTTTGCATTCATCCCCCACTTACAGAAGTGGAGGACTTCTGCTGAATGAAGTTAAATAAATATTCCTGCAATCGCTGCACTTAATAGTGAAGCTAACTCTCATAACCGAACAATCCACCTAAGCCACCTAGTATTCCATTAATGAGTGCTATTAATGCAATAAAGGCTAGTAACATCGCACCAACATTTACGGCAAACTTCAAACCATCTCCAGCACCACGAGCAGTAGCATCAATCACATTAACGGACTCTGTATCATCCAACATTTCTAATACATTAGCAATCTCAGATTTTTCCGTTTCAGGTATAATCATTTTACCCATGATCAAACCGGCTGGCGCTGCCATAAAGCTAGCTGCTAATAAATATTCAAGCGGAACACCTAATAAAGCATAACCAACAAGGACAGAACCCGCAACTGACGCAAGTCCGCCGGTCATAACAGCAAACAACTCAGACTTTGTCATTTTTGCTAAAAACGGTCGAATAACAAGCGGAGCTTCTGTTTGCCCGACAAAAATATTTGCTGCTGCAGACATTGATTCTGCTTTACTTGTACCTAAAAGCTTTGATAAGGCACCACCAATGATTTTAAGAAACCATTGTATAATTCCAAGATAGTATAGTACTGAGATTAAAGAGGAGAAAAAGATAATAATCGTTAATACCTGGAACGCAAAGACAAACCCAACCTCTTCAGCACTTGCTAAAGGACCAAAGCAGTTGATCTCCCACCTATCTTCTGTTGTATACTCAGAATCTTGAGGTGGGAGTCTTATGCCCGTTAAGAGTGGGATAAAATGATCTTTTTTATGTTGGTTACAATATTTAACTTATCCTCAATTACTTTGTTTTTACCACTATACAAAAAAACACATCTACTTATGATAGGGTTAAATCCAATTCATCATAATTTATTTTTACCAAAACAATTTTAAACGAGTAATTTTTTTGTCAAAAGAAGAAGATATCCATGTACCGACAAATAAAAAGGAGTGTCTAATCGATGAAAAAAAAGAATTCTACTAACAGTACAGAAATTGCTGGTCATACCTACGATTCCAGTGATTATCAAAAAAAAGACCAACTATCTTCAGGGCTTGCCACTACTCATGAACAGTTTAGTGATTCATACGCAGAAGGTGAGATTGGTGCCATTATTGATGATAACGATGGGGAAAATAGATCGATCCCGAGAAAAGGTTTTGAACAAGACTAACTCAAAGTGAAATGAGGGACTATAATGGTGAACGAAAACTTTGATAAATTCAGAAAAGTTCAGAGTACCCATAAGAGTGAATATTTAGACGGAACGCAAGAGCGTAGCCGTAATCGCAATGATTCCCAATATAACAATCGAAGTGATACAGACAAATCACCAGGTGCTACCGGCAGAAAATGATGATACCCTTTTAAACAAAAAAGGTTGAGAAAAACATCTCAACCTTTTTTGTTTAGATCAAATTCGCCCCGCCGAATTTGCGCCCGGATTTTTATCGAGCTCGCTCGATAAATGACCTTTAAAAAATCCGAGGCATCCGCTGGAGGTTTAACTTCATTCAGCCGGGGTTTAAACCCCCACTGAATCAGAGAGCTTTTTGCATTCATCCCCCACTTACAGAAGTGGAGGACTTCTGCTGAATGAAGTTAAATATAAATCATATTCATTTGAGATTTACCATTAATATGGATTATTTTCTTACTTCCTTTTTTACTTAATTAAAATACTACTTTCCAGTTATTATTTACTTGAGCATCTAATATTTTCTCACTTTTTACTTCAGAAACGAGTATCTCTGCAATATCGTTATGAATTTCTTTTACTATTTTGTGAGTACCGAACATCTTATAGCCACCCGATCCACTAGCACGATAACTACTTGTCGCTACAAAGTGCTTTTCAGAAGACAGCGACTTACCTTGAAAACTTGCAGAAACAACCCGTTTTCCAATAGGTTTTTTCAAATCTAGGCAATAGTCAATTCCTTCCCACATATCAAAATTATAGCTTAATAATCTCGGCTTTTTCCATTCGGGATTTATTTGAACATCACCGCCAACGCTTGTTGAAAAAAAAGAAGCAGATACCTCCAATGCACTACGTATATCTTCTCCCGTTAATTCTAAAATGGTAACTGTATTGGCAAAAGGATAAATCGCATATATATCTCTGCGAGTAATCGACTTTGTCCATGTGAATGCGTCCACATTCAATAAAGACGCACAAGAAATTTCGGTATTAGCCACTTTCATTAATGTCTTATTGATCCATTCAATTAGCGGGTGTTCGTGTAACCAAACATCTTGTATAGGATTATTAATCGTGATCGGTTTAGAAACAACCCCAATTTTTTCATCAAGCCACTTTTCCACTTGATCCTCCATTGATTGAATAACGTTTAATACGTCGGTATCCACTTTGCTATCTTTTGTAGATAAAAGTTCAGCGGAACGACCCTTAACCTTACACCCTTCATGATTCTTTTCAAGAATAAGATCAATTCTACCAACATAGGCTGCTTGAGTCCCAGCTTGTAAGACCATTTTCATGTCTTTCGTTGTGATCCCATACAGAAGATGTTGATGTCCAGTGATCAGGACATCCATGTCTTCTATTTCATTTAACAAAGCAAAACCCTGATTTTCGCCATTATCTATTGAGATCTGTTCGAGTGTTTCAGGATCTTTCTCTAATCCTCCATGATAAGAAACGATAATAACATCAGATTTTTTTTCTTCTTTTAAATAGTGAACCCACCGCTTTCCTACGTCTACTGGATCTAAAAAATCAAATGCCTCAATATTTCTTTTCGGTTCCCAATTAGGGATAAACTTTGTCGTTAGTCCTAGAACGGATATGTTTATATCATTAATGGTTAATGTTATGTATGGCTTCCCAAAAAATGGTTCAGTCGTTCCTCTTTTCACTACGTTAGCTGATAACCAAGGAAATTGAGATTCCTCTACGACTTTTTTTAGCTTTTCTTCTCCATAATTAAATTCATGGTTCCCTATGACAGCTGCATCATAACCTAATAAATTATGAATAAGAACTGCTGGATGGGAGGCTTCTGACTCGGTTAAAGCATAATGAACTAAAGGAGTCCCTTGAATGAGATCTCCATTATCTAAAAGTATGACATTTTCTTCCTCAAGGCGGATTTTATGAATGAGGGAAGCCGCTTTAGCCATTCCTTTTGGATCAAATTCTTTGTTTGCATAATGATATGGAGATATTTTCCCATGAACATCGGTTGTCGATAAGATCACAATTTTAGTTTGTTTCACTTTTTAGTCTCCCTACAATTGAACCACTAAGTATGCTTAACTATCTTTTATTTACTACCTACTAGATCCTTCTCCTCTTTAGAATAACAGTATCATTTTAATCCTATTCATCCTAAAATAATTATTATACTATCAGAAGATGTTCATGTTAGCTTGTGAACTAGATAGATGTATGTTATCACATGTATATGACTTAAGATGGACTTCAACAAATAGCTAATGGAGTGAAAATGCGTGTAATTTAGTCCCGTGAAATAATATCGGAGATTAGTTCAAATAAGGATAGGCTACTCAAATGAGTAGCCTATCCTTATACACCAAAGGCAAATTTTCAACATGAATCATTAACATAGCCAAAATCAAAATAGCCTCAACTCCTTAAAGGAATTGAAGCTTGTTGTACATACTAATATTTGTTCATTCGGACAAAGAAAGTCATCAAAAAGATCTTCCATCCTCTTTCTTTTTGTGCCGTTAACGTTTATTTAAATAATACGAGTTGTAACGATACCTTCGATTTGTTTGATTTTTTCTTCCAAACTAGGAATAATATCATCATTTACGTTATTTTCAATGTCAATCATCGTATACGCATATTCCCCTCGGCTTCGGTTAACCATATCAGCAATATTGAAATTATAGCTTGATATAGCCAGTGTGATCTGTCCAACCATATTTGGTACGTTTTCATGGAAAGCTGCCACACGTCGCTTTCCTGTGTAAGGAAGGGAAGCGTTTGGAAAATTCACTGAGTTTTTGATATTTCCTGTTTCTAAAAATTCCTTCACCTGATTAGCCGCCATAATAGCACAGTTTTCCTCTGATTCTTTCGTAGAAGCACCAAGATGTGGAATTGGAACTGTATTTTTCATTTTTAACACATTTTCATTAGGAAAGTCTGTAATATATTTACCCACTTTTCCGCTTTCAAGTGCAGATTTCATATCCTTTTCATCCACAAGTTCACCACGTGAGAAATTCAAAATATGAACGTCCGGCTTCATAATACTAAATGTTTCTTGGTTAAACATGCCTCTTGTTTCATCGGTTAACGGAACATGTACAGTAATATAGTCAGAGTTAGCAAACAATTCTTCAATTGTCACAGCGCGTTGTACATTGCGGGACAGATTCCAAGCTGCATCAACAGAAATGAACGGGTCAAACCCAATTACATCCATGTCTAAATCAAGTGCATCATTCGCTACAAGCATACCAATTGCACCTAAACCGATTACACCTAGAGTTTTTCCCTTAATTTCTTTTCCAACAAATTGTTTCTTTCCTGCTTCTACAAGCTTTGGAATTTGTTCACCTTCACCTTCTAACGTCTTTGTCCAAGCTAAACCGGCAAAAAGGTTACGGGATGAAGCCATTAATGTTGTTAGTATCAATTCTTTTACAGCGTTAGCATTAGCACCAGGAGTATTAAAAACAACAATTCCTTCCTCTGTACATTGGTCGACCGGAATATTATTGACACCTGCCCCAGCCCGTGCAATTGCTTTTAAATTGTTACCGAATTCGATTGTATGCATGTTAAAGCTACGAACAAGAATAGCATCAGGGTTTGCACTGTCATTGTCGATCGTAAAGTTATCCTTATTGAATATATTTAGCCCGCTTTCTGCAATAGCATTTAACGTTTGGATTGTTTTTACTTTTTCTAAAATCATTGTGCTCATATTGTTTCTCCCCTTTTATTGACGATTGTTTTTAAATTTCTAACTAAGTGAACAAGGTTTTAAGCAAGGACACTTTCCACTATTCAAATGTTATATACAATATAGAATTTGAAAGTAGTACCGACTGCAATATCCTTTCTTAAAAACAGAAAGAGGTAAGGGATATATCCCTTACCTCTGCCCAGGCGAACGGCTACGACACTATGTGCTTCCTCACGGTTATCCGCGTTTCGCCAGTCACACATAGCCTTTTGATTTATTTCATTTTATCAAATTCCCTAGCAATCTTCAACCCTCATTTAAAAGTTATTTAACAAGCTTACGTCAATGACACATGAGCTCACTTAACATTTTATCTTCTATTATTTTCAGCATGTTTTGCTAAATATGTACATAGCTTTTTACATAGATATTACACCATGGTGAAAGGAATTCTGTATGAAGAAAAGTATATTGATTGCTGTCATTCCAAAAGAATCCTACAGGACCTACACGCATAACCCCACCAAAGCCTTTGCTGTTGTTGATCGGTTCTTCCATCGTTCCATGCTTCCGACTTAAAAGTGCAGATAGGCAAGAATCTTTGTGCATGGAGCTCTTTAATAGTGAGTAATCATCCGTCTTAGACCCAATTGTATTGATCAACTCGTCTTTAAGCTATAAAGTCTAAAAACAATATTTCTTTCTTGTTTTTATCACTTGTGAACTCCATGCTCTATCGTCTTTTTTCAGGTTTTAGTCCTATTCTTTCTGAATTTTTTCCAAAAATATCCTAAACTACATGATAGCAAGAAATTTAAAAGGTTACTTCAACATATACTCTATACATGATGTGGTACTAATACCCAAATACCTTCAAAAGATCTGATTTCAAAATCGTTTACATCTTATTCTTCATGCTAAAATAGATGGATTTGGTAAACCTGGCATAGTCGCACAAAACAAGAACAAAGACGTTTCAAGTGCAACTATTCAAAATTCCCATCATCTCTTTTTTGTTATGCTACTTTCATTTCTCGATGTTCTCTCACAACTTCCATCAGCTAGAAATCCATGTTTATTCATTCCAATCGCTTATATTGTAGCACTTTACTTTCCTTTATCTTCTATTTTATGACCTCCCACTAATTTTCCTAATTTTTTCATTCCTTGATCCTGTTTAGGCATGTGATTGAATGGATTTCTCTCTGATCCGAATTCCGCTTTAGTATCAACTTGAATCCCCATCTTTGAGCCAGCAGATGCTGTAGGATCATTAATAATATCTTCTTTTTTTTCATCAAAATGAGGGGTTGCCTTAACATGTAGATTTTCATTATCACTTGGCATATCATCATCTCCTTTATGATTAAGATGACTATATCGAAGAAGATCTATTCAGAAAAGAGGATGTGGAGATAAAGGTGTCAGGCACCATAGCCATCAAGCTAACACAAAAATAGCAGAAGGAAGTAACTCCTTTCTGCTATTTATATATATTCTCGTCCTTTTTATTAAAAAAGGGTATACGAAAATAAGCCTATTCCACCTAGACTTTTTTGATTATTCAATTAAAATCACTTAAGAAACTGTTTCTATATTTCTTTCGTATACAACACCGAGAATATCAAAAACGGTTTTCTTTCTATAACGATGTGATTTCTTCCCGTTTTTTTCGACTTGTACACACATCCTTCTTAGCTCAAAGAGAACAAACTTTATTCCCTGATACAACGCTTCATGTATGGAAGGTAAATACTCCTTGACGATGGATATGGCCCGATATTCACTAATCTCTTTTTTCTTTTTTCGATAAAGGGCTTCTCTTATTTGAAAAGCTAGGGTAGAGCTGATTAACAAAGATATGAGTGTACCGTATAAATGGCATTCAAATCGTTGTACTTTCATTTTTTTCACTTGATGAATTTGAAAAAGAGATTTCCATGTTTTAAATAAAATCTCAATCTGCCATCGTAAAGAGTAAAAAGGCTGAATCTCTTCCTTTGGGATACAAGCTTGTGGTATATTAGATACGAAAATGTTTAATCTTGAGAGTTTTTTTGAGCGGTGTGAATACTTCACACCCTTTTTTTTTCTCTTTTTTATCTTTTTTCTTTAAACGTTGTTCTGTCTGTTCATCCGTTAACTTGCATAAGATCAGTCTAGGGATATACTTCTTCTTCTGACTCACATAAATATTCTCGACTTCTCTGACTTCTCCCACTTCCATTTGTTCCAGAATTCCTTCCAGATCGAGTTTATGATGGTTCTCCCCTTCCACTTTTTCATATAAAATAATGTTGGGTTTTAACCTTGTCAGATAGTAGGCTTTCTGTTGATGAATTTGAACCAAATCGTCCAATGAAAAATAGCCTAGATCACGAATGATTAAGTCCTTTTCTTGGATAGTATCGATCAGGGTAGGACCGAATGTGAGGTCACTGTCTCTAGCGTGTTGAACCTCTAAATGTAGAAAGTCTCCTTTCATCAACTCATATTCTAATTGAATTTTGACACCTGATTTGTGGTATCCCTGATATTTTTCTGAGTAAAGACAAGGAAGTTCAAAAGCAGTTGAATCTAATATACGAATGCGATTAATATCCTTATTTTGTTGGGTTGGGATACTTTTTGACAAAAAGGGTTTCGAAAAAAGTTCATGAAATAAATGTTTTAATAAACGAACTCCTGCATCATTAAATCGTTGATTTAATCCTTCTGAACTAAGCGATATGTGACGTTTAGAATCTAATAGACCACACAACTCAGCTAATGATCTTTCTCCGGATCGATGATTCCAAAATCCACATAAAGAAACAAAATCACTCGGTTTTAATTTACCAGATCGTTGAATAAACAACTCCTTCCTGGCCAATTGATCCAGATAGTTATGATCGAAAATACGAGTCATCTCCTCTGAAAGCAGTTGAAATTCTTCTTCCATATTTAATTCATGTCGCATAAAAAACCTATCCTTTCTAGCTATTTAGTAGAAAGGATAGGCTTTTTCCTCGGTTTTTTTTCTCTAAATTGGAATAATCTGCTTAACTTGATGGCTATGGTGTCAGGCACCATCCAATGATCTGGATGGTGCCTGGCACCTTTATTCCTTTACTCTTTTACTCTTTTACTCTTTTTCATTCATTGTATGTGCAACAAGGTTTTTTAGTAATAAAAAGACTACCCACATGGCAACCTCTAAATATAAGGATATTTATTTTAAATTAACTCCATAAGTGAGCCACCAATTGCCCCAGTGACTACAATGATCCAAGGAGGTAGCTTCCAAAACACTAACATACTAAATAGTATGGCAGTAAAAGCAAAATCCATAGGTGCTAATATTGAACTGGTCCAAATGGGATGATAAAAGGCAGAAATTAAAATTCCAACAACAGCTGCATTCACACCCATTAATGCCCCCTTAATTTTAGGGTTGCTACGTAGAGATTCCCAAAAAGGTAGTGTACCTAAAACAAGTAGGAATGCAGGTAAGAAAATAGCTACAGTTGCGAGTAACCCACCTTGCCATCCATTCATAATGGCACCTAGATAGGCAGCAAATGTAAATAGAGGACCCGGAACAGCTTGCGCAGCACCATAACCTGCTAAAAACGACTCTTCGCTTAACCATCCAGTAGGGACAAATTCACGTTCAAGTAAAGGTAAAACGACATGACCACCACCAAACACTAAAGAACCTGATCGATAAAAACTATCGAACATAGCAATCCAGCTTAAGGATGTCATTTCTCTCAAAATAGGTAATAAAATGAGTAGACCAAAAAATATGATTAAGCAGATCACGGCAAAGTGACGAGATATAGGAAAGATTATTCTTGATTCATCGTTTTCTTTGTGTTGTTTATATAATAAATAACCAAGAAAAGCAGAAATCAATATGACCCCGACTTGAGTGAATGCTGCTTGCCATAAAAGTGTACCCACTAATGCAAATAAAGCTATCGCTTTCCTCTTTAAATCAGGAGTAAGTTTTTGTGCCATCCCTAAAATAGCATGGGCAACGACTGCTACTGCTACTATTTTTAAACCGTGTATCCACCCAGCATTGCCAATATCAAACCCTTGAAGAATAAGGGCAAATACAATTAATGCTATTACAGAAGGAAGTGTAAATCCAATAAATGAGACAATCCCACCTAAAACTCCTGCTCGCATCACTCCAATCCCAATTCCAACTTGACTACTAGCAGGTCCCGGAAGAAACTGACATAAAACAACTAAGTCAGCATAGCTTTTTTCATCCATCCATTTTCTTCTTCGAATGTATTCGTCATGAAAGTATCCTAGGTGCGCAACCGGTCCACCAAAGGATGTGAAACCAAGTCTAGTTGAAACGACAAGAATTTCTAATAGAGACTGCAATCCGCTTCTCTTATTGTTTTGTTTCATTTCATTCACCTTCTTTCTTATTCTTTGATTTCTTTAAATAATTCGTACGCTTTTTTTCTAGCTTCGGTTAGAACGGTATTTCCCTTCTCGGTAGTTATATAATACTTTCTTATTTTTCCTTCTACGTTTCTTTCTTCTTTTACTAAAAGACCATCTGACTCCATCGAGTGAAGGATCGGGTAAAGAGTACCAGAACTGATGTTATAACCATGTTCTTTAAGTTCTTCGAGTATCCAAACTCCAAAAACGGGATGTTCATTCGCGTGGTGTAATATATGAATATGAATAAACCCGAGAAAGAGCTTACGTAATACTTTATCTTCCAACTTATCACTTCCAAACATAAACGATATCGAAATCCAATATTGAATTTCGATACCAAATATAACATAAATAAATATTACTTTCACAGTTAGACTAGAGTATTTACATAATCTTAATAAAGAACTCCATTCGTTCAATAGTATACTTAGTTTAATTTGTTTTCAAAGCAATCTTCTTAAATTCTTATGATCCCTATTGATTTAAGTTCTATTTGCTTTATAATAAGAGTGAGTAATCACTCATTTTTATCAGGAGGGTATGAGGATGATATCGAGTATTATTGTGAATGAAGTAAGCAAAAGTTTTGGAAAAAAAATCGTCTTGACTAGTATCAGTTTAACGATTGGTCCTGGTCAAATATATGGATTGATTGGACCTTCTGGTTCAGGAAAAACTACTTTGGTTAAGCTCATCGTTGGAATGGACCGTCCCTCGTGTGGGGATATCCACGTACTAGGTACAGCTGTTCCTAACTTGAATCTATTACAGAAAATTGGTTACATGGCTCAAGCTGATGCCCTATATACCGATTTAACAGGAAAAGAAAACCTTACTTTCTTTGCTTCTCTTTTCAAATTAAAAAAAGAAGTGCAAAAGAAACGAATTGCCTATGCAGCAGAACTAGTCCATTTATCAAATGAATTAAACAAGAAAGTTCATACGTATTCAGGAGGAATGAAACGTCGATTATCTCTCGCTATTGCTTTAATTCAAGATCCTGAAGTTCTTATTTTAGATGAACCAACTGTTGGGATTGATCCAGCATTAAGAAAATCAATTTGGGCAGAACTATATCGCTTAAAAAATCAAGGAAAAACCATTTTAGTCACAACCCATGTGATGGACGAAGCAGAAAAATGTGATCGATTGGCAATGATTAGAGATGGAGCCCTTCTCACAAGCGGTTCCCCCTCAGAATTAAAGAAAGCTTACGGGATTACGAGTCTAGAAGAAGTATTTTTACAAGCTGGAGGTGAAATGAAATGAGAATAGCTGCATTAGTAAAGAGGATCTTTCAACAAATGTTGCGAGATAAGCGGGCACTTGCTTTAATGATGGTTGCACCCTTGATCATTTTAACCCTCTTTCATTACTTATTTTCTAGTGATACAGCCAATCCTACAATGGGTGTTGTAAACGCAGATGAATCCTTTGTTACGCAATTAGAGAAACGTAATTTAGATGTCATTCAATATGATCAACTACCAAACAATGAAAAAATAATGGATAATGAATTAGACGCTGTTCTTGAGATGAATGGTTCAAATATAAACCTCGTTCTCACAAATATAGAGCCTTCTGTTTCAAAAGCGATTCAAATGAAAGTTCAACAAACCATTGTTGCTGAAAATACCCAACAACAAGCAAAAAACTTATCTTTATTCATACAAACCGTTCAAGGGAAACTTCAAGGAACACCGATCGAGTTAGAAACGGTAGAACCCACCGAAATCCATACCTCTTATGTATATGGCAGTGAAGACGCATCCTTTTTTGATCTGTTGAGTCCCATATTAGTTGGTTTCTTTGTCTTCTTCTTTGTCTTTTTGATATCAGGAATTGCCCTTTTACGAGAACGAACAACAGGTACATTGGAACGATTAATGTCCACGCCGATTCAAAGAAGAGATATTGTATTTGGTTATCTCATTGGATATGGTATTTTTGCGGTCATCCAAAGCCTTATTGTCGTCTTCTATGCGGTCAAAGTACTTGATATTGTTGTCGTGGGCTCTTTGTGGAATGTGATTCTTATTAATTTAACCTTGGCTTTAGTTGCTTTATCACTAGGTATCCTTTTGTCCGCATTCGCTAATTCAGAATTCCAAATGATGCAATTCATCCCAATTGTGATCATCCCACAAATCTTTTTTGCCGGCATTCTTCCTGTTGAAGGAATGGCTAACTGGCTTCAAGTGGTCGCTCATTTTATGCCAATGTACTATGGAGGAAATGCATTAGTTGATGTGATGTATAAAGGATTAGGATTCACTGACATTCTAAACGATGTACTTGTCTTATTAGGATTTGCCCTTTTATTTCTCATCTTAAATGTATTAGCTTTGAAAAAGTATCGAAAAATGTAATAAATGAGGTACATGATGGCTATCCATTCATTTTCTTTTAAAAGTGATTTAAAATGAAAATAGAGATAACCGTTTAAAAGGAGTAAACATATGTCTGAAGAAGAAATGATGATCCAACAGCTTTTTGATGAAGAAAAGTTAACCGAAAAACAAAAACAAATTATTATCGCAGCCATCGAATCCTTTTCAGAAAAAGGCTATGCAGCCACATCAACGAATGAAATAGCAAAAAAAGCAGGTGTCGCGGAAGGAACCATTTTCCGGCATTATAAAACAAAGAAGGATTTATTGTTTTCTATTGTTACCCCACTCTTATCCAAATTTATTGCTCCATTTATTGTGAAAGATTTTGATAAAGTGCTAAATCGTCAATATGATCATGTAGAAGACTTTCTAAGGGCGACCATTGAAAACCGAAGAGAGGCGGTAGTCAAACTTCTTCCTGTTGTCAAAATCGTTCTTCAAGAAATTCCTTTTCAACCGGAATTAAGAGAGCTATTTCAAGAACAAATAGCCAATAAACTATTGGAACGTGTTTCAAGTATCATTCAAAAGTATCAAAAAGAAGGACAACTAATCGAAATGCCACCTGAGAATATCGCAAGACTAGCTATTACGAGTATCCTCGGCCATCTCGTAACCCGTTATCTCCTTTTCCCTGATACCGAGTGGGATGATGAACTCGAAACAGAACGAATCATTCAATTTATCTTGCATGGGGTAGGAAAAAACAGGTAACAAAATTCTATCTACTCAATTATTTCAAAGCTATTATATTTCTAAATGTAAGACAGCCTCACCATGAAGAAAATCCGCCTGATTTGTAGAGTAAACATAAATGATTTTGGCATAGCTTCAAAACGCTCTGGAGATTCCTCATATTTTAAAATAAAGAATAAGTTTAACTACAAAAAACGAGCTACGATATGCACCATAGCTCGTTTTTGATTATTGTTTTCGAGATTGAATAAGCTCTATTAATTCAGGATTCAAGCCTTTTACAGCATGTTCTCCCACTACTGTTACAGGAACTCCTAAGAATCCATACTTTTCAACTTCTTTTTTATATTCCTCATTTTTCATGACATCTCTGACCTCAAAAGGAACTCCTTCTAGGGTTAGCATCTTTTTTACATAGCTGCACTCCACACAGTCCTCCATTGAATAAACAATGACTGGTTTACTCATTCTCTTAGTCCTCCTTCACTTAGGCTTTAAAGCATAAAACAGCGCATATAAAATTAAAATGCCTCGATTTTATATGATTTTTTACAGTTTTATACGAAATAAAACTAACTGTTCCAAGCTCCTTATTGTCTGAATTATACTTGTCCCCTTGTCTCTTGCTTTATATCACTGATTAGACTTGAAACAATAGCTTCTTGATATCCTGCCTTCTTTACATTTCTCATTAAGCTAATTAGCTCATTCCATTCAGAAGAAATATGATCGAGCTTTGACAACCTATTTGAAATATCTTCATTTGATAGACTGGATTCATACGACTCTCTATCCATTCTCCATAAGACAACTCTATCCTTATATCTTTGCTTTAACCGCTGAGCTATAACTAATCCTTCTGGATCACAATCACCCGAATAAAAAAGGGTACAGTTCGATTGAGCGAGCCTATCTAATAACACCCAACTAGCCAACCTCAGTTGTCCATGTGTACAAATAACCGGGGCATTCGGTACAGCATCCATAATGGTAGAGCACACACTTGAATTCTCTACAATCCATACTTTAAATCCATTGCACGGCCATATTCTGTCTACTTTAGCTAGTTCTTTCATTGGTACGTTCATAACCGTCCCCGTATGAATAGCCGCCTGCCAAACAGGATGGATGATATTTTCACGTTGGGCAAGTAACCCTTGGCACGTCACAAAATTCCATAAATCATCTCGCATAATCCCATATTGAGCGAATAAATCATTTAATTCTTCCATATTCCTGGGCATTGTCGCATCCTTATTCCCGTGCAATACTTGATCCACATACATACAATGAAGCAACAGTTTTCCGGCTAGTTCATTGGTATCAAAATCATGCGGATTCCCCGTAATTCTTTGAGAAAAAAAAGGAAGACGTTCGAACTCCCCTTTTTTCGGAAGCGAAGTAAATGCCTTAAAAACAACAATCACTCTCTCATACAATTCTTCTTTGTCTTGTTTATACAGTGACCAAATCCATCTTGTATCTGGAGTTTTTGCACGAATCCATTGTAGCCACCATGTCGCTTTGGGAATGACTTGTTTGAGAGAATCGATAAAATCATCTTCTTGCTCTCGCTCTCGCTTTATCTCTTCCTTTTTAGTAGAAATGGACTCCTGTAACACTTCCTCTAACAACTGTAAAAGTGTGTAATTTGAAAAGCCCGTATTCGATAATTCCCTTTCAAAGTCGAGTAATGCCATACTGCCTTTTTCCAGTAGCTTTTCACTTGGTTGACCGAGGAATCCAGCAATTGACTGTAATTCAACTCTACTAAAGGTTTTCAAGCTAATGTTACCGCCGATTCGTCCTAATGACCGGTACTTTTCTTTAAACAATGTAAACAACTTTAGAAAGCCTGGCTCTTCACTGAATACTTGTATTCTATTTTTCATTTGTTACAAGATCCTTCGTTAATTGATCCTCGTCTATGACAAGCGACTTTTGCTTACCATCCCATTGATATCGTATTACTGTAACAAAGTCAGCATTTTTGGGCCGTACTAATTCTGATATGGAAAGACTGGAAATGGTGTCATAGTCGCCCCATAAAGCCTGCGAATTCATAATGTAATTGAACCCGAGTTGTTCCACTACCTCAAACATATCACGAATGTTGTTTTCGTCAACACCAGCAAAAGCCTCATCCAAAGAAATAATATATGGAGCCCTATCACCTGCTTCTTGGTAGCGAGAATAAGCTGCAGTAAAGAGTGGAATATACATAGCCATTGCCTTTTCTCCCCCGCTAAACTTAAAGAAGGCATTGTTCGTCAGTTCACGCTTTGGTTCATTTTCTCGTCTAAAGGAAAGTACAAATGTAAACCATTTACGATAATCTAATACTTCTTTTAACACTTGATGTAGTGTAGACCCTTCATTCCGTAATTGAATTAACTCTTTTGCTTTTGCAATACGAGATTGGAAATGTTTCGTTATACGATGTAGATCCTCTTCGCCCAAAAACTTACTATTTCGTTGTAATAGCCCAACAAGATCTTTTGTATCTAGCTCTTGCTCCGATTCGGCTGTTAATGGTTTCCAAGAAATAGAGAAAATCAAACCAGATGAATTATCACGATCAGCCATAATTTTATCCATCTTTTTTACCCATGCTTGAGCTCGCTGAATCCGATTACGAAGAATAATTCCAACGGTATTGACAATAATATCTTCATAAAGCTGACGGTCTTGCTCATCCAGCCACCCTTTTTGCTCCTCTAACTCTTGCTTTAATGAGGCTGAAACATAATAAGGACTCACCCGCTGTCCTCTATATTCCAGTTGAATCAGTCGCCTACTTTTTAAGTGATGCCATTCATTTTTAAATGGTTCATAGTGATCACCGTAGTCTTCTTTAAACCATTCAGGTGTTTCGATCTCCTCTGTAAACTCAAACATTCGATATTCTGTTAGATATAACTGTTCATTGAAGAAGGCTTTCGTTAGTTGTTCCAACAGTTTAGAACGATCATGTCTTAAAAATACTGACTTGTATTTCTCTAAAATGGCTGATGCATCCCTTGTTTCTAGCTCTAAAAATCCTCGATTACTCTCTTCTTCAACCATTTCTGCCCATTCTTTATTCATGTTTTGCCAAAAAATAAGCTCTCGTTTAGAGACAATCAGCTTTTCTGAGCATACGCTTTGGTCTGCTGCTTTTTTAGGCAAAGAATTTGAGATGGCTGCCATTCTCTCCTCTGCTTCTTTCAACAAACCTTGTACTTCTTGAATACGACCTCTAACCTCATCAATCCCTTTTAATTGAAGTTGTTGTTCAATAGATTGTATCTCCGCCTTTACTCTAGTGAGTTCAACACTTCTACTATTTTGTTCTCCTTTTATACTGTCCAATTCTTCTTCCATTTCGTTCATTCGTTGTGTAATCGAATATAATTGCTTCTTTGCAAATAACACTTGAACTGAAATAAGCTTAAACTGATACAGAAACTCAACATAGCTTCCAACAGCTTTTACTGCTTGACTAATTTCCTCTTTCGTTAAGGCAATGTTCAAATGATTTCCATGTTCACGAAGATCTTTTTTCACCACATATAATTTTTCATAAACAAGCTTCCATTCCTTATCAATTCCACGAAGCATTTCCTGTTCTCTTTTTGCATCCTGTATTTTTTGTAGGATTTGTTCATGTAGTTCTAGTAATTCACGATCATGTGGAAGCTCCTTTTTCCAGTCTTCTATTAATTGAAGCTCCGCTTCCAGTGTTCGCCTTTTCGCATGTAATTCTTCTAATTCTACTTGAAGTTGACGTACTTTTGCTATCCATAGCTCAATTTGTTCCCTTTGATGACGTTTACGAGAAGTACGACCGATGAATTTTGATGTCCCCTCATTTGGAGCATGACCGACTAAGCAACCAACCGAATAAGATCCATCAACATCAACACGGATCCCGCTTCCATCCTTTTCAAGCGAAATACTTCTAAGTACTTCATCTACTAAGTGTTTAGAAATTGGGCTCTTCTCATCTAAATCTGGTCTTAAATAATCGGCTAACGTATAGCCAAGTAAGCGCGGTTCTGGTATCAGTACAGCATCCTGTTCTGGGAAAATAGAGGGATCTGTGAGTAAGCTATCTAAAACGCCTGTCTTTTTCAAAGCAGATTCAATCCGTTCTCTTTGTTCCTCTGTTACGTGCTCCTTGAACTCAACTGCTGCATAAAATGGCAAATAGCCTTGTCCTTTTTCTTTCAATTGCATACGAAAAGATTCGGTCCCTTTTGCTCTTTCTGGTTCTAACATTTTTTGCGTTTTAATATAGTGTAACTCCGCTTCACTTTCGCTTATTTCTCCATGCTTTTCTTCGATTTTTTCCTTTATAATCGCTATATCTTTCCCTACTCCTGCTTCATAGGTGTGGATAGCCGAGTACAGTTTATCTCGAACCTCTTCAAAACGACTTTTTTCGTAAAGCCCTTGCAAGGACCTAGCAATCTCCTGACGAATTTCTGTGGAATAGAGAAGTTTCGAATGATCTTCCATCCACAGAAAAACCGTACTCTCCAGTTGTTGATGTTGATCGTCAAACCACTCTTGCAGATGGTCTAATTCCTTTTGGTGTTCATCGATTATTTTTTTCTTTTCCGAGGACTGGCGCTGAAGACGTGTATGCTCGACGCCTAATCGATCAGCTTCTTCCGCTAGTTTTTCTAACGAACCTAATAAGGTTTGATGATCTTTTGCTTCTTTTAACCAAACCGTAAAATCAAATTCTTCTGATTCAGTTCTCTCATAATCATCGACATTTACTCGATGCTGATGAAAAGCAGATTCTTCTGCATCAATAGCTAGCTCTTCCAATAACTCTTTTGTCTTTTTTTGGTGCTGGGACAATTCCATTTCTGTATTCTCTTTTTCTTTCCATTGTCCATGCAACTTGCGATTTCGTTCTTCCCATTTACGTTCAAGATTCTTTACTTCATTCGTTAATGATGTTGCCTCATCTTCTTTTTTCGCCTTATCTTCTTCTAACGACCACACTTCATGCTTTTGTAATGAGAGTTTCTCTTGTTCTGCTACCTGTTTTTGTTGTTGATACATTTGTTTATCAACGGTTAATTGAAGAATTTCCTTTTCATAATCCTCATACCTTTGTGTTAACTCTTGAACTTGCTTTTCGGCTTCTTGACTCTTTTGCTGTGCCCGATTCCATTGTTGTACTCGCTCGGCCAAAATGAATGTATTATACGTATCATAGACGGATTCAAGCCTTTGAATGGAGGTATATTCTCTTTCTAATTGTTCCAATTGCTGCTGTGCTTGGTCCATACTTTCAATCGTGTCCGATAGATGGCGCAACTCATCATCTGTTAAAGGCGGCAATGCAGATTCTAAAATTTCGTAGATAACGGTTGGTTTAAAATCCTTTGAAAGTTTAGGACTTCTCAGTTGGATGAGTAGTTTGATCAAGTCTTCATACGCCTCAACGGACTGGAATCCAAACACATGTTTATTGACCAGTTCCATATACTCACGTTGTGTATGGACAACATATCCCCCGGATCCTATTCGATTTTCCAATTCTTTCGCTGATAGCGGGACTTTTTCTCCTGCATGCTTTTGAGAAAGATGAAAATCATCACCCATTCTACGGTTATCCGCTATAAGAAAGTACCATGATTTAATTCCCTTATGACGCTTAGCCTGCATGCCTATTCCTGTTGTGATGTACTGCTCAGATCCTTGTTTTTTGTATTCAATGAATAAATAACCCGTTCGTTCATCCCGATTGACTACTTCTTTTTCGCCAAGTAAATAGTCTTCCATCCTTCTCGCTTTTGAACCAAAAGGATCGAGTCGATCGGGTGATTTTTTCCCGTCTAGTAAAACAGGTAAGAAACTTTGCATCGTGACCGATTTCCCTGAACCGTTCGAACCTCTTAATAATAGCTTTCCATCTAAAAAATGAAAAATCTCTTCATCGTAATACCAAAAGTTTAATAAGCCAGCTCGATTCATCATCCACCTAGTGCCTGACATTAGTCTTCTCCTCCTTCAAAATCTGTTGGAAATATACCTGCTAATACACCTAATAGAGGCTTCATTTTGATCAATGAACTTTCCTCTTCTACTTCCACCATCATCCAGTCTTTCATCGCTTCTATGAGTTCAATCCGAATCGCATTTGTGGATTTTTCACGAAAATACTTGGACCAACCCTTTCCAAATCGATTGCGAAGGGTTTCCACCACTTCATTTAGTTCACCTTCTGTCATGACAATCTCACCATTCTCTTTTGGTGTAAAACGATCGAGATGTTCATGTAAATAATTTGAAAGCTGAAGCATGATATCGGTAGATGCTTTAGAAGTAGGATATATTTGCTGGTATTGCTTCGGCGTTGCAATCGATAAAAATGCCGTGTTTTTATAGACATGCAATTGGTAATCACTATGATTTTCGATATCCTCTGACAATCGATTTCGGAAGTTTCGAATATATAAAAAGTCTGGATCTTGTTGATCAAGTCGATGCAGCCCAGGGGAGAAGAACAACTTACGATAGACTCTTTTTCGGCGTTCATCCTCTTGATTCTGTTTCCAATCTTCTTCTAACAGCTCACTCCAATGCTTATAGTTCACAAAACCCTCTAAATAATTTTGCATAAAATAACGACTGTAAATGGTCGCTTCATACAGTACTTCTTGTTCTTCATGATGATCAAATCGCCCGATGTCTCCATCAATCGTACGAATTAATTGAAAATCCATTAGGATATTCACCGCTCGAATAAGAGATTTTCGATGAATATAAAGGGTCCAATCAAGTTCAAAGTCACCTGGATAATCTGCTTGAATCTCTTGACTCAGTTCAGATAATAGAAACTGCTCATCTACAGATTTTCCCTCTAAAAAGGATAAAGCACAGCAAAAAATCGCATAATCCATTGGCTCCTTGAAGTGTTGAATCCCCATCCACCGCTCTGGCTCAACAGGTATTTTTTCTAACTTAATAAAATGTTGATGCACAGTGAGCCGCAATCCGAATTTTTCGTTGATATAGCGACGAATCACCTTCTCACGCTCTCGAATAAGCTGATACCATTTTGGATGCTCTGCCCTCAAAATCCAATAATGATGAAATAAAAGATCCATTCCTTGGATCGCCCTTTCATCAAACTCAAGTATTTGCTCCGACTTCATTCTTTTCTCCTTCCTTGCTCTTCAAATTCAAACCGCACATCCGGCATCTTTAATGTTCCGTCATCCGACTCTAGCAAAATCGTTTTCTCCTTATCAATGGTTACCTTAACAATTAATCCATAATCTGTTTTTACTTTTCGGTCTATACTCACCATTGATTTTCCAATCCAACCAAGCAGTACCTTACGGATAAAAGGTTCTACTTTTGTTAACGAGGACAGCACGATCACACCTTCTGTTATATAGTGATCAATAAGGGCCCGTTCTTGTCTGCGTTCTTCTAAATATTGCTCTCTTTGCTCCTTTTTCTTTTCTTCATTCGACGTCATAGAACCTGGTTTTGTTTTGGTACGATAGCGATTGGTCCTAGGCTTTAATGTTAGTTTGACTGGGTCTTCCTCCCATGTGTCAGAATGTAAATTATCCGTTGTTCCTTCCTCCATTTGGAGATGCTGAATGGTCATTGCCCCAAAGACGACCGAAGACAGTTGATGAGCCTCATCTAATGATGAACAATGGACGAACCAATTAGCTAAATGCAGATAATCATTTTTCCTGCTTCGAAAATGTTGTTGTCTCTCCCCAATCCGTTGCACATATCTGGACATTCTCCGTATCATTTCGTTCGTCTGCCATTGGAGTACTTCTAATTCACTTTTTTGTGTACTAGAACCTAAAAACCATTGTCTCAAGGAATCCCAATATTCTTTATACTCCGTTTTCCATTCATCAACCGATGTTGTGACATCTTCTAATCTAGGAATCGACTTGCGGTGTTCGATTAACTTTTCAAAAAAGTTTTCTAATTTATAAGGTGTTAACTCATGCAATCGTTCCCCAATCTGCAGGGATGTTTTTTGAAGCGAGACAATAAAGTCTCTTAAATATGTTGTAAATTGATTTTTGTACACAAGAAATGCTTCCGTTTGCATTCTTTTGTCTGTTTGCTCACTATTTATGTAAGCGATATAATCAGCCGTATTTGTTCGGATCGTTTGAAAATAACGAAAGACATCTTCCCACATTCGCATGTATTCTTCTGCACTCCTCGGTAAGTTTGCCTCCATTTCTTGTTGTAAAGTGGTCAAAGCATGTAATAATCGTTCGAACTGAGATCTTTCTAATGAACCTTGGAATGTGTCTCCTACTTTTTTTTCTAACACCAAAAGCATTCTTTCAATCTCGATCGTATAAGGAGTAGATTGATAGCGAAAACGCTTCTTCTTATATTCTTCCACTGTTTTGGCATTTGTCATATCTTGCCTTGCAATCAAGTTATTCCATTTCACAAGTTGAGCAAGTTGTTGATGCAACTGATCTTCTTGATAATCCGAAAAGGCTGGAAGGGAACGCATATATTCTAAAATTTCTTCAGGTGTAATGAAATCTCTCATTCGCTCGTGCTGATGATAAAAATATCGTAATATCGTTCGATAATGTGCTGCAGAGTCTGTCGTTAAATAACTTGCCTCTACTACTTTCTTCATAGTAATGTCCACTGTCATCATCCTCAATTGTAGTCTATTACTATTATTGTATAAGAAATATAAAATAAGGGGAAATGGAAATAGTTCTTAATCGTATTGGGACATTTGGAGATTAGTTATTTATTTGGAGAACGAAACCGATCCCCTGTCCTTAGATCAAATGTAATAATGCCCACATGGTTTTGGCAATACTCTAAGTAAGTCATTTTATAAAAATAGCTTTTTAGATCTCAAAAGCAATAAAATTAAATCAGTTATAGGGGGGAAGGGATTTTGGAACATACATGGCTTTCACTGTTACCATTTCTTATCGTGATCCTAATGTCCATATGGTTAAAAGATATCTTACCTGGGCTTATAGTTGGACTTCTTGTTGGTTCTATTATTGTTACATCGGATTTACTAGATGGGACACAGCAATCGATTTCTTATATTGTCACAACATTGTCCGACGAAACGAATATCAAAATCGTCAGTTTTCTCTATGTATTTGGTGGTTTAGTCGGGATGATGAATATAGCGGGTGGGATTAAAGGATTTTCAGAGTGGATTGGCACGAAAATTAGGACAGAGCGTGGGTTACTTGGGGTAATCTGGCTTACTTTACCTTTTACGTTTATGATGCCGATGTTTCGGATCATGATGATCGGTCCCATCGTTAAATCACTGATTAAAAAAATGAACTTACCAACGCAAAAGGTCGGTTTGATGATGGACATTTCGACAGAGTCAGTCATTGTCCTTTTACCTGTAGCTACAGCATTTGTAGGTTTCATGGTATCACTAGTCGAAGGTGGGATTGCAGGACTTAACTTAGGGATGTCCCCCTATCAAGTATTCTTATTAAGCATTGTGTTCAACTTTTATGCGATTGTGATGCTAATTATCGGAATTCTACAGACATTTTGGCCTTCTTCTAAAAAAACAAATACTCTTAACAAAAAAGCTGATCAGAAGTCACTTGAAGAGGAAGAACATGAATTTCATCGAATTGGAATCAAAAGAGAATTATCCATGGTAAAAGCACAACCATGGAATTTGATTATTCCTGTCTTTTTGCTTCTAGGATTATCATTATTTCTTTTATGGCAAGACGGTACAGCCTTAGGAGCACAAACGATATTTGAAGCCTTTTCGATGGCAGATGCTACATTCGTTATGCTCTTGGCCGTTTTCATCACACTCATCTTCACGTTTATTTTTTACATCGTGCGCCGACAACCCTTAAATGAAATCTTGTACCATTTTTATGATGGTGGAAATCAAATGATGCAAGCCATCAGTCTCCTAATCCTTATCTGGTCACTAACATTATCAGCCGAGGACCTTGGTTTTTCAACATTTATTAGTTCCACATTAGGAGCCTTTTTACCAGCTTTTATGACGCCAGCCACAATATTTCTTATCGGTTCCATTGTTGGTTATTTTATTGGATCATCGTGGGGAACATGGGGATTGTTTATGCCACTCGGAATTGCATTAGCTGTTTCCACGGGAGCATCCATCCCGCTAACGGTAGGAGCAGTATTTGCAAGTGGAGCATTTGGTGCATTAACCTCACCATTAGGTGATACAACGATTACAACTGCAGCCATTCTAGACTTGGACCTTGTCGATTATGCTCGCTATAAATTAAAAATCTCTGCCATCGGTGGAGCCATTTCGATTGTGTTATATCTTGTAAGTGCTTTCTTTGTTGTTTAACAGTAGGGAGAGTCAACAGCTTATTTCTGGCCTTATCTAAACTCGACCATTAATTAACTGATGTCCTCTCTCCTTTTATTGAAATTATAGTGGAGGATTTTTGTGATGTTTACGACATACGGGATAGTAACTGTCATTTCCTCCTATTTGGATTTGCTTCCCTTCCCTAACCGGCTTTTTGTCTTCATTCACTCTCAAAGCCATAATCGCTTTTTTTTCACAGAACCAACAAATTGTTTTCATTTCTTCTATCTTATCAGCATAAAGCAACATATATTTACTTCCATCAAATAAGTTGTTTTGAAAGTCATTTTTTAATCCAAATCCCATTACTGGAATATTTAAATCATCCACTATTCTTGCCATTTGGAGAACATGTGATTTAGAAACGAATTGAACCTCATCTACCAGTATACAATTTAAAGGTACGGTAGATTCACTTACAATTTTGAAAATATCAGTAGTAGAATCAATCGCAATCGCTTCTCGCTTTAATCCCATTCTAGATGAAACATAACCTGTCTGATATCGATCATCAAGAGCTGATGTGAAAATTAAAACATGTTTATGTTGTTCTTCATAATTATGAGCAACTTTAAGTATTTCAATTGATTTTCCACTATTCATAGCACCGTATTTAAAGAATAATTGAGCCATTTTAACATACCTTTCTTACATTACTGTTTATGATTCCAATCTTTTTCATTAAGTTTCATACGTTTTTCTGTGATACTTCTGTAATTCTATCACTGTATACACGAATCTTCATTGAATCAAATCCTGATTTCCTACCCATTTTCATATTCTCGAAAAGTGAATAGGCTGCACTTTTTTAAGCTACAGTTCAATACAAATCACTTAATGAAGACGTATACCAAAGACCATTGGAGCATCCACACGATTGTTTAACACAGCCACATTGTAAAAACAGCTGTTGAAAAATATATCCAAATACTTCAAAACGCGAGCCTTGCATTATTTGGGGATCAAATTCGCCCCTCCGAATTTGCGCCCGGATTTTTATCGAGCTCGCTCGATCAATGACCTTTAAAAAATCCGAGGCATCCGCCGGAGGCTTAACTTCATTCAGCCGGGGTTTGAACCCCCACTGAATCAGAGAGCTTTTTGCATTCATCCCCCACTTACAGAAGTGGAGGACTTCTGCTGAATGAAGTTAAAATAAACAAAATAAAAACTCCTTCTCGCTATAGAAAAAGAGTTCAAAAAGAATTTTTATTTCATTATAACATAGATGTCTCTTCAAGTAGGTTCTTGAGACATGGTTTAGTTTTTGGTGAACTTAAACTAATCTCTACCCAGCAGGTAACTTCATTTTATCCATGATGGTTGAAAAATAATTTCTGACAGTTCCCATTGTGTTACTAGGCTGATTAGAGATTTCATTTGTCATTTGACCATCAGTCAACCACTCTACTATTTCCTGTTCGTTATCGCTGGAATCATTGTCCATTAGTTCAGGGGAATACATTTGCTTCCCATCGATAATACTGCGAATGGAACAAGCTAACTCCTCACTAGGGCTGTCTTTCAATAGATAACCTCTTACACCTGCTTTTCTTGCACGTTCAAAATAACCAGTCCTTGCAAAAGTTGTTAAAATGATTACCTTGTATCCTGCTGGCATTAAAGCATCTGCTGCCTCAAGTCCGTTCATTTCGGGCATCTCTATATCCATGATACAAACATCAGGCTGTAATTGATGCACAAGAGTAAGTGCCTCTTCTCCATTCCTTGCCTGACCGACCACTTCCATATCATCTTCCAAATTGAGCAGGGAGCCTATTACCCCTAACAGCATTTCCTGATCCTCCGCAATGACAATTCGAATCATTTAAGTTCTCTCCTTATATGAAAGCTATTATAAACAGAGACTCCCCGTAAATAAAGGGGAGTCAGCCATAGACGGTAAAGTTACAATTCAGGTTTTACTTGAACAGAAATTCTATTTTCAGCTAAAGCTTTGACATCTTTAAAACTCACGAAACTCTTACTCTTCTCATCCCATAGACGAAAACGGAGCGACTTCAAACTTGTAGCAAGAGAAATCGTTGGTACGTTTTGTAATGGGGGCGTATTTTTGTGTGCCTCTTCTAGTTTATAGTTCGGAACCCTTGGGCTTAAATGGTGAACATGGTGAAACCCAATATTTCCAGTTAAGAATTGCATAATTTTTGGAAGCTTATAGAAGGAACTTCCTTCCACAGCTGCTTTCACATATTCCCAATCTTTATCTTCTTCAAAATAAGAATCTTCAAAAGTATGCTGTACATAAAACAACCAAATACCTACTGAACCTGCTAGTAAGAAAATTGATCCATGTACGAGAAGAAATGACTGCCATCCGATTGCCCAAGAGAGCAATCCAATCAAACAAGCAATCAGAACATTCGTCAAATACGTGTTCATACGTTCCTTCTTTTTGGCACCTTTACGGTTGAATCTATTTTTCAAAAGGAAAACATAAATCGGTCCTAATACGAACATAACCAGTGGATTGCGGTAAAAACGATAGGCAAAACGAAGGCTACGTGGGGCTGCTAAATATTCATCTACTGTAAGCGTCCAAATATCTCCTGTGCCGCGTTTATCTAAGTTTCCACTTGTCGCGTGATGAATGGAATGCTCATGTCCCCATTGATCAAAAGGAAATACAGTTAAAACACCCATGGCGGTCCCAACGATTCGATTGGCACGGCGGTTTTTAAAAAAGGAATGATGGGTGCAATCATGAAAGATAATGAAAATTCTTGTTAAAAATCCTGCAGCTATGACAATAGGAACTAATGCTAACCAATAAGAAACAGACAGGCTTATATAGGCAAGGTACCATAATGCCATAAATGGCACGACTGTGTTGATGATCTGCCATATACTTTCTTTTGTTGTTGATTTTTCAAATAGGGCCACTTGCTTTTTCAAATTTTTCGTATTTTGTAAGGTCATTTTATTTGAATTCCCTTCCTCGTTTGTGTTGTTAATTCAAATTATAAAGCAAGGGAATCGAACTTGTTAGTAGCAGGTGTCATGTACAAGGTATGACAAATGTCATATACAAGTCATCCTCACATACAAAATGTGTAAAATCCCCCTAAAATTCAAGTAATATGAATCCGCTATTCAGACTTAGATATGAAATAAACAACAGTTGTTCAATACCCTTTATTTATGTATATTAATATCAAATTCGCCCCGCCGAATTTGCGCCCGGATTTTTATCGAGCTCGCTCGATAAATGACCTTTAAAAAATCCGAGGCATCCGCCGGAGGCTTAACTTCATTCAGCCGGGGTTTGAACCCCCACTGAATCAGAGAGCTTTTTGCATTCATCCCCCACTTACAGAAGTGGAGGACTTCTGCTGAATGAAGTTAAAATAAAAGCCGATTCTTCTGGCATTTCAAGTATAATGAACCATGGTCAGATTATGCATATGATATTCCTTCGAGAGAATCCTATACATAAGTTGAATCATACAGAAAATGAGGTTAGTACATGAATGAAAAAAGTTTTGAGGATTATCATTTAAGCGATGAAATAAAAAGAGCCCTTACAGTATTAAAATACGAAACTCCTACAGAAGTTCAGCGTAACGTACTTCCGTTAGCAATGGACAAGCAAGATCTTGTCGTAAAATCTCAAACCGGCAGTGGCAAGACGGCTTCCTTTGGTATCCCTATTTGCGAGATGCTTGAATGGGAGGAAAAAAAGCCACAAGCATTAATTCTGACACCAACTAGAGAGCTTGCTGCTCAAGTTCGAGAAGATATAACGAATATTGGAAGGTTTAAACGGATTAAAGCGATGGCCGTTTATGGAAAAGAACCTTTTGCGAGACAAAAAGAAGAATTAAAACAAAAAACGCATGTAGTTGTCGGTACACCTGGACGTGTCATGGACCATATCGAAAAAGGTACCTTAATTTTAGATCAAATAAAGTATCTTATAATCGATGAAGCAGATGAAATGTTGAATATGGGTTTTATCGATGAAGTAGAAGCCATTATCAATGAACTCCATGTAGACAGAGTCACGATGGTATTTTCGGCTACATTGCCGAAAGATGTTGAAAATCTTTGCCATAAATACATGAAAAACCCGACTCATATTGAGATTACGACTACTGGAGTCACGTCGGATACCATTGAACATCGTTTAATCGAAGTGAAAGAAGAAGAAGAAAAAATTTCACTCCTTAAAGATGTGACGGTCGTTGAAAACCCAGATAGTTGTCTTATTTTTTGCAGAACAAAAGAACACGTAAATACCGTGTTTGCCAAATTGGAAGCATCCCATTATTCTTGTGAAAGACTCCATGGAGGATTAGAACAAGAAGATCGATTTACCGTTATGGATGGTTTCAAAATGGGGAATTTCCGTTATCTTGTGGCGACTGATGTAGCGGCGAGAGGAATTGATATTGATAATGTGACACTTGTTATCAATTATGACGTTCCAATGGAAAAAGAGAGCTATGTCCACCGAACAGGAAGAACCGGTCGTGCCGGCAATCAAGGAAAAGCGATTACGTTTGCTACATCTTATGAAGGAAAATTCGTAAGAGCCATTGAAAGGTACATTGGCTTTGAGATCTCTAAAATGGAAGCTCCTCTACAAGAGGAAGTCGCTGCAGGAAAAGCCGCTTTCGAAGAAAAAGTGGGTGGCCGCCGAACTGTTAAAAATAATAAAACGGCCCGAATCAACCAAGATATTATGAAACTCCATTTCACCGGTGGAAAAAATAAAAAGATGCGAGCGGTAGATTTTGTTGGAACGATTGCAAAAATCCCTGGAGTTACAGCAGATGATATTGGAATTATCACCATCAAAGATAATTTGTCATATGTGGATATTCTTAACGGAAAGGGCTCGCTCGTCTTACAAGCCATGGAGAATACAACCATCAAAGGAAAGAAACTAAAAGTCAGCAAGGCCCTTAAATAATTCTAACTTCAGCAAGGACGATTATAGCAATGATAATCGTCCTTTAAAGCTATAACGGATGAAGCATTATTTCTACTTCTCCAATTTTAAACCAGTTCATTCCATCAAAACCCCGTAAATACTCAAATACTACTCTTTCGATTTCTCGATATCCTTGCTAAACAAAACTAAATCTTTTAGGAAATTCATTATTCACACCTCCAAATTAGTATAGTCATGACTTTATTCTTTCATTTTCACAAAGAGAGGGCATCAAAAAACTTCTAATTATCTGGATGGTGCCTGGCACCCTATATATTGGCCTTTTCATATTTAAATTTGATCGTCCACAGTAATGAACGGTACCGCTATTGCGAAATGAACATAATTTGATTATGATGATTTACAAAAGAAATGAAACTGATTTAATAGAGAAATGGAGGGAAATTTG
This sequence comes from Bacillus sp. V3B, assembly GCF_024494465.1. Taxonomy (GTDB): domain Bacteria; phylum Bacillota; class Bacilli; order Bacillales; family Cytobacillaceae; genus Bacillus_BD. Next base: position 106,466 of record NZ_JAETXM010000004.1, on the reverse strand, counting down.
ATGAAATTTCAATGGAATCTCATTTTAGCTTTGCTTTTTGCACTTATTGTAGCCATATTTGCTGTTGTAAATGTTGAACCCGTTCTTGTTGATTATGTCTTTGGCACGACAGAACTACCACTAGTCTTAATTATTCTTAGTTCAGCCTTGTTAGGTGGTTTCATCGTAGGCTCTATTGGCTTATTTCGAAACTTTATGTTACAACGCCAAGTAAAGCTGCTTACAAAGGAAAAGACACAGCTAGAAGAAAAAGCCCAAGAATTAAACAAAAAAAATGAAGTAAAACCTATAAATGGAAAACAAACACCAGAAAAAAATTCCAATGCTCAACATAAAATAACAGAAAGTTAAATATGCAAAGGGGATGTCCCAAAAAATCGATAAGAATCGACTTTGGGGACATCCCTCTAAAATTTCCCTGATATTCAAAAAAATCCATATTATTGGCTTGATATTTAACTTCATTCAGCAGAAGTCCTCCACTTCTGTAAGTGGGGGATGAATGCAAAAAGCTCTCTGATTCAGTGGGGGTTCAAACCCCGACTGAATGAAGTTAAGCCTCCGGCGGATGCCTTGGATTTTTTAAAGGTAATTGATCGAGCGAGCTCGATAAAAATCCGGGCGCAAATTCGGCGGGGCGAATTTGATTTTTTCGTACACGTGAAAATTTATATACATCTTTAAAATGATCATTTTTATCTTCTCCATTGTCACAATTAAACTGCCATTCAATTCCAAACTTATCCATTAACTTACCATAGCAAAGTCTAAATCAACATGACTGTCTTCCTTACAGCAGACTTCCATTTGATAATCAGAAACTGTATATGAGGCAAAAAAAGTTCGAAGAAAAAAGAAAGAATTCAGCAAAATCTTTTATAGAGGAGCCATGGACTAGACACTGTGTGTCAAGATATTCATTATTTCTTTCCATTTTGTCCCCATTACGTCTTTATTCCATGTCCATTTTGATTATACCTTTTTACATAAAGTTACGTTATAATAATTTTAGGTTAGGGGGACACTGTCACCATTATAGTATTTATCCCCTTGTAATTTTGAAAACCATATTTAGAACAGGAACAAGAAATTCCTTGTCCCTTTAGAAGAAGGATTTGTTTTATGAAGATTCCAAAGAGATATAAATTTGTTGGAGGTAGAATTATTAAAACTGGGATTGCTGTTTTTGTTACAGCATCTATCTGCCATCTATTAAATTGGCCTGCTATGTTTGCCGTAATCACAGCCATTGTAACCATTGAACCAACTGCAGCCGATTCTATCAAGAAAGCCTTTATTCGTTTCCCCGCCTCAGCAATTGGTGCAGCTTTTTCTATTTTGTTTACTTTTATATTTGGCGATAGTCCTCTATCCTATACACTTGTGACAGTTTGTACAATTATTGCTTGCACGAAACTAAAATTATACGATGGAATGTTAGTTGCTACACTAACAGGTATAGCCATGATTACTACCGTACATGATCAATATGTATCTTCTTTCTTTATTCGACTAGGAACAACTAGTACAGGACTAATTGTGTCATCCCTTGTAAACCTTTTAGTCATCCCACCTAAATATTCACAAACAATCACAAGTGGGATCCACACTCTATTTATGAATGCTGGAGATATTTTATATAAAAGAGGAAATGGACTGTTCGATGATCCCTTCAATGAAAAAGAGCTTCAACAAGCTTTTGAAAAACTAATCAATGATATAGAAAAGATGAGGAAACTTTGTCATTATCAAAAAGAGGAATGGAGATTCCATCGATCAAACCGTGAAGATATCCGCGAATACCTCTATGTATATAAAAAATTAACCATTTTACAACATATTGCTTATCATATCGGAAATTTCATTTTTCTTCCTTCCCACCACTTGGAAACAGACCAACAGAAAACTGAAATGGTAAAATCCGCAATTCAGTCTCTGAGAAGAATTTTTTGCGATGAAAAATTCCACATTCAGGAAGAGGATCAAGCAATTTTAAAAGAAATGACAGAATGGTTTTCAGAACAAAGATCTCTGAAAACAATAGAAGAATTGCTGCCAGAACATCACCATCATATATCTACTGAAACAACTATCTTATATGAATTAATATCGATTTATGATCTAGTAGAAGAACTTAGCCATATCCATGACCTAGAGATTCGCCATAAGACTGGAACTTAAAGCAGCTATCCCATAAGGCGATGTCTGACACCTTTGCTGTTTATTCAGCAGAAGACCCACCTTAATACTGATTCATTTTAAGATGGGTCTTCTGCTCTTTTTGCTGCTCTTTCCTCTGCAGGAGTAGTACCTTTAATAAAAAAAGATAAGATTAATCCAGTAACAGATATTCCTGTTGCTACATAAAACGCCACATTCACTCCATGGATTAAATCACTAGGTACAGCATTTGGGCCTGAGTTTAATGCTGCGTTAGTCATTACCGTAACGAGAAGAGCTGTTCCAATCGATGCTCCTACTTGCCTCATTGTGTTAGTCATCGCAGTCCCATGAGCAATTAATTTCATTGGTAATTGATTTAATCCTGCTGTAGTAACAGGCATCATAACCATTGACATGCCAAACATGCGAATCGTAAATACAACGGTTAGATACATTAATGAGGTTGTAGTCGAAAGATTAGTGAATAAGAAAGTTGTGACTGTCATTATTGTAAGCCCTGTAATGGCCAACCATCTAGCTCCAACCTTATCAAAAATTCTCCCTGTGATCGGTGACATGAATCCCATTAATAAGGCACCAGGCATGATCATCATTCCAGATTCAAGTGCTGAGAACCCAACATAATTTTGCATATAAATTGGTAAAATGGTTTCGGATCCAATTAAACCTATGAATACAATCGTAGAGATCACGGTTGTAACTGTGAAAGCCTTTGATTTAAAAACTCTAAACTCCAAAATCGGTTGTTTCAATTTGAACTGCCTTGTAATAAAAATGGTCAGCGATATAGCACCGAGTATTAATGATAAGACAACTTCCGCCTTACCCCAACCTACATTTCCTGCGTTACTAAACCCATATAGCAAACCACCAAAACCTAACGTAGAAAGAATAATCGATAAGATATCAACCTTCGGAAAGGTCCGTTTCGTCACATTCTTCATCGCAAAATAAGCTAATATAATATCAATAAAAATGATCGGTAAAATCACTAGAAACATCGTTCTCCAAGGATAGTTTTCGACAACATATCCTGATAATGTTGGACCAATCGCTGGCGCAAAAGAAATGACCAACCCGACTACACCCATCGCTGCCCCTCGCTTCTCAATTGGAAAAATCGTTAAAAATACCGTCATCATTAATGGCATCATCACTCCAGCCCCACTTGCTTGAATAACCCTACCAACCATCAACAAGCCAAAAGTTGGAGCTACCATACAAATGATTGTTCCAATAGCAAATACAGACATTGCCGTCATAACAAGCCTTCTTGTTGTGAACGTTTCAATTAAAAATGCTGTGATTGGAATCATAACACCATTAACTAACATGAAAATCGTAGTTAACCACTGTGCTGTATTTTCAGTAATGTTAAAATCATTCATTACATGAGGTGTTACGGTTGCAAATAAAGTTTGGTTTAGAATAGATATAAATCCACCTACGAGTAATACGACAACAATAGGTGTGCGATTAACTTTTTGAATGTCGTCTGTGTCCGTTCCCAATTATAAGATCACTCCATTTCACTCATCAGATTACCTCAAATCAACTTATTATTATTTTCATTTTATTATTAAACCCGAATCCGCCAATCTAGGTTCTTTAAAAAGGAACAAATCGATTTAAATTCTTTGCTCCACTTCTTACCTTCTACTATTTCACTATTTTCAGCAATATAACTCACACTAACAAAATGATGTCGCTGTTTATCTTCGCTTTCCAAAAAATATTTAGATAAAAAATTGCACACCAATTAGAATCGCTTCTATTACAACAACTGCTAATAAAATATTTGTTTTAAAAGCATTTTTCTTCTCAACACTTTTTAAATCGTTTTTGCTAGACAGATTTGTTGAAATAGACTCTAGCATTTCTTGGTTTTGCTTGCTCTGCACCTTTAATAAAGTAGCCACTTTCTCATGCCATTCTAAAATTTCTGCTTTATGCGCCTCATCATTGTCAAATTGTTTTATGATCCAGTTATCATGTTGATGGATTACTTTATTAATCAGAGCCTCTTCGCGAACGACTAAAATGTTTTTTAAGCCTTGTTCATGTATTTGAAGCTTTGCTTCGTACGATTTTAGAAGCTGTTCCCAGCGTTCATCTATTTGCTGAAGTTTTGCTGCATTGGCCGTTATTTTTTGTTCTGTTTCAGTCATCTGTGTTTTTGCAAGTGTCACATATGCTCTATTTTGTTCTAAAAACTCTTTGTTTTTTTCGTCCGATAGGGAGAGTTTTTGCACAAATTCTGTTATATGATCTGAAACAGATGAAACGGCCTCAACAGCCTGTTCTACTAAATACTTATTATTATTTTCAATGTCTTGTTGTAATTTTACTGTTTGCTCAGTAAATAAATGAATGCTTTGCTGCAGTTCTTCATAGACAAATAAGAGCTGTGTTCTTTCGTATTCAAGAAATTCTTCATTTTTTTGAATCGAGGCACTTTGATAGTTCTCTAATAACGCACTCATTTCTTCCTGTTGAGTCTCTATTTGACGAAATAATGCACTCGCTCGACTTATTATATTCTCCGCTTCATTCTTGAAATCATTCGAGGTACTAAATGCTAAATGCTCTAAATGATTCTCTAAATTTTTCATTTTTGTTTTAAAATCATCATAAAAAAGCTCTTCATTTAGCTTTTTTAATTCATTTATTGCATTTTCATAATCATTTTTTGTAGGTAACTCTGTTTTACTCATCTATTATTCCCTCATATATTCAAAGATTGGATAATTTTTTCACCGTCTTGCTGTAGAAGCTGTAAATATTGTGATACAAACCAACGTTCTTCGGCATTACCAGATAGGAAATAATGCTGAAGTTCTTCCTTATACTGTAGCCAGTGCTTGATAAAATAACCTTGTAGTTGCTTAGCATGTTCACAATCTTGTTTCCACATTTCGTGCACTTCATTATAGCGTGTATGAAGCAGATCTCGCTTTTTCTTATCTACAATAATTTCTTTATGTAACTTTTCTACTTTTTCATCTTTTATTCGTTTCAAATCCTCTGCTTTTTTCAATAATTGCTCACTTTGCTCCACTACTTCATTTAAAATCAGAGTCAAAACCTTCATATAGGCTTTATACAGCTTAACTACCCAATCAATTGCTTGATCGCACAAATTGTAAAATGCTTTGTCATAGCTATTTGTTAACCAAAAAGAATCAATTTTTTGATAAATTCTCGGAATCGAATCTAACTCAGGGAGTCTCAAATCATTGACTGACGTTATGTTTAAATTATGCACTTTCTCTTTTATATCCGTAAGCTGCTCCTCCAAATTCATTTTGACAATAGACTGTAAATTTGAAGCATAACCATTTAAGATGCTCGCTTTTTTATGGCTTGCATTGTATATAATCATATCTTTCACAATCGGTTCAACCTCAATTGCTTTAGTATCTTTCATTATTTTTTCTAAGTACACGGTTAAACCTCTATAGTTCTCTATTTCCCTTGAAATTTGCTTGTCCTTTATGTTAAATACGTTCAATTCCTGATTGATTTGAAGTCTTTTGCTTTCTATTAATTTCTCGAGCTTTTCAATGTTTTTTTCATATTCTTCAAGCTCTCGTTTCCTTGTTTCTTCAGCTTCGTTGTACAATTTTGTTAAGTGATTAAAGGAACGTTCATGTACATCTAATCGAACGAAACAATTAATAAATTCTGTCTTCGCATTAAAAGCCCACTCATAACGTTTTTTATGAAAATCAATGAATCTATGATTCATTCCTAAAATGTCAACTCCCGCATTTCACTACCATTGTATACATATAACTAGAACTTTCAATGCAAGTTTTTTATGACTGAAAGTCAAAAGTAAAGACCCCAATAAAGGTGGTGCTTACTGTCTATATAAATGAAAGTAGTGTATTCTTGTCCATAACCGATTATCCTTTAAGATTGAATTTAACAGGACCACCTTTGTTTCCATTGTAAAGGATTTTTTTTATTGTATAAATAAATAAAGTTTGAATATTATTAGTTTTTTTAATAATCAGGTTTAATTAATTCGATGTTAGTGAAATTATACCATAAGAAAGGTGTCGCCCTTTTTGTAGAAACACTTTTAGAGGAAATATTCTTAATAAGGTTACTTCTAAATTTAGTAGTATAAACAATAAAATCCCACCCCTAAAAAAATAAGTCTGAGGGGTGGGATTTCATGTATCACATTGGTAATCTCAATGTGATGAATATAATGGAACCTTCCATTTATCCTTGACGTTACTAATCTTACTATAGTTTAGTCTTTAATTAGTCAACCGGAATTTTAACTTTCTGAGTTTTACTTAAATAAGTCTTTTGTAAATGAGATAAATATCTTATTAGCCCCATTAAAAACCGAACTTTTAAATATTTTAGAAATGCAGACACATATGTATGGTACCAGTTCCATCCATTTTTCCACTTGATTAAACTTGTATTTTTTTCTAACCATGTTTCAAACAAGGTCATTGGTGTTATAAAAAGGAAATGCAATGACACCACTTGTAAATAAAAAATTAAGAAATTTCTTTTCGTTCATGTGATCACCCTTTGAATAATCAATTACTATTTAATATGCTTCAAAGAATAACCATACATTCAACCATTTTCGATATCCATTTATAAAAAACGAACATATACTCTATTATTAGATTATCTGAAATCCTCTTGAAACTAAAAAGAAATGGAATTCATCCCCTCATTGGAATAGAGGATGTTCTTCCACTTCTCTATCGTAAAAGGTAAAATGATTTCTAATAATGATAGTAAAGCACAAGCGCTTAATAGAAAGTTTGATATTTCGGACAATATAGATATCAAACTTCTAGTTCATTTCTTAAGCAAGATAGCTTTTGTTAGACTTTAACTTTTCAAGTTCAATTAGAAATTTATCATTTAATACTTTGAGATGGGTTCCTTTCATGCCTAAGGAGCGTGATTCAATTACACCAGCACTCTCAAGTTTACGAAGGGCATTCACAATGACTGAACGAGTAATTCCAACTCGATCGGCAACTTTTGAAGCAACTAATAAACCCTCTTTCCCATCAAGTTCTTTAAAGATATGTTCAATGGCTTCTAGTTCACTGTAAGATAATGAACTAATCGCCATTTGTACGATAGCCTTACTTCTTGCTTCCACTTCAATCTCTTCAGATTTTCCACGAAGTATCTCCATACCAACTACTGTAGCACCATATTCTGCAAGGATGAGGTCATCATCATGAAACGGCTTTTGGAGTCTTGCTATAATTAATGTTCCTAAACGTTCTCCTCCACCGATAATTGGAACAATGGTTGTTAATCCATTTTTGAATAAATCTTTATTTTCTAATGGGAATACAGAATGTTCACTGTTTACTTCAAGGTTTGAAGATGTTTCTCTAATATGGAATAAATTATTTGTATATTCTTCAGGAAATTGACGGTCCTCAAGCATTTGTGTCATTCGTTCATTTTCCATTTGATGGTTAACAGTAACGCCAAGTAACTTACCTCTACGACTAACAATAAAAATATTTGCTTCAATAATGTCACTTAGTGTCTCAGCCATTTCCTTAAAATTCACAGACTTCCCTGCGGCTTTTTGTAACAAAGCATTGATCTTTCTTGTTTTTGATAATAAATTCATTTGTTCTTCCTCCTAATTTCAATTATTCATTCAATATAATTTCTTTGCTCATTTTTATTTTTTGTACAATATGAACTAGAACTCCTCATTTAATATAATGTTCTTAAGCGTTTTCCCCTTTCAATCAATCTTAATTTTAAATTAATAGATAAAATAGTTTAATGATATAAGTCACGACTTTTCAACAAAATGTGAATATTTTGTTAACCATTAAAAATGAATTTCGTTTCGCACTATATAATTCAACCCATCTATTAGAAAATAAGATCGTGGTATTGGCTTATAAAAAAGGTTGATCCAAAATACATTATTTTTAAATCTGTATAGTATTACTACGTTTAACTTTAAAAATAGTTTCTTGTTTCTTGAATAAAACTACTTACGTTGGCTGGCTAAAGAAAGAGCTGTCATCAACTCTTTCTTTATCTCTCACACCCACAATTCAAAACAATGAAATTTATTCATAATTATGATAATCTTAAAATATTATTGAAAGGAGTGATTTGTTATGGGGAAATCCATTCCAGAGATTACACTTAATGATGGAGTTACTCTACCGGTTATAGGTTTGGGTACATATACACTTAAGGGTAATGAAGGTGCCACCGCGATACAAAGTGCAATGGATGTAGGCTATCGACTTATTGATTCTGCTTATAATTATGAAAACGAAGGAACTGTAGGTGAAGCCGTTAAACGCAGTTCTGTTTCAAGAGAAGAATTAAGAATTACATCCAAATTACCAGGTCGCTATCAAAACTATGACAAAGCTGTTACGACCATTCAGGAATCTTTATACCGTGCAAACCTCGATTATTATGATTTATATCTTATTCATTGGCCTAACCCTAAACAGAATACATATGTAGAAGCTTGGCAAGCTTTAATTGATGCTAAAAAATGGGGTCTTATTCGTTCTATTGGTGTTTGTAATTTCTTACCTGAACATATTGAACGTTTAGAAAAGGAAACTAGCGTAAAACCAAGCGTAAACCAAATCGAATTACATCCATTTTTCAATCAAGAACCGCAAAGAAAATGGCATGAAGAGAATAATATTGTGACAGAGTCTTGGAGTCCATTAACTCGAGGAATAAAAGACTTAAAAATTGATACGCTTCAAACGCTTGCTGACCATCATAACAAGTCAATTTCACAAATTATTTTACGTTGGCATTACCAACTTGGAGCCATCTCTATTCCTAAATCTTCATCCCCTACACGACAACTTGAAAATATATCCATCTTTGATTTTTCTCTAGACGAAACAGAAATGGGCATGATTTCAGGATTAACTTTCCCTGATGGTAGAATTAACAATCAAGACCCTGCTATATATGAAGAGTTTTAAACCATTACAGACAGTAAAACATATAAAGGGCTGTCTAATAAGCCTTCCTTTTATATAGAGGTCTTAATGTTATTTTGATACATTAAGACCTCTATTGAAAATCACAAAATAAATATCAGAGCTTCCAAGTCGGAAATTCTATGTCTTTTTGTTTTTCATAGTCTTTCATTCTTGAGTATGAGTTTCCTAGTTTACTCACAATGAATCCTTGAGGGCTTGATGTTTCTACATTACCGTTTAACTCTTCTAATTTAATCTTTGCAAACATGTTTGCCACTGCAGCTAAACTTTCAATCGTGTCCATTAATTCAGGGTTATCATTATTGTAACTTTTAGAAATAGAGTGAATATAATCAAGTCTATTTCTAATATGCTTCAGAGTTTCTATCTCAAACTGTTCCTGTGCCTTTTTCATAACATTCACTCCTCATTACTATGCTTATGAAAAAAAAATGAAAATGGAACGAAATAAAATAAATAAAATATGAAAGAAGATCAACTTTTTATAACATTAAACTATACATTGTATGCAGAATGCAGGGCATACAATGTATAGTTTAATACATATGCAGTTACTAACAAAGCTGAGAGCGAACCTTATATTGACGACTTTACTGTAAAAATACGTTCTTAAGAGCATCATTAAATTACATCACTCTAACAAAATAAAGAAGGTGAATTTTTCTAGTTAATGATCCGAATGTCCTTCCAATAGGATTGCTTTTTTTAACAGTCTCTCGGCAATTAGTTGATAACCAGCAGGATTAGGATGCAGGGAATCACTAAAGTATATTTTTTTCGGTTTATTTTGAAATAAGTCGAGAGTAGGAACAAAGAATGTCTGATCAAAATCACCAATAACATCAACAATCTCGTTGTTCCAGTGTTCAATCACCTTAAGAATTTCCTGATGATTCTGATATTCCACATAGGGATGATATAACCCTAAAACGATGATGGGTGCAGTAGAATTCTCATTTCTCATGTTATCTAAAATTTGATGAAGATTTGCTGAGAATGTTAATTTTCCTTGATTTATTTTTTTTACATCCAGTTGATTGAATTTGTATCCTGCACTCTTTCTAAAATCATTCGTACCGATGTAAAGAAGAATATAATTAGCTTTTTTGATTTGCTTCTTTATTTTTCCATCTTTCAACTGTGCCAAAATATTTTCGGTCGTATATTTCGGTATTCCAAAGTTGCTCACTTGAACAGGCATGCTCTTTTTTTCTTCCAATTTAACTTTCATTCTTTCTATATACCCCTTCTTAGAAGGATCACCTGAGCCATGTGTGATTGAATCACCAAGAGCTACCAGGTTAATCACCTTTGTACTCGCAGAGGAAGAAGGGGGCCAAGCATGATTCCCAAATAGGATCAAAACAATACAAAATAAAAAGAAATACTTTTTCATAAGAAAACTCCTAATAAGTACTTATTAGGAGTTTTCCCAGTGACTCTTGCCTTCATGTAGCATTTATAATAAAAATTTCTTTCCCGACAAGCAGCAAAGTATTTGTTAAGATTATTCTACCTCATTGCCGTTCGTGACTTAAGTCCATTGTATATTTTTTAAAAAATGAAGGTTTCAATTCAATCAAAGGCTGAGTAATTTTTCTAATCATTTTGCTTGATAAGAAAGCAATTAACAAAATGGACAAGGTGACTAATACAACTATTTGTTCAGAATCATTTATAACTCCTACTAATTCACTGTTTCTAAAATATTTGATAAAGAAACCATGTAAGAGATAGACATAGATTGAACTCGTGCCCCATTTTGTAAAGAAATACCTTTGTCTAGGAACCCACGCTAAGAAGCTGAGTATCGCCATTAAAGTTAAACCATAAACGGCTAAACGAACGATTCCTCCATTTAGGTATGAGTGATCAAGGGCATTATATGGCTTGGAACCAAACAGCCATTTATAGTCAAAATCAGGCAGCAGATAAAATGCGACAAATAGTAAAATGAAAATGAATAACGAGATATACCTGAACTTAAAATCAAGAAGTCGTTCAAAATGTTCCTTCTTTAAATAATATCCAAGTAGAAAAAATGGAAAGAAGACAAAGGTTCTTGACAAGCTTAAATAGTTGTTGATCTCATCAAAATAACCAACGAATACTCCTAAAGCTACCGATAAAAAAAGGGCAAAGCTTGCTTTCCACTTTGTAAATAGAAGGAGCATCACATTCCAGCAAAATAAACTAATTAAAAACCATAATGACCACTGTGGATTTAAAGGATCTAATTCAATTGCTCTTTGTTCATTGATAAAAAAGTAATAGAGTGAGTATATTCCTTGAAAAATTAAATAAGGAATGATCAATTTTTTCGCGATTTTTTTTAGATATCCTTTTTTATGAAACCCTTTCGCAAAAAATCCTGATATTAAAATAAACGCTGGCATATGGAACGTATAAATCGTAGTGTATAACGTATAAATCCATTTCTCTTCGTGAATAAATGATTGTATGAAATGACCAAATACAACGAAAAAAATAAGGAAAAATTTTGCATTGTCATAATAAGCATCTCTCGTTTTCATATTTAACCTCCCAACAATTTTTATAGACTACCCTAATCTGACTTCTATTCTTCTATAAATTTCGGGAGGTTGTAAGTAGTTTTTGACCGTTTTAATAATATTATAATATATCTGTAATTCCCTTACAGTTTGGTTACAGTTTTATTACTTTTTATTCAGAAGGAATTACTATGTATTTTGATCAATTCATTATTAAAAACCAATTCCTTTGTCTGCCAAAAATCTATGTTGCTCAACTAAATCAAACCTTTAGCTAAGCTAACATAAAAGAAAAAGGACTGACTAGGACAGTCCAGTTGTTCCATTTGGCTAAAGCCAACCAAAATTCATCTCCTCCCTACCCTTGGACTGCGCCCTTCACAGGCTTGAGGAAGGGGAATTCTTTCGGATAGCTGTTAAAATTAAATATTTTCCTAAGCATAACGTCTTCCCATCACATAAATAATCATTTCCATTTTACCATAAAAATCCTATTTTGTTATAAACTTCAATTTTTTCAACTTAATTTTATTGTAACAGTTAATATACCTTTAAACCATTATCATGATAGATATTATCGGTAACCTCAATATCACTGCATTTACCTTCACACCTGTATGCTGTATCCTAATAAAGAATGATATCCTCTTTTCAAGTATCCGTAATATTACTTCATAAAATCATTAAGAAAGGAGTTCAATATGGACTTACAGTTAAAAGGAAAAGTTGCACTAATCACAGGATCCAGTAAAGGAATTGGATTGGAAACGGCTCTTTATTTAGTGAAAGAGGGAGCAGAGGTAACTATTTGTGCAAGAAATAAAAAGAGATTAAAAGAGGCAGCTACTTACATATTTGAAAACACAGAAGTAAAGGTATTCTATATAGAAGCAGATGTCACAAAGGAAGATGATTGTCAAAAGGTTGTTACTGCAACCGTCGAGAAATATGGCCGTTTAGATATTTTAGTCAATAACGCTGGGACTTCTCAAGCCCAACCATTTGAAAAAGTAGAAACGGAACTTTGGCAACAAGACCTTGATTTAAAATTATTTGGTGCCATTCATTGTTCTCGCTATGCTATTCCATATATGCGTGAAGTAGGCGGTGGTGCCATCTTAAACGTAACCGCGGCAATTGGAAAAACCCCCCCTGCATCTTCTTTACCTACTTCAGTAAGTAGAGCTGCAGGTATGGCTCTCACAAAAGCAATGAGTAAAGATCTTGGTCCAGACAATATTCGCGTAAACACTGTGTGTATTGGTTGGATTCGAAGTGAACAAATAGAAAAGATGTGGAAAGTTGGAGACCCAGAGCTTTCATGGGAAGAATTCTCAAGTAAGAATCGTCAAATCCCTCTAGGACGTATTGGAAATACGGATGAGGCAGCTAAAGTCATTGCATTTCTCGTTTCAGATGCAGCTTCTTATGTTACGGGTACATCAGTGAATATAGATGGCGGTTTGATCGGTACTTTATAGTTGAACCAAAAGTAAAGGTGCCAGGCACCTTTACTACCTTTATTAGCACTCATTACATCATTCATTTTTATTCTCTTGTAAATATAGAATCGTTTCTTTATCAGACATCGTTGGTAAATCAAAAGATTGCTTATAACGCTCAGGGCCTTTTCCTGTAATGATAAGCCAATCATCTTTCGTTCCCTTTTGAATAGCAGTCTGAATAGCTAAAGTCCTATCTGGTATCACTGACCCTTTTCCAGAGGGGTATTCGCTATGTAGTCTATTCAGTTCAGTTACCATCTGGTCATACTTTTCTGTATTCAAGTCATCCAGAGTTAGAATTAATTCATCGCTAAATTCTGTAGATACCTTGACCATTTCTTCTCTTTTCGTTTTATCACGGCCTCCTCGGAATCCAAAAATATGAAAAATTCTTTTTGCTCCACATTCTTTCGCAGTTTGCAGGGTATGAAAAATAGCATCAGCCGTATGAGCATAATCAATGACGATCGTTATCCCTTCTTCACTCCTGTATGTTTCAAATCTCCCTGGAACACCAGGAAATTGATTCAATCCCAAAATAAGTTCTTCGCGTTTTATAGGCAATTTTCTAGCAATAGCATAGGCAAAAGCTGCATTATATAAATTATGCTGTCCGGGCAAAGGTAGATGAATTTTCACCGTTTCTTCCTTTTCTTTCAATAAGATAAAAGGATTGGTTGCTGTATGATAATCAATAATGGACAAATCACAGTCATTCGATTTACCCACTAAATAGGTATTGACTTTCTTGTGGTGCAGGTTTTTATACAGATTTTCTCCCCAATCATTATCTACATTTATAACCGCTAAACCATTCGGCTTTAATTTTTCAAAAAGCAATGATTTCACCTGAAAATATTCTTCCATTGTTCCATGAAAATCAAGGTGATCATGATAAAGATTCGTGAATACGCAATAATCAAATTCAATTCCCTCTAATCGGTATTGGGCTAATCCATGTGAAGACACCTCCATAATAACCACCTCATCCCTGCTCTCAGCCAATAAGGAGTTTAGTTTAATGGTACCTGGGGTTGTATTTTGGGATTCAATCGTTTTACCATTTATAATATAGGAAAGCGTTCCAATAACAGAGCATGAAATCCCATTCTTTTCTAAAATATGTTTTAACATAAAGCTTATTGTCGTTTTTCCGTTTGTTCCAGTAATACCTATCATAATTTTTTTACTACTTGGGTTACCATAAAACTTCTTCGCTACTATACCTAACACTTTGCGGCTGTTCTTGACTTGTATATAAGGAATTTCTAGATCCATTATGTCTTGCTCACCGATGACCGCGGATGCTCCTAAACGGATAGCCTCTGTTATATAGTCGTGGCCATCAAAGCTATATCCACTAACGGCCACAAAAAGATATCCCTCTTTAACATCTTTAGAGTTATCTGTTATACCAGTAATATTTATATGATCAAGATTACCTTTTGACGTAATCCTTACTACTGCTTCTTTAATTATACCTTGAAGTATCATCTATAATAGCTCCTCATGTTTATATCAACTATTCCACCTTCATAATAGAATAAAAATTCGAAAAAATTATGACTAAATATATTTATGAAATAAAGCAGTAATAAAGATTGAGAAATAACATTCAAATGATCACCTTAAATCTTTTTTAGCTGTCAAAACCGTTTATCCAATATTTTATTTTCACCTATTATCAAAAGACTAATCATATAAAACAAATAAAGATGCCCGGTACTTTTATTTGTTTTATAACTGTAACTCTCTATATTAAGAGAGCTTTTACTAGAGACGAAAATAAGCGTAGGTTACCTCCCACACTCTTTTTTATTCCACTAGTTTACTAGTCAAATTTTGCCTATAGAGTTAAACTTCTTTCCCAGCGAATCACCGCCATAATTCTCTCATATTTCTTCATATGATATAAGTCCGCAGCTTTTCGTTTTAACTAAATTTCTTATTGAAACCAAATTCATATTACTATCCCTCTTTTGAATTACTCGGTCTCCAATTCATTGGTCTTTCGAGTAAGTCCCTTCATCTTCTAGGTGACCAGACTTTTTAATCTTTGTTTGTAAATATTTTTCGTTAAATTGAGAAAGATCCCCCCATAAAGGTTCTCTTCCTGATATCTCTAAACCAGCTCTTTTTAATGCTTCCAATTTCTTAGGGTTATTTGTCATTAGTGTTATCGGTTTAGAGCGTAACGCTTTTAAGACTAAAATAGCATCCCCATAGTTTCTGGCATCATCTACAAAACCAAGACTTATATTCGCTTCCACTGTGTCATAACCATTCTCCTGAAGGACATACGCCATCGCTTTACTAAATAGTCCAATGCCTCTACCTTCATGATTAGCTAAATAAAATAATGCCCCATTACCGTGTTCGGTGATCATTTTCATGGATTGTTTCAGCTGAAAACCACAATCACATCTTTTACTTCCAAAAATATCTCCTGTATGGCAGATAGAATGCATTCTCATGATGGCATCCTCAGCATATTCAAAGTTTCCATATACTAATACACTGGATTGTTGATATTCGGCTAAATTGGAAGAAGATAGCTTGTCAATAATCCTCTCATAGTCCTCTGTAACTTCATCACAATTCAACCAACAATACCATTTGAAGACAACCGTTTCTCCATACAAATTAATGGGAAGACGTATAGGTCCCACTAAATAAATTGCCCCTTTATTTGTTTTAATTAATTGAATTTTATCTTCTAAAACAGAAAGAACGTTAAGGTCAAGTTTTGTTTGATTCATATTGTCGCCCCCTTTTTTACTTAGTTTGTAACTAATTCATTTATAACATACAAAAAAGCATAACCTTGCCGTTTAGACAACGTTATGCTCATTTAATCCTACAACCTATTTTATATTCTGGAACTTTTTTCTGTGGAGATCGTTCGTAACATTCGATTGACCGAGTACGATACTATGATCACATATCGCTTCAACATCATTTCGATCATGTGTAACCATAATACAAGTCATGTTGGCTTTTTTCAAAATGATCCCAAGTTCCTCCCGAATCGACTCTTTTAAATCTGCATCTAAGTTACTAAATGGTTCATCCATTAACAACAAATTCGGCTTTGGGGCAAGCGCTCTAGCCAGAGCAACCCTTTGCTGCTGTCCCCCACTTAATTCATGTGGATACCGTTTCTCAAAACTCTCCATTTGGACAAGTTCCAACATCTCATCTACACGTTGCTTCCGATCCTTTCGAGGCATGCGGGATAATCCAAAAAGAATATTATCCTTCACCGTCATATGGGGAAATAAAGCATAGTCTTGAAAAACCATCCCCACTCCTCTTTCCTCTGGATGAATAAATACACCTTCACTTACAACAGCCGTACCAGCAATTACAATGGTTCCTTTCATCGGCATTTCTAATCCTGATATTAAGCGGAGTAACGTACTTTTTCCACTTCCACTTTGACCTAGAATACCCACAATTTGTCCCTTTTCCATCGAAAATGAAAAATCATTAATAACTGGTTTCTCCTTCCGAGAAAATGAAAAAGTAAGACCTTCAATTTCAACAATGCTCATTATTTCACCTTCTTACCTATCATTTGAAAAATGATTACAGATAACATACTAATTAAAATGATTAAAAGCGAGGAAATAGATGCCTCGTATATTTGCTCATCGTTTGCATATTGATAAGTCTTTGTTGCTAGCGTTTCAAAATTAAAAGGTCTCAACAACAAGGCCAATGGCAATTCCTTGCAAATTTCAACAAATGTTAAAATAAATCCACTAAATAGAGCTCCTTTAATTAAAGGAAGATCCACTTTAAAGAAGGTTTTTGTTACACCAAGTCCAAGCAGTCTTGAGGCTTCCATATATTTCGTGCCCACTTTTTCAAAGCCCACTTCAATAGCATTAAATCCGGTAGCCATAAAACGAATGGAATAACCAACGATTAACATGACTAAAGATAGACTTAAGATGAGCGGCGCTTCACCAAGCCCCATATTAGCGTAGATCGGTGCGAGCCATTTATCAAGTGAGATAAACATCGCTAGTACACCAATGGCAATAATTGGACCCGGAATCGAATAACCTGTCGTTACACTTTTTGATAATATGAATGAAAAGGAAGAATGAGATCGGCAAACATTTGCAACAATAATAGAAAGAATAAGGATGATCAATGTAGATAAAGCTGCAACATAGACGGTTTGATAAAACAATGTAAAAAAGGAAGAATCCCAAACTTTATGAAACGTCATCCTTGCCCAAGCAATCAACTGAATGACCGGAATGAGAAATCCTATTAGAAACACGACTCCACAATACATAAACGCAGCTATTCCAGCAATTCCTTTCAGCTTCACAGGTACTAATGGCCTCGATTTATTACTTACATGGTAACGCCGCCGCTGTCTAAGCAGTCTTTCTAAAAAAAACATTCCAACAATAATCACCATCAACCAAGCAGCAAGCCTCATAGCAGAATTCACATCGTACATCCCGAACCATGTTTGAAAAATAGCCGTTGAAATCGTATGAATGCCTAAATAGCTGGTAAGTCCATAGTCACTCAGCACTTCATAAATGACCAATATGGTACCTCCAACAATAGCAGGTCTGGAAAGAGGAAGAACTACTTTAGTGAATACAGCTAACGGCTTTCTTCCCAATAGTCTTGCATTTTCAATATAAGAAGTACTTTGATTTTCTAAAAATGCTCTTGTGATAATGTACACATATGGAAAAAGAAATATCGTAAAAATAAAAATGGCTCCACGTAAGGATGAAACCGATAATAGCTCAGGTTCGATTTGATAATCAAAATGATTTCGAAACGTGGTTTGAATCACTCCGGTATAGCCTAGCATCGTTTTATAGGTATATGCTGCAATATAAGGTGGAATCGCAAGAGGCAAAATTAACCCCCAACGGAAAAATCTTTTTAGCGGAAAATCATAGGCTGCAACTAGCCATGCCAATGTTACACCTAAAAAAGCCGTAAGAATCCCCGTTACAGCCACAAGTATGACAGTATTTGCAACATAATTCTTCAATAAGTACTGACGAATATGAAACCAGTTTTCATTCGGTTCTTGAAATATAGAAGAGAAAATAAAAAGGATAGGCAGTAGAATCACTACTGCCCCAACTAAACTAATTATCCACCAACCGTTAAACTCTTTTTTTATGTTACGTTTAATCAGTTCTGCTTTCATATTACTTCCAGCCTATTTTATTAAAAATTTCGATTGCTTTTTTATTATGCTCCCCTAAAGTATCAAAATTAAGTTCTTGCATTTTAAAGTCGCCCCAGCTCTCTAGCAATTCTGACTTAGCTGCATTCGGGTTTACTGGGAACTCATAATTAGTAGCTGATAATAATTCTTGGGCTTCAACACTTGTTATATACTCAATAAGCTTAATCGCATTTTCTTGATTCTTACTATGCTTTGTCAAACCAATTCCACTGATATTCACATGAGTACCATTTGTTTCTTGGTTCGGGAAAAAGACTCCAATACTATCAGCAACTTTTACTTCTTCAGGGTCTTCAGCATTTGCAAGCAGGCCAACGTAATAGCTGTTCATAATAGCAACATCACCAGTACCTGCAGCAATTGCTTTCGCTTGATCACGGTCACCGCCATCTGGCTGGCGAGCAAAGTTGTTTACGATCCCTTGTGCCCATTGTTCTGCTTTTTCTTCACCATTTAATTCGATAAAAGAGGCAAGTAGTGATTGGTTATATAAACTTGTTGAAGAACGGACTAACAATTTCCCTTCCCATTTCTCGCTTGTTAAATCCTCATATGTAGATAATTCCTCAGGATTTACTCTATCTTTCGAATAGGCGATGATACGCGCTCTTGTTGCCAATCCAATCCAGTTATTATCAACATCACGAAGGTTTTCGGGTACGTTTTCATTAATAACATCTGAAGTAACTGGTTGTAGGATATCATTTTGCTTTGCGTTAGCAAGGACTCCCCCATCTACTGTAACAAATAAATCGGCTTTTGTACTTTCTCCCTCACGCTTTAATCTCTCAATAAGTTCTTCCGCTTTCCCTTTTACAACATTCACTTTAATGCCTGTTTCTTCTGTAAAGTTGTTATAAATCTCATCATCTACTTCATAATGTCTTGCCGTATAGATATTTACTTCTTGATTTTCAGTTGTTTCAGGCTTTGAAGCTTCTTGCTCTCCTTCTGTGTCACTTTGATTTGTACCACAACCAGCTAGTCCAATCGTCAGCACTGCACTAGCCAATAAAGGCTTAAACTTAACTAATTTTGATAAATTCATAATTTGTATACACCTCTTCTATAGTCTTTAGTTGATAGTGATAATTGTTATCAATTAATATATTTTTATTTTACTAACCTTCATGTCTAATGTCAATGACAAATTGGATTTTTAAGATAATTTTAAATTACTAGCTAGTTATAGCAGTTTTTGCATCTGATAGAAGTTCCAATAATTTGGCTCTATACACAAAGATAGAGCGCATTCTAATTTCGAGAAATGCGCCCCATTGTTAAAGAATCTATTCTTATATTGCATATTTATTTTCGAATTGTTCCTTACTGAATTACGACCTCGTATTCAAATAATATACTGAAATGAAACTAATGCCCTACAAGGAAAGCTATTCTTGTGGCAGTACACCGACCGTTTCTTGCGATGATATCTGTTTTTGTGCTTTAGCAACATGGTTAAGATCATTAACATTGGTATTGTGTTGTTCGGTTTGGACTTGGAATTCTGGATTTATAACTACTTGAGGCTTTACTTTTGAACTTGCTGTTACTGTACTCTCTGAATTCATGACTACCTGAGGCTCTACTTTTGGACTTGCTGTTACTGAATTATCTGTTACAAAATCTGTCAATTTAAAATCTCCTTTACCAATCTGTAGTTATCTTCATGTTCATAATCCTAAAAAATATTTATTAACAAATACTAGGCTACGCAGAAATTGAATTTTATATCAAACAAGATACAAAAAAACACATTTTTTATATTGGTAATTTTTTAAAGGTAAACAGACTGTTACATATGAAATACTACTTAGTATCAATCATTGAACTAACTATTTGTACTATATTGAAATTCGACATTGCAACCAAACTCAAAGGATAGAAATCGTTCTTCCGCAAAAGCTAATAAAATGAGATATATGAGCAGGAGGAAAATAACAATGGATTTAGATATGAAGGAGAAATGCGGAGTATTTGGTATCTTTAACCATCCAAATGCAGCTAATTTAACTTACTATGGACTCCATGCACTTCAGCATCGTGGTCAAGAGAGTGCAGGAATTGTCGCAAGTGACGGGAAAACATTCAGGTATCATAGGGGAATGGGATTAGTCACTCAAGTATTTTCACGTGATACCCTTAACGAATTAAAAGGTAATATGGCGATTGGACATGTACGCTATTCTACTTCTGGTGCAAGTTTATTGCAAAACGCACAACCCCTCATTTTTCAATACAGTGAGGGAAATTTAGCTGTTGCCCATAATGGTAACCTCGTAAATGCAAGGATAGAACGCAATGTCTTGCAGCAGCAAGGAAGTATATTTCAAACGACGACTGATACAGAAGTTATTGCCCATCTAATTGCTCGCTCCCATAAAAAATATTTTGCAGAAGCGGCACCTGATGTTCTTAAACGTATCGACGGTTCATTTGCTTTAGTTATTATGACTGAAAAACAAATGCTCATTGCCTTAGACCGTAATGGGTTACGTCCACTAAGTCTTGGTAAAATAGGAGAATCTATTGTCGTTGCATCAGAAACATGTGCTTTAAATGCAGTTGATGCAACGTTCTGGAGAGATGTTGAACCCGGTGAATGGCTTTTGGTTGACGAAAATGGCATTCAAAGTGGTCGGTTTGCTGATAAAGGGGACGTTTCCCTTTGTTCTTTTGAACTTGTTTATTTTGCTCGTGCTGATAGTGTGATCAAAGGAAGAAGTGTTTTATCCATTCGAAAGGAATTAGGCCAAATTTTGGCAAGGGAACATCCAACAGAAGCTGATGTTGTTGTTGCCGTTCCCGAATCAAGCGTACCTGCCGCTATTGGTTTTTCACAACAGTCAGGAATTCCTTATGAAATGGGGATCATCAAAAACCCATATGCTAGTCGTTCATTCATTGAACCTACTCAAGAATTACGGGATTTGGCCGTTCGTCTAAAATTAAGCGCTGTACAAGAAATTCTAGAAGGAAAAAGAGTCGTATTGATTGATGATTCGATTGTTCGTGGAACAACAAGCAAGAGAATTGTCCAATTAATTCGACAAGCAGGTGCCAAGGAGGTCCATGTAAGAATCAGTTCACCCATGGTAAAAAACCCCTGTTTTTATGGAATCGATATGCCAACAAAAGAGGAACTTTTTGCTAATATGCATGAACATGAAAGAGCCATGGGAAAAGTTATTGATGCGGATTCATTAGCTTTTTTAAGCACCGAAGGATTATTGGAAGCGGTTGATATTGATCTTGCAGAAACGAGCAGTCACTGTATAGCCTGCTTTAATGGTGCGTATCCAACTAAATTGTACTTGAAGTAATATAATTTAGTTAGATAAAAATAGAATGCACTAAGATGCTAGGCACCATCCAATTATCTGGATGGTGTCCGGCACCTTAATTTATTATTTTCGGTAAACTAAGTTACCGTTCATATAGGTTTCTTCAACATAGATTTTATCAATTTTCTCAAGATCAACTTCCAAGATATCTTTGTCAAGTACCATAAAGCCAGCATGATACCCTTGAGAAAGTTGTCCAGTAAGAAGGAACACCTTTATATATAAATCCAGCTTAATTTTTCGACATAGTATAAAAATGGTCGGCCAACCTCCTCTCACTTTGCTGTTATTACTACGTACATAAAGGCTTGTTCAAGCAGGTTAACCAACCGTTTCTTACGTCGATTTAACAAGTTGGATTTATATAGATACAATACATAAACTTAAGAAATACATAAATCATTTCGCTATGTTTGAACAAGATCTAGGGAGAACCTTATAAAGATACGAGAGACACTGGTGCCGATATACAGTGTCTCTCGTATCTTATGGTGCTATCATTTTGTTTTCCTTTACTTTCCTAACTAAGTTCCCCATTAACAAAAGAAGCTGTTGCTCCTATTGAACAATTCTAGCTTTCGTATTTTTATATTTTTTCGTCTGAACGTGCGAATCGGAAATTTCCAACGTAATTTTTGGAGTAGTCTCTCCATTTACGTAGCCTTTACTGGTCTCTCAGTATTTCCTAATAAAGTTAATTTCGCTTCTTTCCTATGTTCTTTATCGCACAGTACAAATAAAGTATCCCCTTTTTCAATAACAGAAGAGCCTATTGGAGTCATTAA
The DNA here is from genome assembly GCF_024494465.1 of Bacillus sp. V3B. Lineage (GTDB taxonomy): Bacteria > Bacillota > Bacilli > Bacillales > Cytobacillaceae > Bacillus_BD. The sequence continues at coordinate 83,886 of NZ_JAETXM010000004.1, read as the reverse complement.
CTTTTTGTTACGTGTAATTCCAATAAATTACAAATTAAATATAAAAAAGATATTTTACTTCCAAACAAAACAGTAGTTTTATTAAAATAGAATAAAAGGCTGATTTCTTTCATAAAAAATAATAGACATCATCAATGTTCAAGAGACTGTTACTTAATTTTGAGTCAGCCTCTTTTTAATTTTAGGCTATGTTAATGATGAAGGTTGAAAATTTACCTTTGGTGTATGCGTCCATGTGTTTGATTCCATGAAATAACGTAATGAATGCGTATACCAAAGGCATTTAAAGCATCAATAATATTGTTTAACAAAGCCTAATTTTAAAGAGAAACCAGTTTATTAGTCACTCTCAGTTGAATGAATTTATTCTAGATGGTTATTCTAAAAAATAGTGTTTTTTTAAAATTTGTTAACAATCTATAGTTCTGCGCCCTTCTCGGCAACACCATTCATTAAAAGAATGATGGGATCTACTTGGCTTCATCTACAATATTCACAAACGAAAGGAGAATACACATTTGACACAATCAGACAAAGATTTGAGAATTCGTAGCCACGTTATTAGCGAAGGGGAAAATCGCACACCAAACAGAGCCATGTTAAGAGCTGTTGGTTTCTCGGATGAAGACTTCCAAAAGCCAATGATCGGTATTGCAAGTACATGGAGTGAGGTTACCCCTTGTAATATACATATTGACAAGTTAGCGATTGAGGCAAAAAAGGGTGCGAAAGATGAAGGTGGTGCCCCACTTATTTTTAATACGATTACGGTTTCTGACGGAATTTCAATGGGTCATGTTGGCATGCAGTATTCTCTGCCAAGCCGCGAGGTTATTGCTGATTCGATCGAAACGGTTGTTGGAGCCGAACGTTTAGACGGATTGGTAGCGATTGGTGGATGTGATAAAAATATGCCAGGCTGCATGATCGCCATTGGTCGTTTGAACGTTCCTTCTGTCTTTGTATACGGTGGAACTATCGCACCTGGAAACTTAGACGGAAAAGATATTGATATCGTTTCTGCGTTTGAAGCAGTTGGAGAATATAATAAACATGGAATCGATGAAGAACAATTAAAAATGGTAGAATGTCATGCATGCCCTGGTCCTGGATCATGTGGAGGAATGTACACTGCCAACACAATGGCTTCTGCAATTGAAGCACTCGGCATGAGCCTTCCTAGTAGTTCATCGAATCCTGCCATTACGAAATTAAAGCTTGTTGATTGCCATAAAGCTGGTGAAGCAGTGATGGAATTATTGAAAAAAGGTATTTATCCTAGAGATATTATGACGAAAAAAGCGTTTGAAAATGCCATTACCCTTGTCATGGCTCTTGGAGGATCAACGAATGCTATTCTTCACTTACTTGCGATGGCTCATTCTGTAGACGTCCCTCTCGAATTAGAGGACTTTGAAAGAATCCGTGTTAAAGTTCCACATATCGCCAACTTAAAACCGAGTGGAAAATATGTGATGCAAAATCTTCATGAAGTTGGCGGTATACCGGCTGTTATGAAAATACTACTTAATGCCGGTCTGCTACATGGAGACTGTCTCACCGTCACAGGAAAAACAGTAGCTGAAAATCTTGCGGAATTTCCTGATATACAAGACGATCAAGATGTTATCCTACCGTTGTCAGATCCAATACGTAAAACAGGTCCACTTGTTGTGTTACGAGGAAATCTTGCTCCTGAGGGCTCTGTAGCCAAAATGAGCGGATTAAAACTTTCCAAATTTACGGGTCCAGCAAGGGTGTTTGATTCTGAAGAAGATGCAACAGAAGCTCTGTTACAGGACCGTATTCAAGATGGAGATGTCATTGTGATTCGTTATTCAGGACCTAAAGGTGGACCAGGTATGTCTGAAATGCTTGCGATTACCGCTATTGTCATTGGAAAAGGATTAAATGAAAAAGTAGCACTCCTTACAGATGGGAGATTTTCTGGAGGAACACACGGTTTTGTCGTTGGCCATATTGCACCAGAAGCTCAAGTCGGCGGACCTATTGCTCTACTTCAAGACGGTGATATCATCACCATTGACAGTGACACGCAAGAACTTACATTTGACGTCACGAATGACGAATTAGAAGAACGGAGAAAAACATGGAAACAACCTCCAATTCGTCATTCGCGTGGTGTATTGAATAAATATGCCCGACTCGTATCCTCAGCGTCCAAAGGTGCTGTGACAGATTTATTAGACTAAATCATAAAAGGTGCCAGGCACCATCCAATTATCTGGATGGCGCCTGGCACTTCTTTTATGATTTATTGCACATAATCCATAGTACTTAGAGAGTCCATGTGACTCGCTATCATGGCTATAATTGTGCTTGCTTCTTCCTTACTAAAAATAAAGTGTGTTTCATCTTTTAACAAATCATCATCATCTGTCCATATACGGTTGATTCGTTTTAATACCCCATCCCCCGTCTCCTGGACAAGCCCGAACTGATAAGTTACTTCCACTTCATCTTCTTGGTAATAAGCAGTCACCTCAGGAGTTTCCCATTCTACATCGATTTCCTCTAATAAAGATTCGTCTTCAACCCCATCCAAATCATGAAAATCTGCTCCATCCTCAAGTATTTCTTCTTCGAAAAGATTGTCATCCATATAAAGATGGAAACTTTCGTGAACAGCGTCAATAATATCCTCTATATCAGCTAGCACGACCTTACTAGTATAGCCAAGATCTGGCTCAAAAGACTCGATATAGAATTCTTCATTATGCGGATCAAAAAAAAGTGTGCAAAAATACTCTCTTTCCACACCTTCACCTTCTGTAAAAAAGTCTATTCTCGGATGCTTTGCCCCACGTTCTATTGACATTCCACCGTTCTCGTCATATTTACTACAAATGGAATCAAGACTATCCTGTAACTCACCACAGACCCTGTCAAACCATTCTAAGTCCATGCAAATCCCCACCTTTCAATGTGATCATCCTTATTATGACCCTCTAGTAAGAATTCTCTCTATTCTCCCGATAGTAAATTTTGTAATTAGTTCTTTCTCCTAACCAGTCCTTTATGTTTCTAGAGAGAAAAATTAAAGTATGAAGATGGATATAAGGAACAGAGTCATATTTACTTTAGTAAATAATATCCCTAGATTTGGGAATAATATGGGATATAACTAAAATTCCACATTAATTTATGGGCTAATGATCTTGTAATGGAGGCCTTTTTCGTTTTAATGGGCTCCTCTTTTCCTCTTTATTGATACTTATTTAATTCACTTGTATACTAGAAATTGTATAGCAAAAATGGAAGCGAGTGTACATAACAATGACTATTTTAAAAAATGACTGGGCTTCTCTACTTAAAGGGGAATTCGAGAAACCATATTATCAACAATTAAGCAAAGTTTTGCGGGACGAGTACCAAACAAAAGTTATTTATCCGGATCAACATGATATTTATAACGCACTGAACTTTACTGCTTTTAAAGACACAAAAGTAGTCATTATTGGACAAGATCCCTATCATGGTCCTGGACAAGCTCATGGATTAAGTTTTTCTGTTAAACCAGAGGTACGAATTCCTCCGTCTTTAAAAAACATTTACAAGGAACTGCAGGCTGACTTGGGATGTGATATTCCGAATCATGGTTACTTGGTGGAATGGACTAAGCAAGGGGTATTACTGCTTAATGCGGTATTAACTGTCCAGGCTGGTACCCCAAACTCACATAAAGCTCTCGGTTGGGAAATATTTACTGACAAAGTCATAGAGACATTAAATCAAAGGGAGACGCCTGTTGTATTTATCCTTTGGGGACGTTTTGCCCAACAAAAGCAACAACTAGTTACCTCATCTAAGCACCTGATTATTAAGTCACCCCATCCAAGCCCTTTTTCCGCTAATAAAGGGTTCTTTGGTAGCAAGCCCTTTTCTCAAACAAATGCTTTCTTACGAAAAATTGGAAGCGAAAAAATTGACTGGCAAATAACTAATTTATAGTTTTGGCAACACAGTACAGTAATCCAAATAAACAATGCTCCGTATGCCGTAATAGAGCTTCCCCCAATTGATACATCTTCGTCCGTTGAATCTTTTTCTTTTTTACTCCATGCGTGTAGGCAGCCATCTTATGAGCCTCATCCACAATGACAAAATCAAATTGAGATTTCAAGATTAAAGACTTGATTTCTTCTCTCGATGCCCAATAAACAGAAGCAATCACCTTGTCGTAGGCTTCAAATGGGTTTACTTCATCGGAACTATTTAAAAGAGTCCGAGTGACAATCGTAAAATCCTCGCCAAACTTTTCTTTTAATTCTTCTTGCCATTGTTTAAGTACAAGCGGTGGAACAAGAATAAGAATTCGCTCTGCACTTTTTCTAGCCAATAGTTCACGAATCAGCATCCCTGACATAATGGTTTTACCCGCTCCAGGATCATCTGCCAACAAATAGCGAACTTGTGGAGATTGAAGCATACGGCTATACACCGCTTCAATTTGATGTGGCAACGGGATAATCTTTTTGTTTCCTCTAGCTCTTGATTGTGAATAACGTTCTTCTGTCTTTAACACATGATACTGCAAATAATGCTGCAAACGCTCAGGATCAAAATGTTCATCTTCTTGTTGAATTTTCTCTAACTGCTCTAATTGATACTGCTCTAAATAACGATCATAATACTTATTCGTTTGCCTGCCGATAGACTCCACTACATAAAGACCATCGTCGATGAGCTCACAGTTTTTTATTTCAACAATTTCAGGCCAAAATGGACCTTTAATGATTTCACCAGTCTTTAATCTCTAATGCCTCCTCTATCCTGAAAAACCTGCCAAGCTCGTTTACAAGGCAGGTTTTAACCCATTAGTACAGTGCTTCATACATACGAATCATAAAGGTTTCTTCTTTATAAAATTCATTTTCCTTGTCTGATACGGTTTCAATTTTTAACGTACATACTTGTCCCATTGGATAATAGGTCTCAGCAAGGGTAAAGACGAGTTGCTCGGTCCGTTGATGATTTTCACCAGTTAAGTTGAACGTAAAGATCACTTCGTTCGAAACACGTTCATTTTCTATATAAAAAGCGGCTTTGATTTTGCGTGGTAAATAATGACTCGAAATACTCTCTTCTTGATAGAAAGTAACGGGAACACGATAATTTGTAATGATCTTATCTAACATGGCCACACTAATTTCTACTAATTCAGCACGCTCTGTACGACGATAATCAATGAGCGGGATTATAACTTCCTGTGGCATGGCTCCGCCGTGGACAAATTGCAATCCACCCCCGCTAATAAAACGATTTAACCCTTTAGCTATGACAATCTCTGTGTCTGTTAAAGGTGATTGACCTTCATTTAACTTGACTGCACCTTCTGGAACATGAAGTCCTTGTCCAATTGCGAACCGGCGATTACTATCAAAAACTGTTCCTTGTACTGCTTCAATTTTCACATCAGCCTCTACTTTTGGATATTGGAATAAGAATCCATGATCAGCTGTAATGAAAATTCTTTTTGCCTGTAGTCGTGACAGACGATCAACAGCTAATTCTAAGTCTTTTATTGCTTTATCCGCAGCGACATATGTTTCACGTTCTGATTTCTTTGAGTCTCCAGTTTCATCGATCACATCATGATAGAGATAAACAAGACGTTTTCCTCTAAATTTATCTTCAGCCTCTGAACGTGACCAGTCAGAAAGCTCATTTAGACGGTATGCTATGGCATCAGGATGAGTCTTTTGTAATATCTTCGTGCGATTTGCTGTACCATTAGTGGGTTCTCCGTCCGCAAAGACTGTTTTGTTTTCTTCTATCGTCAATGTGCGATTTGGAAGCAAAGAGGCCATCCCTAACTGTGTATATGTTGGTAAACTGGCTAACATAGGGGATACACTTGCTTCCCCATTCACCCGTCCGTTTAATCGCTCACACAGTTCATGCCCCACCTCATAGCGGAGGGCATCTGAAATAATAACAAATACTCTAGTGGACTCTTTCTCTAAGATCGGTTGAATATTTTTCTTAAAGAAGCCCTTTTGCATAGGAACTTTCGAATCTTGCTTATTAGCTAGGAGATAATTTGTTTCATCAGCCAGTTTTCGTAAATAAACGTTCTCATACCAATTGGTAAGGATTTCTACTAAAGGTTCTACAAACTCCCTTTGTTGAAGACCTGTATAGGATTGCATAAAACGACGATGGGCTTGATCAATTGCATGAAGTTTTCTAGCATATTGCCCATATAATTCCTGACGTGTATCGTATTGGTTTAAGTATGTCTTGTAATTCGTTAAGCGAACTGCCTCAAATAAGGTCTGATAGAGTCCAGCTATTTTAGATTTACGTCCCCAGTGAATCCCTAACCGGTAGGAAATCCGGTCTTTCCAAGCTTCCACATCTATTGTTTGATGCTTCAATTCATTAGCCACTTTTTCGATAAGGAGTACGTCAATTAGTGGGAATGTCATCACTTTATCAAACTGTTCTGCAGACTTGTCTTCCAAATAATGGCGTAGACCAAAACTACTTTCCATTTCTTTTATGTATGCTTCTAGTACTTCAACTTCATCCATCTTACTACGCAACCAGTCATCAATAAATAAGGCACAAATATTAGCACGAACAGTCGGGTACTTGTCATCTAAAGGTTTCATTTCAACTGCTATATCCCTAGAAAAATGAGAATATAAGAGCTGTTCCATTAGATAGCGTAATGTCTGCTGTTCTTCTGAAAAACGCAATCCAAAATACTGCTCCAGTAGCTCCCACATGCGATCAATTGAGAACGATTTATGGATCTTTTTATAGATCTCATTGTGGTTTTCTTCTAGACCTGCAAGCAATAAGTGCTTCGTAATAAGAGATACACGCGCTACCGGTGCACCTGTTAGTACGGCAAGAATTCCATATTCAAGTTCTTCTTCCTTTGGTGATAGAGAGATTACTTTCTTTAATTTTTCTCTTCGCTCCTTACTGTTGAAGAAATTGGCATAGCTATTGACTACTGAGCGTAGAATAACATCTTTTACTTCTAATTGTTCTGCCCATATGGCGATCTGATCAGCCTTAAATTCAGAACTGTATAAAAGAATATCTAATAAAAGGTTTTCTTCATCTGAAGGTCGTGAAAATGGAGCGTATAGTAAATACGACTGTTTAGGATGTTCAATTTCTATTTCAATTTTTAACTTAAAAAAATTATTCTCCGTTAACTCACGCACAATGACTTGTTCATTTGCCAATGATTCTTGTAGTGACTCTTCTGTTTCTTGCGCAGAAGAATCATACCAAAATACCATGGCACGTTCTTTTTTATTTTTTTCTTCAAGAATCCGCTCACGCAGCATTTCGATTACATCCATTGTTTCACCTCATTGGGTAATGTCCTTATTATTACTCTTGCAAATTTAATCGATTATGTATTCCTTTATATTATCAAAATTTCCCTTATTTGTAGACTAAACATAAAAAGACCCACCGTGGTTCGCATTATAAAGAGGCGTGGTGGGAACTGTTATTACCATCATAACCATTTAGTATGTGAACAATAAATAATTTACTGGTTTACCTTACTTAATTTTGGCGAGTACTTTATCAAATTTAGCATAATTTACTTTTACTCCATCATCCAAATCAATGGAGATCTGAGCATTCGCGTATTCAGCCAACTTCTTATCAAACTCAAGCAGTTCTTCCAACCGTTTTTGGTAAATCGTTTTTCGCTTTTCCAAATCACGTTTTTCCGTTGCACTTAAATTAGGATTTACAACTCGTAAATCCACCGCTGATATTTCATTGTTATACTTCGCTTGAATCTCTTGTAAATGTTCAAAACGAATCGTTGCCATTGTGTCTGGTTGATAACGGTGCATGTAAATAAGCGTTCGTAAGCCTTTTTGTTTCCCTGAATCAACGAGCCAATAAATCGGACGTTTTTGATATACTTGGCAATGGTCTTTAAAGAACTCATCTAAGAAGTAACGACGCAACCGTTCTTCTGCTGTCTCGTTACGTTTTAATTCAAGAGATTCTGCTAACCATTGTATGTTTTCCTCAACTGTCTCCGCATCAAATGTTACGGATAAAAATTCACGTAAGCGAGCAATGATATCATCTTTGAAATAATGCTCGTCTGTTAGTTGAATTAAACCATACTTATTAGGAATAAATGATTGGTACTTTAAATGATCTCCATCTCCGCCGGCACAAGCTAGACCTTCTATATCTAATGAATATCGCCCCGTCGTACAGCCAATGAAGTAAGATAAGAATGATTTAGTATCACGCACACGATCTGGTCTACGGATTTTAATTTCCACATCCCTAACTTCAGATGTTAGCTCATTCTGCAAGCCATATAAATGAATCAGAATTTGGTTTATTTCTTCTTCATTTGCTTTCACTTTTTTAAATTGAACGTCAACTAAATAACTCGTCCAGTGATCAAATATATCTAATAATAATGTGCTACTATTACGGTTAGTGATAAACGGATGCTCCTTAAAGTCCCAAGACGTCTCAAAGGAATCCCAATCATTTTTAGATATATCCACACAATCTGATGACAATTTGCCTACAGAATCAATAATTTCTTGAGAAGGAGAAATAATAGGAAATTGAGCTACATCTCCTGATTGAAAATTTAAAGTTGGACTTATCTGAGCAAAAAGGTGTTTGAATACAATCGAGTTAAGCAAGCCAAGGATATAATTCCGATAACCATCCCTATTGTCTTCTTCAAAGAATAGGCAACAACCACCGTTATCAAATATAAATCCATACTCGAATTTTCTCAAACTAAAATTTCTACTTGAAACGGTAGACCAAGTTAACCCCGGTGACATGAAATACTGATAGTTAGCAATTACAGCTGTAGGAATTTTTCTGATTTCTTCGGCATCATTTTTCCAGTCAATGATATACTCATTATTTCCATACCACTTTCTGTAGTCCCCCCCTTTGTTGTACGGAAACCATCTCTTAACTAATGTTTGTTCTTTTATTATTTTTTTTGCACCGAAATTAATATGACCCCTCTCTACTTCAAACCATAACCTTAGAAAACGTGCATTATTAGAAGTGGAATTTCCTTTTCTAGGGTAAGCTACATCTCCTAACTTCTTATTTGTCCGATACAATTCTCTTACATGGTCACTTGTCCAATAGGCAATAGGCGAAGAGGGGATGCTCTTAAATTTATTCTGATTACAGGTGAATCTGTAATCTACTTCCTTATTTAATAATGCTTTTTGTACTTTTAGAGGCTGAACATGCTCCCCGTAAAAATCAGTCAGTTTAATATACTCACCTTTAAAATCCACATCAACATTTCTAAAAGTAAACGTACAAATGGGAACTGAAGCTGCAGTAAATGCATCATAATGTAATTGAATTAGGGACTGGATACTTTTTTCTGAAATAATATATTCACGTAGTTGTGTATAAGATTTTATAAATAACCATACCATTGGAGTCATATAGGCATTAAAGCCACCTACCTTAGTAGATAAGAAATAGCGCTTTATATACATAGCGAACAAGTCACTTCTATAGTCGAAATAATTTTTTTGGGCATATTCAGTGAGATTCTTGTTCATCCCTTTTGAGTTCATATAGGGTGGATTCGTAACCATAACATCATAATGAGAAGACAAAATTTTGGCTTGTTCTAGTAAATGTTTAAATTTGTTCATCTGACTATGGGCTAGGTATGTATCCACACTTAATTGAATCTCTCCTAGTTGCTCAATACGATTTAGATAATGATCATAGTTAATCGTGTTAGGGTGAAGTAATGAACCAAAGTTCTTAGCATCAATAAAGGTCTCAATTAGCGAGAAGATTTCTTCTTTTTCTTTATCATTTTCACCAAGTAATTGTGCCATTCCTTCCTTATCCAAATGATTTGATTCTTGAATAGAGTAAACGTTTAATTCGACTTTTTTACGAAAAATGCGCCGCGATTTCTCTCTCGCTTTCATCATTAAAGCAAATGATGCTAATTGTGCAGCACGATCATCAATGTCCAACCCATATAAATTCTTCTCTAAAATCAATTGTGGAATGTCACCACTCGGATATCCTGCTTCTTCATACATTTGATACAATAAATCAAATGCATAAACAAGTATATGACCAGACCCAACACATGGATCCATAATCGTAATTTCTTCTAAGTTCACGTTTTGATATCGAATTTCTTCTAATTTATGTTTTACTTCTTCATCTTGTTCAGCAGGCTCTATGTAATAACGCATGGATTGTTTGAGAGATGATTCTGGATTTGCTTCCAACCAAAGCTGGCCAAGTGAATTTTCAACCATATACTGAACAATCCACTTAGGGGTAAAAAGCTGTGTTGCTGCTGGAATATCGTACTTCTCTATCTTTTTGCTTTTCTTTAAGTTAGCAAATACTTTATCTTTTGGTTCAGAGTTATAAAACTGATATAACCATCCGATTACTTCCACTTCTGAAAAACTTTCTGTAAGTACCTCACTCATAACTAACTTCTTTATTACTGATTCATCATCCAACAAGAAATCTGGAAGCAATAGTTCAGTATAATCCCGAATCTCTTCAAACATAAAAGGTAGTATTAGATTTAATACATTACATTGAGCGCTAAACAACTTACGGAAAGCTTGTTCAGTGTTACCTTGTCTAATAAGATCTTTAATAGCGACCTCATCAACATCTAAGTCCATTGTTTCAAACTGCAATAAAATATCGGGTTCTACTTTCCCTGTACTACTTGATAGTACATTTACCCGCTCAGGCAGATAGTCGTTTACTTCCATATAACGAATCGCAATAATACGGTTAAACCATGTATAAGCTACTTCCTCAACCAGTTGTTCATAGCCTTTTGTTTTCAATTGATTTGCTAATGATTGAAATCCTGTTTTCATTTGCATTGGATATGTATTTCCGTTAATGACAAGCTGGCCAAACTGTTCTTCTATTATTAAATCGTTTTTCGCATCAATACCAAAGGTCTTCGCTCGCAAGGCCACTTTTTCGAGCAAGTCTCTACGAGCGGAAACGGCAAAGTTTTTTAACTCTGTTTTGTTCATTTCCTTTACTCCTTCTATATAAACAAGAAGCGAGCTAATAAAGACTCGCTTTTGTTTAATCCATTTCTACTATTTTTCACTCTCGTAGTCATCCAAAACGCAATTAATTAAAAAGATCATCTATATCTTGTTATCCTTTACTTGATTTTGGCGAGTACTTTATGAAATTTAGCGTAATTTACCTTTACTCCATCATCCAAGTCAATGGCTATCTGTGCATTGGCGTATTCAGCTAGCTTTTTATCAAATTCAAGCAGTTCTTCCAACCGTTTTTGATAAATTATTTTTCGCTTTTCCAAATCACGTTTTTCCGTTGCACTTAAATTAGAGTTTACGACCCGTAAATCTACTGCCGCAATTTCATTGTTATACTTCGCTTGGATTTCCTGTAGATGTTCAAAACGAATTATCGCCATTGTATCTGGTTGGTAACGGTGCATGTAAATAAGTGTACGTAATCCTTTTTGTTTTCCAGAATCAACGAGCCAATAAATCGGCCTCTTTTGATACAATTGACAATGATCTTTGAAGAACTCGTCTAAGAAATAGCGGCGTAAACGTTCTTCCGCTGTTTCGTTACGCTTTAATTTAAGAGACTCTGCTAACCATTGTACGTTTTCCTCGACTGCTTCCGTACCGAATGTTACGGATAAAAACTCACGTAAGCGAGCAATGATGTCATTCTCGAAATAATACTCGTCTGTTAGTTGAATTAACCCATACTGACCTGGAATAAACACTTGATACTTTGAATTATTCCACTCTCCACCAGCGAATGTAAGTCCCTCAGCATCTAGGGAATAACGTCCCATTAAACAACCGATAAAGTATGAAATAAACGTCCTAGCGTCAGAGCTGCGATTTGCTCTATGAATTGTTATATCTTCGTTAGGTATTTCCTCAGTAAGTTCTTCTTGTAAATCATACATATAAATGAATATACGGTTTAGTTCTTCTTCATGGACTTTTAAGTTTTCAAATTGTAAATCGCTATAACTCACCCAGCTTTGAAATGCTTTTGATAACAGTACATGATCACTTCCATATGTCAGTATGGGGTGACGTCGGAAATCCCATGATATTTCAGAAAAATCCCAGTTCTCAGTATAACTATTTACAATCTCTTTCGATATCCTTTCTACATTAGGGTTATTCTTATAAACAAAAGGTATTGAACCGATGTGTCCCGGTTTAAAGTCCATTGTCGGTGAAATATAATTCAAAAAATATCTCGAAACCGCTGAATTAAGAAAACCCAAAATATACCATATACACTCCCTATTAGTCGGAAATAATGTTGATCCTTTTGAGTCAAACAAAAATCCTTTACTAGAGTATCTAAAACTGGTATTACCTGAACTTAAAGCAGTCCATGTAATTCCTTCTTTAAAAATATAATCTAAGTTATAGTTATGAGACCTGACTCGACCATTCTCATCTTTAAAGTTTTTTATATCAAATCCATCATTCTCCCAATTCACAACAAAATAATTATTACCATACCAACGTTTAAAATCCCCTCCCTTATTATAAGGAAACCATTTAAGCTTAGATTGGTTACTCTCTTCCCTGCTTTTGAAGTTAAATCCTATTTTATCAATCGGCACTTCATGCCATAGTCTTAAAAATAAATCATTATTTGCTGTTGCCATTCCCTCTCTTGGTAACCCATAATTATTGAGAGTCGGATATTTTTTAAATATTGCTGATGCATTATCAGACAACGAATAAATAATTGGAAAGTTAGGTATATCCAAAAATTGTTTTAATGTTTTATTAAATAAGCGATCCTCAATTGGAAAAACTCTAGGAATATTTTTTTCACTCAAATCCTCTAAATTAATACGAGTGTATGCACCTTTATAATCCATACTAGTAAGCTTTCTAAAGACTGTTGCAGATGTCCCGAAAGCAATACCCATAACCATGCTCTCCATATGTAATAAACTTGAAATATGATGTTTTAATAGGATTTCCTTTCTAAAACGCTCATAAGAAGACAAGGACATCCAAGATTGCATCGTTACCAAAGTGTTAAATCCACAGTCCTTAAGGAAAGAAAAACCCCTAGCCATAAAAACAGAAAATAAATCGTTTTTAGATGTAGAATACATCTTGTTTACTCTATTTTTCAACTCACTATTCATATTTCCAAAACCCATATAAGGAGGATTTGTTACTATAACATCATATTGAGTTGTCAAAACATCTAACTGTTTCATTAAATATCGAAAATCATTAATTTGTTCATAACTCTCATATGTATCAAGAGTTAACTGTGTTTCCTCTAAATGATCAATACGTTTCAAATATTTATCGGTATCTATTTTAGAAGGTTGAAGTATTGAGCCAAAGGTTTTTGCATCTATAAAATCTTCAAAAATTGAACTTAGTTCTTGTTTATCTTTTTCGCTCTCACAAAGAAGTTGTATTATCCCTTTCCGATTAAACGAGTTAGATTCTTTTATAGAAAGAATATTTAGTGTGATTTTTTTACGAAAAATCCGGCGTGACTTCTCCCTAGCTTTCATCATTAAAGCAAATGATGCTAATTGTGCAGCACGATCATCAATATCCAACCCATATAAATTCTTCTCTAAAATCAATTGTGGAATGTCACCACTCGGATATCCTGCTTCTTCATACATTTGATACAATAAATCAAATGCATAAACAAGTATATGACCAGACCCAACACATGGATCCATAATCGTAATTTCTTCTAAGTTCACATTTTGATATCGAATTTCTTCTAATTTCTGTTTTACTTCTTCATCTTGTTCAGCAGGCTCTATGTAATAATGCATGGATTGTTTGAGAGATGATTCTGGATTTGCTTCCAACCAAAGCTGGCCAAGTGAATTTTCAACCATATACTGAACAATCCACTTAGGGGTAAAAAGCTGTGTTGCTGCTGGAATATCGTATTTCTCTATCTTTTTGCTTTTCTTTAAGTTAGCAAATACTTTATCTTTTGGCTCTGAATTATAAAATTGATATAGCCAGCCAATCACTTCGACTTCTGTAAAGCTTTCCGTTAAAGATTCATTTGAAACTAACTGATTAATAACTGACTCACTATCTAACAAGAAGTCTGGGAGTAACCATTCTGTATAGTCTTGAATCTGTTCAAACATAAAAGGAAATATCGAGTTTAATGCGTTACATTGAGCGATGAATAGTTTTCGGTATGCCTCTTCTGTCTCACCTTGTTTAATTAGATCCTTAATAGTAACTACATCAATATTTAAATCCGTCATTTCAAACTCTGATAGAATGTCTGGTTCTACTTTTCCTGTACTACTTGATAAAACATTCACCCGCTCTGGGAGATAGTCAGTTACTTCCATATAACGAATCGCAATAATACGGTTAAACCATGTATAAGCTACTTCCTCTATCAGTTGCTCATAGCCCTTTGTTTTCAATTGATTTGCTAATGATTGAAACCTGCTCTTCATTTGTAGAGGATATGTATTTCCGTTAATGACAAGCTGACCAAACTGTTCTTCTATAGTTAAATCGCTTTTCGCATCAATACCAAAGATCTTCGCCCGTAAGGCCACTTTTTCGAGCAAATCTCTCCGAGCAGAAACGGCGAAGATTTTTAACTCTGTTTTGTTCATTCTCTTACTCCTTCTGTATAAACAAGAAGCGGGCTAATAAAGACCCGCTTTTGTTTAGTCGATTTTCAATGTGTGGTCTTTTAGTTCTTTTAGTAAAGCAAAACGTAATTGATTTAGAGCAACATCTAAATCTTGTTGAGTTTCAATTTTATCCCGACCATTGAAGAATAAACGATGTAAATCATTTGCCTTAATCACTTTACTCTTCTTCTCTCTCACTACCACAGGTGGATCATCAGAATCTAGGTCAATAATAACGGGTGGCTTTCTTAATTCTTCTTCCAACTCTTTTGCTCTTTTTTCCATACGTGTAGCATGTTCATTTAATTGTTGTAATAGAGCACGTATGGTTACGATACTCATTTCCGTTTCAATTCGCGATTTAATCTGTTTAATAGATTCGTATTCTGTCTCGATATAATCCACAATGGACGGCATGTTTTGATAATAATCTTTCAGTTCATTTAGTTTCGTATCAAGCTGTTGTACTTGCACTTGAATTGCTTGTCTCTGCTCGTTCACTTCTTCTTTGATGTTGTCTTCTAGTTTTTCCGTTAATTGTGGTAGCCTAGGAATATCACGGTACGGTTCAAAACCTGTCAAAATGTCTGTCATTTGCTTTTTTATCAACTGTACATCTGAATTTTGAATAAGAGCCAAATCTCTTTGGTATTTTTCTAGTATTTCAACCGTTTCATCAAATACTACAATCTGTGTTTTATTATAGAACCCTGCCAGTTTATCTAAAACTTCTAACCATTCATCAATGTCATCTTGCATATTGATAAATTCTGTCACCATTTGTTCTGCATCCCGAATTTGTAGAAGCTTTTGCAGTCCCATTGAAAGTGTATTAATTTCTCTTTCTCCTGGATATGGATAGTGGTGAGAACGTGCGTTACGACGTTTTGAACGAATTTCATCAAGCGGTAACTGGAAACGTTCCTTCAGCTCCGTCTCAATGACATTTGCAAATTCTTGGTACGTGTCTCCTGCATCAGAACGACCAAAGAACTCCCGTATAAGAGAAATAAACTCTTTGCGTATTTTCGGATCTACTTCAATTTCCGGTACAACACGTATTTTATCCCGCTCAGATACCTTTGATAATCGATCATAAAATTGCGGATGCGTTGGCGTAAATCGATCTTCTCCTACATGAAGATTCACCTTTCCATCATTCATAAGTGCCAATAATATTCCAATGACATCATATTCACTCCACCCATATGGAACAGTATGATATTTCTCAATAACCGCTTTTACTGATGGTTTTTCATGCATTCGGACAACATCTTCAAGGTATTCTTTTAGCTCTTCAAAAGCTTTGCGATTACCCGTCATTTGTAACAAGTCATTATCTATTCCTTGTTCAGCAAGACGCTTCCATTCTTCTTTATGGTTTTTAAACGCGATTGGAGTATCGATATAATCCAAATATTTATAGGTGTTTGAAATTAACATATCAAAGGCACTGTTTATTTGATTCTCAAAAGATCCTTTAAATGTACGTTCTTGACCTTGTATAAAGAAACGAGCTTTGCCACAAGCTTTTTTCAGTAATTCTTCCGCTTTTTGTTCAAATTCATCAACAGCAGCGAGCTTTGCATCATAAATACGGTTCTGTGCTTGCGTTGTACTATTGTTACGCTTGAAATTGACATAACGCTGGACTTGCTCGGAATACTTAATCGCATCCTCCGCTTCAGCAACAAGTTCTTCATCAAGACAAATGACTAACTGTCCAGAATTTGCTTTTAGAGCTGCTTCCATATCAGACATGAAGACTGAAAAAATCTGCATTGTTAATGGATGAGTCATATTACTTTTATTATAATTATCAAAACGCTTGTTATAATCAAATGGAGGTGTATCTTTTTTATAATCATATTTGGCTTTTGGATACATTTTTGTGAAAAATAGATCCCCTAGCTGTTCTTTTACCTTCGCTGGATTTACTTCAACACTTCTAATTTCTTTGTTAATCTCTTGTTCTTCATCAGACAAGAAAGAATAAGTTCCATCTGCATGTTTCTCAATGAACATTGCTTGTTCTAAACGGTTTAATGATTCTTTAATAGGGGTATCATTTTGATCGTCATGTATCGTTTCTAATAATAGCGTTGCAATGTTATTGGATGTTGCTTTAATTTCATCAATCCCTTTAATGAGGTACAGAACTTTTAATACAGCAATATCTTCTGTTTTAATCGCTTCATTATTACGTGCTCGATCTTCAGCGCGGCTAATGGTTCTTGTAATCGATGTCTCTAAAAAGTTTCGAATCGATGGGAAAAATTCTGCTAATGTCACTAGATTTCCGACTTGTTCTTCTGCATTCATCTTCGCCGCTTCTTGGAACGCTTTTAGCAAGGATCGTTCACCGTGTGCTAAACTTGTACCACCTTCACCATGAATCCTAATTTTATTAAAGACCTTTTGCAGCAAGTCTACTTGGTACGGAATAAATGGATAAAGAGAGGCAAACTCTTCTGCCGTGCGATATCCAGAACGAAGCTGTGTCGTATTTTGGTCAAAAGATAAGCGGTTTCGTACGAGTTGTTCAATCGGCTCATATGTCGTTTTCAATGTTTTTTCCGCTGGTTCTGTTTTCTCAAGGATACGGCGCTTGATGACTTCATCTGTATTGGCACTAGATAAATTGATGCGAGTAGCGAAGCGACCTTGAATTTTGGAGAAGTCATTCGTGCTATGAATATTTGCTACTGCTTTTATTTTTTCTTGTGATGTAACAATGATCCATGCTTGCCCTTTTGTAGCGCCACCTACATCTTCCACTACTGTCTGTAAATTAAGCATTAAATTGACATCTGTTCCGATGTATTGGCCTACTTCATCGACTAAAAAGATAAGACGGTACTCTGGACCACGATTGCGACAATAGTCAGCGATTAACTTAGAGAGCTGTTCTGAATTCATACTGAAATTGTTTTTGCTAATTTCAAAAAAGCTATTTGCCGTTTCTTCGTCATAACCTGTTTCTACAAGTGCTTGAACAATCTTCTTCCGACGTATAACGGCCTTTAATCGGAACTCTTCCCAGTTTGTATGAAAAAGGTGTTGTATCGTCTCTTTGAATGGTTCGTATTTTCTTTCTTCATCTAATTGTCGTTCCATATCAGCCAGCCATAACGTATCAGAATAACCTAAGTGGCGATTAAAGACACGAAGAAATACTTCAACAACACGCTCTTTATTAGCAGAACCCGATGAACTCATCGAATCAATATTAAAAAGAAGAGCATCTGAGTCTTTGCCATCTACTTCTTGCATCATCGATCGTAATTGTTGATTATTTGTTTTTTCTATAAAATACTCATACGGCTTTCTGCCATCAATTTCTTTTCCATCAAGTAAGTAAGATAAGATTTTTAAGAAGTGAGATTTACCGGAACCAAAAAAACCAGAGAGCCATACCCCGACATCCTTTGTTGGATTTTTGTATACGGCCGTATAGTTTTCATAGAACTTCTGAAAATACTCGGTTACCTCCTCTGTCATCACATACTCTTCAAGTTCATTTTTGATGGTATCATGATCAAGCTGACCGGCTTGGACAACGCCGTTGATGTTTCGAAATATATCTTTTTTAAAGATCTCTTTCACATGCATTTAGACTTCCCCTTTATGAAATTCTAGATAATTGGTACTGATCTTCATTATGTAAAATGCCAAATAATCTAAGTTCTAAGCCAGTAAAATGACCAGGATAAAACAAAACAATGGGTTTTCGAAAAGCGTGATTAGATAATTTTTTGAGTAATTGACTCGAACGTAAGAGTGGATGAGCATTACCTACTCCTGTAATAAATACAAGCTCTGCTTCGCCTGCTTGATCTACAAAGGTTTCCACAACGACGTCTTGATCTTCTAGTACCGTTTGCAAGGCATGGACTAACTCCTCGTAGCCCTCTTCCTCACTGATCTCAATTAGTTCCTCTAAGTCCTCTTCAAAGAGACTTAATAAGAATTGAAACAAATGAATTTCTTTAATAGCTATGGATGTTCGTTTCGAGACTCCTTCTAAATAAGTCCGAACGATCAACTCATCCTCTGCAGGATAATCAAACACGTAATGGGGAATTTCACTACCTATTCCGGTAGGCGTTGTAAATCCCTCCTCATTTATTCTTCTTTCCATTTGTTTCAAGCGTTCGTATGTTTGACTCAATTCTGTCTCACCTACCTTAATTCACTTAATAATTGAAGCAATGGATCATTTTCTGAAGCATACGCTTTTAATTTACTGCTCATATGTAAAGGGGTTATTTCGTATGCATCAGAACCTTTTGCCTGAAGTAACCCGCTTTCTCTAAAAAACAGTAAAATGGAACTGCGTAATCTTTCTTTCGTTTCAGACCGCCACCCGGCTACTTTTACTGATTCTCCTTCTTTGCGTTCAAGGAAAAACTCAATATCTATGTTTTGAATAGTCGACTTATTATGACGGTACTTATATAAAATGACCTCATTCAAAAATTCATATGGTAATCGATAACATTTTAAAAAACTGTATAGGAGCAATGCTTTTTGGTCTAAACGAGAACCATGAATAAAAAGTTTTGTTAGTTCCGGACTAAATGTTTCTGAACGGCGATAAACTTTTTGGAATCTTTTTTTGATGCTTGCCTCACTTCTCAATTGAAATAAATTATTTTCCAATATTTTTGTAAGTATTTCATGACGAGTTAATCCTTCCACCTTTAATGAAAGAACGATACTTATTTCAGTTTGAAACCATCCTTCACTTGTAAACCCCGATGAGTATTCCATCATTTACTATCATTCACCCCTTGCTAGGATGCCTATTCACATTAAAAGCACAGTGTTACAGTTACTTTTTCTCAATTTATATTATATCAAATGAAAAAGAAGTTCACTTTGAAATGGTGAAAATCGTCAAGGATTGGATGAACAATTGGAAATAACTCAATAAAGCTTTATACTATTATTAGATACATATTTTCTATAGTAGGGGTGACTACCATGAGAAAAAATAATGTAAAAGAAAAATTGGATCAGAAAAAAGAGGTCTTTGGAACATGGATTATGACCAATAGTTTGGATAACGCGGAAATTCTTGCTCACACAGGGACAGATTTTATCATGATTGACGCTGAACATGGTTCAATGGATATTGAAACAGCCGGAAGAATGGTGTCTATTATTAGAGGTACACAAGCAGAACCCCTCATTAGGGTTGCTGAAAATGAAGTATCCATCATCAAAAGAGGACTCGATACTGGAGCTACCGGTGTGATGATTCCAATGGTTAACACAAAGGAGGAGGCCGATCAGGCAGTTCAGTCTTGTAAATATCCACCTGTTGGCGTTCGTGGTATTGGGGCTGGTAGAGCAGTCTTATTTGGAGCTGACGCAGAAGAATTCGAGGATTATTATGAAAAGGCGAACGATGAAGTATTGGTCATTGTTCAAATCGAACATTATACCGCAGTCGAAAACATTGAGGAAATTCTCTCAGTTCCTAATATTGACATTGCTTTTGTAGGTCCTTATGATTTAAGCACGTCCATGGGGCTTCAAGGGCAACTGGATCATCCAGAAGTTCAAAAGAGCTATCAAAAGGTGATAGATGCTTGTGAGAAACACAATGTGATACCGGGTATAATGACTTGGGCAGAGGGAATGGAGCAACATCTAAATATGGGGTTCAAATTTCTCTTAGGTGGTATTGACGGTGCGATCCTTTATAACGGAGTAAAGCAATTGGTCAACGAATTTAAGAGTTTCAAAAAATAAAATCTTGATCACATGAATGGTTACTGATAAAGTTTATTGAAATTGACGCCGAATGGGAAGCGGATACATTACCATGCTTCCCTTAAATGGATGTTCTACTATCCACATACCACCATTCTCGCTATTAGTTGCTTCATTGTTTCTTTAATTTCTTCTATATCCCTTTTTCGAAAGTACTTCTAACCTAACCCTCTCGTCTTCTGTTATCCTTAATTCATCGACAAAAAATGAAATAATCTCTTGCTGTTCTTCTTTTCTATTTTGAGTGATAGCAGCTAAGTAATGTTTTTGAAGTTTCGTTTTTAAATGATCAAGAATTTCTTTTAATATATCCGAACGAATATTAAGAGAACTGGTAAATATTTCATCTTCTTTCTCCTCTGGAATTTCCAGTGAACGACAAAAACGAGTAAATGCTTTTATTTCTTCTTCCTTTAAAGTGTCATTTGCATGAAGCACAAGAGAAACACCTATAAAATAAAATAGACAATGGGATTGGGATTCTGGAAAAAAAGGTTATCAACAAACAGAAGTAATACCCATTGGTTAGGGAGAGAAACTATATTTTATAAAATATAAAAAAGCAAGGCAGATCATCTTTATCTAACTGATCCTCCTGCTTTTTTATAATAAAATAGGTTCTAAATCCTTCGAAAAAACACATCTACTTAGGGTACACTTCACGGCAACCGTTTTATTGATGAAAAAACAGCAAGAGTTACCCCCTAACTTTCAGTCGATCAAATTGTGTTGCTAATTGCTGTTGGACTTCTAAGGCCTTTTCTCTTTCATAATGTTTGGAGTCGGCTAACTGGTCGACCATTTCGGATAGTTGTGCAACTAAGTTCTTCAGTGTTTCTGTTCGTTCAAGGATATCTTGTTCTGTATTGTCTCGGTATTCCCTGATATCTTCTGAAGCACGCTTTACATTGATTTGGTAACTAATTATATTTTCATTAAAATCTTCATACTGTTGTTTTAATCCTTGTGCATATTCTGTATATTTATCATAGAAATCGGCTTGTGTATCGTGCCCATTTTCTATCTCGTCTATTACATGTTTGATTAGCTGTTCTGACTTACTTTCAAGGTCGTTTATGGAATCAGTTAACTTCCTAGACTCTAGTAATAGACTGTCATGAAAGTCGATAGCCGCATTGTTTCCCTGTTTAATAATTGAAACCATATCATGTGATACTTGCTCGTTGGACTTTGTGATCGTACCATTGATATCATTCAGTTGCTTTTCTATTACGACTTTCAATGATTTCATCTCTTCCAAAACATCCCTTGATTTTTGGTCAAGCAAACCATACATTTTACTATGATTTCTATCGACTGTAACTTGGATTTCTTTTATGCTCTCATTTATGATGCCATCCAGTGTAACTTGAATCTCTTTCATGCCCCCATTTATAGAACGATTAACGTTTACAACAGAATCTGCTAATCCTTTGAGACTTGTATGATTTATATTATTAGAATTAATAACATCTGATAATAACTCTTTCTGTTGATTTGACATTGCCTTTAAAGTAGCGACAATCTCATTTTGTCCTATACTCATTCGTTTTTCTCTACAATAAATACCTGCCCCAACAAGAATACCTGCTCCGGCGACCATAATATAATTGGCCCATACCATGCTCTCAAAAAGTGGGGTAAACAAAATGCCGAAGCAAATCATTGCGATTGCAAATAAAACACTTTCTATAGAGTTCAAATTCATTCAGCCTCTTTCCTAACGATGTGAATCCAATCATCTATCGTTTTTTCAAAAATATTTAATACATGGACATCTCTCACTTGATTTTCTTTTATAAGTAATTTTTTTACATCCTGCCAGTCTGTTTTTTCCTTGGCAGTGGTTAACTCGGAAAAAAGCGGTTCAGACAATTGCGCTAAATATAATGTTTTTTCCACAATTGGCAAAGGACGAATCAACTCAAGCCATGCTTCTACATTTAATTTTAAGGTAGGTTGATGGATGTTCACATAGTTCATTAATTGTCTTTCTAAATAAATCCAATTTGCCTCAAGTTTAGTGAGCATTTGCATGACCCCTTTTTTGTAACCACCATTGAAAAAAATCTTCTACACGATTGACGTTCGCTTCTTCTGAAGGAATACTCCGAATATGATGATAGTAATCATTTACTTTTCTCACAAGTTGCGGCATAAATTCCTTAATAGCGACGCCATTTAATAACCAATATTCGTCTAGCATTTGCATGGCAGCTTGATCCATCGTTTGTCTCCATAATTGTTCTTTTTTCTGGGTATCTCCTTCTTTTAGTGCACGCTGTAGACCGAGTTTCAAGCCATGGGGCATGTTCGGACAACGATGGACCGACTTTTGTACCTGTCTAGAACCATCGAAATCATCTTTCAAGAACAGTCCATATGAAAAATCCAAATAGGATACCGACCAACTGACATGCCAAGTTGGATCTAATTTGTGCGCCCATCCAACAAGCCCTGCCACTTTATTCTTTTTTAATAAACTACGCATCCATATTTCAGGCTTACCTCGTGTCAAAATAATAAATCGGTCCAATTCATCCTGATAAAATCTAACCATATTTTGTGGGATATAACAGATTGTCAAATAATGTAGTAGTGGGTCCGGTCGTTTCCAGGTAAAACCATTTTCGTGTCTTTGTTCCTCTTCCCCATATATCAAAAAAACAAGATCATTTGGTTCTTTCATATATTGAAACGGACCCCTTGTTTGCCTAATTTCATCAAGAGTCCCTGTTACATACATCACTACCGATGCTGCACCTTCTGGTAGTATTGGTAGATTCCGCCTAGCTTGATCACCTGTCTGACCAAAGTCATACAGCTCTTCCCACAGAGAAAGAGTCGTATTCTTACTCTTTCTCTCTAGCTCTATACAGTTTGAAATCCATTCAATGACCGGTATTATTTCCTTAACCATATGTAATCCTCTGTTTCATCTTATGGCAGATGCTCAACTCTTGTTGCAGTTCAGCTAGACGTTCCGTAATTGTACCTTGATTTAACTTTGAATCAGCTTCAACGGATTCTATTTGCTGCATCAGTTTTGAAAATTCATTATGATAATAAGATGGAATCGTATTTTCCAACATGAGAGATACTTTATCTAACTCTAGTTTCACCCACATTTTGTATTTATCTTGTTCACTACTACTCAGTACATCTAATTGTTCATGTATGCTTTCTTCAAACTTGACCTTGTTTAATTGCTCTTGGTCATGTTTCATGGCTTGTTCTAGCTTTTTAAATTCTTCTTCTTTATTGCGCTCAATTTGTTCCATCTTTATTTCAATATTTCTTACAATGGTTACATTTGACTTTTGTTGTTCTTTCAGTTGATTCAACTCATTTTTCTTGAGTTGGAATTGACTTTTAATTTGCTGTTTTTTCATGAAAAATTTCTGGCGATGCTCGACATTTAATACCGTATCTATCTTTCTCGTACTATCAATAGCCTGGCCGATTGCCGTTGCCGCTGTTTCAACCGGACTAGCTAAATTTCCAATAACCTTCAATGATTCTAATCCTACTTTTTTTAAGGTTTCCTTTCCACCCTGTTTTAACGTTTCTTTCCCTGCTTGTTTTAAGGTTTCCTTGCCTACTTTTTTTACAGTCTGTTCTATTACCTCTTTACCGATAGCTTCTCCTGTTTCCTTTACTACCTGTTTTGTTAGTTGTTTAGTAGCCTGCTTCCCTGCTTCTTTTCCCACTTGTTTAGTCAGTTGTTTAGTTGCCTCTTTCCCTGTTTGTTTTGCTACTTCGGCTCCCGCTTTCCCAGCAACTTGAGCCCCAGCTGAAATCCCCGCTGTTGCAACGGCTAGAGCAATACTAACCCCTATATCACCTGCTACACCAATAAACTTTAAGATCTTTGTCGATTTATTCGGATCAAAGTTTTCATCGACAATATACTCTGGTACATATTCTTCACGCATCTGTTCTTCTAATTGAACCATTGCTTGTTGTAATTCCTCAATTTCTGTATCCAGAACATTTTCATTTGGATCGTTTAACACCTGTTCCAGTCGATTCTTCTTACTATCATATTGCTCCGCAAGTTCCTGCAACCTTTCTTGATATCTTTCCTGTAAATCTTCGAAGCTAGGCTCTTGGAATTCGATGTTCGCACCCGAACTCTCTAATTCTGATAGTTTGTAATGCTTTTTATCCATTATGGCTTCATCAATTTTCGCCTCAAACCGTTGATAGATTTTGTTTCTAGCCGTTAATAAGTTACTTTCAACGATCGTATTTAATGCTTCCGACTCATGCCTCTGTGCATATTTAGCAAGCAACTTTGGCTTAATTTGTTGCATTGTTTGACGTAACGTCGCTTCTATAAAACTACTAGTATCTGTTTGTACACCTGCGAGCATTTCATTTAAAATAGCTAATTCCTTACTCACATGACCATTCAGTTTCGTTTGTTCCACTTCAACTTTTCGCTTTTGATCCTGAAATGCTTGTCTATCCTGTGAGTTCGCAAGTTCTAACAGGTTGATTTCATGTTCAATTGAACGTGCATGCCTTGTGATTAATTCCTCGATTGCATGTGTGAAGCGTTGCTGCTTGAATTGCTTAATATTGGCTGTTACTTGCGGAATAAATTCATCTTGAAAAACAGATAAATTAAAGCCTGTTTTCGCAGATATAGCATAAACAGGAAATCCCTTTCCTAATTGGTCAGTTAACTCTTTTTCCACATTTAAGCGAACCTCTTCAATCGTTTGTCCTTGTCCCTCCTCAATTCGATCAACCTTATTTAAAATAAAATACAAGTTTGGCTGATAAATCATTAAATCCTTTAGATAAACAATATCCTCTGCAGTTAAACCTTGCCATGGCAAGACATATACAGCCACATCCGCATCAATAATTGCTTGCTTTGACGCCTCAACATGGGCAGTGAATTTTGTATTTCTTCCTGGTGTATCAATGAATTCAACTTGCTTTAACCATTCCGGTTCCAATAGTGCAATCGCAATTTTTTCAATTTCAGCGACATTTTCTCCAGCAACCAACGCATGCAAATTCTCTCTTGAAGTAGTCGTCACACGTCCGTCACTGTAAATTAATTCAATCTTGTCTTCATCCCCATAGGTAATTGAAGTAACAATAGCGGTCGTTTCATTCGTATGGGTTGGCAGTAACCCTTCTCGTCCAATCATTTTATTCAATAGTTCGGATTTCCCGACACTAAAGGAACCAAATAATCCAATGACAACCTGTTCTAATTCTGACTGTGCGATTAGTTTCTCTACAATCCCTTGCTCATCAGATGATAATTTTATTTTGTCTAAACTGACTCGTAATTCCTCCATGATCATTCCCCCAGCTTAATAGCATTCCAATAAAAAGTTCGTAATGGATTCATTTTCTTTTCCGACTTTTGCATAAATCGTTTCTGCATTTACCCTATAACTTTCTTGCTTTTGCGCATTTTCATCCAGTAATTTCCCCTTAGACTCAAGGTCTTTTAACTTAACATTCAATTCAACATCTTTTTCTTGAATATAGCTTTCAATCCCTTGTTGCGCTAATTTCAATGCATCAAGACTTCTTAATAAGGAGCGATATTCACGACGAAGGCTTTCAAAAACATTTTCAATTTCACGAATTACTTTCTTCTGTTCTCTTTTCAGTTGTCGTTCTTCTAATTTCGTCCTTTCACGAAATCTCTCCAGTCTTTCTGCTTCTCTTCTTTTTTGAAGTTGTCGCTTTGCTTCATAATAATCCTGGAGTGAATCAAATTCTAAATCGTTAAGGGCTAGATTTCGATCAATTTGGCTTCTTTCAGCATAAAGGTTATTCTCTTCATTGATCGCTTTTTTCATTAATTCTCTTTTTTCTTTTATAAGCTTTTCATAGTCCTCATTTTTAACATCGACCATACCTTTTTTATCAAACCAAAACCTTCTTTCTTTGATTACACCATATTCTTTTTTTATAGCATCCGTACTTTGTAGCAACATGTCTACAAAGCTTTCTTCACGTTGATGACTATTTTTTATTAAATCCTGACGTCTTTTCAAACGATCTAATTGCTGTTCCTGCTCCTGTTTATCCTGCAATAATTTCCTTTGTTCTTCGAGAGCTACAGCTTCTTCAGCAAATTTCTCTTCCTTTATTTCAAAACTAGCCTGTGACTTGCTTGCGTTAATCTTTGTCGAAACTTTAATGTCTTTATCGGTTAACGTTTGAATATTATCTTTCGAATATTCTTCAATCGATAATTCAAAACCATCAATTTCCCTTCTCATTTTCATCTCTAATTGATTCGATAAATCTCTAATTCCTTGATCTACACGCTGCTGAAAATCTTTATTCAGTTGCAGCATGACATTAGATACTTCATCTTCTAAATCATCGATAAATTCAATTTCATTAATTTGGTCTACCATATGCTGCATCACGTGATCTTTCCGTGCATTAAAGGATTTTTCATGCTCGTATAAAACATCCTGAAATAAATTTTTCAAATTACGTTCTTGGTCTTGCAACTGTAATTTTCTTAGCTCAACTTCTTCTGTCAATCGTTCTTTTTCTTTCTTAAGTTCTTCTACACTAATTTCACCAGAAATCAATACTTCAATTTCATTAATTTTCGCCTCAAGTTGTTGGTAAAAATATTGCAATGCTTGATAGGGCGCGTGAATCAAGTCCTTTGTTTTTTCACCATTAAATAAATAATCCTCTAAGCGTTGTTCAAATTCCATAAACTGAGATGCCTCGATTAACTGCTCATTGGATAAATCATTCCAATGTTTGGTCTGAACATCTTCATCTCTAGCTTTCAAAGCTTGTAGTGCACTTATCGGGAACACTTTTGCCTGATCTGTAGAAATTGGTTGATATTCATTTTCTTTCAGCGCTGATTCTAACGCATGGATTACGTCTGAAATTTCATTCTCAGGTACACCATCCATTCGATTACCAACAAAGAAAATTCGTTCAATCGAATCCGACAAATCTTTTAAAAACATAAATTCTGAACGTTTTCCAGGTTGCTCCATATTAAATAAAAGAATACTAGCATTCGATTTCTTGATTTGATTCTTTGTAATTCTTTCATGTTCTGGGTGCAACGCTTGTAATCCTGGGGTGTCAACAATCACGACTCCCTCTTTTAAATAGGGAGAATCAACAAAAAGCTCAACATAGGAGATTTCCTCGACCACATTATGTTCTTTGCTCATTTCCGTCACATATTCTTCAAGTTGATCGAAAGAAGATTCTAATTTGTTACCATCAACAAAGGTAATTATAGCTTTCTCCTTTCCATCCCCTTGTTCAATGTGACGAATAAAATTGATCGTTGCTGTTGTTGGTGTGACTTTGCTTGGTAAAACATTTTTACGTAGCAGGGCATTGATAAACGTTGATTTTCCAGTTGAAAACTCTCCGACAACAACAATCTCAAAACGATTATTTTTCCAGTTAGACCATTGTGTATTCAATACTTTCTGTTCTTCGTCTATCACTAAATAATCAGCAAAACAGTCCTTAGCCTCTCTTGCAATAGTCAATGCTTGTTCAAAACTGCGCTCGACATTGACTGCTTGTTCATTCCATTGTTCACGTATATTCATATTGTTCCTTCCTTCACTATTTAATTAATTGAAGTTCTGTTTGTAAAGCTCCCTCAACAAAACGAATAAATTGCTTGCGGACATTATCGGTATGATGATTAAATTGCTCAATTGCATTTCTTTCTTGAACTTTCCACAATGCGACGATTTCATCCTCCACTTGCTTATAAAAGCTTTGTGCAACCTTCTTCTGATCTTCTATAGATTCGAATAATTCGTCAACTAATTTACTAGTTAATTCTTCTATTTCTGATGTTAAATGATTGAGATCCGACATGAGCTTTTTTTCATTCATTTTCAGCTCAGAAGATAAATTCTCAAAATCACTTAATCTATTATCAACCGTTTTTTTATAATCTTTTTGGACCCTTTGAAGTTCAGCTTTCCATTGCTTTTGTGGTGAATAATCATAACCAACCACTTCTTCCTTTTTCCACCAAAGTACTCCCTTCGTTTTTGTTTCTTTAATAGGGTCAGGCATGTTGCCAAAACCTTTCATTCTTCTATCATGACTCTCTTTAAGGGACTGTAATGATTCCGCATTTTCTTGCTCTGCCCTGACTTGTTTTATTTTGATTTGCTCGAGCTTTTGTTGTTTTTTAGAATAACTACCCTTAAGTTCTTTTCGATCTTGTTCATAATCAATGAATAGTTCTTTCTCATATTCAATGCTACGCTCATTCAACACCATCTGTTTAATCTGTTGCTTGAATGTTGGCCAGTTTAGCTGGATATTTTGCTTATTTGCTTCTAAATTGTCAATAAATAAGGCATCCTCTTCCTGAATAATCCTTTTCACATACTGGTGTAATAAGACAATCAACTTTTCAAATTCGTCGATTATCCCTTTATATCGATCATTCATTTTTTCGTTATGCTGAAGGTATTCTTTTTTTAAATTATCAATAGAAAAAGTCGTAACACGCATTTCTTGAATAATATTTTTCCGAAACCTGCGAAAGGATAGTGCAATTTCTTTTTTATATCCTTTATTATTCTTATCAATTTTCTCTTTCCATCGTTCTAAAAACTGTAAAATTCTTTTGTCACGGTAAACGAGCAAGTCAAAGCCATACTCTCTTACAAGATCATATTCGCGTTTCGTTAACAGCTGTAGCCGCTGAATGCGCAGCTCTCTCTGACGCTCTCTTTCATCATGTTCCTCTCGCTCTTCCTCTTCTGATTCCAAAATCGATGCTTCAAGCATTTCTAAATCATAGTGAATCGATTCTAGATCTGAAGCTAGATATTCTTGATTTCCCATATAGCTTATTAACGCCTGTTCTAGCTCTTGGATATTAGATTGTTCTAATAAAGAGTGGTTCCCTTGCTGTCTAGCCTGAAGCGCTTCCGTTGAGGAAACAGGGTGAATTTCCACCGATTCCAATCCGTCCATATTTTGAGCAAACTTATCCTGCACACTGTTTATAACAGATGTTAATTCTTCGTTCGTTAATCCATCAATATGAGTTGCCACGATAAAAACTTTTTTTCTGCGTTTCATTAAATCCATCAGTAAAGCTAAATCGGTCTGGTCCACACCTTTTTGTCCATTAAATAAATAGAGCACAGATGATGCTTTTTCAAGTTCTTTTTCTGTTACTGCAAATGCCGATTCAGTCAAAGAATTCGCCCCTGGCGTATCGACTAGAAGAAGCTCATGGTTGAGAAACTTTAGTGGCCAATAAACATCAACAGAAAGAAGCACCTCAGTTTCCGCGCTCCCCTGGAAAGTTGTATACTGATCTAAAATATCAATATCTTTAATAGAAAGTTCTTTCGTTTCGCCATTTTTGTAATGTAGTATAATTTTTCTTTGTTCTTCTGTAACACACTTGTGGATCCGAGTTGTAACTTTCGTTGATTCAATTCTTCTAGCAGCTAAAAGTTTTTCACCTAATAAAGCATTAAGAAGTTCCGACTTTCCAACACTAAACTGCCCCACAACGACGATACTGCTTTCGACATTATGGATTCTTTGTTGCAACAGTTGAATTTCCTCTCCAAAAAACAGATCATCACGATACTTGTCTAATAGCAAGGATATTCGTTCACTCAATTCGGATTTATTCATTGAATGTACCATCCTCATTCTTTCAATTTTTAAATACAAAGACCCATGTAAATTAAAACCCTTGCCGTTCTGTTTCCATATTGGAAACATGTTATTATTTACCCATATTTCCCTCTATAAAACAATTCTTTTCATGGGATTATTTTACCATACGGAAATAATATTTGTTAAAAAAAGCATTTTCCATATATGTTTATATCAAAATAAAAGAAGCATCCAATTGTAAACTAATTATTTCCACCAGCTTATACTTGACTGTTTCATACTGTACATCAGTTTATACGTGATATCCCTCTAAAAAATTGGATTCTTACACCAAATATCAACAGAAAATGATCCTAAAGAATCACAAGAAAAGGTTGTTCCAACAAAGGAAACGGAAGAAAACACGCAAAAAGATACGAGCTTAGTAAAGCTCGTATCTTTTTGTAAAAACTAAACAGTCTTATCCAAGTCTAGTAAATGTTGATACTGCCAAGTTCGTTCATTGGCAACAGCGATAGCATCAAAGTTAGTGCATATGCAACTGACTTAATCTCATAGCAGTTATCCCTTTTTATAAATCTAATACTCTCAACTTTTCATAAGCTTGGTCCCTTGCAACATTGTGTGACTGCCATGAGCTGCTTTTTAGATACGCGCTCTCTGCTTGACGCTGTTGCAGTAAATCTTTCAATCCCGGAACATTAGGTTCTTTTTCATAAAGCTCAATTAGCCCAAGGATCCCAGTGGATGATAGGCTGTTTAAATAGTGGATATCGATTTTTTCTGTTGCCTCAAAGCGGGCAATGTTACGATCAACCACGACCCTGTCGATATTTACGACATTGATGCCAGCATAATAAATAAGCGATGCAATGAAATAAAAATGGAACAAGGAAAGCTTCTCAAGCCAGATTTTAACAAGAGTATAAGCAAAGATAACCATCAAGAAAATCATGAAGGAATGCACCAGAATCCGTGTGAAAGTGAAGCCATACGCATCCTCATACAAGGTCATTCGCATGAAAGCTGATATAAGAAGAACTCCACTTGATAAGACTAGAACAGTCAAGGCCAATCGGATTGTTTGTTTCAAAACGCTTTGGATACCTTTCGTAAAATGAATCACAACGGTTGTTACAGTCAGGTTAATCAGGGTAACAAATAGTAATTCAAAAAAACCGCGGCGGGCATATTCCGCATAAGTATAGCCATCATCAAGCGTACCGCTAAAGAAGTACTTGAATTGGACGGCAACGAATAATACATATACCAAATCCAAGAGCAACAGCACGG
The DNA here is from genome assembly GCF_024494465.1 of Bacillus sp. V3B. Taxonomy (GTDB): domain Bacteria; phylum Bacillota; class Bacilli; order Bacillales; family Cytobacillaceae; genus Bacillus_BD. The sequence goes on along the minus strand of NZ_JAETXM010000004.1, from coordinate 52,457 downwards.
TCAAGGTAATGATTCCATCCATTGTCATGGACTTAATTGTTCCTTTCTTCTGGACAACCTGAATATTTTTTTGCAAAAGAACCTGCATATATCCAAAGAAACAGAATGTATAAATGAGAATGATAACCAAACGAAGGATATCGTCTGCCCTAAAGCTTAGCAAATCAGGAAAAGTACTTATAAGCCTTTCAAATTGAGCATCAGCTTCAATCAACAAATTAAGGACGATAAACAAAAGTGGTACTGAGATCGCAAGGCCAATCAGAATCTTTTTCCAAATAACATAATGCTTTTCATTGCTACTTCGCTTTAATAATCCGGAAAGATATTTTGTAAAAATAGCACTATACCGAATTCCGCTGACAAAACGAAGTACGGTGTAGAAGAGAAAGAACAGATTATTCCACTGCATTTTTTTCGGTGACGTAATCAAGGCTAGATGAAAGATGACGAGTGCCGGGATGACAAGGATATTCAATGTATAAAAAAGTGTAGTGTCATACAAGTAATAGCCTGCTGCTAATAACCATATTGCGATCAAAATAAGATAGCCAAACCGCTGATGCGAGAATGAAAACGAGCGAAACCTCCAGAAAAACAGAGTATAAAAAACAGCGATAAAAGCTAAATAGGAGATCCCGATCCCATCCCTAAAGAACGCTTCTTCTGCACCAATCCCTACGAATAAGCACAACAGTAAAAAGATCCAATCCACCTTGTTTATTTTCAATTCCATTTTCCTTTCCTCCATATCATCTAGTTTTTCTTTGTATATAGAATCTCTATGTAGTTAGTCAAAAAAAAGCTCACACAGAAGCTTTTTTTCCCCAATTGTAGCTAATCAGGCAAATAGGGTATAAAAGAAGCGTGAATAGAATGCAGATTCCAATAAAGGTTTCTTGTAACAACGGATTAAACCATTCATGAGGAATAATCCGAAAAACGGTTAAAACCATCAGTGTTAAATTCGGTATTAATGCCCAGAAGAAAGTCCTTTTCATTAGCTTCTTCCCTTTATGTCCAAAGCCCTTGCCTATTTCATAGCCAAGCACTGCCCAAAAAAACATGTAAATCAGCGCAATGATGATTGGAAAGGAAGTCAGCTGAAACCATAAGTTCGTCATCCAGCTCCAATCAAGCAGATTATGTGCTAGAGTAAGAGCGACCCCCACGGCAAAAAAAAGAATGTTAACGGCGATAAAGAGCCATTTCATACTGCTAGGAGTAACGGAAAGCTCTTCTTTCCACATTGCGGCAATCTCTTCAGGCGTTCCGAACCTAGAATAGATTTGATCCCGTACCTTATCTGCATCCTCCAACTTGTAGAGACTTATAAGGAGTTCATCAAGATGAGCATCATATTCTGTTAATATGGACTCTCTCTCCTCATGATTTCCGAGAAGCTGTGCAAGCTCTGTTAAAAACTCATTCTTCAGCCGTTCCATGTTTTTTTCTCCCCATTAACTTGTTCATTACTGAAACAAAGTGGTTCCATTCACGGGTTTTTTCCAGAAGCATCTCTCTGCCTGCCTCTGTTATACGATAATACTTCCGAGCCGGCCCTTTTTCCTGTTCCTGCCAATAGCATTCAATATATTCTTGCTTTTCAAGTTTATGAAGTGCCGGATACAGTGTGCCTTCCTTGACAGAGAACTCATTACTGCTACGTTTCTCCAATTCTTTTACAAGCTCGTATCCATACATATCCCGCTCCTTTAACAGCTGAAGCAACAAAAGGGATGTACTTCCTTTTACCAATTCACGATTAAACATTTCTTCACCTACCTAGTATTTTTATGTATATAGAAATTCTATTACTATTCGGTTGAAATGTAAAGGAAATCCTTTTGGAATATCTCTTCCTTGAAACACTTGGCAGTTGGGATGAACAGACCGACTGCCTTGGACACGTTTCTTTTCGTGCTCCACTAAATCCTATACTTTGAATCCCTAAACTTGCCCCATTAGAGAGGATTTTCCACAAATAATTCAATCCAGGTTTTACCGCTTGTTTTACTCTTTCAATCGCTTCTAAAATGAGCGATTCTGACATTTGATCATCTTTCATATATGTATCAAGCATTTGAACATGGTTTACCCCTATCTCAAATCCAAAAGCCGATCTCCATGCCTCCATTTGCGAGAAATATAATCGATTCGCCTTTTTCCTTTAGTTCCTTACTATTTTCATTGACTTATAATCGAACGAAAGTCCCCTGTTCAAGATGAAAAATATGTCATTTGCTTTTAGTCAAGATTATATTCAAGAAACCAAAAATTTGGTAGTATATAGTCTGTGTAACTGAAAGGGGGAAGAGAAGATCAATGGATAACAAATTTGCATGGCTATTGATTGGTGTAGGGGCATCGTTATGGGGAATTATTGGCGTATTTGTTACATACCTTTATGAAATGGGCTTTTCACCGATACAGGTTGTGGCAATTCGTGCTTTATCCGCCACTTTCTTTTTAGTTTTTTATGTCCTTTTAAAAAATCGCCAACTTTTAAAGATTAAAGTATCCGATAGTAAATATTTTATCGGAACTGGAATTTTTAGTATTGTTTTATTTAATTGGTGTTTGTTTAGTGCAATTGAAGAAACGTCCATTTCCATTGCATCTATTCTTCTTTATACAGCACCTACATTTGTCACGATTTTATCAAGACTTATTTTCAAAGAATTACTCACTACACGAAAGGTTTTAGCCCTAATTATAACATTTATTGGTTGCTCATTTGTGATTGGCATCCTGCCGAATACAAATGAATCCATCTCCTTATATGGGTTCATTCTTGGACTTGGGTCAGGTCTTTTTTATGCATTTTACAGTATATTTGGAACATTCGCGCTTAGAAAGTATCACTCTTTAACAGTTACAGTCTATACGTTTTTGTTTGCAGCAATCGCTGTCACTCCTTTTAGTGGATTGTGGGTCGTGGCCCCTTTCTTTTCAAATATAAAAGTATGGATTTACATAATAGGTCTTGGCTTTCTCTCCACCATGCTACCGTTCATTTTTTACACAAAAGGATTAAATACAATCGAATCAAGTCGAGCTTCTATCATCGCTACAATCGAACCCGTAGTGGCATCCTTAGTCGGTTTCTTCGTTTTCCAAGAAACATTAAATGTATGGCAATACTTTGGAATATTAATGGTTATCGCATCAGTCATTATTGTTCAAGAAACAGCAAAAAAGACGAATAAAAAAACATGGAATTCTGATCGAGTATCCCTTTAAAAATTGAACTACCCCTCTTCCTCATTGAACTATATTCTGCTCATTCTTTGAGGAAGGGGTATTCTCATCTATTGAATGAGAACACCATCTGTATTAGTGAGCCTCTTCTCGTTGAATTAAAAAGTCAAACATTTCTCTTACGCCTTGGTCACTTACGTGGCGATGTAGTTCTTCATATACTTTCCTTGCACGTAATTATTAATGGTGACGATTGCTGGACATGCTGTCGATGCATTTGGTGCATCTACAAGTATAGCTGGTTTAGTTGCTAGTACTTTTATTATCGGCACACTTTTAGGGCGTTTAATCGTTTCACATAGAAAACAAGGCTGTCCTATTTTAAAACAGTCTTGTCTTTTTCTTTTATTAACAACAATAAAATAAGAACAAGTACATATGACTAGATTCTCTTTTTAACATCTTCTCTTATTGATTCAATCATATTATCAGATAAATTTGCTGGAAGAGACGTACCATCTTTAAACACCCAGGTATTCATGATCTCAAGGTCTGCTTTTTTAAAAGTAATGCTATATTCTTCATTTTGGTGAGTAAAGTCAGCTGTTACGTATTCTTCACCGTCAAATTCATCATCAATAATCATGTGATTGATTTCATATGGCTTCACGATTACTCTCCTCTTTTATCCGTCTTTTATAGATAGAGTTCACTTTATCTTTATCTTTATTCACTTTTTCAACCAACCTGCACAAATGATCAAAAGGAAAAGATCGTCTCACTATTTAAATAACGCTACCCGTTGAACACGAAAACAAACGTAAGCTCCCCTTCCATTCGTCCTAATCAGGATCATTCTTTATTTCCTAATTTATTCATTCTCACATGAAATTAGAAATGGTTTAACTGGTGCAAAAGGATTCATGCAGCTTTTAAAGGAAAGTGAAAGTGACTTCCAAAAGCAAAGATATATTGGAATTGCATTAGAAGAAATAGAAAGAATGGTACAATTACCGTAAATAGTCAAATAGGAAAAGGGACAACATTCACTATATATCTACCATGTTCATTTGAACATAGTGAGAATGCTGTAAGGAAGTTGTGATTTTAGGAAAGAGACGACTCTTATACTTCTTCTACTCGAGAAAAGTATAAGAACCGCCCCTCCTGTTGCCTATTAACCTAACCTGAAAACAATCCCGTGGCCACCCTTCGGATACTCCCATTTTATATTTTGATGTGGGCAGCCAATGCGGCAGCTCCCACACTCATGACAGCCTTCATACCCAACATGCATCCGTATGTCTTCCCATTTATAAATCTCTGCTGGACAAAAGATCGTACAAATTTTATCAGGGCATTTGGTTAGGCAAATATCCTCATCTTTTACATGAAGATGTGATTTTGTATCTGCGTTGAAGCGAACAAGATATTGCTTTTCTTCGATAGACTGACCCTTTTGCTGTTCACTCATTATTTCATCACCTTCCAAGCTCGATACATATCTTTCGCAAGTTTCATTTTTTCTTTAGCTGAACCTAGTTCACTCCATATTTTCTTTTGTTTCTGCCATTTGGACGTTCCATCAACGGTAAACATTTGACTGGCCGCTTTGTTCATCATGGGAATATATTCATCAAAATATTGTGGGAATTTATCAAAGTGATGGGTAGAATCCTTGTATTTTTTCATATCTTGACCGACAAACCCATTCATTAACTTAACACGATAATGGTCTAGCATACTTTCAGAAAAGTCTCCTGCTTCCTTCGCTAAAAGGACCGTCTCCGCTGCTAATCTTCCAGAAGTCATCGCCAAATTAGAGCCCTCTCGGTGAATCGCATTGACTAATTGCGAAGCATCCCCTATCACGATAACTCCGTTCCCGACAATTTTCCCCATTGATTTATAGCCTCCCTCAGGAATTAGGTGGGCTAAATATTCTTGTGACTCGCTCCCTTGAATATAGGGGCGGATCATCGGATGTTTTTTGACATATTCAAGTAATTCATAGGGCTTAATTTTATGTTTGATTAAGCCTGAAAGCAGGGTACCAACACCAATACTTAAGGAATCTTTATTCGTATAAAGAAACCCTGTACCTAGAATACCTTTTGTTGCATCACCAAACAATTCAATGGTGCACCCCTGATTTTCTTCTAAATTAAACCGGTCTTCAATGATTTTTTTATCAAGCTTTAGCACTTCCATTGTGGCTAAAGCTACTTCATCTGGTCTATATTCTTTATGAAAACCGAGTGATTGAGCCAAAAGAGAGTTTACACCATCGGCTAAAACGACAACATCTGCATAAACCTCACCTCCTGGACGGTCTGTTCTGACACCGACAATCTTTCCATTTTCTATAATACATTCTAAAACGACCGTTTCATTTACTAATATCGCGCCTTTTTCCACCGCCTTATCCGCAAACCATTGATCAAACTTTGCTCTTAACACAGTAAAGTTATTGTAAGGCTCTTGGCCCCACTCCATTCCTTTATAACCAAAGGTTACAGCAGACTCCTTATCCATCATCATAAATCTTTGTTCAACGATGGGACGCTCTAGGGGAGCCTCTTTGTAAAAATCTGGTACAATATCTTCCATCATTTTGCGATAAAGAACACCCCCCATCACATTTTTCGAACCTGGATATTCCCCCCTTTCAAGAAGTAGTACGTGTGCACCGCCTTTTGCTAGTTCATGTGCACAGGAAATCCCGGCTGGACCTGCCCCTACAACAATACAATCAAACTTCTCTGACATGACTTACCCCCTCTCTCTTTAAAGCACTTTTAAACTGTTCAATTAATAAAGGAACAATTTCAAAGGCATCCCCCACAATTCCATAATGACAGGCATCAAAAATGGGTGCTTCACTGTCTTTATTAATGGCTATGATTAAACTAGAATTCTTCATTCCTACTAAATGTTGAATCGCTCCAGAAATCCCAATGGCAAAATAAATTTTGGGTGTTACCGTCACACCTGTTTGACCTACTTGATGAGGATGGTCAATCCACCCTGCTTCCACCACGTCACGACTAGCACCAACGGCTCCACCAAGCACATCTGCTAATTGATGTATCAGCTGAAAGCCATCACTACTTTCTAATCCTTTCCCACCAGCTACAATGATATCTGCTTCATCAATCCGTACTTTCTTTGTCGTTTCTTGGACAATCTCCAATACTTTCGTACGGATATCTTCTTCTTTTAAGAAAATCGTCTCCTCCACAACTTTACCTGTTTTACCCGGTTGAGGGGTTAGCGCTTTCATCACTTTTGCACGCACCGTCGCCATTTGTGGTCGATACTTTTTACATAAAATCGTCGCCATAATATTCCCACCGAACGCTGGTCTGCTCGCTAATAATAAACCGGTCTCTTCGTCTACATCTAATTCCGTCGTATCTGCTGTTAATCCTGTCGGTAGATCTGTGGCAACCGCACTAGCTAAATCTTTTCCAGTGGATGTAGCTCCAAATAAGATAATTTCAGGTTTATATTTATTCGCGCATTGGAGAAGTGCCTTCATAAAAGATTCCGTTCGATAATATTTGAAAATAGGTTGATTATATACATAGATCGTATCTGCGCCATACTCAAACACGGTCTTTGCCAAGTACTTGATATTTTCTCCTATTAAAATACCAGCCAATTCAACTCCGCGTTTGTCTGCGAGTTTTCTTCCAGCTCCTAATAGTTCAAGAGATACTGGAGGAATGATTCCATCCTTTTCTTCAATAAATACCCAAATACCTTTATAATCTTGGAAATCCATTAAAATCCCCCCTTGACACGAAACAATTCTTTCTTTTCAAGTAAGACAGAAAGTAATTGTTCCACTTGTTCCTTTGGATCACCTTCCATCATTGTTCCTCCTTCTGGTTTAGGTGGGGCCCATACTTTGGAGACAATCGTTGGGGATCCCTTCAAACCAAGTTGCTTAATATCTACATCCTCTAAATCATCAACAGACCATATCTGTGGTTGATATTTTGCTGCTTTTAACATGTTTGGGAATGGAGAATAAGGTACTTCATTGATCGTTTTTTCAACTGAAAGTAAACAAGGTAGAGTGGATTGAATCACTTCATACCCGTCCTCTAACTTGCGATGGATAATCGCATATCCTTCGTCTTGATTGATTTCAACTACTTTATTCACCGAAGTAAGTGGTGGAATATCGAGCCGTCTCGCAATCCCAGGACCGACTTGTCCCGTATCTCCATCAATAGACATTTTCCCGCAAATGATCAGATCAACAGGCTTAATTTTTGAAATTTTATCCAGTGCTTTCGTAAGAGCGTAACTGGTTGCTAATGTGTCTGCTCCTGCAAACCGACGATCTGTGATCAAATACCCCTCATCAGCACCAATTTCAATACACTTTTTAATCGCTTTAACAGCAGGTGGTGGACCCATCGTTAAGACGGATACAGTCCCTCCATATCTTTTTCTTAGACGTACGGCCTCTTCTACAGCATGGGCATCATAAGGATTTAATATGGCAGGTGCTGTCCGACGATCCATTGTGTTTGTTTTTGGATTCATCTTAATAATTTTCGTGTCAGGTACTTGCTTAATACAAGCCACAATATGTAGCATGTAACCCCTCCTTATCATAAGAAAAACGCAAGGCGCCTCGCGCTAGAGCATTTTCTAACTAAAAAGGTTATTCTTGCTTATCTAGCTAGAAAATTTGTACCCCTTAGGTCACAAAGATGGATGTCGCTGTTTTATGATCTATTGAGAAAAACAAAGCATCTTTCTTTTAACCTTAAATGAAGACGCCTTCCGTTGTTACAAACTCCCTTTTAAGCCTGTTTACATTTACTATATTAAAGAAGTTGCACTTAAATTCGAATTTTCTGATAAATAGTTTTGTAATCATGAATAATAAAATATTAGGATAATGAAATAATAATAAGAGAGTTTTTAAAGAAGCTAAAAAACAAACCTCCTAGTCTAGATGCTTGCTTTTTTGATTTTTAATTATAATTCCGCTGTTACCTATAGTACCGTCAGTTCTATTGATACGATACACTCTATGTCTATTCATCTGTTCCAACAAAATTAATCGCAAAAAAACCCTTCCATTTATCTATGGAAGGATACAATAAAAATAATAAAATAAACCAACAATTTATCTTAACTTGATATTTATGGGAACTAACCCGAGATTTCAACTCTTGAACCTCAACTACAGTACAGAATATGATTAAAGTCTAATAGGAAGCATCTTTTAATTAATTCCAAATAAAAGATGCTTCCTAAATTAAACTACTTCCTTTTCTACCTTATCCTCATAAAACAGAGCAAAATCAGGATCGACTTCACCAATTACAATTCTTCCAATTTTAGTTAATAAGTTGCTTAACTTATTTACCACTATACACTAGCATAGACCCACAGCACCTTTTTATGCTTAAATGGTCCTAACTACAGTATATTTTTCCGACATCATCATAAGATAATGTTGAATACATCTATGGAGGGATCAATCATGTCAGATAAAATGCAAACTTATAACGGTTCTTATGAAGACAAAACGAAAATCTTTAAAAATATAAACCAATCGGCAACCAATTATGTTCAAAATGCCGTTGAAAATTATGCTGACTCAACTCAAGATGCAACACAAAACTTAGTCAATAACACCATAAAAAAACGCAGAAAATAAAATAATTCACAAAAGATACAATATGGAGCTGTCCCAAATACAAAGGTGTCAGACACCACAATATAATATCTAGTATCAATAGATTGAACATAATTCTAGATGAATGCAATTTTGCGGATGTCAAACACCTTATGGGACAGTCCCATCTATAAAATGATAGCCTTTTTTATTAATGAAAAGTTCTTCATAAATATTAATTTAAAATCATTTCTCCTACGGGCTGAAAAGAAACGCAATCCCCTATCACCTTAGCTACACCCTACACAGGCTTGAGGAAGGGAAATCCTTTTGAGAATTCTTTAAAAATAATCGGCTTTGTTAAACAATATTGTTGATCCTTTAAATTCCTTTGGTATACGTATCCATTAAGTTATTCCATGAAATCAAACACATGGCCACATACACCAAAGGCAAATTTTCAACATGAATCATTAACATAGCCAAATATCTAAAACTGCCCTAAAATGTATTCGCACATCTTTCTGGAATCCAGTCTAGCGGCAACGAATGGAGGCTGTACTTCTCTTACCCCCTCTAGCGGCAGACCTAGCCAGAAAAGTTGAGTGTCAATCATCACAAACGGAAAAGGAAAACTCTCCTGAATCCATTCATTTGTATGTAACTCACCCCACTCTTGGCCCGAAACAACTGTCAATTTTACACATTTTTCTCTATTCAACAGCTTGTCTTTCCATTCTCCAGATAAAACCGTATCCTCTGGTAAAGAAACTAAAACAGAGGATCGTGCGGATTCAATATCTTGAAAAATAGGCTCTAATTTCCGTGCATGTACCCACTGTAATCTTTCGTGTTGCTTCCGAATCCACGATCCAATTTCTTTTGTTGTGATTCTTTGATTATTCCTTACTTGGTGGTCGACGAGCTGTCTTAGCATTTTCCCCTGGTAAACATGTTTCTGAATAAAATTCTGATTGCTGACATGAAGAAACTTCCCTTTTGTTCTTGTAATCGCTACATTAATCAACCGTTCGCTATCCTTGCCAGTCAATAGCATACCGGCACGATTTTGCGGTCCACTGTCTACCGTATCAAAAATCATCACAGTCCGCTCACTTCCTTGGAACCTGTGAACGGTAGCGGCGATAATATCTGCTTCATGTCGCTCTTTCTCATATAAGTCTTCTAGCAACAACTCCATTAAATTTGCCTGAGCGCGATATGGTGTCACATATCCAATCGATTTGGCACCGCCAAGGTATGATTCATGAATCAATTGAAAAGAGAACAACAACTGCCATAGATTAAATCTCGAATTCGATACTCGATCGTTTACACAGTGCAGACCTGTGAAACTCGTATCCAAAAGGACGGCTGCTCTTCCTGGGAACGGAGCTTGTTTAACGATCCTGTTTCTGCTCTTAAAAACACTTTCATGATCACCTACAAGGGAATGGTAAATGTACTGATTCGTGAAGGCTGAAATATCAGGATGCATTCTCCGCTGTTCCCTTAATAAAAAGAGATGGGGGTGCAGTTCGCCTTTGCTCAATGAGTCAACAACTCTTGACAGATGAAACACATCCTCTTTCAGCCATTTGACAACAAGTGGATCCCAGCTTGAAGCAATCGGGGGCAATTGTTTGAAATCCCCGCAAATAATGACCCTTTTACCTAAAGAAGCTGCAAAAGCGGCCTGGGGAACATAAGCCATACTTGCTTCATCGAGGATGACCACGTCATAATCCTTTTCATAAACAGTTCTATCAGTCGCTGCCTTTGCAAGTGTCGTTCCCACGACATACGCTTCTTTCAAAAACTGAATTTCTTTCTGCCGGACTTTTTCCAGCAATCTTGCAAGCTTACTTTCAATCTCCAATAGATCGTTTGAATCTCTCTTACTAAAAGAACGAGCCAAGTCTTGCTTTAAATGGCGCCTTTCTTCTATTAGTTTATCCTTGTTTACCGCAAGCATGGGATCCTGACTTTCAATGAGCTGGTTTGTTGTGATTCCATTATGGGCAGCAAGCGCTTTGCCTGTATTCGATCCATAGCGAAGAATATCTCCTTCACAAAATCTCTCTTTCTTTTTGACGAAAGCAGCCATTTCCCCCAACAGAACATCGACAGCCTGATTGCTATGTGACAGAATCAACACTCGCTTTTCTTGAACATATTTATTAGCCGCTACCCTGGCCAATGTATATGTTTTACCTGTTCCCGGTGGACCCCAGACGAAGGTAACTGGATTGTATTTGGACCGTAAAACAAGTTCATGGACATTACTCTTGATCTTTTCAACAGGATGTTTTGCTTCCATTGAAGGATCCATCAACCTTTTAACCCTTAATCGCTTTCGTTTACTTTTTTTGATCTCGTCAAACCGCTCGATTAGCTGTTCAAGCAATTCCCATGGATCATGCAATAAATATGCTTCCTGTACGAGATCCCCTAGGGTTTTCTCTAATGAGAGAATAACCCCTTTTCCCTCGGAAGAAAGGACTCGTCCACTGCTTTTTACCCTGCCCCATTCCAGTTTAATCGTGGATCCCACCGAAATCCGCAAAGGGATCGCCGTATCAAAATAATAACTAAAAGGACCGTCGTTTGATAAAAGTCTGCCATTTGTGATAATGAACCGATTTCCACCATATTTTTTTAAATGACGTATCTCATTTTGCAAAGCCTTCTGCCATTCTTTCATATACGTTATCGTTGTTGTCATTTTTTCTCCTTAGAAAAATACCTCAGAAAATTTTGTTTCATGTGAGTGTTTCATGAAAAATATGTCTTTTAAAATTTTTTAAACAAGGTATATGTTACCACTATATTCTTGTTTAGATACGAAACCTAACTTGATATCTAAAATCAACTATGTGTATTTATATTTCTTTCAAAATAATTCTCTAGTTATTCATATCTTAAACCAATAAACACTATAAGTAGATTAATAATTTGATTTTCAGAGGATTGCCTACTATGTCATCAATTAAAGATAGATTTTATGGATTACCCACAACAGGAATTTCAGACGCATTAAAGGGCTTTAATCATATGGATTCGGTTATTAAATCCTTAAAGGAAAGTGACAAAATAGCAGGAAGAGCGTTCACGGTGAAAATTCCTGCAGAAGATAATACTGGGATTTTACGAGGAATTAGAGAAGCGCAGCTGGGAGATATTTTGGTCGTTGACGGCAAAGGGTATACAGGGCGAGCCGTTGCCGGTGATTTTGTTATAAGTCTTGCAAAGAATCTAGGATTGCAAGAAATAGTCATAGATGGAGCTATTCGTGATGTACAGGGGATTAAAGACTTGGATTTTCCCTTGTTTTGTCGGGCAACAACCATATCAGCAAGTCTAAAGGCCATAAAAGGAGAATTACAAGTTCCCCTCTCAAGTGGTGGGGTGAGTGTGAGTCCTGGTGATATCATTGTTGGAGATGCAGATGGTGTGATTGTCATTCTAACAGAAAAAGAGGAAGAAATTCTGCAAGCCACTTTAGAAAAGATTAAAAAAGATCGTCAAAGAGAAGAAAAGTATACTGGAAGCCGAGAAAAGGCCCTTCAGTACTTAAATCATGTATTTAAAAATAAATGAAGCAAGGGAAAAGGGTTCTCTTGCCTCCAGCGCCAAGGGAATCAATTTATTTTACCTGTCGGGGGGTAAGGAGGAGCAGACTTTCATTTCTCCATATCAACCGCTACCATGGGGCTTTCTCCTCCTTGTAGCTCCGCAAGACTCAGACCAAAGTCCATCTGTAAATGAGGATAATCTTTGAAGTTCTTCCAGTCTCCTCCCCATTCAAACCCAAGAACCTTAGCACTCTCTACAACTTCCATCCAATCCGAAGAACCATTTCCATTGCCATCATATTCAGTATCCCAAATCACTTCACCTGACTTTGTCTTTATCGCAAAGTCAACCGCAAGGCCAAAATTATGCAGTGATTCCCCACCTTTAGCATTTGTGACGATCGTTCCACCAGTAGTACGCCCTTTTTCATAAAGACGGTTCTGATCTTCAATGCTGCGGAACCCATCTGTTATAAGAATAGAAATTCCCTTTTCAGCAACGTTTTGAACGAGCTCATTTGTACGTTCTTCTACTACAGGGTGAAGATCACTTGGCATCGATACCTCTTTTTTTACTTCAGCTTTTGTTAAATATTGATAATATAGTATAGACACAATTAGTACAATACAAAGTGTAACGAATATGCTACCAAGCCTTTTTATTTTCACGACTTCCTTTCTATTAATCTAGCCTTATTTAACAGGACTTTAAACAGCTCTTATTCACAGACCCCTCGGCAATAATCATAATACAGAAAACTTCTGAGATTCTACTAATTTGTTTAACAGTTTCCCAACCATTCATTTCATCGTGCTTCTCCAGTATTTTAATTGCTTTTTGCTATAATTTAGGGGAACCTTTTTTACACACTTTAGTCATTCAAGCTAAATCCAAATAGTAACAAGAAAAAAACTGCCGAAGCAGCTTGTCTTGTATAAGACTTGCCCCCATTACTTTAACTAGTTTGTTCAATGATATACCTTAATCCTTAACTGATTAAATGAGACTGAGGAATCGTAAGTAAAATAACTTCAACCATAGACTTAGATATATATTTATATATGGTTCATTTATAAGATAAATTAAAAATACACGAAGTAAGGTAAATATGGATATACCTACTTCATCTTGTGTATTATATAAACCTCTCGTGGAACAATTCTGTGAAATAAAATTTTTCCGAGCGTACCTGTAACAGTAGCTCTTCAAAACTTAAAATAAAAAAGAAGTTGATTAAATAACCAACTTCTTTTTTATATGTTTTTAACTGTCGATAATCCTCAGATGGATTAAACCCAGATGCTTATTCCCATTTCAGAACACTTCTTATTTGGCAGATAACCCAGTTTCTTCCTTATTTTCTGCTTTTTGCTGCATTAACTTTAGAAGATCTAAGAAATTATCGTCTCTTGTATGGATGGCTTTTGCTCCATTATCATCATATTCGTAGAAACCTTTATTTGAACGTATACCAAGCTGTTCGTTTTCTACCATTTCTTTTAAGAATGAAGGAAGTTCTCTTGTATTAGATAGATCTTGTTCAATGTTGTGTACCATAGCTGCTGTTGTTTGCAGGCCGGCTAAATCTTGACTTTCCATTGGTCCGCAGAAAGCCCATTTAAAGCCCATGCTTCCTCTCACAGCGATATCGATATCTTCTGCCGTACATACTCCCTGTTCAATTAAGTTGAAGCATTCACGTAGAAAAGCCACTTGAACGCGGTTAACGATAAATCCGGTAATCTCTTTTTTCAGTACAACTGGAGATTTTCCGATTTCTTTCATTAAGTCATACGTTACATTTATGACTTTTTCATCTGTCTTCTCAAATTTAACAATTTCCACAATTGGTACAAGTTGTGGTGGGTTAAAGAAGTGAGTGATGATAAATCTTTCAGGATTCTTCGCTCTTTGCGTTAATTCTTTTAATGGGAACGTAGAAGTATTAGACGAAATAATTGTCTTTTCAGAGACAACGCTTTCAATGATTTCATAAGTATCTAATTTTGTTTCAAGAACTTCGGGAATTGATTCAAGAATGAAATCAGTATCTTGTATAGCTTCTCGTAAATTTGTTGTATATGTAATATTAGCTAATGTCTGATCCATTGCTTGTTGAGTCAGCATGTCTTTTTCAACCATAATCTTCAAGCTGTTCGTCATAAGTTCTCTTGCTTGTTCCAATGATGTTTCGCGTCTAGCTTGAATACGTACATTATATCCTGCTTGGGCAAATAATTGAGCAGCGCCATGTCCCATAATACCTGCTCCAAGTACTGTGATATTCTTCATTTTAATACCCCATTTCGTATTATTTATTCTTTCATAACTGGACTCGATGCTCCATTAAGATTAAGAAGCACCTTACCATTTATGATAACTTTATTTTATTATAACATTGTTCTTTCGGAAAGATTGTAATTTAAGTTACAATCTTATTAAGAAGATGGGAAAAAAATGAATCAAAAGAAGCGAATTTATATAGTGCAACCGAAAAGATCGGTACCTTACAACGATACAAAAAAACAAGGAAACAGGTAAATCTTACTCAATGGATTATACACATCAAGATTTAGCTGAATTGATTGGTATTGCCAGAGTAACCACAACAAAAGAATTAAAAAGGTTTGAAAAATGAGGATGGATTTCATTAACTTACCGAAATATCCAAATACTCGATGAAGCGGCTTTAAAAGAATATTTATTATCTTAAGCCAGAGGTTCACTGACTCGGTTAAACGAAGCCTTAAATAATTTAATTCAGAATAAGTGTGTTCTGCGAATAACAAAGTTACAGATGTAAATACAAAATAAAAAAGCCTTCTAGTTTTGGTGAAGGCTTTTTTACTACTATAATTACATTTAAGTATTTTTACCATTCTAGAGTTCGCTCTAACAATTGATCAATCTCAATTTGCTTCGATTTAAAACTATTATTCTCTGATGTTAGATCCGCAGTAGATTCTAGTAGTTTATCGATATCAATTTTAAGGATTCCCATAATCTAACCTAACCTCCGAAGTATGAGTTACTATACTATTCGATCAATATATATCTTACTTGGGGGTAGGGTATGATAAAAATGAACAAAGTTCTCTATGACGCCTGAAAAATCTTATTTCATACGATTGTTCCACAAATAATTTAGAAGAAAAAAGGGTAGTCTCCCGCTGATTTACAGCATAGAGATTACCCTTTTTTATAAACAAAAAAACTAATTCGATATGAGATTAGGATCATTCAAATTATACTAAAGCAAGTTTTACAATATTTCCCATATATTTCATTGGGCAGAAGAACTAAAATGCTTCTCTAATTTACGGACAATTTCATCATTTTCCGCCTCGACCACTTCTTGATATTGCGGTTTATCAAATAATTGACTAATTTGTTCAGGGAATACCTGCTTAATATCACAAAGTGCAATGGATTCATTGAATTTTGCCGGATGAGCAGTTGCAAGTGTGACACCTACCTCACTAGGATCGTTACAGGTTTCATATGCAGCGACCCCACAAGCAGTATGTGGATCAAGTAAATAACCTGATTCAACATGGTACTTTCTGATGATTTGCAAGCATTCTTCTCCTGCTACTCCATGTGCCGCAAAATCTTCTTTTACCTGACGCAGTTGTTCCTCATTCACAACAATTTTGCCTTCTGACTTGAATTGATCCATTAAGGCAGTTACTTCGCTTGGATTTTCATCAAGTAAGTAGTACAGATAACGTTCGAAATTGCTGGCTACTTGAATATCCATCGAAGGGCTATATGTGCTGCGGAACTCACCAGGCTGGTACACTCCATCCTTAATAAAACGCTCTAAAATATTATTCTCATTTGTTGCGACAATAAGCTTACCAACTGGAAGACCCATTCTCTTCGCCAAATAACCAGCAAAGATGTCCCCGAAATTTCCAGTCGGCACACTGAAGTTTAGGGTCTTTATGTCTTTCTCTTTTGCCACTTGGAAATACGCATAAAAGTAATAAACGGTTTGCGCTAAAATTCGAGCAAAGTTAATGGAATTAATCGCACGCAGATGATATTTGTTTTTGAACTCCAAATCTGCGAATAATTCCTTAATCATTCTTTGACCATCGTCAAATGTTCCTTCAATCGCTAAATTCAAAACACTTTCGTCATGAACAGTCGTCATTTGTAACTCTTGAACCTTACTTACTTTTCCATGAGGGTGCAAAATACAAATGCGGATTCCTTCTTTTCCTCTTACGCCCTCAATGGCTGATGCACCTGTATCCCCTGAAGTAGCACCAAGAATATTGATCGTTACACCTGTCTTCTTTGCTATATAGGAATACAAATTCCCTAAAAATTGCAGAGCAACATCTTTAAAAGCAAAGGTTGGACCATGGAACAATTCTTGCACATACATGTTATCCTTTACCTTTTGAACAGGAGTTACCTCAGGATGACGGAAAGTTCCATAGCTTGCCTCGATTAATTCTTTGAGTTCATTTTCTGGAATTTCCCCATCAACATAATAGGAAATGATTTCGTATGCTAATTCCTGATAAGTCAACTGGGACATTGCCTGTAGCTTTTCTGCAGGGATTTGTGGGATTCTTTCCGGAACTAAAAGTCCTCCATCCGTTGCCAGTCCCATCAAGACTGTATCAATAAAGCCAATTTCACTTACATTCCCGCGTGTACTAATATATTTCATAATATCCTCCAAGTAAAAAATATAATATATTACTATCGTTACCTATAATTGTCTGTAGGTCAATATGGAATATACGTATTAGCTCAAAAAATTTATTTATTTATTACCTGTTCTTCAGATAACTTTTTTATTTCTTCAAATTTATTCCATTCTTCACATAGATTCCAATCCTCAAATGAATCAACACGAATAATTATCGTATATCCATACAACATGCAACACAATGGAACAGTCTTTTTCTCATAATAAAAGCCCCCTTGAATTAGTATCAAGTGAGCTACGAACCGAACAGTTTTCGAGATAAGCCTTACTCAGTTTTCTCTCACAGTCTATAACGGTCTTATCGAAAATTGACCGTAAACCGTAACAGAATATCTATTATATACACCAAAAAATTAACATAAAATCACCGTAAAATATCATTAGTTTATCAAATTCTTGATCTAAATTACCTTAAGCAATCTTGTTCGTTTGTTTTTGAATACGCTCAGATATCTATATCCTCTTGCTAATCATTTTACCTTCCAAAGAAATCATTGACTGTGTCATTGAAATCTTCAAATAAGCCGTCTCTATTCCTGTTTGTTCTGATATCATCTGCAAACGTATTCATTCTATTATACAAGTCGGGATTATTGGAAACATATACTTTGTGGACCTTCTTGTCAACCTGCCGTACCTGATCGGCTATTTTTTGCTCAAAAGCATTAGATACTTCACTATAATTGTTCTTTAGTGAAGCAATTTCCCCTGCATTATCTCCGGTGGCTCCATTCTCATCTCCATTTCCTACTCCAAAGATATTATTGTTGTTTCCGCCATTGTCTGCACCTGTATTTTGGCGATTTTCGCTTCCTGCATCACCTTGTCCGTCAATAATGCCATCACCTGCCATACCATTATTGCCATCCTGATTAACGGTCCCATTTTCGATTAATGTTCTTCCGTTTCCATCCAGTGCATCATTTACTCTGGTATTTCCATTATTGTCCATATTGTTATTTGCATTGCCTGTTCCTGCGCTTTCTCCATTGTTGCCATTATTGGTCCCGTTTCCTGCAGCATTGTTGTTATTAACTAGCCTGACAGCTACATAGGCATTATTGTTTGAGATGATCACGTGCGCCTCATCTACTTCTTCCATCTTCTCTACCTGAAGCTCTGCACGATCTGAAACTGTAAGAGTGCCATTATTATTATTGACATTGTTTACATTCCTCATTCTTACTTGTTTTGTTTGTACTGTTTGACCATCGGTAGTATCATTCATCGCGGTATCATCATTACCTCCGCAGCCTGCGAGACACAGTGACAATACTGTGGATCCTAACATCATCCAACTTTTTTTCATTTTGCTCACTCCTTTTGGTTTACTAGTCTATATGATGGCTAAAGTAAACAGAACTATTCGGGAGAATGAAGCAAATTTTAGTTCAAAATAAAAAAACTCATCCAATATGGAATATATAGGTTTATAAGGTCTTAATTTCCTCTGTGATTGGAGTTTCCCTCAAAAGTAAGATCAAATGACCCGTTGAAAGTATTTTCTCCTTTAATAACCTCAAGAATGGTTTTTGTGACAGCCTCTCGCGGAATAGAACTTCTTTCATGGTTTTCTGCTGCAGTCACTGCTTGATGAAGTAGTAAAAATGATTAAAGAGAATGAAAAAGCAGGAGTAGAACATTTTTTATGATCAACGCGCTTCAGGCACACAATTGAGAAAATTGGAATGAAAAAATTAAACCTAATTATTTCGCAAAAATTATGCTGATAAAATGTTTGTCCAAAGTACATTAACTTATACTACCATCTGTCTAGGCATATATTTTGAACTCAAGGATCTGACCTTTAGTTAATATTGGAATATCAGTTAGATAACCATGCAATGCCTAATTAATTTAGATTTACCGATATTTACTTAGCGAATATCGACTTTTTTATTTGAAAATATCTTAAACTACCTTTTCTCGGTTTATTGGCAGCACACTATTTACTAGACTAATTACTATGTGTTTTAGGTTTTACAGAAAAAATGAAAACAATGTAATCAGAATTTCAAAGAAATGTAATCTAATATTCAAAAAGATGAAAACTAATTATGGGATAATGACTACTTCAAGAGTTTGTAAAAAAGATCGAAACTCCTTCTTTTTCTGTTTAACCCTTTCAGAAACTGAAGATGCTTCCATAATCTAATGGGGATACATTTAAATATCGTTTGTAAGTTAATTATTATTCATCCTAGGTGGTGCAAAGTTTGGCACGGACGAAAAAGAAAAAAACAAGAGTAAAATGGGGTAGAGTATTTGGCTCCCTTCTTCTCATAGGGATCTTTATGGTTGGTCTTTTTAATGTATTTCAGTACATAGAAAGAACGATAAAAACACTCAACCAACCACTTAAAAAAGTTGAAGCAAATCATTCGTTTCAAGGAGAAAAAAGTAAAATGGATGCAGTCAATGTTCTTTTATTAGGAAGTGACTCACGCGGAGAAAAACAAGCTCGAACGGATACGATTATGGTTGCACATTATGATCCACAAACTCATAAGACAAAACTTATTTCTCTAATGCGTGATGTGTATGTCTCTGTACCTGATTATGGGCAGCAAAAATTGAATGCAGCCTATACATATGGAGGTCCAGAATTACTAAGGGAAACCATTAAAGAAAATTTCGAGCTGGATATTCATTATTATGCGATTATCGACTTTAAAGGATTCGAAAAAGCTGTCGATCTCCTCGTTCCAAATGGAATTGAAGTAGACATACCATATGAGATGTCCTCTGGTATAGGAATGACGTTAGAAGAAGGTAAGCAACAACTGCATGGTACAGAGTTGTTAGGATATGTCCGTTTTCGTCATGATCGTTTAAGTGACTTCGGACGAGTACAAAGACAGCAAGAAGTGATCTCAAAATTAAAGGAAGAAGCTGTAAGTCTAAATAGTGTGGTGAAACTTCCTGAGCTATTAGATCTTTTAAATACATACATCGATACAAATATTGATACTTCCACACTTTTGACGATCGGAAAAGACATTTTGACTAAGAAAAGTGGAGATATAGAAACATTACGCATCCCTGAAGATGACAGTTTTCAAAATAAACGTTATGAAGGGATTGGTGAAGTATTAGAAGCGGACTTGCATCAAAATAAAGAAGCTCTTAAAAAATTTTTAGGAGGAGAATAAAGTAATAGTGTTGGTCAAAGTGAAGAATAAAAGTAATAATACTCATTCAATCAACCCCTTTTTGCCAGCTTATGCAAGCCTTTTACTGAGTGTTGGAATGCAAAAAAGAAGCCGCATAAACACATAAGTACTATCGTTGTGCATGCATAGTGTTATTTCCAATTCCAGCTACAACCCTAAATAGCCCAGTCCTGAGCAAAGACTAGGCTATTTAGGGTTAGTTAATTAATATTTGGATCTGAATTAAACTCTTTTACCGCTCCATTTCCTATCACAGGGACAAGAACTTCCTTGAACTACCCCTCCCTACTCACTATCGTTCCTTGAGGAAGGGGTATTCTCGCCTATTTACGATAAAGCCGAACTTCTCAACTTTCTTTGGATATTCAGGTTTGGTCGACACGTCTCTTACCTCAAATGGAATTCCTTTCTAAGTTAGTACTTTTTTGACCATGGTGCATTCTATGCAATCCTTACTGTACATAACTATTCTTGCATCACAAACAGAGCGTTACTCTTGCCTCTCCTAACTAAGCAAACTCGCCTTTAACCAGGCGCGCGGACGGTATGGACCCACCGGGATTTGGATCAAACTAGTTTTTCCTTTCGAATCGATCCTGTAAAGTTTATCACATTGATTCGCATCGAATCCTAGCAGTGGATGCCCCCCCATCCCTAAGGCACACGATACCAAGAGCAGTCGTTGCACAAGAATACCCGCTTCCATCTGTTGAATGCGATATCCCCTATATCCCAATTTCTCTTTGAGGTGATCCTTGTCTCCAACGACATGCATACAGAGCGGAACTTGATACAGATTCACATTGGGCATGGTTAATCCACATTGTAAAAACTCCCGGTAATCCCCTTTGGTTATTCTCCGAAGTGCATGGGCGCTATTGTCATAAGAGTAGGCTCCACTCGGAACTCCCTCCACATTATAAAAACTGCCATACAAAGAAACACGAGTATCAAGATTCCCATATGTGTCGTCAAGGTCATTCTGATACGCGAAGGAAAATATTTCTTTTAATAAAGTGGATAGTTGTGTTTGACTCACTTTTCCTATCATAAAATCCATATCAGGGGAAAACCGGTTCCTGCAAACGGATGCGAGATCGTACGAAAAGCACTCCGTAAATGGAAGCAAGATGATCTCCGTATCTAAGGAAAGTTTCACACTTTTATTTTTCTTTATCTTTACAAATGACTGTGTTGTCTCGAACATGGATGCCTCATTCAGTTTTCTCAACATCGGATAATCAATGATTCTCTTTGAACGGTTATAGGAAACATGATTCAACAATGGCACTTCCCGGCACAATTCAGCGACAGAAACCATTTCTTCTGTATTTTGGTCGTTATCAACACCATTGATAGATGGTTTCATACTTAATGGGATCACCGCATATACACTTTCATCCTGTTCGGATAGCCCTAACAAATGATTAATAGAGCGATCAAGAAATTGGTAGCAGACCCGTGGGTAGTACCCCATCCGATTAGCGACTTCTAATGTTTGCCCAATTAACACACCTGCATCTAATCCTTGGAGTCTGTAGGAAAAATTATTGTATTTATAAAAATTTTTCCAAAAAACTGTCGAGACAAAAACGGTACAAAAACAGTCAGAACCATTAAAGCTATTTTCAAGACTTCTGGATAAGTAGAAATCGTAATCTCCCTCTCGTAACAAAATGAGCCGATGATGTGCCACATCATAATGGTAAATTCCCTTTCGAGTGTCATCCAGCTTTACATACACATATAATTCATTGGGATACAATGCCCCTCCAGAGGGAGCAAATCTCCGTAACGACTGAGTAAAGCTCACATCTTTTTCCTTGGTTCCCTCGTTTAAAGCGGATTGAGAATATTGAGTTAGACCGTATACATACCATAAGAAATGACCAAGTTCTTCCAGACTGGGGTTTAGATGAGCTTCTCGTTTCTTGAGTGTTAATGGTACTTCTGCAGTAAGAGGGATCTCTGGCAAGCCACGGTACAGTTTATAGGGAAGTGGCGCATCTTCCCAATCTACCTGCCAATCCGTCGGAAAGATTTTATCCGTGTCAAAATGTAGTTGATGTAGAAATGTTTCCAGCTCCAAATCTTTTGTCCTCCTACTCTTCCATTATGGGAACGGATGGGGATATGGATTAAGCTGTTCATACGATAACGGTTTCTTCACAAATCCTAGTTGCATGGGTACCTTGAGTACCCTCTCCAGACCTTTTACGCGGGTAAGGTGATGCCCAAATGTCATCGGTAACATTCCAGGAATCAATACCTTTACACAGAATAATCCATTTCGTTTGGTGATAGGCGTTGTTTGGTCAACCACAATGACTTCAAGGTTTAAATGTCGGAACCTCTGAAGGATATCCTGAAGATCATCCTTCAAATCAGTATTTGCCGGCGGCTTCTTGAATTCCTCAGCAAACGTACGTAAAGGACGATGATCATCCAATAAAAAATTCAGTCGTTCCTCTGCTTTTCGCAGACCGTATAGCATCCCATGGTCCTCCATGGAACGTACTGTGAACGGATCTTGCAGCATCGCTTCATATTTTTGTCGGTTTTCCTCCAATTTTTCGTCATCCCTAAACATCATTCCTGCAAGCTCGTAAATCGTGCTTTTTACAGCCCTTACAGGATCAGGGTTAGCTCCGGCTGCACAAATGAGGTTTACACCCTTGGATCTTCTGTTTTTTGCCACTGCCCAAACGCTTGGAATCTCATGTTCCATCGTCGAATTGTAAAAATGAAGGTCATATCCCGCCACCTCACGTATACGGTCGACCATCAGCTGCAATTCTTTATCGTTAGCAGAACGAAGGTCAAGACGCGGAAGGGGGAGCTTAGCATACCAGGTTAGTAAAAATGAATCTCGCTCGACGACTTCCATAATGGCATGAAATATGGCTTCTTCTAAACTCCCCCCTAATGCACATCCATTGGATGTCTCATATACAAAGCCCTCCCCACAGCCCAAACTATAATAGGCAAGTAACTCCGGAATCAAAATAGGACGTTCTTGTAAGAATGAGTAGCCCCAGACCCAATTCATTGGAGAATCAGGATTAAACGGTTTAAACGGAAAATGTGGCTTTTCATATTGTCCCTTTTCATGTAACCCTACTCTTGTAGGATTTAGTGCTTGATTCTCTAAATGATGATAACTATCATGAACGACTGTCCTTTTGCCTCGAGGCTCGATCCCGCAATATCGCTCCAAACCTTCCAAAATAGCAGTTAGCTCACTCATTTCATAAGAATTAGACCTTCCTGCTACTCCCTCATCCGCTCCAAACAGAGGCATGTTCACTAAAACATCAGCAAACGGCAACTTGAAATCCTGCATTTTCCCATTCATGAGCCCTGTACGATAATCGAGATAATCTTTAACTAGCACTGTTTTTAATTCATCCATTGATCGGCAACGATAACCACCATCATTCATTTTAGGACTAGACTCTAACCTGATTTTAGCTAATTCTGATGTGTCAATAGGTAATGAACTGCACATCGGGCAAGATGGGTCAAGCAAGAAATGGTGACTAGAGTTCGATAATGTTCTCAGGTTAGTAATGAACACCCTTTCTTCTAAGAGACTGGATTCTCCTTGAAGAACCCTCCGCACCTCATTACATATCAAAGTTGCCATTTGCGATAGTCCCGTTCGTGATGCCCAAGCATCTCGCAGTATACCTTCTCCTGCTGCTATTCTCACTTGAAACTCCCGCATTTCTTGACGATCTGGACCCGCTATCATGCGCCGTATGTCAGCACATTGAGAACACCCCTGTGTATCGGGGCGTACGAATGGACCCATTATTCCCTCCCCAAAAGAAACAAAACCTCGAAGCCATGGAATACCTGCGGCCCTGAATCTTTCTTCCGCTTTTTGATGAACCGATGGATACCAGGCATCGTGCAGCACCAGAGCCAATTCTATTTCTTCGGGAATCTCTTCTAATATACTTTGACGCTTTATGAGATAGTTCCCGGACAATTGATTATAGACAAAATCCGCTAATAAACCTTTTCCATCCATTAGAATACTGGCTGCCATTAGGATTCCTCCTCTCGAACCTGTACACCAAACACCCCTGCCAGTTCCTTTTTTAAAAAAGGTTCGAACGAAAGGTCATAAACGAATAAGCGTTTCCTGTTTTGGTGTAAGAACTGAATGGAAGATTGTAATAGCTCCAATTGTGTCATTTCATCACAAGAAGGGATTTTGAGTTTAGATTCCTTTTTTTCAAGAAATTCGGCTGGCTCCATTTCATGCCTTACCATTGAATTCACCTGGTTTTGAGTATTCAAAAGTGCTTGTTGTAATGCATTTCGTAATGCCAACGTTATATTTAAACCCGCCCTAGTGTACGATCGACCATTCGACCTTATCCGTATGACAGGAAAGCCCAGTATATCCTCTTTTAAATCGATGATCGGTGGACCATTTAAGGTAGTCAGCGCATCTAAATAAAATCTGCACGGCTGATCTTCTATTGATCCTAGCTGCACATCAAAGATCGTGCCCAGCTGCTCAACCTTTCTTTCTCCCAATTCTTCGTCTAAATATACTTGCAGCCCTCGACAAACAGCCTCTTCGATTGTTTCCCCTGCACCGATGCCTATAAACCCTCCTGACATGTTCATATGAGCTTTATCTTTCTGATCTCTGAATTCCTTGATCACTTGTGAAACATACATTTCAATGCCCATCAGCCCGGCATCTCTTTTTGCTTCCTCATGTGTGAGACCGGTACAGACAACTTCTGACAGAAGCTCTGCCGGTCCCTCAGACACTGGGTTAACTGCTTGAACATAGCACTGTGCAAGAGGAAGCTGTGTCAAATTTCGTTCCTCCCAGGTATGGAAAATTCCTATCTCTTCGGAAGTTAATCGACTGAAATATTCCAGGAGATTACTCAAGGGGTCATTTCTGTCCGATTCCTGTTTGAGCCTTAAATCAAAATCTTCAACCAGTCTAGGCGTAACACTTCTAGACGTAGCCAACGGATGTGTGATGAATGATAACCAGTCGCCTTTCAGCGTTTCAAGATCAAGCAGGTAAATTTGATTACTTTGATTTGAACCTGCAATTCCTGTAGCCTTCTTGAAAAACTCGAATACAGTGATATTCGCCAGAATCGATCCCGCTGTTGAAGAGTAAGTTTGTAGCTGCCGATCTTCTTGCAATGCAGATTGATGGATGCGACGCCATGCGGACTCCCAGCATCCCTCTGATTCCGGATGAACCAATGGACCTGTAAGCCCCACTTGGTCTAAACATATGGCGGGTAGAAATGCCTTCCTCTCCTCTTTGCAAACTGAATTAAGATTCCTTAGTTCATTTATATTTCCATCCTGCGATACATACAGAATCCAATCATAGGGCTGCACAACTTGTTTCCAAAAACTTCTGTGCCCCCCTTTTTCAAATGGGACCTCCTTTACCACCACCTCGGAGTCATCTTTATGAGCATTCTGTACCAGCTCATTCATCCGAAGCCGATTTGTAGGTTTTGATTCTGTTACCATGAAATGGAATTTAGGAATTCCCGATTCGATTAATGCACCAGCCAATGCAACTAGAATGGGACCAGATCCAACAGCCAGAACTTTAGCCTGACGGTATCCTTGAAAACGGTACCCACCAGAATCTACAAAATTCTCAATAAATTCAATTTGTGAAGCATATTTTTCGAGAACTTTTGCTTTTAATTGATGGGGAGTATCTTTACTTACATCTCGAACAAAGCCATTCTTGTACAACGTTTCTCCGATCTCATAAACCCTGTCCCGATAAGGGGCCGTTAATCCCTCTGTCAAATCTCCCAATGTTTGCTCCCCATTGAACATTGGTATCAGTTTTTCAATCCACTGATAGATGGTACCTCCTTTCATACGGAATGAGCTTTCGTTATTTCTAAAATACGCACCTCCTTCTTGATCAGGTAGATAAAATGTATCCCTTTTTACCTTCAGACGTGTGGACGCGTTAAGTTTTGTCATTCAGCTCCTCCTTACTTCTAATCGTTACGAATTATGCACTATCATTGTATGTACTTTTATTTGTCCTTTATGATTAACCAAAAAAGTAGTGCCCCTGCTACAAGTCATGCAGGGACACTTTTTTATCATTAAATAACTAAATTTTTTAAAGAACGATTAACTTCCCCAACAGCGGAAACAGCTATGACATCTAAAACAGTTAAAGCAGCTAAAGCAGCTAAAACAGTTAAAGCAACTAAAACATCTGAAGCCACCGCATCGGCCTCCACCTCCGCATCGGCCTCCACCTCCGCATCGGCCCCCACCTCCGCATCGGCCTCCGCCTCCGCATCGGCCTCCGAACGTACCAAAATCACCAAACTGGCGCGGGTCTTGACTTTGAAGATCCATAGGAATTAACTCACCAACTTGGTAATGATCCATTCCTAAATTTTGTAATTCATCTTGAAAATTATACATTTTCTCTTCTCCTTTTGTATTTAATAATCAGGTTAAACCGACACCCGATAGGAGAGTTAGACGAAGGTAATTAGTCAGGTTTAGGCATACAAAACCATCAGATACTACGTGTATACTCTCTTCAACAAAATATGACTCCTTTTAGGTGGTTGTTACTGATGTACCAGCCTATATTTCGTTGAAGGTACCACAGAATCTTACTTCATGACAGGAAGCACTAGTTGATTTATCCTATGAAGTAAAAAAGGAGAACCAGTCATTCTTTTGACCAGTTCTCCTCTTTCAATTAAGAATTCTTACCATTTTAAGAATTCTTACCGTTTCCTGTAACGATACGGCTATAGAAAGAAGAATCTACTTCTTCTTGTTCTTGCTATTATTTTTCCCATCACCTGTCGTGAATGTCCAGATGTCAGAGACGGTTCTTCCTGTATAATCATCTTCGACTACGGTATACCAGGCGTACGTTTGGTGAGGTTCTAAATGGTTCCAGCGTACTTGTACGTCTTTTCCGCTTTTTACATTATTTTTCTTTCCGATCAAGGAATCAGTGTAAACATTGACGGTAAAGTTGTCGGTTGCCATTCTTTTTTGTTGTGGTTTAAGGTTTAAATTGATGACAAACTCATCTTTATTCGGATACTTGTCAGGATCATAATAATTATAATCGT
Source organism: Bacillus sp. V3B (assembly GCF_024494465.1). Taxonomy (GTDB): domain Bacteria; phylum Bacillota; class Bacilli; order Bacillales; family Cytobacillaceae; genus Bacillus_BD. The sequence continues at coordinate 24,998 of NZ_JAETXM010000004.1, read as the reverse complement.
TCAAGTATGGTGAGTACGTATTTACAATGATTCGGTTTTGATCTTGATCAAAGTGGAGTAGGCGCATGTAACCTTGTCCTCCTTCAGGACCTGCTTGATAATTCGCTAGCATTTGATATACCTTGCGATCCGGGGTTCCATCCCCGTTATCATCAATCAAATCGATTAATGTTTGCGCTTCGTGATAATGCCCTGCTAACACCATGATCACATTTTTGTTTGGAACGACGACTTCATTATAGATTTTATCCCCTAGCGGATGTCTCGTACCTGTTGACAGTAAGTATTCATGGAAGCTTAAAATAGCTTTCCGGTCCGGGTGTTCAGCCAGCACTTGATTGATCCAGGCAATGGATTCATCATCCACTCCCCATCCCATATAGACCATGATATAATCATTGCCGTTCGCTGAGATTAAATCATAATGTCCGCGGTTATTTTTGTATGATCCGCTATAATAAGGACGATCCTTATAACGATCTTCTCCAAAGAATCGGTAAAACTGTGTATAATCGGACGTTTTATGATCAACATCATGATTTCCTGCTAACACCCCATACGGAATATTAGCACCATCTAGAGTTTTCATAAACTGAGAAGCGTTTTTCCATTGTTCTTCCTTATCACTTACATTCACCAAATCACCGGTATGGAAAACATATTTCATCTTCATGGCCTGTGCGTTTTCAACAATCCACTGTGTTTGACGGTCAAAAACATATGGGAAGCTTTCAGAATAATATTGGGTATCCGACATCCAGACAAACGTATAATCATAATCATCTGGAGAAACAGGAATTTCATCTTGAACAAGGACGTTGATTTTACTGTCCTTCATAAATTCTCCTGCTTCAACATTTTGTTTAAGGATAAAATCTTCTTTTCCCGCTATCATTGAATCCAGCATGACCCACTCATTTTTTTCATGGCTCCAAGCGTACATCGATACTTTTCTGCCTTCTAATGAGTGGCCTTCCCATGATAATTCCACGATATCCGATTCATCCACCGAGCTGTCGATCGTCACATCAAAACGATGATACGGGAATTGCGTGTTGGAATCTGTCACTAAGTATTCGTCATCCGACGAGGCAATTTTAGAAATTTCCTCGTGTACAAGGACGGCAGTTTCCCCTGCAGGAATCATTTCTTCTGGCGGTTCAGTGTCCACCGCGTTTTTAAATACTTTTACCTGATCACTGTTCAGAGCGTTATATTGGAATCCTTTGTAGAACGAAACGTCGAGATCATCATTCGTTGGATCGGTTACATTCACCTTTAAATGAGTTGTTCGTTTTTGCTCCTCTGCTCCAACCTGCGGTGAAACGAGTTTCGGTTTTCTAGGTAATTCATCAACTACAGAAAACGGAACCTCGACCTCTGTTTTGTTTCCGATTTTATCAACAGCCATAATCGTTAATGTATGACTGCCTGGTGATAATTGGGAGGAGGAAGTTTCATATGGTACGGTGATCACTTCATCATCCAGTTTGACTTGCGTAGAATCCACACCCGCTAAAGCATCACCTGCCTTCACTTCAATCATGAATTTACCTTTATATTCTTTATTTTTCTCGATATTCGTCTTAATCACAGGTGCCGTGTTATCTACGTGTACTTTTATTGTTACATCAGGATTCACAGAATCAGTCGCACGAATGGTATGTTTACCATCAGCGACGGTGGCGGTATTCCATTTATAGGTTTTCGAAAGCCTTTTGTCCTCTGGGATGTTTATCGTAAAATCAACTGCTGTATTAGCATCATTCATGGCAATTACTTTTTCAGGATCACTGTATTTCGGGTCTTGGATAACTGTGCCATCTTGGAGCACGAGTCTGACATTTCGTAGGCTGTAATCGTCCCTGTTTTCTCCATTTTCCGTTGGAAATGGAGTGGCTTTGTCGCCTGAGCGAATCGTAAAGATATTGGCTCCTTCTTTTAGCTTTTCAGGTTGAATCGGAACCGTGATCGTTTTCCATTGCGGGATCCAATCATCAAAAATACGAAGAACTTCATCCCCCATGGTCACACCGTTTTGGAAAAAAGTATTGACTCCACTGACTTCAAAGGCTAAGTAGCTTTCACTTTCAAGTGAACGGAAGGTGTCTTCCGTCATCTCTTTTTCATCAATAAACAATTGAACCTTTTCTGGAGACACTACAGTAGATGTTGCTTTTACTATGTTTTCTCCTGAAAGGAATTCTGCATTTTTCACATTGAGTCGCAATGGATCAGAATTCTCATCACTTTTAATTGTGACTTTATGCGTTTCCGTCTTGGTTTTATTTTTACCATCTGAGGCTTCGTAATAATATTCGATTGATTCTTTTGCAATCAAATCCGGTGAATAAACGGTAAAATGGTAGAGCAAATCATTATAATCTTGCTGCAAGAGTACTTTTTTAAATTGTGATTGCTCGTTATTTTTATAAAATAACGCAATCGTTTTCACCATCTGATCATCTTTTGCATCGGCTGTTAGGATTAAATCTTCCTTTTGATTGATTTCAGTCTTTCCTGTTACATCTTCAATCGTTGGTGCGGTCGTATCTTCAGGGATTTGGACGGTTTTGGCTGGAACCTGTACCTGCAAAACAGTACCAGGTGTTGCCGCTTCTTTGCCTGCACTTATTTTGTCCATTTGATTGGTTCCATCTATCGGATACTTGTAGATGATCCCCTTATCGGCACTCGTGTCGTCGACTCCAGATTCCTCATTATAATAGGCAACAGAGCTTTCCATATCCGTATTGGTTGCAATGACAATTCCTCTTGTACTACCGTTTGCCATTCCTGCTGAGTAAATTTTGATGATATCCTTATTTTCAACTAGGTTTACTTTGTAATGGTTGTTAAAATCCGCGACGGTTTTCTCCCCATTTTGATCATTGATAATCCAGAAAACCATCGTTCCTTTTGATGGAATGACAAAATCATCCGGCACCGACTCCCAAATCACATCGGTTTCAGGATCTGAACCATAGCGATATTGAATTTTATAATCCTCGAACGAAATAGGCTGGTCGGTATTATTATAAATTTCAATGAATTCATACCCGTCAGCACCGCCGACATTCGAGGTGTCAGGCACCACTTCTGTTACAAGCAAATGCGGCATTTTATTAAAATCAAGGTTCGGCTGAGATACGGTAATCTCGTGTTCGTCCGTCCTGCTTGTATTTTTACCATCGGAGGCTTCGATATAGTAGGTCAAATCGGATTCAACCTCAATACCAGGAATGGTAACTGTAAAATGGGCCGGGTTTTCCGGCATCACGGTCATGGCCAATGAAGTGAAGGTTTCATCCCCCTCATTTTTATAGTAAAGAGTTGCATATGGAACAGACAGATCGTCTGTCATATTGGCTTCCATGACAATATCGGTGTAAGCCTGACTTCTGCTGAGTGGTGTATGCTCAATCATAGGTGCGACAAGATCTTCTGGAATTTCATCCAGAGTTTCCTCTTTAATGGTTGGCTCTACTGGTATCGGAGAAGTTCTACCTTCGTCTGTTTCCTCCGCTTGCACCATCGTTGCCATTGGGGTGAATTGAACTAGAATGAGACAAAATGCGATTAAATACTTGAATAATATCCTTATATCCCTTTTTTTCTTCACAACTGCCTCCCGCCATTTCGACAGAATATTTTCTTACATCAATTTCATTAACAATTTAGTAATAGCATGTTATTTTTTTGTTATTTAATGTAAATAACTTATATTTATTTGGAAAACTCAAACAGGCCAACTCATTTAACATGAGCTAGCCCATTGTTTCTTATTGAAATCCGTAGCGAACAGGAATGTGTTTCTACTCTCCCTAATGATGTAGCTAGTTTTAAGATTCTGGCATGATCCAAACGATTTCACTTATACGAACAAAAAATATAGAATCATGTTCTTGGATGACAACATGATCAACTTTAGCATCAACAACTGTTCCGCTAACGGAACCACGTGTTGTATCAAGGACGGCTCTTTTTCCTATTAGACTACGAAGTGCCTCATATACGAAAGGCTCTACGACAACAACTTGCATCGGTCCATTTTGTGTCATTTGCGGGTTTGCTCGATAGGTATATAGATGGTTCATTCTCTTTCCTCCAAGTATAGTGTTGCTTTACCTAATCAAGTTATGACACGGTAGCTTGACATGTTCCAAGATCAACATTTCAGAAGCGATATGCATAGCTGAATCAATGGATGCTTTACAAGCACGCTGTATATTTAGAATAAGAAAATCTTCTTTCGAAAGGAGGCAGTGTCATTTACTCTTTTTTTGAATCTAGTCTCAATGACTGTGAGATGAAGTTATCCTCCGTCTATTTTGAAAAAGTCCTGAAAAAGTCCCAGTGACACCTCGAAATATCTTGTTTCATAGAAATGTTTCACGAATCTTTTCGATATTACCGACACTCAGCGATAATCATCCTAATACTTAATACTGCCATACGAAGTTTTGAAAAAACAGGTGGTATGATATAATTATTAAATTAAAATACTTGGAGGTCGTATGCTTACTTTCGAAGAAAAATTAGCGATTATTGAGTCTTTTCCAGAACTGGAGAAAAGAAATGTGTCTATGGGGAGAATTAATTTTCATTATGAAGCGAGTGCATCAGATAAAAAGAACGTAGTCTATCATTTACACTCTAATGGGAATGGTTTTGTATATGGAGCAGAATTAAATGGTTATAAAAAAAATGAAAAAGGGATGGTTAACATCCGTGATTTTTCTGCAGATGAACTTCGAACCATTATTCAAAAATCCATTCTCTCTTTAACTCCAAAAATAACCACTGAAGCGCCTATGATTGCAGATCAAAAGGAAGAAAAATGGATTAACCAGGATCATCAGACCTTGATTCTTGTGCATGAAGAGGATATGTGGAGTGTATATGCAGGCCTCAATTTAGATGGAGCTTTCAACTCTTATGGCGAAGCGGCAGAATATCTGAATGAAGAAGGATTTACTAGATTATAGTTTGGAAACATTCATATGTATGTTCCTGTAGGGCTTAGCTTTGATCACAGTGGCGCCCTGTGAAAAATCTTGTTTCATACAAATGTTCCAAGGGGGGTTTTGGGATCAGACCCCATAATTAATACAGCAGGATTTCTATATTAAGATTTAAGGAGGATCCAAATGAATCAAAAAAAGTTGCAGGATCAAATCATCGAGAACTATCAAGGTGAAGAGAAGATGATGATTCTCATCTTTGCCCAGTGGTGCGTCAATAATGATCTCCTTCCTGAAGAAGTCTACCTGCGCGCTTACCCCAATCAACCAGCTAACCAAGCTTTGAGAGAAGCGTTAGACTTAACTGTACCTAAAGAAGAAGCAGGTGAGGTAGCGGATCAAACCTTGCTGGGAGTATTATCCTTGTTCGGAAACGATGACCTTGCTTTTATCGTGACAGAGGAAATTAATAAGCGGAAGAAATAGAAGGAGTCAAACAGTTCATTCACCATTCTCTATGTTATTATAATCACAAGCTCATTCAAGGAGTACCAGAGTAGGGAAACATGGAAACATGGGGACGGTTCTCTCAATGGTCCAGAGGGACAGGTCCATTGTCCCAGTTTTCTATCCTTTTTTCTACGATTGAAAGAGTATTTCCATTGAAATGGGACGCAGTACCTGTCCCCTCGATCCATAAAAAATAAGCGCACCTTTCTGGTACGCATCACAAATGGCCGTATATCACGATTTTTTTAATCGAATATACGGCTTATTTCATTTATTTGCTACATTCTGCCTGAATCATTTTTGACCATGGCATGTATTTTCCACCTGCTATCGAGTCCAACTCTGCGTCTGATGATTCTCAGCCTTGTTGAGGGGCAAGATTTTTTAAAAAAGCAGCTATTTCAGCAACCGTTACATCGTAGCCCGCTTCCTTAGCAAAAACTACTAACTTTTCTCCAGTCACTTCATGTCCTACCGTTTCTACATCCTTTACAATTTCTAAAAATTTGGCTTGCAGGCTGCTGTCTGCTAACACTTTTAAATACAGTTCATTTAATTTAGACATCACTTATCCTCCTTTTGAGTGATGAAGAATCCTTTTGTGAGTAGGTAAAAAACCTACGAAACGATTAAGGAAAAGGTATTCTCTATCGAGATTATTTTACCACAAGTTAAAATAAAAGTGCTAAGCGAGAACGACTTTGGAAGAACTTCAAAAGCATAGTTTAAAGGGTCGAATGGTCCAGAGGGACAGGTGCATTGTCCCAGTTTTCTATCCTTTTTATACGATTGAAAGAGTGTTTCCATTGAAATGGGACGCAGTGCCTGTCCCCTCGACCCATTTAGGAGTTCAACCCAGCATCAAGTACTTTTACCGCAGCGACATCAAAACGCCGCTCCATTGTAATGTTGTTGTTGATATATTAACCATCTTGATCATCCTTTACTAATAATTTTATTAGGAAATTATACTGATAGCATAATGTTTTCCTAGATTCCATCATTTCGAATATATGTTCTCATTTCATTCAAAACGACTTAGAAATAGTAAAACAGGAGAACCGCCCCATGTTATTTGCCCAATGCCTAAATAAAATAATTTATTGGTATAAACTAGTTATTTGACAAAAAATATTACTTCATTTATATTAAACATATACCACGCAGGGTATAAAAAACTATCATTACTCACTATTTATAATTTTTAAATCTCTACACAAATGTGGATTCAACTTGAAAAACTATACACATTTTTCCCCAGCAATATTTATTGCACAGTGTTCCGTTGACGATCATTTTAGGCTTTATCATGGGAACAATAGTATTTTATGTTTTTTAAGTTTAAATTTTTAAAAATAAATGGAGGGTTTATTTATGGAGATTAAGGTAACAGAAGTAGCGTTGGAAACATTAAAAAAATTATTAGCAAAGGACAAAAATAATCAAGCAATATATATTTATTTGGCAGGTATCGGTTGTGGAGGTGGAGGAAAAGCCAGCTTTTCACTTGCACCTGTTAATCAAAAAGAAGGTGAAAACGTTTTAGAAATAGAAGATATAACATTTATTTACGATCGTCTAATGTTATTCCATACTAAAAATATACTAATTGACTACACCCCTTCTGCTTATGATCAAGAAATATGGCTTCAAAATTTTATCATAAAAGATGCCAAATAGGCATCTTTTATGAAGCCTGTTTGCAAATAGCACGATTTGAGGCAATGAAACAAAATTTGTTTCCAGAAGAGCCAGATAAAATCACAAAACTTCTCAATACCATTTGTAAAGCACGATTTGCTTCGGGTATGGCTTGTGTTCATTGTGGTAGTACATTCGTTAAGCATAATGGCAAATATCGCAGTCGCCAACGCTTTCTATGCAAGGATTGAGGGAAGAGTTTATCCTTAGAAAATCTCTTCCTTCTTTACATCTAAGATTTCTGTAATTTCTTCTTTTGCTTTTTCAACGTTGTCCATTTCTTCGAAAATCACTTTCAAGTCAACAGTTGTATCTTGAATTTCCTTTACTCCATATCCATTTTCCTCAGCGACCTGCTCAATTGGCTGATCATAATACAAATTATAATAGCCATATAGATTCAGCTTTTCCATTGATTCATCTACTGTTACAAATGGCATCGTAACCGTAAATTCATGTAATACATACCTCATATACACCATCCTTACTAACAAAATGCTTTTTTCATTGAAATGTTAATTTTTAAATTTGTATATCATTATAGCCCATTCTCTCTATCTTTTTTACAACCTTAGCAGTACTCTTGTATTCCTTTTAAAAATTTGTTACAGGTAGTTCCTAAACATAATTATTCCTGGTATCTAATGTTTCACCATTCTTTTCCTCTAGTAGCCTAAGCACAAATGAAAATCCCACCTTCCATACAGAAAGTGAGACTTTTAATATTAAATCCTTAATTTTATCATTGTTTCATCTTATTGAACGACTTCCTCTCCCTGGTAAATCCGAAATGCTGGAACAATCGTGTCCGAAACAATTTCTTTTCCTTTTTCACGAATGAAGTCCAATTTATAATAGGCATCAAATCGTTGGCTGATTTCCGTTTTCACCAGTTCGGGCGGTGTGACGACGATGAACTGGAACTTCAGTTTTTCAGCCACTGCGAAGATCGGGTCAAGGACATGAGCCGATGCTGCTTGTCCGAACGGATTATCACAGACTAAAGGAACCCAGCTTTGATCGGTTTCACCTTTAACGGATAATAACATCATCATCATCACCATTCGGGCGGATAGCTTTTGTCCCCCACTTCCATCGGATTTCGTCTTAGAACCTTGATTAATCGTCTGCCATGTCGAATAATGCTCACGTTGCGGTTTCCCATACATAAGGGCATTATCCGTCCGCATATTATAGACGAGTAGCTCAGGATATCGATTTCGAAGGGAGACAAATAAAATTTGCTCATCACTAATGAGTTGTTTTATTTCTTGGTTTAAGGCTTGATTCGTATCATCAATCGTATCAAATTGTTCCGTAATTCTATTAATGGTCGAAACAAAATGCTGCTTCAGTAGTGGTTCGATCTCCTCCGCTTTTTTCGGTAAGATGTCTTCCTTGAGCTGGACGAGTGGGAAGGATCCTCGTTCATTTTTCAGCTTCATTTTCGCAATCATTGAACGAATCGCCTCTGAAATGCTCATCACTTTCATACTGGCACGGCTAGCCCAGAAGTTTTGAGCCTTTTCTGCCCTTTCTTTGTCGCGTTCTAATTGTTCTAATCCACTTTGTGAAAAACGTTTCATATTTTTAACGATGCTTTGAATATGGTTATAATGCCTTGTATCCATATGGTCTAATGTTGTTAATACTTCGTTTTTAAATCGTACCTCCCAATCTTTTCCTTCAATTGTAAGCTTTACATTACGAAGTGATTGTTCGATTTTCGCATGCTTTTCTTGGCCTTCTTCCTGAATCGCTTGATGTTCTTCGCACCAGGATAAGCTACAGGATTTTCCTTGAATCTTAATTTTTTCTATATCCTCTTCCGTAAAGGCGGCTGCTTCTTCCTTTAGGATGACAGAGAGAGTTAACAAATCCCCTTCATAACCCGTAATATTTGCTTCTGTTTCTTTTTGCCGTTTCTCAGCCTGCTTTATTTCGTCTTTCGTTCGTTTCGTTTGGTCTTTAATTTCGACGGCCTTTACTTCTAAGTCAAGGTCTGCCCATTCTTCAGGCTGTTTTTCATGCTTTGCTATCTTTTTTCCTGACTTTTCACGCTGTTCGGTCGCATGCTGTAGAGACGTTTCGGCTACAGTTACGGCCGTTCCTTGTTCCCGTTCTTCTTTTTCGGCTGCTTTTGCTTCCTTCTGGGCCGTTTGCAGCATATTTTCTAATATACTCATAGGCTCATCTGGCTCTGGAGCTTGATTCCAATCTTTATGATGAGTATTGAGTTTTTTCTCTAATTTCTTTTGCTGCTTTTGTTCGGTTTCTTTTTTGGCTTGAATAACGAGTAATTCTCGAGCCTGTTCTTCTTTTGATTTTTGCAGCTGTTTGAGCTCTTCGATGCTTCCATTGATCTCTTCTAATAAACGAGATGATAAGCGTGGAACCTCTTCACATGAATCTGCTTTTTCATCAGAAGGAAAAGTCGCTTCTTTCATAAAGAAGGATATCTCCTTTATACTTTGCTCGGTTGAGTGCTTCCATTCTACATACGTTTGATTCCACTTGTTTTGCAGCTCAACGATAGTTTCGTGCTCATTTCCAATTTCTTGCTGCCCGATGACCAGATTTTCTTTTTGTTTCTCTTTTTCTACTTTCACCCGTTTATTTTCTTGATGAAGATTTTTTTCTTGCTCAAACTCCTCTAATGTTTCCACATCTTTTGTCAGCTTTTCGATCTTTGCCTTTGTCTTTTCAAGTTGCTCTTTTTGCTGAAGCTGTAATTCTTTTTCTTTTTCCTCTTGTGTGGTGATTTCCTGTAATTTCGTTTTCTTAGAAAAAAGAGCATTCTGTTCCTGATCAATCGCTTTTTCGATTTCACTCGAAAGCTGACTTGATAAGAATCGATCGATTTCTTTTAAAATGCGACGTAAGGAGGTTTCGGTTTTCTCCATTTCACTGAGCGTATCTTTCTTCTCTTCTATTTGTTTTGCAATCTTTATTTTCCAGTTGGTGAAATGATTTTTATCTGTTAATAGCTCTTTCTCGGTTCCGTTCATGATCACAAAGGAGGCTTGCTGGTGATCGCTCTTCATTTCCTCACGCATGAAAATCGGAACAGGACTTTTAAACATTCTTCCTGAAAGAACCTGCTGATTAATTTTTTGCCATTGGTGTCGACTTACGACTAAACCGTATGGAAGGAGCGGATACGTCACAAATAAGTTCGCCATTTCCTCTGCACTTAAAGATTGAAGAAATTGAGTTCCATAAAACACATCAATACCCGTCTTCTCATCGATCCATTCTTTTAATTCTTTCACATCTTTATTCGCAATCCAGAAGGACTCATCATTTAAAGAATAGTCGAGTTGTGTTTCCCAAAGTTCTTTTTTTATTTGTTCCCCTTGTTGTCGATTCTGGCTTAGTACTTCTTCGATCTGTAAGCTATACTTCGATAAGCGAGACTGAGTCAATGGTGCACTGACGTCATCTAGTAAACCATGAAGCTTACCGGCTAGTTTGTCTTCCCTTTGCTTTTGCTCTTTATTTGCTGCCTTTAATTCTTCACATTTTTCTTCTGAAAACTGAATCGATTGAACGAGCGTACCATGAGAAGTGGCCAATTCATTTTGCTTTTCATTAGATGCTTTATCTTTTGCTTGCAGCTCTTCTAACTTTTCCTTTTTGTCTTCAATTTGTTTCGAAAGACTCTCGATAAAACCCTTTAAGTCATAGGTTAAGCGGTCACCAAATTCTTGAATGAGTGCCGCTTCCTTCGATTCAAAGGTATGCATTTGCGTATAGAGAAAGTCAATTTCAGTACTAAGCTGAGCAATGTCTTTTGTCTTTTGTTTATCCTGCTGCGACAGCTCTTTTCCTTTTTTCTTTAAGAACTTTTGATACCCAAAATATTGCTTAACTGCTTCTCGTATCGACTGAGAGGACTGCTCCCATTGCTGGGCTGCTTCTTTTTTGATTTCGTCCATTCGTTGATTCACTTGCTCGAGGCCACTATTTTGTTCCAATTTAGCGATCTGCTGAGAAAGGGAGCGAATGGTTTGCTCGTTTTCACTCCACTCTTTCAATAAAAGCTGAAAGGCAAGCTGGTCTTTTCGTTCCTGTTTCTCTTTCACGATGTCTTGTACGGAAGAATGCTTCTTTCGTTCTTCTACTAATTTCTGATCCCAATCCATTACCTCTCTATGTGCGTTTGCATACTCTAAATTATCTTTTTGATAGCGTAAATCGGCTTGCTTTAAAGTTAATTTCTCCATGTCTTTCTCTAAAGCAAGCAAACTTTCTTCTTCCGATTGCTTCAAATGCTCTAAAGCACCTAACAATTGTCTTCCTACTTTTATACTTTCTTCCACAATTTCTTTCTGCTGTATACCTTTTGCTAAATGATCTTCAAATGGAACAATATCTTCTAAAAACTCTTTATGGGCTTGCTCTCTTTTTAAAAGAACAGGCAGGTCCTTTGCGATACTTGCCTGGCTCTTGAAAATCTCCATAAGATCGTTCTTTTGATGCTCGGTTCGATGTAAGACTTGACTAATCGTCGGAATGATTCGTTTTTGGAACAGAGAATGATCATCTTCCGCTCCCTCAAAGTATTTCCCAACACCGCCTTCATCCTTGTTAATATCCTTCAAAATATCCCAGTCTTTCCGGTCAATTCCATATGTATCAAGGATGCGATAATGCTTCTTCGTATCTCGGTAAACGTCATATCCATTCCATTTTAAATAGTCTTTCAAGCTTTCGGTTTCAGCCACCTCATCATTTTCATAGAGTGGAATATGCTCAAGCGCCGCCTCTTCATTCCGTTCAAATTCTCTTGTATAAAAAGTAATATTCGGAAGGATCTTCGCTTCCTGTCCCAATGTTTTATTTTCATTTCCACTTTCTTCACTCATTGAGATCCGCTGTTCGGCTGAGAACATTCCTCCCGTGATCAGATGCCGGCAATCCGCACCATCCAATTCCCATTGAATGACCACATGAAAGGTATAGGGAATAAATTGCTCTTTATGATTAAAAAAGAACTGCTGATAATAACGATTGTTTTGTTTTCCCCACGACGTTCCAGGTTTGAGGATTTGGAAGATCGTTTGTAAGAATACCCCTTTCCCGCCGCCATTCATCATCGAAATGAGACCATTTGTTGAGGTCTCCTCATTATGAAAATCAAAAGTAATATCTTTATATTGCTTTTGCATGCCATCATACTTCAGGCCAACAATTCTAATTCGATGGATTTTCGGCATGCCAATCCTCCTCTGTTGTCATTAACTGTTTAAATAATTCATAGCGATCGTAATCGTGATACAAGTATTCAATTCGCTCAAAAAGCTCTTGTTTCGGAATGGCCTTTGGGATATCATTCTGATCCAGAATGACAACCAGCCCCTCCGTCTCTAATAAGCGCATAGCGCTGGCAATTAAACCGATTCTCGTTCGTCGATTGGCTTTTTTAACTCCGTAATCCTCTGTGTCAACTTCCATGTACTTCCACGTGGTCACAACTTCCTTCATATCAATTTGTTCTTCTTCTCCGAAGGTCGGTTTCGTTTTAAGAATACTATCCCAATTCATGATCAGGTCGTTGACTTGCCGTTCTAATGCGTAGTAGCTAATTCCTTCCCGCTTCGTACGGATTTTGGCAGCTTGGTTGCTGTCAATGACTGCTAAAAAAGCCATAATGACCACGCTAATTAAATGAAAGTGTTTTTTCGTTTCAATTTGACGATGCTTTTCTTTCATATGAGTAAAATTCGTCGCAAAGACGGAGCCGGTTGGCTGGACAACTAATTGGATACGTTTAGGTGATTCAATGATATATGTACCTGATTCATCTGCTAATAAAAGAACGGTCTGTCTCACTTCTGGATCAAAATACGTCTGGAAGTGTTCACTATTTTCGTCGATGACCTTCTCTTTTACTAACGAAAAATAGACAGCTGATGCTCTTTTGATCGTTTCTGCGTTCATCACTTCTCCTCCTGTACACATATTTTAAACGGGGTTATTTTCATTCGAGACAATCGGAAAGGCTCCGCTTGATGATCAAACTTGGTATAGATCTTCAAGCCTTCAAACACTTGAAATTGCGGGTATTCCTGCATGAGTTTATATAGAAGAATTTCCCGCTCATCGCTAAAGGTTTCTTCCTTCCGATGCAACACCTGAACCTTTAGCGGCTTTTTATCAAACATCATCCATAAATCAATGGTTTCTGATTCTTTAAACCATAAATCCTGCACTTCTAATGGCAACGTCGCTAAATCCGCTAACGAAAACTCTCCGTATGTTTGTAAATATTGAAAAACATAACTCCATGCCTGAATCACCGAATCCCAGTTCGTCACGCGCATCGTAGTAACCTTCTCTTCTGCTTCCTCTTCGATAACAGTATCGGTTACTTGTTTTTCATTGAATTCTTGTTCTCCCCAAATCCAATCAAGCGGCAAAATAAATTCATTCTTCGGTGAAAACAAAGGAGACAGAACCGTTTCGATTTGCGTAAAAGACTGAACGCCTTCCTTCATCAACCAATTTTCATAAATATGTTCTCGAAAAGAAACCAAGCTGTTCTCCCAAAACAGTGAAGGGTTTTCCACTTTTAATTTCATTTCATAGGAGATATTTTGAATAACAAGCTTCGCAAACCGATCATGCAATTGCCTTGTATGGCCAATTTTTTCTTGAAGAAGAATCAATTCTTTCTGAATATAATCATCTTCTTCATTTCTTCGTTTCGTTTTTTCGAGCATACTCATGATTGTACGAAAGTGATTTTTTTCTTCTTCAAATTGCTTTTCAATTTCACCCCGATTGTCGGCCCTTTGCCATTTTTCTTCCATCAATAAGATTTTGGGATTATTGATCATTTCCTTTTGAAAAGAAAATTCATTTGCCATTAAGCGGTTGACTCGTGAAATGAGGTGATCGAGGTTTCGCGTAGCTTTTCTGAAATTACCATTTTTAATCAACTGCATACTATAGAGTTGTTCAATCGTGATCGAGAACTCCTCCGCCATTTCCCTGCTCATAAAAATCATTTCCTGAGCGACATCGGTCAGTTTATAAACAATGGATCCACCCATCTCTAAATTCGTATATAATTCATCCATCGTGACATAGCGGAAGGTTTGCGTCTCCCAGGATTGTCTGATTTCATCATAATACAAGGCTTCAAACGGTTTACTATATTCTTCTTTTCCCTGATACAGGAGCCCACTTGTAATCCGATCAATTTGCTTATCGTCGGCTAAAAGCTTCATTTGTTTAATGGAATATTCTACCATATACTTGATATCTGATTTGCTTCGATGATCATCATCATTTAATTCTCGATAAAAGATGGTGAGAAGCACTTGCATGAGAATCGTTTGGAGATGAGGTTTCAGCTCCCCTACTTCCATTCCTCTCCCAAGCTCAAACAGTGGATTTAATCGTTGCATTCGCTGGGCGAACCCTTCCCATGATTCGTTCACATCCATCTCCTCCATGTTTCGATTGTTAAGACTTCTTGTGGGATCCGCTTATTTTCCTGCCATAATTGCATCAGTAACGCTTGCTCTTCTTCCGTAAACCATTGAAAGAATCCATCACGGTATTTGCTGTTTTGTGTTTGGCCGCTTTTCTGGTCATTCTTTTGGTCTAGACATTCGAGCATTTTGCGATAAATTTTTAAGGCAGGTTGAATCCAGCAATCTGGATATTTTTCGATCAGTCGAATGAAGATCCCGTATCCTGTAGCATCCAAATTTCCTACATAATAGAAAAGATAAGATTTAGGCGGAAACATTCGAAAGAAAAAGGAAAAACTCCGTTCAATTTTCGTTCCATCCCCATAAATAATCAGTTCAGGTTCATAATCAAGTTGATTGTTTTCCAATAACTGAATAGCAGTATGGAAGAATGATCGATTTTCAACAATCAAGACCCGCTGAATATCTTTGAAATCTTTCCCTTGTTTCAGCCAAAAGACAAAAGGCTCCCCGTAGTGCACCATTTTAAGCTGCTCTTCTGAAATGCCCATTCTAGCTAAAAAGCCTTTTCCCTCAGGAAAAAGATCACTGTCTAGTAAAAACTTTTCATGACCAACGAGCTCCAGGCTTCTTTCTTCGACTGACACGACTTCCCGTTCCTGATTGGATTGAAGAAAATGATATACATTCTGGATTCGGGTCCATTCCTCAGGCGTTTGGTATTCGGGATGATTTTCATAGTAGGAAAAATCAAACACATCACTTAATTTCATCATCTCCAGACGATCCCATTTGGTTGCCTGAACTTTTATATTCACCCAGTAATATAATGGGAGAGCGGGTGTCCTTCCATTGTATTGATTATTTTGAATCGGAATCAGTTGTCCTTCCGCTACCAATGTTTCGATGGCATGAAAAAACAACGAATACCCATCCATTTCAACATAATCATCCAAAAGCTTGCGCAGCTGAAGTTCTAAATCGTTGATATTTATTTTCTTTTTTTGATTAGGGTGTTGAATATCAGTTATAAAACCTCTCACCCTTGTTTCAATAATATCGATGCTATTCACCTACTTACATCTTCTGAGTTTCATAATAGACTCCTATTATCCAAATTGGACATCCTAATATTATAAACTAGTTGTGTTATTCTTGGTAAATGAATTTTATTTTTATATAATGGTCGGCTGCAAATGAACAACACCTTTATTGGTCCAACCAAGGACTGGAAGATTAGAAAGGGAATGCGCTTTTTTCGGAGGGCTTGATATAACCTCGAAAGGTAGGCCTGGTATACGCAAAAGGTAGGCCTGGTATACGCAAAACGATAATGGCTTGGCCGAATTTAAGGAAGTGCATATAAGTTCTTGAAATAATATCAAAAAACCATACGAGTGAATAACTCCCGTACGGTATAACATTCGATAATATGTCTAGTTGGCGGAACTGTGTGGGAATCGAACCCATCAGACCTGGAACGCAGGTCTCAAGCGGTTTTAAAGTTAGAGGGAAGATATCTTTTTTGGCCAAATTTAGTTTTGTTTAATGATGCAGAATCTTGATTTAATACGGTTTATAACAATTTTAATCTCGTTTAAATTTATCTATTAATATTTAAAAACATCTAGTCGGTGACCAAGCTGTGACCAAAAATGCGATCAATTCGCTTAGTATTGATGGGGTTTATATCACCTTATAACATGCAACAGTTAGAGCCACTTGACTAAATCCCGTAAATAGCGCTTCGCTGAACGTATTTGTTAAAACACTATAATACAAATTCGTAAAAATTTCTAATATCAGATCTTGCAACCTCTGGGAGTGTCCCAGTATACGTTTGCACGACCCTTGACATGTTTTGATATTGACATCTTCATCATTAAACCCGTGCAGAATCGGGAAGTTATCTTGATTAAAAATCTCCCTCACATTCTGCACATACTGCTCAGATAAATGCGGAGCATATTCAATGACAGAGCGTACCTTGGTTCTCAAACAGTTTCTAAAAAGTTTTTAAATATACAAATTTCCATACTATCATTCCTGTAATTCATCCATAAATTTGTCATTACTATTCAAGTAAAGTTAAACGAATGTGTTTGATGTTAGATTCCCATGTTTTCATTTCCTTCAGGCGTTAAAATTTTCAACTGATTCCAGCGAACTTTTCCCTCTTACTGATAAAATGAGCGAGTAAATAAATTACCATCATAATGGGAAAAGAATAAATGTAATTCCAATTCATTGGCTTATAAAGACCTAACCAAGTTAATAGTGGAAGACCTATAAAAGAAGTTAGTGCTCCTAAAAATACTGCTTTAAACCATGGGTTTATATTTGGTTTAAACAACAAAAGCAGCATAATGACTGTGGGAAGAAAGAAAAAATCCCAAGGAATATAAGCTTCCGCTGGCAGTAGTTCATAGCTGTATTCCCAAAGTCCAAAAGTTATACCAGTTAGGTTTAAAAAGGTAGTCAGCATAGCCGTGAAAAATCCAGCATAAAACAAGCGGTCAGCATTTTTGTATTTCCGTAGCCAAACCCAAATCAACAAACAAATAATAATAATTGCTATGCCGATACACCACCGCCAACTTAGAAAAACGTAATCGAACCATATTTGGATTTTTTCGTTATAGGCTTGCCTAAAAAGCTCTGAATTTTTCTCCATTAACGATTTAACATTCTCCATTAGGACTACCCCCCCCAAAAAATTCTTTTACGGTTAGGTTTACCAAGTAAGAAATGATTATGACATAAAAAAAGCAAAATAGCCCAGTTAACTATAAACTGGACTATTATCCTCGAAATCGACGCCAGTAGGCACATCTTGCTTCTGGATATTAACCGACCACCGAGTCATTCCCTGTTGCAACCTAAGAGGCGGAAACGTTCGCTTCAATTTATTGCCGGATTTGCATTCTATATGTGCTCAGAACTAAAAACCCGCTCATTTTCAAAAAAAGAAGTAAGCGGGTTTTTAGCGTTCTACAAACTCATTCCGATGTCGTCAGGGACGCCTGGACATCCGGACTGATTTCTTGTAAAGGATAGTTAACTTCTTCCCCGAATTCCACCCAGTCGAGATTTGCCATCAGCAGCAGGTAGCGTTTACCGCTGGCCGGGTCACTGATGATGATGTGGTCACGACCGGCCGTTTCTACGCGCCCATGGTAAACCATCGCATTCCATTTGTTATTACCTTGGTAAGTAAAGTAGAATGTACCGATCTTACCTTTGTTGAAGCGTAGGATATTTTCGATAAAGGATTCTTCCCTCACACCTCCCAACGGGACCGTCGGGACGGCAAACGAGGGTCCCGAAGGCATAGCCATCGGGAAGCTGGCAGGTTGTGCTCCAGCAGGCATCGTCGCCGGGAAGCCGGCAGAATGTGCTCCAGCAGGCATCGTCGCTGGGAAGCCGGCAGGTTGTGCGACACTGCCCCGCATCATGGAAGTTGGATAAAAACCAGGATAATAATTCATTGAATAATAACTAGAGTCTTCGCAAGTCATGAGAAGATCCGCTCCTTTTTCATTTATCTATAAAACTCTGGGCAGTAGCCCGGTACAGCGACATAGAAGCAATGATTCTTGTGCGCAAAATCGAACTGCGTCATGGGTGATCTTGGCATCGTGGGGCTACAAGGAGCTCGGAACGTTTTCCCCGGACTGGGGTTAAAAAACCATAAATTCATTCTGGACCGAGGTTCCCTATAACCCTGCAACAAATCCCTAGCCCTCTGGAGGTCAGCTTCTTTGGGACGTTGTGTATACAATGCTCCATTTAAGACGGGCTCGAAGTGAGGAATTTCAGTTCCAGGTATGGTTTGATAGATCGCATGTCTGATATTGCGCAACCCTTTGAAGTCAGGAGCACAGTCAGCCTCGACCCGATTGGCCACGACCGTTCCTACCATGCTCATCCCTTCGACTCCTTCACCGATCGCTTCCGCCAACATGAGCCTCGCTAACTCCTCCACGTCACGTGAAGTATGTTTTATTCGTCTCCCCATTTTCTCACCACCTTCGGCTTATATAGGTAACTTATTGCCTGAAGCTGGTTTTGGTAACTTGCCTATAAGCCCAAACTTTGGTATTTGCACCGAAACCCTTGTACGCCTTGTTTTTATTTCAGCGGCTTCCAATTTTACAAATCCATCATCCAGATGGACATTTTCTCTACGAATCGCTACTAACTCTGAAACCAGCCAGTTTATAACGGTTTTGTTAATCAGCATCACACGGTCTAGCTTTAGACTGGGCGAAAACTGCGTATGTATTTCGCTAATAATCAACGGTAACAGTCACCGTAAACCCTTGCGGCTGTAAGGTTCATTGGAGGGACCGTCTGGGAACCGACCCCACCTGACCTGACACGCAGGTCACAAGAGATTTTGAAGTTAGAGGATTGGTGTTATGGCTTGTTATTTCTAGTTATCGCTAGTGATCGATAATCCTTCATTTTAAAGGGTTTTCGGGCAATCTAATATAATTTAGTTATTTCTAATTTACACTAAAGTACAATTCCAAGAAGTCGGTATGGGACATAGCTTTCTTCCATTTTTTATAATATATATGCCTTATAACAAATCCAACAAATGCTTGCAGTGATAATACCATAGTCATTGGTATCCTTTCTTGATTCTCATGACCAATATGGAGATGAGATGTCGGATATATTATACTAATATATTGTTTTGGATTATAATCATATCTTATTAGGGTTACACTATTTGAGATTTTTGCTTCACTTATAAGTTGTTCATAATCCCTATAAAAAGGTCTATCTTCAATAGAGTCCAGTAAATAATCTTCGGTATTAAAACCAAATTGTTCCATAAACTTAACTCAAACCTTCCCATAAGTTAGTTATGTTCAAATTCCTGTTCTATCTCCCCACTCCAAATATTTAAACAAGTTGGACAATTTTTGATATCATTCAGTTTTGCAAACTGTTCGCAGCGGTAGTTCTCTTTATCAGGTAAGTCTTTCACAACTTCACCACAGGTTGTTTTAATATGATTTTCTGTTACCCTACTAATCCCACTTATGCCAATAACCTTCATGATCGTATAATTCACAAAGGCGATTCATATAAGGTGTAATTTTAATCATTCTTTCTAAAATTTGTTTCTGTAGTGCTTTGTTTATTTTAGTCACTTCTAAGCCCTCCTAAAATACGCCTAGCTCGTCTAACTCGGTTGATAGTCGTTTACGGTCTGTCCCGCCTATTTACAAAATAAGTGTCATTATTAGCGTACATACCGACACCTAACTTGCCTAGTAAATTTGATGACATACCTTGAGCGTTAATTTTTCGTGCAATTTCTCCCGTGAGCTTATTCCATGCAATGTATAACAATCGGTCTAACTTACGAACTTTGCCTCGCTTGTATTCTCAAATAACATTCATAAATACATCTACGTACGATTCTCCGTGTTCTTCAACGGTTATAGATTTATCTACAGCTGCCTTTGCACCTATTAAACTACCATATCAATTCCACTTTCTTTAAGTCTTTCTCTCCTACTGTTAAATAACTTATCTAACGCGCTATCATGAACTCTTTTGTTTTCTTTGTTTCCGGTTTATAGGACGAATTCTTTTTGTTGTTCAAGTAGGTAATGATGTCGGAAAAAGGAATAGGTTTACTTGTTGTAATCTTTGTTGTAGTCTTTGTTGAAGTCTCTGTAGTAATCTCTGGTATTGCTTGGGACATTTTGTCCTCTTCTAAAGGACAAATTGGAACAACGATCGTGCCAATTTGTCCTGTCGATGATTCCAAAACAGCCTGTGCATCGGACTCTAATTCTGCCAACCTTTTATAGTCAATGGAGTACCATTTGGTTTTATCCATTTTTAATCGATCAACCCCATTTTCTGTGCGAGTGACGGTAGGATGATGATGGGATTGTCATAAATTAATAGCTTACTCATTTTCATTTCCTCCTTTTGATGACAACATGTAAGTACCGTAGTTCTTCGAATAGATCTCATTTTTTCGATGTGGAAATCGATTAAAAATATATAGATTGCGATCCTGGGAACCGTTTACTCTTTCTGTTTCATAGATCGTGAAAATGCCCATTCGCTTTGCCTTTCCTAGCATTCTTTTAAAAGTAGATCGAGAAATCCCATGATTGCGATATTCTTCATGAACTGCTTGTAAAACGGTTCCAATCTTCACATGACACACTCCTGGGATACATTCCGAAAAACGAACCAGCTGTTTTAAACCGACTTTCTCCCCTTTTGTCAACTCTTTCTTGTAATCTAGCAGCCACAGCTCCATATGTTGATTAAATTCTTCTAGTGATTGAAATTGAGAAAAATGATCATACTGTTCCATTGTGCCTGATTTTATGTGCATCCTATTGCACCACCCTTTCATCTCTTTTATAAAGATTTAGGCTGAAAAATGGCTCTATGAATTTATTACAGTTTTGTGAACCGTTCTATTGGACCTTTACGCTATCCCCATCCATTCTTTTTGTCCTCCACTATTTTTAAAAATAGATTCAAAGGAGAACATGTGATGAAAGGGTGGCATCAAAAAAATAGTTTAAACAAAATCAAAATTCATAGAGCACTTTTGGGAGTCTTTTTTATATATAAAGAGTGAAAGGAGAGGATGAAACATGGCAGAAGTAATGGTAAAGGATTTAAAATTGTGTGTGACTTATGAAACAGGATTGAAGCAAAACTAGATACGGTTGTACAGTCGATTCAAAGTCCACCCGATCGAATAAGTGGTAAGTAGAAATCCGCTTATGACTGCCTTAACAAAGTTCGCTGACGCCCCCAAAAATCTTGTTTCATACGGTTGTTCCACAAATAATTTAGAAGAAAAAAAGTTAGTCTCCTTCAAATTAGGCTCGAAGAAGGAATGGTTGAAGAAGGTGAATTAAAAATCCATCAGGCTTCACATGCACGTTATTTTGAAGACTTCTTAAAGTTTGTGGAGCATGGGGAATCAATGCCTGAGATTGTCAAAACAAAACTGGTGTCGATGTTGCAGGAGCATTTTTACGAAGAGTATACGGAAGAAAGCGAAGAACGGGAGCGGTTTGACACCGCTATGGATGTGTGGGCAACAAGTCTGAAGCGAGAATTGCAGAAACGGCTTGATACCAATCAATTCATGGAAGCGGCTGCTCAAATTATCGAGCATACTCCTGACATTGATTTAAGAATGAAACTTGACCATATTTCCCTAAATGCCCTCTTGTCCGACTTTGGTGATGCTGTTCATATTGCGAAGGTGAATGGACGCTATTTAAGCGCTCGTCGTACTCCTTCACTACTTCGTCTATTATCGTATGATACTGCTTGCGGTTGGATTTCCGTAACTCTAGCGTATTTGCTTGAGCTTCCTCGGGGTGTGGCGTCATTGATACAGCTCTAAACGTTCCTGTTAGATCGTCGTATAATTTTAGCGTTGTTTCTTCGTCGATAATCCCTAACTTAATAACGTCTTCTATTTCAGTTGCGTACTGTTTCCGCTGGCGTTCGCTCATTTTATCGCCTCCTTTATATTTCATAGTTTGCCCACTGCTTCAATAGTCCGCGCATACGACTTGATGGTAGATATAACTCTACTGGCTTGCCGTTTCGAATCTGTGAACGGTAGATCCACTGTAATAAGTCGCTAACTGCCAGTAAATTATCATTTACCTTGACGCCATTGTCTTGGAAGAATACTTTGATATCTTGTTGCATGTAACGATTAAATACATAAGCGATCGCCCATTTATGTGAGTAAGCATTTGTTGCTCTTGCGTTATGTGGAATTACTACTTTAGGCGGTTGTCGCTTTCCTTGATCCTCTTTTTTAACTTTTGGCTCTTTGTATCCTTTTGGTTGTATGATCTTTTCTATTTCTTTCAACGTTGAGTAATAGACGTCGTCGCGCTTTGCCTTAACTACGTTTTGAAAGTAGTTTTTGAGATTGTTCTGTATCACCTTCATAAAGTCAATATCGCCAGCTGCGTGCATACGCTTTAAATAACCTACACTTAACGCATTCTTACGCTCCCCTAGGTCGTTCATTTTTCCGTCGTATATGTTGATTAGCGAATATAGTTCTTGTCTGCTTTCGTTCATAACTTGGTAGTCTGCCAGCTCGTACCACTCGCCCATCTCCTTTATAGAACGATAGTTATACTCGAATCCGTACAAGTCGAAGTAATACCGTTGGGTCTGTCCGTTGAATAGGTATGTCATGACTGTTACTTTGTCCACTGCTTCAAATACGCTAGGAGGGAACGCCCACACCAGAAACTTGCCGCGATAATAGAAAAGGTTGCCCGCTTGCGCTACCATGCGAATATCCATGTAACGGCTATTATCTTGCGGATCTCCTGTCCAAATAACCTTACCGTCTTTTATCACGATGTCTCCGGCACGCTCTAACTTCGTGATGTCCGAAGGCTTAACGTTTACTGGTGCTACGCAATCCATTACCTCGTCCAAAATTAACGTATAACCGCTATATCCGTTAGCAACTCGATTAGTTCATCATCTGCGGTCTTAAATAGCGAATGTGTGGAAGCTATGTCCGCACCTTGTACGATTAAATCCTTTAGGCTGCGCAACTTCCTGCCCTCGTCATTTTCGTTGTTTGGCTCTACAAAATGTCGGTTAGTTACGCTCTCTTTAATCCGTGTAACCTCGTCCAGGAATGGCGTTATATAGATAAACTTGTCTAGCGGACTTGCTTCGTTCATATGTTGAATCGCCCACTGCGTTTTACCACTTCCCATTATCGAGTCAATTACAGTTATCTCCTTGCGTTCAGTTCCTTCATTCATTCGATCAACCCTCCTGTTTATTTCGTTGTAAATTCGCGCTACGTGACTCCGGTTTAGGAAGATAGCGTCCTAAAATTTCGTAGAAACGTTGATATACCATGGTTTATAGCGTCTCTCCCTTAAAAGGAAAAGGTACTCTTTTTCGTTAATAGATAACGGATAAGAAAGGTATATAGCAATCGGTTTGTGATTGCTGGCGAAGCCTTTGAATTGGAACAATTCTCGTACAGTCCGTTATTAATCCTTAAGTAACTAAGGTCGCTACGCGCCCTGCAACTCCTTACGTCGTTGCCATAGGCTTTGAGCGAAAATTAATTATCTAATACTAGTACCGTTACTACCTTTTTCGATAGCAATCGTTTTTAGGCGATCTCTTCGATAGACGTAGATAAACCCGAATTGCATAAACGGATATTTTTTCGTAGATACGTAGGATTCGAAGCTTTCTGCTATCCAATCTCTAACGGCTTCATTTCCGTATTGAGTAGTAGCGTGTTTAAGCATTCTGCGTTCCCTATAATCGTTAGGTTCTTCGTATTCAACGCCGTAGCGGTTCCTTGTTTCGTATTGAAACCAACGCAAGAACGTTGTTACTGTCCATTCATTAATGGGTAACCTTCTCCAGTCATACTTACTGATTCGTTTAGTCATCCCTCTTCGCTCCCCTTAATTTAACTTCGTTAATTCCGCTACTTTGCTGATATGTTCCGCGCCAAACTCTTCCACGACTTTCTCTGCTAACTTCGACAAGCATCTACGCTCTCCCGTTTCGATCTTAGCGACAAGTGAAGGTGATACTTGCAACCTCTCCGCCATTTCGTGTTGAGATAAGCCGTTTACCTTTCTTATCGTTGTAAATAACCTTGCGTTCATTTCGATACCTCTCTTCCATGATGATTTTCGTACATTACTGTTAAAAATTTTTAGAGTGACTCTCGACGCCTATACACGTTCTAATAACACTTTGGAAGACATTTGTGATGCATGCTCCGCGAGATTTTTTTTGCTGCACACATTCTAATAACACCGTGGATAGCATTCGTGGGACATATAGACGTAATTTCAACGCCTATACTCTCTAATACCACCAAACACCATGAAAAGCGGACACCCTCTTAGCAACTTTTTTGTTGCATACACTCTAATACCAAAATAAAGTGCGTTTGTGGGACATTGAACACGAAAAAAGTTTCTCTCGAGTACTAATACCAATTTTGATGCGGTTTGTGATGTAACTTCGTAAAATTTTTTCGCCTTATTACCGATCTTGCAAAGGATTTAGATCACTTTAAGGTATAAAATGACTTAATTTTGTAACGAGCGTAATAACCTCCAAACAGGAAATAAATGATCGTGGTAAATATGAGGAAGTTGTTAGTAGACATCAGCGATGGTTTGGTGATTTTATTTCGCAGTAAACCGATAAGCCCCTACTAGTAAAGTTAACGCGTTCAATATTATTGGGAGAGAAAAATACTAATAGCACAGCAAATGACATACTAATTAGCATAGATTTTAACAAGAAACCAACAGTATAAATAACAAACAAAAACGCTCAGATT
>NZ_JAETXM010000039.1 GCF_024494465.1 Bacillus sp. V3B | reverse complement strand
TAAGCTATAATATTATTTACTTTATTAAATAATATTGTCGCGGGGTGGAGCAACGAGCATCGCTTCATGAATTACCGCGAGTTGTACCGATCGAACAAGCTACTTGCTTAATCTTTCTGAGATCGGGACAGATAGCACAAACAATACGCATAGTCTAAATCATATTAAATAATATTGTCGCGGGGTGGAGCAGTTCGGTAGCTCGTCGGGCTCATAACCCGAAGGTCGCAGGTTCAAATCCTGCCCCCGCAATCACTAAAAAGTGGTTTAACCAATTGGTTAAACCACTTTTTTATATATTCCAAAAAAATCAATATAATAAAATCGGAACTAATTTATTTCTCCAATTGTACAGTGTACTGATGAGCTGATGTTCATCGACATAAAATATTACAAGTGGTACGATTTGGATAGAGATAGAAGATCATTTTAGTTAATCTATACTAGATAAATATGGAGAGATCTCCAGATAAGTATAAGATGAGTATTTGCAACTATAAAAAGAGAGGAATGATAGAAATGAACGCGATTAAAAAGCTTAATGATAGGCTTAGGGGATTGACCGATGCCATTGCTCGTTTTCCATTGACAACTGCATTTCTTTTAGTAGCTGCGCTCATAAATGCTTATGATATCAATACAGAAAAGGACTATTTGAAATTTCTTATAACACTTGTATTTGGTGCATTTCTTAGCGCAGTCTTTCAGGTTGCTTATGAGCGCTATTTTTCTAAGTTTTCTACTCGTGTGCTTTTAATGGGTGTAGTTGTCTTGTTAACAGCAGGGTATTACCTAATTATTAGCAGCTCTCCTGAACTAAGTATGGAAATTACAATTAGAACATCGGTTGCACTGTTTGCATTATTCTTTGCCTTTATATGGGTTCCGGTTGTAAAAGGCAAAATTAGTTTTAATAAAAGTTTTATGATTGCATTCAAATCTTTATTTAATACCTTATTTTTCTCTAGTATCATTTTTGCAGGTATAAGCATCATCCTTGCGGCTATTAACGAACTTATCTTTACTGTGGACTTTACAGCTTATTCTCATACCGCCAGTATTGTTTTCATTTTAGTTGCACCGATGTATTTCTTATCACTTATCCCTATTTATCCAGGAACAGCTGATAAAAACAAGGGTGGAGAAATAACTGACCTTCAAGAACAAACCATTAACAAGGCGGCGAGTTGTCCTAAGTTTTTAGAAATTCTTATTTCCTATATTCTCATTCCGCTAATAGCTATGTTCACAATCATTTTATTAATCTATATGATCCAAAATATTGGTGGGGCATTTTGGACTGATAATCTATTAGAACCAATGCTGGTCAGTTACTCAATCACAGTAATATTGGTATATATATTAGCCAGTGAAATTGAAAATAAGTTCACTGTATTTTTCAGAAGGGTTTTTCCAAAAGTACTAGTGCCTATTGTGCTTTTCCAAATTATATCGTCTATGATTAGTTTGACTGATATAGGTATAACACATACACGCTATTACGTCATATTGTTTGGTGTTTTTGCGGTGGCGGCGGGTAGCTTAATGAGCTTTTTGCCAGTAAGAAAAAATGGTATTATTGCTGCTATGTTAATTGTTTTTTCAGTAATATCTGTGGTCCCACCTGTGGATGCATTTACGATAAGCCGGTCGAGCCAGATAAATAAGGTTGAAAACGTGCTTTTGAAAAATGATATGCTCGAAAATAATACGGTTAAGCCGAATGCATCTATCTCCGAGAAGGATAAAGAGACTATCACGAGTGTAATGAATTATCTAAACAGAATGGAATATACCGATAAAGTTGAATGGCTACCAGCTCATTTTAACTTCTATAATGATTTTTATGATACTTTTGGTTTTCATGAATATGAACAACCGAGGAATAGAAACCAATCCGTTTACGTGAGTCTTGAGGAGCAAATGGCTATTGATATCTCAGGTTATGATACCTTTCTTTATTCCAATATATATTTTCCTAGTAACAAAGGAGAGGAAGAACTGGTTGATATGGTTATATTAGGTGAAAACTATACGTTACAAAAGAATATAACACAGGATCAAGGTAGTATAAGTTTAATAGGGAGTAATAACGAAGCGCTTATTAGTTTTAAGACAAGGGAAATTTTTGATAGGTTCTCAGACTTTCATTCAAGTAAGGGGTTCATCTCCATTGAAGAAGCAACCTTCTCAAAGGAAAACGAGCATGCAAAAATGACATTGGTGGTACAAAACGTGAGTCTTGATAAAACATCAAGCCCAACGTATTATGGATCTGACTTTTATATTTTTGTTAAGATTAAATAAGTGGTGAACGGAATGTTGATCCAAAGCTAATCGTTATAGTTGATATTTAAATTAATGATTTTAAAGCAAAGACAAACGGAGGATCATTACGTTTGTCTTTGTTTTCTTTATAATATTTTCATAAAAATACGGATGCTTTTGCTCTAAAGGATAAAATCATGTAAACTTATATATGGATATTTGTGTTTCCTTATAAATTGTTTCAACCTGATTTTTTGATGTCGGAAACTAAGGTGATGTTTTTATAGATGAATGAATATGAAGTAATGTCAACAAAATTAGAAGATACACAGCTTTTTTCTAAACGATTGGCCTCGTTTCTTCAGCCAGGTGATGTCATTACACTTGAGGGCGATTTAGGGGCAGGAAAGACTGCATTTACAAAAGGTTTGGCCGTTGGATTAGGGATACAAAGGAATGTTAATAGTCCTACTTTTACTATTATTAAAGAATATCAAGGGAATATGCCCTTGTATCATATGGATGTTTATCGTTTGGAGGATTCATATGAAGACCTTGGTTTCGAGGAATATTTTCATGGGAATGGTGTAACCGTGGTCGAGTGGGCTCATTTAATTGAAGATCAACTTCCAATTCAACGATTAAATATTTTTATCTACCATCAAGGAAATGATTCTCGAAAGATTGTAGTCAAACCAGTTGGTGAGCGATATGAGCAATTATGTAAGGAGATTTTTTAATGAACGTATTAGCGATAGATACATCCAACTATTCACTAGGTATAGCACTAATTAGTGATGAAAAAGTAATTGGCGAGTACATAACCAATATGAAAAAAAACCACTCAATTCGAGTGATGCCAGCCATTGAACACCTGATGAGTGATTGTGAAATGAAGCCTGCTGATCTAGAAAAAATTGTAGTGGCAAGAGGACCGGGATCCTATACAGGTGTGCGTATTGGAGTAACGATTGCCAAAACACTTGCTTGGACATTGAATATTCCTTTAGTAGGAGTTTCGAGTCTTGAAATACTGGCTGCAGGAGTAGGACGCTATTTTAATGGATATATATCACCATTATTTGATGCTCGCCGTGGACAAATTTATACAGGACTTTATCAATTTAGAAATGGAAAATTAGAATCGATCGTAAAGGATCAAATAATTCTTTCGGAAAATTGGACAGAACAATTACAAACATATGAAGAAAAAATTCTATTTGTTGGGACAGATATTACTCTTCATCGTGATGTTTTTGAGCAAGCATTAGGGGCTAGGGCAACTATAGCTGAAATAACAGAACAAAACCCCCGTCCAGCAGAGCTGGCTTTATTAGGACAGAATCAACCAGGTGAAGCTATTCATTCTTTTGTACCAAACTATATTCGTTTAGCAGAAGCAGAGACGAATTGGTTAAAAGCTCAAAAGGAATTGAAATAAATACAGGTTTGTTGGGATATTGAATGATAGGAAGTTAATATTATGGAGACTACATTTTCTTTTCGTATGATGAGTATAGAGGATATTGATCAAGTGATGGTGATTGAACATGAGTCGTTTACCATTCCATGGAGTAGGGAATCCTTTTATAATGAGTTAGTTCAAAATCAGTTTGCTGTTTATCTTGTTTTAGAAGTTGAGGACAGAATAGTTGGTTATTGCGGAGTATGGATTGTAATAGATGAGGCCCATATTACGAATATTGCTATTCTTCCTGAATATAGAGGCAGAAAACTAGGGGAAGCCTTAATGAGAAAAGTAATTGAGGTTGCAAAAGAGAAAGGAGCGAATACGATGACACTTGAAGTAAGAATGACGAATATAATTGCTCAATCTCTATATCGCAAGTTCGGTTTTCAAGGTGGAGCCATTCGCAAAAACTATTATACAGATAACCATGAGGACGCATTAGTTATGTGGGTGAATTTTAAATGAAAAGTGATCAATTTGTAATGGGAATTGAAACAAGCTGTGATGAAACGGCCGTTTCGATTGTGAAAAATGGAAGAGAAATAGTTTCAAATATAGTAGCATCGCAAATAGAGAGCCATAAGCGTTTTGGTGGAGTCGTTCCTGAAATTGCTTCCCGTCATCATGTCGAACAGATAACGATTGTGTTAGAAGAGGCTTTAAAGGAAGCAAATGTATCATATGATGAAATAGATGCTATTGCTGTGACGGAAGGACCTGGACTTGTTGGAGCTTTACTCATTGGGGTGAATGCGGCGAAGGCAGTTGCGTTTGCTCAAGGTATTCCGCTTGTTGCTGTTCACCATATTGCAGGTCACATATATGCCAACCGTTTAATAAAAGAAATGGAGTTTCCATTACTGGCTTTAGTTGTTTCTGGAGGACATACAGAACTTGTTTATATGAAAGAGCATGGCCATTTTGAAGTGATAGGTGAAACAAGAGATGATGCAGCAGGTGAGGCTTATGATAAAGTAGCGAGAACGCTTCATCTCCCATATCCAGGTGGGCCGCATATTGACAGGTTAGCGCATGATGGGGAAGCTACAATTGACTTACCTCGAGCGTGGCTTGAAGAAGGATCCTATGATTTTAGTTTTAGTGGTCTTAAATCAGCTGTTATTAACACTGTCCACAATGCAGAACAACGAGAGGAATCCATTAAACCTGAGAATCTTGCTGCAAGCTTTCAGGCAAGTGTCATTGATGTGTTGGTAACGAAAACACTACGTGCGGTAAAGCAATATGAAGTGAAGCAGGTTTTATTAGCGGGTGGTGTTGCTGCCAATAAAGGCTTAAGATCAGCTTTAAAGACTGCTTTTCAGGAAGTACAAGATGTGGAACTTGTGATTCCACCATTAAACTTATGCACAGATAATGCTGCTATGATCGCAGCAGCAGGAAGTATTTTGTTTGAAAAAGGACAGCGAGCGGGCCTAGCATTGAATGCAAATCCAGGTTTAGATATATCTATCCACAATAATAAGAAGGACTCCTAATAATTAGGGGTCCTTCTTATTATATGGTTGCTCCTTTCTGAATTAGATATCAACAGGTACATACAAAAAAATGTTCTTAAAATAAAACGAAATAGTAAAAACTGTGGATAACTATGTGGATTATGTTGATAATGTGGATAAGTTTATCGTTTATTGTGGATAATGTGGAAAATGATGTGGAAATCAGTAATATCAATAAATATAATGTTAATAAAACTGTGAGTAAAAAAAGAAGCATGTGAATATATCAGCATACTTCTTTTTATTTGTATTCATTATTATTAGTAGGGACTGCTATCAAGAACATAGAATGGTTGTAGAAACAATTTTGAGCAGGTTACGTATCAGCCAATAAGGTCCATTCTTCCATTAGATTATCTAAATCAAGTTTTAACTTTTCAGTTTCCTGTTGAATTTCGAGTGACTTTTCATGATCTTGAAAAATATCTGGTAGGCAAAGAAGTTGTTCATTGTTCTCCATTGCTTGTTCAAGTTCATCTATTTTATTTTCAATCTCCTCAATTCTACGAAGGCGCTGTCTTTCTAATCTTTTAGCCTCTTTATCCTGTTGATAACCACTTTTTTCTTGCTTGATAGAATTCTTTACTTTCTGTTGGTTTTCCTCAAGTGCTTTCAATTCTTGCTGTTCAAGCTTTTTTTCAACATAGTAATCGTAATCACCTAAGTACTCAATTGCACCATTCTTATTCAGTTCGATCACTTTAGAAGCAATTCGATTGATAAAATATCGATCATGGGAAACGAAAAGAATCGTACCAGGATATTCGACCAAGGCATTTTCTAATATTTCTTTACTGTCCAAATCGAGATGGTTTGTTGGCTCATCCAAGATTAATAAGTTTGCTTTTTGCATCATTAATTTTGCTAAAGCTAAACGGGCTTTTTCACCACCACTTAAGGTAGATACAATTTTTAATACATCATCCCCAGAAAACAAAAAGTTTCCGAGTACAGTTCGAATATCCCTTTCGTTTTTCAAAGGATAATCATCCCATAATTCATTAAGTACTCTTTTATTTGAAATTAAATCGGCTTGTTGCTGATCATAGTAGCCAATTGAAACATTAGTTCCATACTTAATTTCTCCTGTGAGAGGAGATAGCTTTTTCATAATGGTCTTTAGCAAAGTTGATTTTCCAACTCCGTTTGGTCCAACAAGAGCTATACTGTCGCTTCTCGTAAGGCGCATTGAGATGTCTCTTGAAATAATATCTTGGTTATATCCAATGGATAGAGACTGGACATTTAATACTTCACTTCCTGATTGTTTTTCAATGTCGAAGCTGAAAGAAGCTGATTTTTCATTCCCTAGTGGGCGGTCCATGAGCTCCATTTTCTCGAGCTTTTTACGACGGCTTTGTGCTCTTTTCGTTGTTGTAGCACGGACAATATTACGTTGGATAAAATCTTGCAGCTTAGCAACTTCATCTTGTTGCTTTTCAAATTGTTTCATCTCATGCTCATAGTTTTCAGCTTTTCTTTCTAAATAAGAACTATAGTTACCAGGATATTTAGTGATTTCTTTTCTAGACATTTCATATACTTGATTCACTACTTTATCAAGAAAATAACGGTCATGTGAAACAATTAAGATTGCCCCGTCATATCCTTGTAAATATTGTTCAAGCCAAGATAGAGTATCAATATCAAGGTGGTTTGTAGGTTCATCAAGGATTAAGATATCAGGCTTTGATAATAATAATTTACCGAGGGCAAGTCTTGTTTTTTGACCACCACTTAAATTAGAAATTTTTGTTTCATAATCAAAGGGTTGGAAATTTAATCCATGCAAAACAGAACGAATATCGGCTTCGAATTGGTAGCCTCCATTTTCTTTAAACTGGACTTGTAAGAGATCGTAATCCTTTAGGACTTTCTCATATTCAGCCTTGCTTTGGATGACAGATGGGTTAGACATTTTCATTTCAAGGTCTCGTAGTGTTTGTTCTTGCTGTCTTAATTCAGTAAAAACAGCTAGCATTTCTTCCCAAATAGACAGGTTGGATTCAAGTCCTGTGTCTTGAGCTAAATAGCCAATTTTGACATCCTTTGGCTTAATAATATCACCTGAATCATAGGTTAAATTCCCAGAAATAATTTTTAATAATGTCGACTTTCCTGTACCATTTCTACCAACAAGCGCAATCCGGTCACGTGTTTGAACTTCTAGCTTAATATTTGACAAAATTATGTCTGCGCCATAGTATTTATATAATTGGTTCACTTGTAATAAGATCATGTTTGTTTTCACCTCTATACTTATAGATTAACCGATTAATGTATTGACAGCAATATATGGGATACCTTTCATTTTTTTATAGAAGAACTTAATTGATAATGCTATTTTTAATAGATAGGGAAATACTATTTGTGAAAGGCCATACAAAGTAAAGGTGATCAAGATATAAATAGTGTATGATTTGATAAAGAGGTGTTTTTTTATGGCAGATTTTACTCATTTCAATGAAGAAGGCAGAGCAAAAATGGTAGATGTTAGCGATAAGCCAGAATCTTCTCGAACAGCTATTGCAATGTCAAGTATAAAAGTTCGTCGTGAAATATATGAAAAAATAGCAAATAACCAGATGAAAAAAGGAGATGTGTTAGCGGTTGCACAAGTAGCAGGTGTGATGGCTGCAAAAAAAACATGGGATATTATACCGATGTGCCATCCTCTCTCTTTAACTGGTGTTGATATTACTTTTTCATGGGATACTGAGAATGAGGACTTTATACTATTTATACGTGCTTTTGTTAAAACAAAGGGGAGCACAGGAGTGGAAATGGAAGCCTTAACAGCGGCGTCTATTTGTGCTCTAACGGTTTATGATATGTGCAAGGCTATTGACAAGGGCATGGTGATAGGGGAAACCTATCTAGTGGAAAAAACAGGTGGAAAAAATGGGAATTATAAAAGAGTTGAAAAACAAGAGTAGTATGTTTAAGTAAACATAGATGATTAATGTATTCCGTCTTAACGGGTAGCAAGGCCGATACCTCAAGACTTCAAGAAAATTGAAGAAGGATGGTTGGGGATCGACTTGCCCATAAAGGTCTAATAAGTACGGTAAGAATTTTCTTTGGACTTTAGCCCTTAGAAAATTCACTCAGTCTTTGTGTGACTAACCACTAGTGGGGATGAGGAAAACACCCACTGAGGGAAGTCTTCTTTATATAATAATTCGGAAAGGGAAAAGGGGGGTTCGTATGGCTAATGAAACACCAAAAATACCACAAGCAACAGCGAAAAGATTGCCATTATACTATCGGTTTTTAACAAATTTGCATTCCTCTGGTAAACAAAGGGTTTCATCCGCAGAACTCAGTGAAGCTGTTAAAGTGGATTCTGCAACGATACGGAGGGATTTTTCCTATTTTGGAGCACTAGGAAAAAAGGGTTATGGATATAATGTTCAGTATCTACTTTCGTTTTTTCGAAAAACATTAGATCAGGATGAGTTGACAAAGGTTGCTTTAATTGGTGTTGGAAATCTAGGAACAGCTTTTTTAAATTATAATTTCTTGAAAAATAATAATACAAAAATTGAAGTAGCTTTCGATATTTCTAAAGACAGGGTGTCAAAAGAAGTCGGGGGTGTATCAATCCATCATATGGATGATCTTGAAAAGGTTATCAAGGCTCATCAAATTGAAGTAGCGATCTTAACAATCCCAGCACAAGAGGCCCAACATGTTACAGACAGGCTCCTAAGTGCTAATATTAGAGGTATTTTAAACTTTACGCCGGCTCGATTAACTGTTCCCGATAGTATCCGAGTTCATCATATTGATCTGGCAGTAGAACTTCAGGCACTTATCTATTTCTTGAAGCACTATAACTCAGATCCAGTTGAAGAATAAACAATTAATAAAAATAAAACAGTATCAATAAAAAATGAGCCACGAGAGGTGGCTCATTTTTTATTGCCATTCTTTTTCAAATGAAAATGGATGAGGATCATGCGGATACCTGACCCAAAATCGAAGGTAGCAAGGAGGATCAATAAAAAGGTGAAAAATCCCCATCCTCCATCTTCATTGATGTTTTGAATAGCAAAAAATGTGAATAATATTCCTAGAAATACATAAACGATGCCTGAAAACAGTGGTGTTGGTCTCAATTTAAAATCCTCCAATAAAACTTTTTATTTACTTGCACAAAATGTGCTGACATAGATGTTTATTAAGGCTGTGGAAACCTTTAGTCGATGTTCCTATAATTTTTCAATCCATTCTAGATTTAGTTGCAGAATAACAACGAGCGTGTTCATAGATACATGTGCAAAAATAGGGACGAGAATTCGTTTTGTTTTCACGTATAGATAGGCAAAAGTAAACCCCATAGCAGAATAGAGAATTAAATGTTCGGGTTCTCCGTGGGCGATAGCAAAAATAAGAGAGCTAATTAGACCCGCAATAAAGAAATTCCATCGATTATATAAAGAACCGAAGATAATTTTGCGGAAAACAATTTCTTCCAGAATCGGTCCAATAATAGATGTAACGAGGATGACAATGGGCGCGGTCTTGATCAGTCCGACAATTTGCTCTGTATTCTCTGATCCCATATCAATTCCAAGTAAGTATTCAATATTGGCAGCGATAGATTGAGCAAAGAAGGCAAGAAAGATACCACCAATTGCCCAGTTAATTGATTGGCGAGGAGAAAGGACCTTCTCATCTCGGACAGGATTCAGCATTTCTTTACGTAAAAGAAAAAGAATGATGATTAAAGCAACGGAAAAGCTGACTATAATCCATATGGAAAAAGAGAGATTAACCATCTCATCATAACTTTTACCGAATGTAGTGCCCAAAAAAGTGACAATGGGAATGCCAATAACCCCAGAAAGTTGCATGCCAATGTAGGTGATTAAAATAATCCAATATTCTTTCCTCAAAATTTTAGTTCTCCTTTATTATAAATACTCCTAAACCATTCTATCAATATTTGGTGTAAGGCACCACAAAAAGAGAGATGACTATGAATGGTACCTAACATCAAAAAATTTACAAAAAATTTAAGGGTTGTTACTTGCAATTAGAATTCAGATTTATTAATATAATAGTTGTGTTAGCACTCAGTTGAGTTGAGTGCTAATAAATAAAATTACATATAAATTTGAGGAGGTTGTTTCATTTGTTAAAGCCACTAGGTGATCGCATTATAATTGAGCTTGTTGAATCAGAAGAAAGAACTGCTAGCGGTATTGTTTTACCAGATTCCGCTAAAGAGAAACCGCAAGAAGGTAAAGTTGTAGCTGTCGGAACAGGTCGAGTTCTTGAAAATGGTGAGCGTGTAGCTCTTGAAGTTTCTGCTAATGATCGCATTATCTTCTCAAAATATGCTGGTACAGAAGTAAAGTATGAAGGTAAAGAATATTTAATCGTACGTGAAAGCGACATTCTCGCTGTCATCGGATAATTATAATTTATAATATTAGTTTGTGAAAATTGAAGGAGGAAATTCATAATGGCAAAAGATATTAAGTTCAGTGAAGATGCCCGTCGTGCAATGCTTCGTGGTGTGGATGCTCTTGCAAATGCAGTGAAAGTAACTCTTGGACCTAAAGGACGTAATGTGGTTCTTGAGAAAAAATTTGGTTCACCACTTATTACAAACGATGGTGTAACAATTGCAAAAGAAATTGAATTAGAAGATGCTTTCGAAAACATGGGTGCAAAATTAGTAGCTGAAGTAGCTAGCAAAACAAATGATGTTGCCGGTGACGGAACTACAACAGCAACTGTTCTTGCTCAAGCGATGATTCGTGAAGGTCTTAAAAACGTAACTGCTGGTGCTAATCCAATGGGAATTCGCAAAGGTATAGAAAAAGCAATTCAAACAGCTCTTGAAGAATTAAAAGCTATTTCTAAGCCAATTGAAGGAAAAGAATCAATTGCTCAAGTTGCTGCTATTTCTTCAGGTGATGAAGAAGTAGGTCAATTAATTGCAGAAGCAATGGAACGTGTTGGAAATGATGGTGTTATTACCATTGAAGAATCAAAAGGTTTTGCAACAGAATTAGATGTTGTAGAAGGTATGCAATTTGACCGTGGATATGCATCTCCATATATGGTCACAAATTCTGATAAGATGGAAGCTGTTCTTGAAAATCCATATATCTTAATCACTGATAAAAAAATCACAAGCATTCAAGAAATTCTTCCAGTTCTTGAGCAAGTTGTTCAACAAGGTAAATCATTATTACTTGTAGCTGAAGATGTTGAAGGGGAAGCTCTTGCAACATTAGTAGTGAACAAACTTCGTGGAACATTTAATGCAGTAGCTGTTAAAGCTCCTGGATTCGGTGATCGTCGTAAAGCAATGCTTGAAGATATCGCTATTTTAACAGGTGGTTCAGTAATTACTGAAGAATTAGGTCTTGACCTTAAGTCTGCAGACATTACTCAATTAGGTCGCGCTGCTAAAATTGTTGTAACAAAAGAAAATACAACAATTGTAGAAGGTTCTGGAGACAGTGCACAAATCGCTGGCCGTGTTAACCAAATTCGCGCTCAATTAGAAGAAACAACTTCTGATTTTGATCGTGAAAAGTTACAGGAACGCTTAGCAAAATTAGCTGGTGGTGTTGCTGTCATTAAAGTAGGTGCAGCAACTGAAACAGAATTAAAAGAACGTAAATTACGTATTGAAGATGCATTAAACTCTACTCGTGCAGCTGTTGAAGAAGGTATTGTTGCTGGTGGTGGTACTGCTCTTGTTAATATTTACAATAAAGTCGCTTCTATTCAAGCTGAGGGTGATGAAGCAACTGGTACGAACATCGTATTACGTGCGATTGAAGAGCCAGTACGTCAAATTGCTCACAATGCGGGTCTTGAAGGATCTGTCATTGTCGAACGTTTAAAACATGAAGCAGTAGGCATTGGCTTTAATGCCGCTACTGGAGAATGGGTGAACATGGTTGAAGTTGGTATCGTTGACCCTACAAAAGTAACGCGTTCTGCTCTTCAAAATGCTGGTTCTGTAGCAGCTATGTTCTTAACAACTGAAGCAGTTGTAGCTGACAAGCCAGAAGAAAATGCAGCTCCTGCAATGCCTGATATGGGCGGCATGGGTGGAATGGGCGGCATGATGTAATTAGGGTTTTAAAACCTTGTTATATCAACGTCTAAAATGATAATATGCTTTTCTTGTCCTCGGATTTGTCCTCGTTTTATAAAAAACACGGCAACCTGTGACAAAAAAGCTAACTATAGGAGAAGGTCTTTCATCAGTTTGCTAAACTGTTGGGAGGCCTTTTCTTCCATATTAACGGTCATATGAGCATAGATATTCATCGTAGTATTAATATCCGTATGTCCAAGACGCTGTTGTATTTCTTTAATGCCGACTCCAGCTTCAATCAATAATGAAGTGTGGGTATGTCTAAATGAGTGTGGAGTAATGTTCTTTTCTATTTCTGCCTTTTTAAGCAGTCGTTTAAGTCTGGTCTCAACGACTTTTCTTAATTGTGGGTGTCCATCCTCGCGAGCAAAAATAAATCCGTTATCCTCGTAAACGATGCCGTTTTTTAATTTAATCTCATTTTGTTTAATCCGGTGTTTTTTTAACATGTTCACTAGCATTTCATCAATTCTGATTGAACGGACTGATCCTTTTGTCTTTGGCGTTAAAAGCTGATATTTTTCAAAATGGTTGTTAGGATTATAAAGAGTTTTAGTAACTCGGATAGTGCCTTGTTTTTCGTTAAAATCCCCCCATTTTAAGGCCAATAATTCACCTATTCGTAATCCGGTATAGGAAAGTACTGTGAAGACAAGATGATCCATTTCAAGCCCGTCTGTATAGGCTAGTTTAAGAAAATGAGCAAGCTCTTCTTTTTCCAGAAAGACAATATCCTCTTCTGCTTTCTCCAGTTCTTCAATACTTTGCTGCTTTTTAGGCATTTTGAAATCCTCAGTAGGATTATTTTTTATCAGCCCTTGAGTTAATGCTTTCCGAAAAATCATTCTTCCACAAGCATGAATACCATCCATATAATTTTGGCTGTATTTTTCGTTTAATTCCAGAATTCTTTCTTCATACATTTTCTTAGTAATGCGGCTGATTGGATAAGGTCCCCAAACAGAGATAAAATGTTTCATTTCCTTTTCTCGAGCTCTCACACTGCTTATTTTCACACCACTGCGGCCATACGTTTTTAACCAATCCTGGGCGAATTGCTCAAAAGGCATATCGGATTCTTTGGTAAAGGTGCCATTTTGAATTTCTAATTCTACAAGGCGTGCTGCTGCTTTTGCTTCTCGTTGGGTTTTAAAGCCACCTTTAGATATCTCTTTGCGTTTTTTTGTGAGAGGGTCCAGCCCTAAATAAATATGATAACTCCATGTTTTTCCTCGTTGTCTGAACTTTGCCATATTAAGTGCTCTCCTTTATTAGTATTAATGCGATTTTCAGAGTATAGCTGTTTATCCATTAAGCATCTAAATAATTATTTAATACTTCTTTCAATATATATTTCAAAGAGTTCGTTAAAGGTTTTATCAATTTCTTGCTTTTCCTTTAGAAATAATTTTAAAAGCTCATATTTATCCGATGGTGAAAATCCACCTTTTTTAATCCCCATTCCAAAACTGTTTTTCATTCTAAGGATAAAATTAAAGATTTCGTGTAAATGATCTAACTCTTTATTATCTGGTTTACTGATGGCATGCTCAGATATTAAAAGAAAAATTTGATCATGTATTTTTAATATTTGTTCTCTTACACTCGGTTCAGCTTTACTAAGCATTTGATTAACGTCTTCAGTGTAGTGATTTACTTGGTATTCATCATAGTTAACAACTTCATCCCCCTTTGTGAGGTAATCCATTGAAACCCCAAAATATTTGGCTATTTCTAGGACTAAACCAAAGTCTGGACTTCGATCTCCACGTTCATAATTACCTAGAGTTGTAAAAGGAATTCCCAATTCAGTGGCTAACTCCCTTAAAGTCATGTTTTTCCTTTTCCTTAACTCCCTTATCCGTTCTCCAAGCATATTATTTTCCTCCTTTTGAGTAATTACATTTTAATATTACACAATTTGAGTACAATTTTCAACTTGAATTACTCA
The DNA here is from genome assembly GCF_024494465.1 of Bacillus sp. V3B. GTDB lineage: Bacteria > Bacillota > Bacilli > Bacillales > Cytobacillaceae > Bacillus_BD. The sequence goes on along the minus strand of NZ_JAETXM010000039.1, from coordinate 5,762 downwards.
AAACGAGTTGTTATTATTAATTTGTACCCAATTCGGGTAATAAGTGGAGGCATGATTATGGAATGTACAATACAAGTTAAGCATGAACAATACCTAAATATTGATAGTGCAAAAGTAAAAATTGCGCGGGTTGAAAAAGACTGGACAATAACAAAACTTGCCGAAATGTCAGGCGTAACAAGAAAAACCATTGGAGAAATTGAAAAAGGAAATAAAAAAAGAATTCGTCCTTCTACAATTCAACAAATTGCGATTACGCTAGATAAGCCAGTCGAATATTTTTGTACCAGGATTGAAAAAAGGATAGATGGGAAGGGATTGGATGAACTTTAAAATGGAATTACCAGATGGTGAGGTGGAAACATGCTTGAAATAAAACTGGATGATGAAGAGTTAAAAGCCCTTTATTTGGCTGAAGTACAAAAGCGATTAGACAAAATTGAACTTCAGTCAATGCTTATGGATACAAAACAATTGTGTAAAATGCTCTCGTTATCATGGCCCACAGTAGAAAAGCTATTCCTTAGTGATCCAAACTTTCCATCCATACGAATAGGGAAGAAGTGGATATTTAATCGAAAACAGGTACAGGACTACATTGACCGTTGGTCGATTGAAAAGAAGAAAATGCGTAGGTGAGGTGATATGCAGGGATGGATTAAGTTACATCGTCAAATTCAAGGCCATTGGTTATATAAAGAGAAAAGGATTTTTTCAAAGTATGAGGCTTGGATTGATCTATTGATGATGGCAAGCCATAAAGATACAAAGTTCTTGCACGGTGCTGAATTGATCGAATTAGAAGAAGGAAGCTTGGTTACATCCGAATTAAAACTTATGGAACGATGGAAATGGGGGAAATCAAAATTAAGAAAATTTTTAGAAATTCTTGAAAAAGATGGAATGATCATCAAAAAATCAGACCGCAAAAAAACCATGATAACCATATGTAAATACAGTGTATATCACCATTCAGAAATCGAAAACGGACCACAAGCAGACTACGAGCAGACCACTGGCAGACCGTCAGCAGACACAATCAAGAATGTAAAGAATGTAAAGAATGTAAAGAATGATAAAGAAGATATAAATACTTCTTGTTACAAGCCGAAAACTTACGACGAAGAGAGCGTTCCTTATCAATTATCTTTAAGGCTTTTACATAACATCAGGAAAAACAACGAGGCATTTAAAGAGCCTGACCTCCAAAAATGGTCAAATGATATCCGATTGATGATGGATAGAGATAATCGAACGAAAGAACAGATTGCATATCTAATAGATTGGTGTCAGCAGGACTCCTTTTGGAAATCGAATATACTTTCACCAGCTAAATTAAGAAAACAGTTTGATCAATTAGTCATTAAAGCTGAAAAGGGTAAAAAGAAAAGTATTCAGGATTTTTCTACGGAACGCCCTTATCATTGGGAAAAACCGAAACCATTAACAAAAGAGGAGTACAGTCGTATGAAAGAATTAGAGGCTGATTTACTTTAATAGGAGGGATGATAATGCATGATATCAGGCGTTTTTTGAATATTGATGATGTTATTAAGGATGCTGTTAAAAAGATAGTTCCAATATTAGCTGATCGTGATGACTTCGAACCAAAGTATCAATACAAATTACCTTGTCCAAGTTGTGGAGATGAAACGGCTAGCGGTTTATTTTATCGTATATTCAATCAAAAGGATTGGTTGCCAGCTGGAGAAGCGATGAAATGTTCAGTTTGTAGGGACAGAGAGGCTTTTAAGGTTTATCAAAGCAGAAGCTTAGAGGAATTAAGATCATCAGTAGGAGAAAGGCTTATGAAAGAGTATCTTCTTATTCCGGAATCATTAAAGAATGCTGGCTTTAACGATTATCAAGAAACAAACAACATTACTGCTGTAGCTAAGGAAAGAGCTGTTTCCTTCACCGAGAGATTTTTAGCATCTAAAGGCGATTGTTACAATCTTTTGATTATGGGAAATCCAGGGACTGGAAAAACCCATTTGTGTACAGCAATTGCCAGGAACATAATACCAAAAGGTTTTACCGTTGGTTTTTTAACGGCAGGAAAATCGCTTTCGATGATTAAAGAAACTTATCAAAAGGGAGCTGCTAAAACAGAAGCAGGGATTTTAAGAGATATTTCAATGTTTGATCTTTTCATTCTTGATGATGTTGGATCAGAAGCAAAAGGAGGAAACGATGATTGGAGAAAAGGAATGATTTTTGAGATTGTAGAAAGTCGGTCTGGTAAACCAACGATCTACACAAGTAATTTAACGGACGCAGACTTACCCGTTGCCGTGGGAAAAAGAGTCTTTAGCCGTCTTTATGATAATACAAGATTTATTGATTTATTTACAGAAGATTATCGAAAAAATTTTCGAATCAGATAAATAATGATATAGAAAAGTAGGTAACAAAAGAAAAGCTACTCGGATTTTTGTGATGGATAATGAAACCGGGCAGACCTTATACATTATGTCCATGGTCTTGTAAAAATAACAGTAGGCTTTTATCACGTTTTGTATATGTAGAGGCGGTATAGTTACTGATATATGAATATTTTTCTTATTTATAAAAAAAAGGAGTGATGAAAATGAGCGGGCATTTCCCTCGTTCTATAAGAATTAATAAACCTCAAGATATAAGGCGGATGTTAGCAAAGGTTATTAATATTCTTCTACAAGACGGAGAAATGACCACAGACAAAGCAAAAACTATTGCTACGCTATCTAATACTGCGCTGAAATCAATGGATCTGGGGGAATTGTCCGATCGATTAGAGAAGATTGAGGAACAACTTCAATCTCAAGAAGGTGGCAGAAAATGAGCTTAAAATCAAGGATACAAAAGGCTGAAAGAGTTTTATTGAATAAAGACAACAATAAAATAAAAGATCCACATGGCAAGCGGACCCCTTTTAGAATGAAAGCAATTGATTTATGGTATTGTGGGGAATTTATAAGCCTAAAAAAGCATTGTAAAGACAATCTAGAATTTTACGAGCTGTTAGTTTCCTATACAAAAGTGATTGAAGAAATGGCAGCAAGAAATGCTGAAATTGAATGAAGAGAAGAAAAAGCTTATTAGTTATTGTACTTCTGTCTCGTGGAATAAACGGATGTTATGTTTTCGCTGCAAATCCTAATATGCAGAAATATTTAAAGGAGGTTGTGAGAATAAGTCAATAACATAGACATAAGAAGGAGCCACCTATAATAAGGGGGCTCCTTTTATTAGAAGAGCAAAATAGTAAATTGTAAGGAAAGGTTGAAGAACTTGATAATTTTGTGAGTTAGGATTAAGTATTATCGAATGAATTTTCCAATGTTCCCCTTTTTTGGCAGGAAAATATTATTAAAAAGAGAATTAGTTAATTATGAAGGGGAACTGGGGGTTTTATATAAAATGCACTCTATTAAAGACATCATGCTTATTCAAGATCTATTTAAATTAACAAAATCAGTATTAAGGGATATCGCTGCTGATCTAGATATCGATACCTCTCTTAACAAAAATGAATTAGTAATGAGGATATATCCTGAAAGGAATCGGTTTAGTGAGGAAACAATTTCAAAGATTGAAAATAGAATAGTAGCAACCAGATCTACAGCTGTAACTTGGTATCGGTTTGATGGTGGTTTGACTACAGAAGAATTCAGGAGACTTATCAGAGAAAATACTCTTTTTGACCCTTTTAGTGAACTGAATCCGATTCAGGAGAGCGATGTTACTACAACCCCTGAAGTATTAGTAGGATCGACAGCTTTAAATGATTACGGAACATTTTTAAGGTATATTTATAAAAGTGGTGTTAGGTATGAACCCACCCCAACTATGATTAGGACAATTACGAAATCAGCAATTTCTACTGTTTATTATGATTCAAATAGGGGAATATTGGAAATAAGAGGCGATACACGCAAAGCTTCTGATATTGCAAGGAAGGTTGCACAAACTCTTGGCTTGCAAATTACTATGGAACCTATAGAAGCACCATTCGAACAAGAAATGGGAGACATTGCAGATAGTTTAGGTGGACGGTTAACAGAAGCAACTTCAAAACCAGAATTGTTTTTTGAAGAGTTCAGCGAAAATGAAATGAATTCGGTAGTAAACGTGCTAAAAGCACTTGATGAATATATGCAAACAAAAGATTCTGATGTTTTAGAAACGCATTTGCAAAATGCAAGTGATTCTTTTATGCAAGGAGAAGCTATTGTTCCTTTTGCTGCTTTAGTTTTGTCTGGTATGGAAACTGTAGGTATGGCTGGTAGTAGTGAGATAAGATCTCTTCCATTATTTAGTTATTTAAATCCATATTTACAGCATCAAGGTGGATTTATAAAATTTCCATTTACTATTGAGAATGTAGAAGAAACTTTCACCATAAGAATAGGTATAACAACTAAAAGTGTAGTATTTGTTTCTCAGGTTACTGAGGACGTTATTGACTTTGTTAGGTCCCGTGTTATTATTTAGTTATTATTCAAGGAGAGGAGATGTTCAGATGGCTAATATTTTTGAAATGAGAAAAAAAATAGAAACATTCATTGAATTGTTAGCTTTAAACAGGGTTGACAGGTTTTATCCTTCGGCTCTGGCAAAACATCTGGACATCTCTTCTAGCGAAGCTTTTAATTACCTACTTGAAAGAACTGGTGTTGGAGATCAACTGACTTTAAAATGGGAGCTAAGATGCCCACATTGTTACAGAACGTTAAAAATAACAAACGAACAGGAAGTAGATGAAGAATTCCAATGTAATTGTGGAGAAGAATTCGACTTAAGATCATCAGATCTTTTTCCAGTTTTTCAGCTTAATCCTGATTATAAAGAGTTTTTAAAGGATGAAGTTAAAAAAAAAAGCAATTTGAATCTAAAAAGGCTACAAATGATTTAATTGGAAAACCAGTATCTTTAGAATCCTTTTTACAAAATGGAGTTTTATCTGAACAGGCGTTAAAAAACTTACAAAGTCAGTCACCTGGTGTTATTGTAAATATAGTGACTCAATATAATGGGGGAGACATCAATATGGATCATAGGAAAATCGAAGGAAGTTTTAATAATTCCGATTTAAAAGGAAATATTGCAATTCAGGCTGACAATGTTACGCAGACTCAAAATATTAATAAGGGTGAGTCTGAACAAGCTTTTCGAGATTTATTTGCTGCTATTCAAAAGCTTGAAAATGAACCAGAAAGAGAGCAAGCTCATTTTTTTGCAGAGCAAATGCAAGAAGCCCTAGAGTCTGGAGATAAAACAAAAGGTCAAAAAATGCTACAATTTTTACATGGTGCACTAGGTGCAGCTAGTTCTCTAGCTACCATAGCTCAATTGTTTGGCTTGACGATTCCTTTACCTTAAAGAGATATATAATAACTTATATAACAACAACAAAGCCCCTCTCTAATGAGAAGGGGCTATTCTCGTTTAGAAAGGTCATCCGGTGTATTATACTTTGGTTTCTTTTGGAGTTGAGGGCTAGCTTAGTCCTCGTGTAATTTTGAAACTATTTTATAGAGAAATAGTAGATAATGGTGATATGATAAGCATTTTTAACTTATTATCTTTCAAAATGAATGGCTTCATCATTCTATAAAGCATTCTATAACTCAATTCTACTCACTAAACAAAATATTCTTTAAGAAAATGCGTTCTTGGACACCTTTAGTATTAATAAAGTAGCAACAGGAATATCTAACGGGTGCAAGAGTTGAAGAAAAAAGCTGTCATTGCGACAGCTTTTTGTTGTTGCACTAACT
>NZ_JAETXM010000038.1 GCF_024494465.1 Bacillus sp. V3B | reverse complement strand
GTTGTCTAGTTTAGTGTTGACATACCAGCTCTTCATTAGACTTACCTGTACTAGCTACAACTTCATAACCTCTATCAGCTAATATATTTACAGCAATACTTCCCACTCCACCTGTAGCACCTGCTACTAAAACAGGTCCTTGACTAGGTTCTAATTCATTATCTTCAAGCCTTTGAACCGCTAATGCTGCCGTAAACCCAGCTGTTCCAAGGATCATAGCTTCTTTTAAAGATAATCCTTTTGGAAGAGGAACAACCCACTCTGCAGGTACACGTGCGATTTCACTAAATCCGCCAAAATGACCCGTTCCTAATTTATAACTTGTCACAATGACTTCATCACCTGTTTTAAATCGTTCATCTGTTGAATTCATAACCGTTCCAGCTAAGTCGATTCCAGGTACTAAAGGATAAGACTCTACAAATTTACTTTGAATGGCTACTAAACCGTCTTTAAAGTTCACACTAGAATAAGCAACTCGAATCGTTACTTCTCCATCCGGTAGATCATCCATACCTAATGGTTTAATCCCTAACTTCGTGTGATCACCTATTTTATCTAGCACCATTGCTTGAAAGGTATTCATTTTCTTTATCATATCCTCTCTTTTTAAATGACATAAGGACAGTCCTAACGGTTGATTTCTATCTAGCACTAAATCAATTGTATATAAGAGGTAAATATTATATCAAATTATTCAAACTGTTATTTTTTTCTCTATTAGTAAACTATAAATTTCATTATCTAGCTTTTCAGCTAATGATTTATTATATGTTTTTTCATACGCTGGTTCCGTTATTACTTTCCCGCCATAGAACATTACATCTTCAACAGATTCAATCTCCACACTAACCACGCGTACCTTAATGGTTTTTTCAATAATATCAGAAACCTTTCCTTTCCCTTTGATAGAAAAACAACTTCCAGCCCCAATAACCCCTAAAATAACGTTAGGATCGGTTTGAATATTTTTTGCACTTGAGGCATTATGGCCAATGGCGAAATTAATACGATCTCCTCTGGAATTCGCAACTACCCATGAAATCATCGCTAGGTCAGGTTGACCTGTTTTTTCGTCGTTGGTTATTAAAGAAACAATTTTTTCCCCTTGTAGTAAATCAATTAACTTACTAGTAAGTCCGCTTTGTTCTTTCATTTATCCCACTCCTAATAAAAAATATATTACCTTAGCGATTTTTACTTTTGTATTACCGGACTAATCTAAAATTTCAAATTATTCAGCTTAAAAAAGTGTTTTCGAGTTACTTTTTTGATTTTTTTTAAATTTATTGTGGAGTCCTCCTTGGTTAACAAATTAGGGATCAATTCGGCGAGATTTGACGCCCCCTTTTTGTTCAAGTCCCCGAAAAACCTTCTAACAGGAATGCTCCTTTTATAATGTTTAACCCTCTTTATTTTCCATTAAAATACTAAGCAATTACGCTTCAATTGTTGGATTCTTTTCTAGATTGGTATCTGCTTGATTTCCCAGAATGTAAAGCCAATATCAATTTATCCATCGTTTATTTCATTACTATCATTATAAAACTTCTTATTGTTCCCGAATGACGCAAGTAAAAAGAGTATTATGCTTATACAATATCAGCTGTTTTACGTTGATTTAAAAACTCAATCACTTGATGAATAAATGGCTCTGTTTTTTCGATTTGTACCCAGTGTCCACAGTGTGGAAATACATGAAGTTGGGCATTAGGGATTAATTGAGCTATTTTCCAGCTCGTTTCTGCTAGAGGAATCACTTGATCCTCTCGTCCATGAATTAATAGGACAGGAGCCTGAATGCTCTTTAATTCGTCCTCTGATAAAGCCATCGCATCTAAATGACGTTGTCTAGGCGCAGGGAACATACTTGAAAAGGCCTCTTGAAATCCTTCTTGGATACTAGATTGATAACGCATCTCTACTAAATCACTATTTTCCGCATTACTCTGATCATATGAAAAGATCTTAATTAGATTTTTCATATTTTCAAAACTTGGTGTGTAGCCCCAAACTGCATCCAATCCATCTGAAAGAGTAGACTTATTTCCTACACTTCCCATCAAAATGACTTTATTGACAAGATCAGGGCGACGATTGACCAAATGAAGAGCGATCGCTCCTCCAAAAGAATTCCCTATCACGGAAACCTTAGGTTCACCAATTGCCTCAATAAAATCAATCATATGATTGACCCAGACATCTATGGAATACTCCTGTCCCTCTTGTCTATCCGTATACCCGAATCCAACCACATCTGGTGCATAAAGATGGTAGTGTTCTGAAAGAGCTGGAAAAGCTAAACGCCAGTTAGCCCATGCAGATACCCCTGGACCAGAACCATGGATTAATAGAAGTGGTTCTCCTTGCCCTGCTTCATGATAATGTGTGTTAATTCCTTTAACATCAATAAATTTCCCTTGTTCTACTGTCATTAAAAATCTCCTCCAATATCCTTTTTATAGATCTTTCGTTACGGGTTGTTTTAATCCCCTATTTTGACTATTTTTTTCTAATTCTTGACGTAACCATGCGACAACGTCCTGTTTATTGTTGTCTGAAATTTCATGTGCCGTTGGATAAATTGTATATTTTACAGACTCTACCTGTTCACGTAAGTAATCATAATTTTCCTGCCCAATGTGTAACGAGAAAATCGGATCTTCTGCACCTTGGCATAGAAAGACAGACAGATGATCGATCGATTGCAGCGGATATTCTTCTTTTACAAATTGCGGGATATACCCATTCATTGGAACGATTCCCTTGATGGAATCCCCTAATACTAAGGCTAGTGTCATACTAAGAATAGCTCCTTGACTAAAGCCAATTACATATTTTCTGTCAGGATCTATTGGATAATGATTTGATGCATCTTCAATAAAACTCTTCAATTTCTCGACACTGCTATCAAATAATTCACGTTCTGGATTACCGTACCCTTTTAAATAGTAATAAGCATATCCGTCCTCATATGTAAGATCACCTTGAATACCAATTAAAATATAATCCTCTTTTAAATCCTCTACTAAATCCAACATATATTGCTCGTTGTAACCAATTCCATGTAAAGCAAAAATCACAGGATATTTTTTATCCTTCTCCATCTGTACAGGTAATGTAATATGATACGGATATAAACTTTTCAAGATAGTTTCCTCCTATGTAAGCGGGTAAGCATTTCATTTGTACTTTTTCATATAACAGTCACTTTCCTAACTATGACCAAAACCATTTGAATCATCTTCTTCGTTTAATTCAATTGAATTTCTTATATCAATATCTAATTCTCCCCAATAAATCAAAAGCTTAAGAGATAAGTAAATTTGATAACCGACATCCGCAACATTAATATCTGTTTCTAACAATTCATTAATTTTTTGAAGACGGTACCTTAGACCACTGATTGAAAAATTCATGGCTCGTGCTGTTTTATTAATATGACAGCCATTATTTAAATAATGAAAAAGAGTTTTGGTCAATTCCATGTCCTTTTTCTTATCTTCCTCTATTAAATTTCCTAATTTCTTTTTAATGAATTTTTGCAAAGGATCATTTTTCATTTGAAATATAATTCCTTCAATCCCTAAAAATTCGAAGAAAACCATTTTTTGATAATGATTAGCAATTTGTAAGGCAGAGCTACTCTCATCATATAATTGAGAAGCCTCCTCTATTCTGGCAGAGCTTGAACTAATACCAAAGTTAAAATCATGAGAAGGGTATTTACTTGAACAATAATCATGCAAGGCTTGACAGAACTTTTTCTTACTATTTTCACTTTTTAACATCATACCTTCGGATAAAAAGATCAGTATTTCCCCTGACTTTTGACCCAACAAGGCGTTTATCTTTCGATCTTTGAGGAACTGGGAAATTCCCTTGATGAGGCGATCATTAAACTCCAGTTCATCTCTTATGGTTAACTCTTGATGATTAGGACAGATAGCCATCATGAAATAAGGGGCATTTAATTGAAACCCAACGTAGTAAGACCTTTTTGAAATCTCTTCAAAATTGATTTGATTTGATAGAATGTCGTCTAAAAGGTTTCCTTGCATACGCAACTCTGTTTGAATACGTGTGCGCTCATTAAACAAATAGAGGGAACAAGCCAAGGCTCCTTGTTCTAATATTAATTTATCTACTTCTTGTAACTTCACATCTTTATATAAAAAGGAACAGTACGCTACCACCTTTTTTTGAAGGTAAATAGGCGTAATCAGTCTTTTGTAATCGTCGTTAAAATCATTCAATACTTTCGTTCGGGTTAGTTCGTTTTCATCCCTTTTTCTCTTAGTATTCATGAGTTGACTTAATTGCCCCGAAAAAGTGCGACCCTCTTCCTCTGACACTCCCGCCACTGCTAAAAGTTCTACATCTTTGCTTTCAATAAGAACAGGTAATTGGGTATGTTGATAAAGAGCATTGGCAACTCCGTACAAATCATTTTCTTTTAGTAATTCTTCAACTAGTCTTTGATGCACATCATAGGCTTTACTTAAATTGTCTCGTTCTACTTTTAGCTTTCTAAACGTCTCGTTTAGCTCATCGATAATGGATTCTTCTTCATAATATTTTAAATCTAGTTCAACGGCTCCATTCCATTCATCAACCGTACGACAAAGAACTTGACAATGTTCATCGCCCATTGCTTTACATTTTATTTCTTTGGCAATGACTTTTTTTCCTAAGATGTTAGATAGGTAACCGCTTGCATAGCCTATCAATGTGTGGCAAACAGGTTCATCACTATAGCCATACCTCTTTATATGTTCCTCCGCTTCATATGAGTTTTTCCAAATGGCTTCGTGATAAATGGATCCTTTATTAAAATTTGCTTCTGCTTTAACATTTTGTGCTTCTTCAATATAACCGTGCAATGTATGCATTTTAGGGCCGGCTAACAACATCTCACGTTGATCCTCCCAGGTTAACTCCTTCACCTTTTCTGCATCATACGCTCCTGTATGCCATCCATGCCTTAGGAGGAAACCCTTTGTTCGTTCCAGACCAATCGTTTCAAGAAGCTCATGCCGGAGCATTCCTATTGCAGCTGCTGGGATTGAAACCATTCTTTCCTGAGGATCCTTTTGATTAAATGGACTAGAGATTTTATAAAATTGTTCTAGCTTCAGTTCATCAGCTTTCATATTTCCACCACCGCTATTAAAATCTATCTGTCTACTTGAGCTGAAAAAGTCTTTAGAGCTAGACCCTATTTCTTATGTTAATTTCCCATATATTCTTTTGTTCTATACATATCTACTTGAATCTTCATATTCCCTTTTGGATACGTTTTACAAGCGAGCGTATAATTAAGGTCTCTTTCATCGTTAGACAGTACAGCTATTGAACTACGCCCTCGTTCAAATTCGCCATCTTCTACTCTTATTTTACAAATTCCGCAGCCTCCGCCTTTACAAGCATACGGTATTTTTACTCCGTTCCTTTGTGCTCCATCAAGTACGCTTTCCGTGTCACTGCCTATCCATTGACCCTTAGGATCATTCGTATCGGTTATCTTTATTGTGAACATACGTATTCCCTCCATCTAGTTGAATGAATAGAAAGGGACTTTTGGTAAAAATAGATAAACTCAACTAGTTTAAGTATTCGGTATTTTTCGACCAAAACCCTTTTATTCTTCACTATTAATTCATTGGTACTTCTATCCATTTACATCTGCTTCACTTGAATATTCTCTAAACCTCTCATCCATTTCAATTTAATTGTAGGATTGTTTATCTCTTTCAGGTAGCCATTCACCTGAAGCTTTATTTTATTTGAATAAACGAGTGCACTTCCTTGATACACATAATCCCCTGCATGCACCTCAACTTCATATAAACCATTTGCTGGTAATGTATAATAGGGATACGTGGATACTTCCATATAAGCACTTTTTCTCGTAAAACTTTGATGAGGAGAAATCATTTTACCCCTTGTTTCATAAACATCTCCCAGATACGAAGCAATTTCACTCACTTCACCATTTGACAACAAGTTCCTAATGAAAGTAGAACCGATCTTTGTTCCCCTATAATCAAGTTTGGAAATGACGGTCACCAGAAACTTTCTATCACCGTCCATACTCATCGTTTGCATCGTTCCTTTTCCCTTGTATCCGTATGTAAAGTCAAAACCTGCTACCACATGTTTTGCGCTCAATCCCGTTACATATTTTTCGATATAATCCTTTGGGGAAAGCTGAGCAAAGGCCTGATCAAATTTAATAACATAGAGTTTATCCACTCCAAGTTGAGCGAATTTATTTATTTTGACTTCTAATGGTGTTAAATAATTCATCTTTTCTTTTCCACCGCAAAGAACCTCTCTAGGATGAGGGAAAAAGGTCATGACGGCTAACTTTACCTTTCTTTTCCTAGCGATGTTTTTAGCCTCCAGAATCACTTGTTGATGGGCAATATGAACTCCATCGAAAAAACCCATGGCCATGACACAAGGATCTGGCTTCGGTAAAGAAGCATCCTGACCATCAGAAAGATAAAACGTTTGCACATCCTTCAACCCCTTTTCATCCAAGAATCTTTCTATTTATACATCTACTTTTCATTAACTTCTTTGTTCAAGTTGAATAGGAATGCTGTTCCACCCTCCTTTCACTAGGCTGTTCGTTACAGCGTCATAAAAGGCTTGTTCAAGGAAGAGGATCAGCATTCCCTATTTAAAAAACAAAATCTGATCGATATATAAAACGTTTAAAGATTTAAGAGTAGAATTTAATTACCAAGTTGGGTGTCCTGGTCCGCCAAATTGTGTACTTCCGTATGAGCTCATCGCATCTTCCCAAAGTTGGGTTGGATGTGAAGCGAATGCAATTACATCCCTTACAAATAACTCGACTGGATCTCCTTTGAAAATAGAAGTTCCGCCTAATGTTAAAATGGTTTTTAAGGCCATTTCTGCGGCCATTTTAGCAGCCTGTGATCGAATCGCAAACAATTCCATGCGTTCTTCTTCAGTTGCAATGGTTCTTCCTTCCGCTTGAAATTGTTCAAGAACTTCAATATAACGATCCATTAGACCCTCTACTTGACGTAATTGAATTTTCATTTCAGCGAGCGCACGTTGACTTCCAGAACCGTTTTTCTCGTTCTTACCCCCATTAAATACGCGAACACGTTTTTCGGTACGTTCTTGGAAAATCTCAATTAAACGATCCATTGCACCTAGTGACGTAGCAGGGAAGGCGGCCAAAAACATCTGCATAAATGGCATACGGTAAACAGGGTCTTCTGAATCATATTCTCCACCCGCCGGTTTTCCAAGACCAAATATATCTTTCCCTTTTAAGATAAGATGTTCAGGTATATAAGCACCGTCTACATGAACCCCATTACTTCCTGTACTGCGTAACCCGAGTGTGTCCCAATTTTCAATCAGTTTAAGGTTTGGATCTGAAGTTCTTAGTACAGGCATAACATACTCAAGACCATTCCCAAGATCAGCCATCGCACCAAGACCAATCCATTCACTCCATAAAACACCGCTGGCAAAGTTCCATTCTCCATAAAGACGGTATCCATCTCCATCCTTTTCCATACGGCCAAGTGGCGCAAAAACATCCGCAATCAATTCGTGAGCACCAAGAACTTCTTCTCTGCCCTTTGGAGGAAGATACCCAGGCCAAATATCGTGAATCGCATAGAAGTTTGTTAGCCATGCTGCGGCCATACTATGACTTGCAACCTTTCTCACAATTTTTGTAAATGGTTCTACACCAATAAATGTACCGCCATATTGTTTTGAGCGCATTAATTTATTAATTCCGCCTTCAACAATTACCTCCGCAATCTTTGGAGAAAAATGACCATTTTTATCAGCTTCATTTGCTTCTGCCTCCGCAGTTTGACCAATTCTTTCTGCTACAGCTAACCAGTGATTCATATCTACTTTCTCTTTTGTTAATTGGCTTGTATTCGTCATTTAAAATTCCTCCTCTTGTATTAAGCAATATAAAAATCAGAGAATCCTATATAAGTCCCATTTGATTTTCCAACATAAGATTGGATGGGGTTACCAATCCGCTCTCCTTCCACTGCACTGTTCATTACTGCGTGATAAAAGGCTTGTTCGAGGAAGCGGACTGGCATTCCATGTTGAAAGATGAAATGTGAGCTACATAGTAAACGTTTTCATTTTATAAAAAGATTGATAGAATATAAGATTATTAAGTAAGCGCCGTCATAAACGATTCAACCATTTCTCTTCTATGATAGAAGATTCCTTGAGCGATTTTGTCCTCTGTCCAAGTGATGGTAGGGAAATCTGGATATGTAATATATCCTCCTGAATAAGCTTCGTTTCGGTTTCCAGATGGATCAAAGAAATAAGTCGTTTCTGCTCTAGTGATAGCATGACGAGTTGGGCTTACTTCCACTGGTACATTATGTCTTGCCAATAAGTCCGCTCCCTTTAACACGTCGTACCAATTATCAACCTTAAAGGCTGCATGGTGCAATTTATTATCTGGACCTTTAATAAAGGCAATATCATGAGGCTTTCCATTTTGAGCATGCATAAAGCTACCCACCATGTCTTCTCCATCCAATGTCATTACTTTTTCACTTTGAAATATATCCAGTGCTTCTGTAAATAACCTTGTAACCGTTTTCACATCCTCGCCGATTAGTAGAACATGGTCTAAACGATGCGGAGCCATCCCTCTAGCTACGTCTGGAAAAGGATGTGGATTTAACGTGCCTGTTTGCTTGCCCACTTGTTGAATATCGTGATAAAGTTCCATTTGGTGCCCTGTTGGAAGTGTAAAGCGTAGAGCCTCTCCTTCAGCAAGCCGTGTTCCCTTGGAAATCCGTTGAGCTGTACAACCGAATCGCTCGACTTGTTTTTCGTAATACTCTAGGTCCGTTTCATTCCGTACTTTAAAAGCAAAATGGTCAAGTCCTGGTGAATCTGCTTCTTGCAGGATAAGACTATGGTGATCATATTCATCCCAAGCCTTCAGATAGGCTCTTCCTGCACTTTGTCCCACTAATTCTAATCCAATAATATTTGTATAATAGTTTATCGATTCTTCAAGATTTAGTACTCTTAATTCGGCTCTTCCAATTCTCATAACGGCCATTTTCATTCACTCCTTATGTTGTTTCGGTATGTACTTATTATATTATTTAAAATTTTCAGAACATAGGACTGATAATGCTAAAATTAGAGTTAATTTTCACAACATTTAGTATATTCTATACTAAAAACTATTGGTTCTATGTCATTTCAGGAGATACTTTGCACTTATGTTAAGTTTTATTTTACACATCCAACTAAAAAAACCAGCTACCTTCACATGGAAGATTAGCTGGGTTTTTGGGTTTCTTCATATACTAAGAAACTTACTTCATTATTTATCAAATAAACTTTAAAAGCTGTAGTAGTTAAAGCTCGCTAAGTATAGTTGCTCTTTGCTACCGAAAGCCTCATTAAATTTATTCATATTAAGTTCTGTCACTTTTAAAATATCTTCTATTGTGGTAGCTTCATATCCTTTGCTCCAAAATAGTTCCATTGCTTGATTGATCACTTTTGTTTGATTAAAGTCTTGATCCATTAGCCGTTCATCTCCCTTTTAGGTTGCATAGATCAACTGAACAAAGACTTCTAGGACAATTAACTTTATAGGTTATTAATTTATAGGCTCAACACTTGATTTCAGTGTTGAGCCCTTTAATCAAAACTTATAGCGTAACTGTTTCCTCTTCTTTCAGCGAACGATACTTTCCACTATAGAAAAGAAGCGGTTCCTTATCTTCCAAATGAATATCTGTTACTTTTCCAATAATTAATGTATGATCTCCCTCAACATGTTCTGCACTTATTTCACAGGCAATTTGTGCAATAGCACCTGGAATAACCGGCTTCCCGTCCAGACGATCAAATTCTACTTGTTTATCTTTTAATTGACCTGCAAATATCATGGATACTTCCTGTTGATCCTCAGCTAAAATATTCACTGAAAAAGTTTGACTCTCCTGTAATAAGGAAAGAATTCGAGCTTGATTACGAACTGAAATCACAACCAATTTTGGATCAAGTGACACAGACATGAAGGCATTAGCCGTCATCCCATGTACCTCTCCTTCTACCTCTGTAGCAATTACTGTTATACCTGTAGCAAATTTCCCCATTGCTGTACGAAATTGACGATCATCCATTATATAATTCCTCCTATTATCCTGCTTATTTTTTTAAAATCTTCTATTAAAATATGAATCCATCTATTATCGGATTATATATGAGATTTGTTTTTATTTGATCTTATACAAGATTAGCCGTTTTTGGTTGGTTTAAAAATTCAAGTACTTGAGCAATAAATTCTTGAGTTTTTTCGATTTGTACCCAGTGACCACAATGTGGAAATACATGAAGTTCGGCATTCGGGATTAATTGAGCTATTTTCCAGCTCGTTTCTGCTAGAGGAATCACTTTATCCTCACGTCCATGAATTAATAAGACAGGAGCCTGAATGCTCTTTAATTCATCGTCTGACAAAGCCATCGCATCTAAATGTCGCTGTCTAGGCGCAGGGAACATACTTGAAAAGGCTTCTTGGAATCCCTCTTGGATACTAGCTTGATAACGCATCTCTACTAAATCACTATTTGCCGCATTACTTTGATCATAGGCAAAAGTCTCAATTAGATTTTTCATATTTTCAAAACTTGGTTTATAACCCCAAACCGCGTCCAAACCATCTGAAATAGTAGAATTATTACCTACACTTCCCATTAGAATGACTTTATTGACAAGATCTGGGCGACGATTGACTAAATGAAGTGTGATGGCCCCTCCAAAAGAATTCCCAATCACGGAAACTTTAGGTTCACCAATTGCCTCAATAAAATCAATCATATGATTAACCCATACATCTATTGAATATTCCTGTCCCTCACGTCTATCTGTATCCCCGAATCCAACGACATCTGGTGCATAAAGATGGTAGTGTTCTGAAAGAGTTGGAAAAGCTAAACGCCAGTTGGCCCATGCAGTCACCCCTGGTCCAGAACCATGGATTAATAGAAGTGGTTCTCCTTCACCTGCTTCATGATAATGTGTTTGAATCCCTTTAACATCAATAAATTTCCCTTGCTCTACCATGCGAAATTCTCCTCCAATGTACTTTTTAAATTGGCTGTGTTTAAAGGCTATTGTTGATAAATGCCCATTGGTGTGCGTGGCCATGTGTTTTATTCCATGGATAACTTAATGGACGCGTACACCAATGGCCATTCGACCATCAACATGATTCTTTAACACAGCCTTAAAATTAAGAACAGGTAAATATTAAACTAAATCTATCTGCTTACCTGAGCTGAAAGAGCCTTTGGTATCTATAGCTAGATCATTTTTCTCAACTCAGCTACTAATCTTTTCATTTTGTCTAGATAGATCTAATTGAATCTTCATATTACTTTTTGGATAGGTCTTACAGGCGAGCGTATAATTAAGGTCTCTTTCATCGTTAGGCAGTACAGCCATTGAACTACGTCCTCGTTCAAATTCACCTTCTTCTATTCTAACTTTACAAATTCCACAACCTCCGCCTTTACAAGCATACGGTATTTTTACTCCGTTCCTTTGTGCCCCATCGAGTACACTTTCAGTTCCACTGCCTATCCATTGATCATTACTATCGGTTATTTTGATCGTAAACATGAGTATTCCCTCCATATAAGTAAAATCAATCAAAAGGGATTTCTACTATCATCATAAATTAAATAAATATAATATTTAGCATTTTACAACTAGTCCCTTTTTATGTTCACTATTACTTTATATTTGCTGCAATTGAACATTCTCTATCTCTAAACCTCTAATCCATTTCAATTTAATTGTCTTACTTTTTATATTGTTTAGATCACCATCGAACTGAAGCTTTACTTTATTTGAATAGACGAGTGCACTTCCTTGATAAATATGATTCCCTGCATATATCTCAACTTCATATAAACCATTTGATGGCAATGTATAATAGGGATAAGTAGCTACTTCCATATGAGAACTTTTTCTCATAGGGTTTTGATGATGAGAAATCACTTCTCCACTTGTTTCATAAACATCTCCAAGATACGAAGCAATTTCACTCACTTCACCATCTGACAACAAGTTCCTAATGAAAGTAGAACCGATTTTTTGACCCCTATAATCAAGTTTGGAAATGACGGTCACTAGGAATTTCCCATCGCCGTCCATGCTCATCGTCCGCATCGTGCCTTTTCCCATGTGTCCATACGTAAAGTCAAAACCTGCTACCACATGTTTGGCACCCAAGCCTATTACATATTTTTCGATATAGCCCTTTGGGGAAAGCTGAGCAAAGGCCTGATCAAATTTAATCACATAGAGTTTATCCACTCCAAGTTGAGCGAACTTATTTATTTTGACTTCTAGTGGTGTTAAATAATTCATCTTTTCTTTTCCACCGCATAGAACCTCTCTAGGATGAGGAAAAAAGGTCATAACAGCCAATTTTACCTTTCTTTTCTTAGCGATGTTTTTAGCCTCCTGAATCACTTGTTGATGGGCAATATGAACTCCATCGAAAAACCCCATGGCCATGACACAAGGCTCTGATTTCGGCAAAGAAGAATCCTGACCATCGTTAAGATAAAAAATTTGCACATCCTTCAGCTCCTTTTTACTGGAACAGTTATTCTGCTCTGTTGATTCTTAGCCCAGTTATATGATCACTGAGCCAAGAATCTTAATATCTATTTATCTATTTACTTAAAGGTTCTATGATGGCAGCATACAATTACCAAGTAGGATGTGCTGGTCCGCCAAATTGTGTACTTCCGTATGAACCCATCGCATCTTCCCAAAGTTGAGTTGGATGTGAAGCGAATGCGATGACATCCCTTACAAATAACTCGACTGGATCTCCTTTGAAAATAGACGTTCCGCCTAGTGTTAGAATGGCTTTCAAGGCCATTTCTGCTGCCATTTTTGAAGCTTGTGACCGAATCGCAAACAATTCCATACGTTCCTCTTCACTCGCGACTGTTTTCCCTTCCTCTTGGAATTGCTCAAGTACTTCAATATAACGATTCATTAATCCCTCTACTTGACGACGTTGAATTTTCATCTCAGCTAGCACACGTTGGCTACCAGAACCATTTTTCTCGTTCTTACCTCCATTAAATACCCGAACACGTTTTTCCGTACGTTCTTGGAAAATATCAATGATACGATCCATGGCACCTAATGACGTGGCAGGGAAGGCGGCCAAAAACATCTGCATAAATGGCATGCGGTAAATAGGGTCTTCTGCATCATACTCTCCGCCCGCCGGTTTTCCGAGACCAAATATATCTTTCCCTTTTAATATGAGATGTTCAGGTATATAAGCACCATCCACATGAACCCCATTACTTCCTGTACTGCGTAACCCGAGTGTATCCCAGTTTTTAATTAGTTTAAGGTTTGGATCTGAAGTTCTTAGTACAGGCATAACATACTCAAGACCATTCCCAAGATCAGCCATCGCACCAAGACCAATCCATTCACTCCATAGAACACCGCTGGCAAAGTTCCATTCCCCATAAAGGCGGTATCCATCTCCATCCTTTTCCATACGGCCAAGTGGTGCAAAAACATCCGCAATCAGTTCATGTTTACCAAGAACTTCTTCTCTGCCTTTTGGAGGAAGATAACCAGGCCAAATATCATGTATCGCAAAGAAGTTTGTTAGCCATGCTGCAGCCATACTATGACTGGCAACCTTTCTTACAATTTTTGTAAATGGTTCTACACCGATAAATGTACCGCCATATTCTTTCGAGCGCATTAATTTATTAATTCCGCCTTCAACAATCGTCTCCGCAATCTTTGGAGAAAAATGACCATTTTGATCGGCCTCTCTTGCTTCTGCCTCAGCAATTTGACCTATTTTCTCAGCTACTGCTAACCAGTGCTCCATATCTACTTTCTCTTTTGTTAATTGGACTGTATTCGTCATTTAAAATTCCTCCTCTTGTATTAAGTGATATGAAAATCAGCGAATTATAGTAAACGTTTTCAATTTATAAAAAGATTGATAGAATATAAGATTATTAAGTAAGCGCATTCATAAAAGAGTCAACCATTTCTCTTCTATGATAGAAGATTCCTTGAGCGATTTTGTCCTCTGTCCAAGTGATGGTAGGGAAATCTGGATATGTGATATATCCTCCTGAATAAGCTTCATTTCGGTTTCCAGATGGATCAAAGAAATAAGTGGTTTCTGCTCTGGTTATCGCATGTCGAGTTGGTGATACTTCAATTGGTACATCATATCTTGCTAATAAGTCCGCGCCCTTTAACACGTCGTACCAATTATCAACTTTGAAGGCTGCATGATGTAATTTATTATCCGGCCCTTTAATAAAGGCAATATCATGAGCTTTTCCATTTTGAGCATGCATAAAGCTTCCAATCATTTCTTCTCCATCCAATGTCATGACTTTTTCACTTTGAAAAATGTCTAGCACTTCTGTAAATAACCTTGTAACCGTTTTTACATCCTCGCCAATTAAGAGAACATGATCCAAACGATGTGGAGCCATCCCTCTGGCTTCATCCGGAAATGGATGTGGATTTAAGGTACCTGTCGCTTTGCCCAATTGTTCAATTTCGTGATAAAGCTCCATTTGGTGCCCTGTTGGCAGCGTAACACGAATGGCTTCTCCCTCAGCAAGTCGGGTTCCCTTAGAAATCCGTTTGGTTGTACAACCGAATTGCTCAACTTTTCTTTCGTAATACTCGAGGTCCGTTTCATTCTGTACTTTAAAAGCAAAATGGTCGAGACCCGGTGAATCCGCCTCTTGAAGTACAAGACTATGATGATCATATTCATCCCAAGCCTTAAGATAAGCTCTTCCTTCGCTTCTTCCGACTAATTCTAATCCAATAATATTTGTATAATAATTTATAGATTGTTCAAGATCTAGCACTCTTAATTCGGCTCTTCCAATTCGCATAATGGCCATTTTCATTCACTCCTTAGCTTGGTTTAGTATGTATTCATTATAATATTTAAAACTTTCAGAATATACGATTAATAATACTAACTTTCAAGCTATTTTCCACACTCTTTAGTATGTTTTATACTAAAGAACATTGGTACTATGTTATTTTAGGAGATATTTTACGCCTATTTTAAGTGTTATTTTGCACATCCAACTTTAAAACCCAGTATCCTCCTTGTTTTCTTCACTCTAACAGCCTTCTATTTCCATGAACTTACCACGTATGCTTATTATGCTATTCTGCTCATTTGTTTAAGCAGAATGTTCATCATCCCTTGGCCTATCAGTGAAGACTCGTACACCTGAGATAAACAGCTATTATATTACCAATAATATCGTTATTGATGACATATATGTGTATTTTACTATTAATGTTAATATATATTTCAATTTTATTATCAATCTATTAAATAATTGGTTTTACAGGATTTGCTTTTATGAATTTAAACCAAACAAAAACAGCCCCTATGTGTAGGGGCTGTTAGCAGCTAATAATTAAGCTTTTTGAACGTTTGTAGCTTGTGGGCCACGTTGTCCTTGTTCAATTTCAAAACTTACACTTTGACCTTCGTCTAAAGATTTGAAACCTTCGCTTTGGATTGCTGAGAAATGTACGAATACGTCTTCTCCAGCTTCACGCTCGATAAATCCAAAACCTTTTTCTGCATTAAACCACTTAACTGTACCTTGTTCCATAATTGTTGCCTCCTAGTGTGTATAACCACACAATGTGTTACTATCCTTGCTCAAATACCTTAGACGAAAAACAAAATCTATTTCAATCTGAAAACGAACAAAAATAATTCTTCTTAAGAATAACAAGTCTATCCTAAAATAGCAACTAGTATTTCGTGAAACTCCCACTTCTCTATGAATATCCATCACACTTATTCTGAACGCTAACAACTCAAGAACCTGCCCTAAATGGGTTTATCCTGACTCTATTCCAATATTTATAGCAAAAATAAGTGACCTTATTTATCCTGATCAGAATAACAAGGTCACTTATATCATTTCCTCACTCATGGTCTTTTTCCCTTTCTGCTGACTCTCTTGTCTCATGATTGTTTGACCAGTTTATCTTCTGACTGATTTGACACATGATCCGGTAGTTGACGGAACATATAGGAAAGATACGCATGTAGTTCAAATCGATCACTCGAAACAAAATCAGACCAGTTTATGTTTTTTTCACTATGCACGATTTATGCACGATTTTCTCCTCCTTGTTTATTCTCTTTATCTTCATCATTTCCAAACTAGCATTCTTTTATACATCGAAATACATATAGAAGGTTCAAGAGTGATGGAATATCACCATCGCCCCTGAACCTTTTATATTTGAAGAAACAGATGACATCTTCTATATATATCTTTATTTTCGTGAAAAGGTTATGAATATTTTGTAAATAATTCATTAAATTCCAAACTTTTTCTCGACAAAATATGCATCAAACTAGCAAATCGGTATTCCATGTTGAAAAATGAAAGGTGATTTATCCCGTTCTTAACGGGCAGTAAGACCTCCACTGATGGGATACGAAGTTAGTTTTTGGATTTTTGGATTTACTTTGTTTTTCAAAACGCTGACTTCTCCTCTTCATGAGAGGGACAGGCGGTCAGTTTAATGATTGGGGTCATTGTCGCAGGAATAGGGATTGGGATGTATATGGAGGCACGGTTTCCAAAAACCCCTATCGATGGGCTAATGGTGGCTATCAGTAATCGATTGGGATGGAGCTTGAACCTGTCTAGAATAAGCATTGAAGCAACGGGTACCCTAACTGGGTTTTTATTAAGTGGTCCAGTGGGATTAGGAACCTTAGTCGTCGTAGTCTTTTTGGGAAAAATCATTCAAACTACTAATCGCAGAGTGAAGAAGATCGTAGCTATTCAGACGAAACCATCTGAAACTCATTTATGAGTGATGAGGGCAGGAGCGAATGTAAGATAACCATTTTTAAAAATAGATGTATATCACTCTTAAAAATTGGTAAACATATTAAAGTATCCCCCCAATTTGTTGATAGAGCATCTGTTGGTATGTAAGCAGATGCTCTTTTTTTATATAAAGTCTTCAATAAAGGGATAGCGTCAGGACTACCTATTTAAAAAACCCAATTTCTCAGCATTAAAACGGGGAAATTGGGCCTTTTTTATTATTTTGGAAAAGCACTCTTTTCAAAACTTATAAGAATTACCTGTTTAAAAGGAGAAGCGAAACCTACATTTTCAAATGTTTTCTATAGATTTATTGAATTCTATGTTATGTGGACTCTCACGCCTTTTTCCAGTGGCAATAACGGCTAATATGATCGCACTAATTCCTCCAACAAGTTTCCCTACAATCATAGCAAACACGATTTCTTTGTTAACTCCAGCAACAAAGCCTAAGTGTGCCCCAAATACAAAAGCACCACTCACAGCAAAGGCTACATTAATCACTTTTCCTCTCGGATCCATCTCTTTAAGAAGGGATAGCATCGGAATGTTATGGGCTAGGGATGCCATCAAACCAGCTGTTGACGTTTCACTTATCCCTAATAAAACACCCATCTTCCCCAAGGGTTTTTTTAGCATTATCGATATAAACGTAACCATAGGGAATGCACCTGCAAGAAAAACGGCAATCATCGCAACAATTTCAACCCCCTCCAAGAGTGGTGTCATATGAGGGATAACAGTAACACCAGTCAAGGTTTCAACACAGATTGCTGATAGCCCGACTATCGCTATTATTTCAATGCCTTTTGCTAAAATAGAGAATCCTGAAATCATCTTTTCCGTGTATTTCCACAAACCGATTGCAATAAGAACAGAAAAAAGAATCGTTGGAATAAGGTTTTTAATGATAACTAGTATATTTAAGTTAGCAACAACCCCTCCAACGAAACAGCCAATAGGAACCGTTATTAATCCTAAAAGAATCCCTTTAGCAAAGAATTTCTGGTCTTCTTTTTCGATGATACCCAATCCGACAGGAATCGTAAAAACAAGGGTGGGTCCCATCATAGTACCTAAAAATACCCATGCAAACAGTTCAGCTTCCGCACTTTGAGACATTTCGGTTGCTAATGCATACCCTCCCATATCGAGGGCTAATAAAGTATTAGCAAAAGCAGCAGGGTCTGCTCCGAATAATCCATAAACAGGTGCTATAACAGGTGTTAAAATGGTAGCAAGTACAGGTGCTAATGAAATGATTCCAACCATCGAAAGGGTGAGTGATCCCATTGTCAAAAAACCATCTGTGAAACGATGACCAAACCCCCATTTATTTCCCATACATTTATCAATAGCCCCTAAACAAAAAAAGCCGACTACAATAAAAACGATCATGTCGTTAATGCCCATATTCTTCTCTCCCATGCTATAAAACTTTAAGTAGTCTTCGTTGTAAATCTAGAAAAATTCTTTTATCCCACTAGCGAAAATTTGTTGAATAAGAATAATCATAATATAATATTTAGATGCAATTTTCAATTTTTAAAGATTTAAATATAGACACCATACGTACTATGCAGACAAAATGCTTAGGAGAATATTTATCATGAAACAAATCTCAAACAATGACCTTTTTATGAATGATTTTAATTTCTCTGCTATTGGAATGGCCATAGTATCTATGGATGGAAGATGGAATGGAAACGCTCACGTCGCAACTCCACATCCTTGTCTTTGATTATGTTGGATATTGATCACGTGGGTTCGAAAGTCCTTCCTTGGGTCACCGTAAGTATAGGAATAGCAACCATGATACCCACTGTTTATGCTTCTTATATGGATCTCATTTCAAATGCAGACAAGGCGGTATATCAAGCTAAGAATGATGGACGAAATTGCGTTCAATCCTATGAATAGTTATTTTTCAATAAGGGACCACCTTAGGTAAATACGGCCTAATAGGACTCAATCTTTCTTTATTACCCTAATGATCATGATACGCTGATACCTTAGTCTTGAGACGAACCCCTTGGCAATATTTTTAACACTATTAGCATGTTTAAAATATTATTTTGATATATAATAAAATGTAGAATAATGAAAATTAAACAGGAGGAGATTTCTTGACAAATCGATTGTGGACGAAAGATTACATATGTATCTGTTTAACTACTTTTTTTATATTCCTAAACTATTATTATTTGCTTGTGACGATTCCCATTTATTTAATTCAACATTTAGAAGGTACTCCCGCATATGCAGGTTTATTAGTTACGGTGTTCTATATCGCAGCGATTGTCGTTCGACCCTTTGCAGGTCAATGGATTACGTCTTTAGGCATTAAAAAAGTCTTTTTTATCTCGCTAATCATTTATCTAGGTGCATCTCTCATGTACTTCTTTACAACTTCTATGGTTAGCTTACTCATTTTACGTGTGATTCACGGGATTGGTTTTGGAATGATCTCAACAACAACAGGAACCATCGTGGCTACTATTATTCCCCCTAGTAGAAAAGGGGAAGGTATGGGATATAATGGGTTAATGATGAATATTTCTATGGCAATGGGACCTTTTTTAGGATTAATCGCGATTAATCAATGGGGCGTTCAAATGATGTTTGCCGTTAGTGTTGCCAGTGTCGTTTTAGGTGCGATTGCAGGACTATTAATTAAATTACCAAAAGAAGAGAAACAAGTTGCACAAGAAAAGGTGTCAAAGAAAAGAGGATTGGATCCTAAAGAACTAATTGAAATGTCTGCCATTCGAATTTCACTTGTTGGTCTATTTTTTGCTATTGTCTACGCATCGATTGTTTCATTTGTTTCTGTATATGCAAAGGAAATTCAATTAACAGAAGTCGCCAGTTATTTCTTTATTGTCTATGCGGCCATATTGATTTTATCAAGACCATTCACCGGTCGATGGTTTGATCAGTACGGAGAAAATGTGATTATGTACCCTTCTATCATTTGTTTTGCGATCGGAATGTTCATTTTAAGTCAAGCAGATAGTGCGTTTGTATTCCTCTTGTCTGCGGCATTTATCGGAATCGGATGGGGGACAATCTTTCCAAGTGCACAAACCATCGCGATCCAGTTGGCACCACCTGAAAGAAAAGGGGTTGCTACTGGTACCTTCTTCTCTACGATGGACTCTGGTCTCGGACTCGGATCATTAATCGTTGGTGTACTGGGAACGGTCATTGGATATAGTTCATTATACTTTTGCGGCTCCATTTTTGTCCTTTTAGGACTGGTCGTTTATTACTTCCTACATGGAAAAGCAAGTCGAAGTAATAGAATACTTGCTAATGAGGAAACATTAAAAACAATTGAAGTAAAATAATGATGAAGGGATGGTTCTCCTGTAACTTTTCTTTGAAAAGTTACAGGAGAACCATCCCTTCATTTTTGCGTATTTCGAACATCTTCATTCATTCATTTTCATCGTTTCCTCTCCTCTTATCAAAGAATGTAAGTCCAAGAATTCTGTTCATTCTTTTTCCTCTATTGATCGATTTCCTAAAATTCAAGCCGATGCTTTCTTATCTTTTCTTTTTTCTAAGTATAAGCAAATAAGAATAGTCAGTACGATACAAAGCAACATCTTGATATATACGACAAGTCCCGTCATGTTGATGATAAATCCAATTATTAGTGCAATGACACCGTAAATAGGTTTTTTTACTGCAAACTGGGCTAAAACCCCACCAAATATGGCTGGTAAAATAAGCGGAAATACCTGTTGGATATGTTCCGGAATTCTAGAAACAAGAAAGGCTCCACCTAGAATCATTGGAATAAGAAGTACCTTATTC
>NZ_JAETXM010000037.1 GCF_024494465.1 Bacillus sp. V3B | reverse complement strand
ATTTGTTATATAAGTATAAACAGAAAAAAACTCTCAGCTTGTGGGAACTAAAGGCTTCTCTGTTACATCTTATCTATTAACTTGGAGGTTAACTCATATCTCTTATGTAGGTCATCAATTTGTGCTAGGACTTTATCTATCTTTCTAAAAACTGTCATTAACTCTTTAGATTGTTCGATAACTTTATTGTGAATATCTTCCATATAGTTCATGTATTCGGAAAGGTTTTCTTGTTGAAATTCTTGTATTTCTTCAAGCTTTTCCATTACTTCATCTAGGTTAGCATATGTAGTAGACGGTTCATTCTGTTGTTTACCAGTTAGACCACGAACCTTTTTAAATTTCCATATACTAGAATTTATATTAACTTCTTTATTAACTTCTTCCTTACCTTCGAACTCACCTGTTAACCATTTGTACTTTAGCATTATGATGTTATTCTCAAGGTAACGGTCAAGGATTTCAAACTTCCCTGTACCGTTCTCATGTACTGTTCCATTGGCGAACTTCTTAGACGGTTTAAGACCTAATACTGTTTCTTTAGCTACTTTCACATCGTTCTTATCAAAGTTACTCATTGTAAACTCTCCAA
Organism: Bacillus sp. V3B; assembly: GCF_024494465.1. GTDB lineage: Bacteria > Bacillota > Bacilli > Bacillales > Cytobacillaceae > Bacillus_BD. The sequence continues at coordinate 26,321 of NZ_JAETXM010000037.1, read as the reverse complement.
TCTCTTTACAATTTGTTTCTTTTCTTCTAAAAGCTTTTCTAGCCTATCTTCAAGTTCAGGGTCATTGTTAATTTGTAACATAGTATTTATCATATCTATAGCTTCGTTTATCTGAATAAGTTCCATCTTTAATTCTTTCACGTTCATTAGATTCCCACCTTCCTAGAGTACATACGACATTACTTGTTTGATTTTTTGTTCCTCGGTAAGACTACTAAAATCCTCACCGTCATTACCTACAAATACTACATAATCTAAATCACATCATTAGGTGCTAGGAAGTTAGGTTCTAATTCCATTAACTTACCTTCCTCATTTAAAATTAAAAGAACATCACCAAAACGAACTACTTCTATATACCCTCCAACAATGTGTAAAACCAAATATAAATGAAGTGGTTAAAATTAGATAGATTATTCCTATCCTAGAAATTGAACTTATTCAAATTAATACCTCTTAAGTATTTTGTTTTTAGATTTAGTCAATATGTACAATTTTATTCCATCAGTTCATTCGATTCTTATTGCACTTACCTGCCCAATAGTTGAAGAAAGCGAATTGTAACCGTCAAGTAGAATTGGTTCTTACGCTATTTTGATGAAAAGATTTATGTACTAGTAATTAGTCTGATCATTACTTTTTTAATATAATGATTACAATCTATATAGAACTCTCTTTTCTAATAATTTCAATCCAGAGCGACCATAAGTTATCCTTTTTATTGTCTTTAGTCGATTAACTTGTCCTTCAAGCAAGCCATTACTGTATGGTAATATCAATGCATTTTTTACAGCCTGAAAATCACTTCGAAGTCTAAAAGCATAATAGTAAAAGGGATTTTTCTTACTGGATAGTTGTTTTTTTAGCCATTGTAAAAAAGTTTCTACATCCTTCATTTGAATAGCCTTACGGTATGTTTGGATAGTCTCGTAAAGTGATTTTACAGAAGGGTATAGCTTGAAACAATGGTTTAAAGAGCTTTTTTCTTCTTGATCTAGCTCTTTTTCTTGTTTCCACATCCAGGCTCCTAACTTTTTTCTAGAAATGTGAATCTTATCTTCTCTGGATAGACCATATTTACGTTCTTTACGGATCCTTTCAACCATTATGCGTACAGCTGAATAAGTACCAGTATATCCTTGTTCTCGGATAGAATGATAAATCTTCTTTACTGTGTTACCTTCTTTTTCAAGCTTGATTATTTGGTCTTTATACAAATCGGAAGGTCTATTACGATACCGATGAAATAACGGTGGTTCGACCATTATTATATATTTATAGATGGTGTTTCTAGATAACTTATATTCTCTTGCAAGTCTGGAAATATTTTTACCGTTTTTATGTGCTTGTTGAATCTCTTGAATAAGTTCCCACTTTTCATCCCGGCGGTTCTTAATGATCTGTTCTGCATGGGTTAATGGAATCTCTAAAGATGTTGATGGGGATTTGCTCCAAGTAATGGAGGTTGGTACAAGAGTTGAAAGAAAAGAATCAAGCTGCTTTTTTGCATTTCTGATAAAATGCCAGCGATCATAAACCTGAATAATAGTAGTACTTGCATTTTTGATACCTTGACGGAAACTTGTAAAACCATCTCGGCTCACTACTTCAATAGATGGATGTTTCTTCAGCCAAGCAGTGACTGTTTCAGGTAATCGATCTGGTAAAAGCGCTAAAGGCACTTTAGATTGAAGATCACAAATGAGTGTGCCGTAGGTATGCCCTTTAGAAAATGCAAAGTCATCAAGACCCACGAAAGGGAGATACCTCCAATTCAATATCAGTATGCTGAACTAAAGCTAATAATGTATCGTGGCTAACCGGGATATGTGCTGATCTGGCCACTTTCTCAGCTGAAAGGCAACTAGTTGAAAAAGCTATCTTACGAAGAACTTCTTCCGTCCTTGCAGTACGTCGGCCATTTGATGTAAGCCAATCATATCGCTCTGTAAAGATTTTAACTTGGCAATCTGGTTGATCACAAAACCATCTTTTTGTCAGAATAAGGAGTTCGACCGTTTTACCACCGATTGGAAGATCCTGAACTTTACGTGTATATTGACTGTGTATACGAGAACTCGGCTTAAAGCATGCAGGGCAATATGAAGAAGTTCGTGTACTTTTCACTGTTAGAAGTAAAGAATCATTAAAGGAAGTAACGTGCAATAGTTCTAAATCAGGATCTGGAGAGGGCCAAAAAATGGAGATCATTTTGAATCACTCCTTTTCTTTTATTATACCAATCTAATATAGAATTAGTCTCTCACCAAGTTCGCGTAAGAACCATTCTAGTTTATCGTTTACACGAATGTACTGTTCTGCTATTGCGCCCTTTTGCGGAATAGTGGAAAATGCGAAAACTCTACAAAAATAATACCTTAGTTATTTTGCTAAAGATACCCATTAGCCATCCATGAAGCAGAGCTTCACCACAGAAAATGAAAGATAATTACGTTCTTTCATAGTAGTTCAAGAAAACGCAGCACAAAATAACTCCTCTGACTGCAACCTCAGAGGAGTTAACACAAATGTCATTATTACACATAAAAGCCCTTTAATTCAGTTTCATTCTACTTATCGGAACATTAAAATAAATAACAAAAAAGAAAATGATGGGAATCGAGATGAGTAAAGCTGCTATTGGGTATTTATAATGCAGCCTTAGCATTGGAAAAAGTAACATATTGAATAATACTGACCATCCCATTGTCCAACCATTGTAATGGGAAACTAAATCTAAATATCGCAAATTTATGTATTCTATTAGTGAAAATAAAGTCACCCAGAATAATACCCATATTACAATTTTAATTGTCTCCTTTGGGAATTTTCCGAGATATATTAAAACAGAGGCTGGATAAGCAACAAACATGATTAATAATGAAATGACCGTATGATTTGATAGGATATTTTGACCAACTATACTTTCCTTATACTCCCACATAATATAGTCGTGACAAAGAAAGTTATAAAGCAAATCACCAAACCATAAGAACAAAATCGTGGAATGGTATTCCCCCAGTTCCTCCAGTCACCCCATCTCATTCCTGCAATTAGAAACAAACCATTGAGCAATAAATGCATGGTTATCATCTCCGTATTTTTTCTAATTAATATTATATCCATAAAAGTAAAAAGATATAAACTGAACTGACTGCTGCATAAAAAAAGCGGGCTTTTATGCAATTTCAACTCAAGCACCCGTTAACTGAAAAGAAGAATCAGCTAATACATATAAAGTTTAGAATTAAGGTTCACCTTCCTTGCTTTAACTGTTAACCTTTTTCTGTATTTTAGTAATTTTTAAAACTATCCCTCTAGAGAAAACCCCCAATAAGAAAAAACCGAAAAACGAATAAACATGGTTCCATTTAAGTGGTTTATAAAAATTCAACATTTCTGATAAAGGTTCCAAGACGAAAGCAAAAATAAAAGACAAAATCAGAAGAACTATAGAAAAGGATTTCCAGCTTGAAAAATATTGATAAGCTAACATATAAAGTATTGGGAGTAACGTATAATCTATTGGTACCAATGGAGTACAAAGTCCAAGCAAGGTATCCGGATAAAACCAAAGTGAATAATTCCAACCTATGACATCAAGAATAGTTGAAAAAGAGATGATAATAAATCCATATAAAAAAATTTCTGTAATACGGCTTTTATCAACTATTTTCCACCATAAAAACCACGGAACAATTGTCAAAGCCAATAGAATCGACCATTTTAATGAAAATGCAAAATTATGTATCCAATAATCCACCGTCATTTCATTTGACTTATTGATTTGTTTTTGTATTTCATTATGTGTTGGATTTTCCTGCAAATAACACACCTCCAAAGGTTATAATACGAATAGAGCAAAGACCCCAAAAACTTTATTTAATTATCATACTCCATACTTTCATCTCAGGACTTTCTACCTTAATTTTTATATAAATATTCTATGGCTATTAGGGTAAATCCTTCTTAAATGCATACGTTACTTTAAGTACAAATCTTCACAAACACTTTATCAATATTAACATAAATATCCAATTTCATTTAAGATTATTGCTCAATTAAATGACCCGATCGTATTAGTCGATACAGTATGAAGATGGGGAAATACGAGATAACTGGCAGATATCTATCTACCTCAGAGGTTCACTGTCACCACTATGTACCGAAAGATCTTGGAGGAACGGACCAATTTAACAACCTTCGCATACTTCATAAAGATGTACATCGATTAATACACCTTATAAACAATGAAAGAATTGTATCTCACATAATGGATAGGCTAAGTAATACAATGATGAATAAAGTGAATCAATACCGCATGAAATGCGGACTCGAACAGATCGAAAGATCCCATGTCTAAGAGTAACAAGAAACTTATAATCTAGTACATAAAGTTAGATGGAACGCAGAGTACTGGGAAACCAGCATGCTCTGTGCTGAGCAGGGGAAAAGCTGGAGATAACTTCAAATGATTACCTATTGCTAACAAGAGTGGAAGTAAAAAGCTGTCATTGCGACAGCTTTTTGTTGTTCCACTAAAGGGGATTTTATATACAGTATCAGTGAATAAACAAAGTTAGAAAATAGGCTGTTTTTGTTTCGTGATTAACGATGAATACGGTCAAATACCATACTGTATATAAGGGACAGGTTAGAACAATAAGAGAAGATTACAAAAAAGAGCATCTATACTCAAAACAGATAATTTCTTTAATTTATAGGTATTATTTTATTTAAAAAGTATAGGCGGCCTTGCGTTCTTTAGCGTTCTTTAGTTCCCTTAACATTTCTTTGATAAACTCTATTTGTTCCTCGGTAATAATAAAATCCGTAAGACGATCCTCAAAATGAGTAATACGTCTATCCAACTCCTCTAAAGTAAGGTTAACGGTATTCTTCATAAACCCAACAACTCCTCTTATTATAATTTATATATAATTAATCACTATCATTGCATAAATATAGTAACAATTTTCAGTTTATGGGATTTGGACAGGAACTACCTGACCTTTTCATTATAAAGGACTTTATTGTTGTCCGAACATATAAAAATTGAACATTTTTTGAACATTTGTATTATTTTTAATAATTAGATTTAATTAATTCAGACAAGAGATAAGTAAATGTTCCAATTTAGAAAAGTTAAGTTAATAATAATTTAGACCGTCTGATTTAAGCGGTTCGTTTGGTTCGCTTGATGGGCATGTGATGCTACCCCATTAAGCTCGTCTTTACTTTTAATTATTTTATAGGATTTAATTCCATTAATATTTATCAGCAGACAAAAAAACATCAGATTAGCAGAATTCGATGGTTTTTTCAAAGGCTTCAAGCTCAGAAAGTGACACTAATGCAACTTGTCCTAATCCATCCTGCTTCTTAATTTCACAATTTCCATTGTCATATAGCCATCTAACCGTGTAATTTTCTTCATTAAATATCACGTTTGTACCAACCTTTATCAATTTTATCTCTTCATGTACATCTTTTAGTTACACATATGTTAAAACAACTTTAGCTTTAGGTATGTAACATTTGTCACAAGAAGTTAAAAGAATCAGATTTATAAATTAATTTGATACTTTTTACGCGGGATATGATATCCATGAACATATAAAAGGCCTTATACGGGTAGCCTCACATGCCCATCAAGCCAAGAAAACAGATCGACTCCAAAACGATAAAATGAGCTTTTTGATTATAAGAGAGTAGAAAATGTCGTTATAGATCTATAAACCTTTAGCTTGATGGCGATGTGACTCTACCCCTTAAAGGTTAAAAGGTTTCCATCAAGGCAACCAAAACCAGGTTTGTAAGGAACTATAGTTAACATAATCAGATGTTCTAGGAAGCAAAAATCCTCAAATTCAACCTTAGTTCGAGGATTTCTACCTTTTTTTATATCTTTGTTGCGATAATTAACCCTGTTGACCAATTAATCTTTGCTATAGATAAGTCGTTTCGAGAGTCTAAATAAACAATTAGATCTTTTACTTTTTCATCATGTCCTTCAGGCCAATTGGATTGAGGAAGTAAATCATCAATGATATATAGTCCTCCTATATTCAACAATTCTAACGTATCATCTAAAACAAAGAATTTACCCGGCCATGTATCAGCAAAAATGAAATCAAATTTTTGATCATGAATCGACTTAATAAATGCTTCACCATCACCCGTGACAAACTCAATTCGGTTATCATTATCTAAATGTTTTTTTGCAATCTTATGTAATGTTTCATCTAATTCAACTGTTATCAATGTCGAATCTTTATCCATACCATCTAAAATCCAACTTGTAGACAATCCTGCCCCAGTTCCTAATTCTAGGAATTTACTACTTTTTTTTGATGATGCTAGTGTGCGTAATAACGCAGCTGTTTCGTAATCACAAGACATTGTGAATCCAATTTCTTTTGCATCCTCTTCAATACTTTCTACAACATAGGGTATTTTGAAATCCTTTGTTTGAATCATTACTAATCCCACCCATTCATCTGATATTTTACAAGATTTTACCACAAATCCAATGATATAAATAATCTATTAAATAAAATTGTCTATCCTATACATACTTAGTTAACATAAAGCCAACTATTAGAAGTGAGCAAAAGAGCCCATCCATTGAACCGTAAGAGATTGGCTTGTGTTCGTTCTTTATCGTTTATACAGGTTTTTTTATACATCGTTGATTTATAAACGTTTATATCCTCTTCAGAAGCCTTGCATCTGCATAAAAAAGGGGAGGTTGTGAAATTCTTTTTCAAGCACGCCCATCAAGTCTTGTGTATGATCAATGTTTCATAGGAACTTTATTCAAATGTTGATTTAAAATAAAGTTTGATAATTTATAAAAAAGATTGATAATTTGCAAAAAAATCCGATTAAAACCCTGTATTTGAAACATTTATCTTATAATTTAAATATTATTGTTGATTTTGAATTGAAGGTGAGATTGATGATAAAAGCTAATGTTCTTATACTTGGAAGTATAATTTTGGCTACCATATTAGGAATATTTGGTCAGGGAATTTCTTATTTTATGAATGAAAATATTGCGAAAATATACCCTGTATACTATTTAACTGGCTTAACAATGATAAGTGTTTTCTTGTATTTAGTTACAGCTGTATTAACTTATATATCTATTAAAAAGAAAAAAATTGAAAAAGATAAATTTGGTGTATATCCCCTTGCAATTTGTGCCATAGGCCTACCGACTTCTCTTTGGTCATTATTTGTTTTAGCTATGTGGTGGGGTTAATGAAGAATCAGCAGAATGGAAAATGATCAAACTTTTTTAGAGTATTCGGATTATCGTGTGGAAAAATCGTTTTTGTTGAGTGGGGATTTATTAGCGTAATTCGGATAATGGTGTGGAAATACATCTTAGTTGTAAGAAGTTAAAAAACATTAATATGTAAACATATCTTTACACATTAATGTTTTTATTTTAAACTCAATGTAAAGATATCTTTACTATTTTGAGAGATGGGTATGATAGGCTTGATCGCCTGACGAAACAACTGCTTCAGCCTTTCAAGACAAATCATGCCCACAGAGGCTCCAAGTCAAGTCCTTAACCACTTATCTTGGCACACATGTACACAAAGATAAAAGGTGCATTCTATCAGGCTTTTGTCGATAATACTGTAGATAAGGACCAGATTGTTGAAGATCATTGCTTAACCTTATTCAAGATCAGTACCTATTTAATATTTTACAATTGTTGTAACACCATATTCAGTTAAGTAATTTCTATGACTCAATTCTTCTACCCATTTTTTAGGGTTTAACTGATAGGTTCCATATATATTCTGATACGTTAAACTTCCAACATTTATTACAATGGGTTCGGGCTTTTCTATTAATCTTCTCTGATAATATTCAAAGGCATGTTGATTTGGAATATTTGAACTACCCACCACTTAATTTCTGACGAAATTTGAAGTGGGGGATTCCTGCGAACTCCGTTCTATCGAACAGATATTGAGCAGGCTAACCCCGTCGCACCGACGGTTAGCAGTACAAAGGACTAATTTAGTCTCCTGCCGGTCATGCAAACTTGTACGTTGACTCGCCACACGTCCTACTTTAGCTAAGGATTAGGAACTTCGGTACGTGTGGGACGAAAGAACGTTGAAGATTTTACCTAGCAGACGTTTTTCCTGCTAGAACCTCCTATCTTCAGTTTTCAAAGAACAACTTGTACAGGTATATTATACCATGCAAACACATGTTTCGCTACACAAAAAGACGATTCATCTCCCACTTATTTTTGGGCGTTGCCCTTCACAAAATTGAAGTGAGAGTCTTCTCGCCTAAAATGGTAAAAGCTCCAAAACATCTCCTACTTCCATATATTTTTCAAGATACAATAAAAATAATTGATTGCCCGCACCAGCGATTTCATAAATGTATGGCAAGGTAAAAAGCTCTTCGACAAATTCTCCCCATCCATACGTGTTCACTTCACTCACCCATAAACTCATCCAATCTTCCATTCGTTCAAATACAGTACGATTATTATACTGTTGAATTTCATCAGGTATTATAAAAGGTTTGGATGACGCTAAAAATGTAATTCCAGTCATTTCTCTACTCCCTTCTTAATTTCACCTCGCGTTAGAATAAGAGAAATAAGAGACTGTTCTAATTGAAGATTTGCGCCCTTTTACGGAATAACATATCGGCTTCTATTAGCTGGTTTTGTTTAAGATGCACTGTTATATTTTCTAGTTTTTGAAAAGTTGAATATTCCAATCACCAAACACATCATACTCACAGCCCATATAACTCCGGAAATCCCCATCTGAAGTGAAATTTCTTCGGATGCCATTGGATGCATATAATCAAATGTAATAGCCCTTAAAGAAAAATATATTGCAATTGAGAAGAATAGTAGATGTAATAATGTCCAGATGTATGCAGAATGATTATTGTTACTTTTGAACCAAAGTAACAAGATAGTTAAAAATGCAATTCCCATTATAATAGAGAAACCACCAATTAACAGACTAAATACCTCTTGTTCTAGTGGCATAAAAAATCTCCTTTAATTTTATGTTGATAAGATAATTGTAACATTCAATCCAAGTGGTAAATACTATTAAAACATTTTGCCATTAACTAATTAAAGACCAAGAAAAATGGACTGATTAAACAGTCCATAGTTTTTCAACTTTCGCGCCCTTTTCTTGAAGACTCGATATCAAGATAATATGAAAGGCATAGCATATTGATATTCTGTTTTACTCCCGGTTAAGGAATAAGATTATCATATTCCCGAATATGTTTATTTAACATAAACAGAGATTATCGGCATTGAAAAAGGAACTTCAATTGTAAGGTTCTTTTTCATATTGCTAACTCACCTATATCTACTTATAGTTTTAGGTATAAATATAGGGATGTATTGGAATAATAAATATCATCTGATAATGTTGAGGCAATTATACTTGAAAAAGGAAAAATTAACTCCAGTAAATTTCTTATATTAGTAATCGTATTTATTATAAGAGCTTCGATACTTACTGCACCTGTTCCACTTACAATATTAGCAAAGCAAGATGCTTAGATTGCTTCTGTCTTAACCACTCTCATCAGTTTATTTTTTATATTCGTACTTAACCATTACTGTTCCTCTGGTGTACTTAGAAAGGGAAGAGAATAAATGATAGAAAAAGGCAGAATCTCGGCATTGCAGATGGCAATCATGATGTACATAACAATAGTGGCAACTTCTATTCTTTTTATACCATCTATTACAGCCAAGTATGCGGAGAGGGATTTATGGATATCGCCAATTTGGGCTTCTTTTAGTGGTTTTTTTATCGTGTATATCACTTGGCAGTTGCATAAGCTTTATCCAAAAGATAGCCTCATCGAATACAGTGAACATATCCTTGGTCGGATTATAGGAAAGGTCATCGGGTTTATATACTTATTTTTTATTCTTCATGATACTGGCATTGCCATCAGGGAATACGGGGAATTTGTGGTAAGTAGTTTTTTACAGCGAACGCCGACCTTCGTAGTCATGGGAAGCATTACGTTGGTTTGCGCCTTTGCTGTAAAAGGCGGCATAGAAGTGATCGGAAGATGTGCTCAGATCATAATACCGGTTGTCATTTTTATGTGGCTATTGCTCTTTTTACTACTTGTTTCAGAATTGGAACCAAAGAATGTCTTTCCTATCATGGAATATGGATTAAAGCCCTCTATTATGGGTTCAATTGTACCAAGTGCTTGGTTGAGTCAATACTCTCTCATTTCTTTTCTGTTCCCCTTATTGACCGACCAAGAAAAAGAAATGAAATGGGGAATGATCTCGGTGGTTGTCGTGATGTTTACTATGGTGATTACCAATATTGGATCTCTTTTTTTATTCGGTCAAAATATAATTAATTTCAATTTTCTTATTTACGAGGCGGCAAGATACATTAGTATTGGTGGTTTTTTTGAAAACCTAGAAGCAATGGTAATAGTAATTTGGGTGGCAGGTGGATTTGTCCAGATCTCCTTATTTTATTATATGCTTGTTCTTGGTACTGCACAATGGTTGAAACTATCTAATTACCGACCTGTTGTATTTCCAATTGGTTTTCTTGCTGTACTGTTCAGTTTTTGGAGCCTGCCTAACTTTATAGAATTGGTACATTTTATTGAGACAATAGCCCCTTTTTATTTTTTAGTCGTGCAACTGGTCATCCCTATACTTCTATTTACCATCGCTTTCGCGCAAAAGAAGATCATGAAATTAAACATGTTTTCATCAAAATAGAGTTGCAAAATTCATTTTGTATTGTTTAGAAGGGATACAGAAAAAATTCGAGTAATAACTCGCTACACCTGAAAATTTCCCCAAATAGATTTAACGACAGGATAGCTGCGAGTACACAAAATGGTGATTTTCTAAACGCCAAAATTTAAAAGATTCAGACTATTACACTTTTAAATTATGATAGCATTCGAAATACAGTAAATATTAATACAGAGAGGAAAAGAGAAAATATGAATATATTAAGGTTGAAACTCTTCCAAAGTATCGCATCGCATATGTGCGACGAGTTGGTCTATACGGTCTTGCCAATATTCAAACTATGGTTGTCAGATTGAAACTCGGCCATTTTTTGAAAGAACATTAGGGAGCTGGTTTGCAATAATTATTGTGAAATCTGTGTGCCCATACAATCATATATTTTATGATTGTATGTATATATAGAAACATTGATAATAAGAAAAGACTAACTGCTTCGTTAGCCTTTTAATTTATGGATATAATCGTTTAAATTAATGTCATGAGTGAGCCCCCAATTGCCCCAGTCACCACAATAATCCAAGGAGGTAGTTTCCAATATACTAACATACTAAATAAAATAGCAGCAAAAGCAAAATCAATTGGGGCTAATATAGAACTGGTCCAAATAGGTTGATAAAATGCTGAAATTAAAATCCCAACAACTGCTGCATTCACTCCCATTAATGCTCCTTTTATTTTTGGGTTACGACGTAAAGAATCCCAAAAAGGTAATGTACCTAAGATAAGTAGGAAAGCAGGCAAGAAAATAGTCATGGTTGCGATTATTCCACCTTGCCAACCACCCATAACTGCACCTAGATATGCAGCAAATGTAAATAGAGGACCCGGTACAGCTTGTGTAGCGCCGTAACCAGCTAAGAATGCTTCTTCGCTTAACCATCCAGTCGGTACAAATTCACGTTCAAGTAAAGGTAAAACAACATGACCACCACCAAAAACTAAAGAACCTGAACGATAAAAGCTATCAAACATTGCAATCCAACTTAAAGAGGTTACTTCTCTCAATATAGGCAAAAGGATAAGCAAACCAAAAAACAAGGATAAGCATATAACGGCAAAACCACGAGATATAGGAAATTGTATTCTTGAATCATCACTTTCAGTATGTTGTTTATAAAGAATAAATCCAATAATTGCTGAAATGACTATGACACCGACCTGAGTGAATACTGTTTGCTATAAAAGCGTAACGACCAATGCAAACAAGGCGAGTGCTTTTCGCTTTAAATCAGGAGTTAGTTTTTGTGCCATTCCTAAAATGGCATGTGCAACAACGGCTACGGCTACTATTTTTAATCCGTGAATCCAACCTGCGTCACCAATATTGAGTCCCTGCAAGATTAAGGCAAATATAATAAGAGCAATCACAGAAGGCAGGGTAAAACCAAGAAATGATACAATTCCGCCTAGTACTCCTGCTCGCATCACACCGATTCCAATTCCTACTTGACTACTTGCCGGGCCTGGTAGGAACTGGCATAAAGCAACTAAATCTGCATAACTTTTTTCATCCATCCATTTTCTTCTTTGAATGTACTCGTTATGAAAGTATCCTAGATGAGCAACGGGTCCCCCAAATGAGGTTAACCCGAGCCTAGTCGAAACAAGGAGGATCTCTAAAAGAGACTTAAAATCACTTTTCTTATGCTTCTGTTTCACTTGTTTTCACCTTCTATTCTTTTTAGTTTTTGATTTCTTTAAATAGTTCATATGCTTTTCTTCTTGCCTCATCAAGCACCGTATTGCCTTTTTTGTGGTGGTATAATATTTTCTTATTTTCCCCCGTCTACATTTCTATTTTCTCTTACTAAAAGTCCATCCTCCTCCATGTGGTGTAGGATAGAGTAAAGGGTACCAGACTTGATATTATAACCATGCTCTTTGAGTTCTTCGAGCATCTATGCACCAAAAATAGGGTGTTCCTTAGCATAGTGTAAAATGTGTATCTGAATAAATCCAAGAAACAATTTACGCAATACTTTATCTTCCAAACTATCACCTCTACATAATATTTACATTTGTGTTGTGATAAAATACCACGCGTGTTGATTAACCAAAATTATACAGTTCCCAACTGACTCATTTCCCGATGAAATGTTACTATTTCTTTCACGCCAATCCGCCATTCAAGTGGAAGGGCATCACAAATAAGTAGGCGACTAAAACCTGCGAATGATAAGGGTTTAGCGTTACTTTTCTTACTTCCTTGAACGTGAAGAAACTTGAGTAAAACAAAGGCAATGAGTGCTACGAATAGTTGATTGAACACCGCATTTTTCGTTGTTCCAAATAACACGGGCACATTTAGGTTTTGCTTGATCCAGCGAAAAAACGATTCAATGGCCCAGCGTGATTTATACATGCCGGCAATTTCTTCCGCTGTGATATCCATTAAACTCGTCACGACGCGCATTTCTCTGCCTTCATGATCTGTAAATTGCACGACACGATGACGTTTCTTTGTTTGTTTTTGCGTAGTTCCCAGTGTGCAGGTAAAATCAGCGATCACATTCGAATCCATGGTACGACAGCCTTTGAGCGACTTTTTACGGTTCAATTGGATGTTGTCTTTTAAGCGCAAGACAAAATGTTGTTTTTCTTGTAAATAGCGATCGGCTTTCTCGATAGAAAAATAGGCACGATCACAAACAAGAATGAAGCGTGCATCTTCCAAACTTTCGCCGACTGGACCATCATGTTTCAAGCCGGTTGTTTCCACGACTTGAAGGGGCATCGCGGTTTCATTCGTGAAGCTCACGTGCAATTTAATACCTGAACGTTCGCCATGATAAATAGCCCACGGTAAGCGTGTTTTCCCAACGGTAATGGTTGTGGAATCAACTGAAAGAAGCGTTTTGGGCATCTTCAATGTTCGACGTGCAGCACGATTTAACTTGCCGACAACGACTTCAAAAAGGTTCTTTCCAAAGTTGGTTGAAATTTCAATAATTTGTCCATACTGTTCCTATTATTTAAGTGAGGGATGGTGCTGTAAAGTGGATGATGTGGTGAAACTGTTAGATGAAAACCTTAGATATATCTCACATGAAATTGTAGAAGGTACACTATTTATTCGGGTTGCCTCGGACAAGTTGTTATTAACATGCCCTTCCTGCAATACAGCTTCGGCTAAAGTTCATTCTCGCTATGAAAGAACGTTTCATGATTTGCCCATTCAAGGGAAGAAGGTTGTGTATGTGATCAATAACCGCAAAATGTTCTGTCATAATGCGCGATGCCATCGCAAAACATTTGCTGAACAATTCTTATTTCTGTCCTATAAAGCGAAAAAATCTGCTCGTCTGGAACAAGAAATCATGAAAGTCGCTCAAAATGTCAGTTCTCTTACAGCTGAAAAGATATTGAACCGTGGCATTGCGAAGGTTGGAAAAAGTACCATTTGCAATCTGCTAAAAAAAAACAATCGAAATTGATAAAGTCCATGTGAAAAGAGTCTGCATCGATGATTTTGCTTTAAAAAAGAGACATACGTACGGCACGATTATGGTTGATTTAGATACACATCGAGTGGTTGACTTAATTCATTCTAGAGACGGTGAAGAGGTGACAAGTTGGCTAAAAACTTTTCCGAATCTGGAGGTCGTCTCTAGAGATGGTTCTATTACGTATGCCCATTCTATTGCAGAGGCTCATCCGAAGGCTATTCAAATAAGCGATCGCTTTCACTTACTTCAAAATCTGACAAAGTATTGCACACAATTCTTCAAGTCCGTCGTAAAAGCGAATGTCAAAATCCCAGTGACAGTCTTAAAGGAAGCACCTCCTATGAACGTGAATCATCTAAACATACCGTTCACAGAAAAAATCAAAATGGCGAATGGATTAATCGATAACGGCTATACATTTCACCAAATAGCGAAAGCTTTACAAATGGATATCAGGACAGTGAAAAAGGTTTTATCTATGAGCTTAAACGATCAAGAAGAATATCTAATGAGCACAATGAAAATATCTCGCGAACACAAAATGTTGCAGAAAGAAAAACAGATACGTGAAGTACGGCAGCTGTATAAACAAGGGAACTCCAAGCGGAGTATCGCACGTCAACTCGGGTTAGATCGCAGAACCACCTCTAACTATTTGAATCCAGAAACAACAGGAATGCACGCAAACTTAGGACAAAAGAGAACAAGCATGCTAGATCCCTATGCAGAAGAGATAAAAAGGTGCGTAACCAATCGGTATACATCTGTTCAGATTGATGCCCTACTTCGAAAGAAGGGATACAAAGGTTCTGCCTCTACTGTTCGCCATTATATTTCCAAACTGAAAAAATCCTTATTTAAAGACCCTCAATTGTTACATGGTACGGAGTTTGAATTCGTGAAACGAAAAGAGATCATCGCCCTTTTGTTCCATTCGAAGAAAACAAAGAACCAATTATCTGAAAAACAAATAAAGGAAATTTACAAGTTGTATCCGAAAATCGAATCTGTCATAGACTTGGTAAATAACTTTCGGGACATCCTGAGACAAAAAAGAAGCGATGCACTACAGAGTTGGATTGAACGAGCGACTGCACTAGATATTCAACCACTCAAAAG
Source organism: Bacillus sp. V3B (assembly GCF_024494465.1). Classification (GTDB taxonomy): domain Bacteria; phylum Bacillota; class Bacilli; order Bacillales; family Cytobacillaceae; genus Bacillus_BD. Next base: position 10,931 of record NZ_JAETXM010000037.1, on the reverse strand, counting down.
TTTTATCAATGGAATAGAAAGAGACTTGACGGCTGTGAAGAATGCCATCGCTTATGAGTATAACAATGGTCTAGCTGAAGGAAAAATTAATAAATTAAAGTTGGTGAAGCGCACCATGTATGGTCGTTGTCTATTCGATTTGTTGAGAAACAAAATTTTATTGCTTGAATATGAGAAAAAGGTTCTTTTCAACTAACTTTGGAAAGAACCTTCAAAAATACGCTTTACAATGCCATAATTCAGTGTTTTTAGATGTTTTGAAAGTGATGAATGACCAACCGAAACAAGTCCCGTGCTAGGACCAACATCGGCTGCGTGACGTAAACTTTTCCATTCGTTTGTTGCAGCGCCAATTAAATACGAAATGAGCGTTGAAACGGTACATTTGCGTGCCGAATCAACATAGTTGAATTCAGCTCAAATCGCTTGAAGTTCAGCTTCGGAAAGAAAGTTTTGAATGAGTGTAAACATCGTGTTATGCTTGTTCAAGAGAGATTCCTCATTTCGTAAAATGTTGTTGTGGTGACTACTATTTTACATGAGAATCTCTCTTTTTTATGCAATTTTATTGGTAGAAATTAGATAATCAACACGCATGATAAAATACTTTATTGTATTCCGCAATCGGGCGAACATCTAAAATAAAATTGCACTTTTTTATATAGGGCCGGTTAACGGAATCACGACTTTCTTTAAAGAAATTTAAATAATTTTGATAAACTGTACTGAAACTAAAAAATAGATTTGTATAATAAAAAATACTTGCAAATGCTGGTGCTTCCTCATTTACTGAAATTTCTTCTATCATCAGAAATCGAACAAAAAAGGAAGTAAGGATAGTCTGGTAACTTGCTGAAAATAACTTTATAATAAGCACACATATTTACATAAGGAGAGATCTCTCTTGCCCAACATACTCAAAAGGATTCACTTAACTCCTTCACAAATCATAGTTTCTTTTTATTTAATTGCAGTACTTGTATCTATAGGTTTACTTAGTTTACCAATTGCGTTAAAGCCTGGCGTTAACTGGGACTTTCTCGATGTTTTATTTACTGCTGTAAGTGCAGTCAGTGTCACAGGTCTCTCAGTTGTACCGATAGTCGATATATTTAGTACAACAGGGATTTTTATTTTGCTCTTTATCCTTCAGTTTGGTGGAATTGGTATCATGACACTGGGGACTTTTCTTTGGTTATTACTAAGAAAGAAAATTGGCCTGAAGGAAAGACAGTTAATTATGACGGATCAGAATCAATCGCATTTGTCCGGATTAGTTAGTCTCATGAAACAAATTCTAGCCATTATCGTCTTGATCGAGTTGGTTGGTGCTCTTATATTAGGTACCTATTTTCTGAATTATTTTCCGACTTGGCAAGAAGCTTATTTACAAGGGTTATTTGCCTCGGTAAGTGCGACAACCAATGCAGGATTTGATATTACCGGTAATTCACTTATTCCATTTGCTTATGATTATTTTGTTCAATTCATTAATATTATTTTATTAACATTAGGGGCCATAGGGTTTCCTGTTCTAGTCGAATTTAAGGACTTTATGCTAAATAGAAAAAAGAAGTTTTATTCTCATTTTTCTTTATATACAAAGTTAACAACAACTACTTTTTTTCTATTAATGATTGGTGGAACGATTATTATTTGGTTATTGGAAGCTAATCATTTTTTTGCGGATAAAAGCTGGCATGAATCCTTTTTCTATTCCTTTTTTCAATCATCTACAACGAGAAACGGTGGACTAGCCACAATGGATGTGAGTGAATTTTCGGAACCTACTCTATGGGTTCTTTGCTTCTTGATGTTTATTGGGGCTTCTCCAAGTTCTGTCGGAGGTGGTGTAAGGACCACCACTTTTGCTGTCACGGTCCTATTGCTGTATACATTTGCAAAGGGGCATAAGAGCGTTAGGGTTTTCAGGCGTGAAATACATGAAGACGATATTCGAAAATCGGTGGTTGTCAGTTTTCTTGCATTACTCATTTGTTTTATTGCAACGATTATTCTTTCTGCCACTGAACATTTTACGACGATGGAGATTCTCTTTGAGGTAAGCTCTGCGTTCGGTACGACTGGTTTATCGATGGGAATAACTGCGGAACTAAGTTCGATCGGCAAAATTGTGATTATTTTACTAATGTTCATTGGTAGAATCGGTATTCTATCTTTTATTGTCTTATTGAATCGAGGCATCGAGGAACCACACTACCATTATCCAAAAGAACGAATTATTATTGGATAGTGTCTGTTTAATGGTTTTAGGACTAGGCCAGATTTTAGTTATTCCATCTTTAATTATTTATAGTATGTGACCAAAATGTGACCAAATTTCTATCCATAACTGTATAGAGCGAGTCCTACTGTTACCGACAATCTGGAGACCTTTTAATGGGTTTGCAGATTTTTTCTTGTCATTTAATTCTTGTTATTAATTAATAAGTTCCTCACCAAAATAGACTTGGATTTGGTCTTTTCAAGGAGAAAACAAATGAGCCCTAACCTGTCAAAGTAGAAAAATGAATCGGATTATGACAGTTTGAGTTTGAAGAAGTTGAAATCTCCTTCTGCGATTTTCCCGAGTTCAAAAAGGTTCAAAAATGCAGTGAGGCACGCTTCCGGAATTCCGGCCGCTTCCTCTTATCTTGGTATTTGCTCCAGAATCTTTTATGTTGCCATTATCCATCCGTCGTATCAATTGTCGATTTTTTCAATTGTAGGAAGCGAACAAAATTCAAGATGATCGTTTTTAATACGGCATAAGTAGGGATGGCCAGAATCATTCCAAGAATACCGGCTAAGTTTCCGGCAACAAGGAGAAGAAGAATGATGGTCGCCGGATGTGTATCCAATCTTTTCCCTAAAATAAGCGGTGAAAGGACATTACCTTCTAATTGTTGAGCAATAGTTATAACTATAATAACTAATAAAGCTTTGGTCGGTGAATCAAATAAAGCAATAATAACTGCAGGTGTACCACCTAAAAAGGGTCCAACATATGGAATAATATTTGTGACAGCGACAATAAGGGCCATTACTAATGCGTAAGGCAGGTCAATAATTAAATAACCGATAAAGGAGAGTGTCCCAACAAACAAAGCGACCGTTATCTGACCGTTAATATATGCAGCAAGAGTCTCGCCAGTTTCTTTTACTGTTTTTAACCCCTCTTTTCGGTATGAAAATGGGATAAACTTGGAAATCAGATTAGGAAATTTTTCTCCATCTTTAAACATATAGAATAACAAAAAAGGAACGGTCACAATCGTAATCGCGATATTGGCTATGACACCGACAATACCTGAGATACTGTTTGTAATTCTAGTAGGAAGAGTCGCAGCATAATCATTGAGTTCTTCTACGATATCGCTAATAGAAAAGTATTCTTGCGTCATAATCCATTTGAATTGGTCTGATTTTGATAGTTGATCCAAAAAAAGAATGGTTTTTTCATAATATGTAGGTACATCGTTTGCAAATTCCGTTATCTGCTTTGACAACATTGGAATTAGGTTACCGATGACGAGCCCAATAATACCAATAATAACGACATAAATCACGAGGATGGCAAGGATTCGGGGTAATTTAAGTCGTTGTAGATAGCCAACAAATGGATTTAGTAGAAAAAATAAAAAACCAGATATAATAATTGGGAAAAACAAAGTTGAGAAAAATATACCAATAGGTTCAAATAAAAATGAGATTTTGGTTGATACATAGATAATTCCAGCAATGATCAAAATTTGTAATGCCCAATATCGAAAATTTTTCTTTGTCTTTGTCAAAAGCTTCACCTGTTTCTTATATAGATAGAAATATTGTAGCATAGTTGTATAAATATAATCTTTTAATAAAAAAAGGAGTGGACAATTTTGTCACTTCTTTTTCTATATTCATATAAGATTAATTTTAAAATTCTTCCAGTAAGGTTTTCTTTTGGGGGTTCTGGTGCAAAAACTTCAACACAATTGCAATTAATCTCTAAATCTTGGACATACTGATATTATTACTCTAAAAAAGGTGCGTGAGCAGTATCGAAAAGCAAAATGAGTGGTATAGAAGCGATGCATATGATTAAAAAGAAGCTGGTTCATCAAGGGATGAAGTCTGCCCAAAATGAAGTGGAATTCATACATAGACTGTTCAGGATAACCACCTAAGGGGTTGTCTGAAAGTGGACCTACAACTTTTTTCTATTTGTCTTAGTATTTGCACCAGAAGCATTTAAACTCTGGAGTATATCGATTTCTTTTTGTCATAAACCTACTTTAACATCTCCTTATTTCGTGTCTAGATTTATGGGTCCATTATAGCCTATGAGAACCTGAAGTAACTTATAAGACACATAGGAAAAGCACCGCAGGTAGGGGGGGCCCGACGTCAAAACGAAGGTTTTATACATTAATCTTCGTACTAATTATTAAGTTTTGTCTTTAAACTATGTTAGACTAAAAAAACATACAACAAGCCCTAAAAAATGAAAAGAGGTAAGCTATGTTTAAAAAAATAATGAAACTAATTAAGCATCTTTCCCAAGGCAGTAGCGAGCGAAGACATGGCCATTATCACCGAGGTAGCAGCAGTGAACGAAGAAATAGTTATTATCACCGAGGTAGTAGTAGCAGCAACCGACGGTATAAACGATCTCCAATGAGTGGAAGTAACTACTACAAACGGAAGGGCCGGAGCAGTAGCTAATCCTCCTCCCTGCGGTTAATGTACTTTTTCTTTCGCTTTAAGTGCAGCATGAAGATCGGCTGAAATTTCACTAGTATTTGAGTAAGGTTCTTTAATTCGTAATAGTCTCTTCAATAAATAAACGGTTTCCTTTTCTAAAGAAAGTTCTTCCGTCCAAGGAAGGGCTTTTTTGTTTTTGGAAGAGTACGTCGTATAAAGCAAATATAAAAGTATTTCTCCTAAGTCATAATAGTCCTGTTGTTTCAACTCTAGGATTTCTTCTTGTTTGTTAGGTGAAGAACGAAAAGGTGAGTGACAGGGGTCAACTGAAACTTTATGCTTGGACAAACCAAAATCGATTAAAAAAAGTTCCTTGTTTTTTAGTAACATGTTTGGAATACGTAAATCTTGATGGTAAATGTCTTTTTTGTGAAGATAATCTACTAATTCGAGCAGATGAGTAAGAACTAGTAAAGACTCTTTCTCGTTAAAAGTATTTTTCCTTAAAAAAATCTGGTCTTCTAGATTATCGCCTTCAATGAAACTCATTACATAAAATAAGGATCCGTTATTTGAAAAGGCTTCGAATAACATCGGTATCTTTTTCTGGTCTAGCATACGCAAAACAGAGATTTCATTTTCAAACATCTCCACCTCTTTTTTGTTACGGCGCTTACTTGGACGAAGCTGTTTGACCACTCTATTCTCGTTTGTATTTAAATCTTTGCACAGATAAACAATCCCATAGCTTCCAGTTCCTATAACACTTAAAACCTCGTAGCAATCGTTCAAAACTACTCCTTTTTTAACGGGTTTGTCTACAAAAAATTGATAAAATTTTCGAATTGCACGCAAAATTGAAATTTTCCTCTCCTCCCCTCTTCTGAGATTTTAGTTGAGTTTGATAAATTTTAAAAAGAGGTTAGACATGATAAACCTTTCATATCAATGGTTTATTCATTTTGATAACGATCCTCGCAGCATCAAATTCTACAACTGTTAGTTGCCTTGAAGGCACCCAAAACGCCTTAAGTCGTTCTTGAGAAGTAGAAAATTCCTTTGTTCTTCCTGGAGAATGGAATGGTTTATCTAGGGAAGGTTATTCGATGCCTTATAATTGTTAAGACATCACTACATTCAATACTTTAAATACACTGTTTATTGAGTTAAGATATCAAGTATTCAAAGTATCCTTTCACTAAATCTTTCTTCTTAGAATACTTTAAATACTCCCGATTTCCATAGTGAAGATAATCGGGATTTCTCGACTATACCCCTACTAGTATTAATTTCGATATTCAGTTAATGCTTCTATAACTTCGGATTGTCTTTGTTTTGCCCGATCATAATTTGAGTTTAAAGCATAAGCGCTAGGTGATTGCGGTAAGCCCGCCAAGAGAGTTGCTTCATCGTAACTTAGTTCGGCAGGGGTTTTACCAAAATAACTTTCACTAGCTTCTTTAATGCCATAATTACCATCTCCATAATAAATGATATTGACATAGAGTTCTAAAATATCGCCTTTGTTATATATTCTTTCAAGATCAAAGGCTACAAATAGTTCTGCAACTTTTCGGATAAAGGTTTGGTTATTGCTAAAATAAAGATTTTTGGCAACTTGTTGTGTTAATGTGCTACCGCCTTGTGTGATTTCTTTCGCTTTTAAGTTGACGAAAGTTGCCCTGACGAGCGAAATAAAATCGAAGGCACCGTGCTCATAAAAGCGATGATCCTCGATGGCGACAACGGCATCCGTGAAATTAGGAGTGATTTCCTCTAGAGGCACGAAATTTTCATCTTCTCTAATAGATACAACTTTTTCTCTAATGGGAATCTCTGTAATGGCTTCTTTATATTTAAAATAGCCAAGTAATCCAATAATTACACCTACAAGGATGGCGATGATTAATCCTAATTTTATTAGTTTTTTTATCAATCTGAACATGGACTTACCTCTTATATTTTGACATATAGTTTTAGTATATCAAAATGAACGGAAAGTCATTAAAGGTTGTGTATTGACTTCTACAATCATTGATCGCTTTCAAGAGAAATTTAACGGCCTTTTCCCATTGAATACCGAGAAAAGTCTCTTAATAAACTCTTTTTTTCATTGTTTATTTGAAAACTAGATGTTCATATATAAAATATAGATGAGATTGTGAAGAGTTGTACTTAAATGTAGTGTAGTGCTTTATTAAGTAAATAAGTAATTTTGAAATTATTTTCAAATATTGTTGAACCCTCTATTGGAAGTAAGTAAAGGCAATTTGTCACTTTACTTGGAGCCTCTGCGGGCAAGATCATGAGCCATGGAGCCAGGGGTATTAAGGATTCTGGCTCAGCCAAAACAGGCTATCATGCCCGCCTCTCCAAATAAAGTACACGTCTCTACAAGAGATGCACAATTTGTCTGTAACTCATATACTTATACACGAAAAGCTTTACTCTGGCTATTTTTCTTTGGTAAGCACTACAGAAACAAACAGGTGCAATTGTTCAGGAAGGGCACTTGCTTTTTTGTTTTAACGGTGTAGGTTAATTTATGAAGGTGTAATAAGGTGAAGAGTTTTAAACAGTTAATCAACAACTTGGAAAAGGTATTTATAAAGGTATATTTTTATACTTCTGACCTTTTTTTTCATTAAAATCATAACTTAATTTCAAGTTGTCCAACTGTGTGTTTTTTCAACATCTACTATGAGAAGTCCAATCTAAACTTGGGCTTTTGTTTTTGGATGAAATTATAACAAAGTGGAATACAGAGAAGTAACTGTCATAATATTTTAAGTCATATTTTCTAGGATTACCTGTGGCTTAATGGGGCATTCTATTGTTAGCGAAACTTTTACATGATTTTTAGTTTTAGAAAGGAGAGAAGTGGATGGAGTCACTATGGCTAGAGTATGCTTGGGCATTGTTAATTCTAATCGGATTAGAAGGATTGTTATCGGCTGACAATGCCCTTGTACTAGCAGTTATAGCCAAGCATTTACCCGAAAATCAGAAAAAAAGAGCTATAAATTACGGGATCATTATGGCCTTCGCTTTCCGATTTGTTGCACTTTTTGCAATCTCATTTATTGCAAATGTCTGGCAGATACAGGCAATAGGAGCAGCTTATCTGCTTTACCTAGGATTAAAGCATGTCATACAGGCACGGTTCGGAAAACAAAATAAGAATATTCATAAGGACGATGAAAAGAAATCCGCAGGTAAAGGTTTCTGGCCCACAGTAGGCAAGATTGCATTAGCTGACCTCGCTTTTGCAATTGATTCGATTCTAGCTGCGGTTGCTCTTGCCCTGGGCCTTCCAGATTCACCGCTAGACAATTTCGGCGGTATGGATGGAGGACAGTTCATTGTTGTTCTTCTTGGAGGTATTGCTGGCCTTGTCTTGATTAAGTATGCAGCAACCTGGTTTGTGCAACTTCTTGGAAAACGTCCAGCATTGGAAACAACAGCATATGCAATTGTTGCCTGGGTCGGTGTCAAACTTGCTGTAATTACCCTTGCCCATGAGGATATTGGTGTCTTAGATCATGATTTTCCGCACAGTACAGCTTGGACTCTGATCTTCTATGGAGTATTAGTCGGTATTGCTCTAATTGGTTGGTTTGCACCGAGAAAAAAGTCATTTCAGATAAATCCTAAAAGCCCATAAAGAAAGAAAAGAGGAAGGTGAGTGTAATTAATTGCATATATCATATTCAGGCTCCATTAGACACTTGTACTTTTCGCTACCTTATGGAAAGCACAAATGGTAGATTAATCGGTTCTGATGCAAACCCCGAATTTTGTCAAAATATAACTAGAAATACAAGGTTAATACCGAACATTTCTGGTTTTTATATCACTAAAATTCGTTATTATTTTTTTATTCCGAATAAAAACCGCTCATAAAGTAAGTAATATTCATAATGGTTTGTCTGTCTGATTCTTTTTGCACCAGAACCAGTTTTTCAGCCATGCGGTCTATCTGTCAGCATACCTTTTCCATCGGAATGGCTTCAGCCTTCGTTCAACCGAATCCACCTGTGTTTCGTAGTCCATCATGACGCACGCAGGAGTATTGATGGGATAGTTTCAGGAAACCTGGTTCCGTCATTCCTATCCTCCGTTGTAAAGTTGAAGTTAATCTAGTAAACTTCCTGTGTTTCACGCTACAAAGCGCTTATAACAGAACTTGTCGCGCGCGCCCGATTGTTGAATACAACAGCAATTAAACATTTTATATGTCATACATAAAAAGATCAAATACAACAAAAGTAACTTGACCTATTAAATACAAAGTAATAACGATATTCAAAATAATCGGAATCAGCTTTTTTAATTCGATTTTAAATTCATTTAAAAGAAAACAATGGTTAAAAAACAAAATGAAACAATGGAAAGCCAATACTATACACAATTTTTGAATCTAAACCACTATCTCCAGGTGGACCATCAGCAGCAGTAAAACGTACACCTCCGACCCAAAGTATTAGAATCCACTCAAACACATAAGTACAAGCTATTGTTACTACAAAATAAATAAGCTAATCTTCTTTTCATTTTTCCCCACCTAATAACATCATTTAATTGTTTTTTATAAAATCGAAGCAATTCCTTATCAATTACTTAATGTAAAATTATCCAATTTCTGTTTCCTTCACTATCCTGCCCCTATAGTACAACCTTTCACAAGCACCCTACTAGCATTACCATAAGTATTCAATTTTTCTTGAGATCCTTCCACAATCGAACGCCCTTCTTAGAGAATGGCGTTCGATTGTGGAAAAAACAAATTTCACAACTAGTTCTTATTTAGCTGTTTGAACCATTGATTGATAAATATCCTCTAGTGACCAAACTTTACCTTTTTCATCCTTATAAACGACATGCTCACGTTTAAAATGCACCGGAGAATCCAAACCTGCCGCAGCAACTAGTCTAAATAAACCTTTACGCAAAGTAATTACATAATTTGCCGTACGATATTTCTTTTCAGCAATTACAAGTCCTGTTTGTAAATCCGGGTCTGTTGTTGCCACACTGACTGGACAAGTATTGGATTCGCATTTTTGTGCTTGGATACAGCCTACCGTAATCATAAATCCTCGTGCTATATTAACAAGGTCGGCCCCCATTGCCAGTGCAATAGCTATTCGATCTGGTGAAAACAGTTTACCTGAGGCAATTATTTTCACCTGGTCACGGACGCCATATTTTCTTAAAGCATTATCTATTAAGGGTAAAGCAGATCTAATTGGCAAACCAACACTGTCAGCCAATTCTTGATAGGAAGCACCTGTGCCGCCTTCACCACCGTCTACTGTGATAAAGTCAGGTCCTTTCCCAGTTTTCTTTACTTGTTTAGCCAATTCATCAGTTTCATGACTACTTCCAATAACAACTTTCATTCCTACAGGTTTACCCGTTTGTTCTCGTATACGTTCGATAAAGTCAAACAAAGAAGAAAAGTCACTAAATTCCCTAAAACGGTTCGGGCTATCGATAGACTTAAACGGTTCTACCATTCGTATTTTTGCAATTTCCTCAGTCACCTTTTCACCATCAATATGTCCACCACGTGTTTTAGCACCTTGAGCCAATTTGATTTCAAACGCCCTTACTTCTGGTATTTGGCTTTTTTCCTTTAATGCTTCCCAACTAAAATTACCCTCTATGTCTCTAACCCCAAATAAGCCGGGGCCTATTTACATAATAATATCAACTCCACCCTTTAAGTGGTAATCGGAAATCCCTCCTTCCCCTGTATTCATCCATGTTCCTTTGGCAATTCCCAACCCTTCTGAGAGTGCTGTAATAGCACGTTCACCTAGGGAGCCATAACTCATTGCAGACATGCCAATCTGACCTTTTACAATAAAAGGGCTCTTGGTCTGCCTTCCAATCACTATTGCATCGCCATCTTCCAGCAAATATACAGGTGATTCATCCTTCTCTAAAAGAACCTTTTTTTGTGTAAATAAAGGTTCTTTTATCAATAGATATCGATCTGTGGTTACTTTCGTTTTCCGATCCATTTTTAACTCTTCCGTTAGCTTTGGAAACATCGAGTTCCTAATGTAGTATCCTGCTTCATCAAAATCTCGCTGCGATCCAAAACCGATGACATCACGTTTATATTTTGCTTTTTTTACTAAACGGAGCAGTCGTTGCACCCTATTTAAAAGAAATTCATATGAAGCTCATTTTTATCATTTTAGGCGAGAAGACTCCTTCCTCAAGGAATGAGAAGG
>NZ_JAETXM010000036.1 GCF_024494465.1 Bacillus sp. V3B | reverse complement strand
AAAATCCTATTGATTTATTAAAAGAAAGAATAAGAGAGATAGATGAAAAAGCCAATAAATACATAGACATTATTAAATCCGGAATTTCAACTGCAAGTGGAATGGCCCAATTACGATATAAAGAAAAGTATGAAAAGCAGTTTTTCAATGTTATGTCTGAAATGATTGGTTATTTAGATTATCTTGAATTAAAAGGGAAAATTAATAAGGACATGAAGAAAGGAATTGGGCATGATTATTGCAACTAAATCATTTATGGATGATTGTGTTAACTCATATTGTTATGATGTTAGGAATAGGAGCGGTGCTTGCTTCTGTACAAACAAACACGCTAAACTCTCTTCCAAAACAATACTATCCAGATGGAATTGCGATCACCCAAACGATCGAACAAGTAGCCGGCGCTGTTGGTATTGCCGTATTGGTATCTCTTTTCTCAGCAAAACAAGGTAGTATCTTAGCAGCTGGAAGTGAATTACCAGAAGTAGCAGCATCAGGATCATCAACGGTATTTTATATCAGTTTAGTATTAGCTGTACTTAATATTGTACTGTCTTTATTTATGAAAAAATCAGCGGATGTAAAGGTGAAGTCAGCAGTGAAAGCAACTGCGCCTGTACACAAGGGCTAGAATTTCCATGAACATGCACTGAATCTATACAAGATAGAAGAGCTTTCAAATCGTGTTAGAAGGAGATTATGGCAGATGAATCATTATAAAAGTATTGTGGTAGCAGTAGACGGTTCAAAAGAAGCCTAATACGCATTTCGCAAATCAATCGATGTTGCAAAACGTAACGAAGGTTCAACATTAAACATAGTAAACGTAATTGATACTCGTTCATTCGAAGCTTGTGACCGTTCTATTGTTGAGCAGGCACAGTAGCGATCAGAGGAACTTTTAAATAGCTATAAGGCACAAGCTGAGGCTGAAGGTGTTGAAAACGTAAAAGTAGTAATCGAATACGGTTCTCCAAGAAGTATCATTACGAAAGAGCTTGCTAGCTTAGTAGAAGCTGATTTAATTATCTGCGGTGCTATGGGGCTAAATGCTGTTGAACGTTACTTAATAGGTTCCGTATCTGAAGCAACCGTACGTTCAGCTCAATGTGATGTTTTAGTTATCCGTAAGCCTGAGTGATTATGCTTAATTGAAAATACCTAGTTTAATACAAGAACAAAAGAGAGAACATCTGCTTGAGTAACAGATGTTCTCTCTTTTTATTTGTTTAGGGAGTTATAGATTTGTAAATTGTGTATAACCTTGTAATTTGCAGTCCTTCTTTATATTATTTTAGCTTATGACTTATCTGCGAAGCAGCAGCTGAAATGGAAACAAAATTGGATTCTGATAGCTGGAAAAATAGAGATCATATACTTAATTCAAGCTAATAGTCCAAATTAAATAATTTGATTGTTTAAATAATAGTAAATATTTTTCTGTGTTGAAGAATTGGTGTTTACTAAAAGTAAAGGGCTGAATATTATGGTAATATCTAAGTATGAAAGGAATTACTTAATTAGTTTATTCATATTACAGCTATCAATTTTTAAACTTTATTCTAAATGAATAGTTAGTTTTGTTTTATATCGAACATCATTTTAAACTTTTTTAAATAACGATAAGTTAACGAAATAGTCTTTTAATTTGATTTTTTTTGATATAGTAACAAGACCGATCGGTATGGAGGAGGTGTACCATGGAAATGGATACAAAATCGTTGATAGTCGACATCGCGACAAATCTTTTCCAACAAAAAGGATATAAGGGTGTAGGATTAAACGAAATCTTAAAAGAATGTAAGATTACAAAAGGCTCGCTCTATCATCATTTTCCGAATGGAAAAGAAGAATTACTCATCACTTGTCTGCGGTTCATGAATGAAGCGATTACTACGGACATTAAGGATATTCTCAATCGATATCCCAATACTCTAGAAGCCACACAGGCGATGATTGAAAAATTAGTAGCCGACTTTGATCGGGAAGGTACGATTGCTGGTCATACATTTAGCAGCATGGTTAGCGAAATGGCATCAGTAAGTGAGCCGGTCCGAAATGCCTGTTCGGACCTTTACACAAAGATTCAAGGGATTTTATCCAGCAAGTTAGTAGAGGATGGGTTTTCAAAAGAAACGGCTCATTCAATTGCTCTCATGATGACCGCTTCTATTGAAGGTGGAATGATGCTTTGTTTAACACAAAAATCAAGCGAACCACTAAAAATTATTTCGCAATTATTACCCAATTTATTGAATAGTTGATAAGAAAAAACCTTGTAGTGATTTTATTGAACTGCAAGGTTTTTTCCTATCCTAATTTTTTTTGGATAATCGGTTTTGCTAACGGTAAATGGCCATCGCATAATTGTGACATCGGTCTTCCTAGTGCATACCATTGTCCCGATACCGCTTCGAAAGTTAGGATCAGTTAACACTTGAGTCTGTATATTCAGGAATATTAAATGATCTTTATGATCCCGAGCATGTTTTATCATTTTAGGCGAGAAGACTCCTTCCTCAAGGAATATGAAGGGCACAGCCCGATGAGTAGGGAGGGGATGAATGGCCTTCGAACAAGGGATGGCGTCCTGCCATCTCAATTGTCCGACTATTCGAGAACATTTTGCTTAACTTGAAAAAATGATCATCTGAGTTCCAAATTGCCTTTTTCTATTTTTCTAAAGATAAGAACAAACATTTGATATTTGTTCATAATTAACAACATTAAATCAATATGTAAATGATTTAGAAAGAGGCACGAAAAAAGGATTAAAACATAGGATGTTATTGTCCTTTTTTCTGTGATTCAACGAGATTGAAAATGAAAGTTTCCTTTCAAGATGATTGGTTTGAAATAGTAAAATGCATCTGTATTAGTATAAAAAAGTTTAAAATGGCAATGAAGAGATAGATGATATACGTAAATAGTGGTTAAAAGTCAGGAGGGATAAAGTGAAAAAAAAGTGGTGGAAGGAAGCCATTGCTTATCAAATTTATCCACGCAGCTTCATGGATTCGAATGATGATGGAATTGGTGATATCCAAGGGATACTTTCTAAACTAGATTATCTAAAGGATCTTGGCATTGATGTGATTTGGATTTGTCCCATTTATCCATCACCAAACGATGATAACGGATATGATATCAGTGATTATCAGGATATTTCAGAAGAATTTGGAACAATGGATGACTTCGAGCAACTTCTCTCGGAAATACATCGTCGTGATATGAAATTAATTATGGACCTTGTACTGAATCACACATCGGATGAGCATCCATGGTTCATTGAATCCCGCTCAGCAAAAGATAACCCTTATCGAGATTATTACATATGGCGTCCGGGCAAAGAGGGAAAAGAACCTAATAATTGGGAATCCATTTTTGGTGGATCCGCATGGGAATATGATAAAAAGACAGATGAATATTTTCTCCACTTGTTTTCAAGTAAACAACCGGATTTGAACTGGGAAAATTCAATCGTTCGAAATGAATTATATAAAATGATTAATTGGTGGTTGGATAAAGGGATTGATGGATTCCGTGTCGATGCCATTTCACATATCAAAAAGGAAGCTGGATTTCCAGATCTGCCAAACCCAGAAAAAAAGAAATATGTTCCTTCTTTTAAAGGTCATATGAATCGTAAGGGTATTCAAGTTTTTCTAGAAGAATTGAAGCAAAGAACTTTTGCGAACTACGATATGATGACAGTCGGTGAAGCGAACGGAGTCAGCGTGGATCAAGCGGACCAATGGGTAGGGGAGAACGGGAAGTTTAATATGATCTTTCAATTTGAACATCTAGATCTTTGGGGGAAAAACACGAATACAGGTCTAGATATTCATACATTGAAAGAAACGATGACGAAATGGCAGAAAGGACTTGAGGGCGTGGGTTGGAATGCCTTGTTCCTAGAAAACCATGATCAGCCTCGTTCGGTCTCAACTTGGGGAAATAGTGAAGACTATTGGGAGAAGTCTGCTAAATGTTTGGCAACTATGTATTTTCTTATGCAAGGAACACCATTTATTTATCAAGGACAGGAAATTGGCATGACAAATGTGAAATTCCCTACGATTGATGATTACAATGATGTGGAAACGAAAAATCTATATGATCAAAGTGTGAAAGAGGGGGTACCACTCGAAGATATTATGGAGTTACTTTGGAAAAACAGTCGAGATAATTCAAGAACACCGGTGCAATGGAATGATCGGAAGCATGGAGGGTTTACGAAAGGAGATCCGTGGCTAAAAGTTAATCCAAATTACACCACCATAAACGTTGAAAAAGAAAGGCAAGATCTGAATTCTATTTATCATTATTATAAGAAGTTGATTCAATTACGAAAGAAATATCAAGTCCTCATTTATGGGAGCTATGATATTCTTTTGGAAGATCATGATCAAATTTACGCGTATAAGAGGGTATTAGAGGAAGAAACCATACTCATCATCAACAACTTATTTGCTAAAGAAGTGGAATTACATCTGCCACCTGATATAGACTATTCAACAAAAGAGTTATTGCTCTGTAATTATGATAAACCTGGAGAGCATCTATTAAGACCTTTTGAAGCAATTGTTTATAAAGTACAATAATTAATGAAGAAGCATGATTTGTTCGACAAATTGAAAAATCCATCTACACAATAAGGCAGATGGACTTTTCGTGGTGAACTTCTTGTGAGACCACATTAATATGTCTTATAGGGATGATTTTTGTTTAAAGATCAATTGATCCAAATAATGCTACAGACCCAACTAATGAAACCAACCCTGCCACCATTTTTTCTTTGAGGTTTTTGCTGTTGCCACTTCTCGATAGCTTGATATCATTGATTGAAAGACTTCTTCTCTTTTTTTGATTTCTTCTTGTGACTGTTTAAGTTCGTTTAACGATTCAATTAAGAAATCTTGTTGCGCATCGAAAGCTTCGGATACACTTCGAATTTCATCCTTTGCTTCGGTAACGGTTTGTGAGACTTTCTCAAGCGCTGCTTTATTGTCTCTTTCCGTCAACTTACTAGACTGATTAATTCGTTTTGAAAGCTTCTCGTAAGTAGCTTCCGAATCATTCAGAATGTCATTGGAAAGGGTTGCGAAAGTTTCGGAAGTCAGTTCTGAAGCCTTCATGATTGTATTTGTAATCTCATGCATTTCTACTTTTCTTTTATCATTCGACCTTTGAATCGATTTTGAGACTTCTTTAACCGTTACAAGTGAAGAATTTGAAAGTTCATTTTTCATTTCATCGATCAGATCATTTTTGTTGGTTGCGATTTCATTTTTGATCTCGTTTAAAAGATCTTGCTTAAATGTTTCCATTGCTGTATAAAAGGCTTCCATACTTTCCGTATTGTTCGTCTGAATATCAGTCGATGCTTGAGTTGGCTTATCTTGTACCGGTTGAACCGCCATTTCGAAAGGTTCGGAAGGGGATTCTGAACCTTCATTTAAATGTTTTTCCAATAAAGTTCGAATCATTCCCTTGCTCACATGCTGTTCGCGCATTTCCTTAATTTTTTTCAGGATCTTTATTTCGTTATCTGTATAATATCTAGCGCCTTGCTGTGTACGAGGAATAACAAGAAGACCATTTAAATCCTTTTCCCACTGTCTAATCGTTCCAGTTGGAATATTTATGATCTGAGAAACTTCTTTAATCGAATACGCACGTAATATCTGTCTGTTATTCATCATTCCATTCCTTTCTTATTAGCAAATTAAAATGAGGTTTTTATTATAATTCTTTACAAGGACTAGCTTTTTCCTGCCACATGACAAAAGCTATCAAAAGAATCGGTGATTCAACAAAAACCTAGTGTCAGTACTGAAGAAAGGTATTCATCATAAAATGTGTGTTTGTAGAGGATAATGAGATAATGACAAATGTTAGCTTTAGTGTTTGTAATCAAACATTTAATTTGTTCTAAGAATTTGATAACATTCAGGTTAATGAGATAATTATTTTGAGGATGAAAAACTACCTAAATATTGTATCTGTTAACTTGATCTGACCTTAAAATGAGTGAGATTTAAATCTTTTGATTTTAAAATCGATAAAGTATGGCGGTTATGAACTTTTTATTATAAAATTTTTGTACAATAAGAATATTACATAAAGGAGTAGATTTCATGAAAACAGATGTTCAAATTGCACAAGAAGCAAAAATGCTTCCTATTGCTACGATTGCAAATTCTCTCGGAATTGCCGAGGATGAATTGGATTTATATGGTAAATATAAAGCGAAGGTATCTTTAGATGTGTTATCACGCTTAGAAGATAAACCAGATGGAAAGCTTATTCTTGTAACAGCGATCAATCCAACACCAGCTGGAGAAGGAAAAACAACGACTAATGTTGGTCTTTCCATGGGATTAAATAAAATTGGTAAAAAGACGATTACGGCATTAAGAGAACCATCTCTCGGACCTGTGTTTGGTATAAAAGGTGGAGCAGCAGGTGGCGGATATGCTCAAGTAGTACCAATGGAGGATATTAATCTCCACTTTACAGGAGATTTCCATGCAATTACTTCTGCACATAATCTACTTGCGGCCATGCTTGATAACCATCTTCATCAAGGAAATGCTTTAAACATCGATCCTAAGAAAATCGTATGGAAACGAGTACTTGACATGAATGACCGAGCTCTAAGAAATACAATTGTTGGTCTTGGTAAAAAAACAGATGGCTTTGTAAGAGAAACTGGTTTCGATATAACCGTTGCATCTGAAATTATGGCGATCCTTTGTCTTGCAACAAGCCTTTCAGATCTTAAAGACAGACTATCAAGAATGGTAGTTGCTTATACTAAAGATGGCGGTGCTGTTACAGCAAATGATTTAGAAGCAACGGGTGCAATGGCCTTACTGTTAAAAGATGCTATTCAACCAAACCTAGTTCAAACGCTTGAAAACACGCCTGCATTTATTCATGGTGGTCCTTTTGCTAACATCGCTCATGGCTGTAACTCAGTGATGGCAACAAAAATTGCTCTAAAACTAGCTGATTATGTCGTAACAGAAGCTGGTTTCGGTGCAGACCTTGGTGCAGAAAAATTCTTTGATATCAAATCTAGATTTGCAGGTTTAAATCCAAGTGCAACAGTTATCGTTGCAACCATCAGAGCACTTAAAATGAATGGTGGAGTATCAAAAAATGAACTTGCTTTTGAAAACCTTCAAGCTCTTGAAGATGGAGTGGTAAACCTCGAAAGACATATTGAAAATGTAGGTAAATTTGGTGTGCCGGCTGTAGTGGCAATCAATAAATTCCCAACCGATACGGATGCTGAAATTAATTTACTAAAAGAAAAATGTGCTGCACGTGGTGTAGATGTTGTTGTTGCAGAAGTATTCACAAAAGGTGGAGAAGGCGCGATTGAACTAGCAAACAAAGTGGTTGAAATTACCGAAACAAAATCATCTGATTTTGCACCAATTTATGATGCGGATTGTTCAATCGAGGAAAAAATTACGACAATTGCAACTGAAATTTACCGAGCTGAACGGGTAGACTTTGCACCAGCCGCGAAGAAGCAAATCACAGAACTTGTTAAACTTGGACTTGATAAAATGCCAATTTGTATAGCGAAAACTCAATACTCATTCTCTGATGATGAGACATTGTTAGGGGCTCCAACTGGCTTTACTTTAACCGTTAGAGAAATCAAAGTGAATGCAGGGGCTGGATTTATTGTAGCGTTGACTGGATCAATCATGACCATGCCAGGTCTTCCGAAAGTTCCGGCTGCAAATGGGATGGATATTACAAATGACGGTGAAATTATCGGGCTTTCATAAATAACTAGGAGGTTTAAATATGGGTGAGAAATTAGCTGGAAAACCAGTCGTGCAGACCTTAAGAGAAAATATTACATCAAGAGTGGCAACGCTTAATGAAAAAGAGGTTACACCTATGCTTTTATTAATCAGGGTCGGTGCACGTGAAGACGATATATCTTATGAAAGAAGCATTTTAAAGAATTGTGATCTTCTTGGTATAAACTGTGTTGTGAATGAGCTTCCTACAAGTATTTCAATGGAAGAACTAACAAAGGTGTTTGAAGAAGCAAATAGTGATACAAATATTCACGGAATCATGATTTTTAGACCACTTCCAGATCATCTGGATCCAGATGTCATTCCAAATCTGATCGATCCTGCTAAAGATATTGACTGTATGTCACCTATTAATCTTCAAAAAGTATTTGAAGGAAAAAGTAGAAGCTTTGCACCATGTACGCCAAAAGCAGTTATTGAACTATTGAAGCATTATGAAATTCCTT
This sequence comes from Bacillus sp. V3B, assembly GCF_024494465.1. Taxonomy (GTDB): domain Bacteria; phylum Bacillota; class Bacilli; order Bacillales; family Cytobacillaceae; genus Bacillus_BD. Next base: position 20,366 of record NZ_JAETXM010000036.1, on the reverse strand, counting down.
TAGAAGGAGCCAATGTTGTTGTGGCTGGAAGAAGTCTTGTAGTAGGAAAGCCGCTTTCTATGCTCTTATTAGATGAAAATTCTTCTGTAACGATTTGTCATTCTCGAACAAAAGAGATGCCATCGGTGACCGCAAAGGCAGATATTGTCGTGGCAGCGATTGGAAAGGCAAAGTTCATGAATGAAGAATATTTTAGCGAAAGCTCAATCGTTGTAGATGTTGGAATTAATGATGACGGTAATGGAAAAATGTGTGGCGACGTCGATTATGATGCTGTCTTTGACAAGGTAAAAGCTATCACACCTACTATTGGTGGTGTTGGTCTTATTACTACAACGATTTTATTAGGCCATGTGGTTCAAGCTTGTGAAACGTTAAACAGTACTAAAAAAAACTTTAGCTTAGTATAAAGGTCGGATAAAATGAATTGGAAGAAGGCAGATAGTCTAAAACGAACTTTTCTGCCTTCTTTTCTGGAAAAAATGATTAAACAACAATGTATTATACATAATATATGTATTGAGGAGGAATTTCTTTTGTTAGAAAAAAGTTCCAATATTTTTATTGAAGAGCTTTCATCGAAAGCAGCTGTTCCAGGCGGTGGTGGTGCATCAGCCTATGTTGGAGCCTTAGGAATGGCACTTGGTAGTATGGTAGGGAATCTAACCGTGGGGAAAAAGAAGTATAAAGATGTGGAAGAAGATATCATTGAACTACTGCAAAAGTCAGAAGAAATAATAAATAATCTTAAAAGCTTAGTGCAAAAAGATGCAGATGTATTCTATCCACTCTCTAAGGCATATGGGCTCCCTTCTTCAACAGAAGAAGAAAAGAAGAAGAAAGACGAGGTCATGCAAGAAGTTCTTGTTGATGCCACAATGGTTCCTTTAGAAATTGCAAGAAATTGTTTAGCTGCGATTGAATTGCATGAAGAATATGCAAAGAAAGGCACCCGTATTGCGATCAGTGATGTGGGAGTAGGGGTCGTCTATTGTAAAGCTGCTCTTCAAGGGGCAAAGTTAAACGTCTTAATTAATACAAAAATTATGAAAGATCAAGAACTAAAGACTAAAGTGGAGAACGAGTTACAGGAAATTGAAAGGATCGGTTTAGCAAAGGCTGATCAGATTTATCATGATGTTGAGAAAATGTTACAATCATAATCTAATTGCAATCTGTTATGTGGATGGCGGTTATACTGCTGAATAATAAAAAATGAAAATACTAAAAGGTTTTCTTGCCGAATAAAGGTAAAGGGTGTCTTCCTTTAATTGTAGAGTTTGTATGGTTTCTTACTCATGTGAACAATTTAAGGAGGTACTCTTTTTTGTATTTTAAAATATTAATAGAACTATGAACTAATTTCACAAAGTTGTCAAATCATAATTGACTTTTGTCATTGTCCCGATAAATCCTTTTGTGATAATTTCACATTAGTAAGATGTTATGTCACGGGAGGAAGAAGAAAATGAGCTATTACAACTCAAAAGAAATTGCTGATATTTCTATACAGAAGGGTACTGAAAAAGTAAATCTGTCTAAACTATCACTTGCTTTATTAGGCTTTTTAGGTGGAGCTTTTATTGCGTTAGGGTATCTTGCATATATTCGAGTAACTGGTACGATGCCATATGAATGGGGGGGCTTAGTTACATTAATAGGAGCGGCTGTGTTCCCCGTTGGATTAATTTGTGTTTTGCTATGTGGAGGAGAATTACTTACTGGTAATATGATGGCTGTGAGTATCGCATATTATGCAAAGAAAGTATCATTTTCTCAATTAATAATTAATTGGTTATTAATTGCATTTTTTAATCTCCTTGGAGCGTTGTTTATTGCTTATTTTTTTGGTCATTTTGTTGGACTGACAGAGGGGGCCTTTTTAGAAAAAACGGTCCATACAGCACAAGCGAAAGTAAATGCTTCTTTCTGGGTAGCTTTTGTTTCAGGAATTGGATGTAATTGGCTCGTTTCGGTTACTGTTTGGTTAAGCTATGGCGCTAAAGATTTCTCTAGCAAAATATTAGCGATCTGGTTCCCTACAATGACGTTTGTATTAATCGGGTTTCAGCACGTTGTAGCCAATATGTTTATCATTCCAGCTGCCATTTTTGCAGGCGCTCTTTCATGGACGACATTTTTACCAAATATTATCCCTGTATTTTTAGGGAATGCAGCAGGTGGAGCGATTTTTGTTAGTCTTATTTACTTTATTGCTTATAAGAAAGACGATATGAAACTTAAAGGTGTATCTGTAGAAAAAAATAGAAAAAGGGTTGTATAATACCAAAAAAACGGTTGTCAAAAGTTATTTAACAACTTTTGACAACCACTTTTTTATGTCTGATCACTATTTTTTTACTTCTTCCCAATAATAGTGAATCTCTTCTTTGCGAATTACTTCAGGGCACTCAATTTCATCTGACCATTCATCATAATTATTTTTTCCATTTAAATGTTGAATATCAACACAATAATACTTTTCTTTGTATTTAAAAATGACGACGATCATTTCGTAAGATCCTGCATCATCATTTCCAAGTTCTTGGACAAATTCCAGACCGAAATTACGATCGTTTTTTCCTTCAGCAACAGACTCTAAAATAACACTTTTAGGGAATCTCATTTTTTTCTCTCCTTACCTTTTATAGGGGTATTCTAATATGTAACGAAACAAAAGGAAAGATTCTACACGTAAAAAAATGTCTATTTTATGACATGTATCAATTCTATACCATTAAAATCTTATAGTCGTTTCAAAAGTAATTATGAACGTTTTTATCTATTTTGCCAATAGTATCTTTTTTTTAAATTTCTATTAGACAATGAAGGGGTAGCAGCATTCAGTTCTATCATCTATAAACTGAATGTTCTCCATTAAATCACTTACAATTTAATAGGGAAAAACCATGAAGAGTGATGGGTCATTATGTAGTTATTTTTTCAATGTACAGCTGGATAAAATAATCCGACTGTAATAATAGTATTAACTTATTACAGTCGGATTATAATACATGATTCATTTATCTCGAAGATATATCGATTAAAGATAAAATCAATAGAAATAAAGTCTTTCATCGTTTTAGTAGTTTTTGTTTGGAGGCCTTTTTCATACTTTTGACTAAATATCCACCTTTAAACCCGGTAGGTTCATAGGCAACAACAAAAGCTTTCGGGGCTTTAACGTTTAATAAATCCATCAATTCTTTTTCACGACTTCTTTTTACGACAATATCAAGTCGGTATCTTTTGTTTCCTTCCCTTCCCTCTCCTTCAAATACCGTTACTCCAAATCCTTCATATCTAAGCATATCGATTAATTCAATATCTTTATCTAATACACTGACATTCACTGTACGAAATCCAATAGCTAATTTTTTCTCTACTAGCCCACCTAGAATAATTCCACCTGAATAGCCAATGGCATACGCGATCATATTCAAATAATTCGATAGGTCTGAAAAGATAATGCCTAAACTAATCACATAAATTAAAGCTTCCACACCGCCTAGCATAGAAGCCTTCTGAATTTGACCTTTTACAACAAAGATGGTACGCAATGTAGTTAAGGGTACCAAAACAAATTGCATAATAACAATTAATAGTGCATCTAGGATAAGCTTTCACCTCTCAAAATAAATTACTAAAAATAAAATGGTGTGCAGTCAATCAATAAAATCGTCATGAATCTAAATACGTTATCATCAATCGTTTTTCATGCTAGTATGAGTGGCCTATCGGTATAAAATAACATACATGATAGGTCGTATTCAAATGTCTCTTTTCGCTTTTAAATCAATATAGGCTTTTCTATCTTGTGAAGTAGGGCTGACAGCACACAAAAAAGAACAGAAAGAAAAATAAGTTTCTGTTCTTTTTTATGTGCTATTCTATGTTACTATTTATTTTCCTTTTCTATTCGTTTCAATTCAATAAATGCCCTAAAGTCTGTTTTAGATACTTCGGATTCCATTAATTCTTCTACAAGTTGAAGCCACTCCGCATCTAATTGTTCATTTTGTTCATTGGCCATCTTCAACCTCCTAGAAATTTACTATTTAGCATACCATTCGGTTTATGCAAAAGATTTATGAGGGTTTTTGGGGATGAATTGTAAAATCAGTCTATAGTACTGCGAATTGGGTGGATTGTACTATTTATTAATTATTAGTTTAATACCCCTAAAAAAACAAAATTATATTCGTATAGTTATAGTGATCAAAGCGGCCGCTTGAAAAAAACTATGAGGTGAAAAAATGAAATTTTTATCTAACAAACAAATGAAAAAAATAGCAAAAAGCACTCTTGCAATGGTTATTGCTGGAGCCTTTACTTTCTCTTCTTCTTTAGCCTATGCAAATGAAGTAACAGATGATGTAGATCATTACGAAAGAATTGACTTGCAAAATCTAATATCAGCAGAAGAGGAAACCATTGAATCTGATGTAGATATGGTAAAAGGTACTGAAGAGGCAGAGGATCAGTTGGAAGTTATTCAATCAGAAACTCCATCTCTGTTACCAGGAAACATATTCTATTTTGCAAAAATAGCATTAGAAAAAATCAAACTGGCTTTAACGTTCAATGATGTAAAAGAAGCTAAACTACTTGCCACATATGCTGCAGAAAGAATTGCGGAAAGTGAAGCACTTTTTAAAGAAGGTAAAGAAGCTGAAGCACAAGAGACAATAGAACGTGCGCTCGAATACATGGAAGACGCAGAATTTATTCTTGGTGAAGAAATAAGTTTAGATCATGAAGAAGAAAGTAGGAGTGAGAATAACGAAAACAATACAGTTTTTGAAGATGTAGAAACTATTGAAGAGGATACAGATGTAAAAGAAGACGAATCTGTAGAAGAAGTAGAAGAATTAGTTTCACAAAATATTATTGCTCTCCAAGCAGCAATGAATAAAGTGAAAAATCCGGTGGCTAAAACGGCACTACAAAAAAATATTGATAAAAGCTATGCTAAATTAGCTAAGAAATTAGAGAAATTAGAAGAAAAACAAGCTGTTAAAGCAAGTAAAAGGAATTCAAAAGGTGTTGTAACAACTGAGGATGGAGTATCAGTTGAAGAAGAGCTTACAATAGAAATTGAACCAACAACAGAAACCAACATCATAACAGAAGCTGAATCAACAATAGAAACGAATCAGGAAGCTAAAGGTATTGCTATAGAGCCTAAAGCAACAACGGAAGTACCCGTAAATCTGAAGAATGAGGGGAAACCTAATGTAATTGCGGAAAAGAAAGAAGTTCAGCAGTTAACTAAACAACACAAAACGCAGTTGAGAGAAGAAACGAAGCAGGCACGAGAAACAGCGAAGCAAGAAGCAAAAGAATTAAAGCAAGAAGTAAAACAACAGAAAGAACAATTTAAACAGAGTGCTAAACAAGAAAAGGAAGTACCTGAAGGAAAAGGTAAAAAAGGAAATGAAGAATAATACCTTTCATGAATAAAGATGGAAAAAGGCTCATATAATGGGTCTTTTTCCTGATATAAATAGCCAATCTATCTAAAATGAAAATTCAGCTCGTATGATATAATGTTGTCTGATTAGAGGTGAGGCTAGTGCTAAGTTTATTATTCCTAGCGAAAAAACAAAAAAAGTCGCTGGAAGAAAAGATTGACCTAATACAACAGGGAGATTTGACATTACAGAATGAACTGATTGATTCATACAGACCATTTATTGCAAAAACAGTTTCTTCTGTTTGCAAAAGATATATATATGAATCTGATGATGAATTTAGCATCGGTCTTATTGCTTTTAATGAAGCTATTCAGAAATATAGTTCAGATAAAGGAAAGTCTTTGATTAGCTTTTCAGAGGTTCTCATTAAACGTAGAGTAATTGACTATATTCGCAGTCAACCTAAATATAAAAGCCTAAGCTTTGACATTGGCCATCCTAATGACCAAATCAATCGTGAAAGCACGTCTATTGATGCGATGCTTTCAATTGAAAATTATAAGAAGAAAACGGATGAGGAATTAAGAAGAGAAGAAATCCTTCAATTTACTAGGGTGATTCAACAATTTGACCTTTCACTAAAAGATTTACTTGAGCATTCTCCTAAACATGAAGATGCCAGGAAAAATGCGATGGTTGTAGCAAAAATTCTAGCTGAAAATGAGCAACTAAAAAATATTTTGCTAAATAAAAGAAGGCTTCCTATCAAACAACTTGAAAACTATGTATCAATTAGTAGAAAGACGATAGAGAGAAATCGAAAGTATATAATTTCCATATCCCTTATTCTAATTGGTGATTATGTTTACTTAAAGGATTATATCAAAGGGGTGTTGGAAACGTGAAAAAGGGAATCGTTATGGAAATAAATGAACGTTTTTTAACCATTTTAACCCCAGAAGGTGAATTTTTGCGATCTCAAAAGCTTAATAGCTATTATGAAATTGGTCAAGAGATCGATTTTTTTCCAGTTGAACAAGAGGAAAGGGAAAAGTCGTTTTTTATCTCGACTTTAACGACTTTTAAAGGAAAGATCGCTTTGACTACAGCATTAGCATTTGTCCTAATGTTCATATCAATTATCCCATTTTACCAAAATAATCAAGTGTATGCTTATCTGTCGATTGATATAAATCCTAGTCTTGAATTAGGGATAAATAAGAATTATGAAGTGGTTGAATTAATTCCTTACAATGAGGACGGTAAGAAAATTGTTAATCAACTTGATGGTTGGAAAAAAAAGGATGTGAGTGATGTTACAAGTGAGATCATCCATGAAATGAAAGATCAAGGATATATGGAAAGTAATGATGAGGTAGTTATTGCTACTGTTTATGCACAAGAAACAATCGAGGAAAATGATACACGCTGGAATGAAGAAATGGATGGAGTACAAGCTGTTATTCATAGTGAAAATCTTGACCTTACAGTTGTGGAAGGAACTAGAGAAGACCGAGAGAAAGCAAAGGAAGAGGGCTTAACAACGGGTTTATATAAGGAGAATACGCTAGAGAAGAACAATAGAGATTCTGAAAAGGTAGAAAACCCGGTAACAGTTCCGCAAAAACAGAAAGAGCTGCCAACAAAAGAGAATCCATCAAATCAGGAAGAGAAGTTAACAAAAACAAATGAGGCAAAACAAAATGAAAAAATGGAAGCTAAAGAAGGTCAAGGTCCCCGTATTCCTCCGGGTCAGTTGAAAAAGGAAGAAAAGGCTGATAAAAATGTGGGGAAAGTAGAAGAGGTAAAGAAAGAGAAAGCTAATTCTGCTAAACAAGACGAGAAAAATAAACGTAAAGAAAATAATGGTATGAATAATAAAGAACAGAAAACAAATAAGAATAATAGTGGAGAAAATAACAATAATAACAGTCATCAAGAAAAGCAGCAGAATTCAGCTAATAAGAAATTGAAAACAGAAGACAAGGGAAAATCGAATAATTAATAGAACTTGTTAAATCATTTTGGGGAAAAGCTCTTTGGATATCAAAATCCAAAGAGCTTTTTCCATTAATAAATGAACATTTTAAATAAAGGCTTTGTTAAATGATAATATTTCTGCTCTATAAGCCTTTGATATAAGCTATTCATGGAATAAGACGCATGCTGTGCATACACAAAAGGTGATTTTTCAACAATCATTATTAATACAATGTACATAAAATATAACCTTAAACTTCGAGAAGTTAGTGATTAAATGGTTGAGACGTTTTATAATTGAGAAGATTAACCGTCTTGTGGAATATTTCCAAAATACGTAGATAGAAATTTCTATGATAAATGAGGTATAATATATTATTATAACGTTGTTAAAGTTGCAAATAGACTAGAGTCAATTGATTTACAAAAGATAATCAAAAATTGAGAGATTCCAAAATAGGGAGATACAAAGTATCAACGAGACGGTTTTGTTGAAGGTTTAACATAGAAACTTCTATATATATTAAATTAATTAAGAGAAGTTAAGAGGAGAATCGTAAATGAGTAAAAATGCGACAGTTTCTTTGGAGAGGGAAGAGAAAGTTTATAATTTAAATGAACGCAATATATGGACGATCATATCCGATCTTACATCACTTTTAAAGGGATTTGTGTTGGTTGCAAATGTTTTACCTGTGTTAACCGGGTTTTGGTTAGCTTTGCAGTTCGCCAATGCTTCCATCTTTGAATACTGGGATGTATTTTTATTAACGATGATGGGAAGTACATTGGTAATGGCTGGGGCACTAACTCTAAATAATTGGTACGAGGTTGATCTTGATCGAGTCATGGAAAGAACAAAGGATCGTCCAACGGTTACGGGTCACTTCTCATTGAATGCCGTTTTGATGATGGGAATTGTCTTTACTATTCTTGGTTTTACCTTGTTACTCTTTACAACAGTTGAAGCAACCATCTATGCATTTATTGGTTGGTTTACCTATGTGATCTTGTATACGATGTGGTCAAAACGAAAATACACCCTCAATACTATGATCGGAGCTGTTTCAGGTGCGGTTACGCCTTTGATTGGCTGGACGGTTATTGCACCCGGATTTCATATCGTTCCTATTACGTTGGCTCTTATTGTGTTAATCTGGCAAATGCCGCATACGTTCGCTATCGCAATGAGAAGATATAACGAATATAAAAGGGCTGGCGTTGCCATGCTTCCAGTTGTATACGGATTTGAAATAACAAAGCGGCAAATTGTAGTCTATATTGCTTGTCTACTTCCATTACCATTTTTTCTAGGATCCCTTGGTACAGGTTTTATCTTAATTGCTACATTGCTTAATATTGGTTGGTTAGTTATCGGAATACAGGGGTTGTTTACGAAAAATGATGTAAAATGGGCAAATCGAATTTTTCTTTATTCCGTAAATTATTTAACAATCCTGTTTGTTATGATGATCCTTGTTACATGGGGATAAGAGGATTTGGATACGATCAATAACGCTGGATAAGATTGGACAATAATTTTGAAAAAAGACCGACCTCAGACGATATTGTTTGAGGTTTTTACGTGGTTCCTCGACAGATAGAACAAGGTTATTTTAAAATAACCTTTGTTAGATGCTTATTTTTGTTGAAAAAAGAAGTGTGATTGAAAAAAGAGTCAATCCACTGCTTTCAAATAGCAGCGACTGACTCTTTTTTAGAATAAAGCGAGCTTAATCCTATTGTAGCTATGATATTTTTTGTGTTAATGTTTCCTTTTCTTCTTGTGATAACATACGCTCAGCCATAGGATATAAAACTTGTTCTTCTTTTGCGAAATGGTCTAATAGTGTGTAATAAGCATTTTTGATAAGGGTAGAATTGTTAACCATTTCATCAGGTGTTAGTTGTGAAGGACTCTTTGTATTTTGCATAAATTTACTGATAAATCCCTTTGCCTGTTCATGTTCATATTCCATAACTGCAATGGGCCCGCTCTCTTTTCCAATGTACACTTCCATCATTCGAAATAAATAATCTTCTTCTCGTCCGGAATGATATTCAAGCTTTGTTGAGAAATCGATTACTTCCTCAATTAATTGTTTAAAAGAAGCTTCTTTTTCTTCCTCCATTTCAACTTTCTTACATAAAGACGACAGATTTTCTAATAGTTCACGTAGGGGCGGGTGCTCATTCACTAATTTGAGTAAGCCTTCTGAAAGTTCTACTGGTTCATTACCGATTAAGCCACTGGGACAACCTTGCATATGAATCTCTCCTTTCGATATTAGTTATTATTAGTATATAAGGATCATTTCATTTTCGTTGTGATTCACATCACCTATCCGGATTTTTGAATACGCCCACCATTTCATTTTCTAATGAAAGTTTGAAGAAGGAATATATAATTTTATTTACTTATTACTATTTTGTCTTTAAAATAAAAAACATATAAAATCGTACATTCAAAATAAAATTTTTAAAAGAGTAGAAAGGTGAGTTAAAAGTGAATCAAATAAAAAATGTTCAACCGATACGAGATAAACAACAGTTAGAGGATATGAAGTGGGCGTTAAAAAGACATTGTTCAGAGCGTGATTACATCCTTTTTGTTTTAGGTTGTGAAACAGGGTTAAGAGTGGGAGACCTTCTTAGACTAAAAACAAAGCAGGTCGTAGCATTAAAGTCTAGAAAAGATAAAATATTGAAAGTGAAAGAAGGTAAAACGCAAAAAATAAGAGAGATATATATTGGCAATTGCTTTAATGAAATATTTCATTATGCTTCACAATTGGATCATGAATGGTTATTCCCTTCACGCAAAGGTGATAAGGCTATCACCCCAACACAAGTATATAGACAATTGAACAAGGCAGGAGACTTTGCAGGAGTTGAACACATAGGCAATCATACACTAAGAAAGACGTTCGGTTATTGGTTTTATAAAGCGACAAGAGACGTTGCTATGCTACAAGGGATATTAAATCATAGTCACCCCGTAATAACTTTACGATATATAGGTATTACAGAAGAAGAAAAAAACAATATATTAAAGACATTTAGTGTTTTTAATTAAAGTTTTATTTTACATATTATGGTATATGTGGTTTCCCGCCGTTTCTTTTACAATGTCAAGTTTATTCCACGCTTCGAGATATCCTGCTGAAGAAATTACTATATTTCTAATGTACCACAATTACAAAGAGGTATATTCATAATATTCAAACTCCCAATTCTTAAGATTGTGGAGTAGAGAACAAAGAAAGTCACTTTAGAAGAATGTTTTTACCATAAATGATAAATAATATATAAAAAGGAGGGGGAAGAATGGTTCCTAACTTGATCCGAATAGGACTACTAATCATTTCATGGACTTCTATGATCTTCTTACCTAAAAGTACATTTCGTAAATATTTGCCTGTTTCCATTTTTTGTTCCTTACTTGTTATATGCGGATGCTTTTTATCCTATAGGTATAGGTGATGGAGGGTTAAAGGAGGAATTGCAGAACTCATTTTTATGGATTTAAGTTTTACTTATGGTCCATTTTTTGCAGGTACAATGTGGATTTTCCATTTAACGTTTGGCAAATTTAAACGTTACATTCTTTTGAATGCAATCTTGAATTTAAGTCTCTCGTTTCCACTTACTGAATTTTTTGAAAAGTTTAATGTCTATAAATTAATTAATTTTAAGCGTATACATCTTTTTTTATTTTATTTTGGATTTGCTTTTATCATTTATGGATACCAACTACTGATAGAGCGTTCCAAAAAAATATTTGATTGGTCTACTGTTAAATTATAAAGAATATTAAAAGAAAGGAGCTTGAAAATCAAGCTCCTTGTTTGATAACGAATTTATTTAAACAGAAGATTTTTTATTTGGAAAATCAATGTAATGACGATGATTCAGTTATATTAACAGCACTTACCATTTACTTTTTATACCATTGACCTATTTTCAATCATGTTATATTATATACTATATAATGTAAGGAAATATAACGTAAGTTGGTGATTTAAATGAAAAAAATTGAAATAATTATAAGACCTGAAAAGCTCACAGAGACGATTAAAGGTTTGAAAAATATAGGAATTACAGGCTTTACCGTATCCCAGGTAGTCGGTAGAGGGAAACAGAAAGATACTCAGGGTGTATATCGAGGAAAGAATTATAAAGTGACTCTTCACCCAAAAGTAAAATTAGAGATTATTCTTTCGGATTATATGGTGGAACTTACGGTTAAGACGATTGTTAATTCTGCTCAAACTGGAGAAGATGGGGACGGTAAAATTTACGTTTATCCTATTCTAGAAGCCTATAACATTAGAACAGGTAAAGCAGATTTAGATATAGATGATGTAGTAAATCGAGAAGGGTGAATTTTATGGAACTTGTATATTTAAATACAGTATGGGTTGTCATCGCTGCGGCGATGGTATTATTCATGGAGGGTGGATTTAGTTTACTGGAAGCTGGTTTTGTTCGAACTAAAAATGCTGTCAATGTAACCATGAAGATTTTTGTGGATTTAACGGTAGGGGCTTTAGCTTTTTGGCTCATTGGTTTTGGAGTCATGTTTGGAAAAGATGCCTTTGGATTGATTGGTACGACTTTATTTGGTAGTCCAGAAAATATTGCTCTATCAATCGAGTTGCCTAGTGCAGCTTATGTACTGTTTCAAATGGGATTTGCTGTAGCTTGTATTTCCATTGTTTCAGGTGCGGTAGCCGAACGGATGAATTTTAAAGCTTATATATTAACAGCAGCACTTATTTGTATCATCATTTATCCTCTTTCAGGTCATTGGATTTGGAACAGTGAAGGTTGGTTAGCGAAATTAGGAATGAAGGATTTTGCGGGCTCAGCTGCTATTCATGCGGTAGGTGGATTTGTTGCTTTTGCAATGGCAAAACTGTTGGGGCCGAGAAAAGGAAGATTTAATTCGGATGGAAGTGTTAATGTATTTGCACCTAGTAATATTCCTTTAGCTTCAGCTGGTGCGTTTATTTTATGGTTTGGTTGGTTTGCTTTTAATGCAGGAAGTACATTGGATGCTTCTGATGTAGCCCTTTCATCGATTGCTCTTAATACGATGCTTGCGGGAGCAAGTGGCGGTACTGCTGCTCTGTTTATAACGATGAAAAAATTTGGAAAAGCAGACCCCAGTATGACGATTAATGGAGTATTATCTGGTCTAGTGGCGGTGACAGCTGGATGCGCCTTTGTTTCTCAATGGAGTGCAATTATTATTGGAGTGATCAGTGGTGTAATTGTAATTTATGCAACATTATTAGTGGATCATTTAAAAGTGGATGATCCAGTGGGAGCTGTGGCAGTTCATGGCTTCAATGGAGTATTTGGAACCATTGCGGTTGGATTGTTTGATAAGTCCCAAGGTCTTTTAACGACGGGTGATTTTTCTCTTTTGAAAATACAACTATTAGGTGCAGTGGTTGTTGTTGTTTGGGGACTTATTGGTGGTGTATTTATAGCAAAGGTATGTGAAAAGACAGTCGGCCTTCGAACAAGTGAACGTGAGGAAGAAGAAGGTTTGGATATGTCCTACCACGGGATCCCAGCTTATAATGAATTAGAACGATTTACAGATTTACCTACAAGTTTGTATAATTTTGAAGAAACAACTGGGATTTCGGTTGCTCCTACTAATAAAGAAAGAGCTGAGGAAGTAGTTTAGTTTTTTAAGAGAAAGTTTAAGAGTCTATATTTTATTGTGAATAAATCAAAGTGTAAGACGTATTATCGCTTGACACGTCTTACACTTTTTATTTTATATAGTGGATAAATGATCATTAATTAAGTGGGGGGTAGTTCAATGTTATGACTTTCTGGACAATAAAGCAGAAAGAATGTTTCAAAGTAGAGTATTTTGCTCAGTCATTTAGTACCCCTCTTAAAATCGATTATCTACCTTAGTATTAGAAAATATCACTTTGTTTATTTCATATAATATTTCCCATGTAATTCTTTTTCATAATTTGTAAATAATTTTACGGAATATGAATTTTGAGGAGAGTGTATTTTTGAAAATTAAGGTAATGACTTTTAACATTCATCATGGGAAAGGAATTGATAAACAATCTGATCTATACAGAATTGCTGAAGTTATTGATAAATGTAATCCTGATATTATCGGTCTCAACGAGGTTGATCAACATTTTTCAAGGCGTAGTCTTTATGAGGATCAAACGAGCTGGATTGCAAATCAATTAAAGATGGATCATGCTTTCAGCCCTTCCATCTCGATCAAATCGAAACATTTAATAGAAAAACGGCAATATGGAAATGCTCTTTTATCTCGATATCCTATTATTACAAAGAAAATCCATTTATTTAAAAATAGATCAGGAATAAACGAAGGAAGGTCTTTGATCGAAGCAACTATTCAAATAAACAAACAGCTATATATAGTCATGGTCACTCATTTAAGCCTTAATCTCTTTCTTCATAAGAAGCAAACAGATTTTATCGTAAATCAGTCTCAAAAATATTCCCATCCGACCATCATCATGGGAGATTGTAACATGAGACCTGGATCAAAAGGATGGAGAAAATTAACCGATGCGTTTCAAGATGTTTGGAATATTGGAGGAAATGGTACTGGATACACTCATCCTTCACTTCGTCCAAGAAGAAGGTTAGATTATATATTTGTTAGTCGTAATCTTAAAGTAGTTGAAGCAGACGTTGTAACAAAAATATCAAAAGCATCTGATCATTTGCCATTAACAGCAACGCTGCAATACGATTCTAAAAGGTAGTCAAATCAACATTAAAAACCCTATATTCCAACTCTAGCCTTATTTGTTTCTAAACTCTTTTTTTCCTAACAGTCTTGAGTGGAGTTTTGAAAAAATAAGCAGTGCAAATATAGAGCCAACTAGTGTTAACAACATATCCCACTGTGTATCCCAAATATCACCTTGTGTCCCTAAAAAGTCTTTAGACGCTTTTCCGCCTTTTGTGATTTTAGAAACTAACCATTCTATAATTTCATATGAGGCTCCAATAGCAAGTACGATACTCAGTGTCACAGTAATAAGCCACTTTCCTTTTGTTAGCGGCGATTTCCGTATTAATATTTCTCTTATCACAATCGCAGACATGCCTTTTAGAAAATGACCAAACCGATCATAGTGGTTCCGATTTAGATCAAAATAATCTTTTATCCAATTAAAAAGAGGAACCTTTGAGTAAGTATAGTGGCCGCCAATGAACATAGTAATTGATAGAATCGTAATAATGATATAGGAAAGTGTGGTGAGTCGAAATTTATTGTATGTAGCTATTATAATGACCAAAATCACTACAGCAGGAATCACTTCCATAGCCCATGTCAAATAGCCTCTTGGACGAATAACTGACCATATAAAAACGAAAGTTACAAGTGCTAGCAATAATAAATGAATTGTTTTACTTTTATCTTTTACCACTTTTTCTATCACTCCTGTTCGGACGATTATGAAGAATCACAAAAACCAGAGACCCTATTGGCTTTTTAATCAGTGCTCTATTTTCTCGTCAATCGCTTTCTTCTATTCCTGCTTTATCCCATCATTTTTAACTAATTAAAGATAATATCCATTCTTTTAAATTGATGATTCGTAAATAGGATGGTGTTGTACTAGTACCATTAACAATCATAGGAACTGACGAATCTTGCCTATGTAATCCCCCGTGACTGGCTCCTCCTACATGAGTAGGAGAACCTTCACCAATAAATTCATAGCCAGGTTTTGCACTAACAATGATAAAATTCCCTTCATGTGAATGTAAGCTGCTATGGATTCGTGCTAATGCGTCTGGATAGTTCCTGTAACTAATTTTTTTGTCATGAACAGTAATATCTAATAGTTCTAAATCACCTTCAATAAACCATGATTGATTATATGTATCCAAAAATTCTCCGCCTACAGAAAAACGAAGTTCACCTTTCTTTTCACCGGATCTTACCTTAATCAAATCTCCTTCTTTCCATGCAATCACATCTATTCGCTTATCATGCTGTACCTTTTCTGCAAGGTTAGTTATAGATAACATAGCCGTATCTAATGTATATATATAGGCCATACGTTCATTAACGGCAAGTACAATTTGATCTTTTGGCTGAACTCCTTTTCTAAGTTTCATGATGTGATAATTTGTAAATATTCCCCTTAAATCAATTAGTGCTTCTTTACGATTAGAATCAATCCATGCTTGTCCATTATCACCTATCGTAATCCATATATTATTCTGTAAAGCTTCTTCCCATGATTCAAACGTATTAAAAATCTTTTGTAATTGTTTATCAACTTTTTCAACTCCCTTAATATCCATACATCCATGTTTATGAACACTTTGATCAAGATCTGGAAAGTATACAATTGTAAAGGGAGGAAGATGATCGCTGTTTATCAAATGGGTTAATTCTTGAACAGCAAAAGAATTGTTAAATCCAAACTTTTGCCAAGATCTTTGATATCGTAATGAGGGGTTTATTTTTTTAAACTTTCCGTAAGTAAAAATTTGAGCCCCTCTAGTTGAACGATTTTCTCGGATGGGAGTAAACCATGTTAAAAGTTTCGGTAATTTATATTGGTGAGGTGTATTCCCTCGATACACAAGTGCGTTTATAGAAGCAGAATGCTTACCCTTTTTCTCTAACTTCTCATGTATAGTTTCGACTTCCTTACTTATATGAACGTCGTTTAACTGAAATAAGATGTCTTCAAGGGATTGACTAAGACCAAGCTTCCATAATTCCCGAATATGACTCCCATAATTGATTAGACGATTTTCCTTTTTATTGAACCAAACTAGTCCAGGTAACTGATGTAGATGACAATAGGTGCCGGTAAGAAGGGTTGTATCCACATTAACAGACATTGTAGGAAAAGGACTAACCATATCTGAAAAATACATACCATTTTCTATTAAAAACTTGAAAGCTGGTGCTCGGTTTTGATTGATGGCCTCTTGAAGAGGAGAATCCATTAATGTATCAATAACAAGCATGATAATCGATTTGGATTTTTGATTGCTTAGTGACACTTCCAAACACTCCATTTCCATTTATGATATCGTAGTATTCAAGCGGCTCTTCCGAATATATCCTTAAAATAGATTTTTATATATTTCCCGAGCTTTTATTTATTGATGCATAAATAAATTGTTTTTAAAGGAAGGTAGAGTTAATCTCTGAACTGTTGGGTAAATGCGGAATTTTATTAGGACAAAAACTAAAATCTGACCTCATTATAAGATAGCATCAAGTTGGAATTATATTTGAGGAAGGATGAGAAAATTCATGTATTATTATTCACCTGTCATTAACCCACTCCATATATCCTACGGGAATTTTAAAAATGAAACTTTGAGAGCAGTAATCCCTTTTGTTAACTATGGTTTACAAGAAGCAACTAACAAGAATCAATTTACAAACAAATAATTCTCTTTTTAATAAAGAGGCTTTCTCATAAGGGATTAGATGTTCTGCTTTTGAGAAAGCCTTTTTCCATTACATTCAAAGTCAGTACAATTTTTAATAAAAAGTCAATCCTTAAAAGACATGATGTTGCGTTCAATCAATGTCTGTACATATTTGATAATTTATCCGTAGACATTAATAAATAACTTGGCTTATGATGTTTAAGTACATGCAAAAAAGAATTTTGACTGGATATCATCTCAATGGGTGAGAAAGCGATCTGTTTAAACCATTTATAAATAGGATGAGAAATGTCAAAAATCTCAAAACCAAGCCGTTCACAGCCTTTATTTAATGTTGTAATCCCAATAATCCCTTTAATTTCACTAGAATGAGAATGATTTTGAATATAAAGGTCAATTCCAGGTAAAGACCTTTTAACGTAGTTATAAATCATTTTTGCTTTTTTGATCTCACTGTTCATGCTTTTAAATTCTTTTAATAATCTAACATTGTGAAGATGAATTTTAACTAACGCATCGTTTTTTTTGATCTGTGTTCCATCTGAAAGGACAATATTCCTGCCTTTATATTTTGTCAGTCTTACACGAAAAATATTATCTTCTTTAGTGGGAAGGTATGTAAGACGTGTACAATGATAATACAAAGGATCTATTAAACCCCAAATGGAGATAAGATAATCTCTCATATTTCTTGCTCTCCTTTTTCTTTACCATTTTTCTATTTTATTTTTTATCGAAAAATAAAATTTTACTTATGGTAAATTAGGGTTTCTCAGGTATATAAGATCAGTGAGGATTTTTCTCTGCAAGATATTGCAAGTAGATTGCAAACAGATGAGCGTATAGCATGGATTGCATGGAAGGAAAACGACATGATTCAAGTGAAATCAGGAGATCAAGAAGGGACTTTTCAATTCAAACCCGAAGGAGATTTTAAAGATGTTTATAATCAAGCTTGGTCTATAAAAGGAAATAGCTCAATTCTTGATCTGACTATAAAAAATAATAATCAAATTGAGTATGGGGATTATCCTGATGGATTAGCAAGATTGTATGGTGCATTATATTCTCAAAAAGGAAATTTTCTAATAGTGGATGCCAAACCTGGTTACGAATTTATTGGAGAAAGTTCTCCTGAACATACGGGTGGAGGAGCCCATGGTTCAATGCATAAAAATGATTCTCTTACACCTATTATTGTAACAGGAACCAATAAAAGCATAGATCATTTGCGTATTGTTGATTTGAAAGAATGGATATTGGATCTCTTAGAATAAGGTTTAAAAATGAAGTTTTACTTCCAAGTTTAAAATTTAAATAAATGATTTGAAAAAGCAACCCGTTTACATTCGAACAGGTTGCTTTTTTTATCATGATGGCTATGGTGTCAGGCACTACAAAGGGACATTTGTCTATCTGTGATGTATGCCACCATTTTTTGTATAGAGTCTAATAGTTAACAAACAATAATGTTATAGGACTTAATATAAACATGGATAATCTGTCTATTCTCTATCAAACAAATGAATAAAGCAGGCAGGAATGAGGAGAGTTTATGGAAATCGTTGAATGTTTGTTTGCTCAATATGGATATTTAGTGTTGTTGATCGGTCTGCCTATGGAATTAATTGCTCTTCCGATACCTCCTGGAAACTCGACACTTGCATACACCGGATATTTATCCTACAAAAATGTTCTCGATCTTCTACCAGCTCTAGCTGCGGCATATTTTGGATCGGTGCTAGGAATAACGACTACGTATTGGATCGGGAACAAGTTGGGTATGCCACTAATTGAAAAATACGGTAAATGGCTGTTTTTAAAGCCAAAATATTTGAAGAAAACAAGAATAACTTATGAGAAATATGGGAACAAAATGCTTCTATTTGGTTTCTTCTTGCCTGGTATCAGACAGTTCAACAGCTACTTTGCGGGCATCATTCAAATTCCATATCGGACCTTTGCTTTATATGCCTATACAGGGTCAGCCTTATGGGTATCCATATTTATCGGTATCGGTTATGTGTTCGGTAATCAATGGCAGCTTGTTTTTACTGGGATAGAGCATTTTTTGAAGTTCATCTTAATTGTATTCTGTTGTGCGATAGCTATTTTTCTCTTTTTGAAATGGCGTAGTCGGTTGAGAAAATGGCCGGACATTCACGAAGGGGAATCGGAGTAAACTACTACCATCCAGACTCGAACTATATACTTTTTACTAGAGTATCTTCAACAATCAGGCGCGATTGTGGTGCGAAATGTTTCTAGTTTAAATGGAGGATGGTCACATGACTCCGGTAAAGGCTAGACAGGAAGGATTATATTGAAGAATCAAATGATGGGGTAACGCCTTGAAGGGTTCTCTCTTAGCTAAAATTATAACTAAAATCATTTCATTAAAACGTTAACTTCAAACTAAGGGTTGTGAAATCTTGCGCATAAGCGAGTATTCATGAGAAAATCGTATTAAACTGAGGGAGTCGAGTAGCGCTGAATTTAGTAAGAGTGATCGTGTTATAAGCTCGGTGAAAAGGCGTGAGAAATTACCGTACCAGTTCAGCTGACGAAAGCCTACTCGAGGGAGTGGTGTAATTCATGATGTTTGAGTTGAATGAAGATGGTGAGGATGCGAATCGACCTAAAAGAAATGGTTAAGCTGAAGAACTTCTGAATGTACAGGTCTAAACTGGCAATACATAGAAATGTGTATATCACCAAATGTGAGGTTAGCAGTGGATGAGTAAGATTGGCAATTATGAAAGTCCATGATATGTTACAGGCATATGAACGACTAACAGTTTATATAACAAATTAAACCTCTACCTAACAATTAGAGGTTTAGAGTTAGCAATGGAAAAGACAAAAGTAACTCACATCGAAAATGGGTTTGATTTCTTAGGTTTTAATATAAGAAAATACAAAACTCACAATGGGAGCAAAGTTCTGATCAAACCCTCTAAGGATAGAATCAAAGTTACTAAAAAGAAGATAACTGATAAAACAAGGCAATTCTATGGAAAAAAACGTGCAAGTGCTTGTCAGTACGCTCCATCTTATTATTATAGGAACAGCAAATTATTGGAGTCCAAGTGTCGCTAAAGAGGTCTTTTCCGAAATGGATTCTTTTTAATCGAACTTTTGAAAACTATATTAGTGAAAAAAAGTCACAAAAGGTTAGTCTCCCAATTTGTTTAAGAGTAACCTTTTGTGACTTTCATATTTTAGACTTACATTTTATAATTTAATACAAACATTAGATAACTCTGAATAGAATTCAAAGCTGTGCATTCCGCCTTCACGGCCAATACCACTTGCTTTCATTCCGCCAAATGGTGTACGAAGGTCACGAAGGAACCATGTATTTACCCAAATAATTCCAGCTTCTACTTCTTTGGCAATACGATGTCCACGGCGCATATCGTTTGTCCAAATGGATGCGCTCAATCCATATTCCGTATCATTCACTTGATCAAGTACGTCTTCTTCTGTGTCAAACGGAATAACCGTCACAAC
>NZ_JAETXM010000035.1 GCF_024494465.1 Bacillus sp. V3B | reverse complement strand
ACTTCAAATTTCCGTTAGAAAATTAAGTGGCGGGTAGTTCAAAAACCAGAAAAGGCTTTACGTTTCTAACTATAATGGATCTAGTTAAAATGTAAGAGCCTTTTTATTGTTGTTGTCAATTGGTTTTATTTTAATGTTAGTAGGATTTTTGGCTCATATTTTTATATTCATTTGCTCTTTATCTAATTGATTTAATAAATTCATAAATAAATCGGATTTTAAGTTTATTGTTAATAGATTAAGTGTTTCTGAGCAATTTTTCTTTCTCGGGTGGCATAGATTTGTTTTTTTCTCTTTTGTTTTCATTGGTTGTAAACAAAATATCTAGATTAAAAAACTTATCAAGACTGAAATGATAAATATTCGTTCGAAAAATGATTAATGTAAAGGCACTGGTATAAAGAACAAGGCTCATTAAATTCATATTTCCAGAAAGAATGAAGTTAATGTGCATGAAGAGACAGATTAAGATAGATGGTATAGTAATTAATCCCATTATAATAAATACACCCATAATAATTTGAACGATAGGAATGACATAGTTTAAAGTCATCACATATTCTAAAGCTACGTTTTCAATGAAATCTTTATAAAATAATGGGACATTAGGCTTCTCCAGTGCAATGATTAAATAGTCATTCAGAAATACCCCAGGTTCTTTAAACCACAATTTTTCGGATACTTTTGTTACGCCAGCTAATAGCCAACCAACCCCAAAGAGAACACGGATTAAAACAATAAGAGATGGAAATAACCATCTTTTTTTATTTGCTTTTGATTGCATTGCCATTCTATTGCTCCTCCTCTTTAAATAATTAAGCTATTTTTCCCTATATAAACTTTGTTGCCTTTGGTAAAAAAAGAGAACAAAAAAATTTATAACAGTTGTGCGTTTGATTTTGTGCTTTTTCATTATATGTATTATATTTAAAAAGTTTCCTTTATGCAAAATATTTTACTGAACGAAAAAAGAAAATCAGTAAATATTAATCGAATATTTCATTTGTTTTGTTAGAGCAGGAAAGCTCAAAACCCCACACTAGGTTGTGGGGAATAATTATATTGGTATGAATACTTTTTGTTCGAAACTAACTATGTGCATTGTTTTCTTACGGTGAACCGTATCATAAGTAAATGAGGTTTTTAAACATGCAAACTAACGCAATTTTTTATTATGTAAAAAAAGAACATTTGTTTACATAATATGTAATAGAGGTGATTACAATAGAAAACTTCGGAATAATAATAACAATGTAAAAATCAGATATTCATGGGAATGTTTATACGGAAGTTCATATTATGGAAACGCATATGGCGTATAAATTTTGACAAGCTCGATGAAGAACCAATTCCGGATACATTGCGTGAGTATGTTCGGGAGAATGGGGAAAAGATTAAGGCTGGGAGCTGGCATTATAGTGGAGCTAATAAAAAATAATTTGAAATTTGACTAACGGTGTAATAATTAACAAGAGGTTGTAATACAGTACATTTTGACAAAGCCGAGGAAACAATATTCCTTGGCTTCTTTGTTTATTTTTTTGTTCAGTTAAGTCGCTAAACAGATAAAAAGGACACCTATAACTAAGCAATGGCATTAGACTGACCTATTTTTATTTAATTAGGCAAACAAGATACATTCAAGTTGTTTGTTAATACAATAGAATATGAATTAATTGGAAGATAAAAAGGAGTGGAGAAATATGAATCAAGAACTTCAAAGGTTAATGAATAATTTGATTCAAATTGAGCATGTTTCAACAACCCTCTACTTAGCGATGTCTGCTTATATGGGGAAATTAAATTTCACAGGTATGGCCAAATGGCTTCGTTTACAATCGGAGGAAGAGAGAACGCATATGTTGACTTTGATTGATTATGTTGTTGATAAGGATGGGACCGTACAATTAAGTAGTGTTCCAACTCAACCAAGTGATTTTGGAACACCTTTAGAAACATTTCAAAAAGTGCTTGCCCATGAGCAGTTTGTTACAAATTCTTATCGTCAAGCTTTTAACTATGTGAATCAAGTAGATCCACAGGCAGCAGTTATTGTTCAAGACTTTTTAAGGGAGCAAATAGATGAAGAAGCACAGGCTCAAACCATTGTCTCTCGTCTAACATTGGCTCAAAATAATCCATCGGCACTCTTATTGTTAGACCAGGAACTAGGTCAAAGACAAAATGGTATAGTGGCACCACCACCTGCTACTGGGTAAAAAGAATAACGAAAGCAGTTCTTCAATAGTAGCATTGTCTATATTGAAAAGTGGACGTGATTTTATCATGTAAAATAAAACCTCCATCTGTTGATGTGGGTATTTTTTTTAACTGCATCGTTAACCCCTACATGTAGGAAGTGTTCTTTTTTAATGCAGGCATGCATAAGTATTTAAGAGGGTTAAAAACAGAAAGGTGTTAAGTATGCATGAGATGTCATTGATGTCGGAGATAATTAAAATAGTTTCTGAAGATGCTAGATTAAATGGTTTTAGCAAAGTGGATAAAATCGAAGTGATTGTGGGTGAATTATCTAATGTGTTGCCTGATGCTCTAGAGTTAGCATTTTTCCGTTTTCGAAAACAAGGATTAAGTATTCTTGATGAAAATACAGAATTACATATTATACGTGAAGCAGCGAAAGCGAAATGTCAAACGTGTCTATATGAATTTGTCCCGGATTATCGAATCGCGCTTTGTCCAAAGTGCGAACTCATAAATTGTATATTACTTTCTGGTGAGACCTTTAGGATTGAAGCATATGAAGGAAGGGATAAACATTGAAAATCAAGCTTAAAGAAGATGTGTTAAAGGATCAAAAATTGACTGCTGCAGTCAATAGAGAAACGTTCAAAAAAAATTATACTCTAGTCATTAACTTAATGAGCTCTCCTGGAGCGGGTAAAACGACTTTACTTGAAGAAACGATTAAAGCCTTAAAGGATGAATTTCATATGGCTGTGATAGAAGGAGATTTAGCAACGGAGAGGGATGCAGAAAGATTACGTTTACTAGGAATCAAAACTGTTCAAATCAATACGGTAGGAGGCTGCCACCTTGATGCTAGGATGATTGCGAAAACATTACCAGAAATTGAACTAGAATCTATTGATATCCTTTTTATTGAGAACATTGGGAATTTAGTTTGCCCATCAGGTTATGATTTAGGACAAGATTATAAAGTGGTGGTTTTAAGTGTTCCTGAAGGCAACGATAAAATTCCAAAATATCCTGTCATGTTTAGACGTACAGATGTAACCATTATCAATAAAATCGACCTCCTTCCTTATGTATCTTTCAATTTAGAAGAAGCGAAAAGAAACTTAAAAGAAATTAATCCACAAGCACAATTAAAAGCATTATCTGCCAAAACGGGTGAAGGGATAGAAGAATGGATCAATTGGATAAAGGATGTCTATCGTCAATGTACAAAGCCATCAAAATAATTGTGAAAGGAAAGGTGCAGGGGGTTGGTTTTCGCCCATTTATCTACTATCTTTCAAAAAAATATCATCTCAATGGAACAGTCCAAAATAATCTAGATGGTGTCATTATTATGGTTGAAGGAGAAGAAGAAAAGTTAGAGGAAATGGTGGACAAAATCAAGAAGTACCCACCTAAATTAGCGAAGATTAATGAGGTTAACATTCATCAAATTCCAATAACCCATTATAAAGAATTTACAATTATTCCTAGTGAAAAAAACGGAGAGTCTATTCCTTGGATACCTGCAGATGCGGCTATTTGTGAAGATTGTTTAGAAGAAATGAAGGACCCGCACAATCGACGTTTTCAATACCCATTCATTAATTGCACTCAATGTGGACCACGCTATACGATTATTAATCGTCTTCCGTATGATCGTACAAATACGTCGATGAAGAAATTTACAATGTGCCATGATTGTGAGGTAGAGTATGAAGATCCATTAAATCGGCGGCATCATGCTCAACCTATTTGTTGTTCAAAGTGTGGACCTACCGTTACGCTTTATAACCAAAGTGGAAAATCATTGGCTGAAAACCAATCAGCCATCACGCAAACGGTTGATCAAATAAAACAAGGAAAGATTATTGCCATTAAAGGAATAGGTGGATTCCATTTAGCTTGTGATGCTTATCAAGAGAGGGTTGTTGACCAATTAAGACTTAGAAAGAAGCGACCACAGAAACCGTTAGCAATCATGGTCAAGTCTTTAGAAGCTGCAAGAAATCTATGTTATATCTCCAGTCAAGAAGAAGAACTCCTTACAAGTCCCGAAATGCCTATTGTTATTTTACAGAGAAAAAGAGATGGGGTATTACCGCAAAATATTTCCCCAGGTTTAACAACTATTGGGATCATGCTGCCTTATACTCCTCTACATCATCTTTTATTTGAAAATCATAAATTGGAATGTATCGTCATGACAAGTGCTAATCTTTCTGGTATTCCTATTTTTTATAAAGATGATAGTTTAGATCATTTACAAAATATATGCGATTATATCTTAACCCATAACCGTGAAATCTATTTTCCAATTGATGATTCTGTTGTTCAATGTGATGGAGAAAATACCATATTTGTACGGCGTGCTAGGGGATTTGTTCCAGAGCCTCTCAAAACAACATCCAATGTGGATCACATTATTGCATTAGGAGGAAACCAAAAAACTACATTTGCAGTTGGAAAGAAGAATCAGATTGTCATAAGTCCTCATGTAGGTGATTTAGAAAATGAAGAATTGATGGTTTCTCTTAAAGAACAACTCAATCATTATAAGGAATGGATGGGGATAAAGGAACAGTATTTTGCAGTCGACAAACATCCTCTTTATGCATCCACTTCTATGGCTAAGGGACTTAATCGAAAAGTGATATCCATACAACATCACCATGCCCACCATGTGTCTTGTATGGAGGATAACGGTCTTGACGAGCCTTGTTTAGGCATAATATTAGATGGTACAGGATATGGCGAAGATGGTCAGATTTGGGGATTTGAATTTCTATATGGCAATGCCTATTCTTTTGAACGTCTTGCTCATTTACAATACACTCCTCTTCCAGGAGGAGAAAAAGCCGTAAAAGAACCGTGGAGAAATGCAGTTGGAATGCTGCTTTATTACTGGCCGCAAGAAGGAAAAGAATTATGTATGAAGCTTTTTCCTGAAAGAGTTAAAGAAATAAATATCATAGAAAAAATGATTGTCCATCAGATTAATACTCCTATGGCGGGAACGTGTGGTCGCCTGTTTGATGTAATTAGTGCCATCCTAAGAATCTGTTGGATATCAACGTATGAAGGAGAAGCAGCGATAAAATTATCTGATTATATGAATAGAACTGAACTTGAAAGTACAGATGCCGTTTATTCATTTCATCTAAAATCAAACATTCAATCCCAACTTCAAGTTGACTTCTCTCCTATGATTTATCAGATCATTCAAGACAAACTTCAACAACAATCAATCATTAAAATTATACAGAAATTTCATCGTACAATTGTTTCTTGTTGTGTACAGATGGTTTCAAAACTAGTGAGAAATAGACCTGATCTAAATAAAACCGTCGTGCTATCGGGAGGATCCTTTCAAAATGTTTTTCTTTCCAGAGAGATTCAGAAAGGTCTTCAAAAAGAAGGATTTAACGTCTATTCACATAAACAGGTCCCATGCCATGATGGAGGCTTATCATTGGGACAAATCATTGTTGCTGCTCATGAAGTTGCAAACATGACGAAAGGATATTGAAGGTGGTGAAATCATTTGTGCTTAGGTGTACCTGCTAAAGTCATCAAAATAGAAGAGCAAAGAGCACTAGTAGATGTAATGGGTTCGAGGATGTATATAGGGATCTTTTTTGTTTCAGAGGTTAGGATCGATGATTATGTTTTACTCCATGCAGGGCAGGCCATGACCATAGTAGATGAGGAATTTGCTAAGGAAAGTATAGAAGAATGGAGGAATGTGTTAGATGGTAAACATGGAACTTTTTTCGGAACCGACCTTAACTCGTGAGTCAGTAGAAGCGGTTATCGATTTAGCGAAGAGATTTAAAGATGAAACAGGTAGAATCCCGGTATTTATGGAGGTATGTGGTTCACATACAATGGCCTTAGCCAAAACAGGAATAAAAACTAGATTGAAAGATTATGTACAGCTTATTGCTGGGCCGGGGTGTCCTGTATGTGTCACAGATCAAAAATCGATCGATGCGATGATTCAATTATCGGAAGAGCCTAACCGAATTCTTTGTACATTTGGTGATATGATGCGTGTGCCAGGTTCAAAATCTACCTTGATGAAAGCGAAAACAGCTGGTAAGGATATTAGAGTTGTTTACTCTCCCTTAGATAGTGTGAAAATTGCAGAAGAAAATCTCGATAAGGAAGTCATTTTTTTAGGAATTGGGTTTGAAACAACCATTCCAATTCTCGCTCTTGCTGTTCGCGAGGTGAAGAGGAAGAATGTAAAGAATTATTCTATATGGATGACAACGAAATTGGTTGAGCCTGTATTAAGAGTTCTACTTCAGTCAGGAGAGGTAAAACTTGATGGATTTCTCTTACCTGGTCATGTTTCTGTCGTTTTAGGAAAACAGAGTTACCATTTTTTAGCGGAAGAGTTTGATATTTCAGGAGTAATTACTGGTTTTGAGCCTGTTGAATTGCTCAGTGGGATTTATAAGCTGCTACAACTTCATCTGGAAAAAAAGGTTAATATCCTCAATGATTATACATATGTTGTAAGTGATGAAGGAAACGTAGTTGCTCAAAACTTAATAGAAGAATATTTAGAATCGCATGACGAGGCATGGAGAGGGATAGGTACTATTCCAAAAAGTGGATTAGTGCTTAAAAAACAATATGCACAATACGATGCGAAAAAGAAGTTTAATATTTCGATAGGGGAACCGAGAAAAACAAAATGTCGCTGTGGTGAAATCATTCAAGGGTTAATTACACCAGAAGAGTGTGTGTTGTTCAATAAAGGTTGTACTCCCACTCACCCTATTGGGCCTTGTATGGTATCAACAGAAGGAACCTGTTCGGCACATTATCAATACATGAGGGAGGAGTAACCTTGGTGCAGCGAATCAGTCTAGCACATGGAGAAGGTGGGGAATTAGCGCACCAACTCATACAAGATATATTTATTCAATCATTTGGCCATTCAAAGCAAACACAACTTGATTCTGCCCTTCTTTCTATTCCTACACAAACCCTCGCCGTAACAACAGATAGCTACGTCGTAAAACCTATTTTCTTTCCTGGTGGAAATATAGGGAAGTTAGCGATAACAGGGACAGTGAACGATTTAGCTGTAAGTGGTGCTATTCCACAAGTGATAACAGCGGGATTTATTGTGGAAGAAGGGTTTCTAATTCAAAATTTAAAAGAGATTGTCTGCAGTATGGCGGGGGAAGCAGAAAGTGCTGGGGTGAAAATCATTGCCGGTGATACAAAAGTAGTAGAAAAGGGGAGTGTAGATGGTTTATTCATAAATACGACAGGGATTGGTTTCCTGCAAGAGCAGCATCGATTGAAACCTGAAGGGATTCGAGAAGGAGATTCAGTGATCATTAGCGGTACAATAGGAGATCATGGTATCTCTATCTTGAGTGCACGCCAGGAGCTTGGGTTGCTTTCAGATGTTAGGAGTGATTGTGCATCATTAAACCACCTTATTCATGAACTCTTAGAGGAAATAGACGGAATTCGAATTATGCGAGATCCGACACGGGGTGGGGTAGCAACAACATTAGTAGAACTATGTGAAGATTTTCATTTTAATGTTGTATTAGATGAAGCTTTAATTCCAGTTCGCAATGATGTTCAAGGTGCATGTGATATTTTAGGTTATGATCCTCTTTATCTAGCAAATGAAGGGAAAGTAGTTATCATCGTTGACTCAAATAATAAACAAAAGGCACTTGATATCTTGAAGGAAAATTCAATTGGAAAGGATGCTAGAGTTATTGGTCAAATTACTACTTGTCATAGTCATTCAGGGAAATTACTGTTAAAAACAGCTGTTGGTACAACAAGAAGACTTTATCGCCTGTCTGGCCAGCTTTTACCTAGAATTTGTTAATCATTTTGATATGTAAGCATAGGATAGGGGGAAACTGCCTAAAGGGGAGAACATCATGCAAAACATCGAAATGATTAGAATGCAATTAAATTATCTTGTTACACAAGCACGGTATGATATTTATACACTTTCTACATTGAGTGACACATCCATGAAGCCGCAAATCCTTCAGCGATTATGGGATTCACTATCAACCATTCATTTTCTTAGTGAATGGCTCGCAAATCAAGCCATAACTAGTGCTCATTTTTTATCTTCACAGCCAACTATGTCTGTTCCCTCTGGAACTTTAAATCAGTCACAAATTCCGCCCATTACACCTTCACCAACTCCGCCTATATCACAGCCCAATCAGCGAACTTTTACAATTGGAGAATTAGCAACCTTTGATGGGAAAAATGGGAGGCCTGCCTTTGTTGCGGTAAGTGGCGTTGTCTATGATGTGACAAACAACCGGGCCTGGGCAGCGGCTACTCACTTTGGCTTAACGGCAGGAAAAGATTATACACAGGAATTTGCTTCTTGCCATGCTGGGCAACAATCGATTTTAGCTACACTGCCTGTTGTAGGGAGGTTGGTTTAATGGAAGAACAAATTTTTCCACCAGAGCCTTTAACAAATGAAGCTATTGCGGAAAGGTTAACAACTAATGCACTGGAAAGCCTACGTAATGGAGTCGTTAAGAAAAAAAATCTCGTTTATCTAGAGTTGAATGGGTGTTCCGGTAATATCATTTCCTTGTTAAACGGGCAAAATCCCGACTTTGAGTACACGTTAAGTTCAATGGTTGATCTTCGTTATAGCAATAGTTTAATGGCCTCTGAAGGAGAGAGGGCTATCGAAAAACTAATAAACGCGATGGACGAAGAATATATTTTAGCTGTTGAAGGAGCTGTCGCGTTAAAAAACAATGGTTTGTACAATGTAATTGGCAACTGGCAGGGAAAGCCGCTTACAGGTCTGCAAGCAGCAAAGATGCTCGGAGAAAAGGCTTCGCATATTTTAGCAGTCGGGGCATGTGCTACACACGGCGGGGTGTCAGCAGCAAAACCCAATCCATCCCAATCTGTTGGGCTACAACAGGTCCTGCCTGAAAAAAAGATGATTAAACTTCCTGGATGCCCTGTTCATCCAGACTGGTTTTTAGGGACATTAGCACATATTTTATTATATGGGGAGCCGGAAACAGACAACTTAGATCGGCCTTTAATGTTTTATAGCACGCTTATCCATGACCGCTGTCCAAGAAGGCCTTTTTTTGATCGTGGGATTTTTGCTGAAAAATTAGGAGATAAAACATGCTTATTTAAGCTCGGATGTCGGGGGCCAGTGACGAGAGTGGATTGTCCAACAAGGCAATGGAATGGTCATGTGAATTGGCCGATAGGAGATGATACGCCATGCATTGGCTGTGCTCAGTTTGGTTTTCCAGATGCCATGGCGCCGTTCATTAGCTATGACACAACAAGGGTGGTGAAGAATGAGTAAGAGAATTGTCATTAATCCGTTGACAAGAATTAGCGGTTTTATGGAAATTGATGTGATTATCGACCAGAATCGAGTCGTTGATGCCAAAACAAAAGGGAATCTATTTCGAGGCTTTGAGCAAATGTTAGTGGGCAGAAGTCCGTTTGATGCCGTTTATTTTACACAGCGAATATGCGGTATTTGCTCTGCAGCCCACTCTATGGCCTCATCCCGTGCTTTAGAAGATGCTTTAAAAATTGAACCAATGGAACAAGGAAACTATTTGCGAGACATCATCCATTGTTGTGAGTTTTTACAAAATCATATCCGCCATTTTTATCAATACACTGTTCCTGACTTTGTAAAGATTGAACAAAACTCTCTTTTCCATTCGGACCATGACGATTTCCGATTACCCAAAAACATAAATGACCGGATTTCACAGCATTACTTTGATTCCCTTAAGTTCAGTCGGCTAGCTCACGAGATGTTAGCCGTATTAGGTGGTAAAGCTCCCCATAATCATGGGGTTTTTATTGGAGGGATAACAACACAGGCAACAGCCGAGAAAGTCGTTCATATGGATTCTATTTTAGGGAAAATTGTCAGATTTATTGATGAAAAAATGATCCCAGATGTATATGACATTGCGCGCTTCTATGCAGACTATTTTCGCATAGGCGGAGGGTATGGCAACCTTTTAACCTACGGTGCTTTTAACCATTATAAGGAGTTAGGCACACTATATGTCGATCCGCTTGTATCCACAATGGAATCTGTTGAAGCATTTGATGAAAGTAAAATTCAAGAAAAAATAGATTACTCCTATTTCAAATCAATAACTAACAGCAATCAACCAAATGAAGAAGTGACAGAGCCGGATATGGACAAAGAAAAAGCCTATTCCTGGGTGAAGGCACCAAGATATAAGGGTCTCCCTTTTGAGGTCGGACCGTTGGCCAGATTAATATTAAGTGGAGCGTATAACAATGGAATCTCCGCTATGGATCGAACGATTGCCAGAGCACTAGAAGCAAAGAAAATCACAGAAATTATGAAAATATTACTTCAGCAAATCATTCCAGGAGTAGATGTGCAAAAAAAATATGAACTTCCAGAATTGGCATCTGGAAGGGGGTTAGTGGATACAACGAGAGGGGCACTAGGCCATTGGTTAAAGATTCGAGATAAGAAAATCTCCTTCTATCAAATCATTACTCCTTCCACATGGGATTTTTCAACTAGGGATGATAATGGTTTTAGAGGTACTGCTGAAGAAGCCTTAGTCGGTACACCGATACAGAATCCAGATAAACCTGCAGAGATTGGCAGAATTCTTCGTTCCTTTGATCCGTGTATGTCATGTGCGACTCATGTATATAGTCCAGGAAAACAAGTACAAACCATAAAGGTGTTTTAATGGAAAACATAATCGTTTTAGGTATTGGCAATCGATTAATGATGGATGATGGAATTGGTATTTATCTAATTGAGCAACTATCCAAGCTGAATCGTACAACTCATGTATCTTTTTTGGTTGGAGAATCAGATATTGATTACTGCATGGATCAAATAATGAAAGCTACATTTGTAATCATTGTGGATGCTGTATTTTCAGGAAACAAACCAGGAGAGCTTACCGCTTATCCACTTGCCAACTTACATGAATATCAAACTTTAGACATATCAGCGCATAACTTTCACTTGTTTCAATCATTGTATCAACAGAAAGAATCAATAAAGGGCTTTCTCATAGGAGTGGAACCTTATGAGATAAGGTTCCATATTGGATTAAGCAAAAATTTAAAGGAAAAATGGAATACGATTTTACAAGATGTATCAGTGACCATAGAGAGATTGATTGCAAAGAATTGAGTGTGAAAAGTAACTAAAGAGACAAGATATACCCTTAAATTTGTTATAAAGACCTTGGGATTATAAGTTAATATAAATAGAAGAACATTCCCTAAGCATAGGCATATGATGTTTTTATAAATCTGTGAAGGGAATGAAAAAAATGTACTATGTCGCTGGTATGTCTGGTATGTATCCATATTAAAATCAATATCATTTTGATCAAGAATTTAAAAAAGAAATTTGTGGAAAGAAGATTGAACTGATACATGATCCCTTTCAAGTTGGTAAAGACATCCAACTGACTTTTAATATTGAAAAGGAGATACCTGAACCGTATCTCGGTGCACTAGGTCATGTAGTTATTATTGATGATGAACTAAAAGAGTTCATCCATGTTCATCCTATTTCGGATGAGGAAACAGTTTTTGTAGCTCATTTTAGTAAGCAAGGGATTTATAAACTTTGGGCTGAATTTAAATTTGATGGAGAAGTTAATAATTTCCCTTATGTTATTGAAGTTAAATAGTAGTAATTATGTTTGAATATGTAAAAACAGAGTATCTAATTTCGTTACATAAAGGGAAAGAGTTAGTGTTTTAGATTTTGTATACGTAAGAATTAAATAACACTTAGGAATTAAAAATGATATTAAAAGGAGCTGAAATAAATCAGTTTCTTTTTGATAATTCTCCATTTTTAACTTAGATAAAAGGATCTTTTGTGAACTATTTTAAAGTTTTCGAAGCAATCTATTTTTTTGTTGCTTTAAATACTCTATAACCTAACTTCTCTGAATAATCCATCATCATTCGGCTATGAGTGTGTAAAGTTAATTCGATTTTGGGATTTAAAGTATACGATTCATTGAGATCGGTTTGATCTTCTTGATCAAAAGTATACTCTAACAGCTCTTCAAGAATAGAATTTGTTTTTAATATAGTAACCGTTTCAAAACCAGCCTTTTTTATTGCATCAATCCATTCATCTTCTGAAGGTATTAACTTTAAATTATAAAACTTGTTTATTTCTAATATTTCTTTTGTACTCAAGGAACTTTCTTTCGCCATTTCAATACAAAGTAATGAACCACCAGAATTAAGAACCCTATAATATTCCTTTAAAGACTTCTCTAAATCACCAAAAACAGTTGAAGATTCTGCAACAACCCAATTAAAATAACTATCCTTAAAAGGTAAATTTTCAATATTACCCTTTACCAATTTAACAGTCGTTTCTTCCTCTTCAAATCTTCGGATAGCTTTTCTGATCATTTCTGGATGATTATCTACTGCAATTACGTTGTATCCTTTTTTTGCCAGAAAGGAAGATGTTTGTCCAGTTCCGCATCCAGCATCAAGCACTTTTGCACCTGGATTAATCTTTTCATTTTCAAATAACTGTTTTGTAAGTGTGAATCCTCCTGGATGTGCTCCTGATATCCCACCATATGCTAATGCATCTTGATACTTGAATGTCACTTTATGCACCCCTAGATCTATATTTAAATTTATACATGTGTATGCAAGTGTAGAAAAAAAGTGCTAAGTCCTTAAAAATAGATGAATTTAAAAGTGTGAATATCAACTTATGCCCTGTGCTATTTAATTATGCAATTTTAAAAGTATGGACATAACCTATTGTGTATCAAATTATAAATGATTGGTGGGTGTAAGAACGTTGTCCATTTCACGGTATTATCATATGTGTCAAAAAGGCATAGGAAGACCTGTACAAATTAGAACGTTTGACGGACAGTTGCATAGAGGGGTAATTGAGAGGGTGACGCCGAACAAAGTTTACCTTCGACCACTTAGAAGAACTCCCGACTACGGGGGATTTGGTTATGGATATTATGGAGGAGGATGGGGTTGGGGTTTAGGCTGGGGACTTGCTCTCGGTGCAATAGCAGCCCTAGCATTTATCCCATTTTTTATTTAAAAGAAAATACTGAAGCGGGTTATTAACTATTTAAAGAGATAGCTAGTTATTAAAATATCTTTCAAAAACATGTTGGCATTATTAAAAAAGGAGGTGATTAAAGTGAGCTTTGGATACGGAAAATTTGGATGTGGCGGATATGGCTATGGATATGGTGCAGGATACGGGTATGGTTATGGTGGCTTTGCCTTAATTGTTGTTCTTTTCATCCTATTAATCATTGTAGGAGCAGCATTTATTTGTTAATCAAGAAGGTTAACAATGATTAATTGATATAAGGGGAGATAGTCATCTTCCCCTATAACAATTATCCATTTGAGTTGCATTCATTTCTAAAAGAACATATGAGTGATACCTGAAAGAACTGTTATACGAATTACTTAAAGCTAATATTAAATTATGCATCATAGTGCAAAAGTATCTACAAAGAATTTAATCCTCTAAAAAATCTAATGACCATGTAAGGGAACATGAAATAAATGAGGGTAAGTATCCGAACCTCCAGAGACTACCGTGGTTCCTGATCCTTGCTGATATGCACCATAAGGATAAAAAGGATTATATATATATGGATTATAATACAAAAATGGTGAGTATGGACTAACAATAGGAAAGAATGGGAATGGACTGTAATATTGTCGAATCATTAGTTTCATTCCTTTCAAAATAATAAACATATTATAAATACAGGAATAACAACTTAATCTTTAGTCGTTATTTCTGTAATAAGTACGTAAAATCAAGTGTGATAAGCACCACTTATCTCATCAATCAAATCCCTGTATAATTTCATGCAGACATTGCAAATCTACGACATTCCTGTGCACAATGTAAGCAAATTTGACCACATCTTTGTGATAATTCATCTGGGTGTTGTAAGCAATGATTTCCACAAACTTCACAAATCTGTGCACATACTGAGGCAATGGTTTTTGCAAAATAGCTACAACGGGCAATATACTTAGCAGTTAAAGTACATATATCAGCACAATCTCTCAGTAATCTTAATTGCTCTCTTCTATGGCTCGAACCTTCCATTTGTAGAATTGAATACTCGGTATATTCACAAACGGCTTCACAATTTTGAACAGTTTCTAATAATCTGTGATGGGACATATGGCTTTGATCTTTATGATGTGACATGTGACTTTAGTCCATATGATGAGACATATTATAATACATTTCAATTCCTCCTTAGATTTTAAATCTGTGACACAAATTCATCCTATGTGTAGATGCTTGTCTATGATCTAGTTATTGATCCATTTTCTGTAAAAAAAGATATGGAAAAGAAAATCAATGTATTCTGACAAATAATAGAATGGAATAAAGAGCTAGAAAGAGAAATAGCAAACATGAAGGCAATTGAGTTAGAGGAACTTTATCGGTTGTATTATGTGCAAAAGCATAAGAGGATTGAGCTTTTTGGAAGTCAACTTGAGCAAATTATAACAGAGCTTAACAAAAGGGACCTCTCAGAAGTACAGACAGAGAAACTTTTGGAGCTTAAATTAAAATATTTGGATTTCCTAAAAAGGGAGGAGATAGAATTAACACTGCAAATAGAGGAAGAGATGGATTTTGATCAAACCCTAGCTAGTTTTAATAAATCTATCAAAGTATTAAACTTGTAAAATTTTAATTAAGAAGGTCTAAATTTAAATACCAAAACAGGTCTGTTTTTGAACCATTCCAGTGTTTTAAATAAAACAGCTTGGAGGAATACGTAATGAAAAATATAGATCAGTATCCGGATGTATTAAATGTTGATGATATTCAAGAAATTTTAGGTATTGGTAGACGTCAAGCTTATGAGTTAGTATCGTCAGGGCAGTTTCACTCAGTGAGAGTGGGTAAAAGAATAAAGATCCTAAAGGCAGTTTTTGTCCATTGGCTTTATGGTACAGAATATACTAAGGAAAAGATTAACAAATTACAATAAGTTATTGATTATGTCAGTGGTTTATATATATATTTGAGGTGGCATACTGTCACATCTCATATAAGTAGTTATGAATTTGAGATGTGCTGTAATTAAGGCACTCTCTTCTATTAAAGTGCTATTCCGTTCTATACGGCATTAGCACTTTATATTTTTAAATTGAGGAGAGATGAAAATGAAAGGTTCTGTAAAAAAAGAAGGGAAAAGTTGGTACTATGTATTCTCCCTTCCGAATGTTAATGGTAAACGCAAACAAAAAAACAAAGAGGATTTAAAACTAAAAAGGAAGCTCAGAAAGCTTTAACAGAAGCTATAAACTCAATTAATCAAGGAACTTACATTGAGCCATCAAAGATCCAATATAAAGAATACTTAGGTCAATGGTTTTCCACTAAACAGAAGAGTATAGGGGATCAAACAGCAAAAGTTTACCAAAACTATCTTCAAGCTAGAATTATTCCTATACTAGGGAAGTATCCAATATCAAAGCTTACTACAATGGAGCTTCAATCTTACATTAATAGTTTGAGTGATGAGGGATTAAGGAGTGCCACGGTAAAAAAAGTATATGAAATTATTAGAAATTCACTTGAACACGCAGTGGACTTTGAATTACTTCCTAAAAATCCTACTTTAAAAGTTAAATTACCAAAGGCAAATAAAAAAGAAATGTACGTATGGAATGAAGAAGAAGTTAATTGTTTTCTTAGAGAAGTAAAAGAAGATCCTATGTATATTGTTTTCCTTTTGGCTTTAACAACAGGAATGCGACAAGGTGAAATCTTAGGATTACGATGGAAGGATATTGACTTTAAGAAAGGGCTTTTAAATATAAAGCAAACTCTAAGTCATGACGGAAAGAAATTTATTAGTGGTGCGAAAACGAAGTCTAGTTTAAGGACCATTAATTTATCTAAGTCTACAGTGAATTTTCTTAAATAGCGTAAATTAAATATATCAAAGGAAAAGCTTGGTTTAGGATCTATTTACGAAGATCTTGATTTAGTTGCATGTACACAACATGGAACACCACTTAACCCAGCTAATGTAAGAAGAACATTTAATCGATTAATTAAATCAGCAGATGTTCCTCAAATCCGTTTCCATGACTTAAGACATATACATGCTACAATGCTTCTTTCTAAGGGGATAAATGTTAAAGTAATCTCAGAACGGTTAGGTCATAGTAATATAAAAGTTACTCTCGATACCTATTCACACGTTCTTCCGTCTATGCAAGAAGAAGTAGAAAGGAAACTAGATGAAATAATAAATTAAAAGCTCTTGTGACCAAAGTGTGACCAAAAGGTATTTTTGGCAGTTTGAATGGTTAATAGAAAAAAACAAATAAAAAGGAGAAACCCTTATATATCAAGGATTTCCCCTTTTCAATTAGCGATGGAGAATAGGGGGCTCGAACCCCTGACCTCAACGCTGCCAGCGTTGAACATACGATATATAGACGTCAAGTCAACCGAAAAGTCAACTATACCAACGATAAATCAACACGACAATTCAATTACGATAAGTCAATTATATCAATAGGCGTTGTTATCTGCAACAATTAAAGGCGGTTATATGCAATTAACGAACGGTTGCCCGAAAGGTCGAAGATAATTTGCTTGTAGGGCGATT
Source organism: Bacillus sp. V3B (assembly GCF_024494465.1). Taxonomy (GTDB): domain Bacteria; phylum Bacillota; class Bacilli; order Bacillales; family Cytobacillaceae; genus Bacillus_BD. The sequence continues at coordinate 15,082 of NZ_JAETXM010000035.1, read as the reverse complement.
TTCTAACACTAAAAAAGACGGAATCAATGTCCCGCCGCTAAAACATTTCATTATATAAACGATTTCCCGCCGTTTCTTTTATTACGTTGATATCGTTCCACGCTTCCAGATATCCGAAGGCGTCCCCGTTCGCCGCCGCTTCTTTCATTTCAACAATTGTTTGATCGACGATCTTGTCCAACGTTTCATTTTCGGACATTGCTTTGACCGAATTCAAAATCGGTTCATACGTCGCAACGGCTTCGTCAAGAAGTTCTTGCGGATAATAACCTTGTTCAAACGTTTCATATAAACGTAATTCACCGAAAGGCATATGGCGAAGAATGTCTTGCTTCTTTCCTTCAACAAGATATTCGATTGCTTCCGCATTGTCCGAAGTCAACGACCGATCAATCGGCGGTTCTTCGTTCCTTTCGATTGACTTAGTATATTGATTGGCTTGTTTTTGTAGGTCTTCCGTGAAAAACGTATTTTTCGGATAATTCTTGACCCGTTCAATGAATTGTTCTTCGTTAAAATTTTGAACGACTTCTTCTTTCGTTGGTGCGTCCGCTTTCGTGACCATGTATCCCGTGACGATACTTCCCCCGACAATAAGCGAGCCAATTCCAAACAATAATTTTTTCATGTCACGTTTCCCCCTTGAATTAATTTCCTTTTTAACCGTAACATAGATAAGTTTGTATTTTAAGGGAAATTATTCAAGGCAATAAAAAACCGCCAACCCTTTTATGAATTGACGATTTCTTCCCTATATGCGGTTAACTTTTCGATAATGGTTTCAACGTTGGATTCCGACTTTGCTAATTCGTCCAAGAATGACGTTGATTTACTTTTCGGGTCAAGCGATTCTTCACGACTGAAATCTAACTTTGACAAGATCGTCAATGCGTTGTATTGATGAATTCGTTCAATCGGTGTTCCCGCTTCGAATCCGAATTCTTCAAGATTGGCGGCTTCCCCTTCGTTTACAATGCGGATATGGGCTTCGATTGAATTTCGAAGCAAACGGTCTTTCAAATATTTCTTCAAAGTGACACGTCCTTTCGGAATTAATTCAAAGTTGTTTCAAATTGATTCCCGTCTTGAAAATCGTCGTCCCACGTTATAACGATTTCAAACGGCGGTGCGGTGCTTCCTGCAATCATCATTAGCGTTTTCACCGTTTGACCCGCATTTATTTTCGAAGGCACGTTGTCCATAAGCAAATTTACCTTTCGCTTTGAACCGTCACCTTTCCGATCATAGTTGTAAAATTCGACTTGAACGTTCCTTGCTTCGGCTTCCCCGACATTTTGAAGAATGAATTTGTCTTGCATACTTTTCGAACCCATTTCTTTTATCCGATCAACCGAAAATTTCGCCTTCTTTTTTGATTCAAGACGTTCCTTTTCTTTTCGTTTTGCAATTGTTGTCCGTTGGTGATTAAGGACTAACGCCCAAATGCCAGTCATTGAACCAACAATCGCAAGTCCAAAACTAATCCATTGCACCCAAGTTGGCAAATCTATCAATCTTCCTTTCAATAATAGTATCAATTTTCTTCCATTTCCATTGTACCAAAAACCCCGAAGTTTTCAAAAACGTTGTGAAAAAATTTAATAGCGATTTTCATTTTAGGCAAAGGTCGAATCCTTTTCGAAGTCAATGTCCATTGTCCGACGTTGGTGTCATGGTCATGACCCCGAAGATATGGATTTGATTTCGTATATCTGAAAATCAGCTTTCGAGCTGAAAGGACGCCCCCATTCACCCGTTGCCCCCATACGCAATTCCCGAAGTCGATTCCTTTGCCAATGTCGATTTAATGCTTCGTCCGTGTCGTGTTCTATTTCCTTTCGAATGTATTTATTCATTGATTCCCTATCGTTGTTCTAATCGCTTGTAAGACGTTTGTATCTGTTTGTCCTTCGCTGGTTACAATCCGACAATGATTCCTATTACAAGACGAATTACAAAAGGTTATTGTTGCCGTATATAGGGACGTGGGTTCACCCGTTGTTGAAAACGTGTCACTTAAAATTGAATCGGACATTTGATGATTTCACCCGAATATAAAAGCCGATAGAACCAACATTTTGAATGTACGATTTTATAAATGAGTTCGACCAAATCGCCCAAAATGGCATTGAATCAAGGAATCCGATGTTTTGAATGTACGAAAATAGAAAGATTCATACATTCGATAAGACAAGATATTCGTCCATTACAACCGCTTTACAAAATAGAAGGACGAACGGATTCGTGAATCAAGAACATTAGATGACGACGAAAAGATGACCCGCTTATTAGGTAGGGAAGGTCAAAAACGTAATGTAACGATAATAAGTGAAGCGGGTCTTTATTCCGCAATTATGCGAAGACGTAAACCCGAAGCGAAACAATTCTAACCGACAACCGTAAATCCATATATGCCGAAATGGTCGATTTGAAACGTGATTATATGTTGCTGGAATCGGGGGTGTTCAAAACTTCACCCTAGCGTTATATATACTTTTAAGAGTTAAGGTGAATATTTGAAATCAACGTTAATCAGTCGTCCAATGTGGCGGCTTTTTTCTTTGCGTAAAAAAAAGTTAAAAAATTTTTCCTTGAATGCCCCAATCTTGAATTCTTAATCGAACTAATAAGTGAGCGAAGCGAACATATACTATCGTACTAACAACGCAACCTTCGCCAAACCTACAACCGTATAGTCTACAACGTATAGATTAACGTATCCAAGCATTATGGGAAGGCGGCTTCATATCGTTACAATCCCCGAAGCAATCGCAAGACCTTCGCCCGATCAATTGCGACTTCCTTCTATTGTTGTTGTCTCGAAAGTTTTGAAAGTCGGCACACGAAAACCGCATTTTCCGAATCCCGTATGAAAAACGAAATCCCAAACGAAGTCCCATTCGAACCCCTTTTTGTAGTCATTCGAGTTTATTTGTACCCCTTCGAAGCAATGTCAAACGCCCACAATCGACCCCAAATCGTTCAAATTTACCTTCTGAATACAAATACATACACTTCGCTTAAATGGCGACAAATCAACGTTTTGAAGGTATTCGAACCCCCCTTTCGAAATGAGTTCCGAAGTCCATTCCGAGTAAATCGAAACCCTTTGGAAGTATTGTCGGATTTATCTATTAATCGTTGAACAACTATTTGTCTATCGAACCCCCGATCGGGAAAATGTCGCAATTGACGGACTTCCGCTTTTTAAATTTCCCTTCATTCTACCGTCACAAAACGTCACTAGTGTTGCACAGATACACGTGTAAGACAAAAACAAACGGGGGGTTATCGGTTATGAACATTCAAGTAGATTTATTCGAAGGGGAACTTATTTATGCAGATATGGCGGTGGCTATGCTTATTCAAAACGGAATGTCGAAGAAGGCAATAAATGAAACGTTAAAGCCGCATAAAGTCCGCATAAAGGGCAACGGGAACACTCGATTCATTCCACTTGCAATTGTTGAAGCGATAATCAATCCGAATGAAGACCCAATCGAAGAAGAAGAATCCGAAGCAACAAACGAAGATCAATTCGAAGGCAACGAAGAACCATTCTTCCTTCACGAAGACGCAAGCGACGCCGATCTTATTCGGGCATTTTATGAATCGGCTTCAAATGACGATTATTGTTCGCCGTTTTTATCGGGAATGGCTCGAATCTTGAAGACTTCGCCGAAGAAGTTGTTCCGAAGACTCTCTAAATTGTTGCACCCCGACACGACGACTATACATGTTGAAGGTTGGGAAATCGGTGTATTGAAAGAAGCACAACAATGGTGCGAAGAAATGGAATGTTACGAAACCGAAGCAACCAACGAAGAAGAATTCGAATTTTTTAGTGATTCCGAAGAAGAAGAAATCAAAGCACGACGCAAGCAACGCAAAGAAAAAGTCGAAAGTGATGGCGTTCAAAGTTTCACCGACTTCCTTAGTAAATATAGAGAAGATATTCACGACGCAACTTGTGGTGAAAAGAAGTCGTATCGAAAATTAGTAAAGTTGTTGCACCCCGATTCGACGCCGTATAAACATCTTGAACATGATCGGTTCTTCAAAAAAATGCTTCAAGGCCTTATCGAAATGAATCGTCAAGACGAATGAAAGGGAATGGGTCTTTATAGATAAAACAATATTCTTTTTTGCAAGGCGTCACAAAACGTTGGAATTGATCCACAGATATTCATGTAAGACGAAAAGCAGCAATCGAAAATAAAGACGTTTTTACCCTTGTTGTAAACTCGTTCTGTTCAATTATTACTTTGAAGCGGTTAAATGCTTCGTATGACTTCAAACTATTTTCCCCAAAATAGCGGTCGTTGCGGCTTCGGTCGCTCTTATTTTTTACATTAAAACTGTTCATTGAACAAATAGAAGGGGGTTTTCATCTATGAAACTAAACGGGGATATCGTCAAATTACTTCGAACAACGAAGGGGATTGACCAACGGACATTATCGAAAGGGACTTCGATTTCACAAACGGCAATATGTTCGATTGAAACGGGGAAAATGCCGATTTCACCAAAGAATGAACAACGATTGATTCGGTTCTTCGGGATTAGTGAAGCGGATTTGATCCATGCAAATAATATTGTCCAAATGTCGAAAAGATTCAAATAATCACAACAAAAAAACTATGCGAAAGGAGGAATCGACCAATGTTTATTAGAGAAAACGAAATTATCAGTTTGACACCGCAAAATGAAAGTGAAGCGAAATTGTTGAAGTATATCAAACGAAAAAACGGTTGGAATATGAACACGCAATTCAATGACTACAAAATCAACGGTGACGGAACGGTCACAATCGACTTGATAAATGGTCTTAAAACGACGCTTTCATACGAAGATTATCAAAGTATTAATTCAAAAATTACCATAACGTCGCTTAAAAATTTGGCGGGGGGTTTCTATGCACAAATAGCAATCGAAGGGAAAACAATGCCTTTGCACCGTCACATAATGCGTCACGAACTCGAAAAATATGAAGGATTCAAAGAGGAAACGGGATTGTCTATCGTGGTTAATCATATTGATGAAGATTCCTTGAATAACACGCCCGAAAACTTAGAAGTCGTGACGCAAGGCGAAAACACTCTTAAAAGTCATTTGAATCATGCACGGGGGTTCTCAATAACGCCAAATGGGAAATTCAAGACGAAATTGTCAATGTATAAGTATATCGGGACGTTTGATACAAAAGAAGAAGCACGTGAAGCATATGTCAATGCGGTCAATGCGGAATTGGAACGGTTGGAAGCAATCCGAATCAATTGGTTGATTAAAAATGGTCGAATTGCGGGGGTGCAATAATTATGTACGAAAATATTTATCGTGAACGCAATCAAACGTTGAAATTAGCAAAGGAAATGTCAGCAAATCAATTTTCAATGCTTTTAGTCATTGCGGTGTTTGTTGAAGAACACGGTTTGAACAATATTCATGCATCGAAGGAAGAAATCGCCCGTTGTGCGGGATTATCCGCTTCATATGTCCCGAAGGTTATCAAAGCATTGTTGGACTTCAGAACAAGCGAAGGTGAAGCGGTGATTGAACGAATTGGGGTCGACCGATATCGAATGTTGAAGGCGTCGGGAATCGTGCTTGAAATTCCGAAGGGGGCAAAGATTATCGGTTCAATATAAAGGGTTCACGGGGACGGCTTGATCGTCGTTCCCTTTATATAAAAATAATGCAAAGGGGCGTGTTGGTTATGTAATAAGCACCGACAAAACGGGGGGAAATAGGATGTTAGCTTTGGGGAAGTACGGAGAATTATTCGGTAAAACTGAAATTGACAAATCAAAATTAATTATCGCAAGGGGCGAAGACGTAAGACATTTTCTTGTAATGCCCGAAAATGATCGTGACCATTTTTGGCGAAGATTAAAGACAAGATTCCCGAAAAGGGGTCGTCAAAAGATGGTCATAATGTACGAAACTTTATACGAGATTCACTATCAAGATGAAGGCGACGATCCCGACAATCAACAATTTACAGCGGGTGTTGCACGATACTACAACGCAATGAAAGATTCGGAAGACCCGAAGATTCGCAAGAAGGTCGCAAAGATTCCGTATATTGGGGAAGATGAAGACGCTTTGTCGGTCATGGCGAAACTATTACAACAAAATATATTTGCTTCGGCGGTCAAAATCATTCAAGACTTCGGTTTCTACAAATATGGAATCGTGGCGGAAGAATTGGTTTCGGAATTCAATCTCGAATTGGTGCGGCTTGCAAATCAACCGTTGACCAATCCGATCTTTACATTCTATGAAACGTTGAATCAATCGTATATGTCACGGACAAAGGATTTCACAACGAGAGAATGGGGACACGAAACAAAGAATAAGCAACGACGATTTGAACGAAGGACAAGAAGTCTTGACGCAATGCTCGAAGGCGGGAAGGCGGCACAAAACGAGTTCCAAGCGGCGACAATTGCAAACCAAACCGACCCGACGGCACAACAAGCGGAATTGAAGGTCGTATTTGAACAATTGCTTCACGGTGACATATTGACGGACGAAGAAAAATCGGTCTTTCAATTCATGCTTCGCAATGGCGGCGAACCGTCTAATCGTGCAATCGGTCGTGAACTTGGTATCGAACACAAGAAGGTCAAGCGTATCCAAACAACTATCAAGTCGAAGATACAATCAACGTTTGGTGAACTACACGAATTGATATGACGGTATGTGAGTTAGGCGAATGTCTATGTTGTATTAATACGATGGTATATGTTCGCTTCGCTCACTTATTAGTTCGATTAAGAATTCAAGATTGGGGCATTGAATGAAAAATAAATTTAAAAAACTGTTTGGGGTGTGCTTGAATGGCGAAAATTGTGACCATGAACGGCGAAAAGAAAATTGTTGCAAGGCGTCCGAACGGTGTGATCGAGTTCCGATCCTATCAACCGAAACGTGCCCGTGAATTAATGCGGCAATTCGAAGAAATGGAAACAAATCGGGTTCAATCCGTCCGAAAAAGTTTCCAATTAGTATAAACAAAATAAAGGGGGTTTTACTTATGACAAGCGGAAAATATGATCGAACTGAATTACATTTACAAGGAACGGGGCAATATTCAACAAATATGCAACAAGCGGCGGAACTTCTTGCGTTGCCTTCACGTGGCGGATTCACGTTGAAAGAAATAAGTGACAAATCTTCCATATCAGAACGCCAGCTTCGCACTTGGAGAAACGATCCACGGTTTCAAGCGTTGGTTGCTCAAAAGACACGACAGAACGTCAAGGAAGTCATGCCCGACGTCTTGAACGTGGTTATTCAACGAGCAATGGAAGGAAGCGGAAAACATGCGGAATTAATAATGAAGTACGAATCATTGTTGACCGACAAGCACGAAATCACGGCGAATATGCCCGAAAACGACCGTCGTGATCTTTCTGAATTTGATGAACGTGACAAACAACTTGCGAAAGATTTGGAAGAATTAAAAGAATTGATCGACGAAGCAAAAGGGGAATCGAAAGATTAATCATTGATATATCAATTTCGATGATTCGCCTTGTTTATGACCCGTTTTCTCGAATTGTGTATAGAACGGGTTTCTTGGTCGGGATTTCGTTTGACATTTTGGTTTCCTCCGAAATGGTAAAGAGTGCGGCTTCCTTCGTTGGGGGTCGCCTTTTATTTTACCTATCAATTGAATTCTATATTTCGAAATAAATAAAATACCAAATAAACGGGGTGATTCAGATGAAAACAAAAATAAACGGTGAAGAATTGCGATTGATTCGCACATTACGAAATGCCCGTGTCATTGACGTTGCAATCGTGATTGATCGGTCTGCAAGTGCGGTGACTTATATTGAAGCTGGGAATCGTTCACTTGACGATATCCAAAGTCAAGCGGTGTTGAAGGCGTTCAATGTGGACGAAGACCTTCTTTCGTATATTCGCAAAACAATCAAACTATCAAAAATATAAAATCGGGGTGATTCGAATGTCATTACGAAGTGAAGGTCAACTTTTCGCATTGATCGGACTTGCAAAAGAAAGTCTCGAATGGATAGCAGCGTGTACTATTGAGGACGATTTGATTTGCGAACTTTACGACCACAATATCAAGTTGATTTGTCGATATCTCAATAATTCTAATGTGGAACGTGAAATAAAACCCGTTATCGGTCGTTTACTCATGGAAGAAATCGACATTGATGAAGCGGGAAAAATTATAGAAAAGTTGGAAGTCACGGACTATGAATAATTATCGTGAATTCTTGCAAGCGGTCGAATATGACGATTTCAAGGATTGGAAAAAATCACAAAATAATGAAACCGAGAAGGAGGGCGAAATAAATGAAACTATTCAAAAATGAGAAGGTCGAAAAGGTCAACGAACAGCTTGCAAAATTAGAAGAAAAGCGTGGCGGCATTGTCAAGACAATCGAAGAAATGGAAGCGGCTCTTGAACAAACGGTTGAATTGTTTGCGCTGGGTCAAATATCGGATCAAGACCTTGAAGAAGCCAGCGACTTCTTAAAAGCACGTCGACAAGAACTATCGGAAGTTGAACGAATGATTGCAAAGGTCGGAAGCGTGAAAAAGAAGGTTGCAATCGAATCAATTCCGTTTATCCGTGAACAACGTGCAAAGAAGGTTGAATCCGCACAAAAGAACGTTGACAAGTCGGTCAAGGAAGCACTCGAAGCACGTGAATTTTACGTCCGTAAGTTGGCGGCAATTGGACAAGCGGCGAAGGAAGTCGACCCCGCAAACAGTCAATATAACGATTTTATGGAATCATTAGGACAAAATCGAAGTGATTTATCCGTAAATATTCCGCATGTCTTCCCCGAAACGGTCAAGGTCGGATTACACGTAAGTCAATTCCTTGAAATCGATTCGATTGGATTATCCAAGAAGACGCAAGAAGACGCCGTTAAATCGGGAATTCTTCCGCATTGGGTCGGTGATTCGAAGTGATTAGAGGGAAAATGAACGGTGTTCAAGTAGTCGCCAAGCAAGAAAAGTATCGGGAACGAACAATTGACCTTGTTGAATCGTTAATGTCGCAAGGTCTTTCAAAAGATGGAATTGCCGAAGAAGTCGGGATTTCGGGTTATGAAGTCGCTTCGGTTCAAAAGATTGTTGGACGAAGATTGAAGGAAGCAAACGGCAAAAAGATTAAATATCAAACGAATGAAAGGAGGTTTTTCTAATGCCAAAAAATAATCAATATGACGGTTTAAATTATCAAGAAAAGAAATATTCACCGATGGATTTAATAATTCAAGGGTATGCGGAACGTGGGAATTCACAAGCAAACACCGATCCCGCAAGCGATTCTTTAAAAGCACTTAAAGAACAATTCCAACGTGATCCGAATTCTTTAAATCCAATGCAGTTGTTGACGCTTGGGTCGTATGAATACAGTATCAAAAATCAAGAACAATCCGAGCAACAGCAACGCAAGGCGAATGAGTTCGATAAGGACAAGGAAGCGGAACTTGAAGCGGTTAAACAAGAAATGGAAGCCGCACAAGCGAAGTATCAAAAATTAATCGGGGGTGACGAATGATGGTAAAAAAGGAAATCGTTGCATTATTAATTGAAAGAGCGAAGGCGGGTGACTTTAACAGCGTAAATAAACTTTTTACACTTCTAAATAAAGACATTCCCGAAGATATCAAACGAATGTCACTCGAAGAAATTGAAGCAGAATTAAAAGCGATTGACGAACAATTGAAAGAAATAAGCGGCGGCGATTCCTTATGATGGGGCGTCGTCTTTTTGATATCACGGACCAATTGTTGAACCCGACAAAATATGAAGTTAGGGCGTTGGTTGATGATCGAAAGCACCACGCAAGAACATTGTTACAATACGACAAGACCAAAACGATCTTTCAAGTCGCAAGAATAACATTGCTACCAGTGGACGTTGTTAGGACGTTGGCGGAAGAGTTATCGGGGGTGAAATAATGATTCCGATTACTTATCGAAAAAAGACAACGGGTCGAACACGACTTGATTCAAGGTCTATGACCCCGATCAAAGAAGACGTCGCATTTAACTATTCACAACTACGTCAAGACCAAGACCGCCGTCAAACGTTCGGCGAAGCGAATACAAATAAAATCGCTGGAGGTGGAGATAGTGCCGAAGGATAACAACGAAATCTTGAAACGAATTCAAGCGTTGAACGAAGAAAGGGAAGTCAACGCAATCAATAAACGACTTGTTGAACTTCAAAATCAATTGTACGAAATGGATATCGAATCAATGGAGTATGAAATCAAACGGGGATTCCGCACCCACGAAGAAGCCGAAAAGGAACTTGCAAGACGTCGCAAGGACTACTTCGGGACGGGGTGACGAAATGTCAAAAATGTCAAACAATTATTGGAAAAATATTTGCATTACAAATGGCGTTCCGATCGAAGGATTAGGACACCAAGATATTGAAGTTCTTGCGTTACGGTCGCTTGGTTTAAAGGGCACATTGTCCGATATGAGATATAAATTTTACGTCGGACGAAATCCGCAATATTCATTTTTGTCGGACGCAATCGCAAAGAACGACCCGAATATAGAATAAAACAAAAATATAAATCTATTCGCAACGGCGGCTTCCCTTCGGATTTTCATTCGTGATCACCTTCAAGGCATGGTTGATTTGATCGAAGGGAATCGCCGTCATTGTGAAAAATAAAACAAAGAGGTGTTTTTATAATGGCTTATGATGCTTTATTAAATGTTCAACCAATCGAAGTAACGGGAATCGGAACTTTCGAAAATGATTATTTCAAAGGAAACGGATCGAAAGTATTCGGCGGACTAACAGTTTCCAACGCTTCCGAAGGGGCAACAATTGAAATCAGCGTTGAAGAAACAAACGACGGAACGAATTATTCCCTCGTCCGCACTATTGCAACGGATTCACAGTTCGTTCAAGAACCGTACTTTTCGAATGAAGTTTCTGAAAAAGTTCTTTCATATACGGGGAACGTGAACGACCGATTCAAATTCAGAACGAACGGGAAGTTCCGCTTCTCTTATAACGTTGTTGGAACGGCGACAATAGGAATCAATATCGGCAATTCTTAATTCACACGGGGGACGCTTTCGGGCGTTCCTTTTCATACATACACATGATCCACGGCTTCACCACGTAAGGCAGTAAAGTATATTCGAAATCCTTAGACGTCAACAAAACCCATTGAAACACCTTAGAATGGATTTATGCTTCCAGCCAATTATAAAAGAGCGGATTTTTATCCCTTGTAATCCTACGTTGTATTACTCCGAATTCACTTTTCAAGACCCCGAAGAAATACGACGAAAAGTTCCCTTTGATTCGATTCATTTTATACGACCATACAGTTGATTTAAATGCACTTTCGACCGCTTCGAATACATAGTTGTCTTTCAACGAAAAATTGACCGATTTCAAGGCATTATTCAATGCACGGGACAACGAAAGAATCTTCCGAGTTCCAAAGAAAGGTTTTGCAAGATCAACGAATTCCTTTTCAACAATTACTTCGGGAATAAGATCGTTCAATTGATCGGGGTCAATGTCGTCGATTTTATCAATTGATTTATTTTTATTTTCGTCGGCGGATTTGTTGTCTAATGTTTTTAAAGAAGTTTTTTGCTTAAAGCTAATTGGTTCGAAAGTTTCAATAACGTTCAAAGCGGCGTTATTGTTGGCTTCGTCGGCTTCGCATGATGTAACCGCTTGGTGTAACCTATCAATGCAAAACGGAAGGATTCGGTAAATTTTAACACTTGGACGCCCCGACTTTGTTTTTGTGCGAACCGAATCAATCACGCCCAACGATTCCAACTTCTTCAACGCCTTGTTCACGGTCTTGCGGGAATATCCCGTGTTTTTGGCGATTGTCGCTTGCTTCATGAACGATAATCCAACGCAACGCAAAGACGACCGTCCGAGCAACCAAAGGATGTCAACAACGGATTGCGGCAAGTCATGGCGAAGTTCTTCCGTATATTTGCGGACGGATTCGTCCATTTCGTCGATATTCTTAAATGATTCATGCTTTCGAAGTTCCTCAAAATTAATTGCCTTGATATCCATTGTTGACATTCCCCTTTGTTATCGTTTAGTTTTTCGATTCTGATTCAATTTCCCCGTAACTTGATTTAATGCCGAATATTTATCGTGTTGTTCTTTCAATGCTCGGTTTGATAAGTGCGTGTATCTCATAACCATTCTTAAATCGGAATGACCCAACAACAATTGTAAGTGTCGGATATCTCCGCCCGCTTCAAGAAACAAAGTTGCCGCCGTATGTCTAAATAAATGAGGGTGAACCCGTTTCTTGATTCCCGCCTTCTTGATATAGTGTCGCCGCAATTGATTTCTAAAATTATTAGGCGTCAACACTTCGCCATAATTCGCAAGAAAGATAAATTCCGAATCAAATTCTTCCGTTTCCTTGATAAGGTCTTTCAATAGTTTTGCCGTTTGTTTTTGTATTGGAATTATCCTTGCTTTTCGACTCTTTGCAATTGTCGCCCGAATAGTGACTGTGTTATTTGAAAAATCAATATGGGGAATCTTTAACGACAATGCTTCATTGATTCGTGTCATTGTATCGATTAATAGTGTCATTACAACGTAATCACGGAAGCCTGTGTATGACCGTTTGTCGGGGGCGTCAAGTAATCGTTTCAATTCTTCGGCGGTCAAGACGACAATTTCAGTATCCGTATATTTGACATTGTGAACGGCTTCAAACGGGTTGACGGGAATCTTTTCTTCTTCGGCAAGGAATCGGAAGAACGTCCGCAAAGTCTTCAAATAATCGTTGGTTGTCCGTGGGGACAATCCTTTCTTTTTGTCTTCGTCCTTCTTGAACTTGTGGTCTTCGAATTGAATATAATCACGAAGCAACCAACCGACGTAATCCCGAATCAAGTCAACGTCTATATTCCGAGTGTCACGCCCGACGCCGTGCCCGTCTAAATACTTGCAAAGATTCCCGTAAATAAGGCGATACTTTTCAAGCGTTCGTTTCGCCCGACCTCCCGCAAAACTTGCATTGTAATAGATTTCGAATAGACCGTCCAAGTCATTGTTTGAAGACGAAGGGGCGACGGTTCTTTCGCTTTTGACCCGTTTCCCTTTTCGTCGTTCCGAATGCTTTTCGACCATAACAAAAAACACGCCCTTTCAATACGATTGTTATCGTAAAGAATAGGCGTGTTGTTATCTGATTTCGTTTGGTGTTGTTATCTGCGACAAGTCAACGTGACAAGTCAACGAAATAAAAAACGCCATATCCGTTGATATGACGTTCTTTTCAATATCGTATGGAGAATAGGGGGCTCGAACCCCTGACCTCAACGCTGCCAGCGTTGCGCTCTCCCAGCTGAGCTAATTCCCCGAAAATTAATTACAAAAATTATTATAACGAGAAAAAGCCTGTGATGCAAGGCTTTTTTATGTTCTGAATGCAAAAAAATATTCCTTCTATATATAGAAGGAATATAGAAGGAATATCACTGCAGACTTCCAATCTCCATTCGTTTGACCCCTTCAATACGTGAAACGCTATAATATACATCCGTTATGTTCCTTTTGTAATCAACTGTGACAATGAGTCTGATCAAGTGATCTCCTTCCTTTAAATCTTTAATATGAAGACTTCTAATGGTAATTTTCTCTTTCTCAAAGGCGAGGAGGATGGAATCGAAATTCTCTTTATCAGAAACCCTTAACTGTAATGGGATTTCCTTTTGTCGCAGCTGTTTCGGCCCAATTACACTGAATAAAAAAGGGATAAGTTTTACACTAATAATGAGCATCGTTACTCCAGCTATCGCCTCTACATAGTACCCAGCTCCAACCGCGATCCCAACCCCGGCAGCACCCCAGATAAGGGCAGCGGTTGTTAAACCCGATATACTATCGTTCTCCCGGCGTAAAATAACTCCCGCACCAAGAAAACCAATGCCAGAGACAATTTGTGCAGCAAGACGAAGAGGGTCCATCGTGATGTTAATGAGATCATTATGTGGGAACTTATAAGCCGATTCAATCGATACAATCGTTAGCAAACAACTTACAATAGAAATAACCAGGCTTGTCTTTAAACCAACAGGCTTCCGTTTTAATTCTCTTTCAAGACCTATAACCATCCCCAACACAGCTGAAATCCCTAATTTAATTAAGATATCAAATTCTAAATAGCTCATCGCAATCTCTCTCTTTTATTAGTTTTTTTGAAGAAATGATTTAGGTTAGTTTATAAGACGGAATTTTTTGAAAAATAGATCAAATAAAATGTTTGTATTAAAATATAACACATTACATCATGTATAAGCACCTAATTTGTAAAAGGAGATAACAATGAGTCAAACAAAATGAATGAAAGAAAAATGAAGTTAAAAACTAAATCTACACAAGGCGTTATAGAAGGGATAATCGAATGATTACTTTTTGAGTAAAAGCTAGATAGAGAAGGTGTAACGATGTAAATAGATTAATATTTAAATCGTATAAAAAATAAAGTGGTCGGTGATGATGATCATAAATAGAAAAGTGATAGGGAAAATAAAAAAATGATGTATTTAAATAGCCCCTACTTAATTAAACGTGTAGGAGCTATTAATAATGTAAATGGTTATTTTAAGAAAAAACAAATGTGAATGCTGAAAATAAGAATGCTGAAACAACTGATAAAATAAAAGTTCCTCCTTGAACTTTACCTTCTGTGTTTGCTATTTTAATTCCTTCAATATATGCATATGAGAATAAAAATAATGTCATAATGAACGATAAGAATAATGCACCAGTTTGAAGCATGCTTCATCACCTTTCAAATTTAATAGGGTTACTAGAACTTATGATAGTTCTCCTAATAATATGATTAGTTCTATTTTATTGAGAGTGAGAGTGTTTTTGAAAAAAGTTTTTAAATTATATTGCAAACACTTTTTAGGCATGGTATATTAATACTTGTCTTCAAAACAGTTGTTAAAAAATAAAAAAGTTTTTTGCTGAAGTTGTTGACAGTGGTTAATGAGATGTGTTAAATTAGTAAAGTCGCTTATGAGGCGATTCAATAAATTGCTCT
>NZ_JAETXM010000034.1 GCF_024494465.1 Bacillus sp. V3B | reverse complement strand
ATACAAATACAAAAGCACTCCATTCCTCCCGACACCTAAAGGAGTGGGCTTCTTGGAGCTGAATTCTGTGAAATAACACCTGGAAATTCTTTATCAGGAATAGCCTTTGCTTTTACACTAACTTTGTCCCCCTCTTTAATAAAAGGAACATCATATTCTGATAAATTACCGGATACTATGTAAGAGTCTTTTGAGATTATATGGATTAATGGTAAAGTATTATCTGATTCCTGATTCCCTTGACGAACATTTAAAACAATACCATCAATTGGACTTTTAACAACTAAATCATTCAAGCTTTTTTCTAGATATGTCATATTTAATTCAGCTTCTTTATAATCTAAGTTAGCTATTCTTTTTTGGTAACTTAACTCTTTTTGTTCTTCTTTTAACTGATTTAAAACTTCTTTTGTATTTTCTTTCTTAGCCTCTTCAATTTTCTTCTTAATTACTTCTTCTTGATAATTAAGTTGTTCAAGTTGGATAAGTAACCTCGATTTTGCTATCTTAGATTGTTCTAGTTGTTGATTAGTCTCTTCATTATGATAAACTACTAAATCTGCACCAGCTTTTACACTATCGCCCTCTTTAACATATATACCTTTGATTTCTCCCTTAGATACTTCATACGGTATGAACTTTTCTACCGAAGGAGAAACCTTCCCATTCACACTGACTATATCTGTAAGGATTTTCTCTTCAACTACATACGTTTCGTAATTTGATTTAGAAGCATCAACAGATTGTTTTTCATTAGTTAGGATAAAGATATTCACTCCGATAAAACTCATTAAAAAAAGGATTATTAACCCCACTGTTATTTTTATTCTCAATACTTTCCCTCCTAAAAAAACCCATATCTTTAATTTTAAGGAAGAAAAGACTGATAAACTACTATCTATACCTATAAAGAGTCATTCATCGCTAATTAGGGACAAAATATGACACATTGAGGCTACATTAAAATGCTTTTAATATAACTATAAAATATAGAAAGTATTTGAATAACCAAAACTGATACAATAATCATCCCTGTCGATTTTTCAAAAGCTGTCCATTTATTCAACTTCATAAATAAAGTAATGAACAAAATTACAATTATTGGGAATATAATAATATCTATAACTATTTCATTAAGAGTCATTTCGTTGAATAACCCAGCTACTCTTATGATTAATGCTATAAAATATACCATAATTAAAAATTTCCATTGATCTTTCCAAGATTTTTTGGGTAGATATCTAACTAGGTTCTTTGTATATTCTTGAGGATTGTTTCCAAATAGTTCATCGAATCCCTTACCAGCTTTTTGTCCTTCAATTAGATGATCTAATATCTCATATTTAATTTCTTTCACACCTTCCTGATCCAAGTTGCTACTATTAAGATACAAACAAAAATCTTCAAATTTCTCTCTATCATATTTAGTTAATTTTAATTTAGCGTTTTCCAATTCTCTCTCTAGATTAGTAATTTTTATTCATCCTCTCTTAATTTAAGGTTTAAGAAAAAATTAACCGATTCTTCTACTTTAAACCAATTTTCTTTAAATACATTTAGCGCTATAATTCCATCATCAGTTATCTTATAATACTTTCTTCTTGGACCTGAAGGTGAAGGGCCAAAATAACTTGTTATTAATTTTTCTTTTTCTAATCTTAATAATAGGGGGTATATTGTTCCTTCCCTCACGAGCTGAAACCCTCCGCTTTGAAGTTTTTCCAATAACTCATATCCATATATATCCTCTTTAGACATGAGAGATAAAATACTTCCTTCTAAAAGCCCTTTAATCATCTGACTATATAGTGACAGAATCTTTCCCTCCTTTATAAATCAACGTGATTATACATATAACTGTATAATCAAACTGCTACCTCTAATACCCACTTCTTTTAATCATTTATTTAATTATACATCTCTTCATTACTTAATTATAAGTAGTTGTATCCTTACCTTAGATAGCTCCTTAATGGTTTTGGTGCAAATACCAAGACAAATAGAAAAAAGTTGAAGTTTTTGCACCAGAACCATAAAATAAATTATATATGATTATAGACTAAAATTTTATAGTTTCCTATTAGGATATAGAAGTGTACTTTTACGAATGGTTAAACAAAAGTTTATGACCTATAATCATACAAAATTATTTTTACTAGAAACAAAAAAAGGCTGTTTAAAAAGTCCAAAAGGCACTTCTTAAACAGCTTAAATGTTTTATAGACTTGGTTTTTGTCTATAAGCCTATTTTACCACTTAATAAAATCAGCCCTCCTTTCTATGTTAAGTCAAGTACATTGTTCGACATCTTCTTTTTCAATCCCGACACCGCTAGTGGTATTCACTTAGTCTGGATGAAACCCTCCCGCAATACGTTTCGTAAAAATGGGCTCGGTTCACCTACGCTGTAAAGCTGCAAATCATGCATAGCTCTGGTGCAGGCAGTGTAGAAAAGTCTGCGCAGGCTCTCATCACCGTATACATGCTCTGATGCATCATAAAGGATGACGGCATCGAATTCGATCCCCTTGGACAAATACGACGGTACGACAACGATTCCTTGCTCATATTCAATCGAATTGCTCTTTAAGAGTTTCATTTCATCGATGCTGGACAGGGATTCATATGCACGTATACTTTCCTCAGCAGATTTGCATATGATCGCAATACTATTAAGCCCTAGACTTTTCAAATCTGAGACTTTGGCGGCAATGCAGCTGTGCAGTTCTACGTGATCGACTACTTGTTTCAAGACGGGTCGCTCACCATCGCGTTCAAAAGGAATAATCCTTTCTCCATTAGAAACGAGTCTTCGTGTAAATTCGATGATCGGTTTGGTCGATCGGTAACTCCGTGCTATATTGATCAATTCCGTTTCATCCGGTCCGTAAAGGCTCGTAAGTGTGTTGAAATCACCCTTTTCGCTAGCATGGGCGAATATCGCCTGATTAAAGTCGCCGAGCACTGTCATCCTTGCCGCAGGAAACAAACGCCTCAAAAACTCAAATTGAAAGGGGGAATAATCTTGAGCCTCATCAACAACGATGTGTTTGATCGAGCTGTTCGTCTGAAAGCCTTGAATCAGCTCTTTCAAAAGTAAAAACGGAGTAGCATCCTCATAAAATAGTTTATCTTCATCTAACATGTCCAGCGTCGTTTGACAAATAGCACCCCACTCCGCTGGTGTCTCCCCTTCAATTCCATAGTTGATCTTTAGTGGATCAGCAAAAATCTGTTTGTACATCCCCTTAAAGTCGACGAAACGAAACGCTCGGATTCGTTTTCGTAACGGCTTCAACTTTTGGTGAACAATTAATATGGCAAGTGCTTTTGGCTCGATCTCATAGTCGGCAATTGATTCTCTTTTAAAGCCTCGTTTCTCCGCTAAGTATTTATGTGCCTTATGGTAATCATCGTTGCTAAGCAGCTCGATTTCCTCCTGTACCCATGGCTTTGTCCTTTCGACCCTTTGGACCTCCTTTATTATTTTCATTAGCCAATCCTTTAATTTTTCAAGTCTATTATGGAAGCGGAGTGAAGTGTCATGACTGTAAAACCTTTCTGCTATTTGTTGTGCAGTAACGATTGGTTTTCCTCTGAAGGTAATGTCCTTAAATAGCATTCCTGATAATTCTAGTGACTGTCTATAGGATTGGATCGCCTCAAAAAAAAGGGTAGATGCTTTAAAACGGATACTCGCAAGTCTTGACCTGTACGAAGGAGTATTCTCCGCAGTTAAAACATATTCCAATTGCTCGTAGGGATTTTCAACTTGAAACCCTTTACTCAGACGATGATCCAAGTATTCCTGAAAGGTGACCTGTTGCATATTCTCTTCACCAAGTTCTGGCAACACATTGGACACGTAACTGCTAAACATGGAATTAGGCGAAAAAAGAATGATTTGATCAGCATTCAGACGATCTCGATATTTGTAGAGCAAATAAGCAATTCGTTGCAGGGCGGCCGATGTCTTGCCACTGCCTGCTGCACCGTGAACAATGAGCAGCCTCCCGTGGTCATGACGGATGATCCGGTTTTGCTCCTGTTGAATAGTCGCTACGATATTGTGCATCTGTTTGTCGTTACCTTTGCCCAGAACCTGCTGTAAAATCTCGTCTCCAATGGTGAGACTCGTATCGAACATGGATTGAAGAACGCCGCCGCGGATAAGGTATTGCCACTTTTTCTCCAATATACCTTGGATTGTGCCTCCGGGTGTTGCATACTTAGCCGGACCGGGTTGGTAATCGTAGTAGACACTTGAGATAGGAGCCCTCCAGTCGTAGATTAGGAAATCTTCTCCACTCGTATCCCTAAGCGAGGCGATGCCAATGTAGATTTGCTCCTGAGTTGAATTCCCTTCTTCGATAAAATCGATCCGACCAAAATAGGGAACCTCTTGCATTCGGCACAGTGTGGATAAACGCTTGGATGCATGTCTATGGGTGCTTTGGCTTACGGACAGAGCTTGAGCCTCTTGCCTCAAGCCGATAATGGCCTCAAGGTAATCATCAAAGGTATCCGTATTCACCTTGACTTCATCCCAAAAGTGCTTGCGGATATGAACGACTTCGTTCTTACTCCTGGCAGTTTCTTCTTCCAATCTGTTGATTTCATCTGTAATTGTCTCCATTACGCTGTCTACTCGTTTTTGCTCCTGCTGAAGTTCCGAATTCATAGCAAACACTCCTTAAAAAAAGTTTATAAAAGGGTTGACTAACGTATCGATTGCATTGTATAATTAAAATAGGGATAATATATTAAAATTTAATTAAACAATGTACATCTATATAAATTTACCACAAGATCTCATTACATACAATATAAAAAGAGTAGTATTTAACGTTTTCAACGTAAATACTACTCTTTTTATATTTCTATATGGAGTGCCGCCACATAACCATCAAGCTAACGATGTAAATGACTACATACGAAATAACCTCGGACAATGGAGATGGCAAGAAAGCCATCCCTTGTCCGAAGGTGATTCATCCCCTCCCTACTCACTATCGTTCCTTGAGGAAGGGGTATTCTCGCCTATTTACAATAAATCTTTCGTGGAACATTTCCGCGGAATAACATTCCTACTTATTTGGATGCTGCCCTAGTTTTCATTTCGTGAGGCCCAACCGGCAAATCGTTGTTGGAGGGGCTTTAATAGGAGATAATCCATCATTAAAGCTAGAAAACCGATAATGATGATTCCGAGTATGACGGAAGCCGTATTCCCGATCTGTCCATTAAACGAGATAAAATAGCCGATCCCTGAATTTCCGCCAATCATTTCGGCTGCTACAAGTGAACGCCAAGCAATCGCAAACCCAACGCTCACCCCGCTGATCGCAGCAGGAATAATTTCTGGCAAATAGACGTATACGCCTAACCTCCAGCCTTTTGCACCAAGAGATTTGGCCGCTCGAATATGGGACTCAGAAATCATATTCATCCCTTGGATCACGTTAATTAAAATCGGGAAAAACGAAGCGATCAAGATGACCGCAATCATCGGGGCATCCCCTAAACCAAGAAAAATAATTAACAAAGGTGCCCATGCCATCGCAGGTGTCGCTTGAAAAAATGTTACAATTGGCATTAAAAATTCACGCAAGGGGCGAAATGCGCCTCCTAAAATACCTATCATAAATGCCAGCAAAGCCGCGATCACAAATCCAATCACTAAACGTTTTAGGCTAAGCAGAACATGGGACTGAATCTCCCCATTATTCCATTGCAGGATCGCTTCATTCCATACGTCAATCGGACCAGGAAAAATATAAGAAGGATACTGTGATGCGACAAGAAACCAAATACCAAGTACAAATGGAACAGACAACCAGCCTATTGTTTGCTTCTTCACTCTTCTATAACTCCCTCAACGAACGAGAGATCGAACAAGCTCTTAACATCCACTTCTTGTTTGACGTAACCAAGATCATTTGCCGTATCCGCAAGCTGCTGATAATACGTAAAGTTATCATTAGTAAACTTCCAATTAAAGTCCATCTTTTCTCTTGCTTTTGCCATTACTTGATCTGCTGGTAGATCCCCCACTGCCCCTATATTAAAGACATCCACTAAAACTTGGTTCGCCTCTTCTTGATTTTCATTTAAATATTGAATCGTAGACTGATGAATATTCATAAAGGTCCGAACAGCTTCAGACTTATTTTGCAATGCTTCCTCACTCGCCATAACAACAAGCGCTGGATCATTTTCTTCTGCAATTTGCTTTTTACCATGCAATAAGGCATACGTTAAGAAAGGCTCATTTAGAATTCCAGCCTGTACTTGATTTGAGTCAAGAGCTGCTTCAATATTTGCTTGTTGGAACTCTTGGATCGACAAATCCTTATCTGAAAGCCTTGCCTTCGGTAGTATTTCTCCTCTTGTAATCAGATCAACACCGCTTCCACTTTTCACACCAGCAATTACTTTTCCCTTTAATTCATCTACTGATGTAATACTTGATTCCTCTCCAACAACAACCCCAATTTTCCCATCACTTACTTTCGCAATGACTTTAACCGGGAGCCCGCGTGATGCCCAGTTAACGAGTGCAGGAACACCTGCATACGCAACATCTAGTTCACCAGCAGCTAGAGCTTGAAATAGCTCTGGTCCAGAGTTAAATCCATACATTTGTACGTCTAGTTTTTCAGCGAAGTACCCTTGTTTATCTGCCACAATACCTGGTGCATTGGCTAGGATGGAAACATAGCCTATATTTAGTTGGGGCTTCCCTGAAGATTCTGTTGTTGCGTTTTCTTGTTGATCTTTTTCTTCTTCCGCACCGCAAGCGGTAAGCAAAAGTAAAACAAAAATGGATAGTATGCTCATTAACTTTTTCATATTTATTTCTCCTCTAAGACTCTCTTTCGTTTCGTAAAAATTCATATAGCTTCTTTTCATAATCATTATACGCTGATGATGTACGGTCTCTCGGTTTATCTAACTCGATCTTCACGATCTCTTTGATTGTTCCTTTTTTAGAAAGAAGAATCACGTAATCAGAAAGATAGACCGCTTCATCAATACTATGTGTCACATTGACCGTTGTCATGTTTAATTTATGGTGCAGTGATAAAAGCTCCTCTTGTAAGACATCACGTGTTTGAGCATCTAATGCACTAAAGGGCTCATCCAACAGAAGGATATTCGGTTCTGTTGCCAAGGTTCTAGCAAGCGCAACCCGTTGTCTCATCCCACCAGATAAAGAAGAGATGGGAAAATCCGTATACTGTGTCAACCCAACTAATTCAATCATTTCTTTCACTTTTTGTTGTCTTGCCTTTTTAGGGATATTTTGCATTTTCAAGCCAAACTCAACATTTTCTGAAACAGATAACCATGGAAATAAGGCTAAGTCTTGAAAAACAAACCCTCTGTCTTTCGAAGGATTCTTGACCTTGTTTCCTCCAATTTCAATAGAACCTGCATAATTAGGGTTAAACCCTGCAATTAAATTAAGTAAGGTAGACTTACCGCAGCCACTAGGTCCTAATAGGGAAACAAATGAATTTTTTTCTATGACAAAATTGATATCATGGAGAATCGAAGAGCTATTATTATCATATTGAAAGTTAACGTTCTCAAGTTCAACTAGTACTGACATCGGTAATCTCCCTTCCTTATTAAAGTGCTAAATAGGCCCAACCCTCAGCCTGCCTAGTGACTAAGTGTGCAACACCAGAACCCGCTGAACCAACACTGCATTGCAAGTCTTCTACTTTCATGTTGTTTTTCGTTAATGTATTGTTACAGATAACAAAGCGAATACCCATTTCTAAAATCGTTTCACGTCGCTTCTGAATGGTTTCATCTTCACTTAATACAAGACCTAATCCGTCCCCAAACAAGACGACTTCACAATCAACTAACTCTTCACCAAGTTTATTTTTTAAATTAATGACATTATTTATTATTTTTTTATAATACTCATCACCATTTTTATTTACTTGTATGACGACTCTCAACATGATAAACCGCTCCTTTATTTTTCATTAAGCCGAGAAGGATACTTGGATTATAATCAAAAATAGTATTTATGAAAAGTACTTTGTCTAAAAAAAAATATTTTCTTCTGGAATGGGTACCAACTTTATCCAAAACAAAGGTTAACCAACAATATATACCAACATTCTACCCTTTTCATCATCTATTGTACCAAAAATTTATCGAATACGGTTTAGCTATAAATGAGGGTCTGCGGTTTGAACAACCCTCACCCCGTGTGAAACAAGACTTTTCAAGAAATCACAGGGATGTGGAATATCCAAAAAATACAACTTGTTAATCATGAAAAGTGATGGTATATTGATATAGCGATGAGCTAATTTGCATAAGCCAATGGACATGCCTTTAGGCTAAACGTACGAATGTGGTCGTCCGGTCCATTGCCGCAAACGCATGAAAGACGCCTGTCTCTGACAGGCGTCTTTCTTTCCTTGTTAAAATCGTTCCTGTATCAGTTAAAAGGATATAAATCGTTTTTTCTCTGATCATGATTCTCACCTTAAATTTTTATCAAATTCGCCCCGCCGAATTTGCGCCCGGATTTTTATCACGCTTCAGAAAGCCACATCCTGTGGCTTTCGCCTGACTAGGACGTCCTGTCCGTCGTCGAGTTCGCTCGATAAATGACCTTTAAAAAATCGAAAGGCTCGCCGGAGGCTTAACTTCATTCAGCCGGGATTTGAACCCCCACTGAATCAGAGAGCTTTTTGCATTCATCCCCTACTTACAGAAGTGGAGGACTTCTGTACCTGTCGCAAGCTTTCGGTACAAAAAGCATTTGCTGAATGAAGTTAAATACAATTTATTGAAGTGTAAAGCAGGTAGTATCTAAAACACCTGCTTAGTTAATGATTATCCTTGAGTGTCTTCGTCACTTTTGTATTCTAAAAGATCTCCAGGCTGGCATTCTAAAGCTT
The DNA here is from genome assembly GCF_024494465.1 of Bacillus sp. V3B. GTDB lineage: Bacteria > Bacillota > Bacilli > Bacillales > Cytobacillaceae > Bacillus_BD. The sequence goes on along the minus strand of NZ_JAETXM010000034.1, from coordinate 23,657 downwards.
TGCAAATCGCCTCTAAAGTGGATAATCGAATCGCTTTTGCCTTTCCATTTTTCAAGATAGAAAGGTTTGCCATCGTGATTCCAACCCTCTCCGAAAGTTCCGTCACACTCATTTTTCGTTTAGCAAGCATCACATCAATATTGATTATAATCGCCATATTATTCACCTCAGCTCAGACTATTAAATCATTTTCCTCTTTTATATCTATGGCTTCTTTTAAAAGCCTTTGGAGAACAGCAGCAAAGACGGCAATCACCATGGAAGCAAAAATAGGGATCATTCCGATTATTATGAGACCTGGGGCGTCGTCTACCTCCGCCATGATATAGACGAATGGTAGGGCTACCACATACAAGCCACTGATTGTGATGGCACAGTTTTTGATTTTCTTTAGAGCTCTTACAGATAATTCCGAGAAAGCTTGGTTCTTGTCAATATAGCTTAAAAGGTTAAAAGATTGATACAAAGCGAAGTAAAATGGGATCGCCGAAACATACATAACCATTAAAATGCCATATACCACATAAGCCAAATCTGAACCTCTTTCTGCTGCTTCATTTGCTTCATCCGCTATCTGAGGCAACAAAAATAGACATAAAACAAGAACAGGGATTCCCATAAGAATAACAGCTAACTTTAAAAAGAGTGTTGATCCTCGTTTCATAAAAAGCACCTCACATATTTATTATCGATTTGATTTTAACAGGATTTTTATCGTTTTTCAATATATTATTATCAAATTTCATTATTTTTTTATTGATATTTTAGACAAAGATAAAAAGCATTCCTCATTACAATGAAATGCTATAATTTTAAACTATTCAATTTATAACTTGTTCAACGAACTGGCAGTTTAGTTGCATTGGAATCAGAACGTTTTTTTCTAATTGTTCCAATCACTAATAATAACAACGGAAGAATAAAACAAATGGTTAAGGAATAAGGTGTCCACGCTTTCGCAATAAAGTCATGAAAATGGACAATATCTTGATATGAAAAGATCGCAAAAGTGATAATTAAAAATGCTAATGGAAAAAGTAAGATTTTATAACTTTTCAATCCAAGTACTTGAGCTAACCCAAGAGAGAGTCCATAATTTATAATAGTCAACTTAAAATACGCTGTAAAAAACCAAATGAATGCAACAAGGACTTCAATCCGTTCAATAAAACCTCCAATGCTAATTTTTTTTCCTAAAGTATATGAAGGATAGGCTTGTCTTGTGGTAATGTCAGAACCCAATACTAAAATACAGAAAGCGACCGTAATGAATAGGACAATGCCTCCAATTACCATTCCTCTATAAAAAGCTTTTTTCATTGCTGCTTTTTCGGTAACATACGGTGTAACCATTAATAGTGTCGCAAGCTCTAAATAGGGGAGTCCTAAAATGTGATATGAGCCCTTAATAATTGGTTTCATGCCTTCACCAAAAATAGGCTGTATATTTTCTAATTTGATTTCGGGGATGAGAAATAAGAATAGCATTAATAACATCATAACTATCCAAGGGAAAAAAATTAACACTGTACGACAGATGACTTCTAATCCTAACCGAACACCGATTAAGCTAGTGAGCAAAAACAAGATCATAATCATTTGGATAGGTGTATCAACCAATATTTGTGTCGTAAAAAAATCCCCTATTTCTCTAAGCATACCTGAAGAAAGAATAAAAAAATAAAAAAGATAGAGCAGTGCTGAAATTTTGCCAATCCATTTTCCTAATATTTTTTTATTATATTCGATATAAGTCATAGATGGATAAAGGGTGGCTAATTGATTATATATGAATATAAAAAATAAACTTATAAGAAGTGTTAAAGGATCAACAACCCAGGAATCCTGCTTTACTATCCCTGCAAGTGTAGTAGCTGCAATAAGTACCGTTCCTCCTATCGTAAATGTGATCACTAATATTTGAAACTCACCTGCATTAATTTTTCCTTTTTCGAGCATGATTGCCTCCAACATTATTCGTTAATATTTAGTATTCCAATAATTCCCTATATTTATTAACTAAACTACAAGTAGATATAGATGAATGAGCAGTACAAAAAGGATCTTCTAATCGAAAATCCTTTTATAATCCCCTTTTTTAGCTGGTATTAAAGATTATTGTTCCCCCATTCGTATATTGCACCATTCCTAAGGTCCCAATATTCCCAAACAACGGGTGTCTAGGACTAATTTTTAGTACAAAATTTAGAGCTCCTTTGTATATTTGAAATCTGACAATAGAACAATATAAAAAATACTCCTAATAAAATTGGGTCCCATAAAAAAAAGTAACCTTTTTTTAATGTATTGCCTATATAGTTGGATCAAAAACAATTCCAGATAAAATGAGGTGTTTAAACAGATGTCAACTCTCAATGTGGACGGGATTAGTCTGTATTATACAGTTAAAGGAAAGGGAATTCCTCTTGTTTTTATTCATCCTCCTGTACTCACTTCCGTTAATTTCGAGTACCAAGTAGAAGAATTATCCTCCCATTTTCAAGTGATTACTTTTGATATTAGAGGTCACGGAAAGAGTCAGTATTCAAACAAACCAATAACCTTTCCACTAATTGTTGAAGATATCAAACTTCTGTTGGATCACCTTGAAGTTGAAAAAGCATTCATCTGCGGCTATTCTACTGGAGGCTCTATCGTATTGGAATTTTTGCGGACTTCTCCCGAGCACGCATTAGGAGGGATCGTAATTGGAGGATATTCTGATGTAAACGATATGTATTTAAGGCAAAAAATTTCTTTAGGAATAAAACTTGCGAAGGTTGGTGCTATCCCTTTACTGGCATGGTCTATGTCAAAGACCAATTCAAATACACAAAAGCTGTTTAAAAAGTTGTTTACGGAAGCACGAAAAGGAGACGCCAGAAATATCGAACAGTATTTCCGATATAGTCTGCACTATAATTGTACAGATCAACTAGGTAATATTAATCATCCAATTATGCTAGTCTATGGTGAGAAGGATAAACCATTTCATCGTTATGCCAAGCAATTGCATGAGAAATTACCATTGAATGAATTAAAGTTTATTGAAAAGGTAAACCATCGGATTCCTACTAAAGCTGCAAATAGGTTAAATGAAATCATTACACAATTTATTAGTCGATATTCATAAATTTCACAGGCGATGATATCACAATCAGCCACCTACTACTATATGGCGTACCTCCAACATTTCGTGAAAAACATACGTTAAGACCATCTTTGATGTAATAAAACTTGATTTTGGTTTATTAACTGAACATACATTTAGAGATGAGTTACTGAACACTTTCAGACGAGCTAACTTCTTAAAAATCCTTTACTGACAAGATATTGAGTAACTCACGAGTTTTGGAACATAGATGGCAGATGTACAATCTAAAAATGTATGTTGTGAAAGGAAATAATAAAGTCATTTAAATTATCAAATTCGCCCCTCCGAATTTGCGCCCGGATTTTTATCACGCTTCAGAAAGCCACATCCTGTGGCTTTCGCCTGACTAGGACGTCCTGTCCGTCGTCGAGCTCGCTCGATAAATGACCTCTAAAAAATCGAAAGGCTCGCCGGAGGCTTAACTTCATTCAGCCGGGGTTTGAACCCCCACTGAATCAGAGAGCTTTTTGCATTCATCCCCCACTTACAGAAGTGGAGGACTTCTGTACCTGTCGCAAGCTTTCGGTACAAAAAGCATTTGCTGAATGAAGTTAAATATATATAACGACAAATAGAGTTTGAAAATTAGAGCCTGTATCTTCAATTACCAAGTAATTGAAGATACAGGCTCTTGTAGCTTTGAAGTAAAGTTTGATCATTTTCTACCTGTGGTCCTCAACAATAGCGTCTGTTACTTTAATAAACCTTTAGTTTCTTCCCCATTTATTTTCAAAAATAAGATGTTCTAAAGAACGCCTTTTTTCCCAATTAGCTAATTCTAAAATGGGTTTTTCTGGGTAGTCATCAGTGTAACCAATAGATATAAGAGCGATAGGGTCAATATGTGGTGGTATCTCTAAAATATCTCGAATATCATTCTTTTTATAAAAACTTACCCACCCCATCGCTAATCCTTCAGCACAAGATGCTAACCACATATTTTGAATAGCACAGGCTGTGGATAAAATATCTGTTTCAGGAATTGAATTTCGTCCTAATACATGGGAACCTCCTCTTGTAGGGTCACATGTTACACAAATAGTTATAGGAGCTTCTTTTAAGCCCTCAATTTTTAAATCAAGGAATTTCATTTCTTTTTCCCCATCATAATGGATAGCTAATGCTTGTCTTTCTTTTTCTGCTGCCCAAGCTAATTTTTCTTTAACTTTGTCAGAGGAAATTAAAATAAAGTTCCAAGGTTGCATAAATCCTACTGAAGGTGCATGATGAGCTGCGTTTAATATTTTATGTATCGTGTTTTCTGGGATAGGAGTTGACAAAAAACTTCGAATATCTCTCCTGTTATAAATAACTTTATAAATAGAATCTCTTTCTTCATTAGAAAACATAAGATTTCTCTCCTTTTGTTTTATTAAAAACGTCCATTTTAAATATAAATCATTTTTCGCTATTCTGCTTCGTTACACCTAATTAAAAACTTCACAATCTCTTCTAAACTTTAACATAGATATCCAATTTTATTTAAAGGAGTTGCACCACAATCTGGTCCGATTAATGAAGAAACCCAGCTAATCTTCTTATGTGAAGGTAGCTGGGTTTTAAAGTCGGATGTGCAAAATAACACTTAAAATAAGTACAAAATATCTTCTAAAATGACACAGACTTCATAATGTCTCACAAGGCTTGTATCAAAATGCGTATCTTTGTAAATCCGCATTTTCCTGATTATACCCCTAATAGTCTCCAAGAAAAGTGGTCACACTAAGGATCGAACGAATAATTGCCCAACCAAGTCATAAGGTTGGTTGATTTAGAAAATATTAGGAGGATCTTTATATGAGTGCACAAGCAGGAAATGCAGTAAAATCAGTTGATAGTTTACAGTTTATTAACGGGGAATATGTTCCTTCACGTTCAGGGAAGGTAAAAGAAAATATTAACCCAGCAACAGAGGAAGTGATTAGCTCCATTTCACAAGGTGGACAAGAAGAAGTAGATGCGGCAGTAGCCGCTGCTAAAAGCGCGTTAAAAGGCCCTTGGAAAAAGATGACACTGGATCAAAGAATTGCGGTTATTCGTAAAATTGGAGATCTGATATTAGAAAGACAAGATGAGCTTGCGCAACTTGAATCGTTAGATACAGGAAAACCCATTTGGTTATCAAACAGTATTGATATTCCAAGATCTGCATTTAACTTTCATTTCTTTGCCGATTATATGCGTTCAATGGGAACAGAAGCATATGAAACCGATGATGTAGCCATAAACTATGCCGTTCGTCGTCCTGTTGGCGTTGTTGGGATCATCAGCCCTTGGAACCTACCTTTATTACTCATGACTTGGAAACTTGCACCAGCTCTTGCAGCCGGTAATACGGTTGTTATCAAGCCAGCAAGTGTAACGCCGACAACGGCAACATTGATTGGGGGAATTTGTAAGGAAGCTGGCGTTCCAGACGGTGTAGTCAATATCGTAAATGGCTCCGGCGGTGTAGTAGGTACAGCGCTTACTGAGCATAAAGATGTTGATGCGATTACGTTTACAGGTGAAACATTGACTGGACAAACGATTATGGCTTCAGCTTCTAAAACATTGAAAAAGCTTTCTTATGAGCTTGGCGGAAAGAATCCAAATATCATATTCGCTGACTCTGATTTAGATGAAGTAATTGAAACAACGTTAAAATCAAGTTTTATTAACCAAGGGGAAGTTTGTCTTTGTGGTTCTCGAATCTATGTAGAACGCCCTGCATATGATGAGTTTGTTCAAAAGTTCGTAGCAAAAACAAAAGAGCTGGTCGTTGGAGATCCGTTTGATCCAAAAACAAAAGTAGGTGCATTAGTCAGTAAAGATCACTATGAGCGTGTTCTCGGCTATATTGATTTAGCGAAAGAAGAAGGCGGAGACATCCTATGTGGTGGTGCTCGACCTAAAGGGTTGGACAAAGGGTATTATCTAGAGCCAGCTATTATCACAGGACTTACTCGAAAGTGCTGCGTTGTCAAAGAAGAAATCTTCGGTCCTGTTGTAACAGTTATTCCGTTTGACACAGAAGAAGAAGTGATTGATCAAGTGAATGATACAGAATATGGATTGAGTGCATCCATTTGGACAAATGATTTACGCCGTGCACATCGCCTTGCAAAAGAAGTAGAAGTTGGAATTATTTGGGTTAATACATGGTTCCTTCGTGATCTTCGTACACCATTTGGGGGACTGAAGCAAAGTGGTATTGGTCGAGAAGGCGGCGCACATAGCTTTGAATTCTATTCAGAATTATCTAATGTGTGTATTAAATTATAATTGAATTGTGTATATGGCCTCCAAAAGAATCCAGTGAGGAAGAGTCCCACTCTTTACCAAATTATGTCATAATCTAAAGAGTGGTCAATATAATATCCCAAATAAATCACCCTCTATTCTCTGATTTATTTGGGGTATTCCTCATTTGTAGGAGATCCGTTTGATGTCAGGATCCTTTGTAACAAAAAAGCTCATTTCATCATTCGGGAGTTAATCTGTTTTCTTAACTTGATGGGCATGGGATAGAACCAACCTATGAAAAGCAAGGACTTTTCATGCGTCCCCTTTCCCTCTTTTTTTAATAGACTATAGTCCGGCACTTTGCCGGACATTTTTTATATTCCACAGTAACAATCGTTTATGATTAGGCTGTGTTAAGGATGATTGTTGATAAATGGCCTTTAGTGTATGCGGCCATGTGTTTGATTCAGCAGGAATCACTTAATGGACACGTATACCAAAGGCTATTGGAGCATCAACACAGTTATTTAACATAGCCTCTACTATTAATAAAAACAACAAAGACGCCTGTCCTTGACAAGCGCCTTTGTGTATAACAATCAGATCCCATTTATCGCCATCGCCTATTATTGAGGCGGTACCCACATGAAAAAATGATGTCACATGCTTTCTACTCAAACAAGAAAAACCATTATTCTCTAGTTTCTATTTTATACAAGTCATTTAATAGATCATCTAACCGATGACTTAGTTTGATCGTATCTGGGTGTGTTAATCCATATACCGATCCAACTAAAATCATATCTTTTCTTGTTACTTCAATCTCTTCTATCCGTTCTCTATGTGATAGTTCACAGATCATAATGAACACCTGCCCTCATATAATCAATCCAGATATCACCGTTTCATCAAGTACTATTTTCTAAAAGGTGATATCTTTATTTTCTTTTAAAAAGGAATGATTGTATATCACCAGCAGTTCTTATTTTCAGAATACTACTATAGTTTAAACATTTTAATAGGAAAGTATTCCTATTATATAAGTCCAGCTTAATGTTTCGACATGGTATAGAAACGGCCAGTCAACCTCCTTTCACTTCGCTGTTATTACTACGTACATAAAGGCGTGCTCAAGCAGGGTGACCAACCGTTTCTTATGTCAATTTAACAAGTTGAATTTATATAGTCTGGATAGTACCTATTACGATACTGAAGGGTCCGGTAGCTATGCAGCCACACGGACCCTTCAGTAATCACCATTTTTCTGGATGGTACCGGGCACCTTATTACATGATTTTTTGATAGGTTTCATTATTACAAATCACATACAATTCCGCTTCATGTGGTATTTTTTCATCTAATCGCCGGTTAATATCTAATTGATCACGGTCAGCAATGAGTGTTGCGCCCTTCTCTAACAAGTCTTTAAATGCATCTTGGTAAGTTATCCATTGTTCCCTTTTTGAAATTTTGTATAGATCTTCTCCATGTTGCCGACTGATTAACTGAGAATAGACTTTACTTATCCCTTTATACATAGCAGAACGGACAGCCAATCTAGAAATCGTTTCTTGCGATAAAATAAATTCATCTACTTTTACATGTGAAAAATTCGAAATGTTTTTTTCTGTTAAAATTTCGACTGTTGTATGGACAATGGGTGCTAATCGCTCTACGATGATCGCAACTGTTAACGTTTTCGCATCACGTAAGGATGGGTCTTGGATACTGTCATCCGAAAAGATAATCACGGACTTTGCTTTCGTAATATTGGCTTTATGAAAGGTTTCTTCTTCCGATGCATCACCTTGAATATAGTGAACTCTATTAAGAGCTAAATCAATTGGTGATTTGGGTAACGTATCAATAATCACAATTTCAACAGAAAAATTGGAATTCAGAATTTCTTTTACAGCAGATTCTGTTTTCTTTCCCCAACCGATAATAATAATGTGACTTTCTTTTGTATAGGTCACTTTGCCTTCCTCCCTTTTCCGTCTATAGATTGTAAATGCATCAATGATTTTCCCGATCACAACACCTAATAGACCGATTCCAATCAAATACATAAGAACGGTAAATAGTTTTCCTGCAACAGTGACCGGTGAATAATCCCCATAACCAACGGTCGTAAAGGTTGTCATAACAAAGTAGAAAGAATTTAACAGACTTTCAAAGTTATCAGGTTCTAGACCATAAACAACAAAAGTACACAGAAAAACAAAAATAGCGGTAGAGAGAAATAGTGTCAGATTACTCATCTTTATTAGTTGTAATCCCATTCTTATAAAAAAATGCACTCGCTTCACTCCCTTCTATGAAGAAGAATTATGTATGTTTTAAAACAAAGTGTACCACAATCTATGGATGGTATGTATGGTGCCAGGCACCTTCCAATTATCTGGATGGTGCCTGGCACCTGTATCTCTATTTTTTTATAACAATGGGATGCTTTATTACATCCATTACTTTAGAGGCAGGTAGGCCATTTTCGAGAAGTTGTACCATTACTTTCATATATTTATGGATATGGGTAAAGTACTTTTTATAGCCTGCACATAAATAATTTAATCCCTGTTCACCGTCAGGCGTCGTCAGGAAGCGGTGTTTCGGACATTCTCCATTACAAGCAAACTTTACTTCACAACTTTGGCAATACTTGGGTAATGTTGATTTTTTCGCTTGACCAAACTCAGATTGCTGCATGGAATCCATCATTTCTTTAAACGTTTCTGATTGAATATTCCCCAACTTATAATCCGGATACATAAAATGATCACAGGAATACACATCTCCATTATGCTCAATGATGGCTGCTTTCCCACATGTCTCAGCAAAAATACACACCGTTGCCGGCAGTCCCATCCAGGCAACTAATGAACTTTCGAAATTCATCACATTGACAGTGCCAACATCCTGTTTCACCCATTCATCAAAAATAGTTATTAAAAAGTCTCCATATTTCTCAGGATTCACTGTCCATGGAGCCAAATGAACCCCTTCTTCCTTTAGCGATGCAGGGGTAGCATGACGTAACCCTAACGCAGTCGCTTGCTCATCCGCCAGTCTTTCCACAATCGGGATGAACTGAACGTATTCCACACCTTCACTTTTGAAAAAGTGATAGATTTCAAGAGCTGAATTTGAAGATTCATTCGTGACACATGTAAGAACATTATATTGGATCTTATATTTTTGTAAGTTATGTAGAGTCTTTAAAACTCGATGAAAAGTAGGTTCTCCCCCACGATCAACACGATATTTGTCATGTATTTCTTCTGGCCCATCTAAGCTTAAACCAACTAAAAAGTCATTCTCCGCAAGAAAAGGAAACCAATCTTCTGTTAATAACGTTCCATTCGTTTGAAGAGAATTTGAAATCCTTTTCCCATTTGCGTATTTTTTTTGAAATTGTACTACTTTTTTATAAAAATTCAGGCCTAGTAAGGTTGGCTCTCCACCTTGCCATACAAAAGGAATTTCCTCTGCATTTTGAGCTCCTATATAGTTTTTGATAAAACTTTCAAGCGTTTCGTCTGACATTCGAAAAGGGGTTTTGGGTTCAAATAAAGATTCCTTTTCTGTATAAAAGCAATAATGACAATCTAAATTACAAATCGGCCCAGATGGTTTCGCTAACATATGAAAGTTGGTTTTTGTTTTTTCAATCGTTGTATTCATTCTTTCACCTCATATATAATAGTAAACCAGCGGCAAGTCTGCCACTGGTTCTTTTTCGGTTAATTCACTCGTGGGATGGTCAATTCTGCGTCATCCTTGAAATGATACTCTACTTTAACTAATTCACCTTTGAATTCAAATTCACCTTGATCCGCATACGCTGGAGTAACTGGATATTTGCTGTCTTTTCCTACATCAACACCTTCAAAAGACAGTTTGAATGGTAATGTATTTTCTATTTTCGTTTCTCCCACTTTCGTCTGATCTATATACAAGGTTCCAATCCCTTCATGAGATCCAGTTTTATCAAATTGGAAAGAAATAACCGACTCTCCAACCGGCACATCGATATTAGAAACAATAGACGCTTTTGTTCTTTCTCCTACTCTATGCTCGTAAACTAGTTTATTATTTTGGATATAGAAGGTATACCCGCTGTCGAATCCGCCGTGCGCTAAAAGAACTCCGTCATCCGTCTTGTTTGCCCGTTCAATTGGTATGGTAATGTCATAGGAACGATTGACAACTGGCGGGACTGCTGAATCTGTTAAGCGATCCATTCCACGATAATACGTAACATGATTATCAGCTCTTACCGTATCAGATGGAACCGATAAAAAGCCATCTATGAAAGTATCTGTTAAAGGAAGTGCTTCATATTTTTCAGCTTCTTTAACCCATAGCTTTTGAAGTTCTTTCAGTTTTTCTGGATATTGATCTGCTAGATTATTCTGTTCAGTAAAGTCCTCTTCTACGTTATAAAGGAACCATTGATCATTTTCGAAAGAATCACCCTTTTTATGACTTGTAAGGGCCTTCCAGCCATCATGATAAATCGCACGGTTTCCAGTTACCTCGTAATATTGTGTCTCTTTGCCTTCTGCATTTGGTTTAGTCAATGACTCCTTGAAGCTTTGTCCAGATATCGCCATTTGTTTGACTCCCTTGATTTCCTTCGGAGGTGTGATTCCTGCGATGTCATAGATGGTTGGGGTAATATCGTTGACATACACATACTGAGAACGAATGGACCCTGGGTCACTAATCAATTTAGGGTTGTACACAATTAATGGTGTGTTCATTCCGCCGGCAAATGTAGAGTTCTTGTATTGGCTAAAAGGAGTATTACTTACTTGACCCCATCCAGCCGGGTACTCCGTTCCAGCACGTTGGCTGCCTATCTCTTCATAAAGCCCCTCAACTTCTTCTACGCTTTCAGCTAATGCATTATAGCCGATGGAATGATTAACCGATCCATTCGCTTGTCCGCCTCCACTGCCGCCATTATCAGAAAGCAAAACAATCATGGTATTGTCTAGTTGATCGGTTCTACGCAGATTGTCGATGAATTTCCCCACTTGTTCATCTGTATGGGTTAAAAAGCCGGCATATGTTTCCTGCAATCGAGTATAATTTTTCTTCTCTTGTTCAGTTAACTCATCCCATGCTTTCACCCCATTGTTCCGAGGAGCGAATTCTGCGTCCTTAGGAATAACGCCCAATTCCTTTTGTCTTTCAAAACGCTCTTCTCTAATTTTATCCCAGCCTTTGTCATACACCCCTTTATACTGATCGATATATTCTTCTGGAACTTGATGCGGAGAGTGCTGGGCGCCAAAGGTTAAATATAAGAAGAATGGTTTATCTGGATGAACACTGGCCTGATTGGTAATATATCTGTTAGCGTTTTCAACAATAGCTGCAGAAAAGTGATAGTTCTCATCTGTTGGTGAAGGAATCTGTGTATTATCAATCGTTAAGTCTGGCTTATATTGGTCAGATGAATCTTCGATAAAGCCATAATATTGATCAAATCCTTTTTGAATCGGCCAGTTGTGGTAAGGACCTGCCGCTGATGTTTGATCCGTCGGAGCCAAATGCCATTTCCCTGCTGCATAGCTGTTATAACCATTTTCACCCAGTACTTCTGCGATTGTACCCGCTTCTGGTTTAATCGCACCTCGTTTATTAGGGATCTCTGGTCCTAGATCAAAATTCGTGACCGTTCCGACCCCTACCTCATGCGTATTTCTTCCTGTCAGTAAAGAAGCCCGTGTTGGTGAGCAAAGCGGGGTTACGTGGGCATTATTATAGCGCAGCCCATTTTCAGCAATCCAATCCATATTCGGCGTTTCAATTTCAGAACCATAACTTCCTAAGTCAGAAAAACCAGAATCGTCTAATACGATATATACCACATTTGTTTTCGATTCTTCTTTCTTTTTCTCTGTCGTTTTGTTTTGCTTTTTATCTGTACCTTTTTCTTTTTCTGAATCTGATGCAATAGCTGAGTAACCATTTAGTGCGATCGTTGAAGCCATTACTACGGCTGTACCCAACATGGTGAATTTAGCAAGAGATGACTTGGGAATGAATTTTTTATCTTTCATTTTGCTTCTCTCCTTTTTGACAATGGCCTTAATAAAAATAGATTCTTCCTAAAAGACAAAAATGAACTAATCTAGCAAACAATCATTTCCTTCGTTTAAATAAATAGATATAAGAGTAACCCTTTCACCCCCCTAATTTATCTATGGTGCCTGGCACCTACTTTTACACAAAATGAGCAAAAGTTCTATCGAAAAAATACTAAATTTTTAGAATATTGTCAACTATTGACCTTTTTATAATTAACCATATCTTTCATCGATCCTCTAGAGATTTTTCGAGCGAGCTCGATAAATTTCTAGCACATATGAAGCGAATTTGATCTAATCGATTTAAGTGGTGAATTTATTTACCAAGTAGGATGTCCTGGCCCACCAAATTGCGTACTTCCGTATGAACTCATCGCATCTTCCCAGAGTTGAGTTGGATGTGAAGCGAATGCGATTACGTCCCTTACAAATAACTCCACTGGATCTCCTTTAAAAATAGAAGTTCCTCCTAGTGTCAATATCACTTTTAAAGCCATATCTGCTGCCATTCTAGCCGCCTGTGATCTTAACGCAAACAACTCCATCCGTTCCTCTTCCGTCGCGATTGTTTTCCCTTCCTCTTGCCATTGTTCAAGAACTTCAATATAACGATCCATTAACCCCTCTGCTGCACGTACTTGAATTTTCATTTCAGCGAGTAATCGTTGACTCCCTGATCCGTTCTTCTCGTTTTTCCCTCCATTAAATACCCGAACACGTTTTTCGGTACGTTCTTGGAAAATTTCAATTAAACGATCCATGGCACCTAATGACGTAGCAGGGAAGGCGGCCAAAAACATCTGCATAAATGGCATACGGTAAACAGGATCTTGTGGATCATACTCTCCGCCCCCCGGTTTTCCAAGACCAAATATATCTTTACCTTTTAAGATAAGATGTTCAGGGATATAAGCACCGTCTACATGAACCCCATTACTTCCTGTACTGCGTAACCCGAGTGTATCCCAGTTTTCAATCAGTTTAAGGTTTGGATCTGAAGTTTTTAGTACAGGCATAACATACTCAAGACCATCCCCAAGATCAGCCATCGCACCAAGACCAATCCATTGACTCCATAAAACACCGCTGGCAAAGTTCCATTCCCCATAAAGGCGGTATCCATCTCCATCCTTTTCCAAACGGCCAAGTGGAGCAAAAACATCCGCAATCAATTCATGAGAACCAAGAACTTCTTCTCTTCCTTTTGGAGGAAGATAACCAGGCCAAATATCATGTATCGCAAAAAAGTTTGTTAACCATGCTGCAGCCATACTATGACTGGCAACCTTTCTCACAATTTCTGTAAATGGTCGTACACCGATAAATGTACCGCCATATTGTTTCGAGCGCATTAATTTATTAATTCCGCCTTCAACAATCGCCTCCGCAACCTTTGGAGAAAAATGACCATTTTTATCGGCTTCTCTTGATTCTACCTCAGCAATTTGACCTATTTTCTCAGCTACTGCCAACCAGTGCTCCATATCTACTTTCTCTTTTGTTAATTGAACTGTATTCGTCATTTAAAATTCCTCCTCTTGTATTCAGGGATATGAAAATCAGCGAATTATAGTAAACGTTTTCAATTTATTAGAAGATTGATAGAATATAAAGTTATTAAGTAAGCGCATTCATAAAAGAGTCAACCATTTCTCTTCTATGATAGAAGATTCCCTGAGCGATTTTGTCCTCTGTCCAAGTAATTGTAGGGAAATCTGGATATGTAATATATCCTCCTGAATAAGCTTCATTTCGATTTCCAGATGGATCAAAGAAATAAGTAGTTTCTGCTCTAGTTATCGCATGACGAGTTGGTGTTACTTCAATTGGTACATCATATCTTGCCAGTAAGTCCGCGGCCTTTAACACATCATACCAATTATCAACCTTGAAGGCTGCATGGTGCAATTTATTATCCGGACCTTTAATAAAGGCAATATCATGAGCCTTTCCATTTTGAGCATGCATAAAGCTGCCCACCATGTCTTCTCCATCCAATGTCATAATTTTTTCACTTTGAAACAAATCTAGTGCTTCTGTAAAGAGTCTGGTTACTGACTTTACATCTTCTCCAATTAATAGAACATGGTCTAAACGATGAGGAGCCATCCCTCTGGCTTCATCCGGAAATGGATGTGGATTTAAGGTGCCTGTCGCTTTGCCCACTTGTTCAATTTCATGATAAAGCTCCATTTTGTGTCCTGTTGGCAGCGTAAAACGAATCGCTTCTCCTTCAGCAAGTCTAGTTCCCTTAGAAATCCTTTCTAAACTACAACCAAACTGCTCGACCTTTCTTTCGTAATACTCAAGATCCGTTTCATTCTGTACTTTAAAAGCAAAATGATCGAGACCCGGTGAATCCGCCTCTTGAAGTACAAGACTATGATGATCAAATTCATCCCATGCCTTAAGATAGACTCTTCCCGGACTTCTTCCAACTACTTCTAATCCAATAATATTGGTATAATAGTTTACAGATTCTTCAAGATCTAGCACTCTTAATTCGGCTCTTCCAATTCGCATAATGGCCATTTTCATCCACCCCTTAGCTTGGTTTGGTATGTATTAATTATAATATTTAAAACTTTCAGAATATACGATTAATAATACTAAATTTAGAGCTATTTTCCACACTTTTTAGTATATTTTATACTAAACCCCATTGGTACTATGTCATTTTAGGAGATATTTTGCGCTTATTTTAAGTGTTATTTTGGGTTCTGGTGCAAAAACTTCAAGATAAATGCAATTAATCTTTAAATCTAGGACATACTGATACTACTACTCTAAAAAAAGGTGTGTGATCAGGATGGAAAAGCAAAATGTATTCAAGTGGAAGCATGATCAGCCTGACATTATTTTGTTAACGGTAAGATGGTACCTACGGTATAACCTCAGTTTTCGTGATTTAGTGGAAATGATGGAAGAACGGGGCTTATTCATCGCCCATACAACGATCATGCGTTGGGTTCATCAGTATGGTCCTGAATTAGACAAACGAATCCGTCGTCATCTCAAACAAACCAATGACTCATGGAGAAATGAATGAAGGATTTCATTTTGGGCATAAAGTTAAGGAAAAGGTGTAAGAAAGGATAAATACTTTATGGGCTATTTAGAAAAAATAAGAAGCAAATTAGGAAATGACCCCATCATATTGAATTCTGCTGGAGTCCTTATTTTAGACCGTGAAGGAAAAGTATTACTTCAGTATAGGAAAGATACCAAGAATTGGGGGCTTCCAGGTGGATATATGGAGCTAGGCGAAACATTTGAAGACACTGCCAAAAGAGAAATAAAGGAGGAAATGGGCGTTGAATTAACCCATTTAGACTTTTTTGAAATATTTTCTGGAAGTGATTTTTATCATGAATATCCAAATGGAGATAAAGTATATAGTGTTGCTGCCATTTATATTGTCAATGATCTAAAGGAGGAAATGACACCCGATGATAAAGAAATTAGCCGTATTAACTATTTCTCTATAAATGAATTACCTCATAATATAACGAAAACTTCCAAAACAATCCTAAATCGTTATATTGATTCTAATAACATCCAGAATGTAAATCACTAAGGTAAAAGGCAGCAATCGTCCATAAAGGCACCTGCCACCTTTACTCCATTAAGCTAACTCTTTGACAAACGTACATTCATGAAGTAACATTAGCTCGAATTAAACATTTCTTAATTGAACATATATACAGAGGAGAATACAACAATGACAAAAGTATTATTTATCAAAGCAAATGATCGCCCTGCAGACCAGGCCATTAGTTCAAACATGTATGAAACATTCTTAAACACATACAAAGAAGCAAACCCAGATGATACGATCACTGAATTAGATCTATTTAACGCATATATACCTAACTATGGAAATACGGCTATTACGGGCGTATACAAACGTAGTCAAGGGTTAGGTCTATCAGCAGCAGAAAACGCAGCCGCTAATATGGTTGATCAATATTTAAATCAATTCCTTGAAGCAGATAAAATCGTCTTCGCTTTCCCATTATGGAATGCCATGGTTCCAGCGCCGCTTGTCAATTATATTGCTTACTTGGCTCAAGCAGGTAGAACATTTACATATACAGCTGAAGGTCCAGTTGGTTTAGTAGGAGATAAAAAAGTCGTTTTACTGAACGCTCGTGGTGCAGATTATTCTTCAGAACCAATGGCATCTGCTGAAATGGCTGTTAAATTTGTTCAAACGAACTTGGCACTATGGGGAATCACCAACCCAGAAACCGTCGTCATTGAAGGACATAACCAATATCCTGACCGTGCAGAGGAAATTATTGCAGACGGTTTAGAAAACGTAGCAAAGGCTGCAGCAAAATTCTAATTGAAATGAAAAAACGAAGGAGCCAGCATGAATGTTCATGCTGGCTCCTTCGTTTTTTTGATCCTTCGATCAAATTCGCCCCGCCGAATTTGCGCCCGGATTTTTATCACGCTTCAGAAAGCCACATCCTGTGGCTTTCGCCTGACTAGGACGTCTTGTCCGTCGTCGAACTCGCTCGATAAATGACCTTTAAAAAATCGAAAGGCTCGCCGGAGGCTTAACTTCATTCAGCTGGGGTTTGAACCCCCACTGACTCAGAGAGCTTATTGCGTTCATCCCCCACTTACAGAAGTGGAGGACTTCTGTACCTGTCGCAAGCTTTCGGTACAAAAAGCATTTGCTGAATGAAGTTAAACATTCTAGACGTGCCACGAATAAGAGAAAAGTTCAGAGCTTATGAACGGTAAAATTCTCACCTCACAAATCCCCATTTTTCTGGATGGTGCCTGGAACCTCTTCATTTTATTTTTATAAATAGCAATAGATGGAAAAGCTATTGGATAGATCTTTATTTTATTGGGGAGTTGGAAATGGTGGATTTACAACTAATTGAAGCATATATCCCAGATAAACATTTTGAAAAAGTGAACGAGACCTTACAAAAACATCACCATGTTTCCTACTGGGTTTCAACAGCGTCAAAGGAACGAAAGCTGATCCGTGTGCTAGTAGAAACAAAAAATACAGAAGACATCTTAAACTACTTAGAAAATGCAACGAATGTGGTAGAAGGATTTGAAGTGCTGCTATTCCCTGTTCAAACTTATATCACAAGATTAACTGAGGAGGAACAAGAACAACAAAAGAAAGAATCCGAAGCAGAGTCAACGAAATTACAACGAGCCAGTCGCCAAGAATTACTAGGATCCATTAAGAATTCTAGTCATATCACACTTAACTATACTTTACTCGTTATTTTATCTTCCATTGTCGTAACGATTGGTTTTATCAAAAATAGTGAAGCTGTAATCATCGGCGCTATGGTCATTGCCCCGATGCTAGGTCCGGTTATTTCGATTGCCTTTGCTTCCATCATGGGGGACTTTAAGCTGATTCGCCATTCTTCTTTTACTTTACTGTATGCCATTATGATTGTGATCGGTATTTCGATCCTATTGACATTTTTTCTCCCTACCCCTATTGATAGTACAGAATTTGCTTCACGAACACATGTCAATCTATCTGATATCGTTTTGGCATTAGCTTCCGGAACGGCCGGAGCACTGTCCATTCTTAATCGATTACCTGGTGCTCTTGTTGGGGTCATGGTAGCCGTTGCTCTATTGCCACCCACCGTTGTTCTCGGTATGACAATAGGTGAAGCGATGTGGCAGGAGGCCTACGGTTCGATGCTTTTATTGATGGGGAATATTAATTCCGTTGTCTTAGCTGCCATCATGGTGTTCTCATTAAGTGGCATCAGGCCTGTTAAATGGAAGGATGTTGATCGAGCGAAAACGTCCCGAAGGCTGTCTTTCCTGTTTGTTAGTTTGACCATTATTCTTTTAATCATGGCCATCCTCTTTAGCCAATACTTCGATTTAGTGTGAGGCGCCAGGCATTATCCAGAAATTGGATTTTGCCTTCTCAAATGATTGACTTCCCTTTCTTGTATATAACTACTCTCTCGTGAAGCATCCCACGAAATAATAGATAGGGTAATATCCCCATGATTTGGATGACACCAGGTACCTTAATCGAAAAGGATCATTTATTCTTCAAGAATAATACAAGATGTAGTTGTCATAGTGTGTTTATAACTAACGAAAGAGTAACGGTAGCTGTTATCCCTTCATGACAAATACTTTTTATGGTTTGGTTGCCCGTTTCTTCAAACTAATAAGCTTCCACGATAAAGGAGCTGTTTGCTTTGAAAAGAAATAAAAATATACCGTTCATTCTTTTTCTATGTCTTTTCTTACTCATCTATCTTGTTGTAAATGCCATGCAAAGCATTAAGGTTTACTTTGTGTATAGTTCAGGGCTTGGTCCTTTATTATTTATAGGATTCATCATTTCAGTTATTATTGTTCTTTATTTAAAAGGAATACAGAAACTGTAAAAGTGTGCCTTAATCAAATTCGCCCCGCCGAATTTGCGCCCGGATTTTTATCACGCTTCAGAAAGCCACATCCTGTGGCTTTCGCCTGACTAGGACGTCCTGTCCGTCCTCGAGCTCGCTCGATAAATTACCTTAAAAAATCCAAGGCATCCGCCGGAGGCTTAACTTCATTCAGCCGGGGTTTGAACCCCCACTGAATCAGAGAGCCTTTTGCATTCATCCCCCACTTACAGAAGTGGAGGACTTCTGTACCTGTCGCAAGCTTTCGGTACAAAAAGCATTTGCTGAATGAAGTTAAAAAACGAGTGTTTTTATCTTGATAGTGTCCTTAACACCACCAATTAATAAGAAGAGTGTCCGTATACAAATATACTGATCGCTTGGATGTAGATACTGGTACTTCATCACCGCTCCCCTCCGATCTTGTTATCAAACTGTTATGATCGTAATCTAATTAACACCTCCCTGTTCTTTTTCTGTAAGAAAACTATGTTAAGATAATCCACATGAAAAGAACAGCCGATGGGAGGCAATCAAATTGAAACAAAAACTATTATCTTTGCTTGCAGCAGCGGCACTCTTTATAACAGCCGCTACAACTACACAAGCAGAACAAATCGTCGTACATAAGGGAGACACTCTGTGGGATCTTTCAAAACAATACAAAGTATCAGTCGAATCAATAAAAAAATGGAACAATCTATCAGATGATGTGATTCATCCAAATGATCTTCTCGAAATATCACCTATTAAACATGTACTTGTAAGAAAAGGAGATAATCTCTGGAATATTTCGCAAGTCTATGGGGTTTCGGTAGAGGATGTAAAGAAATGGAACCACCTATCTTCAGATATAATCCAACCTAATTGGAATCTAATCATTTACACAAATAGACAAAATGATATAAAGGGTAAAAAAGAAACAGTTAAACCAAACGCGCAAAGCGTTCAACATAATCCAGCACCAGCTGAAACGGTAGACCTTAAACAGGCTGATAAGGAAATCACAGTCGAGGCAACCGCCTATACAGCTGAATGTGAAGGATGTATAGGCATTACAAAAACAGGGGTTGATCTAAAAGCAAACCCGGATGAAAAAGTAATCGCAGTCGATCCATCTGTTATCCCTCTAGGCTCAAAAGTCTATGTGGAAGGATATGGATATGCGACAGCCGAGGATATCGGTGGAGCCATCAAAGGAAACAGGATTGATGTGTTCATTCCAGAGCTTGATGACGCTTTGGAATGGGGCAGAAAACAAGTGAACGTGACGATTATTGACTAAATAGCAGGATAAAGTTGCCCCCATTTTTGGGGGTATTTTTCGTATATCATAAGAAAGTACTTTTTCAGGTGAAATGATCTGAAATACAAGCAATAATAGCAAATTAAGCTTTAAAAGAGCAACCGTTGTCCTGTGGAACACTTTGTGAAACAAAATTTTCTAGGACGTCCCTCTTACGCAGTCTAATGAAAATGCACCTGTTCTCTAGATACATTATAATAAGAGTATCTTAGGAAAATGAAGGGATAATTAGTGTGAGAGCCCTGCTATTTTTTACATGGTTTATATTATTAGTAGTCGGTATGTGGACTAGTAGTTCTAAAGAGTTTATAGATAATCAACAAGTTTCTTTTGTTTTTAATACTACTCTCCATTGGGAGAAGTTCTGGGATCCTAAATACTTATTGAACATTAGGCCCTACTTTATCATTTCCAAAGTTGGTCACTTACTTGGCTGCTTTACCCTTGGAATGCTTCTATTTAATTGGTTAGGTCTGGATAAGAAAACAATCTTTCTATCGATATTTTTAGTCTCCCTTATGGAAATAACCCAAGAATTTTTCATAAGAGACGCCCGATTTTTAGATATCGTAATAAATCACATAGGAATCCTTCTATCCATTATTACCTATCTGAGTATTAAAAAGTTTATTCACAGTACTGACAAAAAATCCAAACTTAAAACTTGATACATCTTGCTTGAACCATTTGGTGAAACAAAATATTCTGGAATTCCCTTGCGACACAGTCAAACTCTAAAAAGAGCTAGACAGGGAACACTTCCTGCAGAACTCCCAAACGATCAAAACACAGAACAAAGGTAACCGTCTATACCGAATATCTAGATAGTACCTGGAAAATATATGGATGGTACCTGGCGCCTCCCCTTATAAAACGGAACATTCGAAAAATACTTACAAATTTGTCATAAAATTGGTATGATAGACAAAGAATAACGATTAATCAATAAGATTTACTAATCGTAAAAAAAGTATTTCTTTGGAGGCCAAAATAATGAATAATGAATTTTTACTTTGTGATATCGAAAATAAAGTAGCAGTTGTGACCATTAATCTTCCACCTGATAATCGTTTAAATACGCAAGTTTATCAGGGACTAACCCAAATAATGAGCGATTTAGAAGCGAATGAAGAGGTCAACGTCATTGTCATCACTGGGAGCGGTGATCAAGCCTTTGTCGCTGGAGCTGATATCAATGAAATGGTAGATTTGGATACAGTCGGAATGATGAATTTAACCCAAATAACAAGAGTTGCTTTTTCAACAATCGAAAACCTTAACAAACCTGTTATTGCTGCGATTAATGGGCTGGCACGTGGAGGCGGTTTGGAGCTTGCTTTATCATGTGATTTACGTATTGCCTCTGAAAAAGCACAATTTGCTTTTCCTGAAATCAGCTTAGGCGTCATCCCAGGAGGCGGCGGTACACAACGTATACAAAAGGTAATCGGACAAGGCATCGCAAAAGAATTATTGTATTTCGGAGACATGATTGATGCCGAAAGAGCCTATCAATTACATATTGTAAACAAAGTTGTGGCCGATGATGAAATTCTATCAGTAGCAAAAGAATGGGCTGAAAAGTTAGCACAGAAAGCACCCGTAGCATTAAGAATGATGAAAACGGCCGTAAATACAGGCTCTAATGTTGACCTTGAATCAGCCTTGACGGTTGAAGCAGCCTGCTATGATGGTGCCTTTGCAACAGAAGACCGCAAAGAAGCTATGACTGCATTTGTTCAAAATAGAAAACCCCGTTTTGTAGGTAGATAGAAAATCGTTTAAGAAAAGTGATATTTTTAAAACTGATCCAGCAATAGACAATACACATAAAAAAAAGGGGCTGTCCCATAAGGTGTCAGACACCTTATGGGACAGCCCCTTTTCGTATATAATACAAATCTCCTGCGAAACAGAATTTTCCAAATTACCCCTATTTCACAAACATTGAACTACCCACCACTAATCAAGGTGGTGAGCTAGATGAGACGAGTTTCTTCTATAATACAGCGAGAATACTTCGATCAGTGAAACAAAGAATCTTCCCTAGTCTATCTATTGTCCAACTATTTAGATGGTGCCTGGCACCTTATTAAGCAAATCGGTAATAAATCAACATAAAGGTGGCAAGTACAAAAATAAAGTTTAAGAAGACAAAGATGAATTGATCGATCTTTGTTTTATGCATTTTAATAGGCGGATTATAAAACGAAACTCCTTCAATAATAAAGGTGATTAAGACGATGTGGACCATAAAATGACCAATGATTTCAGTCATACCAAAGAGCATCGTCGTCATAACAAAAATCACGGTAATAACAAAACCTAAAACCCTGTTCAGAATTCCGACGACAAGGAGATATCCGACAATAAATTCAATAAAGGCAGCCATCACAATAAATACAGCTGGTTCAAATCCAAAAGTCGGCACCTGATGGTTTACGACAATATCCAATGACATGCTTGGATACACCCACTTTTCAACAGCAACCCAACAGAGCGATAGCCCTGTTCCAAGGTATAAGAACGGAAAACCAACCTTCTCAAACTTTGTATGTTCAACTAATAACACACCAATGATGGCGATGTAGAAACCATAATCAAGCATATAAAATAGGCCATGGTCCATCGTAACGAAAACAAACTGTCCCAATAACACGACTGCCCCAATCTTTGTCGCAATATGATGCGGGACTAATAAGAGACCGATCGCAATCCAAGAAAAAAGGCCCATTAACGTATCGGTGATAGGTAGTTCCGGAGCGAACAAAGTCCCATTCATCACCTGAATGATGAGAGAGACTGCTGTACCATACTTCAAAATATACTTCGAATACTTTCTCAGACTCGAAAGTTTATGATCCCATTTTTCAATTTTCTTCCACTTTGCCATTTTTGGAATAAGCAAAGTGAGCACGGCCAATACGACCGCTGCTATTAATGCTAGTGACATAAATAAAGGTGATAAGATTTGTTCTATTGATTCCTTTTGTGGCATTACCGTTGCGAACCATTTCACATGCGCTTCTGTAAAAAATGGTGTCATGATAAATCCTATTAAAATCCCAATGGGAAGTAACCTTTTCAAATGATTCCCCTCCTGATTAGTAACATTGTCATAGTGCTAATATACAGCAAAACAGCGCAATTTCTTGCTTGAAATATGAAGAATTTGTGAAATGTTTCACGAATTAACTTCTTATATTAAAACTATTTTCGACCAAACATCCCTAGGTCACAGTGCCTATCCCCGTGTCCCGCCGCAAAAACACGTAAGAAATGAGAAGAAAAATAGCTTTGGTGGTTAATAGCACAACCTAGAGGAAACATCGATCATCTCTCCTCTGAAACAAGGTTTTTCAGGGAGTCACCGTGAATGGCACCTAGGAAATGAGGGAGCCGTTTCGTTCATTATGACTAACAAAATTAAATTCCCCCGAAACGAAAAAAATGATACTCTTTCT
>NZ_JAETXM010000033.1 GCF_024494465.1 Bacillus sp. V3B | reverse complement strand
TTGATAGAACTTTAGCAATAGGGTTGTTTAAGTTGAAAAAGGGGATCTAGCTTCTGAGAGGAACGAGTCATATTGTGTGTAAAATATAATCTTTTCCCTTATACTATAGTGGAATAATTAACAGGGGGTATAAAACACATGCAAATTGAAATGTGGACAGACTTTGCTTGACCATTTTGCTATATTGGCAAGAGACGTCTGGAAGACGCTATTAAGAAGATAGACCATCCAATTGAAGTAACCTATAGAAGCTTCGAATTGGATCCGACAATGAAAAAAGATATTAAAGAAAACATGTACGAAGTTTTGGCTAAGAAATATGGTATGAGTATCGATCAAGCAAAAGCAAACACAGAGAACATAGTCCAAATGGCAAAGGACGTAGGACTGGATTATCAAATGGATACGTTAATTTTAACGAACACCTTTGATGCTCACCGTTTGACGATATATGCCAAAACAAAAGGGTTAATGAAAGAGATGACGGAACGAATTTTACGTGCCTATTTTACCGAATCCAAGCATATTGGGGATCATCAAACATTAACAGACTTGGCGGTAGAAGTCGGTTTAAACCGCGAGGATGTAGAAAACATGCTTGCAAGCGATGAGATGACCGTCGAAGTTCGTGATGATGAGCAAACAGCGAAACAATATGGCATCTCAAGTGTTCCATTCTTCCTGATTAATAAAAAATACGCCATTACGGGTGCTCAGCCAACTGAGGTATTTGTTCAGTCATTGGAAAAAGTGATCGCAGAGGATCAGATCGTCGTTTTAAACAACCAAGATGGAGCCATATGTGATGACGATGGGTGCGAAATCCCTAAAAAGTAGTCCAACTGCTTCATATAAAAGAATGACATCTTAAGTCTAGTCATTTTCTACAAAAGCTATGAAACCCCCTACAGAAAACTGTAAGGGGTTGAAAAACGTTTTTGCACACTTATAACAGGTTATATATATTGTTAAGGTTAATTGAAGTTTAATCATATTTTCACAATAGTTTTTCATAAATTATAAATGTCCAAATGTACTTGTGTTTGATAATAAGTTATTAAACATGATATAAGTGTAAAAGAAGTGGAACATTTGGCTTTATATTTTTTGACCGAGAGTTTGAAGTTGTATCCATAGTGAGAGGATTTGAGTTTGAAATGATAGATAATTTTTGGCGTGATTTACCACGACCATTTTTTGTACTTGCACCAATGGAAGATGTGACAGATGTTGTTTTTCGTCACGTAGTAAGTGAAGCCGGTCGACCGGATGTATTTTTCACAGAGTTTACAAACTCGGATAGCTATTGTCATCCAGAGGGCATGAAAAGTGTGCGTGGCCGTTTGATTTTTACAGAAGATGAACAGCCAATGGTGGCACATATTTGGGGGGATAATCCCGAATATTTCCGTCAAATGAGTATTGGCATGGCAGAGCTAGGATTTAAAGGCATCGATATTAATATGGGCTGCCCTGTACCGAATGTGGCATCGAGAGGGAAAGGTAGTGGCCTTATTCTGCGTCCAGACGTTGCAGCAGAACTTATTCAAGCAGCAAAAGCGGGCGGACTGCCTGTCAGCGTGAAAACACGACTTGGCTATAAGGGTGTAAATGAGTGGGAGGAGTGGCTAACGCATATTTTAAAACAGGATATTGCGAACCTTTCCATTCATTTACGTACAAAAAAGGAAATGAGCCAAGTAGATGCGCATTGGGAGCTAATTCCGGAAATCAAAAAATTACGTGACCGTATCGCACCAAATACGCTACTAACAATCAATGGAGACATTCCTGACCGTCAAACTGGGCTGCAGCTTGCTGAACAATATGGTATTGATGGCGTTATGATCGGGCGAGGTATTTTTAAAAATCCTTTTGCTTTTGAAAAAGAGCCAAAAGAGCATAGCAGTAAAGAATACCTTGATCTTTTAAGACTGCAGCTTGATCTTCAAGATCAATATGCGGAAGCACTGCCACGTTCAATCACAGGGCTTCATCGCTTTTTCAAAATTTATGTCAAAGGATTCCGTGGAGCTGGTAAATTAAGAAATCAATTGATGAACACGAAATCAACAGATGAAGTGCGTGCATTGCTTGATAACTTTGGAAAAGAATGTTGATGGGACGGGGACAGTGAAATGATGTAACTCTCAAAAAGTTAGAGAAAAAATAAATCATCTCAACTCATGTGTACTTATTTTATTTAGTTTCAAGTTCCTTTGCAGCCGGCAACTTTTGTTTTGATAAAGTCTGTTTTCTGAAAGAAAAAGGTCTTAAGAATGTAATAAACCCACCAGCACCCTTGTGTTGCCACATACACTCTGCACATGTGGAGTGCTGTTCACTACCAGTAAGGAAAGATAAATAAGATGTAACAGTGAGTAGGGGGCCTTTCCTGAGTGGGGAGGCTCTTATTTATTGTCATGAACTACGGAGACAAATCTAACTGACCTCCACGCTGCCAGGGTAGAAAGCAAGATTTCCTCTAGTTTTCAACAATATACATAAATGCCTTTATATCAAGGATTAAAGCGAATATAGGAAATTTAAATGAACTGTGGTTTCCGATCGTTTTTGAGAGGGTGTGACCAGAGCGTGACCAATATTTTTATAAGAAATCCGGATGAAATTTATGTGAAATATCAAAACCTTTAAAAAACAGTATAAGACAAAGGAAGTAGTATACCTAAAAACCGCAATTTCTAGCTTCAAATTCTAGAAATACCGATTTTTAAGAAGCAAAATGAACATAATTCTTAAAAAACTTTGAAACGAAATTAATTTTTTATTAGAATGCATAATCTGAGAGACTGTATGAATAATTCAGTATAATAGTAGAAACTAACAAAAAACGTTTCGGGAGTGAATTAATTGGAATCATTATCAATCGATTTTTTCCAACAGCCAACGCTTGAATTGGCCAAAAATTTACTTGGGTGTCTTCTAGTAAAAGAAACAAAAGAAGGCACTGCATCTGGATATATAGTGGAAACAGAAGCCTATATCGGGCCAGGTGACCGGGCTTCGCACAGTTTTGGAAATCGCCGCACCAAAAGAACGGAAATTATGTTTGGAGAAGCGGACTATGTTTATACCTTTGTAACGCATACACACACGCTTGTCAATGTCGTAAGCGGGCCAGTCGAACAACCTGAGGGTATTTTAATTCGGGCTATTGAACCGGTTGAAGGGATTGACTTAATGCGTGAACGTCGCAGGATGGATAATTTGGGGGATTTAACCAATGGGCCTGGAAAATTGACCAAAGCACTCAGTATCAAAATGGATGATTACGGGCATCCCTTTACAAAACATCCTTTATATATTACCTCTGGAAAGATTCCAGAAGCTATTTCAAAAGGACCGCGGATTGGCATTGAAAATACAGGTGAGGCAAAGGATTATCCTTGGCGGTTTTGGATAACTGGAAATCCATTCGTATCAAGGAAAGGTTGATAAATCCTCCTCTGAAACGCATTTTTCTTGATATCTGCGACGGTTACTAAAACCAGGTTTTTTCCAAGTCTAACATCAGTAAAAAAGGGAGCTTGTTTTTAAACAAACTCCCACTTATATTTAATTATTGGTTCTACAAGATTGTGTTAGCTTTTTGTTGAAGGAAATCCTCGGTCGAAATTACATTGGCATACATACCGTTAAGTGCACTGACAAACGCATAATGAACCTGTTCAGCTGGCACTTTCCTTTCTTGATAAGATAAGTCTCTTGTCGCACATGCATCTTCAATAAGTGTAGTTTCAAAACCTAGATCCACTGCAGCTCTGACTGTGGCATCAATACACATATGTGTCATCATACCTACAATCACTAGTTTAGTCACTCTTTTTTCTTTTAATTTGCTTTCTAATTCAGTCTTTAAAAAGCTGTTAGGGAAATGTTTTATGATAATGCTTTCGTGTTCTAATGGTAGAACAGCTTCATTTAGTTTAGCTCCATCCGTATTTGGGAGAAAGAAGCCTAACCCTGGATCACTTGCGATATGCTGGACATGAAAAATATGATCTTTGTTATTCTGTCTAAACCAGTCAAGAACTTTAGCAGCATTAGCGGCTGCTTTTTCAGGGTTGCTTAGTTCCATCTTTCCATTTGGAAAATAGTCATTTTGAATATCGACAATGATTAAAGCTGTGCTCATTTTCTTTCACCCCATTTAAAATTTTGTTACACTACAATGATAAATAATATTATATTTTCTATCGATACTTTGATGAAACACTTTTAGAGTAAATCATTTCATAGTGAAAGGAATTTATGATGGAACTCGATAACATTGATTTTCAGATCCTTCGGTTACTATCCGAAAATTCGCGTGTTCAATGGAAGGACTTAGGAGAACAAATTCATATGACAGGGCAAGCTGTAGGGAATCGTATTAGGAAGCTTGAGGAAAGTGGCGTTATTAAAGCATACTCTCTCATTGTAGATGAAATGAAATTAGGATTAACTTTTACAGCGTTTATCATTATTTATATGAAAACAGCAGACCATGATGCTTTTATACGCTTTATCCATGATCGAAAAGAGGTAGTGGAAACTCACCGAGTATCCGGGGAAGGCTGTTATCATTTAAAAATAAAAGTTACATCCCAAGAACAATTGAACCTACTTCTTAATAAATTTCTCGATCATGGAAACTATAGTTTACATCTATCTATACAAGAGATTAAACAACAACACCCTTTAACTAGCACATTACAATAAACGTTTGTTTTTCTATGAGATTATAAACGGAAGAGAGAAAAACATTTTTCATTAATTAATATGGTTTAGAAAATCTTAAAATAGAAAACCCAACATAAAGCTTTAATATAAGACAAGATGATAAAAACAGAAGAATAGAAACGGCAAAAAGGTATAATTCTCTCGGATAGTGAGAGGTTATACCTTTTTTACTTAGGGGTAACATTTTCAGGCTCCCTTGTTTATTGCGTTCAAATCCCCGTCGAATAAAGTTAAACCCCGGTGGATGCCTCCGCTTTATTAAAGACGGAGTTTATTCCTCTTTTTCTTGATTATGTTCTCCCCATTGACACATTTCCTGAATAATAGGCCAGAGAGATTGCCCTTTTTCAGTTAGGCTATATTCGACCTTTGGAGGAATTTGTGGATATTCCTTACGATGAACTAAACCATCATGCTGCATTTCCTTAAGTGTAGAACTGAGAGTTTTATAGGTTATCTTTCCTAACATACGCTGAAGTTCATTATAGCGCACTGAACCATTTTTTGATAAATGGTAAATAATAAGCAGTTTCCATTTACCGCTGATAATGGAGAGTGTATAGCCAAAAAAAGGCTCTTGGCTATCAGAAACATTATCTTTAGATTTTTTTATCATAACACTATCCTCCAAGATAGTATGCGTCAAAAAAGTGCATACTTGTTTGAAATTATATATCTACTTTATAATACATTCACAAGCAAGTAAAGAAGTGTTCAAACACAAAGAGAAGTATATTACGCCCCTCCATTCAATTAGAGATCATATAAGTGAAAATTATTCAACTACCAAGAAAAATCATCAGGAGGACAAATAAGTATGTTAACAAAACAATATCAAGACAACATAGATACATTACTTCAGAAAATACAAGAAGCTGAGGCGATTGTGGTTGGTGGCGCTGCTGGGATGTCTGAGGCTATCGGACACAGTTTTTATCATACTGATGAAAATTTTCTGAAGCATTTTGGAAAATTTGCAGATAAATATGGTATTAAAAACCTTTTTGAGGGCTTTTATTACCGTTTTTCTACAAGAGAAGAACGGTGGGCTTATCTTGCAACTGAAATCAAATTTATATATGATGCCGAAGCCGGTCGCCCTTACCTTGATTTATTGCAACTACTTCAAGGCAAAAACTATTTCATTGTTACAACGAATCAAGACTCACAGTTTTCCAAGACTTTCCCTGAAGAAAAAGTTTCCCCAATTCAAGGGGATTTACGTTATCTTCAATGCGGCTCCCGTTGCCATGATCAGGTTTATTTTAATAAAGAGCAAGTTGAGAACATGTATGCAAACATAGATGGAACGAGAATTCCAACAGAGTTAATTCCATTATGTCCAAAGTGCGGGCAGGAAATGGAACCATGGGTGCGCTCTTATATATTTCTGGAAGGTAGCTCTTACAGAAATGAATTAAGAAAATACAATGAGTTTCTTATAAAAAGCAAAGATAAAAAGGTTCTCTTTCTGGAATTAGGTGTTGGCACAATGACACCGATGTTCATCAAAGAACCCTTCTGGAACATGACTTACAGTTGGCCGGATGCATACTACATTACCATCAATCCAAAGGATGCATTGTTGCCAAGGGAACTGAAGGATAAGGGACTCGCCATTCATGAAGATATTGCCGTGGTATTACAAGATGCTGTGAACGAGAAAGCAAAAAGACATGCGGATATTGGATAAGTACTGAGCGATCCGGCTTCGCATATGTAAGGAATATACTAATTCATAATCAAAATTTTATAAAAATGGAGGATCATATGGAAGGGATGTATCAAGAAGTTTTGAGCAAAATCAAGGAGGCTGACAGCATTGTAATCGGCGCAAGTAACGGCCTCGCCATTTCGGAAGGTTATAATATTTTTGCAGAGGATTCGTCCTTTCTGGAACATTTTGGTGATTTTCGTAAAAAGTATGGTTTTCATAGTATCCTACAGGGATCTTTTTATCCATATCCTTCCGAGGAAGAAAAGTGGGCATTTTTCAGCCGTATGTACGCCTACTTTTTAAACAACAAGGAAGCTAGTCCTGTTATGAAGAACCTTTATGAACTGGTGAAGGATAAAAATTATTTTGTGGTTACCTCTAATACAGATTCTCATTTTACACTGGCAGGATTTCAAAAGGAACGCCTTTTCGAAATAGAGGGCAATAGTCGGTATTTGCAATGTTCTAATGGTTGCCATAATCGAATTTATCAAGGTGACGAAATATTGAGTAAAATGGCCCAACACCAAGAGAATGGAAAAGTCCCTCTGGATCTTATTCCTAAGTGTCCAGAGTGTGGCGGCCCAATGCAAGTCTATGTCGAAGTCGATCGGAATTTTCTAAGAGGCCAGTCTTGGCAAACAAGCTATCAGGCTTATCAGGATTTTATCGATAATGCTCATGGTAGAAAATTAGTCCTGCTGGAATTAGGCGTAGGTGCAAGAAACCAATTGATTAAAGCCCCATTTATGAATTTAACTAGCTTAGAGGAAAATGCAACCTATATTACTTTTAATAAAGGATCCGAGCTTTTTATTCCAGATGTAATTGCTTCAAAATCCATTGGTATCGACGGTGATATTGCGGAAGCGTTAGATCAACTAGTGCGGATGAAATAAGCTGATTCAGCTAATAAGAAAACAGGGGAGGAATTGAAAGGTGTTTCTAGTGAGTATTCTGAATGATCCTGTCTGTCAACCAATAAAAAAGCCCTACGAACGATGGTATAAATTCATGGAAGAAAAAATAGAGTTTTGGCTTCCGGATAGTGAATGGCATACGAAAGCTCACTCTGCTCGCGTTCTGTTGCTGGCACTCCTTATGGGACATCAAAAAGGTCTAAGTGATGAAGAGTTAGATGCACTGGGGATGGCGGCTATATTCCATGATTCCCGCCGCCTTGATGATGGGATTGATAAGGGGCATGGTGGCCGTGCGGCAGAGTATTACAAAGATTATTGCCGTGAGCAGGATTTACACTTTGATGCCCATACCTACTACATCACCTATTATCATGACCAGGATGATTCGCTTGGTTTGGCAGAAATTGCAAAGTCGCCTGCGATTAGTGAACGGGGCGTGCTACTGTATCAGATTTTCAAGGATGCCGACGCACTGGATCGCTTCCGTTTGGGTCCTAACGCTTTAGATGAAAATTTTCTTCGGACCGAAGAAGCACATGGACTTGTTGGCTTTGCAAAAGATCTCTTGCAGAAAAGTCGTGCAATTAATTCGTGAAAATATAGAGGAGAAGAATCTACTGTACGTTTCCACATTTTGAGAAACACAGCTGTTGGTACGGTACTGCTGTTCGCCGTATCAACGAGTGCATCTGGAAAGTGAAATGTTATGAGAATGTTAGGCATATAAAAACCATGATTTTGTCTAATTTTCTTAGGATTGCTTCTAAATTTAATATGGAGATAAAAGGATATAAAACAGTGGGTGAAACCAACATATTTAAAGCCTTTTATTCAATATTTCGCTGTTTATAGAAATATCGAAATGATAGATAAATTGATAGGAAGGCGGGGAGTGTAATGAACAAGTATATGGATGATAGCTTCGCCCTACACACGGACCTGTACCAAATCAATATGGCAGAATCCTATTGGGAAGACAATATTCATACCAAAAAGGCTATATTCGAATTGTATTTTCGAAAATTGCCATTTGGAAACGGTTATGCGATCTTTGCTGGATTAGAAAGAATTATAGACTATCTACAAACATTTCATTTTTCCGAAAGCGATTTGGACTATTTGGAGGAACTTGGCTATCAAGAAGATTATATTGACTTTTTGCGAACTGTACGTTTTACAGGAAATGTTCGTGCCATGAAAGAAGGGGAAGTTGTATTTGGCAACGAACCCATTCTTCGTATCGAAGCACCATTAATCGAAGCGCAACTCATCGAGACAGCCTTGTTAAATATCGTGAACTATCAAACACTCATCGCAACCAAAGCTTCTCGAATCAAACAAGTCGTGGGTGACCAACCCGTCTCGGAGTTTGGTACAAGACGCGCACATGAATTCGATGCCGCATTATGGGGTACAAGAGCTGCTTATATTGGTGGGTTCTCTGGCACAAGCAATGTTCGAGCAGGAAAACTATTTGGTCTTCCTGTTTCAGGAACACATGCTCATTCCTTTGTTCAAGCGTATCGAGATGAATACATCGCTTTCCATAAGTACGCAAAACGTCACAAAAGTTGTGTCTTCTTAGTGGATACCTATGACACTCTAAAATCAGGTGTTCCTACGGCAATCAAAGTCGCCAAAGAACTGGGCAACAACATAAATTTTGTAGGTATTCGGTTAGATAGTGGAGATTTGGCTTACCTTTCCAAAGAGGCAAGGAAATTATTAGATCAAGCAGGATTTATTGACACTAAAATTTATGCTTCGAATGATCTTGATGAATATACCATTATGAATTTAAACGCACAAGGAGCGAAAATCGATGCATGGGGAGTTGGTACTAAAGCTATAACCGCCTTTGATCAACCGGCTTTAGGAGCTGTGTACAAACTGGTCTCCATTGAGGGCGAAAATGGACAGATGACCGATACGATCAAAATTTCTGCGAGTCCTGAAAAAGTCACGACACCAGGGTTAAAAAAGGTATACCGCATTATCAACAATCATACGAAAAAATCAGAAGGAGATTATATCGCTTTAGCCAACGAACAACCAGAAAAAGAAGCCAAACTTCATATGTTTCATCCAGTGCATACGTACATTGGAAAATTCGTCACCAATTTTACGGCCATAGATTTGCACGAAGATATTTTCGACCATGGCACACTTGTGTATAGAAGTCCCTCGGTCCAAGAAATTCAATCCTATGCGCAACAACAACTAAAACTTTTATGGGAAGAATACAAACGTTCATTAAATCCAGCCGAATATCCTGTAAATTTAAGTCAAGCTTGTTGGGACAACAAAATGAAAAACATAGAGGAAGTAAAAACACACAACCGAGAATCTGTACCCTTATAAACTACCAAACTATCATTATTAAATGTATCTGAATGAATAAAAAGTATAGAGAGATAGTAAATTCAAAATAATGAATGATGGGAGTCGGATTACGATGGCAACAGAAGCTTTATTAATTGTTGATATGAGTAATGATTTTGTAGCTGATAATGGAACATTAACTGCTGGTAAGCCTGCACAAGAAATAGTGCCCTATATTAAGAATTTGGCAACAAGATTTTTAGCAGAGGGAAATGTAGTTGTAGTAACAATGGATGCACACCAACCTAATGACCCACACTTTGAATTATGGACACCACATAATATTGTAGGTACTGAAGGACAACAATTGTACGGAGATTTATACGATTGGTTTCAACATAATAAAGATCATGAAAATGTAATTTATACGCCTAAAACAAACTATAATGCATTTTTTAAAACAGATTTGGCTGAAGCTTTAAGAAGTTTAGGAGTAGAAAAAGTTCATACTGTTGGGGTATGTACGGATATTTGTGACTTTTTAACAGTTGCAGGAGCAGATGCAGAAGGGTTCAAAACAGCCATTCATAAACGAGGTGTAGCAACATTTACGGACCTTGGAGAAACAATGGTAAACCATATGAAACTTTGCTTCCATACTGAAATTATTGAATAAATACGAAACGAATTAGGTCGGTGAAATACATGATTGACTTGTTACAACGAATTAATGAATTAGCAAAAAAGCAGCGTGAAGAAGGTTTAACCAATGCTGAAAAAGTCGAACAGCAAGTGCTTCGAGAAGATTACTTACGTGTAATTCGCGGACAAGTTCTTCATACTTTCTCAGGGATGAAGGTACTGGATCCACTTGGAAATGATGTAACACCCGAAAAAGTCCGCCATTTAAACACAAACGATTAAAAGCATATATGAAAAGTAGAAAGTATTCATGGAAAGTGAGGAGGAAAACAAATGGAGCAAGCACCAAAAGACACACGTGTAGTGGTAGGAATGTCAGGGGGAGTCGATTCTTCCGTTGCGGCGCTGCTTCTAAAAGAGCAAGGCTATGACGTAATCGGAATATTTATGAAGAACTGGGACGATACAGACGAATTTGGTGTTTGTACGGCTACAGAAGACTACGAGGACGTTATTCGCGTCTGCAATCAACTAGGAATTCCCTATTATGCCGTGAATTTTGAAAAGCAGTATTGGGACAAGGTATTCACGTACTTCTTGGAAGAATATAAGGCGGGAAGAACGCCGAATCCTGATGTCGTCTGCAATAAGGAAATCAAGTTCAAGGCATTTTTAGATCATGCCATGAGCCTTGGAGCCGATTATGTGGCTACAGGACATTATGCACGAGTGGTTAGAGAAGACGGGAAAGTTCACATGTTAAGAGGGAAAGATGAAAATAAGGATCAGACTTATTTTCTTAATCAATTAACAGAGGAGCAGTTAAGTAAGGTGTTATTCCCGATAGGAGATATGGAAAAATCAAAAGTAAGAGAATTAGCTGCCAAAGCTAATTTGGCGACAGCATCCAAAAAAGACAGCACAGGCATTTGCTTTATTGGTGAACGAAATTTCAAAGAGTTCTTAAGTGGGTACTTGCCTGCTCAAAAGGGGAATATGGAAACATTCGATGGCAAAGTTGTCGGACATCATGATGGATTAATGTATTATACAATCGGACAGAGGCGTGGATTGGGGATTGGGGGGGATGGCGATCCTTGGTTTGTCATTGGAAAGGATATTGAAAAGAATGTATTATATGTTGGACAAGGCTTCCACCATGAAATGCTATACTCAGACAGCCTCATTACTGATGATGTAAGCTGGATTTCAAAGGATGCTATACCTGATACATTTGAATGTACTGCAAAATTCCGTTATCGCCAATCGGACAATAAAGTAACGGTAAAACGGTTGGATGATTCCAAAGTTAAAGTCATTTTCCACGAACCGATCCGTGCCATAACGCCTGGACAAGCAGTTGTCTTCTATCAAGGAGAAGAATGCCTTGGTGGAGGAACTATTAACCAAGTGTATCGTGACGACAAAAAATTAACGTATGTAGGGTAAAGAAGAGGTGAAACTAAAAGCTGTCTCCAGTTAGGAGCACTTTTTTTAGTAGGGAGATAATAAAATGATTGAACCAGTCAGCTATAAATGATGAAAAATTAGTAGATTTATTTAAAGTATAAATGCTACTAGATTGATAAACAACTCTGTACGGTGCAAAGTAAAGATGGTTTTAGAAAACAAAGATTTAAAACATCCTATTAAGAGATGTACTATGATGTATAAAATGTGCAAGTAGACGTAAATTTAAGACAACATGGCAATCACTAAAAAAGGGAAGAATGGAATGAATCAACTCGAAACGACTAAGACCCTTTCTAAGGAAGAAAGAAAACAAATGATATCGTTACTTGAGAAGTATTCTAAAGAAGAAATAGAAATGGCATTATATCGACTTAACAAGAGTAAGATAATGAATTGAATAGATATTCAGGGTGAGCAAATCCTTAGTGTAGTGACTTAACAATATAAAAGAAAGCAGAATGGATGTGAAGGTGATTTTATCGTAACGGGTAATAAAGTAAAGTTGTGAAGCTGTGGGATGTGAAAATATTGATCATGAGAAGTTTGAAATCAAAGACGAAATGACTAAATATGCGGAATTAGAGAGTGAATTGTTGGCTTGTGGAACATGCTCAAACTCTAGATTATTAGACCAAGCAACTTCATGCCCAATTTCTAAAATGAACGATTATGTTGAGATAGTAGAATGGGCGGATAAGATGGTCACTTTATAACCCCTTTATTAGGGGTCAATAATTGAAGTAGGTGTAAATAAATGTCAACTAGGGCATATGATTTAACGCAAAGCTATGTGAATAATCAAGAAAAACAAAAAACTTTATACAAACGTACATTAATTATTGTAAGTATTTCACAAATTTTTGGTGGTGCAGGGTTAGCAGCTGGAGTTACTGTGGGTGCACTTCTTGCACAGCAAATGCTGGGTACGGGCGTATATGCTGGACTTCCTTCAGCTTTATTTACTTTAGGGTCGGCAGGAGCTGCTTTAATTGTTGGGAGACTTTCTCAACGTTATGGTCGACGTACAGGTCTGACAGCTGGTTTTATGATCGGTGGACTTGGAGCAATAGGAGTCATAATTGCAGCAATAATAAATAGTATTTTCCTGTTATTTACATCTCTACTTGTTTATGGTGCTGGGACAGCAGCAAATTTACAAGCTCGTTATGCAGGTACGGACTTAGCAAATAGTAAACAACGAGCGACTGCTATTAGTCTTACTATGGCTTTTACAACATTTGGTGCAGTTGCGGGTCCAAACTTAGTGAATGTAATGGGGGATATTGCTCTTTCTATTGGCGTCCCATCACTTGCTGGACCTTTCATTTTATCAGCAGTAGCATATATCTTAGCAGGTCTTGTACTTTTCTTAATGCTTCGTCCAGATCCGTTAGTTATAGCAAGAACGATAGAAGTGTCCAACCAAGAACATAAAGCTAAAGTCCATACGACATCAATTGATCAAGTGGAAAACAAAAGAGGCGTTATCGTTGGTGTGACAATTATGGTTCTTACTCAAATCGTAATGGTTGCAATTATGACAATGACACCAGTTCATATGAAACATCATGGACATGGCTTGGATGCCGTGGGTCTTGTTATAGGATTTCATATAGGTGCAATGTATCTCCCTTCACTGGTTACAGGTGTCCTTGTTGATAAGTTTGGTCGTACTGCGATGGCTATTGCTTCTGGAACTACATTGCTTCTGGCAGGTTTAATAGCAGCGATCGCACCAGGAGATTCTATGGTTCTTCTAGTAATTGCTCTTTCATTACTTGGATTAGGATGGAATTTTGGTTTGATAAGTGGGACTGCACTTATTGTTGATTCAACTGAAATTTCAACACGGGCTAAGACTCAAGGTACGGTGGATGTTTTAGTTGCGTTATCAGGGGCTTCTGGGGGAGCATTATCTGGTATGATTGTGGCTGGTTCAAGCTATACTACGTTATCCTTGGTTGGAGGAATTTTGTCCTTATTACTGGTTCCAGTGGTAGTCTGGTCTCGTAGGGGAAAAAAAATTAATACTAATGTCCAGACTACTAGCACTGACTTAGTTGACTAGTTTCCTTGTACTTTTTCGAATGTTACCACTGATTGTGGTTTCCAATATTCAAATTAGGATTTTCAAAAATATAGAAAAACAGTTGTCTTTGAAACGTTAATACAAAATAAATATAAGAGTGCGATGTTTTATAATATGGTACCTGTAGTTAGGACACTTGAAAAAGAGTGTTTTATCTACAGGTATTTTTTTGTATAAATGCTCGTGTAGCCTATCCAATTTATGTTTAATGGTACCTGTCTCTAAAAGTGGGTTTTATAAGTGGAGGAAGCGCTTAAATCAACCACCTACTACTAAACAATTAGAAGATGAGTATATTAAAAAATGGATCTTTTCATTAGATAAAACATTTAATCATACTTACGGTTATCCACGTTTAACGAAAGAGATAAATATTTTAGTCGACAAGCCCATTAATCATAAACGTGTTTATCGTCTTCAAAAAGAGCTCGGGTTAAAAGCGCAGATCTTTAAGAAAAAGAAAAATTATACAAACGAAGGATTTACAAGTAAAAATAGATTAAATCGTGACTTTCAAGCACACAAACCTTTTGAAAAATGGGTCACGGATATAACTAACCTATTTATCTACTGGTTTAACTCGTTTATATTTATCTGTCATACTTGATTTATGTACAAAGGAAGAAGCTATACGTATTCATAAGCCAAAAAAAAAAACAGGAAGTCCACAAAGTTATTAATGATTATTCGGTCAGTTATTAAACGGTAAATATGTAAAGGGCATTATATTTATCTTTTTGGAGTTTTTGGTCAATGTTCAAGTAAATTTTAACGAAGTGATTAGATTAAGTTTTCATGGGAATATTGAACAAGCGATTGAACAAGCTGATTATCAGTGGTTAATGTTTTATCCTTGTTTATATTTTTATGCGATGTGGGATGCGTTTAAAGATGCAGGAGGAGGAAAAGATAGATTTTCCTTTCTTCCCTTTGTGTTTGCTGCTTACTTTGTAACCGTAGGATTAATTTATTCCTCAAAATGAACGATTTTTGGGATGTTATTTGGTCCTGTAGGGCTTCCAATGTTATTTATGATCCCAGGAATAGCCATGGGTTTAATATTTGGGACTTTAATAAGAAAAGTAAAAAAGACTGACCGTAAACAGTCACTTTTTATTTTGGTGAATGTATGATTTAATTCATTTTCGCATATTGAAAAGACCAAAAATTTGTGGTCTTGCTGTTGAACTAAAGCATCCTTTTAAAAGAATATTATTCCTTGCTTTTGGAAACAGCCTCAATTGTTTTAAATTTTTGCAATACGACTTTTACAAATATCCCCAAAAGGACATAACCTGGGATAGAATAAATATGCTTCCATTTTAACATTACATAAATCCCCAACCATTGAAAAATAGTTTCCCCGACAAATGCAGAGAATAATGCAAATATTATAATTCCTACTATGTATGTTTTCCACTTAGGAAACCACTGATAAATCATCATATAAAAAAAGGGGAGAATAGAAAAATCAGCAACTGCCCACAAGTCTCTTTCTAAATGTGTTAAAGTATATGGATAAATCCAATAACCTAGTGATGAACCAATTTGATCTAATATAAAAGCAATACTAGATGCGATTAGTCCAACCATACTTATTTCTATTATCCGAGTTTTATCCACTAATCTCCACCATAGAAAAAAAGGGATAATCAAGAAAAAAAGCATTATCCACCACTGATAAGTAAAAACGACTTCTTGTGACCAGTAATCCAACCACAGCTTCCGTAAATATTTATATTGCTTTTCTATTTCTTGAAATTTATTCATGTCGCAGCCCTTTTTTACTTCAGTATTCTTCCACAAAAGAGAACTTATGCAAGATTGGAATTTTCTTGCCCTTCTTCAGTTAAACTGCCATTATATACAGTATGGTTTTTGACCGTATTCATCGTTAATAATGAAACAAAAACAGCCTATTTTCTAACTTTGTTTACTTATTATATTCAGTAAGTAATTATAGTTTTCAACGTAAACAACGATAGGACTTTACTTGGAGAGGTGGGTATGATAGGCTCGTTTGCCTGATGAAACCTTAGCTTCAGCCTTTCAAGACAAATCGTACCCATAGAGGCTCCAAGTCAAGTCCTTAACCACTTATCTATGGTTACATGTAAACATAGATAAAGGATGCATTCTATCAACCTTTTTTCGCTGATACTGTATATAAGGGTGCTTTAGTTAAAGAACAAGTAAGAGATCATCTTATCCGAGATGGTATTTTTTATTTTTATGAATGTGCGAAAATTAATAAAATTATACATTTGGAAAAAGCCTAAAAAGGATCAATTTCCTTTACCTTTAAGAAAACTCCTTATATATATTTAAATTATTTGACACACATATTAGAAATGACTAATATGATACTAACAAAACATATTAGTGATTTCTAATATGTTAAGGGGGAAAGTATATGCAAAATATTGATATCGATATGAAAGTTAAACTAATTCATGGATTTTCTAATAAAACAAGGATTCAAATTCTCGAAAGTATAAAAATTCAAGAAAAAACGGTATCTCAAATTGTAGAAGAAATTAAAGGAAATCAGTCGAACATTTCACAGCACCTTGCGTGTTTAAAAGGTTGTGGGATTATCGTGGGGAGGAATGAAGGGAAATACTGCTATTACAGTTTACGTAATCAACATATAAGAGATTTATTAACCATGTTCGATGTAGTTCTTAAAGATGTTCAAAACGATGTTGCATGTTGCGAGCGTCATATAGATTAGGGGTGATTAAATTGGCTGACCAATGTTGCGGCTCAAATAAAGTGACTGAAAATAAAGAGGGAAATTGTTGTAGCTCTTCTGATAAATCAAGTGCAAAACAAGAGGATTCAAGTTGTTGTTCAAGTAACAAAGATTCAGTAAATAGTTTTAATTCAATACCTATAATAATTCAAGAAAAAACTAGTTGTTGTAGCAGTAATTCGTCGAAGGAAACAGTTAATGGACTAGAAAAAATAAGTTGTTGTAGTCCTTCCCTTCCAAGTGAAAATAAGAAAGAATCAACTAATTGTTGTAGCAGCAAAACAATAATTAAAGAAGATGAAAATCCAGTAAAAACAAGCTGTTGTAGTAGTAACGAACAACAGACAATAGAGGTAATCTCGAATCCTCTTCCTTCTGAAGAGAAGATGTCATACAGAGTTCACGGAATGGATTGTGCTGCTTGTGCAATAACCATTGAAAAAGGATTAAG
The DNA here is from genome assembly GCF_024494465.1 of Bacillus sp. V3B. Taxonomy (GTDB): domain Bacteria; phylum Bacillota; class Bacilli; order Bacillales; family Cytobacillaceae; genus Bacillus_BD. The sequence goes on along the minus strand of NZ_JAETXM010000033.1, from coordinate 17,134 downwards.
TAAACTAAAAGATATAAATGAGATAAAGGTTAATTTCAGTACAGCGAAAATGCAGGTGGCTGCAAGTAACTCTGATGCCTTTATTCCGATTGAGAGTGAAATCAAAAAACTTGGATATTCTGTTGAGTCTTTAAATCAAAAAGGGAATATAAAAACATTCGATATTGAAGGAATGGACTGTGGTAGTTGTGCTAAGAGCATAGAGAACCATTTAAATACCCTTCCATCCGTAAAAAATGTCAGCGTTAATTTCTCTACGGGGAAAATGAAAATTGAGCATAACACTAACGTGGAAGAAGTCATTTCTGAAGTTTCTAAAATTGGCTTTAAAGCTTCATTACCTTCAAATAAGAAATCAATACAGACAAACAAAAATAAAAACGAAAATGGTTTAGTCATCTTGTCTGGTGTACTAATAGCTCTTGGTTTTATCGGTTCATTTAATGAAACTTCTACATTGATGTCCACAATGCTATACGTAATTGCAATGGTGATAAGTGGTTATAAGCCAGTTAGGAGTGCATTCTATGCCATAAAAAGTCGTTCACTGGATATGAATGTTCTCATGTCTGTTGCGGCTATTGGAGCTGCTCTTATTGGGGAATGGCTTGAAGGTGCTACCGTTGTTTGGTTATTTGCAATTGGTAACTACCTACAAACTAAATCGATTGAGCGTACAAGGAATTCCATCCGTAATCTTATGGATTTAGCTCCTCCTGAAGCCTGGGTCAAAGTGGATTCAGAAATCATTAAAAAACCGGTTGAAGAAATAACAATCGGTGACATTATCATTGTTAAACCGGGTGATAAAATTCCATTAGACGGTGAAATCATTGAAGGAGAATCAAGCGTCAATCAGGCTCCAATTACAGGTGAGTCCATTCCTGTAGATAAGAATATTGGTGATACAGTATTCGCAGGAACGATAAATGAACATGGTTCCCTTGAGATTAAGGTCACTAAGTTAGTTGAAGATACGACCATATCAAAAATTATTCACTTGGTTGAAGAAGCACAAGAACAAAAAGCACCAACAGAAGCATTTGTAGATAAATTCGCAAGTATCTATACACCCGTTGTATTTATTTTAGCATTGGCAGTTATGGTGCTGCCTCCACTACTTGGATTTGGTAATTGGGGAGAATGGTTTTATAAAGGGCTTGAACTACTAGTTGTAGCTTGTCCTTGTGCATTAGTGATTTCTACTCCTGTTGCGATCGTATCAGCTATTGGGAATGCTGCGAAGAACGGAGTTTTAATTAAAGGTGGAACATTTTTAGAAAAAGCAGGTGCCATCACTGCCATTGCATTCGATAAAACAGGTACTTTGACTGAAGGAAAGCCTAAAGTAACAGAAATCAAGGCGTTAAACGTATCAGAAGAGGAATTACTTTCAATAGCCTTAACACTAGAAGATTATTCAACACATCCTATAGCCAAAGCGATTGTTGGATATGCAAACGAAAAAAGTATTCAACCAAAAAATGGTGATTTATTCAAAAGTATCGTTGGAAAAGGTGTACAAGCGACTATTGAAGGAGATATTTTTTACGCTGGTAATCTAAAATTATTTGAAGAAATGAATGGTTCTTTAGAGGATGTTAAAAACCATGTTCAAGAGATACAAAATAAAGGAAAAACGGTAGTTATAATCGGAACACAGCATCATGTGATCGGTATGATTACAGTTTCTGATACAATACGTGAAACAACAGCTTCTGCTTTAAAAGCATTAAAACAAAGTGGGGTTAACCAAACTATAATGTTGACCGGAGATAATGAAGGATCTGCAAAAATGATTGCTTCAGAAGCGAATGTTAATCGTTATTTCGCAGAATTGTTGCCAGAGGATAAAGTAGAGGCTATCAAGAAATTACAAAATGAAGGACATAAGGTGGCAATGGTTGGTGATGGTATTAATGATGCTCCAGCACTTGTAACAGCAGATTTAGGTATTGCTATGGGTGGGGCAGGAACGGACACCGCGATGGAAACGGCAGATATTGTTTTAATGGCTGATAATCTTGATAAACTTCCTCATACCATGAAGTTAAGCAGAAAAGCTTTAACGATTATTAAACAAAATATTTGGTTCTCCATTATTATTAAAGTCATTGCACTAGTCTTAATCTTTCCCGGTTGGCTTACACTTTGGATGGCTGTATTAAGTGATACAGGTGCTGCATTAATTGTTATTTTAAACGCAATAAGATTGTTAAAATTTAAAGAATAGATATATTATCGACCACCAATTTGGTGGTCTTTTTAATGTGCGAAAATAACTAAAATCGTATATTCGTTTAAAAACCAGTTACACAAAGTTCCTCAAATGAACGTCTTAGGGAAAATCTCTATTTATTATAAAAGCCGATGATTCCTTTAAAAGTGTAGTTGATGAAGAATTTTAGATTAAAAGATAAAAATGTACTTTCCACCAAAGTTAATTTGTTGAGAAAGGTTTATAAAAGGGTATAAACTAATGAAGGTGGGAGGTAATTAGATGGAACATAAAATCAATTTATTTTTAGTAAGACATGGTGAAACCTATTTAAATAGATATAAAAAGATGCAGGGATGGGCGGATAGTCCTCTAACAGAAGAAGGAAAAGTGACAGCAATCGAATCTGGTAAAAGATTGGCGACCGTTCCGTTTAATCGCGTGTATTCGAGTGATTTAGGAAGAACCGTTGAAACAGCTAAGTTAATACTTCAACAAAATTATCACAACCATGATTTGGAAATAAATAAAAGAAAAGCGTTTAGAGAAGCTTTTTTTGGGGGCTTTGAAGGAGAATATTTGGAGGAAGCTTTGAGAAAGATAGCCCAAGACAATGGTTATCATTATAATAGAGGGGTTGAAATTTTTCAAAACCATAGTAATGAAGAAGTACTGAATTTCATAAAAAATTCAGACCCCTTTCATCATGCAGAGAATTATCGTGAAATCTGGGAACGGATTGAAATTGGGTTAAATGAAATCGTATCAAAAAGCGAAAGTAATAACGAAAACATTTTACTTGTAACTCATGGTGTTATCATAAGAAATGTGATTGATAAGTTTTCGGATGGGGTTAATTTTGAAGGGAAAATAAACAATTCTAGTGTTTCTGTTTTAGAATATTCAGGAAGTAATTTCAAAGTTGTTTCGTTTAATCAATAGAAATTAGTTATATAATTGAAACTGCTTAATTTCATGTTCAAGATGATTTTCAAGAACAATTTTTTGATTTTTTTGCAAGTTTGTTGGACTTTTCGGATAAGATGCAAAATGTAACGGTAGAAGAAGAGAAAGAGACTAAATCACTGGTCGAATTACTGACTCCGTTATTTCCAAATGGGGAACTCACCACGACATTAAAAAAGAGTCCGCCTTCTTCAATAGCGGGAACGTACCTCTTCAAAGTGAAACTCAGATCATCCTGTTGGAGAGTCCTTCAAGTATCAAGCACACATACTTTACTAGATTTGCATTATTTAATTCAGAGAGCGTTTCATTTTGACGATGATCATCTGTATACTTTCTATATGGATGGCAAAAAATACGGTGAAAACTGCTATAATGCTCCGATGGACAACTTTGGACCATATGTGAACGAAGCGGAAATTGGCGATTTGAATTTATATGAAGGACAGGGTTTCCTCTATTTATTTGATTTCGGAGATGAGTGGGAATTTGATATCCAAGTATTGAAAATCATTGAAGATGAAGAAAACGCTGCACCGAGAATTCTTGAAGAACATGGAGAAGATCCGGACCAATATGGCTGGTAAAGCGAACAAAGGAACAGTTCTTATGCTTGCTGCAAGGGAACGGTCTTTTTTAAAGGAGTGATAACATGTCATTTACAAGTTTGAAAGAATTAATTGAATTGGCAGAGCAGGAGAAAACAATCATTTCGGAATTGATGATAAAAACAGAGGTAGAACTGAAAGGTTTTCCTCGGGAGACGATTATTGAAAAAATGTCGGAACAATTGACGGTCATGGAGGAGGCTGTCCGCAAAGGCACAATGAATCCTGTTATGTCCCGTACAGGTTTAACGGGAGGAGATGGAAACCGGCTATATCTGTATGCCAAAAATGGGAATACCTTTGTCAATCCTTCCACATTAAATACCGCGGCAAATGCGCTTGCGGTATCAGAAGTAAATGCGGCAATGGGGAGGATTGTGGCGACACCAACAGCTGGTTCAGCGGGAATCTTGCCAGCTGTACTGGTTCATGCCCTTGACAGCGGACTATTTACTCGTGAACAGATTGTACAGTCGATCTTCACTGCTTCCGCACTCGGCGTAGTCATTGCCAATAAAGCTTCGATATCAGGGGCTGCCGGTGGATGTCAGGCTGAAATTGGATCAGCAACTGCTATGGCTGCAGGTACATTAGTTGAGCTAGCTGGTGGAACACCGGGGCAGGTTGGAAATGCGGTTGGTATCGCTTTGAAAAATTCACTAGGATTGGTTTGTGACCCTGTTGCTGGGCTAGTGGAAATCCCGTGTATTATTCGCAACGGTTTACATGCTATTACCGCCCAAGCGGCAGCAGATATGGCTTTAGCTGGGGTAGCCAGCATCATTCCTCCAGATGAAGTGATCCATGTGATGCATGAAGTTGGGCAGCAAATGCCTGAATCGTTGAGAGAAACTGGAATAGGCGGTCTTGCTGGAACTCCGACAGGGCAAAAATTAAAAGAGCAGATTCTCGGGCAAAAAACAAGTGGATCTGGACCAGCAAAATACCAAAGTGCCTATGAAATCATTGGTCCTATAATGGTTGGCCCTTCGAGTTCACATACAGCTGGGGCTGTTCGAATCGGTAATATTGCCCACCAGCTTTTAAATGAAAAACCTCTATTTGTCAGATTCTCCCTGATGGGCTCTTTTGCCAAAACCTATCAAGGTCACGGAACAGACTTAGCGCTATTAGCAGGTGTTCTTGGATTATCAACAATGGACGATGGCATTCCAAATGCTAAAGGGATTGCTGAAGAAAGTGGCTTGCAATATGAATTCACGAAACGGGTGCTTGGAAGCTATCACCCTAATACGGTACTCGTAGAATTGACAGGTGCAACACGAACTGTAAAGGTATTGGCTAGTTCTTTAGGTGGTGGTAAAGTAGAGGTTCAAGAATTCAATGATTATCCATTAAAATTTTCAGGAGAACGGCCAACACTTGTGATCCGTCATAATGACAATAAAGGAGTTATTGCTGAATTATCGGGAATTCTTTTTCAACATGGGTTTAACATCGCCCGCATGTCTAATGAACGGTCAAAAATCAATGGTGCTGCAATCACCATTTGTGAAATTGACAATAAGGTTGAAGAGAGTCTCCTCGATTCACTAAAAAGGGAAATTCCAATTATTGACGAAATTATCCTAGTTCAAACTAAATAAATAAGTAAACATAAACCGAACAGTCACAGTTACTGTTCGGTTATTTGCATGAGTAACTTTGAACCTGTCGAAATTATCGTACAGAGGTTCAGTGGTGCCCTAACAGTTAGAATAATATTGTAAAGGTAGGGACAGGGCTTTTCTATTATAAAGGCTGTGTTAAAGGTTATTGTTGATAAATGCCCATTGGTGTGCGTGGCCATGTGTTTTATTCCCTGGAATAACTTAATGGACGCGTGCACCAATGGGCATTTGACCATCAACACTATTGTTTAACACAGCCATTATAAAAGAAATATTTTTGGAACTCTATAGATCCTTTTTAATAATATTCCGTCCATAGTTAAGCAATGCATTTCGCCTTCAATGGTGAAATGCATTGTTTTTTTATTAAGAGCTCATAACAACATGTATCTTCCAGTGTTTTATATGATACATACCATTATCTGATATAATATTTTAGAGCATATATACAAGGCTTCTTACATTTATGATTATGAAAAATATTCTTTTTAAAATATCGTGATACTCATAGATATGGGATAAATAGAAAGAGGTTTAAGAATGAAAGATCAATTGATTCATATGAGGGATAAACTCAATAATATTAGTCGGAGCAATCGCTCCATACGATTGTTGAAACTTTATAATAAATGGAGCTTTGATTTAACCGAGCTAGACCAGTTATCCAATGAAGAAATCGTCAGTGCTTCAATCGTTGAACAGGTCATTAGCCAATCTAAAAATGAAATTACCTTATTAAAGCCAAAAATCAACGATGAATCTTCCATGCTCCTTTCAAAAAAACTGACTGATTTATTTAGAAATATAAAAGACATTGAAAAAGAAACAGGAATCCATGACTTCTATTTGGGTTTTCCTTTTTTATCAGGAACATTCTCTGATGGAACATTTTTTCAAGCACCATTATTCCTTTATCCAGTAAGACTTGAAAAAAACAATACGACTTCACAAAAATGGGTTCTCAAATTGGATGAAGCGGATCCTCAAATCAATCGTACCCTGTTTTTAGCCTTTAAAAAGCTAAATAACGTATCGTTTGCAAAAGAGTTTTTTGAACAGGCAGCTGAAAAGGCAGCAAATGATAACTACCTTGACTGGATTTCCTTTTTAAAAGAATATGAAATGAATGTTTCCTTTACCGGGCAAGGAATCGCTCCACTCAAAGAATATAAAAAAGAGGAAGAACCTCCAGTTGCTCAGCTTACCTTATTGGAAAATGCAGTGATCGGAAATTTCCCCCAAGGTGAGTCATCTTTAGTGAAAGATTATGAGGAGCTCATCACCTTATCCAATGACAATCGTCTATCTTTAGTAGGTGAATTGATTGAACCTCTAGATATTGAGCTCGATCATAATGGGAAACCATTAAGTACAGAACCTGATCCTAATCAGGATTTAGACATTTTGACCCTATTACAAGCAGATGGATCACAGGAAGAAATATTGAAGGAAGCACGTTATAAAAAAGGGCTGGTTGTTCATGGACCACCAGGAACCGGAAAGTCACAAGTCATTGTGAATTTAATTGCGGATGCTCTTCATCAAGAAAAGAAAGTACTAGTCGTTTGTAAAAAGCCTGCTGCGTTAGATGTTGTCTATCAACGACTAGATAGTTTGGGCCTGAGTAACCATGTTGCACTCGTCCATGATGAAAAGAGCGACAGAGAAAAGCTTTATGCGCAGATAGAAGGCGTACTGGATCAAAATCAAGTTTCCTTTGAAAATGCTCGTCATCAATTCGTCGCTGCTTCCAATAAATTACATACGCAAGAGGAATTGTTGAACAGTATCGCAGAAGCTTTATATGAGTATCAGGGATTTGGATTGAGATTATATGATTTGTATGGCATGGCAAAGCCAGTAGAGGATACAAATCAAATGATTGATTTACATGAAATACTGCCTTCATTAAATAAGGATAGGTTAATGGATGTTTCAGAGAAAGTGTATACCTATGCTGAATGGTTTGACCGATTTTGTGACAGGGAGTATCCATTAAAAGAACGAAAAACGTTTGCAAATTTTAATGTGAAAGAAAAGCTTGAAGCAACCGAGTTGTTAAATGACTTAATTGATCAAGCAAAGAAAGCATCTAAATATCTGGATTCGTTAGATCATGAAAAAATGACTCCTGCATACATCTGGTCAATAGAAGACAAATTAGACAAGATTTATCCTGATTTAGAGGAGGGTCATAAAAGTGCATTACAAGGTTTAAGGTTACGGTGGTGGACTTCTTTTTCTGGTAAGAATATTATTGAAGAATTGCTTCATGGTCGAAAATTTAAAGGAATCATTTCTGCAGAATGGCTTACTCTTAAGAAGACTTTAATTCTTATGTATCAGTTAGGCGAAGTGACGAAAAAAATGGTTGGAGAAATAGAAAAACTAAAAAAATATCTTAAGGATTCAAAAATAGAAGAATTCAAAAATAGAATTTCAGAAGGAGATATTCCATTAAATGAATTAGATAGAATAATAGAATCTTTTCATCGTGATTTTGAAGAACTACAGCAAATGGATGTATATTGGAATCATTGTTCCGAACTTGAGAAAAAAGTGATTCTACAGCTTCAGCAAAAAACATCAAATAATGGAATGCCACTTTCTGATTATTGGGTTCATTTATTGAAAAACTCAGCTTATATCGAATGGATTGACCAAACGGAAAAAAAATACCCGCAAGTCCAAAAGATTTCTACGAATGAATTCTCGAGGATTAGGGAATCCTTTGCAACACTTATTGAGGATAAACGAAAAATCGCAGCTCAATATCTTATTCATCACTTAACGAAAAAAGTCGAAATGGCTCAATCAAGCCATTCAAAAAGGATGAGAGAGCTAAAGCATCAGGTAGGGAAGAAAAGGCAGGTTTGGTCGTTACGTAAATTAGTCAATCATTTTGCTGAACATAGTTTAGTGAATATCATGCCTATGTGGTTAGCTTCTCCTGAAACGGTTTCATCTATTTTTCCATTACAAGAGGGATTATTTGATTTAGTTATTTTTGATGAAGCCTCTCAATGTACCGTTGAAAGTGGAATTCCTGCTATTTATCGAGGGAAACAGGTTATTATTGCGGGTGACGAAAAACAGCTACCACCATTTAATATGTTTCAATCTTCAGTTGTTAACGAGGATGAGGAGGAGGAAGAATACGATCTCGACGAATCTATGAGTCTTTTAAATTTGGCAAAGAGGAGATTTCCTGAAAAGCTCCTTCAATGGCATCATCGTTCGAAATATGAGGAGCTTATCAATTATTCCAATCACGCATTTTATAATGGACATATACAAATTGCTCCAAATGTGATTCCATTTAAAAATCCACCTGCGATCAAATGGAAGAAAGTCGATGGTAGATGGATGAATCAGTCTAACGAAGTTGAAGCAATAGAGGTAGTAAATGTATTAAAAGATATATTAATCAATCAACCAGGGAAAACGGTTGGAATTATAACATTTAATTCAAAGCAACAAACAAAAGTACAAGATCAAATGGACAAAGCATTAAAGGAAGATCTGGAATTTAACAAAGTCTATAATCAAATGATGATAAAAGACCTTGATGAAAGAGTCTTTGTGAAAAACATCGAAAATGTTCAAGGGGATGAAAGAGATATCATTCTTTTCTCTATCGGGTATGCGAAGAATGAGGAAGGAAAGGTTTATAATCGGTTTGGAGTGTTAAACCAAAAAGGTGGAGAAAATCGACTTAATGTGGCGATCACAAGAGCAAAAGAAGGCATTATCGTTGTCTCTAGTATTGAACCTGAAGAACTGAATGTAGCCAACACTGAACAAATGGGACCCAAGTTACTGAAATCTTATTTGAAATATGTAAGGGCTGTTTCCAATGCTCAAGTTGATCAAATCAAGGCTGTCGTGCAAGAAATCAATGAAAATGTGGATACTCATGTGCAAGATCAGGAATTGCACTTTGATTCTCCATTCGAAGAGCAGGTGTATAGCCAATTAAGAAACCTTGGATATGAGGTAACGACCCAGGTAGGGATGTCAGAATACCGAATTGATTTAGCCGTTATCCATCCACAAGATTCTTCGAGATATATTTTGGGAATCGAGTGTGATGGTGCGATGTATCAGAGTTCAGCCAATGCCAAGGAACGAGATGTTTATCGTCAAAAATATCTTGAAAGCAGAGGTTGGACAATAGAACGTATCTGGAGCAGAAATTGGTGGAAGAATCCTTCGGCTGAAATTGAGAGAATGGACCGGAAAATAAAAGAATTGTTAAAGGGTGAAGCGGTTCGAGAGAAAGTCGTAAATTCATAGGAGCTAATCCCTTAATCGGGTGCCTAGTCCCTTAATGCTTTTCACGTGCATAGGGAAGAGGCACCTATTTTTGTGGAAATCTTGCTCTAAGGACAAAACTTGAAAAATAGTTGAATAGAATGATAGAAAGTGTCTCCGATACATCATGGAGTTCAGAATATATTGTAGAGAATATAAAGTTGCTTCAACTGGAAATAATAGAACTGTTAGAGCAGCTGTGGAGATGGGGATTAACAAACACTTCATATGAATCCTCCTAAACATAATATAAAAGTAGGATAGCATTTTATAATGATAGTAAGATAAACTTATTGTAAAAATAATGTGAATTTTGCAATATAAAGGAGAGTAATCGAGCTATTTCTGATTCTATCTAAATTTCTTGAAATCCTCTTTTGTTATATTTGGACTTTTATGTTTTATGTTTCCAGTTCACTGTGGGCTTATAATCATATAATATTTAAATCAGAAACAATTATAATCTATAAGTAGAATCAATCTATTAAATGAATATTAATTGTAATACTATTCCACTGTATTTTTTACAAATCTCTTTCTTTATTTTTACACAAAAGCTATTTTTGGCTTACTAAGGAGCCACTACGGACATATTCTCTAGCGAAAACTGAAATGGTAATAAAATGGGCCGGCACTCTATGTAAAGTCATGCATTGACATTTGTGAGTATAGATTATCCAGAAATGCTGTGATCATTTACTAGTAAGTATTGGTCAATGGGAGAAGGGAGCTATTAATGAAGAAAAATGTTGGTCGTAGTAAGAAAGTCTCGTTTAAAATATCTTACATCTATTTATTATCTAGTATTTTTTGGATTTATACAACTGAGTGGATATTAACAAAGTTTGATACAGATGATGTTTTTTGGATAAGTATTGTAAAAGGAATTCTTTTTGTTATTGCAACGGGATTGTTATTATATAAATTTATTCAAAGAAATATTAAAGATATTGAAGATCGGGAGCAGCAGTTAAATAGCCTTATTGAAAATAATATGGATGCAATTATACACTTAGATTTAAATGGCATGATAATATCTGTTAATGATGTAACTGGGAAAATAACGGGATATAGTGAAGAAGAGCTGACAAAAATGTCTTTTAAAGAACTTATAAGCAAAGAAGATATGGATAAAGTTCAAAAGCACTTTTTAGAAATAGGAAAAGGAAAGTCTTCAATCATAGAGTGCAAGTGTATGATCAAAAGTGGACATTGTATACTAGTAAGTATGAAGAGTGTACCTATCGTAATAGAGGATAAAAAAGTAGGGATTTTCGTCATTGTTAGAGATATTACAGAATTAAAAGATAAAGAGGAACTTATAAGAAAATCTGAAAAGCTTTCGATTGTAGGTGAATTAGCTGCTGCTACAGCACATGAAATTCGAAACCCCCTAACATCTATAAAAGGCTTTCTCCAATTACTTCAGTATAAGGATTCAAAAGATGAAGAGAAACATTATTATAACATCATGTTATCAGAAATCGAGCGTATCAATTTAATTGTTAGTGAATTTATGGTACTTTCTAAACCTCAAGCTATTACCTATCAAAATGAAAAGATCACTTCTTTATTAAAAGATGTATTAACTTTGATTGAGACAATCGCCATTGTTAAAAATATAGAGGTCACAAAAGAGTTTGAACCGAACATTATTTTGGTCAAATGTGAAGGAAATCAAATAAAGCAGGTATTTATAAATGTTTTTAAAAATGCAATAGAAGCTGTTCCAAATAAAGGTAAAATCTATATTAAGGTTACACAATTGAATAAAGATTGCGTACGTATTCGTTTCATTGATAATGGGCCTGGTATCCCAAATGACTTACTATCTAGGTTAGGTGAACCCTTTTATACAACAAAAGAAAAAGGAACTGGTTTAGGTTTAATGGTCAGTTATAAAATTATCGAAGATCATGGAGGAAGAATAAATATAAAAAGTGAGATGAATAAAGGAACAACAGTTGATATTATCCTTCCTGTTTCGATAGTTGAATAAATTTTCTCAGATTAGCTCTAGAATACTATCTAAATTGAGAGATGTAGAAAAAATTAGTTCTGGAGTGAAGAAGTTAACTAGAAAAAACTGGTCTCGGACGGTTCTACTGTTATTTTTTCTAGAATAAATGGTAGAACTGTCTATTTTTTGTTTGAAAAAACGTGAGAAACGTCCCAATTATATGAATAGGATGATCCTTCCCTGTGTTCTAATTATACAAAAAGTACCCTATGGATAGACTTATTTATTATGTCTATTCAATAGGGTACTTTTTATTTGAATTCTTTCATTAATAACTTCTAATTAAAACTTGGCGAAAGGATACCTTCTATTCATTCAACCACACGTTTTTGTCTTTTGGATTTACGATGTTAATGGATCCATCCGCAGATAACATTACGAACAGTGCCTGTGACTGTTCGTAAATCCCTTTGTTTTTCTCTAGTATTTTGTAAAACGGAACTTTTCTAGTGGTGCTAAGCATTCGGCTACCAATATTTTTAGGACCTTCGTTTGGTAAAGGGTATGCATGATGATGGAAAAGTTTCGTTTAAAAGGGAGCCCTTTCACAGGTATAATACCGATGTAGCCATTGGTTTGTTCCTTTTCAATGGCCCAGCTTGATAATAAAGAAATGCCAAGCCCAGCTTCCACCGATTCCTTAATTAACTGTGTACTTCCAAACTCCATGATTTTCTTTGGGGTAAAATCATACATACGAAAAAGATTTTCCGATGCTTGCCTTGTACCTGAACCTTCTTCCCTTAAAATCCAAGTTTCCTGCGCTAATTCCGATATACTGATTTCCTTTTGCTCGTTCAAAAGGCGATGATCAGGAGAAGCCACAATAAACATTTGATCCCCAGAAATGACTTCTGATTGGAGGTCTTTATCATCAAAAATACTCTCAATGATGCCTACATCTAATTGATGCGTCTTCACCAGTTCAATAATCTCCTTCGTATTGTGGATTTTAATGGATGGGTTAATAAGCGGATATTTCTTCTGTAGCCTTGCAATGATATGCGGCAAGATGTATTCGCCAAAAGTATAGCTGGCACCAATCGCAATAGGGCCCTTAGCATGATTGGTTAGATCATCGACCGAAGACTGCATTTTTGTATAGAGGGCTAATATTTCCTTCGCATGGTTATATACAATCTCACCAGCCTTATTTAGACGAACGTACTTATTACTCCGCTCCAATAATCTCGTTCCGATTAATTCTTCCAAGACTCTAATATGTTGACTAACAGCTGGTTGTGTCATATGGAGTTCTTCTCCAGCCTTTGAAAAATTCTCCTTTTCAACGACTTTCACAAACACATTTAAATATTGATCCATATCCGAAACTCCTATCTTACAATCAGTATTCTGTATTCTTCCTCATACAAGGATGATGCCGATTTTTTTGAATTAAAAAATAAAGATTCATCTTCATGAAGGCTTTTCCTTTTATCATCAATATTATTTGATTGTTAAAAACCTTTATGTATACGCTTTTACTTATTATCCTTATTATATATCTTTATTTTTCTAATACAAAGATTTGCAGTAATCTAGATTTACATAAGAAATTGAGGTGAAATTATGAGGAACCAAAATGCTAGATCCCTTTCAATAAATAGCGAGAACAATCAACTGCTCAAAAATTCTGCACTCGATTCTTCAATCGGTTTGTGGTTAGGAGGGGTCGGTTTTACCTTTCTACTTGCAGCTCTCGGATTTGTTTTGTCAAAAGTACCGGGCTTTGATTATGTTGGTCCAATGGCATGCGCTATTGTCCTAGCAATCCTATATCGGCAATTTTGGGGATACCCTGAGCAAATACGGACAGGAATCCAATTTTCTTCCAAACGCTTGTTACGTTTCGCGATTATTTTATATGGAGTAAAATTAAATATGGATGTAATCCTCCATCAAGGGTTAGGTCTGATTTTTCGCGATATCGCCGTTATTACCTTTGCCATTTTATTCACCATATGGCTTGGGAAACGTTTGAAGGCGGAGTCTTCTTTAACCTTGTTATTAGGAGTGGGTACAGGGGTATGTGGTGCGGCAGCCATTGCCGCTGTTTCGCCGATTGTAAAAGGAAAAGAAGAGGATACCGCTATTGGGGTGGGAATCATTGCCTTAGTAGGCACGATTTTTTCCGTTACTTATACGATCATACGACCTTTTCTTCCATTATCGGACATTCAATATGGGATATGGAGTGGGACAACTCTTCATGAAATTGCCCATGTCGTATTAGCTGGAGCCCCAGCAGGCCCAGATGGGTTAGCGATTGCCCTGTTAGCCAAATTAGGCCGGGTTTTACTCCTTATCCCATTAAGTTTGATTCTAATGTACTGGATGAAAAGGAAAAATAAAGGTCAGACGGAAGAGACTAAGATTGAATTTCCATGGTTTTTAATCGGATTTATTCTTATGAGTGTATTTGGAAGCTATGTTCTAGGAAAATCCATTCCTGTTTCAGACGAAGTGTTAGACCAACTTTCGCTTGCAACCACCTTTTTGTTATCGGCGGCGATGGTCGGTCTTGGTTTGAACGTAAGTTTGCGCGATCTTCGAACAAAAGCATTTCGCCCACTTGTCGCTATGAGTATAACCTCTATTATTCTATCTATTACAACTTTTTTTATCGTTTAAAAGTAACCTTATTCCTAGATTCAGCGGTGATATGGAAGATCTTCGTGGCGGTGTTAGAGGAGTTATTCTTGAGAAACGGATATATTAACAAAAAAAGAAAGCTAACTAGTGAGCCTGAATTTGAACAACTTTGGAACCCCCTAGTCTATCCCATATAGATAGGTAGGCAATTTTGCGGACAGTCATCGAGCGCTGTTCGCTGATTTTTCTTGCTATTTTGTATAAAATTAGATTTAATTAAAGTGAATCCTCCTATTAACTTCTAAAAACCTCGAAAGGAAGAACCCTCATGACAACAGAATACCTCGATTTGAAAATGGACTTCATGTTTAAACAATTATTTGGAGACCCTCGTAGAAAATCCATTACGATGGCATTTCTCAATTTGAAAATGTTGAATACCATTTTATCTTTTTAGCATTAGATACAACAGTTAGACCTAAAAATTCACAATTTGTATTTTTAAACTATCATACTTTTTTAGATGGAGAATGGATCTTACATCAAAATTCACTTCAATATATATTTAGAGATTTCCAGCAAAAGCTTCGTGATTTTTATGAACTACTAAAAAAGCCGTATGAAAGCCTTGAATCAGGGATTGAAATGGATGGAATCCAACGGAAAGTTTGTTGGCAGACTATTTTGTTTGAAGCATTTTATTCAAATAAAGAGCTTCTTTTAGAATGGGGAGAAGTAGGAGGAGCCGGTTGGAATAACTTCTTATTCTTAATTTCAAAGCGTAACTGGATGAGTGCAGAGTCCTTTCGAAAAGCAGGTCTGGCACAAACGTACAATGTTCATATTGATACATATATTAATCTCTTACATAACCAAAATAATAGTGTCAAAGAAATTGGCATACGTTTTGAAACATTTCCGTACGAACCGAATGGTAAAATAAACCATATATCCCATTATGAAAAGTTTATGGAAAATAAACGTGTTTTTGGAGAAAGATTGTATCACTGTGCTAAAAAGCAAGGCATCCCCGCTCATCGTAAAAATACAAAGTTACTTATCATGACAATCGATATTCAAGGAACAACAATATATGAAAATGCACAAAATATAAAGAAACAATCGATAGCCATTGAACAATGTATCGATGAAGTAATAAGTGAAATGAAAGAGGTGAACTCAATAAAATAGTATGAACTATTTGTGAAACTAGGTGGTACTACTGTTTGTATTTCAAAATAAAAACAGTAGTACCACCTAGGGGTTGTATTAGTTATATCAGTATTTATAGTTCCACACTGTCATTTGCTATGAAATACTTTCTTATTCCGACAATGTCTTTGTATCAACATAGCTATATGGCGAGTCGAATTCACATGGACGATGGGGTCCTACATATTCACAAATGGTAAATGTGTATCCAACTCGCCTTTTATTCGCTTGACGTGTATCTTTTCTCCCTTTAACCATTGATTAAAGTCAAAGGTAAAGGGCATCTTGTCTCCTCCGATGGCGAACCATGCTTTCATATGTTTAGGGAAATAGCCCACTGTATGCAATGTCCCTGCCCAGGCTCCATATTTTTTAGAGAATACGCCTTTGTCATAATCGTTCATCATTTGATAAGCGTGAGCGGGATCCATGATGTTGCTTTCTTGCCGTTCCATTGCTTTGTATCTTTGGATAGAATCGTCCATTCGGTACCGATTCTCATGTGTTAGTATTTCGAAATGATTGGTACAAATATTGGAAGGGTGGACGACTACTTCTCTGGGAGAGGCCTCAACCACAACGGACTTACCACTTTGATCGAGCAAAATATAGCTGAATGACCGACGATGCGGAATCTCTTTTAGTAGTGAAATAGCTTCTTCCACATTTGCACATATTTCCAAAATAATACGTCCAATCATATTGCAAATAAATCCATCATCTGACTTCACACGATTGATGAGGTTATAACCCATTGATAATCCTTTTTCGTTGATCCCATCTGTACGCCCGGTGATCTGCATGGAAGGGCCCATCATCGCATAACCTTGATCTGTCGGTTGATAGAGAATATATCGGCCTTCATAGGAGAGGGGATCATTATCATAGTTTCGTATCATATAATCGGTATTGGTAAAAATAGAGCATCCGCTTTTGCCGTATTCAAGATAATAGCCGCCAAATTGAATTAACGTGTCTGTCCTATTCATTTTTAACGAATCTGAGAGTCCATTTAATTCATCCCAAATGCCAGGAGCAAAATGAAGAATCATCTTTTTTACTTCCATTTCATCCACTGTATAATGACGTAATTTAGATTTGCTTCCCCAATGTTTTTTACGATTTGGTAGAATAGGAGAATCCTTTAAAAGTTCGCCCTGCCTATATCCAAAATCATAATGATTGCCCCGAAACTGAATGACATCACTATATACACTTTTCATCATAATTCCCTCATTTAATTTTCGATAAAGAAAATTCTACTGGATGAAGGATAGAAAAGCAAAATGTTTTTATTAATTGATGCACAATAAATATATCTAAAGAGGCTAAATCATAATTAAACTAATGTGCAAAGTGAACGGTTCCAGTTATACCATTATTTACAGGTTCACACTACCATTTATCCCTGACTACTCCCATCGCTAAAGCATTGTGGGGTTCTTATGTACTTAAAGAAGCCTTACAAAGCTCTCCACAGTCCATTTAAATGAAAAAGGAAGGCATTACCTTTCTTTTTTTGTTTTTAAACAAGAATCTGTGTACAACATCTTTGATTGATCTTCTGTTCCAC
>NZ_JAETXM010000032.1 GCF_024494465.1 Bacillus sp. V3B | reverse complement strand
GGCGATTCATCCCCTCCCTACTCATTGGGCTAACTCCCTTCACATTCCTTGAGGAAGGGGTATTCTCGCCTAAAACTGATAAAATAATTGATTATGTGTCTAACTCACATTACTTTTGAAGGCCCTTTAAAGGTCTTCTCTTTTTTCTGTAAAAACTTTTTCATCCTATGGTTGGGAGTAATCGCTGATGGATGTTTATTTATACCGACTTTTTAAAGGTGTTTTAATTTTTACATCCTGTTTAATAAACCCAATCATTTCGGAACACTTCAGAATATCTTTATATTAAAGATATTTGGATACATTCTAACCATCTTAATATACAACAAAAAGGCGGCGCTACATTGGCTGGTTATGCAGGTGGATTTGCGTTAGTTGTTGTCTTGTTTATCTTATTGATTATTGTGGGAGCGGCAGCTGTAGGTTACGGTTACTAATTAAAATTATTGAGAAAGAAGTGATAAAGTATGCCATTTTTTGGACATGGATTTGGACACGGTTTCGGGCATCATGGATTTGGACACCACGGATTTAGGTCCCGTCGTTTTTACTAAAAATAACAAAAAAAGAGTGGATCTTCAAAAAGTAATTTTGAAGATCCATTCTTCATTTTTACAGTATAGGATAAAAGACCTAACATATATTTGAAATAAGTGTATGTTTCAGTTATTAGCTAATACAATGGATTTTACAAAAATATGATTCGAACAGGGAGATATCGCTTTCTCTCTATATTTTTTATTACATCCATTTAAAAAAGGCAACTATCTTGTTAAACTTACCCAATCATTTCGAACCATTTAAGAATATATTTATATTAAAGATGTTTAGAAGTTCTGTAAGCATCTTTAAAAAATACAAAAAGGGGGTGTTATGATGTCTGGTTATGCAGGCGGATTTGCGTTAATCGTTGTCTTGTTTATTCTACTCATCATCGTGGGAGCAGCAGCAGTGGGATACGGTTATTAAGTGCATAAGAAGAAGGTCATTGATCTTCTTCTTCATTCTGATATAAAAACTTCACCTATTTCCCTTTCTTTTGCATAGGCATCGTTGCATATATTGATATAGTACAACGGTGTCTATGGAAAAGAAATATTGTATATAAAGATCTAGTATATTCGTTAATTAATAGGGAATATAAAAAAAACCCTTCTGTACCATGTAGGGGTACCACCACATACCCACCAAGCTAACAACGTAAATGACAGATATGAAATGATGGTTCTGGTGCAAAGATTGCATTTATTTAAAAGAGGTATATAGATTCCTAATGAATAGCTACCACTCGCATACACCAAAGACATTTAAAGCATCAACAATATTGTTTAACAAATCCTAACAAAAAAAAGCCGATAGTTATCAACCATCAGCATGATACTTACTATTAATTTGATACACTTCTTAGTGTACTTCTCTTGTCGAACAATCTGGGCACGAACCATAGATTTCCATCCGATGATGACTAATGTTGAATCCTGTTACGTGACTCGCAAGCTGTTCAACTTCATCCAGTCCAGGATAATGGAAATCAACAATTTTACCACAACTTTCACAGATCACATGATAATGCTGGGTTGTAACAAAGTCAAAACGACTAGATGAATCACCATAGGTCAACTCCTTAACAAGACCAACCTCACGAAACACTCTAAGATTATTATAAACTGTAGCAACACTCATATTAGGGAATTTTCCTTCTAAGGCTTTATAAATATCATCTGCAGTTGGGTGTGACATTGAGCTTATTAAATATTCGAGTATCGCATGACGTTGTGGGGTTATGCGAACCCGCGTTTCCTTTAAGGTATCGAGTGCTTCCTTTAACTGATTTTGTTCCACCGTCATACACCTCTTTTCTAAAAAATATTATTAGTTTATAATTGTTATAAATAGTGTACGAATTTTTACCACTTTTGTCAATATAACTACCCTATCTATATGGTTTATTTACATTGTTGATCATATTTAGTACACCTTCGCTCAAAATGAAAACCTTTTCTATGTTACCTCTTATTTTACTTTTTGTCAGTACCCTCTGTGTAAATCAATCAAATTAATATAATCATCACTCTTATTTAAGTATGCAGATAGGTTATGCTTAAAAATAGTAAATGACCTTGGTAAATACTTCTTTCCCACACTTGATAAATGAGGTGTAACAGTCACATTCTTCATATGCCAAAAAGGATGATTCTTTTCTAATGGTTCCTTTTCAAAAACATCTAAAAAGGCATGTGCTATTGTATTACTTTCCAATGCTTGTTGCAACACTTGCCCATCTACTAAATCCCCACGACCAATATTAATGAACACAGCCGTATCTTTCATTGTTGTAAAATGTTCTTTCGTTAATAACTGCTTTGTTTCAGCTGTACTCGGTAAAACAGAAACGATAAAGTCTGCTTTCGGTAAAGCCGTCATCAATTGATCAATAAGAAATAGCTCATCAATGTGTTCCACCGCTTTGCCACTTCGGTTTACGCCAATTGTCCTCATCCTGAAAGCTTTCGCAAGCCTCGCTATCTCACCACCGATAGCTCCGACTCCCAAAATTAAAACTGTTTTTTCACACAACTCTCCCATTTGAAGTTTTCGATCCCAAACTTGTCCTTGCTCATTTTCCAACAGCGCTTTTGTTTGTTTCACCCATTGAAGCATAGAACCAATGGTGAATTCAGCCATCGGGATTGTATGAATCCCACGAGCATTCGTCACAATTATCCCTTTTTCCTCAATTGCTTTTAATGGCATTTTCTCCAATCCAGCAGACATGAGCATAATCCATTTTAACTGATGATTCTTTTGGATATGCTGGTCCGTTAAGTCATCTCCATATGTAAGAAAAGCATCACAATCATAAAAAGCCTCTTCCGCCGCTTTCATTCCTTTATAAAATTCAAACGTTATTTCTGGAAATTCCTTTTTTATATCCTCTTGAATTTTTTCATTTGGAAAAATGGATGAAACAATCTTCATAAATAACTCTCCCCACCTTTTTTTAACTATCATAACACCTATGTATTATTAGAGAATTAATTTTGCCCACAAAAAAACAGGTTGAATGCTCAACCTGCTAAAAATATCTGAGGAGGTATGCCCTAATATAAGGGTATTCAAAACTTGGATAAATGAATGGACAATAGCCTGCTTAATGCAAAAAGGGCGTATAAAAATAATTATAATTTCAATTTCTATTTATTTTCGTTAAAAATTCGCTTTATACTGATTCCAATCAAATAAATCCGGATTATATATCGCTGTTTTCGCTTGATGATAATCACGTAATTTCCCTTCATAAATTAACTGCAATTGAGGAATTTTTGTAATATCATTCGGCGTGATCAACTCAATATACTTCTCAAACACATGTATGCCACTCGCAACTAGTACAGAAGCAACAAACTGCGAACAAGTAAAAGCATTCTTTCTTATGATCCTTTTATTCATGGCAATCCCCATCACACCTAGTAAATTATATCGATACTGATCTTCGAAATACTTAAACTGTGCGATGCTTTTTAATATAATATCATATTGCAACTCGCTTACAACCATTTTATAAATGATACATTTTGTATTTTTCTTATAGAGGAAGACTCCACGATCAACTCCTTCCTTTACAAAACCGGCAGATAAAGGATTATAATACACTTTTCGACCAAAACTATATAGTTCTTCTAGGTTTTCATCAAGGGAAATGGAGGCGTGGTTATACGGAGCTTTTGTATAACATTTAATCATTCTCGAAAACCATGTACCTGTATCCGTTAATAGAATATAAATATTTCTTTGTCTCATGTTTATCACCATATAAAAATTAATGATTATGATCTACTACTTAATATAAATAGACGAATAATAAAGGATAAAGGCTACAGTATATTTATCTTTTTTTAGAGAACGATAATTTTTTTCTGATCATCAGCTTAAAAAAGCCCCTTTACAGCGATGTAACAGGGCTTTTTTTGTTTACATTAGATTTTCTTGAATGAATGTATAAACTTCGTTCGAATGGTCTTTTACCTTTACTTTACGCCATTCTTTTACTATTTTCCCTTCAGGGTCGAGAATAAATGTGCTGCGTTCGATGCCCATATATTCTTTACCAAAGTTTTTCTTCAACTTCCATACATCAAACGCTTTTGCCAATTCATTTTCTTCATCAGCAAGTAATAAGAATGGAAGATTATGTTTTTCAATAAATTTTTCATGCCTTTTTATTGGATCTGGACTTACACCAAGAATCACAGTATTTAGTTCAGAAAAATCTTCATGTCGATCGCGAAAATCGCATGCCTCCGTTGTACACCCTGGTGTCATATCTTTCGGATAGAAGTAAAGCACCACATTTTTTCCATGAAAATCAGATAACTGAACAGTTTGTCCATTACTTGCCGGTAAAGCATAGTCTGGAGCCAATTGACCTGTAAGTGTTGACATTTTCATCCCTCCTACTTGTATTCAATTCATGATGACCTTATTTTCCCATTCTCTCACTATAACACGATGATTAGCGATAATCTACTTACAAATTATCTGAATTCTATTATACCATTTTAACACAACAGGAACTTATTTCTGCTCACGATCAAATACAGCTTTTGCCACAAATGCAGCAGGAATCGTATAGCCTATTAATGCTTCAATCATAGCAATAATACGTCCAACTCCAATCGGGGCAATCTCACCGTACCCAACTGAAAACAAAGTCACTGCACTAAAATAAATATAGGTCCCAAGTCGTTCAATAAAATTTTCTGATGGGGTTGAATACTGTTCAATTAACACTTCATGTCCCTTCGTCTCAAGTAAAATATAGATTAATCCAAAACCAAGCAAGATTGTAATATAAACAAATGTTAAATAAAGAAAATTCTCAACTGATACTAGTTTTCCTTTGATCGTATTTGGGATAAAAATAGTTCTCAAGCTCATTAGAATACAATAAATCGTGAAAACAAATGAAATCAAGTATAACATGTCTTCCCTCTTTTCATGTTCACTCATAAAACACTCACAAATATTTAGTATTTGTCATTATATCTATATGCCAAACACTCCTATAAAACAACCTCAAGAAAAGAAACAACCACCAGCTACTCCTTCATTAAAATCAACACCTCAAAAAGCTCTCCTAAATAATCAAAATAAATCAAATCATCAATAGGATGGGTAATAGTGCTAAAATATAGAAGCAGAATTCAAAAGGAGGTTTTTATATGCATTTTACAAATTCAGAACGGCTACATAAGGAAGCACTCGAACATATTGTCGGTGGTGTGAACAGTCCATCCCGCTCTTATAAAGCAGTAGGTGGAGGTTCTCCCATTGTGATGGAACGTGGGCAAGGGGCTTACTTTTTCGATGTAGATGGAAATCAGTATATTGATTATTTAGCGGCCTTTGGTCCAATTATTACTGGCCATGCTCATCCACATATAACAGAAGCGATTAAAAAGGCAGCTGAAACTGGTGTCTTATTCGGAACCCCTACTCTACATGAAGTGACCTTTGCTAAAATGCTCAAGGAGGCCATGCCTGCTTTAGAGAAAGTCCGTTTTGTCAATTCCGGTACAGAAGCAGTCATGACAACCATTCGTGTCGCTCGTGCTTATACAGGAAGAGACAAAATTATTAAATTCGCTGGTTGCTACCATGGTCATTCGGATCTCGTACTTGTCGCAGCTGGTTCTGGTCCGTCTACTCTCGGAATACCAGATTCAGCAGGTGTTCCCAAAAGCATGGCTCAAGAAGTCATTACTGTTCCATTCAATGACATCGAACCATTCAAAAAGGCATTAGAAAAATGGGGAGATGAGGTTGCTGCTGTACTCGTTGAACCGATTGTGGGAAATTTCGGCATGGTCGAACCAAGCCCTGGTTTCCTTGAACAAGTCAATGAGTTGACACATAAGGCCGGTGCATTGGTTATTTATGATGAAGTCATTACAGCTTTCCGCTTTATGTATGGCGGTGCCCAAGATTTACTTGGCGTCACTCCTGATTTAACTGCAATGGGAAAAATCATCGGCGGCGGTCTCCCTATTGGAGCATATGGTGGTAGAAAAGACATTATGGAACACGTTGCACCACTAGGTCCTGCATACTCTGCTGGAACCATGGCAGGAAACCCTGCTTCTATTTTGGCTGGTATCGCTTGTCTTGAAGTATTAAAACAAGACGGCGTATATGATTATTTAGATCAGCTTGGCAGGAGACTGGAAGAAGGAATTTTAAAAGCGGCTAAAGAACATGATGTTCAAATCACGATCAATCGTATAAAAGGTGCATTAACCGTTTATTTTACAAATGAAAAGATTGAAAACTACACTCAAGCTGAAAAAACAGATGGAGAAATGTTTGCAAGATTTTTCAAGCTTATGTTAAATCAAGGTATCAATCTCGCTGCTTCCAAATACGAAGCATGGTTTTTAACCATTGCCCATACGGAAGATGATATTGATGCCACAATTCATGCTGTTGAAAATGCATTTTCCCAACTATGAATTGAATAAATATACATAACGGAAGCTAAAGAGCTTCCGTTTATTTATGTTCCCTTAGATGAAAACGCTTCCATATTAAGTTCAATAAATATCTCATGGCTTGTTAACGAAATTGACTTATTCCAATATTTGCATAATTAATTGATTTCTGAAAATTCATATGATAAAATAAACTTACTGGTTACCGGTAAGTTTATTTTACTATGCCCTGAATAAATCACATCATAGTCTTCACTTCTATTTCTTTAAAGGTCATATACAAAATGTTAATCGACAATCTGGCTCTCATTAGAATAGTCGGATCCCAATTCTTATTCAGGAGGTGAACCGGCTTAAGGAACGTCATTCATTTAAGCCGAATCATGATGACACAAAACAATAGCCTTTCCATTTTTCGGGATTTCAACAGACAAGAACATGATGCATGTGGGATTGTGGCCTGTCTGGAAAAAAGAAAAATCCCGACAAGAGAAAATATTATGAATTGTATAGATGCCTTGGTCACAATGAACCATCGTGCTGGTTTTATTAATGGAGAAGGCGATGGGGTTGGTGTTCATATCGATATCCCACGTACTCTTTGGAAAGAAAAATTACAAAAAGCAGGTTTAAATCCTCAAGAGGCAGAAAAAGATCACTTTGTTGTCGGTCATATTTTTATTACGAGAACAAAAGATGCTGAAGCAATTAAATCATCCCTCATCAAAAAACTTGAAGACTCTCTATTTACTGTGTTATTTCATTCAGACAAAGTGACTAATTCCGCTGCACTTGGTCCAATCGCTATTCAAGAAAATCCCATTTTCCTTCAATTTGCCTGTACTTCACGTCTAAGTGGACAGAAATTATCAAAAGCACTGTTCGACTTGACATTCGAATTAGAACAAGACGATCATGTGCATGTGGCCTCATTAAGTCAGTATCATGCTGTTTATAAAGTAATGGGTGCTGGTGATATTCTGCCAAAATACTACGATGACTTAGCAAACCCACTCATTGCTTCTGCGATCACACTTGGCCATAACCGTTATTCAACAAATACATTATCGAGCTTTTTTCGTGTTCAACCCTTTAGTGTTCTCGGTCATAACGGAGAGATTAATACAATTGCAAAATTAAGAGATGAAGCAAAAATGATTGGCGTCCCACTAGTGAAGAATGCGAGTGATTCGCAAGACTTAAGTCGGACAATTGAAACCTTTATTTGTCGTGATGGATATTCATTATTTGAAGCTCTTGATCTATTATTCCCTCCAATCATTAATGAAATAAAAGCTTATCCAGACCATCTCCAAGATTTGTATACCTATATACGCGAAGGTTGGGGACATTTTGCTCAAGGCCCCGCTGGCATTGTTTCACGCTTTGGTGATGAAGCTGTTTTTAGCGTAGATTCATTAGGACTTCGCCCACTATGGATGCTGGAAACAGAAAGTTCCTACTTATTCTCGTCTGAACCAGGAATTGTTCCATCAAGTGAATATGTCAATGAACCAAAACCACTTGCTCCCGGAGAAAAGGTTGGCTTTAGATGGGTGGGTGCTCAATTAAAATGTTTTAATCAAGAAAACTATCAAATAGAAGTGTATGATCGCTTTTCTAAAAAGTTACGATTAGATGGAATAAGAAGGCGGCTAGACCCACCGAATTTCAACAATACCGTTCAACTTTTTAATCATTCAAATAAAATCCATAATGGACAATATCGAGCATTCGGCTGGGAAAAAGATCATATCCAATTAATCGAACAAATGGCAGAAAAAGGGGCTGAACCGATTCGTTCCCTTGGACATGATGCACCACTAGCTGCTCTAAATCCAGAACGAAAAAACATAGCTGATTTTATAAAAGAGAGCGTTGCGGTTGTTACGAACCCTGCCATTGATAGAGATCGAGAAACAGAACATTTTTCAACTCGAGTAATTGTTGGGAAACGACCTTCTCTGTTTCAACAGGAAGATACAGCCCTAACTGTAGAATTACAAACTCCTATTTTAATAGAGGGAAAAGCTGGATTTGAAGTTTCTCATGAAGTTCATCAGCCTAGCTATGATCAATTAATTCATCACTATCAGGAGAACAATCTAGTTGCAACCATCTCCCTTACTTTTCAACAAGAGGAAACGATCGAAGATGCATTAGTGCGACTTTCTGATGAAGCAGTTACAGCTGTTAAACTAGGGAAATCACTCATTATTTTGGATGATTCTGGGGCACACCAAAACGGAAATTACTGGCTTGATCCCCATTTAGTCACATCAACCATTGATCAAGCACTCGTCAAAAATTCCGTTCGTAGAGATTGCTCGCTCTTATTACGCTCTGCTTCAATCCGTTCTTTACACGATATCATCACAGTCCTCGGTTTAGGAGCCGATTTAATTAGTCCATATTATATGTTTATGACGGTGATGGAAGAAAAGGTCAAACCAATTGTTAATTTATATTCGGCCCTTGTTAAAGGTCTAGAAAAGGTCATTTCAACAATCGGTATTCATGAACTTCGGGGATACGGAAGATTATTCTCAAGCATAGGACTCCATGAAAATTCGGCTAACTATTTGAATATTACCAACTTTCTTGGTTCTAATGAATTAACTTATGATTTCACTGCTATGAAAGAGGATGCCCTGTTACGTGCAGAAGATTATCATAATGAAAAGGAACGCATAGGGAAGAATTTTCATCTGTTTCCACGAATTTGGAAGGCAATTGGTGAAGTAGCTTCAACTGGCAACTATGCTGGATATCGTGAGAAAATAACGGAACAAGAAAAACAAAACCCTACAACGATTCGTCATTTAACGAATTTCAAAGTATCTAGTTCACCCATTTCACCCATGGATGTAGATCTTCATGTGGGACAGCATAATCTTCCATTTGTCATTTCTTCGATGTCATTTGGTTCACAAAATGAAACTGCTTTTAGAGCCTATGCTGAAGGAGCCAACCGATTAAATATGATTAGCTTAAACGGCGAGGGTGGAGAAATTAAGGATATGCTCGGAAAATATCCAAACACTCGCGGACAGCAAGTTGCTTCTGGAAGATTTGGTGTCAATGCCGAACTATTAAACTCATCGAATTTACTTGAAATAAAAATTGGGCAAGGTGCGAAACCGGGTGAAGGCGGACACTTACCAGGCTCAAAAGTAACTGAAAAAATAGCTGAGGCAAGAAATGCTACCGTTGGATCTGACTTAATTTCACCTTCTAACAACCATGATATTTACTCCATTGAAGATTTGGCACAAATGATCCATGAATTAAAAACAGCTAATGATCAAGCAAAGGTAGCTGTAAAAGTACCCGTTGTGCCAAATATCGGTACAATTGCAGTCGGCATCGCTAAGGCAGGTGCAGATATTATCACCATAAGCGGATTTGATGGTGGAACAGGAGCTGCTAGAATTCATGCCCTTCAACATGTGGGTCTTCCTGTCGAAATTGGAGTTAAGGCCGCCCACAATGCTCTATTAGAAGCAGGTCTACGTGATCAAGTTGAAATTTGGGGTGATGGAGGAATCAAAAGTGCGGCAGATGTATTGAAAGTAATGCTACTAGGAGCAAATCGCGTCGGCTTTGGAACATTATCCATGGTTGCGATAGGTTGTACTACCTGCCGTGGCTGCCATTTAGATACATGTCATGTCGGGATTGCGACACAAATTGATTCAGAAGCACAAGCAAAGGAACATGGATTAAGAAGATTTGTTCCACGACAATATGAACTTGCGGTTCAAGGTCTCACCCGTTTATTCACAGCTTTTGCTAATGAACTAAAAGAAGTAGCTGCCTCAATTGGTATAAAACATTTGCAGGATGCTGTTGGACGCTCGGATCTATTAGAACAAACAAGTGGAAAAGACAGACTAGACCTTACTTATTTATTAAAGCCACTTGAAATTGGTCAGTTTCATCCACACGATACGGTGACATCTGAAGCCACACAAGAAAGTCAGCTTCAAATCGCCGTTGGTGCTGAGTATTTGGATGATACTGTTGAAAATCTTAATCAATCACGGGAATACGAAAGTGTTACGTCTGAACAACGTGTCTTAGGAAGTCGTGTCTCATGCCACCGGGTTCGTAATCGCTTAGATGGCTCGTATAAAAAGTTGCCACCTGTTCATCTAAAATATACTAATGGTTCCATTCCAGGCAATGGACTTGGAGCTTATAATAGCTCAGGTATTCATATCGAAGTCAACGGTGGGGCACAAGATGGAATTGGAAAAACTTCTTTCGGTGGTCAAATCCTTATTTTTAAATCAAAAGGTAAAGATGGAAACTACTACAACGGATCTGTTGGAAAAGGATTTGGTTATGGAGCACAAAAAGGGCTGCTTGTAGCACAAGGAGATGCTGATGCTAGGGCAGGTATTCGTCTTTCAGGTGCTGACATGATTGTTGGTGGTCAAGTGAAGAAGCCAATTCCTGAAAACGAAGCAGGAAATATCGGGGTAAATGCAAATATTAAAGGTTTTGCCTTTGAGTATATGACAAATGGAAGAGGATTAGTTCTTGGTGACCCAGGTCCATGGATTTGTGCTGGTATGACCGGCGGTGTTATCTATGTACGACATCAGCCAGAAATGGGCTTAACGAAAGAAGCGATCACGCGTAGAATCGCCAAAGGGGCAAAAGTTTCTGTCACCTCTCTTTCTGAAAAAGGCATAGCCGATATTGAAGAGTTACTCGGTCAATATATAGCGATGCTTGTTAAACAAGAACAACAAGAAGAAGCTAGTTCGCTTTCTACGTTACTTGAAAATCCGGAAGAACATTTCATCCAAATTGTACCAGTCAAAGAACAAGCAGACCCTTCTGTTTCAACTGAATGATCTAAAGAATTTCGAAGGAAACGAACGTTCGCCTTGCGCGGACGTTTTTTTCTTTGATTTTATTATTCTTGTTTTGAATCATGCCATATTGTGTAATATAATACAAAATGGTTTAATGAAAGTAGAGAAACCCCTTATTAACAGAAAGGAAATCGTAGCATATGAAGTTAGGCGCCCGCATTTTAAAAACGGGAATTGCAATCATATTATCCTTGCTTGTCGCTCAATTGCTTAATCTACCATCACCTGTATTTGCTGGAATTGCAGCCATTTTTGCCGTTCAACCAACCATTTACAGATCCTATTTATCCATCATTGAACAAATACAAGGAAATACAATTGGAGCTTTAATTGCCGTCATTTTCGTATTACTTTTTGGAAACCATGTCTTTATCATCGGCCTTGCTGCCATCATTGTCATTACAATCAGTATAAAGTTAAAATTAGAAAATGCGGTTGGATTATCATTAGTTACATTAGTCGCCATTATGGAAACACCTGGTGATACTTTTATTGAATTTTCCCTTATTCGTTTTTTAACCATTATGCTAGGCGTACTTTCAGCTTTTATTGTCAATCTTGTCTTTATTCCACCTAAATATGAAAATAAACTATACCACCGTATTTCTAACTCGACCGAAGAAATAACCAAATGGATTCGTCTCAATATTCGAGGAGCATCAGAGCATAAATTACTAAAGAATGACATTGAAAAACTGAAAGATTCCTTAATTAAAATTGATCAATTTTATCTCATGTATAAAGAAGAGCGAAATTATTTTAAAAAGAACAATTTAGTCAAAACAAGAAAGCTTGTTATTTATCGGCAAATGATATCTACTCTAAAGCGAGCATTAGATACATTAAAAAGACTCCATCGCTTCGAAAATGAAATTGTGAGCCTTCCAGATGATTTACAAAATATCATTCAACAGCAGTTAGATTGTCTCATTCACCATCATGAACATGTGATGCTTAAATTCATTGGAAAGGTCAGACCCCATGTTATTTTTGATGAAGGAGATATCCGCTTAAACCGAAGAGAGCTTTTTAACTTGTTTTTATCTTTTCAATCACAAGTAGCAAATGAAGATCAAATTACGCACTATCATCTCATGCAGGTCATTTCTGCCATTGTTGATTATGATGAATATATTGAGCATCTTGATCTATTAATAACAAGCTTTCAATCCTATCATAAAAAAGAAAGTGAAATCACTTTATCAGACGACCAAGAATAACTAAATAAAAGCAGCTGAATCTGAATATTCAGCTGCTTTTTATATCGACTAATATATACTCATCAAAGTAGGATGAATTAGAAAAAAATTCTATTTGCTCCTATTACATTTCCATGTCTATTGATCAATCTGCTGTACTTGAAAGAGTTTATAATAGTGACCTTGTTTTGACATCAACTGTTCATGACTGCCTATTTCAACAATTTCTCCATGCTCTATTAAGACAATTCGATCTGCATGGGTGATCGTCGATAGGCGATGTGCAACGATAAAAGTAGTTCGATCTTTTGCCAGTTTATCGAGTGCTTCCTGGATAAGATGCTCACTTTCCAAATCAAGGGCAGATGTGGCTTCATCCAACACAAGGATCGGTGGATTTCTCAAAAACACACGGGCTATAGCAATTCGCTGTTTTTGCCCACCAGATAATTTCACCCCTCGCTCGCCCACCTTCGTATCATAGCCTTCTGGTAGATTAATAATAAATTCATGAGCGTTGGCAGCTTTAGCCGCTTCGATTACTTCTTCATCTGTAGCACGAGGATTTCCAAGTAAAATATTGTCTTTAACTGACTCACTAAAAAGAATATTATCCTGAAACACCATACCAACTTTATCTCTTAACGATCGAACTTTAAACGAACGAATATCAACATCATCAAGTAGGATTCTTCCACTCGTTACATCATAAAAACGAGGAATTAAGCTGATAAGCGATGACTTTCCACCGCCGCTCATGCCAACAAAGGCAATTGTTTCTCCCTTATGAACATCAAGTGTAATATCTTTCAGTACATTTTCATCGTTATCACCATATGAAAAATTAACCCGATCAAAAACAATATGTCCTTTTACATTATCACACTCTATTGAATCAGGTTTGTCTTCAATATCATATTTTTCATCTATAAATTCAAATACTCGATCCATTGAAGCAAATGATTGTGTTAAAGTTGTTGAAGAATTGACAAGACGTCTTAAAGGATTATAAAGTCGATCAATATAGGCAATAAAAGCAACCATTTCTCCTACTGAAAGATTTCCAGTTATGACTTGATACCCTGAAAAACCAATTACAAGTAATGGTGCAATGTCAGTAATCGTATTCACAACAGCAAAAGCTTTTGCATTCCATTTTGTGTGGTCGATCGCTTTTGTCAAGAAGTTGCGATTCTCGTGATCAAACTTTGTTTGTTCAAAATCCTCAATGGCAAAGCTTTTTATAACGGGCATTCCTTGTACACGCTCATGTAAATAGCTTTGAACTTCTGCCAATGCTTGCGAACGTTTCCTTGTCAGGGAACGTAGATTTCCAAAAAAATACTTAATCGAAAAAGCATAGAAAGGAAATAAAATGATCGACACAAAGGTTAACGTCACATCCATTGTCATCATAATCGCAATAGCAATGATAATCGTAGCAAGATCAAGCCATAAATTCATCAACCCTGTCATAACAAATGTTTTCGTTTGTTCCACATCATTAATAACCCTTGAGATCACTTCACCCGTTTTAGTGTTTGAATAATATTTAAAACTTAGCTTTTGGATATGGGTAAAGAGATGATCGCGGATATCATATAATATTTTACTTGACGTCCACTGGGCATAATATTGTCTGTAATACTCAATAGGCGGTCGTAAAATCACAAAGATAATAAACGTAATCCCAATAATCATGATCAATTGATCAACTTTGTCCGCTTTTGATAGCAAATCATTTCCAACGATATCATCTAGAACATACTTAATAAGTAGTGGAATTAATAAAGGAATAGCAAACTTGATAATCCCAATAAGGATCGTTACGATGATTTGGAGGCGATAAGGTTTTACAAATTGTAGATAACGTCGTATACTGTCCAAGTTTCCCCCACCTTACACTTTCTTTTCTATTGCTAGAATCCTCTCTTTAAAAAAGGGATCCAACCCGGTTCTCCTTCAAATAAAAACCTGTTGATCCAATCAACAGGTGATTTGTCTAATGATATCAGTCTATAATTTTCGATATTTAGCGTATCGATATAGCCAATGACAAAGGAAATCACCTGTATCATTCCTCACATGAACACGGCTTCTATACTTCTGCTAGTTCTTATACATTTTTTCATTCAGTCTACTTACCGCCTGTACGTTAAATATCTCTCATACCATATATCAATAAAGTCTGCAGCAAAAGGCCCTTTACGCTGACGAATCCACTGGATCAATGTATCGACATTCGTTTTTAATATTTGATCAATAGGTTCTGGATAATTCATTTCTTTTCGATGCCGCTCATACTCATCTTCATCCAGTAAATTAAATGTCATATCAGGAAATACTTTTATATCCAAATCATAATCAATGTATTTAAGTGCTTCTCCATCATAAACAAATGGAGAACTTAAATTACAATAATAGTAAATCCCATCTTCCCTTAACATCCCAATAATATTGAACCATTGTTGAGAATGAAAATAAGTAATGGCCGGTTCTCTTGTTACCCACGTTCTACCATCTGATTCTGTTACAATTGTACGATCATTTCCACCAATAACTAAGTTTTGCGATCCTTTCAACACAGTTGTTTCGTCCCAGATGCGATGGATGTGCCCATTGTGTTTAAAGCTATGAATTTGTACTGGTTCACCTTCGATGGGTACGCCCATTATTTCCCCTACTTTCATTACCGGACGCTTTGCAACCTTAATTCATTTTTTATGTATATAACATCATAATATAAGTACAGTTATACTCCTTAGTAAATATACAGGCAACAAAGAACAATTCCTATTTTCTACTATTATAACGGTTTACGGGAGATTTTAAAACAAAACAACCATTGAAATTCACCAATGGTTGTTTATTTTTACATTTTTACTTGAAATTCCGATTGCTTAGTTTGTTTTTTCCATTAACCTGCTGTTACATTTATTTCCTGATAAGAACGAATAACTTCCTCTGTCTGCTTTTCAAATATTTGTTGGATTTCCTTCAATTCTTCTTTCATTCTTTTAATTTCTAGTTGTACACTTTCAAGCTTAGATTCCTGCTGAAGCTCTCCCAATTGCGTTTCAATTTCCTGACATCTTTCTAATTCTCCTTGTAAAAATAAAAGTCGATCCATTGTTTTCATTTGCTCAGTTACTAAACGGTCGAATTCTTTCACACTTACCACCCGCCTATATAATTTCTCCCTCGTACAAATTAAAAACCGTGGGATTTCCCTTATCCTTATGTATTCGGTTTGTTTTACTTCAATCCTTTGACTAGTTGTGTTGAATAAAAGAACTTTTTGTCGAAGCGAAGAAAATCAAATAATATGTATTTTATATAACAAAAGTCTTCTAAGCTCCAAAGGAAACATAGAAAGGGCACCCTTTTCGATTTCAGAGTGCCCTTGCTGTGTTTTAATAATTATCTGTTTTGTCCACCAAATTGGCCGGAGTTTTTCGCTTTATTTGCTTCAGCCTGTTGGTTACGTTGTCTTACTTCTTGAACATTTGTTTCACTCGCAAATTCTGTACCGAATTGACCTTGTTGACCTTGTTGACCTTGGCCAGCAGCTGAACCTGCATTTTGTTGTCTCACTTCTTGAATGTTTGTACCAGATTGAGTTTGATTTGGTCTTTTTGCCATGTTTATCACCTCCACGCTCTTTAATGTATCCCAGCATGAAGGAGACTATCCTCAAAAAAATAAATTATTATTTTCAAAAAAATAACAACGATTTAGATCATCTTGAACATAGCATGAACAATCAAATTCGCCCCGCCGAATTTGCGCCCGGATTTTTATCACGCTTCAGAAAGCCACATCCTGTGGCTTTCGCCTGACTAGGACGTCCTGTCCGTCGTCGAGCTCGCTCGATAAATTACCTTTAAAAAATCGAAAGGCTCACCGGAGGCTTAACTTCATTCAGCCGGGGTTTGAACCCCCACTGAATCAGAGAGCTTTTTGCATTCATCCCCCACTTACAGAAGTGGAGGACTTCTGCTGAATGAAGTTAAACTAATAAAGAAATACCACCATCAACGATAATTGTTTGCCCTCGAATCATACTTGAGTCGTCAGACAATAAGAACATAATTGCATTTACCATGTCTTCTATTTCGACCATTCGACCGGCAGGTGTCTTTTCTTTTGCCTCGGCAAGAAGTTCCTCACGATTTGGAAAATGTTTCAGTGCTTCTGTATCAACAGCTCCACCAGAAACAGCATTAACGATAATATTTTTCTGTGCCAATTCAACTGCCAAATAACGTGTCAACGCTTCTAGTGCTGCTTTAGATACACCAACAACTGTATAATTTTCTAAATAACGAATGGAACCTAAAGAGCTAATACTAACGATTTTACCTCCTACATCCATCAATTTTGCTGCTTCTTGAGCGCAAAATAATAGAGCTTTACTATTAATGTTCATCGTCCAATCCCAATGTGATTCTTCAAGTTCCATTAAAGGTCTTTGAACGCCTGAGGCCGCATTATTAACAAAAATATCTAGACGACCATATTCATTTTTTATCGTTTCAAAGAGTAGTTTAATTTTATCAACGTCACCAACATTTGCTTTGACGACTAACGCTTTTCTGCCTAACGCCTCAATTTCTGCTGCTGTTTCAAGGGCAGCTGTTTTGCTGCGCGCATAGTTAATAACAAGATCATATCCTTCTTTTGCAAGCCGAAGTGCTGTCGCTTTTCCGATCCCACGACTGCTACCCGTTACAAGTGCTACTTTTTGTGTCATCGTTTCTTCCTTTCTTTTCCTCAATATCTTTTATTTTAACTTTTTCATGTATAGATGGCAATCAAGTTAAAGACAATAATGGTAAGAATGAATGACTTTACTTTAGAAAGGAAGAACACATATGTATGATGGCAAAGATATGAGAGATATGACTGAACTCTCCATGATGTCAAAAACGGATTGGAATACTGATGAACTTGAATTTTTTCATCATTCTTTTCAGCAAATTATGCCGTACTTAAACGTAGAAGGACAAACCATTTATAGAGAAGTCCTCGAAGAAATATACAATCGCAAAAGATAAACGACCAGTAAATAGTGTCAGGCACAACAAATGTCTTTTGTAGTGCCTGACACCATTTTATAGCTATTTATGATAGTATTGCTTGATTATTTTTTGATGAGAAACAGGAAAAGGATACACGTCTATTTCTTCAGTAGAGACTATTTTGAGATCCGTTTTCTCTTCTTTTAATGATGTAAGCGTACCTTCGTATACATGAATATTCCAGGTTAAGTGTGAAAATACATGATCGATTACACCAACCATTTCCCCAATTTCAATGTCTGCTCCGTATTCTGTTTTCAACGCTTCCTTCAGTTGTTTTTTTTCTGCTTTAAACGGTAAGTGTATTTCTATATTCGGGAATTCCCATAAGTTCGCCAATAACCCTTTTTCATGTCTTTTATGAATGAGCGTACGACCATGGGAATCTTTTAACACAACTGCAGCTAAATGCACCGCACGTTGCTTTTTATTTTTCGTCTTAACTGGCAGTTCATTTTGAACACCTTCATGAAAGGCAGCACAATGCTCGCGCACAGGACATAATAAACAGGATGGAGAAGTTGGCGTACAGACAATTGCACCTAGCTCCATTAATGCCTGATTGAAATAGGATGGATTTTCATGAGAAATCAATTCCCTGACAGCCTGCTCAAATATTTTTCGTGATGCTGGCTTTGCTATATCATCCCACATTAATAAAATACGAGATAACACTCGCATCACATTTCCATCAACAGCTGGTTCAGGGATTCCGTAGGCAATACTTAGTATCGCACCTGCCGTATATGGGCCTACCCCTTTTAATGATGAGATTTCTTTTGGATCATCAGGAACCTGCCCACCGTATTTTTCATGAACTTCTTTAACTGCAGAATGTAAGTTTCGTGCTCTTGAGTAGTAGCCAAGCCCTTCCCATGCCTTTAATACTTTTTCTTCCTCTGCTATCGATAAAGCTTCAATCGTTGGAAATTGCTCAATAAAACGGTTGAAATAAGGAATCACTGTATCCACTCTTGTCTGCTGAAGCATAATTTCTGATACCCAAACTTTATAAGGATCCTGATCCTTTCGCCAAGGAAGATCACGCATTTCTTCATTAAACCAACCAATTAAATCTTGACAGAAGGATCTACGATCTATCCCTTCGATATGTTTCAAACTATTTTTTGTCACTTTTATTCCTCCGTGATGTTAAATGTTCATAAATTAAGTCCTATTATTAAGTGTTAAATCAAAATGATAATCACATACTATAAAAGACTAGGTGAATGTAAAACTTTTCTATATTATCGCTAAAAATACATATTTTTAACTGCGTCAAAGCGTATACTTTGGTACACTAATAGTATGGAAAGCTGAAAACTCTTATTAAATACAGTTCAAATAAAAACTGCATTATCTTTTGAACGAGAAGAATTCAGCTGTTTGGACAGATCTATTTTTCACCAATGGAAATACCTAATTAAGGAGGTTCCTTCCTTGGACACAGGCACACATATTGTAATGGGTTTCGCCCTCGGTGGGTTATCTACACTTGATCCTGTTGTTGCTGGACATTCTGCAACCGCAACAGGCGTACTAATTTCTGTTGTCGCTGGCTCGCAAATCCCTGATATTGATACCGTATTAAAGTTTAAAGACAATGCTACCTATATTCGAAATCACCGTGGAATTACACATTCATTACCCGCAGTTCTTTTATGGCCCCTAGCCATTATTGCTGTTGTCTACCCTTTGTTTCCGGAAGCAAACTTACTACATTTATGGCTTTGGACATTTCTATCTGTTTTTCTCCATGTATTTGTTGATATTTTTAACGCATATGGAACACAAGCATTGAGACCTTTCTCAGCCAAGTGGGTTGCACTCGGTGTCATCAATACATTTGATCCATTTATTTTTGGCATCCACGTTATTGGGCTCATTTTATGGGGATTTGGTATAGATCCTGGTTATACATTTAGCACTATTTATGTCATTTTAGTGATGTATTATATCGTTCGTTTCCAAGCAAGGAGAAAGGTTTACAATAAAATATCATTGCTCATTCCTGATGCTACTGAGATCATCATATCTCCTACAATGAGGTTTCGTCACTGGAAGATTGCTGTGATGAACCACCACCAATTCTTTGTTGGAAGATCAGAAAATAATCAGGTGCAAATTCTAGATCAATTCAATCGTATCGCTGTTCCGGAAACTCCTGTTTTGGATGCAGCAAAAAAAGATGAGAATTTATCTGCTTTTCTTTCCTTTTCTCCAGTTTACCGATGGGAAGTCGATGAATATGACCATTATTATGAAGTCCGCTTTATTGACTTACGATATCGGAGTAAGGACTATTATCCGTTTGTAGCCGTTGTTCACCTAGACTTAGATTTAAATATTAAAACTTCGTATACAGGCTGGATTTTTAGTGAAGAAAAATTACGAAAAAAATTAGATGTTATCCCAAGCTAAAGCGATGTCACCTAGACGACATCGCTTTCGTTTTTTTCCATATATTAAATAGCTTTCTACAACATAGCCTTCATTAAGATAACCCATACTATGTTTACGTGATCATAAAGGCACAACACCTGTATGGTCACGGTTCTTATCACGCATTCGGGAGGTTTTAAATCATGAGAAATAAAGTAACCAATTTCCCTAATCAAAATAACAATAAACTTGAGGGAGAACCTCGTGCAAAAGCGGAATATGCCTCTAGACGGGCAGATGGAACCATCAATACCCATCCGCAAGAAAGAATGCGCGCATCTACGAACAGAGACAGTGATACATCTCATTTATTTTAAAGAATGAATTCCACCAACTTCTACAGTGAGGGGTTTTAGCCTCCTTGCTGTAGTTTCGCTAACATCGAAATCGGGAGTGCTTCCTCTTCCTCTCCACCTCTTAATCGAAAACCCCATGCAAAAACACCATTTAAATAATTGATTTTAAAATAAGCACCTGGATCTCCTGCAATTTGATAAATATCTCCAGGAATGTAGTCATCCGGATTTAACAAATAAGCTTTTGCCATTATTGCCTTTCTTTCTAAGACAGCAAATTCATTAACCATTCCCATTTGCTCTGCCCTTCTTGCTTTTTCATGTAACTCAGCAATCTCCTGATTTAATTCATACTGTGATAACTGACTATATCTTTTCTCTTGTTGCATAAAAAATCCCCCTCCACTTTTACCGCAAAACATCTTTTCTCATTTTAGTATAATGAAAATAATAAAATAAGGAAAGAAAGCAGTCCTACTCATCAATTTGACTAAGATATTTTTCAATTTGATCAAGTGTAAATCCTTTTCGATACAAGGCACTCTTCATTTTTTGCTTATATTCATACCCTGTATCGTTTGCATATTTACGTTGAAGCTTTTCAGCTTGATACGCCAACGCCTTTACCTGATCATCATTTCTTTCCAACTTTGTTTCTTCAATGGCCTGCGATATGATGTCAAAACTAAATCCTTTTCGAACGAGCCTTTGTTCTACTTTTTGTTTTAATGCTTTATCAGAATCCTTACGATTATTTCCAACTATTTTTTCACAAAGCTTTCGTGCTGTCTCCACTTGTGCGTCATACGGATATTCTGCCAACGCTTGATCAATTAAGACGTCACTAATTCCTCTCTCTTTTAGTTCACGCCTAATTAAAACAATCCCTTTATCTGTCGTATTCATTTGTGTCCGTACATAGGCAATGGCATATTGTTCGTCATTGAGAAACTGGTATTCGTACAGTTTGAATATTACTTCTTGAATAATTGGAGCATCTATTTCTTTTTCGAATAAATACGTACGAACTTCCGCCTCGGATCGTATTCTTCTTGTTAAATAATGAAGAGCTAGATTATAGGCCTTGCGAATATCATCTTCATAATGAATTTCTGTTAGAAAGAAGTCATCCAATTCCATGCCTTTTTTTAACCCATATTTAATTAAGACAGCTTCATCCACACTGAAAGCGTATTGTTCCCCTTTTCCTTCGTCCGTAAAAATATTGTATCGTTCTTTATTTTTTTTCTGAGTGGTTATTTTCGTTATCATCGGCATGAACGCTCACCTCCTTTTAAATGTAGCACATTCCGTAACCATATTTGAAATGAAATATAAAAAGGTAGGCAGTTTCGTGTATGAATCTTTTCTAACGAGGGAAAAATAAGGAAGACAAAGAAAACTCTTCATGAAAGGTAGGATTCAAATGGGAAAAAAAACAGACAAAGAAAAAAGTGCCTTATCTAGCATGCAAGCAGTAACGTATCAACGTGATTTCAAAATGGCAGACCGTGCCGGCGGATTTATGGATCGGAAGGGTAGAAAGTAAAATATTAGGTAATTTCTTGGAAAGTTCATATTCATTTTGTGCTTGAGCATAATAAAGTATGGAGCTAACGCTCCATACTTTATTTGTTGAAAGGGGTTTTTCTAATGGGTCGTCCACAAGGTCATAAAACACGTGACAAAAATAAAGGATCACTGCCACAAGTCCCCAAAAATATGAAATACGATCGTATGAGCGAAGAATATGCTCAAGAACTGAATAATCAAGTTAGCATGGAAGAACAAGCAATGGCAAATGCCGCTAATCAAAGAGGGTATAGTAAAGAAAAATAATAAACGCCCTTTGTAAAATAGGCCAAGGAACTAGTTAGTCTTTTATCTTCTCATATGGTTGAAGGAGGTTTTTGTAATGGGTAAAGCCAATAAACAAAAAACGATAGTACCTGATGGGCTTGATGTAGAATTTTCACAAGAAGTAGCTGACAATGCTGATATAGAAGCACAAGCACGGGCAGATGCCGCTGATCAAAGGGCTAAACATAAAAAGAAAAAATAAACGGATATAATTTAGGCAAGAGACTGACAAAACGTGTCAGCCTCTTCCTATTTTTTCTGAAAGATGTTATAAAACTGTGCACAATTTTATCCACAAACTTGTGGGTAATGTGAATAAAATTAAAAATAAGGATAAAAAGTACCTTTCTTATCCTTATATCTTGTGTATAAATCCACCTTAATTTGTATCAAACATTGTGGATAATGTGGAAAAGATTGTGGAATACTGTTGTTATAAGATTTTATCTGTTGATAACTTTAATCAGCACTATAACTTTATCTTTATGGTTTTACTGCCTCTTAATGTGAAAAACTTATACTCCTTTTTTCTTTATAACACGACCTAGAAGATAGTTGGCAAAGTGAACAAGCTTAACCAAGAAACTCCCCTTTCTTTTTTTGGTTTCAGTCAATGAAAAAAGGACATCTGTCCGCATGCATTACAAGAATATTTTTCGATTAAACAGGAAAAGCTAGGGCGGAATAAATTCCCACATCCCCAGCTTCATTACTACAACAATATTATTCTATGATTTGAGTCAATTAGTCACCTTTGCATGATAAAGCACATCGGTACAAAAAAGCACTTCTATTTCACTTGGGGGTAAGGGCTTACTAATTAAATATCCTTGAATACCATTACAACGATTACTTGATAGAAATTCCGCCTGCTCTTCTGTTTCAACACCCTCCGCCATTAATTCTAAGCGCAGATGATGTCCTAACGTAATAATGGTACCGACAATTGCTTCGTTCGCCTGATCAACTGATAAATTTCGAATAAAGGATTGATCAATCTTTAACTGATCAACTGGAAACAGATGAAGATTACTAAACGAGCTATATCCGGTTCCGAAATCATCAACTGAGATCCGGACACCTAACTTTTTCAATCTCTTCAACATCGAAATGGCACGATCCACATCCATTGTCATACTCTCTGTTATTTCTAATTCTAAGTAATGAGATTCTAAATTTGATTTAGACAGTGCCTCAGCCACTGTATCCACTAAATCTTCTTGGAAAAATTGTCTCATCGATAAATTAACAGATATGCGGGTACAACAAAAACCCTTTTCAAGCCACAACTTCATTTGTCTACAAGCCTCTTCAATCACCCATTTTCCGATTGGAACAATTAACCCTGTTTCTTCCGCTAATGGAATAAACGTTCCTGGAGAGATCGCCCCTCTTTCTGGATGTTGCCAACGCACAAGCGCTTCAACGCCCATTAACTTCCCTGTGTTCAAATGAACTTGTGGCTGATAATGTAACACAA
Source organism: Bacillus sp. V3B (assembly GCF_024494465.1). Lineage (GTDB taxonomy): Bacteria > Bacillota > Bacilli > Bacillales > Cytobacillaceae > Bacillus_BD. The sequence continues at coordinate 16,803 of NZ_JAETXM010000032.1, read as the reverse complement.
GCTCTTCCTTTTCAATTGCCTTACGTAGCTCATTTTCAATAATAATATTCTCATATAATTTCTTGTTTGAATCTTGATGATAAAATAAATAGGACTGACTACTTTTCTTTGCTTCATGCATCGCAATGGTAGCTGTTTGTAAAAACTGTTCTCCCCTTACAATATCATCATTATAGATCGATATACCAATCGTTGAATCTATGTGGAACTTAAATCCTTTCGCTACTAATGGTTTTTGGAGAAGCTGATTAATCGTTTTGGCAAAATTGGCTACCTGATCCGCATCCCCTGGATTTGTCTGAATAATAGCAAATTCATCACCGCCTAACCTTGATACAGTGAGATTGCGAGCTTTGCAAAATTCAGTTAGTCTTTCAGCAATTATCCCAATAAACATATCACCGACATCGTTCCCTAATGAATCATTCACAATTCTAAACCGGTTCAAATTAATTAATAGCAGCGCAACCCCATTATATGATTGGACTTGCAATAACACTTCCTCCACTCGTTCTTTAAAAAAGTAACGATTAGGAAGTCCAGTCAGTTCATCATAATAGGCAAGATAATTAATTTTTTCTTGCGCATTCATTAAATCCGTAATATCACTGAAAGAGTAAATCGTATTGATGATCTTCCCTTTTTCATCATACATTTGAGAAACATTAGACGATAAAAATAATTGCTTTCCATCCCTTCGTATATATGTACTTAGAAGATTCTTATCTTGTTCAGCTTTCTTAATTTGATCAAAATAAAAACCAATGAAAGGGAATGAATTTTCATCTACTGTTTTCCAGTTTTCTCTATGATCATTCAACTTTTTATTAAGCAATTCACTAGTGGATAGACCAAGAATTTGTTCCGCCATTTTATTCATATAACGAATATAACCTTTCGAATCTACCATTAGGATTCCACTAGCAACTGTGTTCACAATTGTATTTAGACGCTGTTCGCTTTTTTGTAATTCCACTTGTGTTTCTTTTTGTTTTAGAAAAGGCTCCTCAATGGTCGATGAATAAAGCCCTTTCATAAGAAAATAATAGCTTATCACCTTGTAGATATGACCAAGAAAATTATCAAAATCATGGACACTTTGATAAAAAGTAAAAATAATTTCTGCAAGAAGGGAGAAACCGATAGCGGAAATTAACATCAAACGTGAAGGATTCTTATCTTTTCGATATTGCTGAATCAGGAGGATCATTAGACTTAAAAAGATAAAACTTAAAACATACTCAAGTCCTTTTTTTAATGCTGTGACACCAACTCCTTCAACCACAAGAGTTGGTAGATGTTCCCCCCATCCATAAACCACTACCACAATGGCCATGATAGATACGAAGGATAGTGAGAATGTATATAAGCGATACTTTCTAGCAATCGCTCGATCCTTCTGCATGAGAATAACAAATAAACCGATTGCTAAGGTAAATCGAGAAATAATCCAAAACCAAGTTGGTCGCAAAACAGAGTTTTCCATAATAAAAAAAGGCATCCCATTAAAAGACAATACATGTACAATATCAATAAGAGCAATAAAGAAGAACAATGCCCCAATAAACAAACGATGTCTCGATAATGTATGTGTGAAAATCATCCACCCTTGCATCGCAATCGCAAAAGCAATCGCAATCGCAATTAATTCCATTAAAATATGTAAGGAAAGATGATTACGTGGGTTATAGAACTGTTCAACAACCTCTGAGGAAAAATGAGTAAAACCAAGAATCCATATCCCAGCCAATAGTAAAATAGCCGTTGTTAGTTCTCTTTTTTTGTCCATAGAATGTACTCCTATGTAATAAATTCAAATTTTATCTAGTATAAACTAATAAAAATAGCCTAAAACAATAGAAAAGTTAGAATATTTTAATTTAAAAATAGTATAGAAGCTAGCATTTGTCAATGGACAAAAAAAGTACATTCAAGAACTAGACTACATGCTTTTTACCTCCCTAATGTACATTGGACACATACAAATAGATTAATTCTGTCCATGAATGGTGCCTGACACCGTAAGACTTCCTACTACAAAAGTAATAAGTGACAATGAAATAGGTAAAACAACGGTATGCATGCCCAATACGTTGGGGGCGAAACGGTCAAAAAGAATATAAGAACTCATTCCAACAATCATGGATGATATTGCCCCATATTTATTCCCTTTGCTCCAATAGAGCCCCAAAATAATAGGCCAAATAAATACCGATTCTAATCCTCCAAAAGAAAATAGATTTAACCAGACTAATAAATCAGGCGGATTAAGCGCCAATAGAAAAACAGCTACTCCAATAATGGTGGTTACCCACAAGCTCATTTTTTTAATTTGGTTCTCTACTGCATGGGGTCGAATAAAGTTTAAATAAATATCTTTCACAACCGATGAACTGACTAAAATTAATAAAGAAGAAACGGTAGACATAATCGCAGCCATTGGGGCTGATAAAACGAACCCTGCAAGTATTGATGGTAGCACCTCCAATGTCAGCGTTGGCATGACTTTATCTCCAATCTCAACTCCTGGGATAATCGTGTGAGCCAACACTCCAATAAAATGCATGCCAAACATGATGGATCCAATTACGAACGTTCCAATCACAATGGCTCGATGCATTGATCTTGAATTTTTGTAAGACATAGCCCTAACAGAAACCTGTGGCAATCCAACAACCCCGACACCTACTAAAATCCAAAAAGTAGATATATAAAGTGGAGTTAACTCTTGATCCGCTCCAAATGGAGAGACTAGATTAGGATTCTCGACTACCAATTCTGTCATGATTGCCTGTAAACCTCCACCAGCGACAATGGTTGCAGTTAGTAAAATAATTGTCCCTATTAACATGATGATCCCTTGAAACGTATCTGTTAATACAACTGCTCTAAAACCTCCGATAATTACATATATGGATACTGAAACAGCAAAGATAATAAGTGAAGTTTGATAGGGTAAACCTGTTAAAGATTCAATTAATCTTCCTCCACCAACCCACTGAGCAATCATGGAAGAGAATAGAAAAATAATAATACTAATAGCTGCAATAAAGACAATCACTTGACTCTGATAACGATCCTTTAAAAAATCGATCACCGTGATATAGTTATTTTTCCTTGCTATAATGGCAAACTTTTTCCCTAATACCATTAACACAAAATAACCTGCTGGAAGCTGTGCCATTGACAGAAGCACCCAACCGAGCCCAGTCTTATAGGCTACCCCGGGTCCGCCGATAAAACTACTTGCACTCCCATATGTAGCAATCATCGTCATCGCCAACACAAAACCGCCTAGCTCTCTTCCTCCAAGAAAATATTCTTGTAAGAAACTGTTCGACGATTTGACATAGCGATTCGCCCACATGCCAATCATAAAAAAAATAATTAAAAATGCGAATAATGGTAGAATAACAGCTATATTCATTGCCTACTCCCATCTTCCTCTTCAAAAGAAACCTCTTTAAAAAGGAATTTCACACTTAAAGTGACAAGGATGAACATAATGATCGAACCAACCACACAACTATAAAAAAACCACTCTGGCATACCTATAATATATCGATACTTCGCAGGGTCCCCAGATCCCAGTCCATAAGCAAAGCCATACCACCACAGAAAATTAATCATGACTAAAATAACTCCAATAATGGCTTCCTTATGAGCAATCTTAAACCTCTTATCTTTCATTTTCCCCCTCCTGATCTCCACATTTTAGGTTCCTTAAAACTCTATTCTCAAATAGATAGAAGACAAACAACTACCCTATTATAGTATTTCACTTTCTAAGAAAAGTATTTGCCTAGTCCTAATCAAATCATTAGCCCCTATACTTTTTAAGCAAATCATTTTGTCCTTTTACATACTTTACATAAAAACCCCTGTTTGTGGAAAGCTATATAAAAATTGTAGGGGAATTTGACTATGAGAAAACAGTTAATAAACACTTTGCTTAAGAAACTGAGTAAGAATCCACAATTCAATGAACAGTCCTCCGCACAGGACATTGAACTAAAGAAACAACCATTAAGCAGACAGTTCGAACAGAACTTAGAGACCTTTAAAAGGATTTATAGTTTTCCACAAAGTATCGATGTCAAAATTCGCGAATTAACACTCCGCTCCCAAAATCGCCGTGCTTTTATTATTTATTTAAGTACGATGGCAAATGCAACAGATATTCAGCAAGGAATTACAGAAAAATTAATTCAAAACGAAGATCAACATCAGAGCATTCCAGATATCGTTTCACACCCGTTCTATAAGACAGCCACTGTTATTGAGGACATACTACAAGAGATTAATCATGGAAATACAGCACTTATTGTAGAAGGAGATAGACAATGCTATTTATTTGAAACGACTAATATTGAAGGTCGGGGGATTGAAAAATCAGAAAATGAAGTCATTGTAAAAGGACCCAAGGAATCTTTTAACGAAAAAGTCATCACCAATATTGCCTTAATCCGTAAAAAGATAAAAAATGAAAACCTGATCGTTGAAGCACAGGTTATTTCAAAACGATCAAGAGACGATCTGTTTCTCGTTTATGAAAAAGATCTCGTTAATATTGAACTGCTTCAAACCATTAAAGATAAATTAGCTTCCCTTGATGTTGCTACGATTCCAAGTATAAGCATCTTAGAACAACATATCGAGGAAAGACCAAGATCCCTATTCCCAACTGTCTTATATACAGAGCGGCCTGATCGGGCGGCCTCTTACATCGAAGAAGGTCACATAATTCTTTTAATGGAAAACTCACCAGGTTGCCTTGTCCTTCCTGCTACCTTTTGGGCATTGATCCATTCACCAGAAGATCATTATCTGCGTACACCCTACGGGAATTTCATTCGGATTCTACGGTTAATGGCATTGTTTGTCTCCCTTTTTACATCTGCTTTTTATCTTGCCGTTACAAACTTTCATGTAGGGATGATCCCTCCTGATTTGTTAATGGCCATTACTGGGTCAAGGGAACGAGTCCCTTTTCCATCTTTAATTGAAATCTTAATTATGGAAATTGCCTTTGAACTTATTCGAGAAGCGGGTTTACGAGTGCCTTCCCCCATTGGTCCAACCATTGGGATTGTCGGTGCATTAATTTTAGGACAAGCCGCTGTTCAAGCCAATATCATTAGTCCAATTATTATCATCGTCATCGCTTTAAGCGGTTTAAGCTCTTTTATTATCAGTGATGTGAGCATGAATTTTGCCATTCGCTTAACCCGTTTCTTGTTTATTTTTTCAGCTAGCTTTATCGGCATTTATGGAATCACCGCTTTATTTATTGCCGGACTCTTTTATTTAGTTTCATTAAAATCATTTGGCACTCCTTACTTTGCACCCATGACGCCGCACTTCTTCTCATCGAAAGACTTGATTATTCGACATGTCCCAATGAAAGAAAGATTTCGGCCTGGGTATTTAAAACCAAAAGATATGGCTAAACAAGGAAAGGGATAGAATATATGAAACAGCAACCTGGAAAACTTGGTATTCGTGAATATGTAGCCATCGCTATTTTCATGGTTGGTGCGAAAGCAACTGAAGATACACCAGCGCTACTGTATAAAGAAGGACAAAGTGCCGCTTGGATGATCCCCATCCTAGCAGGCGGAATCTTTTTTGTAGCACTCTTTTTATTAGTAAAGACCATGTCTTTATTTCAAAACAAAAATCTCTTTGCCGTTATTCAACAAGTACTTGGAAAATACGTAGGTTTTCTTATTTGCCTTCTTATACTCGTCATTAACTCCTTTGCCCTTTCTTTTGATACAAGAACATATACAAATATTATTAGGACGTATTATTTTACAACGACACCTAATCTAATCATCTATGCCCTCTTAATGTTTATTTGTGCATATGGTGCGAAAAAAGGCATCCAGCATGTCGGGTCCGTTTCCTATATTGTCATTTACTATGCAGTGACTTCCTTTTTTATTGTTTTATTCCTAAGTCTTCAACATAGCTATCTTCAAGCCATATTTCCTATTTGGGGGCCTGGAAAACTTGAAGTTTTAAAGCAAAGCACACAAAACCTAACACTTTTTGCAAGTTTTTTTATATTAACTATGCTAATCCCATACATGACATCCATGAAACAATTTCAAAAAGGCACCTGGATTGCCTTTGTTTTCGTCAGCCTACATATTAGTTTGGCTCTTTTGACTTTCATTGGCTTATTTGATACATCCTTAAAAGGAATTGGTTTTCCATTCCATGTTACCATTCGTTTTATTTCATTTGGAACATTTATGGCAAATATCGAAACCCTATTTTTCCCCATTTGGATTATGGCGGCTTTTATTCGTTTCGCAGCATTTTTGTACATAAATGCACTTATGTTCGGTCACTTATTTAAAATTAAGGATTTTGAATTCTTGATCCCATCACTTGCAACCGTTTATTTATTGATCGGAACCCTTCCTGAAACACCAATTGACGTCATGATGAGATTTAAACCCATTATTACAAATGGAGCTGGTCCTACGTTTGCCATTATATCGATTATGTTATGGTTGGTCGCACTGTTAAAAGGAGAATTTAAACATGCAAAAAACAAAAATAGTATGTAAATTATTGTTGTTTCTAGTCATTTTAGGTTCATTGACAGGCTGTTGGGATCGTGAAGAACTTGAAGATAATGCGTATGTGATCGCACTAGGGATCGATCGTTCTAAACAAGAAGGTAAAATCAAAGTCACAATGTTAATTGCCAATCCTGAAGTCGGAACTGTCCAAGGCGGTGGTGGTTCAAGGGAAAGTCCTCGAACAGTCGTTACATTTGATGCGAATGATTTCTTAACCGCTAAAGGTACGGCTAATTCGATCGTCTCTCGTGATATTAGTTATGACCTACTAAAGACTTTTGTTATTTCCGAAGAATTTGCAAAAGATCCAAATTTTCTTTCTACGATATACGACGCCTCAAAGGATAGAGAAATTCGTCATGATAGTTATTTAGCAGTATCGAAAGAAAAGGCAAGCGATTATTTACTAAATAATAAGCCAAAAATGGAAACAAGGCCACATAAGTTCTTTCAATTTATGATCGATCATTCCATTGAAAATGGGTTTGTTCCAGATTCTACTCTCTTTCGTTTTTTAAAAACGGTAGAGAGAGGAACAGACCTCTTTTTGGCGATGTATACATCAGCCGAAAAAGAAAAGAATCCTGAGATTAAAGGGGAAGATGAATACCTTGCAGGACAGTTACATGCATCAGGTGAGCTTAACGATACACAATTTATTGGTTCGGCTGTCTTCAAGAATGGCGTAATGATTGATAAACTGACCGGACAAGAGACGCGCATCGTCAATATTCTTGATAACACAACGGACATCGACGAAATATTGGTGAATATACCTGATCCTTTTTCAGACAAACAGCAACAGCTGGCAGTTAGAATACTGAAAACAGAGAATACTAAAGTCAAAATGAATGTAAAGGGAGAAAAGCCAAAAATTACGATCACAATCCCTTTAAAAATTCAAGTCATGACAAACCCGTCAATGGTCAACTTTTCAACTAAGAAGAATCAGCAAATCCTAAAAAAACAAATAATTAAAGATACCAAATCCCTGAGCGAAGAGCTTTTAAGAAAATCACAAACCGAATTAAAGGGTTCTCCATACCCTTTATCCACCTATGCCCGAAAGTATTTTGGAACCATTCAAGAATACGAAAAATTCAATTGGGTAAAATCGTTTCCTGAAGCAGACATTATCGTACAACCAGAAATTGAAATAGTTGACTACAAGCAAGTTAAAAAACCTAAGAAAATGGGGGATTGAGTTGTTAAATCTATTTATCATCGTTACTCTGTTCAGTATAACGATTTATACCTTTGGCTTTGCCATCACCTTGTGGAAGGAGAAACAGAAAGGCGGAGCATTTGCTGTTCTTTGTCTAGTATCGTTAATTGTCGTACTCCCTTTCTTTACGATTTTTAAAAGCTGAACTAACAACGGGGCTGTCCCAAAAGTAAAGGTGTCAGACACCACCATACACGATCTAGTATCAATAGATTGAACATGATTCTAGTTGAATGCCATTTTGTGGATGTTAGATACCTTATAGGACAGCTCCGTTTCTTCTAAATACCAAAGTCTAGTTCATAAGTCCTCTTACTCACTTGTCATATAGCTAACAGACTCTAAGCACAATAACCACTAGTAAACGGACAAACAAAGCCACATTCCAAAAACAATAAAATGAATATTTCACACTATAAAAAGTAATTTATCCCTATTAGTATGGTATTATTTACTTATAAGAAATTGCAGGATGGGAGTGGCTATCAATGTTTTTTAAAAAACAAAAGCAATCAGCATGGGAAATAGAAAGAGGCATTGGAAAAATAGATATTTCTGAAGGTAGTATTGTTGAAAGACAGATGAAAATGATAGGGCTTACAACAGAAGACCTTGACATCATCCATGCCTTACAGCCATTTGTAAGCGAAAAGCTTGAATTTATTACAAATCAATTTTACAGAAACCTCGAAAATGAACCATTACTTCTTACAATTATTAATGATAATAGTTCAATAGACCGATTGAGAAAGACACTACAACAACATATCCTTGAAATGTTTTCGGGTATAATTGATGAGGAATTTCTTAAAACAAGAAAAAGAATTGCTTATATCCATGTTAAAATTGGACTTCCTACCAAATGGTATATGGTAGCATTTCAAGACTTACTCCTTTCTATTATTACGATTATTGAGAAGAATTTAAGCACTAAAGAGGATTGCCTTGTAGCCATCAAAGCTGCTACGAAAATATTGAATTTTGAACAACAATTAGTATTAGAGGCATATGAGGAAGAAGTGAATCGAATAAATGAGATGGCAGAAGAGGAAAAAAGAACCCTCAGAGAGCACGTTGCTAGTGCTTCACAAAATCTGGCAGCCATTTCAGAAGAAACAGATGCTTCATTTCAACATTTATGTGCACAATCAAATGAAATTGTTTCCCTTGCAAATACAGGTTCAGAGCTATCCACATTAGCGGAAGAGCGCGCTTCAAAAGGAAAAGAGCAATTACATAAACAAGCTATCAATTTATCCAATATCCATTCTTCTGTTAATGATATATCGAATGATGTTCAAGTTTTATTAGATATTTCAAAACAAACACAGGAGATTGTCGAAATTGTCACAGGTATTGCGGATCAAACCAATTTACTCTCTTTAAATGCGGCCATTGAGGCGGCAAGAGCTGGTGAACATGGTCGTGGTTTCTCTATTGTAGCTGATGAGGTGAGAAAACTATCTGAAGAAACGAAGAAGTCTGTCACAAATGTCTCTTCTCTTACCATCAATACCAATACCCAAATTGAAAAACTTGAGCATTCCCTTGAAATGATAAAATCAGCCGTCAATAATGAAAACAATAGTATGGAAGAAACTGAAAAGTACTTTCAACAAATTCTCGTTACATTGGATGATGCCAAACTTCAAAATCAAAAAATTGAACAGGAACTTGTCTCATTTTTAAATAGAACAAATGAGTTAGGGTCATCCTTTAGAGAAGTCGCTACTTCAGCGACAGATCTGACGATGATTTCACAGGATATTCAATAATTCTTTAGACTATTTTAATTTATTGAATCATTTAATCCTCTTTTCATACTAGTGGAAATTTAAAAAGTTCATAGAGGGGTAATCCATATGTTATCCCTCTTACTCTATTTCTTATTTTTCAATCCATTTTATTGAATGGCCAAAGTAATCCAGCTGAAATGAAGTCCGAAAACGGACGTATAAGAAGCTACTGCCAACACAGTAATCCCCTTAGCAAAGTGAGATTGCGGGACTATTTTAAAGATAATAAATAGATAAAGAAATAGTGATAGAGAAATCTTTATCAAAATAAACAGAATAGGATTGATTTCATATACTTTGTCCATAAGTGGATTCAGCTCAGAAATAATGGAGATCTCTAAGCCCCAAAAAGTAACAAAAGCGTCTACAAGATTTAACTTCATTCAGCAGAAGTCCTCCACTTCTGTAAGTGGGGGATGAATGCAAAAAGCTCTCTGATTCAGTGGGGGTTCAAACCCCGACTGAATGAAGTTAAGCCTCCGGCGGATGCCTCGGATTTTTTAAAGGTAATTGATCGAGCGAGCTCGATAAAAATCCGGGCGCAAATTCGGCGGGGCGAATTTGATTAATGATAGATAATGGAATAAGTATTTCGATGGACTTCCTCCTCGATAAATTCCCTTATTAAGAACGAAAAATCCATATGGATCCCTTGAAATTTTGAATTATTAATCTAATTATACTCTATAAATCGTTCTTTTTAAAGAATGTTTTTTGCAGAAAATGATTACTTTTAACAGATTATTTTCTAGAGGATAGACTTTACCCATTTCACCACTGCATGTATCGAATGGTTCACCGTATCAAAGTTCAAAAATTGATAATCAATAAAATCTGCATATTTCCTTAAGCTTCTACCCAGGCGACCTTTTTTCTCATCATAGCTTAAGAAGGTGGAATCTTTTTTAAACGGAAATGACTTTATTTTTTCCAAAAAAGGACATTCTTGATAAACAACAGATAAGGTGCGGATCATTCTTTTCAGTGTCTTATGTGAAGTAGCGTCTTCCACGAGTCTTTCGTAATCAACTTCTTCACCATATCTATAAATCAATTGAATAATATCAAGATAATGCTTGAGTGAATCCAAATTATGCCTCCAGCTATGAAGACAAATCATATAAAAGGTATGATAGAGTGACAACTCTCTCACATGAATATATGATTCAACCACTTGTGAATCATTCCAAAGTTCTTGAATATCCAACGTAGAGGTGTTATTCGGCAATATGTCCCAATGTAGTTCTACTGTAAGTGGAATCTCTGAGTTTGGTAAAACCTTACTGCAACTTGAGTGAAAATGTTCCTCAATCTCCTCTCCCACAACTTGAAAACCAAGTTCTTGAACACATGCAATTGCACGTTGAAGGTCTTTCTTTTTAATAAGTACATCAATATCAGAGGTACTCCGTGCTCCTACATGTCCAAAATACTTTTCAGCAAATATAACTCCTTTTAACGGAATAACAGTAATCTCCAACTCTTCAAACTGATGGAGAATCTCCCTTGTTTGTTGTTTAATAAATAAGTTTTGATAGAATATTTCCTTGAATTCCGCCTTTAACTTCTCTCGAAAAAATAGTGGAGTTTCCTCTAATCTTCCTTGATGTTGTAAAATAGCATAAACTTGAGGTCCAATTTCAAGAAAATCGGCATCTAAGAGCCATTTTTCATATAAATGAATGTCTGTTGGCATGATTAGCTCAAGATCATATAAAAATGGCAGAAACTTAATGCTCAAAAACATACTCTCCTTTTCCTATACTCCAACTATTTTATTCATCTGCTCACTCCGAATAAATGTTGAATCATTCAATTTCTGATACAAGCCCTTTTTCATCATTAGCTCTTCATGTCTACCCATCTGCACCACTTTCCCACCGTCAATGACCACAATTAAGTCGGCATTTTGAATGGTTGACAGTCTATGGGCAATCACAAGAGTGGTTCTATTTTGCATCAACGCATCAAGTGCATGTTTCACATGATATTCTGTTTCACCATCAAGGGCTGACGTTGCTTCGTCCAGTAATAAAATAGGTGCATCTTTCAAAATGGCACGTGCAATCGCAAGTCGCTGTTTCTGCCCCCCTGATAGTTTTACACCCCGCTCACCAATCTGTGTGTCATACCCATTTGGCAATGACATGATAAAATCATGAATATGAGCCGATCGACAAGCTTCCATCATCTTTTCTTCTTGAATATCTGGCCGTGCGATCGCTAAATTTTCGCGAAAGGTTCCGCCAAATAGAAAGGTTTCTTGTGGAACATGAGCAATGGCACTTCTTAAGTCTGAAAAAGATAACTCTTCAATAGACGTACCATTGATCCGTATTCTTCCTGTCTGTGGTTGGTAAAATCCTTGTAATAGATGAAACAATGTGCTCTTTCCAGCACCGCTAGGACCGACAAAGGCGATGATTTGGCCGGCGGGGATATGTAAATCAAACTGATCAAACACATTTTTCTTGCCATCATATGAAAAGGTTAATTTTTCAAACTGAATAGAATGTACTTGTTTAATCGCTGGAGAGAACGATGGTAATTCATTTGAAGTAACTGGTTTTTCCAATAAATCAATAATTCTTTCAATTGCAGCGACCGATCGTTGAATACTTGCCCATTGACTCGCCATACCTGTAAGCGGAGACACAAGATAACCCACTAGGTTCGTAAACGTTAATAAACTACCTACTGTCATTGTCTTTTCGGACACAAAATAGGCTCCAAGGCAAAGACTGAACAAAAAAACAATCGAATTTAACAAATAGCCAGCAGAAGAGTACCAGCCTTGCAACTTTGCGTTCTTCAGTTCCATATGAAAATATTCTTTATTTTTACGAGAAAAGGTCCGACAGATCGTTTTCTCAAGCGTGAATGAACGAATCACTTGAAAGCCCTGAAAAGTTTCATTCAAGGTGTGGTTTATATCTGCCATTATTTCATGTATTTCACGGCCACTTTTCTTCAATAACCAACCAAATAACGCCCCACCTATAACCGCACAAGGAGCAATTAACAATGTAATCAAGCATAGAATCCAATTAATTTGTACCAAATAAATAAGAACAGCGATATAGGTAATTGGCAGGCGAATAATATTCATTAAGCTTGAACCAGCGAGTCCATCCACACTATGAATATCATTTGTAAAGTAGGATAAAAGATCACCTGAACGTAAACTAGCTGTCGTCCCGGCTGGCAATCGTAATATATGCTGAAACAAATAATCCTTTAAATCCCATTTTAAACCATGGGAGGCAATCGTCTCAACATAAATACCGAAAAAATTTGTCACAATGCTAGTGATCGTCAGTCCAATACCAATAGGAACAAGCTGTTTCAACCGATCAAAATTACTATGGATTGCAGCATCTGTTAAGTTACCGAAAAACCAGGCAAAGCCTAACATAAAAAAGATATCTGCTACCATTAAAATAAACAAGATGAAATAAACCTTCCATTGTTTTAAAATAAATGGCTTTAATAAAACAAAGGTTTTCTTCATATCATTCATCTTAAAATATGACTTCACCATCTGATCCCATTGTTGTTTTAACCTCATCGGCATATAGGACAACTCCAATAAAAATACTATTTAATCTTTCACATAGAAATGGATAACTAATTATTTACTCGTTTTTACCCAGTGTTGAAACGATTGACGCCAATTAAGATATTTCCTAAGTAGACCGGATAGAACAGGAAATGTCAAAATCAACCTTCCCCAAATCCTTACAGAAAAATTGTTAACCCCAATTGTTGCAGGATACTTTTCAATGATCATTAGCTTCCCAATTAATTGATCCGCTTGAACAGGCAAGTCAAACCCTAAGTTCGTATCCCCTTTGAAAACAAAATGTAAAACGCTTCTAATATCCTTTCTATAGTAAAAACGATGCGCCACCAATTGCCCAGTTTGAGAATAAAATAAAATGATCTGTCCCTTTTTTAAACGGGATGGATCACATACCTCAAATCGACAAAGGTCATCTTGTCGAATAAACGGAAACATACTATCTCCCACCGCAGGTAATTGAATGAACCCATCCCTTTTAAGTGCATTTTTTAAAAGTTTGATCGTTTCTTTATCAAACACTAGCATAGTCAACCAATCCACATTCGATTAAATTCTCCAAGAAAGCAACTATGTCTTCCTCCACATCCTTTAATTCTATTAAAGCGAATTTTCTGGCTACTGCTTTACTTAATGACTGAACGGACTGTGCTTCCCCAAGCAATGACCAGCAAAAACCGCCTGTTTCATTTAACCTGGTTATCGTGTAGTTATCTGTATTTAAGACAATCCACTCACCATCAAAGCTAGTAGTCTCATAATTTTTTTTGCGAATGTACTGATCCATTATGAAATCAACTCCCAGAAGGTATCATCTTTTTTAAAATAGAGCTCATAAGTCGGAACTTCATCAACAAGTGTTCTTAATAAGTGCAAAATGGTTTTTGTTTCCTCCGGACTGTAACCCCAATAGAATACTTTATCCATTAATTGGATTAGGGCATCTGGCTTGCGAATTTTCATTCGATTATTTTGGGGTGAGTGATGTAAAAGCTGGATACTAGCTAATGGAACACAGGCTTTTTTTTCACTTGACATCAGCTCGCTACGAAATGGAGAATCATGAACAATGATTGCTTTTGACGTAATTTGGATAAGTGTGGCTTCATCGGAAAGGAGCGGTCTTGGTTCTGATAAACGAGCTGCCGTTGACTTGCCTGCTCCAGACTGTCCCGCAAAAATATGGGCTCTCTCCTCTTCTATTACACAGGAGGAGTGAATGAGCAAACCCCAATTGTGATAAACAATGAATGCACTATATAAATTGGTCATCGCATGTTTTAAGGCAAAATCATCATGGGCAAAAATGGTAGCGTTACGATAATCAGTATCGGCTTCAATCAAATAATCGGCACGGTGATAAAAGATTTTTCCAGCTTCTTTCGTAATATCAACATGATAGTCAACAAAGGGGACCCCGTATCCTTGTTTGATGGTTAGATACATGTCGGGATTGAGTTGGTCTACTTCAATTAATTGATAGCTCCGTTGAATGAAATCAATAAAACTTTTAGAGTCGATAGACATTTGGATTTGGTGAGTACCAATCTTTGTTTGTATTTTCTTCATTTTGATCACCTTGGGTAATTGCAAAATTTGTTGAGAGGACCAATAGTATAAACCCCATTGACCCTCAATTTTTAATAATTAACGCCTTCAATTTCCATTGCCGGGTGCACCAGCTCCACCCGGTGTAGGATTAGGATTAGTAGCTGGCCAGTTTTTTCCATCGTCACCTGTACCATAGTGATCCAGATTCCCTTTTCCAGGATTCCAACTTTGAGCTGTTTCAAAGCGAATCGGTTGATGGGACAAAACTTGTGGCCGTGTGTAAACAATTGCATCATTAACAGTATTCAACTTAGCTCCTCCTCTATTGTTCATTATAAAGAACGAAAAAAGCAAATTTTTTTCGTGAACAACCGGAAATTTAATACTTATGCTTAAATTATAATATACCATCGGTTCTTTTAAAAGAACTTTATGCGTGTTTTAATATTAAAATTTGTTTTAAATAAGCTAGTTATCTACCTAAAACTGGGGTCCTGACACCTATAGCTACGTTTTAATGCTATGTATTAGAATAATTTGTTTTAAATGAATGAGTCAAATTGTTTATTCTACTCCTCCACAAAAGAATCAATGCGCTTCCACCAATTTTTGCAAGATGAGACTTTATACACATCGGCTTATACCCTGAATATTTCTTACGGAAGAGGTCATCTTGCCTATTTTAGATAAAAAGGAGAAAGTTGTCTGTTTAAAAAACAACCTTCTCTTTTTCTGCGAATTATGTATAAGTTATTATTTTGACAGGTCTAGTCTTCCAATTATCTGAATGGTTCCTAGCACCCGATTTCTTTAAACCTTTGCCTCGCGCAAAATGTTCATAAGCATTTCACGGTTTGGATAATCAGATTCTCTAAATTGATTGATCACCTGTTCTACATCGTACCCAACCCTGACAATAGAAGTTTGGAAGCTATTTTCATTAATATCAAGAATCATATAGGACGCTTTATTCAAACCGTCAAACGGCAAACCGACACTTCCAATGTTAATAACACATTTTCCACCCATGTAGCGAATATACGGCTTGTGTATATGAGCATAAACATATACATCTGCATTAGTATCCATCATTTTTTCCACAAGAGATTCTTCACTTTCATTTGGTAGGACCACATCAAATAAACTAGTTGGCGTGGCATGGAAGGCGTGTATCTTAAGTCCATCAAACTCCAGTTTCAATTCAGTTGGCAAATTTTTTAGATAGTCTATACTCTCATGATCTAAATGGGAAACAATCCATTCACGTTCTTTATTCATCATCTCTAAAGCAGGATCTGGCACCTCGCCTTGTTGAACACCACGAACTACCCATTCATCGGCATTTCCTTTGATAACATCTGTCTGTAAGGCCTGAACGAGTTCAAGTGATCGTTTCGGCTCTAGCCCTCGATAGCATAGATCACCGAGAACAAAAGTTTTATCAACGTTTCTTTCCTGAATATCTTGTAAAACGGCATCTAGAGCCGTCGCATTGCCATGAATGTCCGAAATAAATGCTAATTTCATAAAGAATTCCCTCCCCAATATGATCGAAACCTTTTTTATCCTTTTGAATTTGTTTCCATCATTAAACTTATTTATTCATACTTTATTATATTCTGAAAAAGGACACATCATTATAGTAACTTTTTAACCGTTGTTCAGCAATTATTGTATCCTTATATGAATGAAATAATAGCCGTTATCACCTAGTCCCTCCAAAGTAGACATGATCAAGTAATAGAGTGAACGAAAAAAACTAGCCCGTTTAAAATGTGGCTAGTCTGTACTTTGAGGATAACTTGTTGTGCTAAACTGCGTTGATGTTCCTCTTTTTCTTTTTAGTGCTCTACTAATTAAGTAATGGTCTGGATGTACGATAATGAGTTTCCTTGTTTTTACTGTACAGAAAATCCCGAATTTCTTGAACAGTCAGTCCCAAGTTTTTTGCCTCCACTATTAATAGTTTCCACTCTAAATCCAGACTATTCCTCGTTCCCATTACCTTCCATCACCCTTCGCAAGTTAGCTTTCCACCCATGTTTTCCCTTTGAT
>NZ_JAETXM010000031.1 GCF_024494465.1 Bacillus sp. V3B | reverse complement strand
TTCAGCCGGGGTTTGAACCCCTACTGAATCAGAGAGCTTTTTGCATTCATCCCCCACTTACAGAAGTGGCGGACTTCTGTACCTGTCGCAAGCTTTCGGTACAAAAAGCATTTGCTGAATGAAGTTAAAATCAATGAAAGAAAGTATTTTATCGTTTTGGGGATACAATTTCATCTGAGCTTGATGACGATGTGGCGATAACCCTTACACTAAAGTAAACAGTTTAATTACTAAAGGAAAAACTATATATAATCATGTCAGGTTTTGTATAAAAAAAGGTGAATAGAAGATAATAGCCTTGACTACATTTAATGGAGGTTTTAATATGGGTGTATTATCAATGTCGCCAACAAATATGGATAGTTGTATTGAAGTATGTGTGAAATGTGCAAGAGCTTGTGAAGAATGTACAACGGCTTGCTTACAAGAACCTGATGTACAAGCAAGAGTGAAATGTCTCCAAACGCTGAATGATTGTGCTGAAATTTGTTTACAATCAGTGGCTTACATGTCTCGAAATAGTGCATTCTCAAAACAATTCTGTCAACTTTGTGCAGCTATTTGTGAAGCATGTGCGATGGAATGTGAGAAGTTTCAAGACGCGCATTGTCAAGAGTGTGCTAAAATCTGCCGTCAGTGTGCTGAAGAATGTCGTAAAATGGCTACAATGTAAAGTAAAAAGCAGGTAACATATTGTTACCTGCTTTTATTCGAATTACTGGTAAAAAGGAGGAGTTTCATGAGGCTAAGTGAAGTCATCATTTTGGAACTACTGATGTTCATTTCAATATTTGCTCCTCTATCGATACTTGCTTTTCTTTCAATTTTTGGAGCTATGCAGACATAGCATAGGCACGACATTCTTGTGCGCAATGCAAGCAGACTTTACCACACCTTTGCGATAGTTCATCAGGGTGCTGCAAACAATGGTTACCACAAACTTCGCAAATCTGTGCACATAATGAAGCCATTGATTTTGCAAAGTAGCTACAACGGGCAATGTATTTAGCAGTTAAAGTACATATATCTGCACAGTCCCTAAGCAATCTTAATTGCTCTTTTCTATGGCTAGAACCTTCCATTTGTATAATTGAATACTCCGTAAATTCACAAATAGCTTCACAATTTTGAATAGTTTCCAGAACTCTATGATGGGACACGTGACTTTGATCTTGATGATGAGACATGTGACTTTGATCCATATGATGGGACATGTGACTTTGATCCATATGATGGGACATATTCTGATACATTCAATTTCCTCCTTAGAATTTAAAACTTGTAACACAATTCATCCTATGTATAGATGCTTGCCTATGATTTAGGCATTAATCTATTTATAAAAATTCTCCCCACGTTTCAAACAAGTCCTTTATTCTATATCTCTTATAAACGTCCTGCAAATCGATCAAAATAAATTTTTGTGAAACAAGATGTTTCAGGTCCTGCCTAGATAGTACCAGCCTATCTAATTTCCAAATATCTAGATGATGCCTGGCACCCATTTCGCTCAGTCGCTCTCACTGTGACCCAGACTATTTTCAGTTCCACGTTACCTCGTTGAAGTATAAAAAAGTGCCTGTCCCCTACAAGCCACGGGGATCAGACACCTTTTTTATTTCCTAATTTGCGCTTTGTGAAGAAAGCTATTCAATCGTTAAATGTTCTTTAAGCATTTTGGACAGGTTTGTACGTTCAGTCTCAGGTACAAAGTAGTAATAGACCTCTTCGATTTCTTTCCCTGTTCCGTTAATTTGAATTTGTTCAAAGTGATGCCGAGCTTCCTTGTAATTCGCTTGGATCACTTTTATTTCATCAAAGGTTAAATTGGTTTTCACATTATTTCCAATGACATCTAATATGTTCCCGTAGTTTGCCAGTGTTTTTGTGGAGGCACCTTCTTCAATTACAGCCTGGATAATCTTGCGTTGGCGTTCTTGCCGTCCAAAATCACCGTTTGGATCTAACTTACGCATTTGAGAATACTTTAAGGCTTCCTCACCATTCAATTGCAATGGGCCTACAGGAAAGTCTACCCCTTTATATGTAAAGTCTAAGGTGTTATTCACTGTAATCCCGCCAACAGAGTCTACAAGGTCTTTAAAACCGTCCATATTGACTTTCACGAAGTAATCAATCGGGATATCTAGGAAACTTTCAACCGTTTTGATTGTCATATCAATCCCGCCATATGTATAGCTATGGTTCATTTTATCCTTTGTTTCTTTCCCGATTATTTCGGTATGTGTGTCCCGGGGAACGCTTACCATTTTTACAGATTGGTCGTCAGGATTGATGGTTAATACAATCAATGAATCCGGACGTCCGCGGTCTCCCTCGCGCTGGTCAACACCAAGCAATAATATGGATATTGGGTCTTTCTTAGTCAAATCTACCACACGCTTTTCGAATTCTAAACGGTTAAGTGGTTCATGTGTTTGTTTAAATGTACTGGCAACAGAGTTATACACTGAAAAGCCGTACACTCCTGCACCTACAATAAGAAGCAAAATGACTCCAATGGTAATGTTAAACCCGAGCCGCTTTTTTTTATGCTTAGGAGATTTGTGTTCCTGTTTCATTCTCACACTTCCTTTGCGCTAAACTTGTTTCAGTTTATCATCTAAAAAAACAAACAGGTATACTTCAAATTCACTAGAAAAATGACGACTATGACTGTAATGCGGGTAAATAGATAACCTTGGATAGGTAGGATGACCCTTTTTGAAGATAGAAACCTTTATATAATACTTATTTTCTATAGATAAATCATCAAAATGAGCATTTCTACTAAAGGGTTTCTTACAATAAATGAGAGGGTTATCCCTAAATAACTGGAAACATCATATAAAAGGAACAACCTTGCTTTGGTTATAGAAGCGCTTGCTGGATTATTGGCCTAAATGAATTTCAAATCAAACATTTCCATTTTTTAGATAATATATAAGGATTATGCCTTAAAGACAGTCATTTTTCTGGTTTTATGTATTAAATATTGAACATATCAGCTTATTTATTTTTTAATAGTCTACTGCTACTCTTGTATAGGAATCATGTAAACTACCATTTGAGGGATAATTATCCATTAAAAGGTAGAAACGGATCAGGAAGTGTGTACCTCATTTTCAGCATAAAAAACAAAGGGATTGGAAACTTTAGATCCCTTTGTTTTTCATGCTGACTGGACTATGAAATCGCAAAGTTTTTGTGAACTTTTTAACAATATATGTCTGATTTACTAGTAAAAACATATGTCATAAAAAGTGGGGATGTGAAAGTGTTTAAGCAAAGGCAAATAAATGATGCAAGGTAGGTAGCCAACCATGTCCAAAAAGATATCTTCTTATAATAGAAGAAAAAAAAATAAAAAGGGGAACGCCCCCCTTGATAAACCGTTTATTTTTGAAACAAAATCAAACAAAAGATGGGGCGTATTGATCTGTTCTTTCACTCTAGTGGTCATCGTTTCCTGTATGGTCCTATTCATGTCTGGGTTAGGCATCTATTTTAATCCGATCATGCCTGAAGTAGAGACAAAAGAAACGAATGAATTTTCGCATATTGCTCCATCCGGAGTAACCGACTCTTCTGCTACTTTTTTACATACTGATACGAACGAAAAGTTTCTTCAAGAAAAGATAACCCACAACCAAGATGTGTATGCTTTCCATGTTAATTGGGATAAAAATAGTGAACTTTCATTAAGGCGTAATATTGATACGATCGATGTGCTGATTCCCCAATGGTTTCGTTTAACTCCTGATTTAGAAGTTGAAAGCAATATTCAAATGGAAATAGGGGAACTGGCAAAAAAGAATAACGTGAAAGTTGTACCATTAATTAACAATGAACAGAATGGCGAGTGGAACCAGAAAACAATACATAAGCTATTGAGTTCGCCTGAAGAACAAGCGAAATTGATAAAAAATCTACATACACAAATTAAAAAGTATGGATATGATGGAATCAATATTGACTTTGAGAATATCAACAAGAGTGATCGAGATTTATTGACCGATTTTATGAGGGACCTTTACAAGGTTTTTCATGCAGAAGGCCTATCTGTATCCATCGATGTACCGCCGGCAAATGAGGCATTCGATTACAAGGCATTGGAAAATCATGCTGATCAAATCATTTTGATGTCATACGATGAGAATGTCCTTAATCCTGGCTCGATTGCCTCGTCTTCATGGTTTAAAGAAAACCTCTCCCAAATATCCAAGGACAAACTGATTGTTGGTTTGGGCAATTATGGCTATGATTGGGATTGGGAAAGCAAACAAGCTGGGGAAGCCGTATCCTTTGATGATGTCACTAGGCTGATAGAAAAGGCAGACCTGAAAATACAATGGGATGACATGAGCCAAACGCCTTATCTTAAATATAGGGAGAACAACAAGGTGCATGAAATCTGGTTTTTGGATAGTGCGACCTTCTATAACCAATTGAAAATGTCTGCCCAGGCTGGAACCCAGGGAATTGCATTATGGCGTCTCGGAACCGAGGACCCCTCTGTTTGGGATATTTTAAAAGAAGAAAAGACGGAAGAATTGCTTACGGTTAAAAATGGAGACACTATCTATAGCACGGGAGAAGGAAATATATTTCGTGCTATAGAGAACGGGGCAGAAGGCGAACGCAGCCTTCAATTTGATGATGCTGGTTTCATTACAAGTGAAGCCTATGTAAAAAACCCAAAATCCTCAGAATTTGAACGGTTAAGCCAGCCATCCGATAAAGAGATCGTCTTAACCTTTGATGACGGGCCCGACCCTAAATACACAGAAGATATATTAAAAACCCTGAAACACTATCAAATCCCGGCCACGTTTTTTATCATCGGCAAACAGGCGATGCTCCATCAGGGTATCGTTGAACAAATGTATCGGGACGGCCATGAGATTGGCAACCATACGTTTTCACATCCATATATAAATCAACTATCGGATGATCAATTAAAGCTTGAACTAAATAGTACTCAGCGCATCATTCAAGGGATAACCGGCCATACGTCCTTATTATATCGGTCCCCATATGGAGATGAAGAAGCAAAGTACCTTCAGCCCTCTTTTCAAAGAATGCACGAGATCACTCAAATGGGCTATGTTACCGTTAATTATGATATTGATGCAAAGGACTGGAAGCTGCGTGATAGCAAGGCCATTGTTGAAAATGTGCTCAATCAGGTATCAAGCGGTGATATTATTTTGCTGCATGACGGGGGTGGAGACAGGGAGGCAACCGTTCAGGCCCTTCCAAAGTTGATTGAACAATTGCAAAGCAAAGGCTATACATTTGTGACGATCAGCAAGCTAATGGATGAAAGCCAAAGCAGTATCCTATCTCCGGTTCCAGATGTGGAAAACCCAATCGTGCAAAGCACAAAAGTGATGTTGTTCAATATAACGAACTTCAAGTACCTCATTTCCATTTTGCTTTATGGTGTGCTTTTTATTGCGCTTCTGCGCCTTTTAATCCTTGCTTGTTTAGCATTTAAGCATAAAAAACAGGCTCAGGACGAACCTCCGAGAGATTCCTTTACTCCATTTGTGAGTGTTATCATTGCTGCCTACAATGAAGAGAAAGTGATAAATAGGACCATTCAGTCGATCTTGAAAAGCGATTATCCAAGCCTTGAAATCCTTGTAGTCGATGATGGCTCTAAGGATCAGACGTCTTTGGTTGTATCGAAGCATTTCTCTGACAATGAAAAGGTTCACCTACTGCATAAGAAAAACGGAGGAAAAGCATCGGCCATTAATATGGGAAGCAAAAGGTCAGCAGGGGACATCCTTGTTGCGATCGATGCGGACACCATTGTCCCGCCTGAAGCGATTTCGCTGCTTGTCCGCCACTTTGCAGATGAAAAGGTGGCAGCAGTGTCCGGGAATGTGAGGGTTGGAAATGTGCACAATTTATTGACAGCCTGGCAGCATGTTGAGTATGTCACCGGGTTTAATCTGGAAAAACGTGCTTTTGACACCCTAAATTGTGTAACGGTTGTCCCAGGAGCCATAGGTGCGTGGCGCAAACAGGCCATTAAAGAGCTTGGTTATTTTTCAGCCGACACATTGGCAGAGGATACAGATCTGACCTTAAGTATTCTAAGACGGGGTCACAAAGTAATAATCGATGAACAGGCATATGCCTATACAGAGGCACCAGAAACGGTTAGCGATTTTCTTAAACAGCGGTTTAGATGGACCTTTGGAACATTACAATGCTTTTGGAAGCATAAGAAAGCGTTTGGGAGAAGGAAGCATAAATCACTAGGATTCATTGCTCTTCCCAATATACTGCTATTTCAATTTGGCGTCCCTTTATTTGCACCATTTTTAGATTTGTTGTTTATTCTAGGAATCGTAGTAGGCGATGTGAAAAAGTCATTATTGGTTTTTGGCTGTTACTTTATCACGGATCTCCTGATTAGTTTAGTTGCTTTCAGAATGGAGAAGCTTAGCCCAAAGCCACTGATGACCCTGATCTTGCAAAGAATGGTCTACCGTTACTTATTGCTTTTTGTTATCTGGAAATCGATTCTCACAGCCCTAAAAGGGAACCGGGTCGGCTGGAACAAGTTAGAACGGTCCGATAATCTCGATCTGAAGGATGCAGGATAATGGTACTTTGCCCCTGAGGCATTACTTGTGGAAAGCAAGAGGATGGTTTAAGACTAGTAATTACTTTAAGAAAACAATATGTATTTTATCCATGTACTGTAGGAAAAAAGGGTTCTGGTGCAAATACTTGAAGAAAATATAAAAAAGCGAAGGATTTCTAGTGACCCCTGGTCCTATGCAACTAGTCCAAACAGTTGATGGATGAATTCTTTTTGATTTTGGACAGACTTCTCCCTTTGGAGAGTCTGTCCTTTTTTAGAGTACTAGTATCAGTATGTCCAAGATTCAAAGATTACTTACAAGTGGTTTGGAATTTTTGCACCAGAACCCTTTTCCTTACTAAGCGACGTGCTATTCGACGCAGGGGGAGCCTTTCAGAGCGTTACCTCGTCATTCGACCCCTCGACATAACCCTTCAGTTTCAGAAACCTAAAACTGCCTGACCTTTACCGAAATTGTGTGACCACATTTCATTTGAGCCAGGAACATTTCGCACCAATCATTGCCCCCGTTATTGAGATTATTGTAAATGCTTGGGTGGGGCGTTTTTATGTACTTTATTCTGAACTTCTGCGAATATGTCCTCTTGGCTTTCGGCCTTATACTGTTTGTTTATCAAGTTTAAAGTGTCATTTATATGAGTAAGTTGCGAATTACTAGGTATCAAATTAATCATTGTTTGTTTGAAATCTTCAAATTCCTTTTTCGTTACAGGCTGAGCATCCTGTTTCAACTCAAAACCTAATTGACCATTTGGTTCTAATGTTGCCCATTTTACGTCACTAATTTTAGATACACTTTTTTGTCTGAGTTTCATTTCAAGTTGGTCCACCGATAACCTAAGTTTCATCAAGTTTTTTTCATTCAACATTCCGTTTTCGATTACCACCTTTGCTTTACCTGTAATCGCTTTTTCAAAACTGTCAGATTTCATTTGTATAAATTCCATTACTAATAGTGTTCCGACAAGAACACCACCAACCAAAAAGGTTGTCCAAATATTTTTTCCTGCTACAGGTTGAATTAATAAAGACCCAATCCCAATCATAATAACAGTTTCAGCCAATGTCATTTGTGGAATTGTTTTCCTACCTGCAATTCTCAAAAGTACTGTTCCCACAAAAACGATCAATATCGCTTTCCATATATAATCCCATTCCATAAAATAAATAACCACCATTCGTTTGAAAAGAGTTAATGATATCTTTCCCAACTTACCCTCTATTATCCATTAAAAACCTCCGTTATTACACCTTCCCTTCACCATAATATCGATCGAAGTTTTAACTTTGATCGATTGACTAGCTTTCTTAGCTTCCAGTAGGAAATGTTCCAGTGTCCTACCAGCCGAAGATTAGAAGGATTGTCCTGTTTTACAATTTGGAAGGTAAGGAAAAATATTAAATAAAAGCAACCGTATAGCTGCTATCCACTGTTTTGAAGGTTTTCGGCTTGTTCCGTATGGAAGCGTTAGCCGTAAATGGAACAGGAACCTATGAATTGTTAAGAAAATCGCCTTTTCCTTTCTTACAGGCTCTATTGTTGTCACCCAAAGAAGGTTCTGAAAGGATTCTGAAATTCATTGTTTTAACCTTTAGTTCACTAAATCCTTATTCTTAAAGGAAATCGCAGCCTAAAGGCTACTGTGGTTTGGAGTTGTATATAATCAACCAATGCATGGTGACACCAAAGTTGGAACAAGCAGTTTGCCAGAAATGGAACCAGACATTGCACTTTGGGGCTGGGCGGACGTTTATATGGGGAAAATGCCTTTAAAAGGGGTTACATTGCAAGTCAATGTTGAGAGTCAGTCCCTACCAAAGACTAAATTCAACAGACTATAAAAAAGCCCCCTTTAGAGGGCCTTAAGGAATTCGAATTGGAATTGCTAGTTCTACTTTTAGAATGTTTAAATATATGATGTTTTATACGTAATATATTTTTTGCTAATCATTCTTCATTTTATATAAAATGTCTTATGACGGTAATTTGTATTCACGTTCTCCTCCAAATAAAAGGTTTCACTTCTTAATCCACACCGTTGAGCTTCTAAAAGTAATACATCTCTTAATTTCACATTTCCTAAATTAACATTCGTTCCAATTTCATTAATAAAATACATTTGGTGTTTTGCAGTAGGAGCTTCAAAAATAATTTTTTGGCTATCTATATCTTTTACTAACTCGCTAATCAAATCGGATTTGATGTTGCCATTTTTTTGATAAATACCAGAAGTGCCTGAATCTCTCCCTTCTGTAATCACATATTCGCTTCCTGCCTCTAATAATAACCTTATTTCTTCCTTCCACTCGGAAATAGGCATCTCTTGATCAGAGTCTTTTGATCCTACTTCTGCTATAATGTGAAAATCCTTTTTGATTTCAGAAATCAATTTGAGACGTTCGTATAGAGAAATATTTAATGTACCGTTTGATATTTCAACCCATTCAATCCCTAGATTGCATAAAAACTTTAAATATTCAGTAACTTTTCTTTGTTGATAGCATTTTTCAAATAAAGTGCCTCCACAATACGGTTCTATTTGAAATCCCTTATACAGATCTACCTTTTCCTTTAAGTTTGGTGTTACATAAGCAGACCCTATTCCAATTTTAGCAATATCAATAACCGGATGATAATCATCTAAAATATTTTTTAATTCCCCGATCGAAGTTCCTAAATCGATAATGGACGTAAGACCGTATGTCCGCTTTCCTGTAGTCCTTTTAGGTATCTCTAAAAAATCCATTGCATTCAACTCCTTAATTTTTACGTTAGACTATTCAAAAATTGGGCAAAGGTGTAGATTTTAGGTTTGTACCCCCAAAAATAGGCAATAATCTTCAATAAATGCTTTCGTCATATCAAACAATAAAAGAGTTACAGATTCTACTATCAGGGGTGTCATTCATGCCAAAGCAAAAACAAAAAGGAATGACAATTATTGCAATCGGATCCATTCCACTTATACTTGTTTTAGGAAATTCTATGTTAATCCCCATTCTTCCAAAAATGAAAAACGAACTCGATCTTACGCAATTTCAAACTAGCTTAATTATTTCTGTATTTTCGATTTCCGCCGCGGTCATGATTCCGATCTTAGGTTATCTATCTGACCGGTTTTCACGAAAAGTAATCGTGATCCCTGCCCTCATTTTGTACGGAAGCGGAGGAATTTTGGCGGCTGCTGCCGCAGCTTGGTTTTCCAATGCCTATACATGGATTCTTGCAGGAAGGATTATGCAAGGAATTGGTGCTGCGGAAACAACATCCATGGCGATGGCCTTAACCGGGGATTTATTTAAAGGTGGAGAACAGAGCAAGGTTCTAGGTTTAGTTGAAGCATCAAATGGTTTCGGAAAGGTCGTTAGTCCCATTATTGGTTCTTTATTAGCTTTGCTTTTCTGGTACGCAGCATTTTGTGCCTTTCCGATCTTTTGTCTTGTTTCCATTTGATTTTGGACAGACTTCTCCCTTTGGAGAGTCTGTCCTTTTTTAGAGTACTAGTATCAGTATGTCCAAGATTCAAAGATTACTTACAAGTGGTTTGGAATTTTTGCACCAGAACTGCTAATGCTGATTCCACTTTCAAAAGGCGCCCCGTTTAAGGTTCCTGTCCCTTCATTTTTCACTTTCTTCTTTTATAGTCTCCATTATCTTCTTCTGAATTCTTAATTGTACCTTTTGATATTTTTTTGCACTTTTAACATTTGAGGTTCCAATTGCATACCTAACATTTACATTTGTCTTTATCAATTCTTTATATTGGTCATTTTGATAAATTTCTTTAAACCAATCCAATTCTTTCAATAACATTATATTCTTTTCAATTTTCTCATCACTTGGTTCTCCGCCAAACATACTAAATGACATGAGAATATTAGCCAAAATTTCCAAAATTGAACCCAATCTTACCATCTCCTCTACTAAAATATTTAACCTATAAGAGGTGCAAAACTATCAACATGTTGAAACCCAATCTAGATATAGGACATAAGTAACTTTTAATCATTAACTAGATTGAGTAAGCACAGTTTAATCTTACGTATTTCAGTACAATTTTTTTACGCATATTAATTTTAACTCAGAAAGACAAAATCCAGTTTCAGATAGTTGAATAGTTTATCCTTTTTTTCAAATAATACCATTTATTCCATTTGTATAAAGGTTTGGTTATAGAAAGTTCGCATTTTTTTAATAAACTTTCCATGAAACATTTTTCTAAAACAAGATTTTTCAAGGCATCCCTGCGGAGCAGACCATCAAAAACCATGAAGAAGCCAGCATGATCATTCATGCTGGCTTCTTCGTGGTTTTTATCCCTTCATCACACATTCAGGGTGTGCCCTAGATCGTACTACCCTATCTGATTACCAATTATCTGGATGTTGTCTGGCACCTTATAGCCGTTCGAGGAGACTTTGGATCGATTGTACAACGTAAGCTATTTGACGCTTATGTATATTGCCACTATACTACTCAATTAAACCAGCTTCTTGTAAAAATTCCTTTGCTACAACTTCAACCATAATGCCTTCGTTATCCACTTTAGCATTCATGGCTTGCATCGTCGGTTCATCAATTTTACCTTCTAGCTTCTGTAGTACTTCCTCTAATTCAGGATATCTTTCGAGCGTTTCTTCTAGTACTAGAGGAAGGGCGTGATAAGGTGGAAAGTAAGACTTATCATCTTCGAGTACTCTCAAATCGAATACCTGTAATTGACCATCTGTTGTGTAGGAATTGATTACATCCACGTCACCTCCAGCAATTGCACGATACATCATCCCATGGTCCATTCCCTTCACATCTTTAAACTCTAGATCATATTCTTCTTTAAATCCTGGCAAACCGTCCGGACGATCAATAAATTCGAAAACTGCTCCAAGCGTAAATTGTTCGGAAACCTCCGCAAAGTCACTGAATGTTTCTACGTCTAGTCTCTCTGCTTCTGCTTCATCTAATGCTAGCGTGTACGTATTATTAAACCCGAATGTATTAAATGCTACAATATTATCTTTTGCCACAAGTTCCTTCGTTTTTGCTAAGGTTTCTTCAGCGGTTCCAGGAGATTCACCATAATACGTAATCACAATCGTACCTGTATAATCAGGTATCACTTGAATACTGCCATTCATCAATGCATTCCAAACAACATTAGAACCACCAAGATTTTCTCTATATATTACATTTATATCCGTTTTATCTTCAATTAATTGACCCATAATATTTGATAAAATGATACTTTCCGTATTATTTCTTGAACCAATTGTGACTGAATCGCCACTATTTAATATGCATCCCCCTAGGAGAATAACAGTAATAATAGCCATAAAAGGTAAAATTAATTTTCTTTTCATCCTATTTCAACCCCTCTGGTGTAGACCAACGTTCAAGCTTATTAAAGAGGAACTCAAGCAAAATCGCTAATATAGCAGCGGGGATAGCTCCTAAAAATATTAAGCCATCTATTCCTCGTGTAATGCCTAAGAATATAAAGTCTCCAAGCCCACCAGCTCCTATAAATGCTGCCAATGTCGCATTTCCCACGTTAATAACAGCAGCGGTACGGACTCCAGCCATTATAATTGGCATTGCCAAAGGAAGCTCAACCTTAAGTAATATCTGTTTGCTCTTCATTCCCATTCCTTTGGCCGCTTCTAACGTTGCCTTATCTACATCTTTGATACCTGTATACGTGTTTCGAACAATCGGTAAAAGTGAATACAAAAATAATGCCGCAATTCCTGTTTTTACACCAATTCCAAAAACGGGGATTAAAAACCCAAGTACCGCAAGACTTGGAATTGTTTGCATAATTCCTGTCCCACCTAATATGAACGGTACTAGGGATGATACGCGCGTAATAAGAACACCTAAGAAAACTCCAAGTATAACGGCCATCAGCATCGAAAAAAACACGAGTTGGATATGGATAAATGTTGCCTCAAGCACATCTTCCCACCGCATTTGTGTTTGTTGAACAATTTGTTCCCATAAATTTAAGTTTTTCATCCGTTTGCCTCCAATTCTGTCCATTGGCTGGACAATGCGGAAAGCAATGTTCCACGAGTCACTAATCCTACTACCCTTTTGGTTTCATCGACGACCGGAATGATTCCGAGTGACGCTTTCGGCATCATCACAATGGCATCTTTGGCACTTTGCGAGCTCAATAGAAAGGGTTCAGAAGTTTGCATAATCTCTTCAATTGTTTTAATTTCTTCCATTTTCTTTATCACATCATAAGCAGATACAATTCCAATCATATGGTCACTCTCGTCAACGATAACTAACATTGTTTTTTTATGTTTGCGCATTATTGCAAGAGCTTTTTCAGGAGATCGACCTGGAAAAGAAGTTAAAACATTTTCCACCATAACCTCTGCAACTGACATGAGCTCAGGATTCTGAATAATTCGATGTTTACCAATGAACTCTTCGACAAAGCCATATGTAGGTTCTTGTAATAACTTCTCTGGAGTGTCAAGTTGAAGTAAACTGCCATCTTTCATAATAGCAATTCGATCACCGAGTTTTAACGCTTCATCCATATCGTGAGTTACAAAAACAATTGTCTTCTTAAGTTTTTGCTGCAAGGAAATTAATTCTCCTTGTATTTGCTCCCTTGTAATTGGATCCAGTGCACCAAATGGTTCATCCATCAAGATAATCCTTGGATTTGATGCCAAAGCTCTTGCAACACCAACACGCTGTTGCTGTCCACCTGATAATTCTTTTGGAAATCGGTTGCTATATACCTCTGGGTCAAGTCCCACCATCTCCAAGAGCTCTTTCACTCGCTTTTTAATATCCTGTTCATCCCACCCTTTAAGTTGAGGAACAATCGCTATATTCTCTGCAATTGTATAATGAGGAAAGAGGCCAATTTGTTGAATAACATAACCAATATTACGTCGTAACTCTGCGGCATTTAACTTTGTAATGTCATTCCCATCAATAGAAATCGTTCCAGTTGTATGGGGAATCATTCTATTAATCATTTTCATTGTCGTTGATTTCCCAGATCCACTGGGTCCGATAAGGACAACTAGCTCTCCTTCAAAAATTTCAAAACTGACTGAATCTACTGCTTTAAATCCGTCATTATAAACTTTACTTACATTTTCAAACTTGATCATATTTACCTCCTAATTTTTATCACATAAAAAAAAGCTCCCTTAGGCAATAAGTATGTGCTAGGAGCTTAGAATTATACAGATTACACTTTTCTTAAATAAGCACTATTTTGCCTGAGTAGGTAAGCAGTTATTCATCAATTAACACACCGTCTCCAATTGTATCCTCTTTCATCAATTTGTTCAACTTCTTCAGGCAACTCACCATTTCCACAACCTGCTAACGAAGAAATTTTAGGGTTAGAAACTTCATATATATCTAAAATTCCAACATCAAATTCGCTCCGCCGAATTTGCGCCCGGATTTTTATCACGCTTCAGAAAGCCACATCCTGTGGCTTTCGCCTGACTAGGACGTCCTGTCCGTCGTCGAGCTCGCTCGATAAATGACCTTTAAAAAATCGAAAGGCTCGCCGGAGGCTTAACTTCATTCAGCCGGGGTTTGAATCCCCATTGAATCAGAGAGCTTTTTGCATTCATCCCCCACTTACAGAAGTGGAGACTTCTGTACCTGTCGCAAGCTTTCGGTACAAAAAGCATTTGCTGAATGAAGTTAAAATTTCACAAAAATGGCTTTATCATGTACATTTCGCTATTACTTATGGTACGTTTCACCGTGATAATTCAAACAGTAAACTTGCTTATATTCTTTTTATTCTGTATCTTTCTAAAATCATTAAAGACTGTATTGGGAATTAAAAATGATATAAATAGCAGAATCTTTTATTTAAGGTGACATCCCTTTATTTCTTTACATTAAAGATTTTTCTCAAGATCATTAAATAATTTAAATACCTTCACTCGTTCACCTGTGCGAGAGCTTATATCAGTGTGAAAACTTTTCACTTTTTCTCCAGTAATAGTTAGTATAATATCTTTAAGATCTTCTATACCAGATTCAACTAACTCCGAACGAGTTTTCTTTATCGTTAACATTCCCTCTTTTGTTTCACAAACCGTATATTCTGCTGGTGTTAAAATACCTTGTAGATTCACAATTATCATATCCCGTAATATATCTGTCTTAACAGTTACAGACCCACGCCCAAGAAAGTCCTTTTCCCATTGAGTAATTGACTTACTTATCTCTGATTCTAAAGAACCTTTAGATTTTTTCATATATTATACATCTCCTGAACAAAAAATTGGTCTATTCCATATGTTTTTTAAGTCTCTAAGACGATTTTCTTCCTTATATGAGGACTCGTCGTCAATCCTGAATTCGAAAAATTGTCAAGCTGTTTCCCATGCATTGTAGATAGAACCGCTTTTTTCCCCATGTATGGGTGCATAGAAGTTAACTCCCCCTTCCATTCCAAAGTGACAAGTGATGATCAGGTAAGGTTTGACACTGTTTTATCAGTAGGAACCTCCACAATTGAGAATTTTCCATCATTATTATTTACTATTAACCCTCGAACTTTAACATGTGATGGAACTAATGGATGATGACGAATGATATCAACACTTTTTTCGATATTGTCACTACCATTTTCTTTTCCAGTTAGCCAATCATCGACCGTACCACCTGGAAATTCAGGTATACAATTTTGAAAAAGGTAATCCGTTGTTTGGAGTTTATCTTTTATTGAATCAAGTTGAGTTAATATATTAACTGTGGCAGTTCTCTTATCTTTTGTTCCTACAACAAAAATCTCCTCAACATTTTCCTGATAAATAGCAATGATAACAGACCTCATTATATCTCCATAAGGATTTGAGATTACAGGACCATAGCTTTGTATAGTCAGCATGTTTTCTGGTCGAATATTAGTCACTTCTTGTAAAATAGGCTCCAACCCGTTTTCAATGTCCGTTAGAAATAATGCTTTTTGATTTTTATCTAAATCCATATCATACACCCCTTCTTTACAAATCATTTGATAAATGTTGATTTTAGCAGTTACCAGTTTTCCCAACGTCCTTCTGGGTCAACACTCGCGAGTCGAACCCATCCATTTTGAACTTTTTCTCGAAATGCTGAATCATTCTTTAATAACCGTTCTACAAATTCGCTAGGTGCTTGGATGACAATCAGCAAACGAAGAGGAGAATGATAAGCCTCATGATCTGATTGCATGACGGATTGCCAAGGTAGTCCAGCTAATAAGTCACTTGCATTCCCCTGCATAACACCAAGACCTGCAGTAACGGTTTGAGTTGCTTTATTTCCGCTACCATAATAATGAGGTGCTACCGTTGATGCGTAATATTGTAAATTAATCCATTGGGTCACCGTTCCAGGTCCTGCAATAATATTTGCTAGGAGATCACCACTTTCATCCTGCTTCCAATCATAATTATGAAGGAAGGCTCTACCTTCCAAGTCACAATCCTGAGTTAGTTCACGTTGGCCGATAATAAAAGCGGCATTACGAGCTAATCCCCATTCCGGACGTATCTCACTCCAATCTTCCGCAAATCGGTGTGCCTCAGCCTTCGGATTTATAAGTTTCGATTGGAAATTCGGTAATTGGGCTAGACGCTCTGCATTTGCATTTTGGCTCACTTTCGGCATAATAGCTTCGATACGATCAAATGCATCTTGTGCAGCTTCGGAAAGTTCAGGAACATAAATCCAGTGTAATTCATCCACCGTTGTTTTATGCTCAGCGGCTACGAAAACGGTGTCCTCAGGGATTTCAATTCCTTCAGAAGAAAGCTCTTCTCTTACCTCTGGAAGGTTGCATAAAGCAGCTAAAACCCTTGCATTGAATCCACCTGCCGCTCCACCGCAAGCACCACAGTCGAGAGCAGCGGCATAAGGATTATTGGTACTTTGACTACCATGTCCGCATATTACGACTAATGATGCGAAATTCTCTGTTAGCCCCATCATTTTTAGAGCTTGGCGCGCATAATTCACTTTTTCTTCTTCAGAAAAACCAACAGGTATCTCCGCTTCTGTGTTATGAACATGATTAAGCAAGAGCTTTGTATTAGGTTTGCGTAACCAAGTCTCATGAAGGTTACGCATAAAACGATCTGCTCTTCTAGGCACAAAGCTACGGGCTACCATTTGCAGACTAAGCCAAGGTCCACTTAGCTCAGGTAAAAGTAAGCTCGCAAGTACATTCTGTTTCATCGTTTTAAATGTATTGCTTAAGGAATTAACTGCCTGCTTACGTTGTTGGTATTTTTCGAGTACATCTTCATCTACGAACTCTTTTATTTTATGTTGTGGTTTTAGTATTACTGGCAAGGAGGCGTGGCTGTGTTTACTACCAAGTTCACTAGTTGCAATCGGCAACCCGAAGAAACCAGCAATTCCAATCGTTTCAAACGGACCTTCTTTTTCTAGTTGACGACGAAAAGGTTCTGATCGTACATCAATGCAGAATGCTAATTGAGCTAATGCATATTTTTTACCGTTGGTCTCACGTTGTTTAGAGAGTATCTTCTGACTTAATCGATCTGTGTGTGTTTGTTCCCAAGCTTCTAACCAAAGCTTCCTGCAAAGCTTCTCATCAAAGCTGTAGGCAAATGATAAATATTCATTTTGTTTAGCGGGAGGCATATTTGACCATTCCTCGATTGAAAGGTCCCCCCAATGAATCCAAGATGCTAAAAGGGGAGTAATCGAAACTTTTTTCTCAGATCGTTGATTGGTCAAAGGTAAATAAGGCTTTATAAGAGCCCACTCCATGGAAATTCGAACTGCTAAATATTCTGTTAGGAGTGAACGTTCATGGCTAGATTGTTGAGAGCGCCAAAGTATCATTCCTGCCCATCCGGGTAAGGAAAGCAAATGACCTTCAAGATAAGTCTGTACCTCTGACCCAGGGATTTCTAGTGCGGATAACGCTTTTTTTATAGCTGTATGTGCCTCTTTTGGCCAATCTTTAAAACTTTTACGCTGATTTTTACTTAGTGCAGGATCATATTGAATGAGACGTTGCCAAGCACTATAGAAACCTTCCTCACGATTTGGCATTGTCCAACCTGCCTGAGAGTCATCAAGATATAATTTACACCACTTGATGACATGATGATCAAGAATATTGACTAACCTTTCACCATCCTGATTCTCGATATGCGAACTTATTGGTTGCATTGAAGAATTCTCGATACTATCCGTATTCAGTCCACTAAATTCCTCTACCAACTTCTCCAGCTTATGTGATGATAAAAGGTTAGAAGGTAATGGATCTAATTTTAGTGCAGCATGACAAAATTGCTCTGCCACGTCCCGTGGGACATTAAAGGAATGTGAATCAAGCCAGCGCTGTAGACCCATTTTCACAAAAGCTTCATCAATCTCACCTTTACTCTTTGCCGAAAGGATCATCGAAGCACTAGGATAGATATCAATATCACGAGTATTTTTTAACCAACCTGCAACCTGTTCAAAAGATTGCTTTTCAAGTCCCATCCACGGATTACGTGCTGCAAATGTAGAAATTGGCCAAAGTGGTGCAATCACTCGGCTAGCTGATTCAATTAGAACGTTAATATCACTTTCTTGAAGATCAATATTTGTATCTTTCTTTTTTACATTTTCTTTCATTAATATAGATGTTCTGCTCATCACTGATTACCTCCTTGAGATAAATATTGTTTAAGGTAGTTTGGATGACTTTCTACTGACTTTGTTTTTGCTTCACCTAATCGTACTAACCAAAGATAGAGTACTGCGAAGGAAGCAGAAGAACGATTACGAGCAACCCACGTACCTATAACACTACCAAATAGTAAGAGACATACGACAATGATGACAACTGACATTGGAGGTTGAACACTTTGATAAACAGTTGTATGCAACCACTCATAGAAGAGGTTATGAATGATAAAATAAACGATGGCAGCTCCTCCTAAAAATGATAAGCCAGCAATTCGACCAATTCTCCCCTCTCCAAAAGCTACGAGCTGTGTCCAAGAAACGGACAATGACCACCCTAAGATTAGCGCACTAATCAATTGATAGCCCTCTCCAGGAGCCATGAGCCAAAAAGCTAACCCTACAATTAAGCCTAGAGTCCGACCAGCCATGATCCATAAATAGGATAACCTTTCATTAACGCGAGTCGACACTTCGAAACGACGTACTGCCGAACCAGCCTGTAAAAACAGCGTAGCTTTGAACAAACCATGTAAAATAAGATGAATTATGGCTGCTATATACGCACCTAATGCACACTGAATGAGCATAAAGCCCATTTGTCCAATCGTGGAGCCTACTAACTGACGTTTATAGTCAACCTGGACTAAACTAATTCCAGATCCAATCAATACAGAAATACTTGCCAGAATAAGTAAAATAATCGAAGCTATATCACCATTAAAAAGAGGTGAAAATCGAGTTAGCATAATCCCACCTGCATTTACTAAACCTGCGTGCATAATCGCAGAAACAGGAGTCGGAGCAACAACAGACTCAATTAACCACCTGTGGAAAGGCCACTGAGCTGCTGGAATTATCACCGCTAATACAATCAAAAAATTAATCCCTGTTTTCTCCCATGCTCCAAGTTGACCTAAACTTTCATTTGTTAGAACTAATGATAACTGCCATTGACCTGTGACTTGAAAAAGCCAAATCACCGCGAATAATAATGAAAACCAACTTAATGTAAATAAGCGACCAGAAACCTTGGCAGCTTCACTAGCTACTTTCCATCCACTGTTTAACCTTATAAGTAAGGTTAAACTGACGAGAGTTGCTCCCCAAAATATAACCATCAAGCGGAGATCACCACTTAACCATGCAATTGAAGCAGAACCTGTAGTGAAAGTAAAAAGCGTAAAATATTTTCGATAAGAACGATCCCCCATTAAGTAACGTACAGAAAAACGCTGAATGATTAAACCAATTAAAAGAACAAAGAAAGCCATTAACCAAGCTAAGGTATCTAGGTACCAAGGCCCAACAACTTCATTCACTCTAGTATTAGCGAGAGCCAATAGAGAAACCAATGGAGGCAAAGCAACGATACCCATATGAATGCGAACAAAACTCAATGGTACTCGTGGATGTAAAAACAATAGTCCACTTAGCCCAGAAGCAGTAAGCATAATAAAAAATAATGTTAACAATGATGACAAACTCAGCGAAACTAACACAAAACAGTCTCCTCTCAAAATGATGTTAAAGTATTAAAAAAGTTTATTAAAAGTCATTTCATATATCCTTCCTTCTAAAAAGACATACATTTTATTTGCTCCTTTTTTGAATAAATTTGTATTAACTCAATAAAAAAAACCGACAACTTCAAAACTTCAATGATGATTTAAAATCATTGAATCTTGAAAATTGTCGGTTTTACTTCAACTAACTTCAACGAAGTTTTTTGAAGAACTACCTTTTTTAATGTCAAAATAAATTATATGTATAATTCTCCTTCAATACAAAAATGATATATCTCTAATCTAATACTTTAGATTATAAAATATATCGATTTACGTTACCTTTTCATTCTTATATTTTAGAAGCTTTTTCATCCAATCAATATGAAAATATTAAAATAATGCTAAAGCCCAATTATTTAAGAAGTTAAAAGTAAATATCTATCGAATATTAACTTGACAATAAATATATACTAAATTATAAAAAGTGTCAACAACACAATCTCCTTATACTCTTTCCCTTTTAAAGAAATTCCATTTGGATGTTTGAAGTAAGGTGATTGGAGTATCAATTCCTAATAACACAGCTTGTGTACTTTATATTAAATTTTTCGACCAAGTCTTTAATATAAATAAATATTCTTTAAAAACTAATCCCTCATCAAACAACAACTATTCAAATAAATATACTAGGAATTACTGTAATTTCAGCTCTGTTTATTTTTCCTTTTAGGTACCACTTTCATCTAGCTATAAGCCAATATATCCATTCAGGTTTTCTCCATTTAACCTAAATCTACCGTGATTAATGCCCCTAATTTGCTTCAAGCCCTTGTGGAGGATTTTTCCATCAACTGGGATTATCCCTATGTCATAGCAATACTCCCTATAAGCTTCCTCTAAATAAACAGTGTGAATTTTATATCTAGGATCTTTTATACATCGCTCGTCAATAAATGTCTGTACACTGTTGTTTTCACATAAATAATCATTATATATATCGTCAACTTCCTCACAACTAGTAAAAACGTAATTATTTTCAATTAATCTTTTTAGCCCATCTACAGCCCACTTTACAATATATGACTTTTCATCAATCAGTTTATTTACTAAATCTATATCTTATTTACTTTTTTCAGTTGGAAAATTGAATGGTACTATAATC
This sequence comes from Bacillus sp. V3B, assembly GCF_024494465.1. Lineage (GTDB taxonomy): Bacteria > Bacillota > Bacilli > Bacillales > Cytobacillaceae > Bacillus_BD. The sequence continues at coordinate 22,518 of NZ_JAETXM010000031.1, read as the reverse complement.
AATCTGTCTGAAAATGCTCTTGTTTTATCTAAACCTACTATTCTAGACAATTCATTTCCAGCAAATTCTTGTCCCTTACAATCTGGTGGTTTTATTTTTTAATAATTTGTATTTATCGATTAAATCTTGGAAAAGATGATAGTGTAGTAATTTTAAAGTTTATAAAAATTATCTGGGGGAATAAACGGTGGAACTAATACAAATGTCTATTAAGCTAGTTATAGGATTCTTTTTGCTCTTTCTCTTAATTAGAATTATAGGTAAGAAATTAATAGACCAGTTTACTCCCTTTCATTTTATTTCAGCCATTGTCTTAAGCGAATTGTTAGGAAATGCTGTCTATCAAAAAAATGTACCTATTATCCATATCTTTTACACCATACTTATATGGGGAAGTTTACTATTTTTAGTTGAATACCTCGGTCAAAAATCTCTATGGTTAAGACAAATGTTCGAAGGGAAACCTTCAATGGTTATTCGAAATGGGCAGATTGACTTTGAACAGTTAAAAAAGAGTCGTATGAACATTAATCAATTACAAAGTTTACTTCGTCAAAGTGAGATTTTCTCCATTCGTGAAGTAGCATTTGCAATTATTGAAACGAATGGTTCTATAAGTGTATTAAAAAAATCACGATATCAAAAAACGACCTTACAAGATTTTAATATGCCTTATCAACTTGTTTATCTACCTATAACACTAATTAGAGACGGGGCATTAATCAAAAAAAATTTAGAGGAAATAAACAAAGATGACCATTGGCTGAGCAACCAGTTATTAGCCAATGGCATAAGTAAAATTGAAGACGTCCTCTTTGCTGAATGGTTAGAAAACGATGGGATCATTGTTATTCCTTATAAACCTGTCCAATGTAAAAAATCCCCTAGCTAAATTACTTCAAGAACATGGCTTTGTGAAAATTAAAAAATTTAGAAAGTGGTGTAAAAATGTTTGAATTTATGAAAGAAATACTCTTGGTTCTTGGGAGAATAATTACTATTTTACCCTTGCTATTGTTCATCAAATAGCTTTTTCCTATTTATGTTACGGTTCACCGTAGTTATTTAAGAGGCAAAAAGGAATTGGTAATTGGTTCCAGTCCTTTGCTTTTTTTAAATAATCTTTAATTGATTTTCTTTGTTGCATATACAATGCGGTGAAAATGATAGTTTAAAGATTCATTACAAAGCATTTCCTCCCGAAACAGAAAAGGCTTTTTGCTGTGTATATTACTATCAAAATCAAAAACCCTCACATACGATTACGGTAATCTCGAACAATTTAGCTATAATTAAATTAAATCAAAAATAGCAAAATAGTACTATTTAACTATTTTTGATATGATTCTATTGTAGCCTTTTGTAATGTATTGTAAAATTAAATCATTGGAAGGGGGTGGAAAAAATGGAAGTTACAACTAACCGAAAGCCTAAAATTTTTGTCGCTTTTGGGATGGTCTTATTATCTATTTTAGTGATGTTTGGAACTACTGGTTCACCAGTCAAATATAATCACACTGTTGCTAGTAATGCTAATATCCAAACGATAGAGCAATCATCATTAGAAGTAAACCTTGCCAAAATCATTAATAAATATAGTAAGAAGACCACCTGGAACCAAGCTCAGCAAAAAGCAAAAAAAATAGTCAATCTGGTAATGACGGGTTCTGATATTGCTGCTGCAGTATCACTTGTGTTAGGCTTCTTCTCCTTTGGAACCATTACAGCAATTGCTTGGGTAGCAAGGATGTCACTTAAGTACTATATTAAACGAAAAGGCAGAAGAGCTGCCGTTACGTGGTAATTTGATTAATGGTAGTTCTGAGATATTTCTCAGAACTACCACTTCTTTAATTTATCTTTAGATAACGTCAATACGAGTCAGATGATAAGGAGGTGTAAGTGGTGAAAGATTTATTAGCAGGTGTGAAATCATTTGGTACTGTGTTAATTGAACCAGTAACTTTGTTTCATAAATTAATTGAGAGGCCCAAAAATTTTTATCCATTTATTTTAATCTTTCTCACCGGCATTGCTTTAGTGCTATCCACTTCACAATTTACAATAAAAGAAATCTCTTACCTATTTGATTTAGAAGAAAAACTGTCTAATTCAACTATCATCATTAGTATCTTCACTTTCATTATTAGTGGCGGATTACTTATTGAATGGCTTATTCAAGCCATTATCATTTATTTTATGGTTTCTCTTCTTTCTACAGAAACACGAGAATTCAGAGCGGTCTCCAGTATTATTGGTTATAGCTGGGTCCCTATAGCAATTAAAGTTGTCTCTTTTTCATTGTTAGTTTTGTTTACTGGGGAAATGTACGAACCTAAAGGGTTATCTGGGGTATTAAATGGTTCCAACAATTCTCTCTTAATGAGTTTCTTGAAAAATATAGATTTATTTGTCATCTGGCAGTACATAATTATGTATTTAGGTGTTAGAATTTTGTTAGGTTACTCAAATAAATGGTTGACTGTGGTGATTATCTCACTTACTTTCTTACTAAATAACATTCTAAAGCTATTACCCGAAATATTTACTTCTTTTATTTAATTTTAAAATCCCTATACTGGCAGGATGTGATGAAATGTTACGAAAAGCCTCCCTTTCTTATCTTATTGCTAGCATCGTTACGATATTAGTAATATTAATTGAAGTAGGTTTCCGTTCAGCAGTTGTTTCGCCATTTGTTATACTTGATTCAAGCAAAGAAAATACGCCTAAAGTATTAATAGCTCATGCTTTATTTCAGGGTGACTATCTATTAACCTACCAAGATAAATCATTTAATAATAATTCAGAAGCAGCTTTTCAATTGGGTGGTCAACAACTAAATTTTACCGAAATTCCATTAACAAACGGAATTAGCACGATTAATACAGACTTGATGAATGAAAAAGCAGAGGTTTTCTTAAGAAGAGGTTTTGAACCTATAAACGACGAGAAGCTAAATGTGGAAGAGGTATCCCAAAACCCTCTTTTTACCAAATTTCAACTTACTAACCTTTCAGAAAGTCCATTAAAGGTTGAAACTAGATTTAAGTATAGTACCTCATTTATTACTACAGTCACTCTAATGGGAATCATTTTACCAGCATTATTATTTATATTTTTCAACCTAAATGAATCTATGAAAAACTTATTCACATTATTTATCCCTTTTGTTCTAGCCGTCATTCTTCCTTTGGGATTAAATTATTATTTCTTAATGGGATATGTGTTATCTTTTACGGGATCCTATATTGTAAGCATTTTTCTTTCTATACTAGTGCCAGGATTTATATCTATCTTATTGACAGCTTATTCATTTGAATATATTACGAAAGATCATTCATCTGAAGACTTAGAAGAAAAAGAAGCCTCGTTAGGCGACTCATTTTTATTGAATACCAGGGAGCAGATTGGTATTTTTGGCACCGTAACATTATCCTTGGTGTATTTCGGGTCTTACTTATTATTTCCTTTATCGATTCATTCCAAGATCATGGATAACCTTTATCTATTTTGTGCCTGGTACTTTGCCCTACTAGTTTTATTTGTTGCTGGATACATATTAATTCAAAAAATAATAAATAAATATGAAGTCTTAATTACAGACGACTTCATGGATATCGTAAAGGATATTGAGCGTAAAACAAACCAAAAGGTCAACATCTTGATAAAGAAAGATTCAATACACGATGTAAATGCGTGGATTTATTCTTTTCAGCTTCCATTTACGAAGACAGTAAATGTTTACGTTACCGAGGGTTTATTAGAGAAATTTGAGATTGAGGAAATTCGCGCCATTCTCTTCCATGAAATGGGACATATGAAATTAAAACACGCTCATTTTACCGTATTATTAACGTTCATTGTAACCTTACTTATGGGGATCAGCATGTATTATGCAAGACAGTTTATGCTTGCCAATGGATGGTGGCAATATATTCTTATTTTCCCGGCGGGGGTTTTTGTCATGATCTTTATCACAGAATGGTTACCAAAGAAGATCAGTAGGCTATTTGAGATACAAGCAGATAACTTTGCTATATCCCTTCTTGAGAATAAAACACTTTATGTTAACACTTTAGTTAAGTTAAGCAGCCTCATTGAAGAAGAGGGTGGAGATTCTAACAGAAAATCTGAATGGCGGGAAAGTCATCCCTCTTTTGAAAAAAGAATCAAAAATGTAAAGAAAACCATTTAAGACAAGGTGATTATTTGAATACTGAACAGCACCATTTCAAGGATATATGGCTATATCCATTTCTGAAGAGAAATTCCCGAGTGCTTACGCTCGCTTTATTGGTAGTTTTTATCAGCTTTTTCGGGACTCTCTTATTCTTATCATTAAATAGTGATATGACGCTATCTACTTCCCCTTATCCTTTTCAGGAAGATGTTAGTGAAAGCAAGAATGAAGAATCAATCGTTTGGTTCTCAATTTTTTCACATAATTTCATTATCTTGTTGCCTGCATTAATTGGGGTTTTGTCACTCGGTTTTTTGTCCATTCTATATGTTTCATTACAAGGGTATTTACTTGGCGTAACCATCTACAGCTTCTCTCAAACAATGCCAATTTCAACCCTGATTACTTTCACTATATTTCATGGAGGTTTTGAAATGATCGCTATAGCCTTAATCACGGCATTCGCAATAAAACCTGGTGATATCACTATTCAATCAATTCGAGGTAAACGCACATTTATACAGAGGACCGATTTAAAAGATATGGCTGTTCTTATAATGCTGTATGTTGTATTCCTATTAATTGCTGCAGTGATTGAAGGAATAATACTCGTAAATCTATAATTTCCAAAAGATAAATTGAAGTATAGAGGACGATGAATATGAGAGAACTCTATTTAATTAACAAGTATACATTAAGAATCACCTTAAACCGTTTACTATACGCCCTTAAAGATCGAAGAATATTGTTATATAAATATCTCCCTTTACTTGTGGCTAGTTTGATAATCATTGCTTTAATTACATTAAATTCCTTTTCTTCTTACATTATAGAATTCATATTGGACATGTTAGAACCGCTAAATAGAAGAGAAGAATTGACTTGGATCGGAAGCTTTTCCTTACTAATGATTTTGTCCATTCTAATCAGCAATATTTATCCAAGTGTATATCGTATATTGGAATTTAGGGACTTTGAGATTCTATCTTCAATCGTTCCCTCTGTCAAAAAAATAGTGCTCAGCAAGTTAATCGGACGTGAATTACTGAAAGGATCACTTCTGTTTGTCTTATTTGTACTCTTTTTCATTAATCTGACCATAAAACTTAATCTAAGTTTTTCAGTCATCATGTTTCTCTTCTTATATTTTTGTTTCATAATGGCTATTGCAAACCTTATAAAAATGTTTATTGTAATGAAAGTAACTTGGACAAAACTAAGGAAAGGGAATGTATTAAATTATACTCTGTTTCTTTTATTGGCAAAAGGAATGGTGGTTATCCTCATACTGGCCGTCTTATATCCTTTTCATGGCCTTATTCCTTTTGGACCAATAAGGGATTATTACTTGTTGATATACAACCATTCTCTTTTTCAGTCCTTAATTATGTTCCTTACTCCTATTGGGGTCTTTGACAACATGTTGATTCTTCCTGCTCTCTCAATGATAGTAGGGATTTTCATATGCTATATATTGAATAATCAATTAAACCATTTAGATGCATATCTGTTTATCGATTTTCTTCAGCAAAAGAATTCTAATAAAATTCATTCAAGAGCAAAAGGCGATATATTCCACATATATTTAAGAAGTTTATCAGCACTATTAAAGTACTTTACAGTCATCCCATTTTTGACAAGAAGAATCATCATCAAAGACTATAAACTTTTTCAAAGAAAGAAACAGTACAGATTCACTCAAACTTTCATTTTGATTATTTTTCAATACATAATGTTATTTATCCCTTATTATCTTTTGAATTCCAAGAATATTTTCTTCATGGATGAAAATCGTTTAACGATTTTAGCAATACTTCACCTTACAGGCGCATCTATGGTAATAGAAAAGCTTATTAATCGATTTTCTCCTGATTTTGAGGGTAAAAGCTTCATTTCCCTTTTACTTACTCCAGTAAAAGCGGAGCAAATTTGCTTAGCAAAGATACTTAGTTTGTTCGGAGTGGTACTGCCCTTTCCTATTCTTTTTAGTATGGCAACCTACCTAATGTTTGATGCCAGTTTCTTTTTTATTATGCCATTAGTTGTATTAACTACAGTCGCTATTATACTGATAGCATTAGTTAGCAGTATTACATTTCCAAACTTTGAAAGAGAATCCTATCTAGATCTGCCAAGTACAAGAGCAAATATAATGAGTAAACTGTTATCAGGACTATTTATCATCCTCGGAAGCACAGTTATTATTGTCACAAAAGATCTCTTCTTAACCGTGCTATTATATACATTTATGACTTTTGCGATTAGTTCATTTCTCTTCCATTTATGCTGCAAGAAACTAAACAAGACTGAATTTAAAAACTTCTCTTCATTAAGTGAATTTAGTGAGTAAGGAATGATCCGATGTTAAATGTCTCAAACATATCCAAGTCATACGGTAGCATCCCTATTTTAAAAGAAATAAGCTTCAATATCTTTCGTGGTGAAATTTTGGGGTTACTAGGTCCGAATGGTGCCGGCAAAACGACTACCTTATCTATATTATCGGGACTAATAAAGCCAGATAAAGGTTGTGTAAGTTTAAATAATATCCAAGAGCCAAATGAATATAAATCACAGATGGGCTTTGTTTCAGATGGTTTAGATCCTTATGATTATTTAACAGGAAGAGAGTACGTAACCTTCATGGGAGAACTAAGGGGAGTGCTTTCCAATCAAATTGACCACTTTATATTTGACCTGTCTCATTTACTCTCTCTTGAAAGTAAAATCGATACCTTAATCAAAACCTATTCAAAAGGAATGCGCAAAAAAATAGCTCTAATGGGGGCTTTAGTGCATAACCCAGCACTGCTGATCCTAGATGAACCTTTTACAGGACTAGATCCGGACAGCATTAAATCAATTAAAGATTATTTGGAAATCTTTACGCAAAACGGAAACTCCATCATATTTAGCACTCATATCCTTGAAGTAGCTGAAAAGTTATGTGACAGACTATTAATCATTGAAAGTGGTAAATGTATTGCTTCAGGAAGCATTGAAGAATTAAGAAAACAAAACAGTAGTTTATCCGATAATACTCATAGTTTAGAAGAAGTCTTTCACTTCTTGACCCACACCAATAGAAATAATTAAGGAATGATTGGTTTGAAAAAGCAGACAAAAATAATGATTGTAGCACTAGGAATCACAGTCAGTATATTATTCACTTTTTTCTCATTTGAGAACAAAAATTCTGACCCCCTGACAGTAGATACCACTGCCCTTTCAACAAAAGAGATTATTAACACGGTTACACTTCCAGGCAGACTGTCTTTCTCCTCTGAACAACGAGTATTTTATAATGAATCAATTGGTACAATAAAAGAAGTTCATGTTAACGAAGGAGATGATATTAAAAAAGGAGATCCTTTAATAACATATGAGAACAAACAGTTATCTTTAGAAAAAGAACAACTTGAATTAACAATTCAAGAAAATTACTTGAGAATCAACCAAATCGAAAAGCAAATCGAAAACTATTATAAAAAACAAAAAGAATTGAAAAAAGAGAACGTAAGTACACTCCAAAAATTGCAAAGTCAAGAGGAACTGGATCAACTTCAAATGGCGAAACGAATTGAAAATATAGCGCTTAAAAGAAACCTCTTGAGTAAAGAAACAATAGAAGCGGATCTGAATCAACTAATTTTATCAAGTAATATGGATGGTCAAATAGTAACAGTGAACGACAATGATCCTTTATTACTAAATACAAATACACCTTTAATACATATCGTGGATACCGCTAATTATTATATTAAAGGACTCATTTCTGAATATGAAGTACTTAAAGTTCAGAAGGGCCAGCATGTAAATATCAAATCAGAAGTAGTAAGGGGAAGAACATGGAGTGGGACAGTGACAGACATCGGTTTATTCTCTGAAGAAAATAGCGAAGCATCTGGTCAAAACGGCTTGGTTTACTATCCTGTTACCGTTTCTATCAACGAGCCGAATATTAAAGCTAAACCAGGGTTCAACCTAGTAATGGATATTGAAACGAGCAAAGACACAGTGAACTCCCTTCCACTTGAAGCTGTAAAACAAGATGAAAGGAATCATTTCGTTTACGTAGTGCAGGACAATAAAGCAGTAAAGAGAGATGTACAGGTCGGAAAATTCAATGAAAAATATATTGAAATAGTAGAAGGCATTCAAAAAGAAGACCTTATTGTTATCAATCCGCCAAAAGACCTTCAAAAAGGTATGGAAGTGAAGTTGAAAAATGATTGAAATGAATAATGTAAGTAAATATTATTCCACCGGGAATGATTCAGTGCAGGTACTTAACGATGTTACCTTCCTTATCGAAGAGGGGGACTTTGTTTCTATAATGGGACCTTCAGGTTCAGGGAAATCTTCCATCATAAATATTATGGGATGCTTGGATAAACCTACAGAAGGTTCTTACATATTCCAAAACAGGAACACTTCTAATTTATCTGATCACGAGCTTGCCTTATTACGGAATAAATATATTGGATTTGTGTTTCAACACTTCCACCTCCTTCCCAGATTATCAGCCATCAGGAATGTAGAATTGCCGTTGGTTTACGCTGGCATCCCTTCAAAGCAACGTAAAGAAATGGCTATACATGCCCTTTATAGAGTGGGCTTGAAAGGATATGAACATAGACACCCAAACGAACTATCAGGAGGACAGAAGCAGCGAGTAGCTATTGCCAGGGCCATTGTAAACGACCCGATATTAATTCTTGCAGATGAACCAACTGGTTCTCTTGATTCTGTTACAAGCAAAACCATTATGAATATTTTCACAACATTAAATAATGAAGGGGTAACAATTGTAATAGTCACCCACGAAAAGGGTATATCCAGCTTTACTAATAGAGCCCTCAATGTTTTGGATGGAAGAATCCTAGGAGGAAACAGGAATGAAAGATAACTTTCGTATGGCTATTTCTTCAGTCCTAGAACATAAACTCCGTTCCCTGCTAACGATGCTCGGGATTATCATCGGAGTATCATCGGTAATCGTTATTGTGGCAATCGGTCAAGGCGGCGAAGCATTATTAAAATCTTCTTTTGCTGGAAGCAATAATTCGATTGAACTATTCTACCAGCCTCCAGAAGAGAAATTAATGCAGTCCACGGATATTTCCAATCCAGAAAAACATTTTAGCAAAAAAGATATAGAATTACTTGAAGGAATCAATGGAGTTAAAAATGTGATTGGTCTAAGCACTGACTTCAAAACGTTTAGGTACAAAAAGGATATATTTGAAGCGAATATCAGAGCCATTAACAAAAACTATCTTCAATTTGAGCCTATCCATGTTCAAGATGGCCGGCAGCTTTCAGATGCCGATTTCCTTGGAGGGAGACGAGTCGGAATTATCAGCCAGTCTTTAAAAGAAGAATATTTCAAAGACTTACCCACCATCGGCGAGTTCATTTGGATTGAAAACCAATTAATTGAAATCATTGGAGTTGAAGAAAAAGCAAATGATATGTTTTCGTTAGGCGTCACTGAGGTCATTCTACCTTTCACTACATATAGTTCCTTATTCGGAAACAACTACTACAATCAAGTAACCATTCAGACCAATTCCATAGACGATTTGGAAGACGTGGGGAAAAAATCCACTGACTTACTAAATAACTACCATAACAAAGAAGGTGCTTATCAAATCTTTAATATGAAAGAAATATCAGAAGGCATCAGCAAAGTCACCAGAATCATGACGGCCATCATAGGGAGTATCGCTTCCATTTCGTTGGTAGTTGGAGGAATAGGTGTCATGAATATCATGCTAGTGTCCGTTACTGAAAGAACGAGAGAAATAGGAATAAGAAAAGCTTTAGGGGCAACCCATTCCCAGATACTAACACAATTCCTAATTGAATCCATTACCATCACATTCATTGGAGGTACTCTGGGATTACTAATGGGAGCAGGTGTAGCCCTTTCCATTTCCCACTTCTTAAACTTGCCTACCTTGATCTCCTGGGAATCTATTTTGGGTGCATTGCTCCTTTCAATTACTGTTGGAGTTATTTTTGGGATTCTACCGGCAAATAAGGCAGCGAAACTTGAACCTATTGAGGCTTTGAGGTATGAGTAATTTTTCAATCCAGTACATAATTAAGTTGTATTACTGTTTAAGCAGTGAATAGACTGAACTGCACTTAGTCTCTTACCAGTTTCGCAGATTTCAGAAAAAACCCAAAGCAATTTCTACGTAGAATTGCTTTGGGTTCACCTCAATTAATTAGAAATATCATATCCATAATAATTTGGAGCGTTTCTGGCACGAATAACAAGATTTATTGTTTAGTATTCTACGAATCTCGATATATCTCGGGTGGTCACTGTGGAGCGCGCCTGCTTTAGTGGACATGGTCCTATCGATCATCACCAGGATGATCTGCACTTTCCAGAGAAGATTCTCTATAAACACGGTTATCAGGGTAAAAAAGTGCAACAAAGGTAATAACAGCAGCAATAATGGCCAGTATTTCAAACCCCATATAAAAAAGAAACAGCGCAATTAAGAAACCCCATCCACAAATGATCTTTCTTACCGTACTCAAAAAATACCTCCCTCCTACAAAAACAAAATTCATTATATTAACTATTCGTTCTTCTTACCTTTCATGTTTCCAAAGGATAAGTACTGTATCCATTATTTTTCTAAATTAAAATTGATCATCACATCTTCGTTCCACAAAATATTTTTTAATATAAAAAAAGAATACTGAGTTTAATCACCGTAAATAAATAGAATATTCTTTATTATTAAATAATTATAATGCCCAAATATATGCTATTTGTCAATATCATGATCAAGGGCCACAGGGATTAATTCCTGATCCGACACCAACCACAGAATAACAGCTGTCCAAGAAAAACGATATAATGGAAAATATTTGAATAAGAAGTGTAATAGGAATGTATTCCTATTCTGTGTTTCTGTTAAGTGTGAGATTGAGAATACTAGTTGATACCATCACCATCTATATTCCAGCATAATAGAAATAAGGAAAGATAATGGAAATATTCAAGAATGACAAGTTTTAAGTAGTTTACTTAAAGCATAATAGAAACCATAACCGATCAATATTTTAATTTTATTTTGAAAATAGAGAAGGGAAGGGAAAAGGTATGTTTTATCCAACAGTTTATGATAAGAGGTCTAATTTAATACACATGGTAAAGGATCGGGGGACTTGTGAATGTGGTTTTGCCTATAATGTTTTTCCGACTTTTATTCAAAGTGATTTTAAGAAGATTAAGTTTAAACCAGTAAATGCTATTACTTGTTCTAAATGTAAAACAGCTAATTAATTTCTTTTTTGCTTTGCCATGCAGTCTGAAAACTCGAATGAAGTAAAGGTTTTAAGTCGTACTATTCAGAGTTAAAGAGACCGCTCTACCGTATCAGGCCAGCGACCATAACCTTCTGAATAACCCATGAATTATCTACATATCATTTATCTTATTATTCCGAATACCATTTATTAAGAAGTACCTCTTAATTGGTACTTTTACATATTTTAGTATTGACACTCCACACAGCTAAAGCAGTGGGATTCTTACCCCAAAGCTGTTACGAATCGATTAGACGAATTGTGGTTGTGTGGTTTTCTTGGGTCGCCTTTCTCCTTTGAGAAAAGAAGGATGGATACGATACTTCCTGTATCCCCATCAAGCTCAAACTGGCTGCCCGCCAGCGAAAACGTTCAGTCCTTCGACCGAATTAGTATAAGTGTTTTATCGTCTTTCGCATAACGACACCTATTGTTTTACCAATAGCATGAATGAGGCTATCGAACCTTATACAATATCTAATTATCAAAGAACAAAAATGTTTTATAGACTTGGTTTTTGTCTATAAGCCTATTTTACCACTTCAGATGCTCGATGTACAGAACATACTTTCGATATTTATCTATACATCGCATTTGACCTCACTATCATCCCATGTCTAAAGACGGTCTGCGACCTGCATGGGCTTTCTCATTCGGAAGATCTGTAAACGGTGTTATGGATGATTGAAAGCATTCATTTTATACTCTTTAACTTTAAGCAGAATTATGTCTAATTGAATCGTTCTATTATTATTTCGGAAAATAACGGAGAATTTGGCTATGAAAAAAAACTCGTAATGATTTGTGTTTTGAAATTTAGATTTATCATTTTAGGCGAGAAGACTCCCACTTCAATTTTGTGAAGGGAAACGCCCAAAAATAAGTGGGAGATGAATCGTCTTTTGGCGTAGCGAAACATGTGTTTGTGTAATATACCTGTACAAGTTGTTCTTTGAAAACTGAAGATAGGAGGTTCTAGCAGGAAAAACGTCTGCTAGGTAAAATCTTCAACGTTCTTTCGTCCCACACGTACCGAAGTTGCTAATCCTTAGCTAAAGTAGGACGTGTGGCAAGTCAACGTACAAGTTTGCATGACCGGCAGGAGGCTAAATTAGTCGTTTGTACTGCTAACCGTCGATGCGACGGGGTTAGCCTGCTCAATATCTGTTCGATAGAACGGAGTTCGCAGGAATCCCCCACTTCAAATTTCGTCAGAAATTAAGTGGTGGGTAGTTCAAATAGGAGAAGTAACGATGAAGTATAAAAGAAACTCACCTTTTCGCTATACATTTGAAGAACCCATTCCTGCTTATTTTAAAATTGTAAAGATTAATGAAGAATCAGTACATTCCTCCAAAGGATTAGCGAAAATCATGAATATCAGTCCGAGTGGAGTAAAACTAAATTCAGCATTAAATATACCAGAAACAGACCACAAATCTATAAAGTTATCCCTTCGTTTTAACGTAAACGAAGAGGAATTCACCTTTATTGGAGAGATTGTGTGGAAGAAAGAGATGGCTATAACGAATGATTATGGAATTAAATTATTAGTAGAGGAAGACGAAGAACAAGTTTTAATTGAACAATTAAAACTTCATTCGAAAAATGCTACTGATAGTGATCAATGACTAATTATCAAAAACTTATCTATGACTAACGACTTTTCAAAATAATGCAGAATTCTACTAGATCATATGTCTTTTTGAGTTTTCATCAAGCAAAAAAATGAAGTTGTTTATTGGATGGAGAAAGAAACAAGATGAATGAGACAACGGAATTTTCTTTTGACCGGGTTATGATGGATGGAATACAAGTTTTCGGGGATGTCCCCGTGACGCAGACCATCAAAAACCACGAAGAAGCCAGCATGATCATTCATGCTGGCTTCTTCGTGGTTTTTACCCCTTCATCACACATTCAGGGTGTGCCCTAGATCGTACTACCCTATCTGATTACTAATTATCTGGATGGTGCCTGGCACCTTATAGCCGTTCGGGGAGACTTTGGATCGATTGTACGACGGCGTCTAGTTTGGCTTCTATTCGATAGAGCAAATAGAGCGTGACCACAATCGGGAAACCGACCTCACTTATGAAAGGAACAAACTGCTCCAAGCTTCACACCTCATTTCCTACTAGATCCTCAAGAAAAAGGGACTGCCTCCAACAAACAAGCAGCCCCTCGAATCCATTCATTCACCCTTCATTACACAAGCTCATACTCCGTTACATTACGCTCAACCACACGAGCTTCCTTCGCACCTACCAACGTCCCATAACTTCCACCAAAAACATTCGAAGCAATCACAGCATCCATCACCAGCTTCACCTCAATCGGATCCACCGGCTCCTTCGGATGATCCAGCGTCAGCCTAACCGTCTTCCCTAAATGATTCGTAAAATGCAACTCCATTGTCTTTGCCATAATCCTCATCCTCTCCTTTTCACATCAATCCTAATTAACCAATAATTTCATATAAATCATTTTTCTCCACACCGCTCATTGGATAAGCAGACAGTGAAGCAATTGCTTGCGCCACTTGATATAACTCAGTAGCCGTCGCCGTTTCAACCACATTCGAATACGTCTTCGTTTTGAAGACCGGCTCCCCCTTCTCATTCACTCCTGTTTCATAACTCACACGCAACTTTAAATCCTTTACCATCGCTTCTGCCATTTTTTCATCCTCTCCTTTCACTCTCTTTATAGAGAAAAACGAACCAAAAGTGCTCTATCTATTTTATTTTTTTCAAAAATCCGTTCAGCAAGGCCGATGTCGTACTAAACACTTCTTCATCGCTTCCCTCTCCCAACCTCTTACGGTAGACAACTTGATATTCTCCCCTTTCGCAATATCCGCATTCGTCCATCCCTCATAGAAATGCAGCAAAACCCATTTCTTCTGCAAATCGGTCAAATGAAGAAAATAGCACAATAGCGTTTCCTTCTCCAACAAACTTGTCTCACATTCTAATTGATCCCAATACTCCTCACTCGGATAAAACACCCGATCATCCCATTTCGTTTCATTCTGTAAAAACATCAGCAGCCTTCCTCTGATCACAGAATAAGCATACGTCGAAAATTTCACTCCTTTTTGTTCATCAAATTTCTCACTCGCTTCCCAAAGAGCCAAAAGTCCAACTTGGTAAAACTCATCCTGATTTTTATACACATTCAAGGAACGGATAATCGAGTGAATCATATTTGAATGCTGCGCGACCAATTGTTCAAACTCTTCCATGCTAGAACGCCTTCCTCAAGCGGTGCACCTTTGTTGTATTCCCGGGTTCCTTTACGATAACGGGAAAGAAGCACACTTACGAACCTTGAAAAATGCAGTTTTCTAGCTAAAAATAATGTTCTTCTAGCCTTCTACAGTGACTTGCTAGAGAGAACTGAACCCATTCTGATCACAAATGGAAAAAAGACCATCTTTTTAGCAGATAGCTAAAAATCTTCCCACCCTTGAAAAAAATCACAATATTCTAATTTTTTGCAAACCCCCACCATTTGATAGAGCACTTTTTGGTATTTTTAGAACTTTTTCCCGATAAAAAAATGAAAGGGTGGTGCAAAAAGATGAATGTAAAATCAGGCACAATGCATCAATTTGAATTGAATCACCATATGAAAATGTGGGTAGTAGACGATAAACGTAAATTTTCGAGGGGAGACATCATCGGCTTAATTAGCAAAGCCTTTTTTAGAAACAGATATCAAAATCCAAACACATATTTTCGCTCACATAGGTAACATTACTAGTTGTACGATCCAAACACATTCCTTAGGAGGTTTTCAGCATGGGCTTTTTTGATTTATTTACCGAGGAAGAAACTCAAAAGGAAACTCAAAAAAAGGTACGTGAAGTAGATCGCACTGCCGATACAGAATTTGCAGCAGAAGTCGGACATCTTGATCTGCGTGAGGAAGAATTGGACATCGACAAACACCGGGTGGAGACAGGTGATGTGACGCTTCATAAGGATATTGTTGAGGAAGAACAATCAGTGAATGTCCCTGTTTCACATGATCAGGTCGTCATTGAACAAAGATCCATTGATCACGAACCAACAGATGAACCCATTACAGAAGAAGAAACGGTTCAGATTCCAGTAACTGCTGAAAAGGTTGATGTAGACAAGCATACGGTCGTTACTGGTGAAGTCTCCGCTCATAAACGTTCAGTTCAAGAAACAGAACAAGTACGCGACGTACTTCGTAAAGAAGTTGCAGATGTTGAATCGCATGGTACTACAGATCTTATTAAAGAGGACTAATTGTTCGCACCTACTTAACTTTTAGTTAAGTAGGTTTCTTTCCATCCTGTTTACTTGAAAAATAACTTCAGGAGGTCCTATGGGAAAATATATTATTGTTGGTGCAATAATCGGTAGCATAATCGGTTGGGTAACAGGTTTTACATTCGTAACAGGACTCGTTTTAGGAGCAATCATTGCCGGTATTATTTATACAATAAATGCGAGAAGAAACATTGACCGATCTTCTGAAAAAACAAATGGAAATAAAGAACAAACGCTTCAATTACGAGAAGAACAGCTGGACATAAAAAAAGAACGAGTACAAACAGGTGAGGTAAAGATTCATAAAGAAGTCGTCGAAGAACAGAAAACATTCACGGTTCCGATTAAGCGTGAAGAAATGGTAATAGAAGAAGGAGATGAGGAGGAACTTCGAATTACTCTGAAAGAGGAAGAAGTTGAAATAAACAAACACCCTGTGCAAGTGAATGAAGTATCGGTTACAAAACGTCAAATAGAAGAAATGAAACAAATAAAGGAAAAACTAAAAAAAGAAACAGCACACGTTGATGTTTCAGGTGATGCCGATGTCATAAAAAAGCCGCCATCTGAAACGAAGGACTGAACCACTTTCCGCCATATTCAGGTGATGACAGGTGACCTCTCACGGGAACGGTTCTCTCACTTCCAAAAGACTGAATTAGCGAGAGAACAGTCCCTTTGCTCCCAGTGCTTCATTCACTCATAAACGCCACTGGCATCATTTGGTAAAAAAACCGAAGGAAATTTCCCTCGGTTTCTTTTGGTAAAGTAAATTATTCTTTTGTAGTAGCTCCAACACTAATTTCTTCAGTTGCTTCTTCAGTTAATTCTCCGCCAGCTAGCAAAGCAGAATTTACTGCCGCATGTGCTTTTGCATTTTCACTTGCATTTACACTCGCTTGAGATTTTGCTTTGTTCACTGCAGATGGGTTTACTACTGTAACTTCAACTGAGCCTTCTTCAGTTGCTTCTTCAGTTGTTCCTTCAGTTGCTTCTTCAGTTACTTCTTCAGTTACTTCTTCAGTTGCTTCTTCAGTTGCTTCTTCAGTTGCTTCTTCAGTTGCTTCTTCAGTTGCTTCTTCAGTCACTTCTTCAGTTGCTTCTTCAGTCACTTCTTCAGTTGCTTCTTCAGTTGCTTCTTCAGTTAATTCTCCGCCAGCTAGTACGGCAGAATTTGCTGCTGCATGTGCTTTTGCATTTTCACTTGCATTTACACTCGCTTGAGATTTTGCTTTATTCGCTGCAGATGGATTTACTTTTGTATCTTTCTCTGCATCTTCTTCAGAAGATTCCTCTTCTTCGTCGTCTTCTGATTTTATTACTGCATCTGAATTAGGAATGACTTTATCAGAATTTGACTCTTCTTCACTATCTTCACTATCTTCAGTTCTTACAGCTGAATCTGAATCAAGGTCTGTATTGTCTTCATCTTCTGTAGCAGTCTCTTCATCTTCTTCAGTTTTTACCGTTACATCGCTCTCAAGATCAGTTGTTTCTTCAGAATCAGTAGCTTCTGTTTCTGTTGTTTCCTTTTCAGGATTAACAATTTCTTCTGGCACCGACTCCTGAACCGAAGCTTCTTCCGTAATTACTTCTTCTTCAGCTTGGTCAACCTTACCATGAACAGCTGAATTTGGGGCAGCATGCATTTTTGCAGTCTCGCTTGCATGCACACTTGCTTGTGATTGGTTAGCTTTCTCTGCTTTAGGCTTCACTGTTGCTTTAGCTTCTGCTTTAACTTCTGCTTTAACTTCTGCTTTAACTTCTGCTTTAACTTCTGCTTTAGCTTCTGCTTTAACTTCTGCTTTAGCTTGAACCTGAACCTTTACTTCTGGTGTAGCAGGAACTGCAGGCTTCACTTTAACCTCAGATTTTACGCTATTGGCACCTTTTACTTGAATAGTTTGTTCTGTTTTTTCCTTATCAGGGCCTGCAGCCTCAGTAAAATGGCCTCCAGCAAAAACCCCCATTGATAATGCTCCAGCAAGTACAAAAGATTTAGCAACTTTATTTGTGTTAAGGTAATGTTTCATTTTTAAATTCGCTCCCTTTATTATCATTTACCGTGGCTTTTAGCTGCGGGTTACGGTTTCTAATAAAGGAGCTTCCTGTGGCGGTGGTGAAGGTGGAGCATTCACCCATTGATTATTCAACCATGTATGCCGAGAAAGATAAGGTTGGACAAATTGGATTTCATAGTATGGATTCCATACAAACCATTTATCTAGAAAACTTATGGTGCTTAATCCCTGACTGACTCGATCATTCGATTGTCCCCCATGACCGCTCGTCCGCTGTGTTGGATTCAGCACCTGACTGACCTTTGGAATCTCTTCCTCACCTAATGGGACATCACCCTTTTCTTGCGGCGCCTCCACAAGGGAGTCAGAACGATTTTCTTTTTTGGCCACCGATAAGTGTATATCCTCCCCTTGAGGTTCAAATCTTACCGATTGGACTTGTTTTTTCACTTCTTTTTCAGAATTATGTAAGGAATCTAAAGTAGACTCTCCAGACCCACTTTCAGGAGTCGGCGTGTTCTTTCCTAACTCAGCAGCTGACCCTTTTTCAGATACGCGATCCTTAACAGCCTTCACCTTTTTATTTAAGGTAGACTGCACGTTACCTTTTGCCTGATCTGGTAAATTTTGCGATGCTGCAGCTGGTACTTTTTCAGGTTTGCGATCTTTAATGGTCTTCTCATTCTTATTTAAAATAGACTGCACGTTACCTTTTGCCTGATCCGGTAAATTTTGTGATGCTGCAGCTGGCTTGTTAGTAGAAACTTCAGCTGGATACTGTTTTACCTCACCTTGATTTTTCATAGCGGGATCAGGTACCACCACAGCCTTTTCCGTGGCCGGAACGTTAGGTTTTACAGCTGCTTTATCAATTCCTACTGAAGGATTAACGTGTCCAGAAGCTTTTTGAGAATCCTGCTGTCCACTAAGTTCGTTCTTCTCAGCAAAAGCATTGTCTGGTAAAAACATGACCGCTCCAACCATAAGACCTAATATAAGTAAATGACGAAATTGCAAGATATTATCACCTCCTTTCCTAATCGTAAACTTCATGGATAGTATTCGGGTGATTTTGTCGTTTTTTGTCTGTTCACTACACTTTATGAAAGAAACGATTCTTTTTACCTAAACTCACATCCTTCTTGGGTGCCAGGAACCATCCAAATAATTGGGAAAATTGATATGATATGCAGTGCATTGTTAAACAGGGGGACAGTTCTCTCTCTTCAAAAAAATAGACCTACAGAGATGATTCTCCGTAGGTCTATAGCAGCAAAAGAACCGTCCCCTTCCTTTCCTTTGCTTACTTATTATCCTTGTCTTTGTCATCAACTTGTTGCTTTTTTTCTGCCTTTTTAGCTTCTTTTTGATCCTTTTTCTTTTGTTTATTAGCAACTTCTGTAGTTTCCTAGGCTACTTTCGAGGCGTGCCTGGCACTAACCCTTGGCAGCGTTCACAAATTTGTTACAAATCTCCCCCATTTGATAGAGCACTTTTCAGCCCCCTTTCCCTATAAAAGAAATGAAAGGGTGGTGCAAAAACATGAATTTAAAATCAGGCACAATACATCAATTTGAATCGTTTTCTCAATTCGTCTCTCTTAAGGAATTTAATCACCATATGGAAATGTGGTTAGTAGACTATAAGCGTGAATTTTCGAAGGGGGAAATCATCGGCTTAAAACGATTGGTTCGTTTCTCAGCAAAAATCCCTGGCGTCTGTAATGCCAAAATTGGAACCGTCTTAAAAGCGATCCATGAAGAATACAAGGACAATGGAATTTCCCGCTCTACCTTTAAGCGAATGATCTTAAAAGCAAAGACCCTTGGCATCATCACTATCCATGAAACAGAAAGAAAAAATGGATCACAATCAAGCAACTTGTATGTCTTTAATCGTTTCCCCCAAAATGAACTACCTAAGCAAAGGAAATTGGACCACCCTAATAAAGCTATTAACCTTTCTAAAACTACTCAACAAGATTTAAATAAACGTAGCAAAGAAACGACAGAATTGGATCACACCTTTACAAGTGATAAGGTTCCACAAGATTTTGTCCAAGCAGTCAAATCCTTTTTTCCTGAAGCAAAGACGATTGAGGAGTACTGGAGAATGACCGTCATCGCTGCATATCGTAATAATCGCGAAAAGAACAAAAGCCAAGTGCTATCAACCGCGATTCATGCCTTCAAGCAGATGATCAACAAACTGAAATCACAAAGAATACGAAAGCCGATCTCGTATTATTACGGCGTGTTGAATAAGAAGTTTACCGACCTCTATTTTGAAGAGTTATTTGAGATGGGGTTCACTTATGATGCCTAACGAATAGGATAACAGGATGTGCCAAGTACCCACTCGGCAGCTTTATGTTGTTTATGTCCGCTGCACAGACCTTTTTGAAACCTGAGACAGGTCAAAATAACCACAAAAAGGAGAAGGATTGTCTCCGACCTATCTTCCTGTAAAAATAGTGATCTCTACTCATTTCGATACCTTGTAAATACTACAAAAAAGTACCTACTCAATCTGTTCGCAATAGAACAGATTGAGTAGGCATTTTAAATAATTATGAACAGATTTAAACACATTTAGACAAACTGTTTTTCGGCCCCACAAGTGGCTGCATCATATTTCATTTATTTTTTTACAAACCAGCTTTATCCATATCTTAACACACTCGCTTCGTCACAGCCCAATGGCTATAGACTATTGGTTCTGAACCCGATTTCATGGACCTCCCTCAACATGCCTCTTAGGAGACCGCTTCGTGAAACATTCTGTGAAACAAGAGGTTCCGGGTGGTCACACTAATAAATAATGTAGCTTGTATTGAACAACCGAGGAGCTATACATATGTAAAAATTCAGCATCCTTTGAAGCACTTTTTATTTAGATCATTGATCACGCGAATAATTTTTATCAAACGGTAATGCTCTTTCCCTTCTTCAAGTAACACGGCAGAACAATTTAATAAAGCTGTTTTGTTTCAAACTTAATTGTAAATGATAGGATGAAAGGACTATGATTTTAAAAAGGAAGTGACTGTTTAAAATGAATGAAACTCTGCAAGAACAAACCGAAAAAACTTATAACCTTATCGTTCAAGCGAATAATCAAATACTTGAAATTTGGAAGAATGATGTTCTTTACACTTGGCAGTGGTGGCTTGGGATAGGACTAACTATTATCCCTTGGCTATTATGGATTAAATATAGAAAAAAGGACAGTACCCTTCGATTATTAAGTGCAGGTTTTTTTGTCATTATTATATCTTCTTGGTTAGACTGTTTAGGGGTTGTATTAGGATTATGGTATTACTTATATGAAGTTTTGCCATTTATTCCATCCTATTTCCCGTGGGACTTTTCCCTTTTGCCAGTCATTATTATGGCTTTCATTCAAATTAAGCCTACTACACATCCACTGATTAAAGGAATTATCTTTTCTGGAATATCCTCTTTTCTCGCGGAACCTTTTTTTATATGGCTTGGATTATATCATTCATTAAACTGGGAACATATTTATTCATTTCCGATATATATCGTTATTTATTTAATTGCAGACTATATTAGCAAGAGAAAAACATGGAATAAAGTTTAACCTTTTCTTCAAGTAACGGGTTGCGTTGGTTGAATGATCCGGTTCTTTTTGACCAGAATAATTAAGTCTGCGTCACTAGTGACGCAGACCATTCGCACGAACAAAACTAATCATTATTTTATATTTACACAATATATTTCATGAAATATTATTATGTTATACGATATATTTTAATACATAGGGGCGCCCCTGTGACGGAGACAAAAGGATGGGATGAATGGATGGAAACAACATTAAAATGGTCAGGAAATGTAGCCTTTTCAGAGGTTACTTCCTCTGGACACGAAATAAAAATAGATGGTACTGAAGACATCGGCGGACAGAATGCTGGTACAAAGCCAATGGAGCTGCTTTTACAAGCAGTTGCAGGTTGTACGGGAATTAATGTTATTTGGATTTTGAAAAGAATGCGTTTAGAACCAATCTCTTTTCATATGGAATTAAAAGGTGATCGTGCTGAAGAACCTCCAAAGCCTTTTACAAACATTCATATTCATTATGTACTCGAAGGAGAACTGCCTGAACAAAAGGTAGCACGCGCCATTGCGTTAGCAAATGATAAATATTGTTCCGTTACTCATTCATTAAATGCAAAAATTACAGTAAGTTATTCGATTAATGGCATTACAGGAAAGTAAAATAGATAAACCATTCTTAGAAATGAATAGGCAACTTCTTGTCCCATTTCGAACAAGAAGTTGCCAGCAGGGGGACGGTTCGCGCGCTTCCTTCGGGTGGTCACTGTGACGCAGAACCAGGCTACTTTTGCTTCTGCTGCTTACTGATTATTTCATTTCTCTCGCCTCCATCAGACAGCTCTTCTGAGAACTCTTCACTTTGTATTTTCTCCTTGCCGACAAGCTTTGAGGTTCGGATAGTTGCAGCTGAAAGGTTATTGTTTGGAGCGCTTTGTTCATTCCAATCACCCATTTATATCACCCTCCTTTTTCTTTATTATCTGTTTAACGACCTAAAGTAACCAATTTTCCATTTCCTTTTTCATCCATATCTGATTGTTTTTCTTGTTCCACCAAACGCTTTTTTATCTTCAGTGAATGTCTGATGATAT
>NZ_JAETXM010000030.1 GCF_024494465.1 Bacillus sp. V3B | reverse complement strand
CAGCCGGGGTTTGAACCCCCACTGAATCAAAGAGCTTTTTGCATTCATCCCCCACTTACAGAAGTGGAGGACTTCTGTACCTGTCGCAAGCTTTCGGTACAAAAAGCATTTGCTGAATGAAGTTAAAGTGTCTTTTTGTGGTGCCTGACACCAGCTAGTTTCGCTTATCGTAGAAAACTCCATCTGTTATAAGAGATTCGTATGGATTGTTATATTTTGCTGTTGATTGCTTTTTCTTACTTAAGTTTTTTATATCCTTTTGAATCATCGTTTTTTCTTTTTCTAGCAGCTTCGTTAATTGTTGATCTAGTTTAACAAGTTGCTTACCTAGTTGTTGTTCAGCTTGTGAGAAAGGAGGCTTCATGCTTTTCATGAACCCCTCTCGTTTTTCTAATAACTCTTCAATCCTTTTGATTTTTACATCGCGATCCTTTTGATCTTCACGGCTAAGCAACTGAATTAACTCAACCGTTGCCTCGTAAAAACCCTTTACAACACCCACTATGCTTGACCACCTTCGGCATAGTGCTTCTGACGATTGAGTTGAATGACTTCTTTCCATGTATCACGGAACTCTGTTACAAATCCTTCTACTTCATCTAAAATGGCTGCATCATTTTTCGTGTTTGCTTCGATTAAGCGACGAAGCAAATAATCATATAAACTCATCATATCTTTCGAGACAGCTACATCCATTTTTAATGTTACCATTAACTCTTGGATGATTTTTTGTGCTTTGATCAGGTTTGTGTTCTTTTCTTCTATATTATTATCAGTAATCGCCTTTTTAGCGATACGAATAAATTTAATACATCCGTTATAAAGCATCAGTGTCAATTCTCCTGGTGAAGCTGTTGTGACGGAATTTTGTTTATAAGATTGGTAAGGATTATTTATAGCCATTTGTTTACTCTCCTTCTGTTCGTTCATTCATTAACTAAAAAAGTTCTGCATTAAATACGATGATTGTTGGTTTGCCTTTTGTATTGCTTTTTCCATTGCCGTAAATTGCCTATAATAGCGATCTTCCACTGCTGCCATTCTTTCTTCAAAAGCCGAAATTTTATCTTCATAATTATTTAATAGGCGTCCTATTGTAAATGTATTATTGATAGATGAGGCTTTGCCAGCTTTCGTACTAATGTCTGTCATGGCTGCCTTTAAATCTGTTCTTAATCTTCTCGCAACCCCTTGTTCACTGGTTGGTGACGAACTACTGCCACCCATAAATAATTGGTAAACACCATTGGGATCTTCTTCAATTGCTGCTCGAAGTGTATTTTCATCGATCTCAAGCTTCCCGCCTTCGAGATAATTACTCGTTGTCGAGACTCCAATTTTAGCTAAACTACCGAAGGATGTATCACTAACAGACGTATAAATCGACGTTCTCATTTTCGTAAGTAGGCTACTCAATGTTGAATCTCTGCTTAACGTTCCTTTTTTTGCGATAGCCTCCCACTGTTCAACCTCGTCATCTGACATCGCTTTTTTCTGAGTATCCGTTAACGGAGCATAATCCCTACTTTTCCTTTCAGATGTTTTGTCTGAAATATTCGCAATTAATCCATTATAACTATCGACAAAGTTCTTAATCGTATCATAAATGGTATCGACATCTGATGATGAAGAAAAAGTAACAGGACTTGTCGTTGCTTGTTTAAGCGTAATCTCAGCTCCATTAATTGTGAACTTGTTTGAAGCTCTTTCGATAGACAAGCCATTATAAGTTAAATTCGCATTTTGTCCAACTGTGCCTGCCATAATAGGGTCTTCTACAGTTCCAATATTAACACTAGCCGCATCAACATTGTTGGCACTCATTTTCATAATCTGTGTAAAAAAAGTATCTCCGTCAGCAATTACAGTACCATCTTCAGCAACAGCACCTAAAACAATTTCTGGTACATCATCACCCGCACTCGTCTTTGCATCACCAGTATTCTTAGCTGTAATCGAAAATTGTTTTGAGTTTTCATCAAAAAAAACAGTTACTCCCGAGTCAGCATTTATTTTATTTATAACGCTTTCTAACGTGTCATCTTCTGTGATCGTGTAAGAGAACACCTTATCTTCAGTCGAATCAGTTCCATCAGCATTTTTCTCTTTATCATAGCCGCCATCTTTATTGATTGCTTTTATTGTAATGGTTTGTCCAACAGTGTTTGGAGTAAGCTCTGATAGTTTTTGCTTTGCACTTTCTATATCTGTGTTTTCCGCCGTACTCACCATCGTTGCCGCACTTGCCAGATTGCTTACACTTACTGTTCCTGAGAAATCGCTCGTAGAATTCACATTTTTAACAGAGATCGCATTCTCGTTGGATACCGTTACATTCTTTTTGTTAAAAGAAGCTTGCTTCCCAACGCCTTCAAAAATCAATGTATCTAATTCGGATAAGGCCGTATTCATTGTTCGGTAATCATCACGTTGCCATTCCGTGTACGTTTTCTTTTGTTGTACCTTATCTAGTGGAATTCGCTCTGCATTCATTAAATTCGTAACAATTTCATCAATGTCCATTCCGCTTGCCAGACCACTGATTCTCATATCTGCCATTTCGAGTCACCTCGTTTAGATTTTCTTATCTACCAATAAACCAACAAATTCCATCATATTCGCATACGTATCTAAAAGCTTTTTCGATGGAATTTCTTTTATCACTTCATCTGTTGCATCATCTACAACCGCTACATAATAATCATTTAATTTATCATGAAGAACAAACTGGATGGACGTATTAATAGGCTGTATAAAATCATTCATTCCCTGTACAACCTCTTCCACCTTCTCCTTATCCATTTCTTTATAACCCTGTTTAGAAGGTTCTTTAGAAGAAGGCTCTTCAGGATGTTTCAATATGTCTTCAACTGGCCGAGAGGGATTAACTCTTTCTACTGCTGGTATTCTAGTTGAACCGGAACCATTTTGATTCGAAATCCGCTCAATCATCATCGAACTCCACCCCTTACAATAGTAGATTGCTACCCTTTATATCGGCATAAGGAGGGATGTTTTTAACAGTAAAAAATATAAAGTGAAGACTTTCGGAAATTAATATACCGCAATCAAAAAAGAAAACCTGAATCCGTATGAATTCAGGCCAAAAAAATTTAATTTTCATTTAAAAACTTGTTCACTCCAATGGACATTTTCTTGTCCAAATTCACCCTTTTATATCAATGTTTCCACCAAGATGTGGTTGGGCAGCATGCTGCAATGCCTGCACATTCATCTCACCCATCATCTTGTTGATGAAATCAGCATTTCCTTCTGATTGATCCATCGCTTTTTTCATCACTGAAATAGAAGCTTGTTGCTGAACTTGTCCTTGACTTAAAGCCATTGACATAAGTGCTACATCCATGAAAACACCCCCTTTATTGAGCTAATGTACAACAGAATGCAATTGTTTTTCTAAAACGTGAAATTCATTTTTCAAATCATTTAATTGGCTATTCAATGATTTCATTTCAATTGCTGAAAGCTCATGATCCACTACGTATTGAGCGATCCTTTTCATTTCAAGAAGCTTTACGTTCATTTTGTCTAAAATACGAGCTTGATCCTTGCTCCACTCAAGTTGCTCTTCTAGAAATTTTTTCACATCTTGTTGGTCTTTGTCCATCCTAACCCTTCTCATGAAACAGATTCTTTATATCAGATATTTCATATCAAATTCGCCCCGCCGAATTTGCGCCCGGATTTTTATCGAGCTTGCTCGATAAATTACCTTTAAAAAATCCGAGGCATCCGCCGGAGGCTTAACTTCATTCAGCCGGGGTTTGAACCCCCACTGAATCAGAGAGCTTTTTGCATTCATCCCCCACTTACAGAAGTGGAGGACTTCTGTACCTGTCGCAAGCTTTCGGTACAAAAAGCATTTGCTGAATGAAGTTAAAAATAGACTGCAGAGATGTTCACTACCCTAATCCCTTTTCCTATAAATGCCAATACATTTTGAAGATCATATTCTTAGTTTTCATACACATATTGATCCCGACCGGCGTATACACCAAATAGAATCAGAAGTGCGGTTACAATCATTAGTGTGATTAGTGGAATGGTCCACAGATGGGTGAAATCATACAAATAGCCAATAAACATAGGTCCGATCGCAGCAAGTACATACCCGATTGCTTGCGCCATGCCCGATAACTCAGCGGCTTGTCTGGCATCCCGAGCGCGCATTCCTAAGAAGGTTAGTGCTAAAGGAAAGCTTCCTCCCAATCCGATCCCCATCGCAATAATACTGACCATCATGACTGGATAAGATGAGCCTAGTAGCAAGCCCCCGAATCCGAAGAACGAAAATAAACCTAACACGACTACAATCCATTGCTGAGAACGAAAGCGCCCTGCGATGACAGGAACCAAGAAACTAAAAGGTAAACCGACAAACTGTAGGAGCGAAAGCAACCAACCAGCCCTCTCCATATGTACCCCTTGATTATGTAAGATTTCAGGTAACCAAGCAATCGTTACGTAAAACAAAAACGACTGAAACCCCATGAACAACGCCACTTGCCAAGCAATAGGTGAACGCCAAATTCGATTGTCACTAGGACGAACGTTTTTTATATCCGTCGGATTTCTTTTATTTATTTTGACAAGATAGACCCAGATAAAGATTGCCAATACTACAGGAATCACCCACACAATTAAAGCTCGCTCCCAGCCGAGGTTCAAACCGCTTGCCAATGGAATACTAATCCCTGATGCTAACGAAGCAACCAATCCCATGGATGTAGAATAAACGCTTGTCATAAGTCCAAACTTCAAGGGAAAATGACCTTTTACAATAACTGGCAACAGGACATTACAAAGAGCGATCCCTATTCCAACAAAAAGAGTTCCCGCAAAGAGAAAAAACGTCATAGAGATGGAGCGAATGCCTATACCGATTAAAAGAATCAGCAAACCAAGTAACAAGGCCCGCTCATTCGTCAAACGACTGGCGATTTTTGGGACCATTGGTGATACGACGGCAAAGGCCATTAATGGCAAACTGGTCAACAAGCCTGCACTCCAATGGGCTAGTCCGATATCCCCCTGGATCATTCCTACTAACGGCCCTACTGACGTAATAGCTGGTCGTAAATTAAACGCTACAAGTACAATACCCATAAAGAGAAAAAATATATAAAATGATTTCGTATTTACATCTGATTTTGACTTTGGTAACTCCACAAAAGAATCTCCCTTCAAATAACAATCTTACTTAATATAGCACACTAAGATTTTTAACTTACAGATTTCTAATGAATTTATTTGAGATTCCACTGAATCCCCACTATCTGGATGGTACCTTGCACCTAAGAATGGAAATGATAGTCGTTAACTACATAAAAGAAGTAATACGATCTACTCTCGGGATGAAAAATCGAAAGGTGGAAATGAAAATATCAAGTTATCTTATTTAAGTGAAGATGTATTTGACATGCGAATATTAAACCCGCTTAGCGATAAAAAAGGAGATCGAATCTCTTTTACGGTTCGCATTCCAGAGAAATTTATTATATTAATATAATAAAAGGAGAGCTAATCAACATGGATAGCTCTCCTTTTTCTGTATGGTATAAAAATATGGTGAAACATCATTATGAAGCAACATGGTTTTGATTGAAACACACAGTGACCTCAATTACATGGATGCAAAAATAAATGACTTTGGCTTTTCTGCCTTAAGTTTATCTAATTCGAAAAAAAGTTTCTTATATTCAACAATCGATAATTCCCCATAAATATAACTTTTTTGAAGATAATCTAGTAATTCATTGATGTGTAATGGGTTACGTTTTTTTACAAGTTCAAAACGGTTTGTTAACTCTTCTACCATAATGATCCACTCATTTCATTTGTTATTTTTTCAACTCGTTTATGTTAAAAATAGTATAACATGTGAATGGATTGTTTCTTATTTTTATAAAATTCAAACTAACGACATGTTTCTACAATATTTTTTATTGAACTACGAAACCTCTTTCAACGCCTTAGGTTATGGAATCCGTTTGCTACGAGAAACCGAAAAACAACAATCTATGCGAAAACAGCCTTTATTTAGGATCATCTAAAATGATTTTCTTTCCTTTTTGTTTAGGGACTAGAATCTGTAATAGCCCGTCTTTGTAAGAAGCTTTTACTTCTCTTTCATTGATTGGCTGTGGCAATGGGATCGTTCTGCTCGATCTTTGGAGGGACTCCTGTCTTCTTACCGTTTTCTGATTTTCATCTTCTTGTGTTAATGATTCGGATGAATGAATCGAAATGGTCACGTAACGATCAACAATATCTATATCAATTTGTTCCCTTTTGATCCCCGGAAGCTCAGAACTAATCAAATAACCATGTTCAGTTTCGGAAACTTCCACATTGAAAGAAGGAGCAAAAGAGAAAGTCGTTTTGAATAATTCATCCATCTGCTGCAGGAACCCTTTTACAGGTTTCTCATGAAAAAAATGATTAAGCGGCTTTATTAATTCTCCAAAAAGCTCATTTCTTTCATTCTTTTTACGCTCATCCATATGGTCATCCCCTCTTAGGCAAGAATTTTTCCTCTATATCGTATGCAAATAGAAAAAAGGTGTGAAAGGACTATCCTCTCTTTGTTAAAGCATGAAGACAACGGTCATATTTCGATAAGAAACAAAACATATAATGTTTCAACCTTCCATTACAGGAAGCAAGATTAAATCAAATGGAGAAAGGTAGTAAAAAACGGGCGATTGTCCCTTACACAAATAACAATGAGGAATAGGATGTTACCGTACTCTTATAGACAGATGAATGGAGGAAAGCTCACCATGTATAGAAATAGACCACCTCATTTTCAAAATAGAACGTTCGGGATTGGACCATTAGGTGCAGGATTAATTGGAGCTGGACTAGGTTATTTAGGTGGAGAACTTTTAGATAGACCAGGTATTTTTGGAGGATCAGCAGGTTATTATGGAACAGGCCCAGGAATGGCGTTTGGAGCAGGTTATGGAAGACCCGGATATAGCGGATATGGTCAAGGCTTTGGACCTGGATATGGTGCGGGTTATGGAAGTCCTGGGTATGGACCCGGATATGGAGCAGGTTACGGTTCGGGTTATGAACCGGGTTATTATGGATCAGGCTATGGTTCGGATTATGGACCAGGTTACGGTCAAGGTTATGGGTCAGGATATGGCCGAGAGTTTGACCCAGGATACGGATCTGGATTTCCTAATGGAATTGATTGGGTAGAAAATATTCTCTAAACCTCAGATTCGTTACCATCGGGATTTTTGAAAAATAATAATCAAACATCCTTCTTAAAGAAGAATATATAGGAAACATCATTTGCAAGGAGAGTGGAATTTATCCACTCTCCTTCACAAACGTTACCCTTTCTTACTCTTAAAATTCTGCAAAGCAAAATAAAAATGAAAACAAAAGAAAATAGCGTAGACTTTTCATTCCATGCCATCATTAGAAGAACAAAGTTTATTTAATAGAAAGCCGAAACGCCTTTACGATAATGCCATCATTTGCAGGTTCAAAGTCAAACTGAGGCAATCGTTCAAAACCGAGACGTCCATATAATTTTATGGCGCTTTCCATAAAATCAGCGGTATGTAACCCAATCGATGCAAAGCCTTTCGCTTCCGCTCTTCGAATGCATTCAGTGATTAATGCTGCTGCCACTCCATTCCCCCGAGCTTCTGGTGCAACAGCAAGCATGCGTATTTCAGGATGTTCTAACTCATCAACTAACCCATCATATGCATTCGTCTTTGCCGGAAATAAAGCGATACTCCCTACTATTCTTCCATCTAATTCAGCTACTAATCGTTCCACACCTGGCTGCATATCTACATCAGATGAGACCGTCTGCTTTAGAACCTCCCAATGATCACTAGAAATCTTTTGTGCATGTTCACTATAGGCATTCACTCTTAGTTCTCGAATATTTTGAAATTCACTTTCTACAGCATCACGTATGATCATTCCTTTATCAGCTCCTATTATAAGTTTCGACCTATTTACCCTATCAAGCAACATTTTATCATGTGAAAAATTGATTTTTTCATGAAAAGAAAGGTGAGTTTCTACTGACTCATAGTGACTCACCTTTCTAGTTTATCCTATATTTTATATATTGGAGGCGATTATCTTTTTTTGGTCTTCTTGCCTTTTTGTTTTTCATCATTGATTGCCTCTATAAGAAGACTTCCATGATGTATAAAAAAGCACCAAGGAAAATATCCCCGGTACCGCCTCTTCAAATGCTTCAATGAGAGACCCAGCAAAACTAGAGTCTCTTTCAAATGATCTAAAATGATGATAACAATTATTCTACAAAATCGACATATACTGAGATATCAAAGTGCCAAAAACCTAACTCTGCGAAGATTAGGTTAAGAATAAAGCTTTCTCTTTTATATAATTCATTATTTTACTAATATCTACTCCGGTTCCCTGCGCTACATTCATCGCGTTGGAGTTAGGGTTTTTACGTATATAGTCTCTTACCTTTTCATAATCGGAACGTTCCTTTTGGGAACACTCTACACAATACGATAATGACTGATTCTCTGTTAGCTTACCACAACTAGAACAGAATCCACGTTGGCTCAAATATAAAACCACCTATCTTTAGGATAACAAATAAGGTTCGAATACCTTCTGTAACTCCGCTTTCCACTTCGGGGCGTAACGGAAACATAGATCTTTCATGATAATTTAGGAATTGAGAAACACAAAAAACTATGCGGCTTTTTCTAATGCCAATTTCTTGATTAAGTTTCCAATCCTTTTCATTTGATTAACAATTGCTTTTCCAGCTAATATCTTACTAATTTTTCCCGTTATCTGCAAATAGACAATCTATCTATGCACCTAGATCAGTAGAAAGAAAAAATCTCTCCGAAGAATAGAAACTTCGAGAGATTTTTTAGTCGTTGGGTTGTTGCTGTGAAAGCATATGTTGTAATTCCTAATTATCTGGATGGTGCCTGGCACTTAGATTTCTAAGTATACTAATCCATTTATTCCCACTGATCTAATACTTTAATAGAAAGATTTGAAAAGTAGTTTGCTGCAACGATAAGGCCTTCTTCTTTTAAGGTGAACGCAGGATGGTGCCACTCTTGCGGACCATCTACACCTACCCACATAAAAAATCCAGGGATTTTCGTTTGATAAAAAGCGAAATCCTCCCCTGCTGCACTTTGCTCGGCTTCCACCACAGCATAACCAAGCTCCCTAGCAGCTTCCCTTGCCACCTTTGTAAAGCGAGGCGAATTATCCACAACCGGCATATAAGGATACCAACGGAAATCGGCTTTTGCACCAAATGAGCTCGCAATCCCCTTCGCTGTACGCTTCATCAATTCTGGAATAGCTTGACGAGCTTCATGTTGGAAAGTGCGAACCGTTCCTTCAAGCACTGCTTTTTCAGGTATCACATTCCACGTATTTCCTGCGTGCACCTGCGTCACACTTATCACCGCATTATGGAATGAGCTGAGGTTACGGCTGACGATTGTCTGCAATGCCGTAATGATCTGACTAACAATCACAATTGGATCAATGCTGTTATTCGGAATTCCCGCATGGCCACCGACTCCCACTACCTCTATTTCAAATCGATCGACACTTGCCATTAAAGAACCTTCACGGACCCCAATCGTTCCCACTGGTAATTCCGGTTTATTATGCATGCCAAAAATCGCTTCTACATCCTTGAGTGCCCCAACTTCTTCTATAAGAACGGCCCCTTGTGCAATTTCTTCAGCTGGTTGAAAAATGATTCGTACCGTCCCTTTTAATCGATCTCGACGTTCTTGCAAAAGAATCGCTGCTCCAATGATAGAAGATGTATGAAAATCATGACCGCACGCATGCATGACTCCTTCGTTTTTCGATGCAAACGGCAAGTCTGTTTCCTCTTTAATCGGCAAAGCATCAATATCCGCTCTTAATGCAATAGTAGGTCCAGGCTCGCTCCCCTTGACCTCCGCTACCACTCCCACCTCTAATGGAAAATCCAAAACCGAGACTCCTGCTTCTTCAAGCCACCTGCGAATTCTCTTAGTCGTTTCGTATTCCTTCATCGATAGTTCTGGATGTTCATGCAGCTCTCTTCGGTATGAGACTAGTCTTTTTAATAATGGTACCTGCTCATCTACTCTTGTCATCTTTCTATTCCTTCTTTCTATCAAATTTAGGAAAGAATCCACCTTCCTCAACACATATAGAGAGACCCCTTCTCACCTATTTAGATAAAATGAAAATCCTTCACAAAGTTCTTGTCCATACAAGCTTATTTAATCGTAAGCCGAAACGCCTTTACGATAATGCCGTCATTTGCAGGTTCAAAGTCAAACTGAGGCAATCGTTCAAAACCGAGACGTTCATATAACTTTATGGCACTTTCCATTAAACGAATTTCATAAGCTAGCCTTGTTTCTTCATCAAAACTGAGCTGTTCCCAATCTTGAAATGCTTCTCGCAAAATAGGATCTTTCATCGCAATTCCCTCCAACTCGTGATAAATATCCTCGTATAGATGAAAGGAAGTATGAAATTTACTTATTTCTATTTTAAACACATTGAAATTAAGAATATTGATCGTGATCACAGGTTTTAGTTCTAAATAACTTGATCCTGCATGCATCGGTTCTTTATACAAATGGGACCAGTAGAAAAAGGAACGCTGTACCATATCATATTCTTATCAACTCATGTAAAGGCAACCGTTTGAGTAACCGTTCCACAACCATCACCTTCTTGTTTTACCTTTATTATAACATGGCTGTATCCTTTCAACCTCCTCTTGGATACCTTAAGGGTCAGGCCGAAAACAACAAAAAAACAGAGATCATTTTCTCCTCTGCCTGATTTTCCTGCTGTATCTAGATATTGATTAGATTGATAATCTCTCTATGAAACGATTCTGTGAAACAAGACTTTTCAGGGCTTCAC
Source organism: Bacillus sp. V3B (assembly GCF_024494465.1). GTDB lineage: Bacteria > Bacillota > Bacilli > Bacillales > Cytobacillaceae > Bacillus_BD. The sequence continues at coordinate 35,203 of NZ_JAETXM010000030.1, read as the reverse complement.
AGCGAACAAATCTCACGGTCTCCGGCATTAGATGAGTACAGAGATAGAGATGCCTGCTTGATTTGTTTCATCATTTGGACGACTTGGTCTGAGCTGGATGCGAGCTATTCGATTACTGTTGAGACATTTACGATTTGTTTTTAGCCTGCTTTAATTGCTTCTACAATTTCAACACAAAAAACAGGGGAATCCCCTGTTTTTAAAATGTCCAACCGTATGATTTAACTTCTACATTGGCAATTTGATCGACGACTTCGCGAGGAATTTCTGGATAGGTTAATTCAAAACCTGCCTCTGAGCCGGGGTTCACGCCAACATCTACAGAGCCGGTGAAGACTCCTAGGAGCTTCCCATTTGCATCAAATAAACCCGCTGCTAAACGAATATCGTCTTGTTTTTCTTCGGTTGTATTTTTTACCAATCCAGTTACTTTGTAAGGGGTGAACTCATCTCCTTTTATTCCCTTAACCCCTGAAACTTCAAGGATATTAGGGTCCTCTTCGGTTTCATCAAAACCAAAATTATAGGTTGTTTCCTTATACTGAGCGGGGTCGGTTATCCCGTCTAACATCGTTGTTTCTCCAATAAAAGCTGTTTCCCCTGGTTTGACAATTGCCGGAACAGAATAAATCATAGTAGCGGTACCTAATATCCCGTCATCCTGCCCTTTAAAGTTCATTTGCGTTTCTCCAATATCTACAGATTTTGAACCTGTATTTTTATAAACAGCTGCGGAGTGTACCCATACAGTGTCAATACTGTCTTTCCAAGTACCACCGGTTGAATCGGTAATTTCTAGTTTAGCTTCTTCTTTTTTAGCTTTGCCTTTATCTTGATCTTTGTTTGTCTCTTTTTGATCATCCGTTGTTTCAGCAGGAGTTTCCTCTGAAGTGCCTGCGTTATCCCCATTATTACAACCGACAGTTAACAAGAGCACTGAAAATAATAGTACAAATAGTTTCTTCATTTTATGACCACCTTTAATAAGATTCTTTTACTTTTTGTTTTGGTTTTCTCATGATCCCCATTAGACCAGCCGGGACTAAAAATAGGGCTGGTACGACACCAAATAAACTAATTGATATGACAATGGCAATCCCGGAAATCAGCATTAACCAACCGCCCAGTTTGGGTTTAAATTTCACCACAATCGCACCAATTAAGGCAAGCGCACTAAATAAAAAGGCACTGGTTCCAAGGCCTGACACTTCACCACTGCCATCAAAAGCTTCATCAACAGCACCTACAAATAAAGCGAAAAAGGCGCCGGCAAACGCAATAAGGGAGCCTATTATACCTAAAATCATTTCGGTCATGCGACTCATAATCCTACCCCTTTCTTCTAGATGTATAAGCATAGTATTTATCAGTCAGACAAATTTATGATTCAAACAGGTTGGCTAAAATTGTTAAATGGTGCTGACTTTCCCTTTCAGAAAATATTTTTCAAACTCCCACGCAAAAAAAGGCTATCTCATTAAACGTGGGGGCAGTTCTAGCGTTTCATAAGGTCCTTAATTACTAATTATAAACAGAATAAAAATTTGATTAGCATCCATTTTGTGGAACAATCTATGAAACAAGGTTTTTCGGAGTGTCACAGGGACGAAGACCACTTCCCCTCACTTCTTATTTTATGGTAAAATATTCCCATGACTAGTTCTAGGGGGCTATTTTATGCTTGTGCTATTAGGTATTATTATTTTTATCTTGATTGCGTACCGTGTAATCAAACTCGTTAGAATCCTTTTTATGAAACAATTTTGGATTGGTGTTGGATTACAGATACTTTTCTTTACATTTGTTATTTCCTATATTGTTCCAAAAATAGATTCTAGTATAAATAATTCGGATTATGTAGGATTCCTTGTGACTTTTGCCATCGTATCTTGGATCACATTAGCCTCTATATCTCGGTCTTTTAGACTGCCATTCTTGTTTATATTAGGAGCTCTTACATTAGGATTAGTAGTTTTTGGCATTGGCAATGTAGATATCGATACTGATATCGATACTGACTTTGACTTTGACCCTGATTCTGTAGACTTTGCGTTAGAGGAAGATGTCTTTGCTAGCGAAATGATGACTTCTGGGGCTGACTTATCAGGAATCCAAGACTGGGCAATAGCTTCAGAAAGCACATTATTAAACGCCACAACTAGCACCATGGAATTTCCGTCCTTTTCCTTTCCAGAAGTCCCCCTGTCAGAAATGGATTTTGGATTTGAAGAAGAGATTTATACTGATGATTCCTACAATGAAGCTGCCGCAACGAGTTATATGCAAATGAACATACCCGAAGATGCAGTCATTTTAGATCATGATTTAGATAATGATCAACAGTGGGACTATTTAGACAATGATATGGATAATGATGGAATGTACGATCCATACGATATTGACTTAGACAACGATGGAATGCCCGACATGTATGATTCAGATTTAGACAACGACGGCGAGTATGATGGGCTTGACCGAGATATGGATAATGACGGACAGCATGATCGCTTTGACAGGGATTTCGATAATGATGGACAGATGGATTATGTGTAAGGAAAAAAGGTGACCAACTACGGTCACCTTTTTTCATGATGATACTACTAAAAAATTACTCATTAAATTCCGGATATACATATGAAGCACCAACAAACTCTTCCATGATGAAGGAACCATCTACCGCTTGCACGCGATAATGTCCATCAAATTTTTCTTTATTCGTCGATCCATCGGGTTCTATATACTGATCAACAAAAGTCACAACAACATCATAAGAATCTCCGTTATATTCAATCCCCTTAATTTCTAGACTTTCGTTGTACATAGTAAGATTAATTTCATTTACAGTTTGAATATCTGCCTCTACCTTTTGAGCTTCTTCACTATTCAGATCATAAGCCCAGGCAACTCTCTCAAAGCCTTCCCCATTATAAGCCATAACGTAATCATCATAATAACGATTGATAAAGCTTAACATCTCAGATTCTGTGATAGCAGGAGCCACTTCATCTTCCACCACTACGACATCTTCGACTACGACTTCCTCTACTATAGCTTCTTCTACTGCAGCTTCCTCTACACCCTCTTCATTCGTTGCTATTTCTTCTTTATTTGTTGAAGTAATATCAATTCTTTCAATGGCGAAGTTCGTCTCACTTAGTGCCTGTATCGTATAGCTTTTTTCTCTCTCATAAAAAGTGACTTGGCCCTCACTGTTCGTAAAATCAAAGGTTTCATATACATGAACTTTGTAGCGATTATCTCCCATATTTTCAATTCCATTAATAGACAAATGATAAAACTCAAAATAATATCCATTATCCGTTAACGATAAAATATAGTTAGCAAGTTCACTATATGCATATCCTTGATTGAATAAATAAGGTGCTATCCTCGAAAAATCCCTGTAATTTAATGCACTCATGTAATCGTTACGGAAATCATCAAGGAACTGCGTTAAACCTTCTTCATCAACTTGAAAAATGATGGGTGGTTCTGAAACCTCTTCAGCTACTAAATCAACCTGACCCTCTACATCCACGTCATCTTCTTCCATATGTTCATACGATTGATGATCGAATTGAGAAGACCCCTCATCATAAGAATAAGAGTAGACATTTTCATCTCCTAAAATGGCGGTCCCTACCCAAAAAGTGACTCCTAGAACTAAAATAGCAGCAACTTTATTACGCCTTCTTCTAAGTTTTTCTATGTAGGATGGTAAATTAATCTTAATTCTACCTGACAAGTATTGCTTCACATTCATAGTACATTGTTCCAATTGAATCGAAGGTCCGTCTATTGATTCATTCAAATTCGGATATTTTCTTTTCTTATACAACCCATCTAGACGCTTCTTCCCTTTTTCCAATTGTTCAGTCTTTGTTATTTCTTGAAGGTTTTCATACAAATTAATCGTATTTTCAAAATAAGCTCTATCTTTGTATTCATACAACTGAAGCAGCGGATTGATATATCCTAAAGACGTTTTCCACATTTTTACCTTCATCGTTACTTCATTAATTATTTCTTCATTCCATCTCGAGTTTTGTAATCTTCGCTGTAACCATTGTTCATACCTTTGATGTTGAGTCTTCATTTTCCACAGCAATACAGCATCTAACTTTTGCAATAACCCTTTAACCTTTACTTGAAAACGTTGAAATGTATCTCGCATTTCTTTTTGAGCATTTTCTATCCTATTGGCCTCTCCATTTAATCTTGCACCATTTTCATTGCACTCTTCTACATCAAAATAGTAATCCTCGAGTTTAGAGAAAAAAATAAAAGGTTTCTTGACAGAAGGCCATCTGGAAGAAAGAGACACTAATTCTTCACGGTGTTTTTTCGCATTTTGAAAATAGGTGGAAAATGACCGATGATACGCTTTATATTGTGGGCATACAAATTGATCCCATTCCTCGAGTAATTCCACATAATTCTCTCTTGCCCCTATTTTATTTGCAAACGAACCTATTTCTTCCAATGCCTTTGTTAAAGAGTCCATATCCTTTATTTTCAGCGTATTCCATTCTCTTAAGATTTCCCGGAATTGGTGATGGGCATCCATCCATTGATGATGTTTCTTTTGAGATTCTTTCCACTGTTCTTCCTGCAATAAAAACCGTTGGACCTCATGATGCATGGGATCTATAGTATTTTCATAAAAGGGATAGATTTCATCGTAAAGTTTAGTCATGGGCTGGCTGATAAGATCATAAAACAGATTAGCTTGATAAGAAGATAGATTTTGATTTTCTCTCAGTGCATCGCTTATGATAGATAGTTGTTCTATACTGATAGCTTCATAGGTATACTCATTTTCAAGAAATGGATGACTTCCTTCAACCCAGGTATGAATCCTTGGTTGTTCCAAAATAGAACGAATATACGTGAGCTGATTGCCAGAAAGCGGCTGATCCCCTATTGCAATAACTGCCCATGGATATTTACTCAGGTTCGGAACAGTCATGAGTTTTTCATGCTGACTCCATGGACTATAAACAATGGAAGTAGATCGCAGTACATCATTTGGCAGAGTCATAACGATTTCTTTTAGCTGGTTCCTTGCCTTTTTCCATGGCCCGTCCTTTTCCGTCAATAATAGCTGAAAGGCCTGATCATTGATGATACGCGGCTGACCATTTTGAAAAAAAGCCTTGAAAGCCTTCTTTAATCCATACTGAATATGAAACTTAATTCCGCCAACTTCTGGACCTATTTTTGCAAATAGGTCCACGGATAACAATGTATCTAATAGCAAGCTGCTTTGTACGGCTTCACCAGTCCAGAATATATCATAAGGCTGACTAAGCTGTTGTATGAATTTATCGACCTCTTGAGCTACTTGAGAGCCACGCTTGATTTCCCAATCTCTCCATTTTAGCAACTTCTCCCGTAAACTGCTGTTTATCAAACCTAACATCCCCCTAAAATCAAAAGAACGATTTCTCTTGCTTCCTAGGACTAAAAAGAAGCAAGACAAGCGTCCCCGTGCTTATCCTGAAATTATATAGTAATATTATACCATGTTATACATCCTAGATCCGTAAAATAAATAGGGGATATTGTCCTCTTCTTTCTGACCTTAGGTTGTTCTAATTTCGAGACATAGTTGTTAACACTAAACCAATTATTAAATGATTGATTGATAGATATTCATTTTTGAACTACAAACGTTTAATTTATATAGTTCATTTGGGGCGTACAGTGACGAGAATCTATTGTCCTTTTAATCATTGCTTACGCTATGGTTCGATAATGGATAGGAAAATGATCAATACAAAACAAATACCAAGTATGACATCACCTAAGAGAACAACGATCTATCTGCCAAGAGAAATCACATTACTCAAACCAACTAATGAAATAAATAACCAACTAACCTACTTGCCCAAACTTCATAAGATTTCCATCACTGACCGTGAGATGTATTTAGACCACTACAAAACGTATTTCTTACCCCTTAGAGAACTCGAAAATACAAAACCTTATCAAATTACAATTGAACAAAAGCGCTGGTGCTCTTTAAATCGTATAAAAAGAGTAACAGGGTTGACTAATAGCCAAATTGTCACTCTCTGCTTTGTTTTAGGAAACTAGCATCTCTCTTCTTTCGAAGCGTCACAGTAACGAAGACCTTGTTGAAGAAGTGGATGGTAAAGATTTTTTATTTTCGGCATGTAATGTAACGGAGACGATGGTTAATTTTTGTTGTGGCATAGGAAAAGCACCTCCTTTGATTGATAAAAGTATCGTACCAAGAGGTGCTACGTGTTTAATATGCGTTGTTTGAATGGGGGCTTACGTTTCATTAGCTTCATTACGTATCGATTCATGGTTTCTCCTCCTAAAATAGAAATAGCCCTAACTCCTTAAAAGGAATTAGGGCTTAAGATAAGCTTATACATGGTAATAATATATTCTTATTTTTACATTTATTACATAAATCAATATATCAGTATTTAATTACCATATAATATTTGGTACAAAACCTTTATATATTCCAAACAATAAAAACCTCATTTACTTAGGGTAAGATTCACCTTAAATAGTCCAAATGCGATTTTTTTATTTTCTCTCATAAATTATAGGATATAATCTTACTATATTATTCTAAAAAGGAATTGATACTATATGTTTAGAGAACAAACAAGATATTCCCGTCTTGCTAATATAACTAAAATAATCAATACGAAGCTCGATTTACGTGAAGTATTGGAGCAGGTAACGATTGCAATATCTGAGGAAATAGTCCAGTGTAATTCCGTCGGCATTTACTTACCGCAGGAAGATGGCTCATTTAGAGGCTATGTAGGAAAACCAGAGTATATAAATGGATGGACACTGGATATGCATGTCATTGATACTAATTTCGATTTGCTAGCAAAAGAAGTAATTGAAACAAAGAAAACAATCTATATTCCTGATACATCAAAAGATAATCGACCTGACCCACGAGCTGTTGAAGGATTTCAAATTAAATCTTTATTAGTTCTTCCAATCTCTTTTGAAGATGAGTTATTTGGCCTTGTTTTTTTATTCGATTATGGAACACCAATGAATTTAACAGTGGATGAAATACAAACAGTTGAAGCATATGTAAATATGGCTGCTGTTGCTATACAAAATGCAAACAATTTAGCTTATAAAGAGCATCTCATTAAAGAAAAGCAGCTGCTGCTTGATGCGACACGAGATTTATCGATGTGTTCCACTATGCAAGAGAGTCTTGATAAATGTTTTTTCTACTTAGCACAAGTTTTAGATACTTACAATACAGGGGTTCACTTATTAGATCCAATCGCTGAGAAAAAAATTAAACCAGCAAAGTTAAGTAAAGATAGTGACTGGACAGAAGAAGAATGGATCAAAACACATAATAAAATTAAAATAGACCAAAGTAATGATCTTGTAATGCAAGAAGTATTTGAGACAAGAAAAGCCATTCTCATTCCGGATGTATTTACAGATGATAGACCTAATCACGATGTTTGTTGTAATTTTGGTATTAAGGGTCTACTAATGTTCCCTTTAATTTCAATGGGCGAGATTTTAGGACAAATATCTGTTGTGAATCTTGGTGAAAAGGAATTTTTCTATTCGGAAACTGAATTACAACTAGCCCAATCCATTATTGATGCGACAGCCGCCACGTTATCAAATCTTTTATATATGGAAAAGCAAGAGGTCATTATCGAGGAGAGAACATCTGAAATAACAGTAAAAAACCAAGAACTTGAAAATGTTGTAGCAGAATTACAACAACTTAGTCGAGAAAAGGAATTAATTCTCAACTCTGCTGGGGAAGGAATCTTTGGTTTAGACCTTGATCAAAATATTACATTTTGTAATCCAGCAGGTGCTCACATGTTAGGATACAAAACAGAAGGCGAATTAATCGGAAAAACAGTAAGTATTATCTTTAACAGAAAAGAAACAGTAAGAACAAATATTGTTTCATCTGATTTAGAGGTAATTCCAAATTTTTCTTTAAAAGAAGGCGAATTTTTCAGAAAAGACAATTCCGAATTTCTCGTTGAATATGTCATCTCTCTAATAAAAGAAGAAGAAGGCGAAATTGTAGGAGAAGTTGTCACGTTTAAAGATATAACTCAAAGAAAACAATTAGAAGAAGAGATTACATACCATGCATATTTTGATAGTTTAACAGATTTACCTAACAGAGTTCTTTTAACAGACAGGTTAACTCAAGGGTTAATATATGCAAAAGAGAACGAAGAAAAATTAGCGGTACTATATTTAGATTTAGACCGCTTTAAATATGTAAATGATTCACTTGGCCATAGCTTTGGAGATCGGTTACTACGAGATGTTGCCAATCGTTTACGTGATTGCATTCCGGATACAGTAACGTTATCACGACAAGGTGGGGACGAATTCGCAATCTATTTACCACATATTCACAGTAAAAATGATGTCTTAAAAGTTGTTAATAGTATCATCACTACTTTTTCCAAACCTTTTAGTTTACTAGACAATGAAATATATATTAAAGCGAGTATTGGCATAAGTCTATTCCCTGATAACGGCGATACTACAGAAACGTTAATCAAAAATGCGGATACGGCGATGTACAAATCAAAAGAGACGACAGGCAATAGTTATCATTTCTTTAGTGAAGGCATGGATATAAGAACCTTTGAAAATATTAAGCTGGAAAATGCTCTATACAAGGCTTTAGAACAAGATGATTTTGTTCTTTTTTATCAACCACAAATCAACTATAAAACGAATCAGCTTGAAGGAGTAGAAGCTTTAGTGAGATGGAATCATCCGGAACAAGGGATGATTCCACCAGATAAGTTTATTCCGATTTCTGAAGAAACAGGTTTAATTGTTCCTATCGGTGAGTGGGTTCTTACTGAGGCTTGTAAGCAGATAAAGGAGTGGCATAACCAAGGTTTCCCATTAAAAAGTATGTCCGTAAATTTGTCTGTTCGTCAGTTGGAACAAAATAATTTATTTTCTATTGTCAAAAATGTATTAGAAAAAGTAGAGCTGTCACCTGAGTATTTACATTTAGAGCTCACAGAAAATCTGATCGTTAAAAATACAGAGTTAACCTTAAAAACGATGAAACAATTAAATGGATTAGGTATTAAATTAGCCATTGATGATTTTGGCACTGGCTATTCATCTTTAGGTTATTTAAAAAACTTACCAATTTCTACATTAAAAATTGATAAATCCTTTGTACAAGAAATGACAGAAGATGAGGCAGCAATTACAAATACAATCATTACGCTAGCCCAAAATTTAAATCTTGAAGTGATTGCTGAAGGTGTCGAGACAAAGGAACAAGCAGAATTTTTATCTGCTCAAGGCTGTTATTTGATGCAAGGTTATTTTTTCAGTAAGCCAATAAAGGCTGATAATATCGTGAAAAAATACTTTTCATATAATTCTAATCTATAAATAGAAGGAGAATGATCATGAAAGCAGCTCGACTTGTACTAGAATATTTAAAAGGTAATGGCGTAAAGTATATTTTTGGAATTCCAGCAGGTTCAGTTAATGCATTTTTTGATGAGCTAAATGAAATTCCCGAAATTACACCGATTGTAACAAAACATGAAGGTGCAGCTTCATATATGGCTGCAGCCTATGCAAAATATACGAATCAGTTAACTGTAAGTATCGGTTGCAGTGGCCCTGGTGGAACAAATCTCGTAACAGGTGCTGCAAACGCCATGCGTGAGCATTTACCAATTTTATTTATAACTGGTTCTGTTCCATTGAATACAATGGGATTAAACGCTTCTCAAGAGCTAGATGCTACTCCTATTTTCGAGCCAGTTACAAAATATAGTGTGTTAGTGAAAGATTCAAAGGACTTATTAAATGAAGTCGTAAAAGCATGCGAAATTGCAGTAAATGGAGTACCAGGCCCTGTACATATTGCTATTCCACTCGATATTCAACATGAAGTCGTGCAAGACATTGAAATACCGGCTCCAGCTAAGAGAGTAGCAATAGTTCCTGATCTCAACACAATTAAAGACGTAGCTCAAGAATTATTAAAAAGAAAAAATGGCTATATTTTTGTAGGACAAGGCGCAAGATATTCCATTGATCAATTAATTGAGTTAGCAGAAATGCTAAATTGGCCCATTCTAACAACTCCTGTAGCAAAAGGCTTCATCCCAGAAAGTCACCCTCTTCTAGCAGGCGTTTTCGGCTTTGCTGGTCATGATAAACCTTCAAATATGATTAATGAAGGTGATGGACAAGTATTATTAATAGTTGGTTCAAGCTTGGGTGAAACAGCAACAAATAATTATAATGTAAATCTTACGAAAAATCGTTTTACAATCCAAATGGACTTTGACCAATCCGTATTTAATCGAAAATATAATATTGACTTACCTGTTCTAGGGGATATCAATTTAAGTTTAGCTTTCCTAATTGAAGAATTAAGAGTTGCAGGTCTTACAAGAAACACTGCTGATTCGGATGTTCAAACTGAGGAAAATTTTGAGGGAATTACTGAGGAGTATAACACAATAAATGTCCTACTACACCTTCAAAAATATTTGCCTACCTCAACTAGATATACAATTGATATTGGTGAATTTATGTCTTATGTCATTCATCATATGAAAGTTTTGGATTATACGTCATTCGATATTAATGTACATTTTGGAGCAATGGGAAGTGGTATTGCAACTGCAATTGGTTCAAAGTTAGCAGAACCAGAACGACCTACTGTATGTATTACAGGTGACGGATGCTTCTTCATGCATGGTATGGAAATCTTAACAGCAAAGGAATACAACATACCAATTCTATTTGTAGTAATGAATAACGCTCGTTTAGGAATGGTATATCACGGACATGCGATGCAATTCCATCGCACACACCCATCATTTGAGCAGGAAGCAATTGATATTAGTGCAGTAGCTGCGGCTATGAATATCCCAAGCTATAGAGTAACAGACATGCAGGATCTTAACGAGGACCTGCTGAACAACTTCAAAAATTTATATGGACCTGCTGTTTTAGAGGTAGCTTTAGTCGATAATAATACACCTCCAGTGGGCGACCGAGTGAAGTTTTTATCTTCTTTTGGAAAATAAAATTTTTTGATGGTTTAAAGAAAATGAAAAACCATATAGTACGGGAATTTACCCCTTCTATATGGGTTTTTAGAATAGCTTCTGATGGCATGTAAAGTGGTTTTTATAAATTAGAGAATGATTGCTGAATAACCTTGCTGATAGCTGCGATTGTTTGCCCTTTAAATGCATCAGGAACCGCTTCACCTGTAGGATTTGAGAAATAGTATCTACCGATTCCCTCATTGTAGGAATAACCAAGAGCTATTAATAAATGCTGTAGATCAGTTGGAAGTTCCGCTACTCCAGTCTGTTCTGTGAAATAGGTTGTAGGATAAATTTTCACATCGACATCGCCAGTGCCAGTATGTACGACAAACAAGTCTTTTTCCTGATGAACAACCCACTGATCTTTTGAATACAAAGAAATTCTTGCCCCCTCTAAAGAAGAGATTGCTTCTAAATTAACCCCGAATATTTCATTGATCATCCCACGAATGTTGACCCCTGTGATTTCCTCACCGGATTGTTTGAGGTGCGAATCTATTACTAATCTAGACATTAATTTGTCCCCAGTTGATGAAAGACCTTCTACCGTATCTACTTTTGTTAATATAGGTGCCTCATCTAAATTCATCCCAAAAATCGAATTTACAACCTCACAAATTATAGAACTACTAATTGTTTTTCCATATGAATCTAGATACTTATCCATCATTGCTGCTTTTGACATTATAAAGTTCTCCCTTAGAATAATTTCACTTGTTTCCTTTAAAATCCAAGAACCTCACTTACTTATGGTACGGCTCGTTACTATTAATACTAAAGCCTCCTCTATTTATAGCCATATCCTCTCAAATTTATTTTCACGAGCTAACTTTAAGAGCCTATTAAATTAATCATTCGATTCTTATTGAAACTACTAAGGTTTTTAGGTAATTTCCATGTAACCAAATTAATTAACATCATGACTTATCTCAAAAAGTAAAAGAGACCCTAGCGTAACTAGAGCCTCTTTCAAGTATATTAAAATTAACGAAGAAGTTGTAGAACTCCTTGTGGTTGTTGGTTGGCTTGCTTTGCCGCTATGTCTTTCAACCATAGAATAGACTATATCTTCATCCATGGTTTTCATGGAGCTGGGCACTTCGAACAGCTTTTTACTGCCCTACGAGATTCATAGTCATAGCTTTCACCTTAGACCGTGTTCTCTAGTCGTTGAACCTTCTCCATCCTTTCGGAACAGGAGCTTGGCTGCTGATTATCCATTGGTTCATCTCCATTATTTTCAGACCATCACGCTGACCGTTTCCAGTTACGTTGTGGTTAATGAAGCTTTAGGAAGTTCCAGCAATTCACCCAGTTATCCTCTAGCTCGTTACCAAGCTAGACGCCCTTAAATCATTATCTCAAGAGTTGTAACACTCCTTGAGACATTTGATTGGATTGAGCCAACATTGCTTGTGCTGCTTGAGAAAGAATAGAATTCTTAGTTTGTGCCATCATTTCTTTCGCCATCGTGCGAACATTTACTTTCATAAATGACTAGACTATATCTTCACCCTCTAGCATTCTAGTAGGGGTCGGGCACTTCAGATTCACAATGCTGATGACTATTGTTTCACCTACGGATTTCATCATCATAGCTTTCGCCTAAGATGGTTTATCCTAGTCGTTGAACCTTCTCCACTCTTTCGAGACAGGAGCTTGGCTGCTGATTGCCCAAATCTTTTCTTTTTTCAAACCTTCACGCTTGTCGTTTCCAACTACGTTGTGGCAAGAAAAGCTCTAAGGGGTTTCCAGCAATTCACCCGATAATAATCGCTGACCGTTACCAGTCAGGACGACTGTGCTTAGCTGCGCTTTCTACTCTTAAGCAGCTAAAGCATAATCTACGTCACGGATACGAGATTCCGCAGCAGTTAGGTTTTCAGAAGATGTACCTAAGTTGTTGATAGTGTGCTCTAGACGGTTTTGTACAGCACCTAGTTTTGAACGCTCTGTAGAAACGTTTTTAATTGCATCATCAATAGTTGAAATAGCAGAAGATGCACCACCCTGTGTTGAAATATCAACATTATCAATATGCAAGTCAGCCGTCTTCATTGAATTAATACCGACATTAATAGTTTGGTTTGAGTTCGAACCAATCTGGAAAGTCAAAGAATCTGATGAAGTTCCAGTAGTGTTCTCATCTTGACGAGTAACCAATGTAAAAGAATCCCCAACTTTGATTGCAGTAGAATCCACATCTACATCAATACCACCACCGACAGTAATTGTATCAGCAGCAGCACCTGTAGGAGTAAAATCAACTTCTGCAGATTCAACGCCAGTCGATTCTGGAGTTACAGTATAAGAATAAGTATCTGTACTAGCATCATACTTGGTAACCTTAACTGTAAAAGTATCATCTGCAGTTACAACTGCAGCAGTAGCTGCATCACTATCAGGTGTTGTGGCGGCATTAACGGCAACAGTAAAATCGCCCGTTTTACTTGCTATTTCTGCACTTTCTGCTTTAAAAGAATAATCGTCTAGATCACCATTTAATAGTTTTTTAGTGTTGAACTCAGTATTATTTGCAATTCGATCAATTTCTTCTTTTAATTGTCCAACTTCTTTTTGAAGTTCCGCACGATCATCGGCAGTATTTGTATCGTTTGTTGATTGAACTGCTAGTTCACGCATACGTTGAAGAATACTATGAGTTTCATTCAAAGCTCCTTCAGCTGTTTGAATTAAAGAAATACCATCTTGAGCATTTGATGAAGCTTGGTCTAATCCACGAATTTGCCCACGCATTTTTTCAGAGATTGCAAGACCTGCAGCATCATCTCCTGCTTTGTTAATACGAAGACCTGAAGATAATTTCTCCATTGATTTACCTTGCGCTTCATTTGCACCATTAAACTGACGATACGTGTTAAGTGCTGCAATATTGTGATTAATTCTCATTTCTTTTTCCTCCTTGAATGTCCGGTTCACGTCCTTGTGAACCTTTTTATATAGAGGGAAAAAAGTCGGCCGCCTTTTTTCCCTCTTACACTTATATTATCGGAGGAATCTCTACAGTGTTTAACCTTTTTACTACTTATTTTTTCAAATTCGATAAATTTTTTATATTGGTTAACAAATTTTCGACAGAAGCTGCCGCTGCTTTATTTTCGGCTTGCGTTTCTTCGAATAATTCTTGACGTAAAATCTCCACATTCTTCGGGGCTTGGATGCCGATCTTGACTTGATCATTCGCTAAGGCAACAATCGTAATTTCAATATCATCACCAATTTTAATCGTTTCACCTTTTTTTCTTGATAATACGAGCATCATTTTTCACTCCTTCGCAGCAACTACTTCCTCTGCAAAGAGAGGATGCTTTGTTTGATAGACTGTATTGCTTAAGATCACTTGTCTCGCTTTACGGGTAGTCCTATTAATGATAACAGGGGATTGCAGGTTTGCTGTCGAATGATTGAACGGTTCTTGTGGCGTAATAATGACGATGACTTTAACATCCTGTTCATTTTGAATCCCTAGACTATCAACAATCGAATCTTCTATTGAAAAATCATAATCTTTCTTAAAGAAAAAAGGATCCGTCGTAATGAAGCCAATGTCTGGATCAGTGGTTGATTGTAATACTTGAAAGAGTCCATCTTCTGACAATGGAATTTGTGCAAATTTCGTTTCACCTGGAAAACCTGGGATGCCTTTTTCAAAATGAAGAATATCTTCTTCCTTGATCGGGATTTCACCGTGATACTTTGTTTTTATATTCATATCATCATTTCCTTTTTTTAGTGATTTTAACATGATTAAAAATGGTATTCCACAAACCCTCGAATTCAAGGCCTTTTCACAAATGCTAAAAAAACCCTGTAGAACGCACTCTTCCACAGGATTTTCTTTATTTATCTTAAAAAGTCCATCAACGTTGGTTGAATCAACCGCGCGCCAACAGATAACGAAGCTTTATGCAGGCTTTCTTGTAACGTTAAATCAATCAGAACTTGTTCAAAGTCAATATCTTCGTTTTCGGAAACGGTTTGTGTCGCAATCACTTCCTGCTCAAGAAGGCGGTTATGCACCATCTCCGCTCGGTTCGTTCTTGCACCTAGTTCCGATCTTGTCGAAACAATGTTATCTAGCATTTGATCGAGATATTCAAGCGACTGATTAATATCTGTTCCCTTCGTTTCAGGATCATTGATCATTTTCTTTAATGATTCTAAACCACTAAATAACTCAATCGAGAAAGTCTCATTTGGCTTAATATTAATCGGAAGCTTAACACCCTTCATCACTTCAATCACAACATCTTCCGTATTACTTGAGACCGCACTTTCATGAGAGATAACAAGTTCTTGCCCTTTTAGACTTTTTTGAACGTCTGCAAGTTCACCGTTACGATATTCGAGAGCTTCCTGATATTGATAAGTAACCCCATTTGTTTCTGGATCAACAACCATTTTTTCACCTGTTACTGATAGAAATGTATTACCAGATACATCATTTGGATCATATTTAAACGTTTGACCTTGGTAACTAATCACATAGCCCTCTTTATTTCCTTGATTCATAAATGCATCGAATTCAATATTAATTTGGTTCCCAGTAATTGGTTTCTTATCTGTATCTGTACCACTAAAAATATAAGTATCTCCAACTTTTGTATCTGCTAGAGCCACAAGATGTTCTTGTAAGCTCCCGATTTCGTCCGCAATACTCCTTCTAGCTGTTGGATCATTACTATCATTTGATGCTTGGACCGTTAATTCGCGAATCCGCTGAAGGACTTGACCCGTTTCATTTAGTGTCGAATCAGCATTTTCAAGCCAGTTAAACCCTTCATTTAAATTACGTTTGAACTGACTAATTTCTACCACTTGGCTGCGGTAGTGCATTCCATTCATGGCAACAACTGGGTCATCCGAGGGCTTCGAAATTTTCTTCCCTGTCATCATTTGCTCATTCAGTTTTGAAAGTCTATCATAATTTTGACTTAAATACTTTATGTTGTTGTTTATTAACATTCCTTGTGTAACACGCAAAACCATTCACCTACCTTATCTACCTACTAAACCCATTCTATTGATGATTGTATCGAGCATCTCATCGATTAACGTGATGTTCCGAGCCGCTGCATTATATCCATGTTGAAATTTAATCATATCGTTCATCTCTTCATCTAGCGATACACTACTAATAGACAATCGATTTTGTTCAACGGATTCTTTAAGAACTCCGGCTACTTCAGACATACGATTTGCCTCTGAAGCGTTATCGCCTAATGTCCCTATCATTCCTTGATAAAAGGTTTGAACATTCGTTAAGTTTCCACCGTAAGGAAGAACCATATCTTTTACTTCTGCAAGTGTTTGTGCATTCGATCCATTTCCAATAAAGGCTGTGTCATCTGAATCGACATCTTCAGGTCCTTCGGCAGCAGCAATATGATCTACATCACTCAAGATTCTATCTGACAACTGTATATTTGCGGCAGCCCCTTTTGGATTTTCTGCTGTAAGACCTAGCCCATTAAAAGAGAAAAAGTCTTGCGGATCTCTCGTACCTGTACGGATTTCGATTGGGCTCCATCCAGATTGATGGACTTCGTTAAACTTACTAGCAAAGGTATAGGCCATCACATCTAAATCAGCGAGCATTTCATTATACAGACCTGCGTCTGTTTCAACACCATCCACCGTGCTTTTATATCCATAGCCCTCAATATAGCCTCGTAATCTACCATTTGTATTGAATTGCGAGAGGTCATTTAGTTGATAGATAGGAGAACCGCTATCATCTGCTTCAATTTGTGTCAGTCCTTCAAAGCCTGTTTCATTGTTTTTTAGCTGAAAAAACTTAATTTCTGCTACTGGACTATCTAAGTCTAGTCGATCTTCATATTGAATATGGAAACCGTTAGCACTACCAGTCTCAGAATCAATTAGCTTGATCGCATTATTATTAGCATCTTTGAGTACTTCCCCTTGTGGTGTCGCGAGGTAGATATTATAGAGTCCCTCAGCATTTTGCGAAGAAAGGCCACCGCTAGGCTTTGCCTCGATTTTCACGCTAACCATGGTTGATAATTCATCGATCAAACGATCACGTTCATCGTATAAGTCATTTGGCATATATCCGTGCGGTTCAAGCGAGCCAATTTGCTTATTCACTTGGTTAACTTGACGAAGAATAGAATTAATATTTTGTTCGCTAACATTCATTTCATTTCTGTAGTTCTTTTGGACAGATTGTAATGAACTGTAAATATAACTAAACGTATCCGCCAACGCAATTCCCCGCTGCTTCACAACACGTCTTGCTCCGTTATTTTGTGGTTGTGCCGCTAAATCTTGTAAAGAGTTCCAAAATTGATCTATTGTATGGGCAAGCCCTGTTTCAGAAGGTTCATTCATAATCGATTCCATTTGTGAGAGTTGTTCTGCTCTTGCTTCCCAGTATCCTAGCTTACTAGTCTCTGTACGATATTGCATATCAACAAAGGAATCTCTAATTCTCTGAACATCACCTACCTGTACACCTGTCCCTATTTGACCTGGGATTTGTGGTCGATTGAGGCTGGCAGAAGGAAAAGCCTCTGTTGGCTTTATATTTACCCGTTGTCTCGTATACCCTGGTGTGTTTGCATTGGCAATATTATGTCCAAGTGTAAGCAGTGCTGCTTGTTGGGTACTTAGCGCTCGACGGGCCGTTTCTAGTCCGTGAAAAGTCGAAGTCATTTTTTCTTACCTCCGTTATGCATTTGAATCAAAAAGAGAACGACCATGCGGTTCATAAGGCTGATTACGATCAGGCCGCTCATAATTATACGTATCGATATCAGGTGTTAAAAGATCTATCGACATCTGAACGAATGCCAATGATTGTTCTAATAACTGCTGATTTAGGTCATTCTGTTTCTTGAAGAGTGAGACTTTCTCCACTAATTGTAATTGTAACGTGGTTAATGTTTGTTGGTCTTGTTCTTTTACATGTTGTAGACAATCACGCAAGGTAGGTTGGTCAATCGATATGGAATGGTATTGAAGGAAATTCTTCGCATCGCTCATTAAATCTTTCTGCGCTGCATGAATCAATTTTAGATCGTTCCGTTCATCATTTGTAATCGACTTAAGGGCTTCTACGTCACCTTTTTTTATGATTTCAGTCTTTATCTTTGACTTGTCAAATAGTTCTTCATGTAATGATATAAGCTTTTCTAATGATGTGATGATATTTTTTGTTAACAAAAGATTCCACCTCGACTATTTCATATCCCAAAATGAATACATCTTGCGAGCTACTTCTTGTGGATTTACTTGATATTCACCAGATTCTATTTTGTTTTTTAACTCAGCTACTCTTTCTTTTCTGTCAATTTCTAATTGATTTCCTTTTTGCAGTTGTAAGGCCTCTGATGAAATTTCAATTTTATCTCTTTGTTTGGCTGTTTCAAGTTTATCTATTTTATCCTGCTGCTTATTATAGGGATTGACATTCATCGGTCTGATATTGTTAATTTTCACGTAACTCACCTCTTTCTATATTCATTCCCAATTTTTGAATTTATTTTCTGTGTAATCCGATTTAATTTTATTGTTGTTATTTATATCGGCATATTCCGGAACCTTTTTAGAAGAAAGAGAAAAAAAGTACCCTTTTAGAAGAAAAGCGGTACTTTATGTGTACATATTAATGAGCATTCCTTTAATTTCGCCTACTTTGTTTAGAATGTCTAAGCTCGTTTTCTCTTTATCAAGGACAGTGTTTGTTAAGTCGATCAGTTTGCTATCGATTTCTTTCACAATTTTATAAACTTTTGTCCGGCCACGGCGATTAAAGCCTCGTTGTTCTTCTAGCTGGAGTCCGTTTTGGATCGCTTCTTCCATGAATTCTTTGACCATTCTTTTATATTTACGAAGATGGTCAACGGTTCGCTTTTCGGCAAGTACTTTTCCTTGAACTTCGATTTCGGAAACCATTTTTGTCAGTTTTTCGTGAACGATGTTTGTCCGTCCTTTTGACATGACTTCTTGAAAAGAAATGCTTTCGGTTGGTATGTTTTGTTTGTTTTTGATTCCTTCAAGACCTGCTTTGCCGACCTTTTGGACATCCATGTTCTTCCCGCCTTTATGATTGGATTGATCTATTGTTACATAATTACTAGGGTTTTGATCTCTTAATGAAAGTTATCTTTTTGTTGTTATTTTATCATATTAAAAAAAGAAAAGAGAGGGCATGTCCGTATGATCGGGACATTCCTCTCTTTTTGGGTAAGCATATTTTGTAAAAGTCGTGAAAGTTTATCCTTGTAATAATTGTAGGACGCCCTGTGGTAATTGATTGGCTTGTGAGAGCATCGCTTGGGCTGACTGGTTAAGGATATTATTCTTCGTGAACTCAGTCATTTCGAGTGCCATATCTGCATCTCGGATCCGTGATTCAGCTGCTGTTAGGTTTTCACTTGTTACTTGTAGATTATTAATCGTATGCTCAAGACGATTTTGAGTTGCACCTAGTTTTGAACGTGTTGATGAGATTTGGTTAATCGCTTGTTCAATTTTGAAGATGGCATCATTGGCATCATCATGAGAAAGCACATTTATGTTTTCGATCCCTAATTTAACCGTACTTAGTTGTGGAACATCAATATAAAGATTTTGCCCTGTGTTTGCTCCTATTTGGAAAGCCAACGCTTTATTTGTGAGTTGGAATCTAGATGTTTCAGCCTTAGCACTAGCACCAAATTCCATTTCTAGTCCACCATGGTTAATTAGTCCATTTTTAGATATGATTTCCTTTTCAAAAGTAATCGGTGTAAGACTTGATGTAAGAGGGTTGGCAGGATCGCTAACTCTTGATACTGTCACATTCATTTTTCCCTCTACCTGTATTTTAGCTGTACCATTACCTGTAATTAATGTTGTATCAACAGTAACCTTTTTTCCTGTTTCTGTACCAATTATTAGATCTTTCCCTTCTACAGAACCAATTTCCTCTGCACTTGAACCAATTAAGAAACCATCTGGATCAAGTACTTCAATCGTAGCACTACTTGTATCTGAATTATATTTAGATACTACAATTGTATACTCACCAAACCCAAGTTCTGCACTATCTGTAGAATTAACATCTAGTACGTTTGCCACATTTATTCCTGCACCATTTTGAGTTAATTCATTAACGATTGATACATCCGCTGTGGTGATAGCATAAGGTCCTGTTTCTAGTGCAGAGTCCGTAACAACGGGCACATCTTTAATATTTGTGTTAGCTTGTTCACCAGTTAAAAATTGTGTTTCCGCCGCACTTGAACCATCCAATAATTTACGAGTATTAAACTCAGTTTTTGTAGCAATACTATCAATTTCTTTTAATAACTGATCAACCTCCAATTGAATGGATTCTCGATCTGATGTCGTATTCGTATCGTTTGCTGCTTGGACCGATAGTTCGCGCATACGTTGTAGCATGGAGTGAACTTCTGTCATCGCTCCTTCAGCCGTTTGCATTAATGATATACCATCTAAAGAGTTACGTTCTGCTTGTTTAATACCACGGATTTGTGAGCGCATTTTTTCCGAGATGGCAAGACCTGCGGCATCGTCAGCAGCACGATTGATACGGAGTCCTGATGATAGTTTTTCTAGGTTTTTTGATGTATTTGTTTGATTTTGATATAAATTACGGTATGCATTTAATGCTTGAATATTATGGTTAATTTTCATTTTTCGTATCTCCTCTTTAAATTACTGATCTATTAGAACATTTTTCTCGTAAGCCATTGCTCTTTTTCTATTTTGCGTAATTTGTTTTGCGGGTTTTTTTAATGACTCATTCCATGCTTGAGAAATATCCTCAAGGATCCTGATTACTTCTTTAATAATGATAGGGTCCTTTTTAAGATTGGCTTCAATAAGTTTATCTGCCATGTAGTTATAAATCATATCGAGCTGGTCAGCAATAATGCCTGCTTCGTAGTTCAAACCCGCTCCTAGACGTTGTAAGATGTCATTCGCCTTTTGTAATTTATGGTTAGCAAGAACGTAGTCTTTGCTATTTATGTTTTCAATTGCTTCTTCTAAACTCGTTAAGCAAGCTTCATATAATAAAGCTGTAATTTCTTGTGATGATTTTTGGTAGATCATTTCTTTTGTTAAGAAGTCGGACACGCTGTGTACACCTCCAAATTGATTCTATATTCTTTATCGGCTAATTCGTAAAAGTGTTTATATTATTTTTTAATAGTTTTTTTCTATTTCTTCAATCAACAAGAGAACTTCCGCCATGACCGAATAGAGTTGTGGCGGAATATTATCCCCCAAGTCCATATCTAAGAGATTGGCAACGAGAGTCGAGTCTTCTTGCATATGAATATTATTTTTTTCGGCTAGTTCAATAATTTGTTGGGCAACAAGACCTTTTCCTGATGCTACAACAATAGGTGATTTCCCATTTTCCTCATCATATTTAATGACGGCTGCTTGTGGACCGTTGATTTCCTTACGCTTTTTTTGGTTATAAAAATTAGAAACTTTCATATGGTGAAGTTCATTCCTTTCTCGTTGAAGATTTGCCTTGTTTCTTTCACTTGTTTCATTTCGCTTCCTAGTTCTTCCTGTGAAACGGATTGGCTACGAACAGGATTCATTTTGGCAAAATTGATACTTGAGACGTTATAGCCTACTTCCTGAAGTTTCTCTTTCGTGAAGCTTGCTAGTGGTTCTATTTTTTCTTTAAAGCCTGGCAGATCATTTTTGATCGTGATGGATAGATTTCGGTCTGTTGAATTAAGGAGAATTCCGACGTCACCTAGTTTTTTTGTTTCTAATAAAAAGTAAAGGTTACAGTTTTCCCATTCGACTTGCTGTCCTTCATTCTTCGAATTAATGAACACTTGTAGATTTTCTGGCTTTCCACCTAACATGAGGGGAAGATTGAAAAACATACTTTGTAAGGTCCCACTTGCATCTGATTTACTTAGTAATTGTTGGCCCGTTAGGTTCGTTAAGGCTTGTTCTGCTTGTTGAGTGATTTTCGGATTGTTTTCCTGACCTTCTCCTTGTGCCAATTTCATTAGTACTTCTTTTAAGTTTTGTTGCTGTTGTTGTTCTTGCTGGGATTGACCGTTTTTATGAAAGACAAGGGAATTGGCGACATCACTTTCATGGTTTAGTCCAAGGGAGCGAACCGTTTCATACATTTGTCGTGCGGATGGTTCTTGGTTTAAGGTTCCATGTGTTGCTTCACTGTATTGTGATAGCATTTGTTGCTTTGGTGTGCTATTGCCTAGTAACGTACTTTCTTTGTTCACGTAGTGCATGACTTTTTGTTCGGATGGTTTGAAAATGAGTTTATCAATTAATGTTTTGACTTCGTTGACGATTCTCCCCGCTTCCGCATGATCACCTTTTGCTAGTAGTTTTTTTGCGTCTGCTAACTGGGAGCTGGCATTCATGAGTTGCTTTTCTGTTTTCATGTCGGTGAACAGCATCATATCGCTTTTTAAAATGGCGTTATCTAGTTTACTGATGGCTGTTTCGAGCATTTGTTTTGCTTGTGGATAGGCATTTTTCTTGAATGTGTTGATGACCCGCTCGACACTGTCAAGGTTTCTCGTGATTTCTCGTTTTAGTTCACGGAAGTCATGGGTGGCTTGTGCTAGTTTTTCGGTTACTTTTGTGACTAAGATGTCTTTTGATTGAATGTTTAATGATTGTAATTGTTCGTTTAGTTCGTATTGCATTTGTTCTTGTAACGATTTTTGTTCCATATTGATCTTGGGCTCTGTTTTGGCTAATTGTTGCTGTATTTCTGTTAGTTCTTTTGTTATATGTTGACGGGCTCCCATTTCTCGGCCTTTATCTTGTAGTTGTGTGGCTTGGTTTAGTGCTTTTTCCGCTTTATCAATTGTGTTTAAGTCGATGTCTGGGTTGCTTGTGATTTCTTTTCGTACTTGGTCAAGTGCTTTTTCTAGGTTTGGTTCTCGTTGGAGTTGCTTTAAGGCTTGGTTGATTGATTCCGATGGACGGATACTATTTGTTTTTGCTTGTTCCACCATTTCTGGGTTTTTGGTTAGACTGTTTTGTTGTTGTGAATGATTGATGGTCTGTTGTTCTTTTTGGGTTGTGCTAGAAACGTTTTGTGGTGCTTTATTTGGTTCTATTGTTGTTTCGACTTGTTGAAGCATTTTTGTTAGACGATCACGACCTGCTTGGTCTAGTTGGTTTGCTTGGTTGGCTAGGCGTTCGATATTGCGTGTTGTTTCTGGGTCGATATGTTTGTTATTTGTGACTAGGTCTTGGACTTTTTGTACGATTTTTTTGGTATCGGGCTCGATTTGTATTTGTTCACGTACTCTTTTGATTGATTCTCTTAGTTGGGAATCTTGTGTCGGTTGTGTTGCTTGTTGTGTCGGTTGCGCTGGTTGGCGAGTTTCGATTTGTTTTAGGTCTACTTCTGCTTTTGTTAATGCTTGTTGGACTCGATCTCGACCTGCTGTTTCTTGACCTACCCGCTGAAGCTGGGTTGCTTCTTTTAAGGCTTGTTCTACTTTTTGCGCTACTTCTCGATCCATTTTCGGGTTAGTAACGACTTGGTCTCTTACTTTTTCCACAGCTCTTTGTAAGTTTGGTTCATTTTGGACTTCTGTTCTTGCTTGTTTTACTACTTCGCTTAGGCGTGGTTCGATTGTTTCTTGATTAATTTGTGATGGCTGAACTTGTTGCGTTGGTTGACGAGTTTCGTTTTGTTTTAGGTCTACTTCTGCTTTTATTAATGCTTGTTGGACTCGATCTCGACCTGCTGTTTCTTGACCTACCCGCTGAAGCTGGGTTGCTTCTTTTAAGGCTTGTTCTACTTTTTGCGCTACTTCTCGATCCATTTTCGGGTTAGTAACGACTTGGTCTCTTACTTTTTCCACAGCTCTTTGTAAGTTTGGTTCACTTTGGACTTCTGTTCTTACTTGTTTTACCACTTCACTTGGACGTGGTTCTGCTGGAACTCTATCTATTTGAGTAGCTTGAGCTTGTTGTAGACGTTCTCGGCCTGTTGATTCTCTACCTATTTGTTGGAGCTGTACCGCTTCTTTTAGTACTTGTTCTACTCTTTGCGTTACTTCTCGGTCCATTTTTGGATTAGTAACGACTTGCTCTCGCACTTTCTCTACAGCACGTTGTAAGTTTGGTTCATTTTGGACTTCTGCTCTTACCATTTTTACCATTTCGCTCGGACGTGGTTCCGTTGTGCTACGCTCAACTTGAGGGCCCGAACTAGCTTTTTCTTGTACCGAATCTACTTGTTGGTTGGCTCTTCTTTCAGCCTGATCAACCGTATTCTGTACATCGGTTAACACTCGGCTTAGCACTTCTTTCCCGGTCGTAATCCGTCCTTGTCTGCCGAGAGAACTCGCTTCATTTAAGACACGATCTACTTTCTCCGCTACTTCTTTCGAAAAGCGTGGATTCTCTACGATTTGCTCTCTTATTTTATCAATCGATCTATTGATATTAGGATTCTTTGAAACTTCTATTTTTAAATCATTGACTACAGTGGTTAACTTTACTTCCTGACTACGATTTGCAGAAATAGCATTGGGTTGACTGACAGATGAACTCGTTTGAACAGGAGACTGCTCTTTTTTTAGCAACTGATCTTCTGCGCCTTTTAACGCTTGTACAAGACGTTCTTTCCCAATGGACTGTAGCTTTTCAGCTTCCTGTGCAGCTTTTTCAATTTTCTGCGCAAGTTCACGATCTATTTTTGGATTTTTGATAATCTCTTCTCTTACTTGTGTAATTGCCCTTTTTAAATCGGGCTCTTTTTCAAAGGTTTCACGACTCTTTCGAACAAGACTACTCAGTTCGGAAGTATTCGTTGTTGGGGCACTTTGCGTACTTTGGGAAGGCTTTATGCTTTCAGAAACAGTCTTATTTAAACTTTTCTCAACTACAGGTTGATTCCCAGTCTCTTTCAAAGTCGACGCAGGCACATTTTCCTTTTGCGGAACCGGGTTAGACTGTTTTCCACTTGGTCTTTCTGTTTTTTCCAATTTAAATGCTGGATCGATTTCTTTTGCAATATTTGATAACACTTCGTTTAATGGCTTGCCATGTAACGCTTCATGGACGGCACGAAGTTGGGGAAGGGTTGCTTCTAATCTTTTGTTCGCTAAAGCTCGAACGGTTTCCATTTTTGAATCACGCGTTCCATTTGGTTGATCCATAAATGCTTTGAGTTCGCCAACCGCTTCTTTTGACAATGGCGATCCTTTATCAAGCAGGATTCTCACAGCTTGTTTTAAATCTGCTTCGCCTTTCCCTGTTAACCCAAGACTCGTAAAAACCTTTTCCTCACTGGATGCGGTTTTCACGTTTTCGGTTGTGATCGTTTTGACGTTGACCATTTGATCGCTCCCACCATCGACTAAAACGGTGACACGATTTTCAGTTGCAGGAACCCCCTCTGAAAACTTGGCATGAACTTCTTTTCCTCTTATATGTAAAATAGCATCTGTGCTATTTAACTTTTCTTTGATAGACGCCCGATACACTTCCCCCTTTTTCAACTCAAGAGGGGCATCGGATGTCGCTGAGCGCTGATGATGAATGATTTGCTGGTTAATCTGCATATGTTCCACTCCCGTACAATCACATTCTCTACATTTACTATCGGTAAAATTTTAATAATATTTAATCATGCCAAAAACTACCAACAAATAAAAAAGGACATCTATAGTAGATATCCGTAATGACTAGACTTATATATTTATCTATCTTGTAAAGATTACCGCTTTTTCTATATTACGAATGACTATTAAAAAATGTTTCCCCATTCATTTAACGTTTTTATCCAACGAGTAATTTTTTTAGAGATAACGAACCTATAGGATGATTAATCTCGATTTTTTATTCCATTCGCTAAATAAGTTCCTCGCTCCCGCTCTAGCAATTCTTGCTTACGCTCTTCTTCCTTCTCATGCAGCGCCATTTCTTCTCTTAAATCATTTGTACAGTCCCCACACAGCTTCCCTGTACGAATCATGTTTCCACATTTGTCACAAGGATAGCCAAGGTTTGGAAATTGGGCTGTTTTTAAGCGTCCGGTTTTGATGAACTTGATTAGTAGATTTTCGTCCACACCGGTTGCTTCGACAACTTGGCGAAGCGTTGCCATTCTATTTTGACGCTTCCGAATGAATTGGTAAACGATTTCATAAATCTTTTCTTCTTCTTTCCAACACCCCTCACAAATATCACGAAATTTATTTTTGACCATAAGATTTCCACAACTTGGGCAATTGACTACATCCGGCATTAGACTAATCTCCTTTTATATGCATTCATTCTCTGCTCACAACGCAGATTCGAAATTTGATTATTTACTCTTATTATATAGGATTTATTACCCATTGTGGGAGAATTTTTGTAGGTCTTGTTATTTATATTCCATTCGTTTGAAAAAGATCCCCCCTTTAGCCTCGCGCAATGGTGATAGATGTAACCGTGGTAGCGCCATGATTAACTAATACTTTTGCCGCATGCCTGAGGGTGGAGCCTGTTGTGTAAATATCATCAATTAGGAGGATTCTTTTCTCTTCAAGTGTAGTCGGTTCAAGTTGAAAAACTTGTTGAACGTGAATCCGTTCTTTTCGTGACTTTTTTGATTGCTTTTCTGAATGGGTACGCTTTAAAAGGTTCGTTGGCTGAAGACCGGCTTCGTTTATGAGTGCTTCAGCTTGGTTAAAGCCCCGCTCCTGCAATCGTTCCGGACTTAGTGGGATGGGTACGATTAGATCTACTTGTCGTCCAGTGAGTTTCTCTAGTAAACTCTCTGAAAAAACTTTCGCCAAGATATAATCCCCACGGAATTTAAACTGGGCAATGACTTCCTGGAGGAAATCATTATAGAAGAACAAGGATTGATTCTTCTCCAAACAACCAGCCCATTTCGGATCGTCTTCCCAGCGAACACAGTCGTAACAAGTATCACCCCGAATAAAGCGATCATCGAGTCTATCAAAAGGTCGGTCACAAATCCGACAAGTCACACCTTCAATTTCCTGCAGCTTGTCTTTACATGTCGGGCAAAGGGTTCTTTTCTTCTCTTCAGAAATCAAATTATTCCATCCCATCTTCGAGATGATCTCCCCAAAACAAATAAGACAATAGTCGCTCATGTATGGATCAGTCCTTTTTGTAAAATATGAATTTATTGAGAGAGACGCTATTTTTGATTAGACTCTCTTTTAAAAAACTAGATAAGTAGATTTTCTGTTGATTTTTCCCATGATTATCTAATAACAGATATGATAAAACTACGGATATCTTTATTTTTATTGGATAAATCAATCATCAATCAACCCTTTTTGCCTTGCTTCTTTATTCATGAGGATGATTTGGCGGCGGGCTTTGACCATGTTATCGGTTTTTCCATAATGAAAAAAGGTAATGTCTCCACTTGGGTGGTCGGAACTACGACCGACACGGCCAGCAATTTGGACAAGAGCACTTTCAGTAAAAATACGGTCCTCTGCCCCGAAAACAGCGACATCTATGTTTGGAAATGTCACCCCTCGTTCTAAAATGGTTGTCGTTAATAGAAGAGGAATTTCTTTTTGACGCATCGCTTGAACTTTTTCTTTTCGTTTCGGATCTTCAGAATGAACAGCTTCAATATTTGGATGTATTTTTTGGAGGAGGGGGAGTAGTTTTTCCATTAATTCAATGCGTGGAAAGAAAAGAAGTGCTTGTTTTTCGATAAGAATTCGTTTTTGAATCCACTGAAGAATGTTTGGTGGTAACTTTCCTTTTTTCAATTTTTTTCCCCAGTTACCACACCAAACAAACTGGGGTACAGGCAAGGAATAGCGATGGAAACGAGCGGGAATGGTCACAAACGGCCTTTTACCTGTCCGACATTCTTTTTGCCATTTCTCATTCGGTGTCGCGGTTAAATAAACAATCGAAGAATTGGGTTTGCGGGCCTGTTCGACTGCGTATTGCAATGATTCGTCGACGGAATAAGGAAAGGCGTCGACCTCGTCCAAAATCAATACGTCAAAGGCTTGATAGAATCGTAACAGTTGGTGGGTCGTAGCAATAGTCAAAGGGGCAAACAGATGACGGTCTTCACTCCCGCCATACAACGCAGCAACAGGGATGTTCGGAAAAACCTTTTTCAGACGGGGAGCGAGTTCCAATACAACATCGGTTCTCGGCGTCGCGAGACACACGCGCTTTCCTTCTAGTAAAGCAGCATTGATTCCTTTAAATAGCACCTCCGTTTTCCCTGCTCCACATACAGCCCATACGAGTAAAGAGTCTGACTGACGAACAGCTTCAACAACTCTATCTGAAGCAAATTTTTGCCCAGCTGCTAAAGTACCCGACCACTGGAGAAATGAAGAAATATTTGTGGTTAATACTGGATCACTATTTGCCTCTAGTAATCGTTGTTTTATTTCAATTGATGAGGCTGTTTCTTTGCCTTGTTGCTGGTTTAATTCCATTAGCGAGAGGACTTCTTGATTTTGTTGGGGTTCCAAGACTCTAGTCCCTGCCCAGCTGACGAGTGGTGTACATGTGCTTGTTCTCCCCATCATGATGCATTTTCGGCAATAGATACATTCTTCACGACATCTCACACATGAAAAAGCAGCAAATAGATGAGGATCCTGGTTTCCGCAGCGGACACATGTCGGTTTGTTCTGTTCGATCACAATGCTTTTTCGATAATAGAGATAGCCGTTTTCGTAGTGAGATTGAATACTCGTTAAGGAAAAAGGAAGATCTTCGAGGAGAAGTTGTTTTCCAGCTAGTATTTGTTGCAGGTTTTTATTGTAGGGATAATCAAGGTTCAGTGAAAGTCGGGGGAGATTCTCGATCTGTGAAATGGGTAGTGTTTCTTTTTCTGTGGTCAACAATGGTTCAGGGATCAGTTTCCCATTACTACAGGCAAATCGCATTAGGTCACCTCTTATGAAGAATCAATCAAACGTTTGATTGATAGGTCTGTTCTATTTTTATCATTCAATCAAACGTTTGTTTAACGCTTATGTTCGATTAAAATTCTTTTGCCTTTTAACTTCAAGCATAGGCAGTTTTTAACAGTGGACGATTGTCTAGCCCCTTTTTTATTTGCCTGTTCTTTAGTTCAACTTGTAGTTGGTCAATAAATTCCTGTTCAAGATTTATTTCAATGGCGTGATTGTAAGCTTTCCATAATTCCTTATCGGTTAAAGCCGCTAACCCCTTCAACTCTTTCCCTCCTCATAGGTATCTGTTATTATTTTACTAATTTAATCTAATAATGGAAACAAAATAAGCTATTTGTCATTATTATTTCATAATTAGCCTGTATGATATACTTCCAAATTGCCCTATGAGAGAAGCGTTAAAAAAATTCTTGTTTTTTTATTCGATTATGTTAAATAATCGTATTGTTGCTTATAAATCTTTGGTGTATGCGCCATTTATCAACAATAATGATTAACACAATTTATTATCAAATTCGCCCCGCCGAATTTGCGCCCGGATTTTTATCACGCTTCAGAAAGCCACATCCTGTGGCTTTCGCCTGACTAGGACGTCCTGTCCGTCGTCGAGCTCGATAAATGACCTTTAAAAAATCGAAAGGCTCGCCGGAGGCTTAACTTCATTCAGCCAGGGTTTGAACCCCCACTGAATCAGAGAGCTTTTTGCATTCATCCCCCACTTACAGAAGTGGAGGACTTCTGTACCTGTCGCAAGCTTTCGGTACAAAAAGCATTTGCTGAATGAAGTTAAAAAAAGATATCCCCATGATTCTCAGTCAGTTATCCTCCATTTTCAAGTATATGGTGCGTATTTATCCACAATTTTAGAAATGGTTGATATGAATCGTCTTATACAGGGATTATCTTTCAATTTGTCCCCAACTATTAACACGTTTATCACAATATATCCACTGTATATAAAACATTATCCACAAGATTTATCCACTTATCCACAATCAGGTGATGAAGGAAACAAATTCATCTGATCAAATTCGCCCCGCCGAATTTGCGCCCGGATTTTTATCACGCTTCAGAAAGCCACATCCTGTGGCTTTCGCCTGACTAGGACGTCCTGTCCGTCGTCGAGCTCGCTCGATAAATGACCTTTAAAAAATCCGAGGCATCCGCCGGAGGCTTAACTTCATTCAGCCAGGGTTTGAACCCCCACTGAATCAGAGAGCTTTTTGCATTCATCCCCCACTTACAGAAGTGGAGGACTTCTGTACCTGTCGCAAGCTTTCGGTACAAAAAGCATTTGCTGAATGAAGTTAAAAAACAAGGCTTTGTTAATAATGAATGTTGACATATTGCCTTTGGAATATGTGGGCATGCGTTTTATTCGAATGAATAACGTCATGCACACGTACTCCAAAGGCAATAAAGATATCAACAAGGCTATTGAACAAAGCCAAAACAAAAAAACACCCCCCAAATGGAGAGTGCGTAGATTTATCTTACTTCGACCCAGCCCTTTTTAATGGCTTCAACGACTGCTTGTGTCCGGTCATTTACATTCATTTTTTGTAAAATATTACTCACATGGTTCTTAACTGTCTTTTCACTAATGAAAAGGGCCTCACCGATGCCACGATTGCTTTTTCCATCAGTCAACAGTTGGAGGACTTCACATTCGCGACGCGTTAATAAATGAAGCGGACGACGTACTTCCATTTGTAGAATATACTGATTTCCACCCGATTTCTCAGCGGATAAACGTCGATATTCATTTACAAGATTATGTGTCACTCTTGGGTGCAGATACGATCCACCGACAGCTACCACCTTTACAGCTTCAATCAATGCATCTGCATCCATTTCTTTTAGTAAATAACCACTTGCCCCTGTCTGTAATGCATGGGTAACATAGTTTTCGTCATCATGAATAGACAAAATAATAACCTTTGAGTTTGGATACTTCTCTACTAGCTGACGAGTGGCCTCAATCCCATTGATTGTCGGCATATTAATATCCATTAGCACGACATCGGGCTCGTGCTCTTCCACGAGTTCAAGGGCTTCATTACCGTCATTCCCCTCAGCTACTACCTGAAAGGTTTTTTCAAATTCGAGTATTCTCTTAACCCCTTCTCTGAATAACTGGTGATCATCTATAATTACTATTTTAGTTGTCAACATAATCCGCCTCCCTAAAAAACATCTTTCTTATTTCTTTTCTATTTTTTTAGCCTATCTATAAAATCCTTAATCCGCTAATGGTACTTGAATTAAGACGACGGTTCCCTTTCCAACTGTAGAATCAATCGAAAGTTGGCCTTCTAAAATCTCGACTCTTTCTCGCATTCCAATCAAACCAAAGGAGTTAGACTTCCTTTTATTGATATCAAAGCCTTTTCCATTATCTCGAATGACGACAGTAAGTTGGTTTCTTGTAATTTCCAGTTTCACAACCACTTCTTTTGCCTCCGCATGCTTCATTGCATTTTGGACCGATTCCTGAATTAAGCGAAAGAGCGCCACTTCATATTTTGCCGGAAATCGCTTCGTTTCTCCGATACACGTAAACTGAATAGTGGATTGATTAAAATACTCTTCAGTCGTTTTTAAATATTTTTTCAACGTTGGCACTAAACCTAAGTCATCAAGGGCCATTGGTCGCAAGTCATAAATAATATGACGAACCTCATAGAGGGCATCACGAACCATTTTCTTCATATCCCTGATCTCAGCCATGGCTTCGTCAATCCCACGTTGCTGATACGTTCGTTCAATTAAATCAGAACGTATCATCACATTCGCGAGCATTTGTGCAGGGCCATCATGTATTTCTCTTGAAAGCCGTTTGCGTTCTTCTTCTTGAGCTTCAATAATTTTCAAACCAAAATCTTGTTTTTGTTTCGCATCCTCTAACACTTCACCAATTTGTTTTAAATCACTCGATAAGTAATTCAAAACGACAGTTATTTGCGAGACAAGGTGATCCGCACGTTCAATGGTTTCTGACAAACCGTATATCCTACGTTCTAAATCATCACGACGTTCACGCAACTGCTTTTCCATTTGCCGATTCATGGAGAGATCCGTTTGGATTTTATGGGCCTTCTCGTACGCCTCTCGGACTTCAGATTCATCATAGTCATTAAAGTGCTGACTTACTTCCGAGAGTCGCCTCCTTGAAAACCTAGACTCTTTATCAAGCTGATCTCCTTCAGAAATCGTATCTCGAACGGCCTGTTTTATTTCCTTTAGTTCATCTGTTAAAAGTTCAAAGTCTTGTCGGCACGTTTCTCCAATTTGAAGGATTTCACTTTTACTGCTGCCAACTGTCTCCATCATTTTTTCAAGAATTTTATCAAGTGCTTTTGTATCAAACTTCTTTATGTTCAACGTGAATTCCCCCAGAGGACACAAGAACTTTTCACCTATTTTACCGTGAAAGACGAAAATAGGGTTCTATAAGTTTCTTAATAGTTAAAAAATCGTTAATTAGATATAGTACACTTGCGCTTCACCTATGTCTTATATCCTATTTTACACCAAAACAAACCGTCTATATCATAGTACTTCGTTCATTATTAAAAGTTTTTGTCCGTATCTTTTTAAATTTAAAAAAATTTATTTTATAATTAGGTTCATTATACCATGCAAAAAAGACAGCCATATTAAAGTTTAATTACATTCTGATTGTAAATTGATGTTAAGAACATTGTCGTTTTATAATAGAAGAAGCATCCATTCTACAAATTACACTAGAATCCAGCACGGTTGCTCTAAGAAACATGCAAGGAGTCTAGAGCTAGACCGCTATCACGGTTCAGAAAAATTATACTTTTTTACCTGAAAAAGCCATTTAATGAGTAAAATTGACCAAAGAGCTTAGAAGAATCGAGTGAATACGATTAGAACTATCGTTTTATATGACATAGTTTTTACAAAAGAACGAAAGGAGTGGTACTATGTTGCCCTACTATTATACAGTCAAAGGAAACGGCGAACATGAAATCGTCATTCAAAAGTCGCGTTTCATTGCCCATGTGGCAAGAGTCGAAACAGAAGAGGCCGCACAAGCATTTATCCAATCCATTAAGAAAGCAAACTGGAACGCTACCCATAATTGCTCAGCCTATTTAATCGGGGAAAACGACCAAATCCAAAAGGCTAATGACGACGGTGAACCGAGTGGCACAGCAGGTGTTCCGATACTTGAAGTGTTAAAAAAGAAACATTTAAAGGATACAGTTGTCGTGATTACTCGTTATTTCGGTGGCATTAAGCTCGGTGCAGGCGGCCTGATTCGCGCTTATGGAAAAGCGACTTCAGAAGGAATTGAGGCGACTGGTGTCGTTGAACGGAAACTGACGAGAGTCATGTCAACGACAGTCGATTATACGTGGCTCGGCAAACTCGAAAATGAATTGCGTTCCTCGGTGTATGCCATCAAAGAGATTCATTATCTTGATAACGTTGTGATTGAGACGTATGTCGAGGAAAGTGAAGTCCAAAGTTTTGTTGATTGGATGGTCGAGTTGACGAATGGACAAGGAGAGATCAGTCAAGGAGAGGTTGTTTATTTGGAAAAAACAATATAGTAAAACTTCCATTGGAAGGTTTTACTATATTAATAATGAATCAATTTACGCTATTCTACTAAAACTATAAAAAATTCCATTTTACGAAATGATAAAAAGGCTGTAAAATAAGGGTTAGCTCATATTTTGTAGAAATAAGGAGAAACTTAATGAACAATAGGCGTTCTATAAAAGTCAATCAAAGAAATTCCCGAAGAAAAAAAAGGGTTATTAAATGGCTTGTTATACCGCTCTTAGTAATAGCTATAAGTGCTCTTAGTTACGGTACTTTCCTATATAATAAAGCACAAACTGCTATGGAGGATTCTTATGACCCTATCGATCGAATATCTTCTAAACGGAACGGTGTAGTAAACCCAGATATTGATAATATTTCTGTTTTATTTATTGGTGTCGATGATAGTGAAAAGCGGGGGTTTAGCACCAATGCAAGATCGGATGCTTTAATGCTAGCAACCTTCAATGAAAAGGCTAAATCTATCAAACTACTAAGTATTCCTCGAGATTCATATGTTACTATTCCAGGTCGTGGTCAGGATAAGATTACACACGCCCACGCATACGGAGGACCCCTTTCAACAATTGAAACAGTTGAAGAACTATTAGATATCCCTGTTGATTTTTATGTCAAAATGAACTTTAATGCATTCATTGATATTGTTGATGCGTTAGATGGGATTACGGTAGACGTTCCTTATGCATTTTCAGAACAGGACTCTAAAGACCGTCAAGATGCTATTAGCTTCCAAGAAGGATTACAACATTTAGATGGAGAAGAAGCTCTAGCATTGGCCCGTACTCGTAAACTGGATAGCGATATTGAACGCGGCAAACGTCAACAAGAAATCCTAAAAGCCATTATTAATAGAGCGGCTTCCGCTGGCTCCATTACGAAATATGGTGATTTAATTGATGCTGTGGGTAATAATATGGCAACCGATTTGTCTTTCGCCCAGATGAAATCCTTTATTGATTATGTGATAGCCGGTACTTCTTTAAATATAGAAACATTAACCTTAACAGGACAAGATCTTTACCTTTCTAACTATAATGGAAATAGAGTCTATTATTATCAATTGGATGAAGAAAATTTATGGACAATCCAAACTACTTTAAAGTCACATTTAGATTTAACACAAGTAATGACTTCGGGTGAAACAACAGAATCAATGGGTTATTAATGTAGTAAGTAACCCACTATAAAAAAAGATTCATACGTCATGTATGAGTCTTTTTTTGTACCATCATGACTCCTTTTTACTTTGCTTTCCTAATTCCTTCATAACATCACGATATATTTAGCTGTTTATGATGCTGTTGAACAAACGAAAAAAGCTCCGATTCCTTAACTAAACTTAAGAAATCGAAGCTTGTTTAAAGTAATCAAATTCGCCCCGCCGAATTTGCGCCCGGATTTTTATCACGCTTCAGAAAGCCACATCCTGTGGCTTTCGCCTGACTAGGACGTCCTGTCCCTCGTCGAGCTCGCTCGATAAATGACCTTTAAAAAATCGAAAGGCTCGCCGGAGGCTTAACTTCA
>NZ_JAETXM010000003.1 GCF_024494465.1 Bacillus sp. V3B | reverse complement strand
AGTTATATAGTTGTTATTGAATTAACAAGGCATCGGTTATGATATGCTTAAAAAAGAGCGATTGCCTTTGTTTAGCAATCGCACTCGTTCAAGAACAAACGGTTATTTACTTGATCTGACTCCCCAACAAAATATCCTTTAACTGGTCAATACTTTTGACCATATAAGTAGGGTTAGAACGACTTAGTTCATCAAGTGAACCATATCCATAAGTGACTGCAATAGAATCAATGCCCGTATTGTTTGCCCCAATAATATCGTGCTCTCTGTCACCAATCATAATAAAATCATCTAGCTTATCATCATTGTACTTGTCTAGTATGTATTGAATAATTTCAGTTTTTGAGGCTCTTGTTCCATCAAGGTTACTTCCGACAACAAGTTCAAAATACTGGTCAATATTAAAATACTTTAGTATTTCCTCAGAAAATACAGTAGGCTTTGAAGTGGCAACAACTAAAGTAAATTGTTGTTCTTTTAGCAATTTTAATAATGATGGAATATTTGAATATAACTCATTCTCAAACATCCCCTTTTCCTTAAATCTTTCTCGATAAAAATCAATCGCCTTTTGTGTATGTCCCTCATCAAAATCATAATAATCAGCAAATGCAACTTGTAGTGGCGGACCAATAAAACATTCAAGTTTATCAATATCCGGTTCAATAATATCCATTTTTTGTAATGCATATTGAACCGATTTCGTTATACCTACTTTAGGGTCTGAAAGTGTTCCGTCCAAATCAAATAAAATTATTTTGTATTTGTTCATATTAAGCTCCTCTCTTATATCTAATACCGATCTAATTTTATCATAAATACTGAATGAAATTAGCATCGTGATTTTCCTAATAACCATAGTGATATCAAATCAATCTGAACTTTTATTTTCAACATGGCTTCATCCATTTGTTCCCGGATAATTCGAATATATCGCAACGTTTCGGTCTGAAAGGTGGAGACGGTTTTTAAAGAATGGGGAATATAGTAAAAGTTCCTAGAAGCTCGTCATCAACATAAGTTCGACTCTTATGTTAGGAAAATGGAGGATAAAAAAGAATTCTTTCGTTTCATTTCTGAGTGACGTTGTGTACTTGCTACATATTAATTAAAAGATCAATGGTTTTATATGCTACAAAAAAGGTTGCTAAAGAATAAATAGCTTCTTTCATACCAAATACGAAGATTGCGCTTCCAAATATAAAAATATTAAATAACAGTATATACTGACCAATAGTATAAGGGGATTGCTTGCTAAACAAGATTGCCAAAACTTCAGTTCCATCTAAGGAAGCTCCAAATCGAATAACGGTGCCTACCCCTAGCCCTAAGCAAATACCCCCAATGACAATAACTAACATTGGATGATTGGTTAAAGCCGAATACGGTTCAAGCACAGACGTTCCGAAAGCTAGGGAAAAAATAGAAAATAAACTTAACAACAGAAATCTTCTCCCCATGTAATGATAACCTATAACTAAAAAAGGAGAATTTAATAATAAAAGAATGGAACTTACTTTGTGGTGAGTAAAATGAGAAATAATGATACTAATGCCAACCATACCACCGTCTATTATATAATTCTCAACTAAAAATAACTCTAAGGAGATAGAAACAAGACATGCTCCCAAAAAGATAAAGAATCCTCTCTTATAAAGAGACATTTCTCCTGATCTACTCTCATCTAAGTAATAGTTGACCCTCCGTCTATACATAACAAATCCCCTTATTTGTATAAGTATTTTTGATGAAACGTATGATTAAATATATTCTATTAATCATTAAACATTTCCTTATGACGAAATAAGTTGAGGCTATGGGGTCTGACCCCATAGCCTCATTTTCGAAAACGTTTCCAAATATCTAGATCAACGAGCTTTATCTATTACGTAGGTTCTAACAACCATCCAGAGTGAATGGTGTTCCTTACACATACAATCGTCAGCCAGCTCTTACAGTAAAAAGAAGAAATGCGCCTTCTTGCTTCTTCTACTTCAACTAAGGAACAGTCCAACTAAAAAATAAAAACGAATGGAGAATGACTATGCTCAAGAATTATGTCATCAATACGGAAACGTCAGCACTTGTTTTCTATTTTCACAATGGATACGAATATACTCAAGTCTTAGAGGGAAAAGAAACGTTCTTTGTGAGTCAATCTCCTGATGAAATCGTTAAAAAGTCTTTCCTTCATATCGGATATAACCTTAAAGGGGCAATAAAACGCTAAAAAAGCTCTGTAGAACCCACTTCCCACAGAGCCTTCCAAAGAATAAAGTCTAAACAAAATGAGCTATCTGTTATTCTACAAATCTTGATAAACTCCGGGTATTCACAGTGATGCAGATGATTATTGTCTGGTTAACCTTTGAATCTCTGTTTCTACATCATAGACGCGTTTATTCAATGCTGCTGTTTTATCGTCAACGTGATCAGCGATTCTCTCAGTGATTGTCCAAGACTCTCGATGATGTTTTTTTGAAGTTGTTCTTGTCCAGTTTTAATCTCTTTCACATCTTTTTCAATAACATCCAAACGTTTATTCATTGGTTCTAACTCTTCTTTTAAAACGGAGCGTAATAATTCTTTTAATTCGTTATTCATCACCCATCACCTCTAAGCTTGTTATAGTATAACACAGAAACTGTATACTAGGCCCTAACCAGCTATATTGGATGTGTGCACGCCTCTAGAAATAATCTATTTCAATCTAATAGAGAAGAGCCCCTCAATAATTGCACTCCTTTTCTTGTATGATCTTAATCTCCCGTGGAACATTTTGTGAAACAAGATTTTTCGGGCATTCCTGGCACTGATCCTACGATTTAATTGCAGGTATATATGACTGTTTTACATTCAAAAACATTGTCATAATTTGTAGAAAAAAGTAAAATTTTGTTTAAAAATATTAAATATCTTTGGTGTATTCTTCCTATACTCAGAGATCCCTATAAGGGTTTATCTATATCTATAGATATAGATATCATGTTCTCTCACATAAAAATCATCGAATTAAGTTATGAAGCTGAGTCTTTTAACCCCTTGTGATAAATGTTACATCATTAAAGCTAAAGGCGTTTTAATATATGTGTACTAGAAGCTGTACACTAGGAGGGAACATTGATGAAGCTGGGTACAAATGTAATATTTAAGGGAGAAAATTATACAGTTAAGTGGCTATATAACAATGGCAATTGTGAAATTAAGAAGCAGGGTGGATTAGAAACAGTTGAATTAGTGTCACTTTCTGAACTTAAAACCTTCGAAAAAACTACCGAATTCCCCCAATCTGATGATTTTCTGTTTGCTGATACATATTAATTGAATTACATATGTAGAAAAAGCAATATGCTTTTCTCATTTTAGAAACTGGCGCATTTCTTTTTTAAAAGAAGGCACCTTTTTATATTGGGCCATTTAACATGTAAAGTATGCAAACCAACTTAGAAATTAAAAATTTTTTAAGAGATATCGCTGATAATACCCTTTCCTTCGACTCTTTCAGGGAAGCATCAAGTAGACCCACAATCACCATGGACTCTGTTCCTGATGAGACCTGTCTACTTATACTCGGTATCCTTCAAGTCCTTTTAAGCCAATACTAGAAACTTTTACGGTCATATGAAAAATCTCCTTGCTTGTGAGATATTTATTTTTAAAGAGAAAAAATAAGATGGGTTTTAAAATGTTTTGTCAGGTAAATAAACAGAAGAGTTAAATGTAGTGATGGGATTACGGCGAAGACCTTCAAGATGTTGAATTGAGTCCCTTTGAAATGATTGAGACATTCCATAAAAGAACTTTATTGCACCATCATTATCATGAGTTAACAGCTGAAGAAAAAGGATCGGGGCGTCCCTGTGACGCAGACCCTAAAGTTCGTATGTCATTAAAACCCAATCAATGCTACTAGATTTCTTAATTTTTCCTGAAAAGGTTCTTCTAAAGTGATAAAGGGTCTCTCATTAAAATAAAATAGACCAAGAAACAGAGGAATTAGAACAATACTGTATAAAGTAAATAGTTTAAAAAGAAAATGATTTCTATGCCTGATCATATACGAAATGAGCAATGGGATGGCAAGTCCAAATGTTACACCAAACATATTGGCAATTGCATCTAAAAACTCAGCGCTTCTATTTGGTAATAAATATTGTCGATACTCTTCTACAATACCGATAGCAATCAAAACAACCCACATAAGGCTTATGTTTCGTTTGATAGATTTTCTATCTGATATAAGTATAAGAACGATTCCTAAAAGGATTGAAATCACTGCATAACTTAAAAAATGCATCTGTTTATCAACCCCAAAAATCAATTGATAATCTAGTTTCATTTTCATCCCACCTCTCTACCCTAAGCTTAACCATAGACAGTGGGTAATAGACATCATTTCAGAATTATGACGGTATACCGGATCTTCCCTGCTGCTTTCAATCTAACTACCTTTTTTGACAATACTTTAATATACTACTTCTTTTTTCTATTGGTGACGAGCGCAATGATTGCCACAATGGTCGTTAACGTTGTGGCAAGAAAAATGCCAAATTAAAATAGCATGTCCTATTGCTTCGTATGTCACTATGTCGAACCTCTTGATACGAGTTAGATAAAAAATCTAGGGATAGACTTAGATAAACTTCAAAACGCTAAATATAGATAAAATTGGGCATTTTTTATCTAACCATAGTAACTATTCAGGACTTTTGAAGAGTGTGGCTGTTAGATAAAAGAAAAATGACCATCGGGGCGTCCCTGTGACACAGACTAAAAAATACCCTATAGGTAGACTTTTTTATGTGTCTACTCTATAGGGTACATTTTATTTCAGGCAGACCGTTTTACTTGTTTTACCAAACTGGATCAATTGGTGTTTTTATTGTGCTGTGTGCTTCCAAAATTTCCGCTGCATCAAAAAGTGTGTCTTCCCGGAACCGCCTCCCTAGTAGTTGAATACCAACTGGAAGCCCATTTTCTACAGAGGTTGGTACAGATAATGCTGGGAACCCAAGTACTGGAATAGCCATCATCGACCACTGGGCTGCCATGGTGCGCCGCATGCTCTCCACACTTATAATATCAGCATCCTGTATAAACGCCTGCTCTGCTGACACCGGCATTAACAGAAGTGGATATTTCACTAAAAACTGTTGTAACTGGGAAATAAGTGTTCCTCTTCGCGCATAACCATTCATATACTCTGCCAAACCTGGTCGAGATCCCCACCATTCTTCTGCTACGGCATAATAATGCTTTGCAGCGATTTTCATACCGTCATCCCCTATTTCATCTACCATCGGCATGATCTGACGAAACTCTTCCATACATAATAAGTACCAGAGTCGGTATGCTTCCTCAAATAACGGCAACTCGACTTCTTCTACAATATAACCAGCATCGCTCAATTTCGCTGCAGCATCATCCAGTGCTTTATTCACTGCATCTACAGGCTTGGCCACATTCACATCTTTCAAAAGGCCAACCCGGATCGGTTTTTGGAGTGGCTCACCGATGAGTGGAACAGGTGCATGAATCGGATCACGTGGATCAAACCGACTCATCGCCTGAAGCGCTAAACGTAAGTCCTCTACCGTCCGTGCTAATGGACCTTGGGTTAACATGGTCTGTACAGACAGTGACTGATCCTGATCCACCGCCCCATACCAGCTTGGTATACGCCCTGCTGTCGGACGAATGCCCGTAACGCCACATGCATAAGCCGGATGACGGACTGAACCTCCTATATCATTTCCTCCAGCGATGGGCATCATTCCTGAAGCTACCGCCACAGCCGCACCCCCACTCGATCCTCCTGGAGTTCTTGATTTATCCCATGGATTCAATGTCTGCCCATGTAAATCATTGTTCGTAAACCAGCGATACGAAAAGGCTGGTGAATTATTCCGCCCAACAAAAATGGCTCCTGCTTTTCGTAAATTTGCCACATGGGGACCATCTTCCGCTGCAATATTATTTTGAAATGCTATCACACCATTCGTTGTCGCCTTGCCTTTTTCGTCACTGTTAATTTTAATAGACATTGGTACACCATGAAGCGCTCCTAACTCCTCACCCGCTAAAACGGCCTGGTCCGCCCGGTCTGCCGCCTTCAACGCTTCCTCTCCATACACCTCGACAAGCGCATTCAGTTTTGGATTTACCTCGGCAATCCGGTCAAGGGAACTTTGCACCACTTCTCGCGAAGAAACTGTTCTTGCTTTAATTTCTCTTGTCATCTCAGCGGCTGTCCACTGCCATAACTCCCCTTTCTCTTCTCTCTTGGAACTAATTTCATGATAAACTACCCCTTTATTCTCATTCATGTAACAAATCCTCCTTTAAATTTTCATCATCATTCATTATGCAAAAAGGTTTTTATAGCATTAAGAATATTCGAAAAAATAATATTCTTAATATTTTGAATTAATGTTATTATATAAGTAGAAAGCGGTTACAACCATTACAGAGATGGATAATATTAAATGAAAAAGGTACTTAATCATGTACCCTAAAAGAAAGGTGAGATTTAGTGATTTCTCCTATGAATTTATCAAAACAAGATTATGAGAGTATGATGAAATTAACTTCTACTCTATCTATTAATTATAAAAAAGCATCTATTGGATTGCAGGAGCAGCTATCGCAATTATTTGGGTACCATTCATCCATTCTTTGGAAAGTTGATCAAAAAGGAAACCTATCTGATCCAAAAATCCATCGCATTAGTGATTATTTAGTAGAGGATTATTTGGGTTATTTTCACACCCATGATTATTTACATCCTAAAAAGCAATTACACTTGTTTCGAGAAAAAGTTGTCTTAAGACTTGAAGATGTAACTCTAATCGAGAGCTATGAACACTCTGATTATTACAAAGAGTTTATGAGAAAACACAATTATTATCATGAGATGGTGGTCACCCTATGTTCTCGAAATAAGTTTGTAGGCGTTCTTGGTATAACAAGATCCCAGCTGGAAGGGGAATTTACTGATGTTGATTGTCATAAAGTCCGCATGCTTGCTCCAATCATATCCAATTTATTATATTTAGAAAGAGAGTTGGAAGAACAACGTATTGATAAGGGAATATTAGAGGCCTTTGCTACAAAAAGCGAAACCGGATTAATCTTATTAGATGAAAAATATCATACAATCTATATAAATCCATCAACATGGAACATTTATAAAAATACTGTTACTCATAAAAGTATAGATAGTTTTATTGAAGACATAATCTCTGCACTTTCAAATCAATTTATCGGTTCAAATACATTTTTAATAGAATCGCAAGGCTATAAAGTTCAAGTTATTTCTCATCAAGAGCCATTTTTATCCAAGCAAAGTCGCTATGCCATTATAATTGAAAGAGAGAAGACTATAGATACACTCGAAGAGGAAAGAAAGTTAGTCCAATTAACCAAGCGTGAAAAAGAAATTTGTTATTATCTGAAAAAGGGTTATACATATAAGGAGATAGCAGAAATATTATTTATTAGTATTAATACAGTAAACAAGCATGTGAAGAATATTTATCAAAAAACTGGGGTCAATAACCGAGCTTTATTACAAGCTCAGTTCTTAGAGTGACAATAATCATCACTTGGTCTGTGTCCCTCTGCATTGCGATCTATTCGGACGCTCTACCAGGCACCGATCCTAAATTTTATATAGTTTCTTTAAATCATGTATAATGTTATGTATAATGGAAATATAATAAAAATGATCGAGTGCTGCTAACACCCGATCAAAGCAACTACATGCCGCATGAAGAACGGCTGACCAATGAAAAGATGTTTTCTACCTAAGAAGTAAACTACCCTAATCTTGGCGGAGGATGGGACAGTTTACTTCTTTTTTCTATTGGTGACGAGTGCAATTATTGCCACTATAGCTGTTAAATGTGAAACAAGATTTTTCCGGGCGTCCCTGTGGCGCAGACCTGATCGTGTCGAAATTCTTTTGCTCCCCCTACATCATTCTCCATTATTTATATACTTGATTTGTTATCTTATAAGATATAGTCTCCTTGTTTACTGTTTAAGTAACTGTCTTTTTGGTCATATTAATAATGAAATAGATACTTTTAACCGTTGTGCAGGTAAACGCTTACATATATAATTAATAACCATCACTGGAAGATGTATCTACTAATCTACAACGATCAATAAGGAGTGGATTTCATGGAAAAGCAGGAGAATTTCGGTGTCGGGCTTTTATGGGGAACTACTTTAAGTATTCCGTTATGGATTGCATTTTTTGGTTGGATGAAACTGATGATTCATTTATTATAAGGGGAAGAATTCGGACTCATTTAGTAGAATCTCTCTAATCCATTACTTTCAAATATCTCCGTATATGAAGCGGTAAAGTTCCACAATGGAACTTTACGCTATTTTTCGGGTGGTCACAAGGGCGCAGACTATCCCTGTGACGCAGACCACGGGGTAAGGACAAGATCGGTTTTTTATTTTAACGAAGAAAGGTATTCAGCTATTACTTCAGCCTCTTCTTCAGAAATAAGTCCACCAGGCATTATTCCTTTTCCATTTAGAACAATTTCTTCAATTTCACTTTGAGAGTACTTTGATCCAATATCGGATAAAGGTGGTGCAGCAGCACTTCCCTCAAAGTTTTGACCATGGCATTGTATACAACTTTGTTGGGAGATCCT
The DNA here is from genome assembly GCF_024494465.1 of Bacillus sp. V3B. GTDB lineage: Bacteria > Bacillota > Bacilli > Bacillales > Cytobacillaceae > Bacillus_BD. The sequence goes on along the minus strand of NZ_JAETXM010000003.1, from coordinate 255,623 downwards.
TTCAGCTTCTTCATAAGAAGTCGATGTTGGGGAGGAATCATCTGAAGTTTGTGATTCTATAGGATCATCGTCTAGTCGACCTTCGGATAACAAATCCGTTGTTTGATCTGTTTCCTTATCAAGATAGTGAACGGACTCTGCTTCTGATGCTAAGAATTTCCAATCACTATCTTCTTTTTTAATCGTATGAGTAAGAATGGATTCATTATCCCGGTATTCTTCTCCCTCTACTAGTTTAGAGGTTTGCGTTAAACGAACCTTTACTCTATCTTCTGAAATTGTTAAAAACTCAATATCACTGATCTCATAAGTGACGTCATAGTGAGTAAATAAATTTGTTAACATTTCTTCGGTTTGATAGTAGAGAGTCGTATCCTCTTTCGATAACATAGACATATATTCTTCTAGATCTTCATTTTCAAGTGCCTGCATATTTTTATGTATCAGATCAATAATTTCATTTTCAATATCCTTATCCGTTTTCTCAATCCTTTCTGACACTGGGATAGAAGACGGGATATTCGTTTCCCCAGAAGGTTGGTTTAATGGTGGCACAAATGTGATCATCACGAATACAGCTGCAATATAGACGATCCACAAACCTACTGAACCGAGGGCTCCTTTCCAACTCGCCCCTCCTTGTAGACGGATTTCATTCCGGACGGCTGCTTCATTATGGGGGTGTTTGTCCATTATGTTCGCGATGGTCTTGATGGCATGCTGGCGATAAAAGTAATTCCCTGAAAGACCGAAAGACATGGCCATTCCGATTCCAATTGCACTGTTCACCATCGTATCGTCTATTCCAAATAATAGTACGACTAGATCAATGATTAAGAAGATGACAATGGCCCAAATGATGGGTTTGAACATTTTTCGATAACCTGACCAAAAAAAGGTTAAGAAAAAGGCAGCCCAGTTCCAGGAACGATCTCCCTTCGCCCATTTCGTTACATAATAATCCTCTTTTTTTTCACCAATAAAGGTTCTTAGTAACTGTTCGTCAACCTTAGCTGGCCCGTTCGTTTTTTCTAGAGAAACTTCAAGAGCTCCATCCAACTGATTGGGTATGGCTGTTTTACTCTGTTCTTCTTGGTTTGGCTCTGTGTCATTTTTTCCAAGAACTTCTTTCCCGCAATTCTGACAGAAACCTGCCTGACTATTTAACTTTGTACCACAATAACTACAAAACAATCCTGAACCCTCCTAAATTCCTTTTACCATTCATATCATCCTATTTTACTATTTGAATGAAATAATTTACACTATTTTCTAAAAAATAGATTCGTTTGTGTCACATTGTAGTCACCTGAAACATTCTGCTCCAAGGAAGTTCGCAGAAGATAGGAGGTTGAGGCTAAAAAATCTCGATGCTCACGACTAAATAAGAAAATTTCAATATGATTAGAACAGCGCTTCGATTCTGTATGATATCAATTTTGTCGTTGATTATAGTCTATCTTTTGTACTAATACTTTAGTTCCAAAAAATTCAATATATAGACACTTTTATAGATCTAATATACTGTATTTTGTGTTACAATTCATATTGTGAATGTTTTAACATTAAAAGGAGATCACAAGAAATGAACAGAGAGATCGGTAAAGATAACAGCTAAAAAGAGCTGCTAGGAACAGATAAAACGTAGTCATCATTATGTTGATCCTTATTATGTAATCACTATCACTTCTCTAACTTACCATCCAGATAAGTTCCAGCAATGAACCTTATAGGATGGTATATCTCTATTTTTACGATCAACTATTTTCACTTCAAGCGGTAAAAATCCAAGCATTTACTGGGACAGATCCTAAATTCAAAAAAAGATTGGAGAATGACCATGTTAAAAACCTATCTGATCAACTCAAAAACATCAGCACTTTGTTCTTATTTTTACAATGGCTATGAATATTCACAATTTCTAGAGCGGAAAGAGATCTTTCTTGTCAGCCAATCCCCTGAGGAGATCGTGAAAGAGTCTTTTATTTATGCTGGACGTGACCTGAATGGAGCAACCAAATCAGCTCGTAGAATCTTAAAAAAGACATATAAGCTTCCTATCGCATTATCCGCACAAAAAAACATTGTCCTAATCAAATGCAAATCAACCAATCGAGAAGGAACCGTCTGGCTCATCAGCTCCCACATCGATGATACCCATCCCTATCAAAACAGACAAACCTTCGTCCATATGACTGATGGTCATTCACTTACCGTTGCTATGGAAACCGATGAACTTCAAACAAAACGAACTCAAGCTTTGTTCTTACGTGAAACCCTGTTAGAACGGGAATGCTTCGAAACGGAAAAAACGATGACCTTCCTATACGAAAAAAATACCGGAATCATGCTTGTGCAGGAAGAAGGCCATTTGAACTATATCGTGAAAAAGAAAAAAGAAGAAAATATGGAAGAGTTAGAGAAATAACGGATCATGATCGACACCTTCATACATATATGGCTTGGAAAGCCATAAAAAAGGGAGATTTCCAAAATGTTCAACTACTTATCAAGAGAAGTCATACAGCTAGTAAATGATGTTGAAGATGAGATCGAATTCGAAATAATCCGTTATCATGATCACTATTCTGTAACGGCAACGATTTGTCAGGAGGAACCGCCCTTTAAAGATTACATAGCTTTTGGCAAAGATCGATTTACTAAAAGAAGAGCAATGAAAAAGGCATTAGAGGAACTTTATCTACAAGCTTATCCTAATTGACATGCTAAACTCATACATATCTAGTGTAGGACGACAATAAAAGCAGTGAGGGGAGACAAACCTATTCGTTTCCCCTCACTGCTTTTATTCCTTTATTTTCATACTTTCGGGAAATGGCGGGCCGCCCATCCACTTTATGTCATTGCTAGTATCGATTGTAACAATGACAATAATAGATTTCTGTGGACCACTTTTGTGAAACAAGATTTTTCTGGGTGTACCTGTGACGCAGACTTCTGGCACCCATTATTCTCAGATCTAAGCTTACTGTCTGAATATATATCATTTCCAATAAGTATAAGCTTCTTTTGTTATTAGCTCACCATTTTTAAACAACTCTAATGTATTTGTATATGGTTCATCATCATTTCCGCCTAAACGATACTTATCTCTAGTAGTAATCGAGGCTACTAATACATATCCTTCTGATAGGTACTGTGCTCTGAATATTTCATAAGTATCCCCTGTGACGTAATTATCATCCTGTTGTTTATCTACTGTTTCAAAACCATAATGATTTACAACAGAGGCTAATGATTCTGCCTTGCTTTCCAACTCATTAAATTTTGAAACTATGTCATCAAATACTTTCATATTGTTTGCATCCCCCTCATTAAATATTTAGTCATAGAACTTCACTGTTAAGATACCCTACTCAGCATATTTCCACAATAAAGATTTCGAAAATTATTCTTTTAAATCCCCTTCAGGTGGGGTAACAGTGGATTGCTTCCAAAATCAATATACAAAAACTCTGTGAAGATCTCTCCACAGAGACTTTTTCGGACATGCCTAGCACCGATCCTAACGCAGACTGATTAATATCCAAAGAATCCTTTTCAGGGCGTCACAGTGGAGTGCGCCTGCTTTAGTTGACATGTATAAATTCGGGAAAAATTGACTATACAAATAGTAAAAGGAGCCGATAATACATGTCTACCAAAAAAAGAACCTATAAAAAATATTCACCAGAATTGAAACTAGAGGCGGTAAAAAGAGCACTGGCTGGAGAAAGCGTATTAATGATTGCCTCAGACTACGATATGCCTGATCCTGATTATATTTATGTATGGATTGATAAATACAAAGCCTATGGAGAAGTAGGGTTAAAGCGGAAAAGAAGAAAACAACCTCAAATGGATAAGGACCAATTAATTCAAGAACTAGAAATGGAGAATGAGATTTTAAAAAAGTATCTTCAAATTTTAAACGAGGAGGGGAAAAATACAAGTTCAAAGTAATAGATGAATTAAAAAAGAAATACCCCATTGGAAAAATTTATTCAAAACTACAAGTCTCAAGAGCAGGATACTATAAATATCTAAAAAAGAAAGGTACGAAAAAAAAAGAATCTAAACAGGATCATCCGTTGAAAGAGTCTATCCAGTTAATATTTCAAGAGCATAAAGGTAGATATGGTTATAGAAAAATACATGCCGTTCTAAATAAACAACATAATATTCCCGTAAGCGAAAAAGTCGTACGACGCCTTATGCGAGAATTAGGATTAAAAAGCCATTCTCGTAACTAGAAGAAGCCAAAAAGGTGATCGATGAATTTATCCACTATTATAATCATAAACGGATCCAAGGAACACTAGACTATCAAACACCTAATCAATATATGTTGTGGCTTGTTAAAAGACAGACCCACGGGCTAGTTTTTCTCCTTAACATCGTAGCTGACCAATTCTTAGAACCCTGGAAGCCTGTCAAGTGCTTTCCTTGACAGGCTTCCAGGGTTCTAAGACACTTCGTAAAGATGATAAGAGAAAAGGAACTAAAGCTTATCCAGCCTGGGTTCCCTTCAAATATCCGAATTTATATTGTCTACTTTATAGATCGCAATGCACAGTGACGTAGACAATGGCTATGGGGTCTGATCCCATAGCCATTTTTAAAAAATATCAGCTAAGTATGATTGAATCGAGTTAGGTAATAGTTGAAAGAATAATCCTTCATATTTAATGTCGAGTAGCCCAGCAATTAAAAAAATAAGAATAATGAATAATAAAATAGGTTTCTTATTCTTTTTAGAAATCCACTTCAATAAGTTCCCCTCCACTGAAAAAGTAACGTAATCATTAGCAGATTAATTATATATTGATTAATGCAGAATTTATATATAATCCTTTTGAAGGCTGTTCATATTATCTTATAAACCTCATTTACTTATGATACGATTCTCCGTAATGTATCTAAATGAGGTTTTTTACTCTAGGATTAAACTTGTTATATACACAAAAAACCTACGTTAACAATAGCATAGGTCAGATTTAATTATATTTTTTCAACTTCAATATCCTTTTTATTCTACACTTCATACAGCTCGAGTCCAATATAACCTTTGCATCTTTTAAACTTAAAACATCATTTCTAGTCAACTTGATTTCTTTACCACAATATTTACACAAAATTGTTTTTTTAAATGGCACTGGCATTATAACTTCCCTTCCTGAGAAGTATTTACTTTTTATCTCTTCCCCCCATAATTGAATATAAAAAGAAGTTATGAATCAATTCCCTACCTTAGTTGATTTTTAACTTTCTCAAGTTTTTCCCTTTCCTTCTTTAGTCGAGCCTTAGCTTTCTCATTTTTCTCCCTGGTATGTCAACACTAAACTAGACAACTTTTTTAAGGTGTTCAAGTTTAGTGTTGACATACCACTTCACTCAACCACTTGATTTCTTTTTTTAGAAAAGTCATTTCTTTTTGCGCTTTGACCGCATTAAAATACTCGGATTTCCACTGATTTTCTGTCAATTGACCGTTTTGCACCATTTCTTGAGTGATAGACCAATAGATATTTTGATGGTTCTGTTGACGGAGTGCCTGATTAAACACATAACGGCAAGAACCGATTGTTTTATTCATCATCGTCGCTTGATCTTTGGTTGGGTATAAACGAAATTTATATCCTTTATAAACATAATCCACTTCGTTTCCTCCTTTCTTTTTATTCTTATACAATCATTATAACAGAACTAATGTTCGTATTGCAGTCAAATTGATTAAAAATTAAAAAATCGAACCCTTAACGTATCATAAGACACGCCTGGTTCGACCTCACTTTCATCCCACATCTGAAGAAGTGGGCTTTCTCGTTCGGGAAATCTGTAATATTTATCGCCTAATTTTGTCGCCCATCCCTCACACCAAAAACGGTCGCAGGCCTGTAAGGAATGCCCTTTTGCCTTTCTATAGTTTCTATAATGGTATCTAATAGCAGATGGAATATTTACTAACAATGGCATAAATACGCCTAACATGATATTTTGAAAGCTATGTCCGTACTCGTGGCGTTTTATGCGTATGCTTGCATTTTTCTGCACAAAGAAGAAACCACCGAAATTGACACCACCCCAATTCTTACCAGTCTCAAAATATATGGCATAGCCAAATATTTGTGGCTTGTGACCCATACATATCAATACAAGCGCAATAATTCCTCCGATTAAATTTAAAGGTAATCCCCAGGTTAATTGAATAAACCAGTATAGAAATGTACTCATATATTATTTACTTCCTTATCTCTACAATAGTTATATTCTACTTCAATAAGCCAAATTTTATAAATGTCCGAATAATTAAATGTGGTGACTAAAACAAAAGCTGAACACTTTGATTACTCTACTTTTCCCGGATATTAATATTCTCCGTGGAACACTTTTGTGAAACAAGATTTTCCGGGGCGTCCCTGTGACGCAGACTAATATTTAAAATTCAAATTACCAAATTAACCCAAATAAACTAAAGGCGTTTTGGGTACTTAAAGTATATAATTGCTACGGTAGCCGAGCCTCTAGGGATTTTACTATATAATCATTTATGAATAAAATGACACTTTCCTAATTTACCTTTTTCAGAGAAAGTTGGTCTTAAATTTAAAACTATATTACTTGCAGATAACTCCCGATTCATGAGACTTTATTTAAAAAGAAAACTCAAAGATACTACTTTCATTATAGTTGCAGAAGCTGAAAACGGACTTGAAGCAAAAAGCAAATTCGCCCTATAAACCAAGCTGAGTAGGTGTAGGTGTCTAACCCGGATTTCGTTTTAAGTAGTTACAGATAAAATAAATTAATATAGAATAATTCCCATTACATCATGTATAATATAGATATAAATAGAAATAATGAAAAAAAGACCGAGCGCTGGAACGCTCAGTCATATGCAACTACATGCCGCATAAAGAGCGGCTGACCAAAAACAAAATAAGTAGTATTTAGAAAAAAGTAACTACCTTACTCTTTGGACGGAGACTGGGCGGTTACTTTTTTTTCTCTATAACGACCATTACAACAATTGTTAATACTCCTATCAAGACTAGGTTTGAAGTGAGTGCTATCATTATTGCTTCATATGTCGTCATTTTCCCACCTCCCTTCTTTCGGGAGATGGTCAACCGCCCATCCGCTTTATGTAATTGCTAATATTGATTGTAGCAATTACACTAGCAAAAATCTATCAAAATTATAAAAAGAAGAACTAATGCTCTCCTCTCTTATACCCTATAATTTTCTTGTGGAACATTTCGTGAAACAAGACTTTTCGGGGCGTACCAGGCACTGATCTTAAAAGGAGCCGTCCCCGTGTTCTCACGGGGCGTCACAGTGATCGAGCTTATATTTCTCTTACAACAATTCGCGCACCTTCGGCCCTTACCACTCTGATTTTGGCTCCTTTACCAATAAAGGCACCTTCACTGACAGCATCGATTCGTTCGTTTTCAATGAGTATGGTTCCAGATGGGCGCATGTCTGTTAACGTATAGCCTTCCAATCCGATTAATTCTAAACGGCTTTTATTAGAGATATAACCGCTTTCTGTATTCGTGGAATCGGTTAACATGATCTTTTGGAACAGCCGCAACCTTTTACCAAACACCTTTATTAATAAAATAGATAGTACAATGGAAGCCGTAATGGCTACGAGAAGAGATATTCCCATATGAATCACATTATCAGATGCCATAAACAAACTAGCGATAACGGCTATAAAACCGAGAATCCCCGCAATGCCTCCCGAGATAAAAAACTCTAATAAGATGAGGCCAAGTCCGATGATAAATAAAATAAGCGATTCAAAGCCCGTAAGCCCTGCGATGAGATGTCCATAAAAGAATAGAAACAGTGCTGACAATCCCATAAATCCTGGAACACCGAAACCAGGTGAGTACAGTTCCAGGACAATCCCCAGGCTCCCAATCGTCAGTAAGATCGAATAAACAACCGGATTCGTGATAAAGCGGGCAACTTTTTCTGCAAAGCTTACCTCAAGTGGACGTACTTCCGCGTCGGAATATCCTAGTAGATCGAGCAGTTCATCAAAATTGTTAACGATTCCTTCAGCATATTTAACTTCTAAAGCCTGCTCAGAGGTTAGTGTTAATAATTTCCCTTTTCCGGCTCCATACTCTGGCAAATCGACACTTTCATCCGCCATTGCCAGTGCATAAATAGGATCGCGATCAGCATGCTTGGCTGCGTTTTTCATTTCGGCAAACCAATAGGATTCTGCTTTCTTTCCAGCTGTATTCCCCTGCTGATCGATAATGGCAGCCGATCCCATCGTGCCTCCTTTCACCATATAGATTTCATCCATATTGAGTGAAATATAGGCCCCAGCGGATAACGCTTGGGAGTTAATAAAGGCAACGGTCCTGATATCGGTGGAAGTTAGCAGCTTGCCAATATCAGCAGCCGCATCAACCGCTCCACCAGGTGTATGAATTTCAAAGATAATGGCGTCTGCATTTTCATGTTCAGCCGTTTCAACAGCCCGTTTCAAAAAGGCGTACAACCCCTTTTCCACTGTTTCTTCAATCGGTACAACATAAACAACTTCCCCTTTAGCAAAGCTACCCACAGGAAGCATCATAAATAAAAAGCCCAAGAACAAGGATAGAATGGAAAACAGGCGAATGCGATTCACTCCTTATCACTCCCTTCTTTATTTTTAATGGGTTTACATACGGAAAAACATAGAAAAATTCCCCTCCATCAAAAGCATTCTTTTATAACTTTATTCATCTTATTTCCATTAAACCTTGAACTACCCACCACTTAATTTTTAACGAAAATTTGAAGTGGGGGATTCCTAAGAACACCGATCTATCGATCAGTTATGGATTAGGCGATCCCCGTCATTCCAACGGTTAGAAGTCTTACGGCTTCATTTTTAAGATTTAAACTTGCGTTAATATCTCGGTCATGATGGGTATGACATTCTGGGCAATCCCACTCACGTAATCCGAGATCCTTAACGTCTTTATTTTTGTAACCACAACAAGAGCAAAGCTGACTGGAAGGAAAGTTTTTGGCAACCGTCACCACTTGTTTACCGTACCACTTCGCTTTGTATTCAATCATGGTTTTGAATTGTGACCATGATACTTCACTAATGGCTTTAGCAAGATGGTGATTTTCAAGCATATTCGATACCGACAAATCTTCCATTCCGATGATGTCGTGGTTTTTGACAATTTCGGTTGAAATCTTGTCTAAGTAATCTTTTCTCGCATTAGCAATCTTTTCGTGGATACGAGCCACTTTAATTTTGGCTTTGTACCAGTTCGAGCCACCTATGGTTCGTCTACTCATGATTCTTTGTGCTTTGGCTAACTTTTCTTCTAAAGTACGGAAAAATTTTTGGTTTTTATAAGGGGGTGTTCCATCTGAAAGAATAGCAAAGTCTTTGACACCCATATCAATGCCAACAGCCGAATGGGTTTTAGGTAATTCTGCGACTTCTGTTTCCGTTCCTAAAGAAACAAAGTATTTTCCAGAAGGATTGCGTCTGATGGTAGCGCTCAAAATTCGTCCTTCTACTTCACGGCTTTTGGCAAAACGAACAAGTCCTAGTTTTGGTAATTTCATATAATGATCGACTACCGCAATATTTCCGTTCGTATGCTTGGTTGTGTAAGACTGAACCGGATTCTTTTTAGACTTAAAACGGGGTTGTTTGTTCTGTTTTTTATAATATCGGTCATAGGAGTCACTTAGGTTTTCAACAGACTTTTGCAAAGCAATACTATCTACCTCTTTTAAAAAGGGGTAATGCTGTTTTAGTTCAGGAAGTGATTTAACGGTTTCATATTTATTTAAGCCTTTGCCTTTCCAATGATTCATGGGAAGCTGACCATTCTGTTTCATTTCTTCTACGGTCGACCAATAAGCATCTTTTTCTTTTTGTTTGCCAAGAAAGAAGTTAAATACGAAACGAGAACAACCAATGGTCTTATTCATAAGCTCTGCTTGTTTTTCGTTAGGATAGATACGAAACTTATAGGATTTATTCACCAACATATGTTGACACCTCCTTTTCCTCCTTCTATTTTACCATTTTTATAGACAAAGTACAAACGTTTGTTCTTTCGAAAGAATTAAAAAAAGGGCGATGTGGAACTCGTATGATGTTTTTTATGTGAAGCAATAGATAGGCTCTCGAACAGTCGGACAATCGAGATGGCAAGAAAGCCATCCCTTGTTCGAAGGCAATTCATCCCCTCCCTACTCATTGGGCTAACGCCCTTCACATTCCTTGAGGAAGGGGTATTCTCGCCTAAAAAGGATAAAAGATATTGGTTAGCTGAGCATCACAATAAGCCGGGAATTGCAAGCTCTGCGACTTCCATTTTAATGGGCCATATCGCTGCGAATACATCAAAAATTCGAGTTGGTTCAGGGGGAATTATGTTGCCTAATCATGCTCCACTCGTAGTAGCCGAACAATTTGGAACATTAGAAACGCTATTTCCTGGTCGAATCGACTTAGGTCTTGGCCGTGCTCCTGGAACTGACCAGCTTACGGCATATGCTTTACGTCGCAACGATAGAAGTGATGGACATGATTTTCCAGAACAATTAGCAGAACTAAGAGCTTATTTTAGCCCTGTAAATATGAAAGTGAATGCCATCCCTGGCAGAGGTCTTCAAATACCGATTTGGCTTCTTGGCTCAAGTGGCTATAGTGCTGAATTAGCTGGACAACTTGGTCTTCCTTTTGCCTTTGCTAATCATTTTTCACCAGAAAATACATTGCCCGCTCTTTCATTATATCGAAATAGTTTTAAACCATCGCCAATCTTGCAAGAGCCGTATGTAATGATTGGTACCAATATTATTGCTGCAGATACGGATGAAGAAGCAGAAAAACGATCAACCTCCTTGCTACAACATCATCTTGGACTTATTCGTAATAAGCAAGTCCCTCTTCAACCTCCAGTTGATGATATGGATGCCCTATGTAACAGTTATGAAAAATCGATTTTACAGCAAAAATTAGCAGGCTCGATCATAGGCAGCCGAGAGACAGTAAAAACAAAACTTGAAAAATTTGTGGAAGAAACACAAACAGATGAAATTATCATAAACAGCCAAATTTTTGACCATCAAGCTCGCTTACAATCCTACGAAATGGTAGCAGATATCATTCGAAACACTTAAATGAACAAAAAGATGGGAGCGTAAACTAAACTGTGTAAGTAGGAAAGCATACGGTTCCTACTTCCCAGTTTAGTTTTTTTATTGAAAATATGAATATATGGATTGGGGGACAAAGTCTAAACGTGATCCGAAAACAGTAGAATTAGCTACTAGAATTATAGAACAAATACCAACCAGAGTCTGTTATGTAATGAAAGCCAGTGTCAGTTTTGAAGTAGTGAGGTTACTACTGTTGGAACTGGCACTTTTTTTATGTGTGAAATTATCAATAATAGCGTGTCACAGGCACCAATATTCTTTTGACAATCAAATCCAATATACACATGTGGAACATTTCGTGAAACAAGATTTTTCGAGGCGTACCAGGCACTGACCCTACACTCTGATCGTGGAATGCAATACAGATCTAATAGATGGAAGGAATTAATGGAAACGTATAAGATTAATCCGAGCATGTCTAGGAAGGCAAATTGTATTGATAATGCGTGTATTGAGAGTTTCTTTTCTTTCTTAAAAGCAGAGAAAAAAGGGCTAAAAAAGGCTACGTCTATCGAAGAAGCAAAACAAATGATTCATGATTATATACGATATTATAATCATAAGCGCATTCAAGGAGTATTAGATTACAAGATACTATCTCTTTATAGTAAGGCGAGTTAAGAAAAGGGCATACATGCCACATTTTCCCCTTCTCATCCTAGTAGCCAATTTTCATAACCCTAGAAAGGTTGTCAAGTGCCTTCCTTGACTGCCTTCTAGGGTTATGAAACACTTGTAGGATGATGAGAAGGAGAAAGAACTCAGGCCTTGTCAGCACTGAGTTCTTTAAGGAAATCCGAAAATATATTGTCTACTTTAAGGATCGCAACGCACAGGCACCGATCCTAGGCACCGATCCTTATTATACTTTTACTTAAAGCTTAATGAACCAAGCGGTTTAGATGCCGTATTATTAAAGAACTTATCATTAATGTGTTCCAAAAGTATACTTACTTGGGTACCATACAAATGTGAAGAAAACTCCTTGGTAACTCCACCAGGAATAGAACAATCTTTTGGATCGTTAAAAACAAAATGAGTTCTGCAATTTAATGGACGAGAACTATATATCCTACACATTCCTTGGTTTTCATCTAGGAATGGACATGGAGTCATTTTACCGAAATGTCTATCTAATTCAGTTTTTCCAGAGGGATATATTGTTGGTGTATATTTATTTGCGGTTGCAAGATTCTCCTTAAACTCATCATAACTCTCTTTTATATTTGATTTTATTAATTCGTATTCTGATTCAGTAATTTCTACAAGTTGATAACAACAAGAAGAGCATCCTTTAGTACATGAAGATTGGTTACCTATAATAGATGTTCCTTCATCAAGTATGCTGTAAAGTTCTTTTAAATAATTAAGTCCTGTTTGCTTTGGAATTATCCCCTTAAGCTCTTGCATTTCAATTTTTGTATTTAATTTTGACAGTTTCGCCCCTATTCTTGCATTATGTGAAATATTATCGAAAATGGGCTTATTATGATAATTTTCCACATTTAATGTATTCCACTGATCATTTGATTTATCATGACAGTGTTTATACTTTTTCCCTGATCCACAAGGACACGCATCATTTCTTCCGATTTTGTTCATTTTCTACCTCCAACATTTATTCATTTATACATACCAAATACTTATGCCACCCCTATTTTTTCTTTCGCCGCCCTAGTTCATAGTATTCTTTACAGCCTCTTGGTTTGTTCGTTTTACTACCCTTTCTACTATAAACAGTGGCTTGCCATTCGTGCCCTTTATCGCAAATCCACCACACCTTTATACTAGAACCAGCTGTTATTGCATAAGGTGTAAGATCTTCATTTTTAGTTGGATGCCATTGAGCAGCAAGCTTTGGATTAACCGTAGCTAAACAGTTATCTTTTCCAACCTTTTTCCCTACACAGTATGGACACCCTTCACCTCTATTTCGATGATTCGGAGCCGCCTTGTAAGAATGTCCCTTAGAGCATTTCCACCAAAATTTTTTATTAGAGTTTGGGAGAATATCAAAGGGAGTAAAGTTTTCATTCCTATCATAATCCCATTCTTTTGCTAGCTCTTTTTTCACTGTACCTAGCGATGTTTCAACTGTAGCTATTTGCCCATCACAGACCGGGCAACCATGTCCCTTTTTACGGGTAGAAGGTGCTGCTTCCCAACTATGTTTCTTTTCACAAGTCCACCTTCGATGCCACTCTTCTAAAACCTTAGGATTAATAGTTGCTAATGAATTTTCTTCTGTTACTACTTTACCTGCGCACTTCGGACAACCATTTCCATGTTTTCTATTTGTAATTGTAGATAGCCATGGATAACTACATTTAGAGCACTTCCAATATACCTTTCTAGTAGATCCTGCTGTAACATCAGCAGGTGTTAAATTCCCGTTTTTGTTAGGATGCCATTCCGATGCCAGTTTAGGATGGGTCTTGGTTAATTGTTCTTGGAATCTACCAAAACAAATAGGGCAGCCAGTTCCTCGATTTCTGGAATTTATTCTAGCTTCCCATTCATGCCCTTTCTCACAATTCCACCATGCAAAATTATTGGTACCAGCTGCAACATCAGCAGGTGTAATAGCGCCATTCTTTGAGGGATGCCATTCTGAAGCTAATTTTGGGTTCTTTTGTGAAAGGGGGATGTATTTTTTGGGCATTTTGGAACTCCTTACTTAAACTTCATTTTTCACATTACTCATCACCAGTTATATTTTACCATTTTTAAAGCAGTACAAGAATATATAGTCTTTAAACTATTAGAAATTTTTATCAAGTCTATTATACATTAATAGAAAGTAACCCTTATAAAACAAAATAATGGCCAATCCCCACCTATGGGAATCAGCCTAATTAGTCACTTTCTTCTATTTTTATCACTATCTTACATGTATGACCGTTTGCGATTTTTTATAAAATACAATTTCGAGACCCATTAAGAGTGAAGGCTTGTCCCTAAACCCTATTTAACTTTAGGGTGAATGTCTGCTACAAAGCTACGGATGGTATAATTCTGATAAGGATAGGTTGCATCAATGCCCTTGCCACAATCCCTCATCCGTCCATCAAAGATAAGGAGATACCCAAGGTGTGTCTGCTTGTTTTCTAAGTAATGCGTTAACTGTTCAATACCAGAAACCGCATAATCCTTAGAATACCCTCCCCCACACAGCTTCAGCTCAATAATTGTTTTCAATCCATTTTCAAAACGAAGATATATATCAATGCGTCCAGCCCCTGTATCAACTTCCTCAATTGCTTCAACACGTGAACCAAATCGCGATTTAATAAAAGTGTGCAACAAATTCTGTCCATGTTGCTCCGGAAACTTCACCCACTTATGTCCCTTTTGTTTTGGATCATTTCTCCAAAAACTCATCCTTTTATCTTGAGAAACAAATTTAACAAAATCCTTTAAACACTCTTCTAACGCCGTAAGTGTAACACCTTCAGAGGGCACCACGGCCTCGCCGGTCTCTTCAGGCGTCACAACTGTACCATCAAAATTGTCCATAGCTTTATTAATATACGTTCTAATATAAGTGGCTTCAGGACTTTTCTTTTGTGCTTGCCAAAGAATTGGAAGTGCTTCTCCAGACCTGCCCGCTTCAACCAACGATTTTCCATAGGTAAATAAGAGCGATGGCAGGTCCCCAAACCGTTCCCGCTGCGACTCCAAAAATTTCACTGCATCGTCCCATCTCTCATCCTCCCACAGTAAAGCAAGGTAATTTTGCCTACAATGCCACAAAAACGGATTGTAATATAGGGATTCTTGATACCAATGCAGTGCTTTATCCGTATCTTGATGCTCGAGATAAAGATCTGCAAACAAACTACAAATCGCCGCCTTTAAATCATAACTCGCTTTTCCCGCACTTGCCTCAGACCATGCTTTTTCCGTCAGCTCCAATTTTTCAAGAAATGTCGCATCTGTTTTCGCAAGCACACGTGAAATCCAGTAGGATGCTCGAATGTCCACATCACGTTCCTCCATCACATCCGTTTCAAGCTCTTTAAGCAGGCCAACATCCTTATCTACTAGCGCCTGCGATAAATTCTTCCGGAGCAAATAAGAGGGCTGATCTTTATCTAGCATTCCATTCTCAAGCTCACCAATCATCGCTTCATATTTGTCATAAGTTGCACGCCTACTGTCGTCTACTTCAATATGTTCTGAAAAAAGCAACGCAGAGTTGAGACTGGCAATCCTTGCTGCTTCATTACCAATCATCGCATCCTTCCCACGTAGTGCAATCGAGCGCTCAGCCTCTTCGACGGCTGCTTCATGCTGCCCACATGTATGATAGATTTGAGCTTTATTTAAGGCTAGTCTTGCAAGCCATTCCCGTTCTCGCAGATCCACCTCACTCAAAACACCTATTGCTTCCTCCAAAACTCCAATCGCTTGTTCCGGATTGGAGTTTTGGAAACGATTAGATAGTGATATCTTACTAGTAACAAACTCCTTTTTATTTCCATCTACTAAAAAAGCATCAGCGGCTCGCATTTCATGGTAGCCGGCATCTGGATTATCGTTACCAAGTATGATAGCCAGACCTCGGTACGCCCAGGCTAGTGTGCCATAATCATCAAAGGACTTTTTTATAATTTCCTGATACATGCTATAGGCAAGCTCCCTCTTACCAAGTTTCGCCGCTGCATTTGCCTTCAACAGTAGAATATTTTGGATCAGCCTTGGTTCCGCCTCTGTACAAAATTCCTCTAAATAGTGCGAAGCATCATCAAAGACCAAATCAAATCGCCCTGTACTCTCTCCAAGTAAAAATTTTATTTCATAGAATCGTTTTCTCTTAGAAGCGTCTAAAGCCGAAGGTGGTAAGGATTGTAGTAAGGAGAATAACGACATTTTTGTTTGCTTTGAAGCAAGATGAAGCATGCCTTTGTTCAGCAAGGAAAAAGCACCTTCCCAATTTTCTTCTGACAAAGCCACTTCAATTTCTGCCACGCACTCCGTTCCAAATTCAGAAAAAACTTTGCTGATTCTGTTGGCAATACTTCGTCCGATATCATCAGATACATAATGATGAGTTGTGGCATCCGTTTGAGTTGCCATCATCTCACCACCTTCTATATCAAAATGCATTGAGAACACTCTTTCTTTTATAGGTGCCTCAGCCTCAACCACATTGATTTCTTCTGACTTAAGCTCCTGGATAAGGTCATCCCAAAACGCTAACTTATCCTCATAGTCGTTATTTTGCTTAAGACACTGTGTTATCTTTTTTATGTGTTCGTTGATATCGCCCGTTACTGAAAGTGCATACTCTGACTCATCTACAGAAAGTTCAAGCATGCCTAAATACTGTTGCTCCTTTATTAACTTAACTCGACGGATTGTTTTCGTACTCATGACAACGCCTCACTTCGTTCTTAAATGTTACTGATACATACTGTTGGCACTGGTTAAAAATTAATAGCTTATTTGGCAAACTGTAACAGTTCAATTGCTGCTTTAAAGCGCCGGTCGGAATCGTTTGATTCAAGCTCTAAATAAAGGATATTAAGAGCTTTTTCTATAGCCGCTTTATCTACCGTTATTTTTTGATTGAAGTTAAGGATTTCATTTGCTGGTATATCATCCAACTCAGCATCCTCTAACGGATACTTAAACTTGGTCACAGCACTACGATTACGAAGAAGCTCCTGTATCTTAGGGTTCAGATCGTCCCTCTTCGCAACTTTTATCAGTTTAAATGCTCTTTGATGGGCCATTCCCTCTTCATTGTCATAACGTTCCTCATATCGATATGGCCCGACCTTCACAATATAAACATGATCCTGATGTCCATTGAATAACACAAGATCACCTTCCTGCATCGTATTAACGAAAGCCCACACATTTCCGAGATCATTCCCTAAGCTACGAGCATTTTTGTACGTATAGCGTTGTTCAAGTCTCTGTCGAATTTCTTCTTTTTCAACCCCATCAAGGTCACCAATCCCAGGCCAACCTATTGCAATAAACTTCCCCTGTACGAATTCATTAAGTCTTTCCTTATCATGCGGCTTGGTTTTAATCTGGAAAATATTCACTTGAAGTCCCTCCAATCCGTCACGGACCGTAACGAATTTTGTGTAACTATCATAAACCTCACTTTTAAAAATGTCAAACCCCTGTAAAAAATATTTTCAGTCTATGACATTTACCATAACTAATCACTTCTTCCTCTACTAATTCCTCGTTTAATTTTTTGTCAATTTCACTCCATAAAACGCAAAAAAATGGCCCACCTCCGTAAATGGAGATAAGCCTAATGATAAAAACTTCATCTATAAAAATGTTTTGCTTCTACTATTTATGATGGTTTGCTAATAACCTCGGTTCCTATATCAACCGTTTTACCAATTAAACTAACCCCTCGGAAGCCGCAAAGGTTATTAGCAGGGTAAAGATTGTTAACATTGTCATCCCTATCATCTCCTTATTATCTTTCGAGAATGACTCCCATGAAGTCGTCATAGCAATTGAAAGGGTATTAGCGATAAACACACCAATAATCCAATAACTGCTACTTAGGGCAATGTTTATTGATTTGGCGAGGAGTACGGGATTCGAACCCGTAACTGCGGCATACTTATTTAAGTATAGGATAATTATAGACAAGCTCGTTTAAGGTGTCAAAAATTCATATACTATTTTTTATTTAGTGGAGATATATTGAATTTACATTACTTTATCTAAGTGACATCTCTCCACCTTTATTAATCTCTAACAATCGCTATATTATGTTTTTGAATTTCTATTGCTTCAAACAATGTTTGAAAATTGGACACTGTCTCGTTCTCAAGTTGGATTTCCTTGTTTACTACTTTATCATGAAATTCTTTTGCTGCTAATTTCTTTGACGAACTAGAACCATCGTACGGGGTACTCAATTTTTTAAAGTCATCTTTAGAAATTAACGACTCAATTGTCTGTGGGTTGCTCCACATTTTCTCCTTAACTACTTCTTCGTTACAACTTACGAATAGGATTTTATCTTCTAAAGTCTCATCCAGTTTATTGACTAAAACATCGTATTCGTTGTAACCAGCTTTATCATAGTCTAATAAGATCTTAAATTCACATCCCCAGCCAATTAAAATTGAAACAATTCTATTGATATTACTAACACCTGCTGATGGAATTATATTTAGGGCGCTATCAATCGCCAAATAATTTATCATAGCATTCATATACATGTAATCTGTAATGCCCTCAGTAATGAGATTATTATTACTAGTAGATGGTCCTATATTAAACTTTAAATCCGCTCCAATAGCTTGCACTAATGGGGATAGAGTTTCCATTTTCGAGTCATTTGATAAATTTTGATTATAAGCACTCTTAAATACTTTTGTATTACCTCCCTCGACTTTTTCAATAGCCCTGACATTGGTTATGTCTCTACTGTCTATCATGTATGGAGAATGTGTAGTATATATTACCTGGTTATCTCTTTCTGCTAGTCTTAAAAATAATTCTAGGAGTTGCTTTTGAGCATTAACATGTAAATATACACCTGGTTCATCTAGCAAGTAAACTAAAGATTTATTTTTATACTCACGAGAAAGCACATCAACAAATATGCTTATGTACCAACGTAATCCATTACTTCTTTCACTTAGGTTCATTGCCTTATCATCAGTTAATATATATATTTTAAAGACACGACTCTCAAATTCTACTTGAAATTCGATTTTCTCTTGATTATAAAATTCATTAAACTCTGCCTCAATGTTTTTCTGAATTTTTCTTGCAATTCTATTTCGAACAGTTTTCCTATTACCATCTATAGGGTCTTCAAATGCTTCTACTATTTCTTGTTCAGTAATACCTGCTGCTAAAAGGAATCTATTAAAGATATGGTTTGGTTCTTTAAAAATATTTTTTATATCATCATATTTATAACTTGCTTCTAATTGTGGGTATTGTTCACGGTAATACACACTAGGTAGAAGAGAATAATATTTTGTAAGACAATTATCAATAATCTCCAATTTCTCAATCAAGTCTTCCTTGCTTGTATAATCATTGGTTATCCAATTTTTTAAATTACCTAATCTAGCGCTATGATTTATATAAACTTGTGAAGTTATGGCCTTCAAGCCATTCAAATAATCTTGTACTGATTTAATGCGGTTAGAGTCATTTCCCCAAACACTTCTAATATTCATTTCCAGAACACATTGAATAGCTTCCATTAGTAATTCATCATCGTTCAATAATTCCGATAATCCACCTTCAATCTTAACCACTCTATTATCTGTGAAACTTATTGATGTATTTGCTTGACTAATTTCAAATTCATTTAATTCACTTTGATAGTATTCCAAATGAACAATGATAGAAACTTCACCAGACGCTCCCCTATTTTTATTATTAAGGTAACTAGAACTAAGTGGTCTATCAAATGACAATTTGCCTACAGCCTCTAAGATATTACTCTTCCCGGATTCATTCTTTCCGATTAGGGCAGTAACTTTTGGTTCTACGGATAAAAAGTTCTCTGTCGAGCCTATTGACTTATAGTTATTAATCTTAAAACCAATTATCTTCACTTTAACCTCTCCAATGCTCCATGAAATTTATTACTAAACCATTAACACAATCCCTGCAGCCATTTGTTTATACCTTATTTTACCACATCATCATTTTTTAGTTTTTTGCATACACGAAAAAATGGCCCACCTCCTTGTATGGAGATGAGCCTTGGATGTTTTCTTCTATTAAATTTTACTCAGCAAACCCTTTTCCTTACTAACCTGATAATGAAACACTTCTCTAGTTCCTCCCCTTTCCGGTGCCTTGAACCTTTCTAGTTTCCCCTGCTTCATTAATGGTCTCAAAATTACTTGGAAGATGTGTGAATCGGAAATGACCATCCTCTCATTCATAAAAGTTACAATCTCTTTAAGATCCTTTGGCTCCTCGCAATATACTAACAGCTCCTCCACCTCAGCCCCTTTAAGTAAGGTCTCATGTTTTCCCTTCGTTTTCTGCTTCTTTTGCTGTCTTTTTATCTCAACATAGTCGTCGTAGGTTTCCGGCATTTTTTGTTCAAGTTCAAATATGAGATGGTAGGTGACCTTTCCATCTTCACACACCTCTGCACTACTAATAAATTCTTGAAACAAACCTTCTGGAAAGTCCTCGCTTGCTCCTTCCACATACTTTTTCACCTTTTTCATTATTTCCTTAAACATTTTCCTTTCATGTTCCACACGTCTTTCGCGTTCACTAAAGTGTTTCAGTCGCTCATGCAACTCCACTAATTCTTCTGTCAGTTTATCCACCAGCTGAGTGTTTTGGCCGTTATCATGAATCCCATCTTCAACTGCACTGTACAAGTTTTGATTTTGTATTTCTACTCTTTCCTGCAAAGCTGCTCTTTCTTTTTCCTCTTCATCTGTTAATTCTAATCTCTTAATCCAATGTAAGACGTCATTTTTAAAATTAGAATCAGCGCGAACTTGGTTTAAAAAGCGGATGAAGTTCCATTCCAAATAATCCTGGCGAATACGCCTTGTATCGCATCATTTATTTCTATATCTCTGATCATGGCGACAACACACCCAGAAGTGCGTTTCAAAAGGTTTGTTCGTCCGTCTCTCTACACTTCGTCTATGCCCCATCACATATCCACATTCACCACAATATAGTTTTTCAATAAAAGCTTCATTTTTCATTTCGTCTTTTTCGTACTTCCGATGTCCTTCTTTGATAAATCCTTTATTTCGTTTTCGTTCTTCTAAAATGTCTTGAACTCGGTCCCATTCCTTTGGCTTAATAATAGCCTCATGATGATTTTCAATATAATACTGTGGTTCCTCTCCTTGATTACGAACGACCTTGGACTGTAATGTATCGACGGTCACATGTTTTTGAAATAAATAATCGCCCCTTGATGCTAAAAAGATAAAAAATCAATATCTAGATTCTCCTCAAATCAAAAACGCTAAATCTGGTACTAAATTGCCACTTTTTATCTTTTCATCATCATCAAAATGCAGTTTTAATTACTATGCGGTGTAGATGTATTTAGAAAGGACAAAAAAATAAGCCCACCACCGATTAGGGTGATGAGCAGTTATTTATAGTCCATAGCATATATATAATTGAACAAGTTTTTGTTTAAGACAAGTATTCCTCAGCTATATTTTTTATAATCCTAGCACGATTCGGTCCTATTCTATTAATTTCCTGTAGATCCTCTAAAGAAGCCGTATAAATATCTTTTACTATTTTGTATTTTTCGGAAGTTGATAAATAATTAAATAAAAAGTTAGGAATTGATATTGCTTCTATAGGGTCCTCCATTAACTTAGGTAAAATGTCGTTAGTAGGGTAAGGTGTCAAGCAATATGGACAACCAGTAAATTCTATATTCTCTCTAGGGCGACCACAATGCGAACACGGAGCCATACTATCCTGATGAACACTGATTAAATGTTCAAATTGTTTATCTGAAGCGTAAAACTCTCTATAGTCATCTTTAGATAATCTTGTGATTGCATCCATAGGTTTCCTCGAAAAAGTTTCTGCAAATATTCTATTTTGCACTGCTAGTCCCAAATTAACGGAATATCTAGGAGCAGTCTTTCTTTGAGCTATTTTTACAATTCCTACCTTTGAAATTAACCCTGAATAACAAAGTATATCCATTGCTCTCTGTATCTTATATGGAGAAGTTGTTTCTATTGTAAAAAATACAGATTGCTTTTTAAATTCAGGAGATTTACCCTCGTTCTTCGTTTGCAATTCAGATAAGATATAATTTTTAACTACATCAAACCCTAAATCTATTATTGAAGTAATTTTAGGCAACCTTTGCTTTAAATCTTTGTGATATTTCACAAGTTCGTTTTCAATATATTCACTAGATTTAAGTATTGCGTTTCTATTGGATATTTCGCCATCTTGAACTAGTTTCGAGACGATATGCATAAAACCTCTTGGATTTCCATTAGATAAACAGATGATTAAGTCTAGAACTTCTCCGCGTTGAAAAAACTTCTTAGCTAACTCACTACTATCTTGAAGTCTCTTCTGTAGTAATTCTCTATAGAACTGTATGTTGTTCTTTCTGGCAGATTGAGAATACAAATCATTTCTTTCAAGTGGAATTGGAATCGCATCTTGTCCATACTCAAAATTCCCACCATAATTAGTAATACCCGGATATACAGCTACTTTTACACTTACTTCCTCACCATGGAGTAACTTTATCATGTTAAAGAATATTGATTGCTGTTCAGGTACAAAAGTATGAGCAGCTTCATCGAATAAAAAGACTACTCTATTTACATTTAATTTTTTTGAAGTATCTCTTATTGTTTTAGTTACATATTCAATATCATTAAATGTATTAGCAAAGTTAATACCAATTTCTTTTTCAATTTCATCTCTTTCTCCACTATCTTTGGTTAAAGCAAGTCTTTGAAGTAATGTTATTTTTTTCTCTAAGGCGGTTCCTAAATTATTTATTCCTCTAATATTAAACAATTCATAATATGGTTGAAGCGTACTGTCCCCTTCAATAATCCCTAAAGAATAAAGTTTTTCAGTGAAAGCTTGAAGAATCTTTGCCATTATCCACATTTTAAAAGAGTATTTTTCATCCTTAAATTTATCCTTTTCTAATACTAGAGACGATTTAAAGTTCACATAAACACCAAGTACCTTATTACTTTTTATAGTTTCATCTAAGTTGTATTCAGCTAACCTTAATAACATTGACTTACCGACGCCTCTACTACCTTCAAGCAAATGGCAACCAGGGCCTTCTAATAGATTTAGTATTCTAATTTCAGAATCGTGTAAACACTTATATTTGTTAATTTCTTGCTTAGTTAAGTCTTCGGTTCTAGCTTGTTGAAGCGCTACTGCTACATCAGACATATAAGTTACTCTCCTATCAAGCCTCTTAAAAAGCCATAGTTTTTTGAAGCGATCAGTACCTCATCATTAAATCTAAACCTGAAAAAGTTAACTATGATATTAACTGTCTTTTCAAATTGTTCCAAAAAGCGCTCCACTTGATCCTTATCAAACTGTGAAACTTTTTCTTTATTTACAGACAAGTAATTGAATTTGCCATGTACGTACTGTGAAAGATCCCTATATAGCGATTGGACTTCTTTAAGTTTTGGTTCAACAGGTGGATTAATAATTTCCACATAATCTTTACTCAAAACTTCTAAGAGCGTGTTACTAAATTGAAAGTCCTTAGTATCAGCACGCCATTTAGCAAACTCAATGGGATGATCTGCAAAATAAACAGTTACTAATGTTAATTCTAGTGAACTTCGTAAAGATAAAAATGCCGTTCTATAATGTGACTGTACTGATAAGAAAATTGCATTAGTTAAATCAATAAATACTTCTTTTACAATTGTCGCTAAATATTCATTACTAGTCATCTTCTCTACTTCATTGCTAATAAAATAAACACATCTCGCCTTTTGTTCCGCATCTATATATTCATTTTGAAAATGCTTAAGAGTACTATCCCAATTAGTATTTATTAGCTTATTCATTTGACTAAAAATCTCTGACATTTACTCACTCTCCAATAAGTTACCAATTATAAATTATTATAACAAAGAAATTACATGTTTTGGTAGCTCCACCACTCCTTATTTAATTAGCCATTAAATATACAAATTGATAAAATATTATTACTATATCGAAATCGACAAGGAGAAAAAATGAAGAATACAAGGGGATTTATTGCTGAAGAACGTCCGGAATTGATTGAAGAATGGCCGTTAGAAAAAAACAATGGTAATACACCATATAATGTAAGAACTGGATCTGATAAGTATATTATTTGGCATTGTAAGGAATGTGGTCATAATTGGGAAACTCAAGCTAAAAACCGAGCTATTCATAATACAGGATGTCCTAAATGTCATGAAAGATATAACGTTGGATTCCCAGAACTTGCTATATATTTTTATTTCAAGAAAATCTTTAAAGATGCTCAACTTAATACGCCAATTAAAGAAATTGAAAAATACAAGACTGTAGATTTATACATTCCTTCTCTTAAACTCGTTATTGAATATGATGGTGCATTTGCTCATAAAAAGAATGTAAACAGAGATATAGAAAAAAGTAGATTGATCTTAAAGGCAGGATATTCTCTTATACGAGTGAGAGATAATGGATTGCCACCCCTTAAAATAAATGGAATGCAAGAGTATTTGTACGAAAGATCAACTTTTAAGAAAATAAGCGAAATGATCAAGGATTTATTATCCATGATTGATGATCACTATAATGGGTATACCGAAGACATCAAACGGGTAAAGAATACTATTCAAGTAGATATTGATAATATCCCAATACTCGCTCAAATACCAGGTATTATTGTTAAAGATAACTTATTAGAAAGTGTTCCTGAAATACAAAAGATATGGGATTATGAAAGAAATTTAGATTTACTTCCTCAGCATTTCAAACGAAATTCAAACTTCATGGCCTTTTTTAAATGTAAAGAAGGTCATACTAGCTTAGCTCAAATTGGAAGTAAGGCGAAAGGGCACGGATGCAAGGTATGCGCTGGTCAAGAGGCAACAGAAGAACATAATTTAAAATTATTGTTCCCTGAAATATCAAAAGAGTGGAACTATGAAAAAAACGATAAACCACCAGAAGAATACCGTCCCCATTCTAACGAAAAAGTGTATTGGGATTGTCCGAAGTGTAAATCAACATACGATTATATAATTAATTGGAGGACTAGCAAAGGTGAAAATTGCCCTTATTGCGCAGGGAAAAGGGTGAACGAAACCAATTGCCTTGCTACAACACACCCACATCTTTTGAAAGAATGGGATCATGAAAAAAATAAAGAACTAGGACTTACACCTTTTAATGTGACAAAAGGTCAGCACGATAAAGTTTGGTGGATATGTGAGAGAGGTCATAGTCACGATGCTCTCATTTACAGTCGTACAGCTGGAAGAAAGTGTCGTTATTGCTATGAGGAATATGGTCGCTTTAAACCGAGAAAGGTAAAAAAGGAAAAATCATTGGCTGTTAAAAAAACTGAGATAGCTAAACAATGGCATCCTACTGAAAACGGTGATGTTCGTCCTGATGAAGTGGGGCCGTATGCAAGGGAAGAATATATTTGGCATTGTGAGAACGGCCATAAATGGTCTCAAGCACCCAACAGTAGAAGAAGTGCCAAGTGTAGATACTGTAAAAAGAATTCATTATAGATTTAATTCCAAGATAATTGTCTGCTTGTTGGATTCAAGTATTGTTCTTGACGATGTGTTGCAAGATGAAGAGGATATTCCTCATAGCTTTTCTTATTATTAGAATTCACTAAAAAATAAACCCACCAAGTATCCGTATAGAATCCTATGCATTAACTCGGTGGGTTGCTTTGATTGCTCTTTATACTTCTTCTCTTAATTTATCAATTGCGGCTTTAAGTTCATAATTAACTACATCTGGAATGAATGAAGCACATCCCGTCAGAGTATAATGAAACTCTTGTAAAACCTTTTTATTTTTTATTACCTGCCCCAGCTCAATGTCAAACACCAAAAAATAATGAGAATCTTTCATTCTACATACTGGCAATAGTTCAAACAGTATAAAAGGATCATAATGATAAGGTACAAAGATTTCAAATGAAGCAGATACTAACAGTGCTTCTTGATTCCATAAAGGATGAACTTGCTTTTTAGCAAGATACCAGCCCTCCGGCATCAATTGTACATATGTTTTTCCCGATTCCTTATGAACCTGTATTAAGCCTAATTGCCTTGATAGGTCAAATTCTATAGCTGTGTCTGAAATGACAATCATATCAACCCATTCATCAGGACTTTGTTGGTATTTGGAGATTTTTTGTAAAAACAAAATGCCTCTACTTCCAACTTGCGTCTCATAAAAGGTTTCTAAAACCTTGTCTATTGTTTGCTTTTTCCATTTTGTATAAGCAGATACATTAAGTTCATAGAGATTTTTAGTTTTCTTGATCAATCCATAATTAACTAAAGTATTAATTACTTTCCAAACTGTTTCCTTGTCCATGATTAACTTTTCTGTCAAAAGGCGAACATTACGATCATTTTTTCTCTGGGTTAATTTCACATTCTGTTCTCTTTCAAAGTAATTAAGTAATAAAACACATTTCAAGAAAAAGCTATGGTTAGTAACTTCACTAATTGATGAAAAGGTTTTAACAAACATCGACCTTGACCACTGGATTAAACAATCTTTCAAATCATCTGGAAGCTCTCCCTCAACAAGTATTCCATAATCATTAAATAACTGTGCTTGTTCATCATTAATTGGCTTTTGAATATGTGTAAAAAGTAGTAAATCATTTATTGTCTTTTCACCAAAGCTTTGTATTACACGATGAAACTTTTTTGAATCTTGATAAAATGCTGCGATATCCTTAGCAATCCATGTCTTCGTGGCACCCTTAAATGGTTCGATTCTTAGCTTATCCAATATTTCATTTAACTGTTCTTGGCTTAATTGCGAAAGGGCTTCTTTATGATTCAAAAAACTCACCCCTATCCACTAACTCCTCAAATGTAAGAATTCGATAATGAAATCCATAATTGATAAGTCTTCGTCTTCTTTTGGAATAATGTCTTTCCTCATCCGTATTTAATGAAACGAGTGAATACAATACAGCATCTTCTTTCCACTCTTCTGCCGGCAGTAATTTCCCCAGCCGGAGATATTCTTCCCTTACAGACCCTTGCTGATGGGATAAGGCAATCATCACTTCAACCATGGAAAGTGGCATATTTTCAATAAGTTTTGAGGATGTTATTAATTTATCAATCTCTCTACTGTTAAATGAACTTATAAGGTATTTTTGCTTTTCTTCACCTAACTGATTCGTCAATGTATCTATTTCAATTAGTTCACTACATGCTGTTGTAACCTCATTGAAATAAGAAACAACCAATAATCTTTTTGCTTTCTCTTTTTTTAATAAAATGGATAGCGCCTTATATTTGTTAGAATTTAAAGTATCCGGATTTACTTTCTTATTATGATCTCTAGCTATATATTCACGCCACTCATCTGGTGGTAAAGGCATTTTAACTTCTACGCACCTCACTGGAACTTGGTATCCTCGGTTTACCAGGGTTCGATGCAGTACTTCGTACCATCTTGGCCCAATTAATGCTAAAACAAGATGGCCATTGCCATCAGATCTTGCAAGAGTTGATGCTAAAGCTAATTTATTTGTTGCTTGAATATCTGCTGTTCTTTCATGCGTTGGCGTTGGAAGTTTATGAGCATCATCATATATCACAAAACCAAAGCCCTCCAAATCCTCTACGTGATCAGCAAGATTTTCATATGTTCCAATTGTAATTGGTTTTAAGCTTTTGTCTTCCTTACTAAAGATTGTAATATTGCTCTCAGATAGGTCTGTCTTTTCAATGAGTTCACTTTTCCACTTCTCTGCCCTATGTTTATCTTCGACAATTATTAGTGTTGATGTTTTTAGTGCCTCAATAATTTTAATTCCGACTAGGATCTTTCCTGAGTTCGGTGGCATAATTATCGTTCCACCACCTCCACCTTGGTGGTTAAAAGTTAAATACGACTCAACTGCAGCATGCTGGTAATCCAATAGTTGAAGGTTTATGCTGGTAATATCTAATTCCTCTCCAACTTCATATACAATATCTTTTGCAAATAATTCATGCTCAAAGAGTAGTTTCTTAACCTCTTTTCTGTACCTAGCTTTAAACAATAAAGTCTTCGGATCCGGATGACCTACGATTTTACTTTGAATTCCCTCAATGGCTTTAATTTCGCTTATTAACTCTTCCGTTCTTGCCTGTAATTGCAAACGATCATCATCCATGGAAAATTGTAATGCTCCAAAATGGTTCATATTCTTTTTAATAGTCTCTTTTAACGAATCTGGTACTACATTTTGAGATTGTTGCTCTAAGAAGTGAGTAATATAGTCTACTTCTACCCCTTTTGCTTTTGCAGTCCATAACGCGTATGGGGTTAAAGCATATGTATGAACTTGCTCGGGTGCTTGAATTAAATCTGCGAATTCAATTAATTCCTGACCGACTTCTCCTTTTTCATCTAAACCTTCCAACAAATAAATATTCCTGCTGTCAGGATGAATGACCAACGGTTTTCTATACACTTCACCACTTCCTCATTTAGATATTGTCTTTAGGTAATCCATTAATATATGAATAATCCAAGAGACTAACTCTACTGTTGATTGGATCAAATAGGTGTAGAGCTTTCCGAATACAAACACAAAATAGAATAATAGAAAAGTAAAAATGTAGAGTAATATGTCCTCTGTAAAACTACCTGTTTTGTATGTAAAGGGGAGATTCGGACGGACTGGTTTAAATGGGGCAAGAATAGGAATGCTTCGTACTGAAAATAAGTCTCCGATTAAATGAAACAGGTACCCTAATGAAATGCCAACTGTTAAGAAAGATGGGTAGATCAAAAAAACAAATGATACAAGCATCCATGCAAATAAACTATATGTAACACCGCGATGTCCATATCTTTGTTTAACATATTTAGAAAGACCAAAGGATCTACGACCGATGAACGATCGCGGTTCATCGATATCCGGCAGCAAGCTACCAAAACATATCCCAATTACATAGCCAATATGAAAAGGATAATTTAACATAATTGACAAACCAGCACCTGCTGTTAACGAGCTTACGATATGTGTTTTATAACGCAATATAACCAAGCTCCCCATATGATTTTATTTAATAGATATGCTTGGTTATTTATGGATATAACTTTTCACCTATGAAAACATAAATAAAAGCCCATCACCTATAACGGCAATGAGCAATCTGATTATTTCATATCCCCTCTAATAAGAAAAAACGCATCGTTTCACATTTTATATTTTATTGAATGTCATCTGGATAGTGATAATGGACAAAATTATATTCTTTTAAAATCCTTATCGGAATGTAGATATTTATTTTACCATTATCATCTTCGTAGGTTGTGAATGGTATCATTTCTTCATGAATTAACTCAACTAATCTTGTTAAATCTTTAATACATATCCATTCAGTGATAATTTTTTTCTCCTTATCTACATACCCAAACAGGAAGTGTGAAGCTGCCTGTAGCTTAAAAATTTCACCTTTTACTGTGTTAGGATTTCCCACCCCAAAATTAACATCTTTGAAGCATCGATACTTATCATCTCTCCACTTTTCTTGAACATAACTTTCGCAACCTTGCTTCGAAAACTGTGGGAAAGCTTTAGATGATTTTTTGACAATAAAGTCAATTGCACGTTTTCCATCCAGCCTTTTTAGTTGAGGACAAGCATCATCACGATAAATAGCTGTTGGTACAATTTCTAATTCACTTACTTCTTTTACATTAAATAGGACAGGATACACACTTTGTTTAGCTAATTCATGACCCAAGTCTGCTAATTCACAATTCTTTTTGAACTGTTCATCGCTTGATAATAGCTTTTTAATTTCGTTATTTCCTCTGTTTGTTTCATTATTTTCTTTATTTTTATCCATGCAAATGTCTCCTTCCGGTGAACAGAAAAAAGCCGTCACCTTCAGGATGGAGAGCTGCCTGAAAGGTGACAGCTCTCCGTCAACCATATATTATTAAACACTATATGGTATGTTCGATAGAACAGAGATATGACAAAATAAATAATTTATTTTAAAAACGATCTCGATACCCTAACTCTTTAATCGTAGTTATAATCACTTTTTCTTCTTACGAGGCATTCCTTTCTTCCTCAATCGCCATGCCATCTTTTCATTTCCAGTAGCTGTCAGCTTCTTGCCAAACTTCAAATCGTAGACAACCCTACCATCTGGGTGAATAACTCCTTTTTCAACAATTCGGCTGAAAATATCCTGTCGAAATTCTATCCGCTCTTTGTCTGGCTTAAACTCCTGAATGCCTTCTAATTCATCCAAAAACCATTCTAAGTCTTTTTCTGCTTCGAAGCATTTTTGCTCTTTATCTTCAAATTCATATATTTGATTTTGTAACTCCACAATCTGGTCCGCTATAGTCTTCATCTGATTTGGATCGCCACCATGCTTTTCACCATCCTCTACCGCATCGTAGAGCTGATAATATAATTGCTGCATCTCTTCCTTAACTTGTTCTATCCTCTTCCGTTCGTTGTCATCAGGGGCATGGGCTTTGAGTGCTTGTTTAATATTATCCCTAAAACCATCTTCCTTTCTCATTTCTTGTAAAAGTGCTATGAAAGTGTGTTCAATTGATGTTTCTCTAAATCCACGGACTTCACACGTTTCTTCAACATATTTTTTCTCAGCAGTTCTGCAGCGCCAGTAATGAACCCCACCTTTTGAACTTCTTACATGAATAACTGGTGCTCCACATTCAGAGCAATGAAATATGTTAAAAAACTCTTGGCGATCGTGAGGCCTTTTTTTACTTTCTTTTCTATTCTCACTCCGATTGTTCATAATTTGTTGAGCCGCTTCCCAATCTTCCCGACTCACGATTGCTGGATGGTGATCCCTTATTGTGTATTGAGGAAGTTCACCTCTGTTTTCAGTCATTTTCCCGGCTAACGTATCTGTGACATAATATCGCTGGTACACAAAGTCCCCACAGTATATCGGGTTAGTAATCATGCTATCCCTCTCTGTTAGCATAGATGTCGTAGGATACTTTAGTGTTATAGTTAAGTAAATAACACGGAGGTCGATCAATATGACAGAGAGAAATAGAGTACGATATTCGCAGGAACAAAAAGAAGCGATTGTCAAACGTATGATGCCACCAAATAACGAATCAGTGGGACAAATTTCGAAAGAAGAAGGCATCACAGAAGTGACGTTGTACAAGTGGCGTAAGGAAGCACGTGCAGCTGGTGTGGCAACGCCTGGCAATGGACAAACAAGCGACAAATGGAACAGTCAAGATAAGTTTTTAATCGTGATAGAGACGTTCGCGATGAATGAAACGGAACTGGCTGAGTATTGTCGCAAAAAGGGACTGTATCGTTGAACAGATTGAGGAGTGGCGAACGGTATGCCTTCAGGCAAATGGTCAAGTATTTGATCAACCGAAGCAGTTAAAAGGCTCGTTGAAGGAAGAACAGAAATTCTATAGGCTAATTGTTGCTTCAATATTAACTATTTCTGCAGCTAACTTCATATTAGTAAAACAGAGCTAATTAATACACAACCAAAAACTAATAAATTAAGTATTATAATGCTGTTATTTAGGTGAACCATTTTTTTCGCGTTCTATTATGATACCAATACAATCATAAATAAACTCTCGTAAATCAGATGAGATTTTTTCTGAGAATTCATCAATTGAATATAACCAAGATCCGTTTTCTGCTATTAGTTCCTGGATCCGGCTAACATTATCTTTAACATTGCTTAATTTTGGTTCCATTGGGACGCGAATTGAAATGTTTGCATCCACTTCTCCTGAATTTTTATCTGCGTATATATTGGCTCCACCAGCAATTCTATGAATCCACTCATACCGATAGTTTTTTAGATCATAAATAAATTCCCCATGTTTTTCGTAAAAATAGCTAAATGGGTAATGCTTTATTTGAATAGCTTCTTGAAACTTCTGATAATAAAAGCTTTTTGGAATGTCCTTTTTTAAGGAAAAGTAATCGGCTAGCCAGAGTTTAACTACATCAAGAACCGCCTGTGAGTAAAATATCATGCTTGTAGAATGATACCTAGCAGGGACAACATCAGTTGATCCAATTTGACGCCCTTTAGGCAATTTACTTATTTCCATTTTTGCATACTCTACAATAGATACATATTCGAAAATATTTCTCCAATTAGACCAAGGTTCAATATTATTAATTGAATCCTCAGTTTCCCCATAAGAAAGTTTTTCTAAGTACTTTAAATCTTCATTCAATAAATAAATACCTTCTAATTGAGGAGGTAAAATCACCATTACAAAAACACCTCTTTTTTGATAATTTTAACGCTAACTCAGTGGCTTGCTTTATTGCCCCTATTCACTTTTTCTTCTTACGAGCTTTTCATTTCATCCTAAACCGCTAAGTTCTATTGTCATTTCCAACAGCAGTCACTTGAAAAAGGCAATATTTACTCATAGAACACGATAAAAAATTTCTTATCCCCATTCCTATTTACACTAAAACAAACTAAGCTGTTCTGTATTACTTGTTGTTTCGACCTTTTTATGTTTACAACGAGGACACCATGTACCACTTTTAATGTTATTAGCATTTGCCTTCCAAGTGTGCCCGCTAGAACATTCCCATAATAAATGAGTACGACTATTTATATACTCTTTTGAAAGACATCTACCTCCACGTTCTTTAGCAATGGAATGCATATCTTCGATTTTAAGTCTTCGCTTTTTTCCGTTTTCCTTTTTAACACATATCTCACACCAAGTACCTTGTTTAACCATGTCCGGGGCAGCATCCCACTCATGCCCCTTTGTACACCGCCATCTTAGCTTCGTTCTATTATTAATATACGCGATCGAAAGGCATAACCCGTTTCTTTCTCTAGCAATTTGATCCATTTCTTCTATTGTTAGTTTATGGCTTCCATTACAAGTGGGACACCATTGTCCGCTCTTAACATCATTAGGACGCATTTCCCATTGATGCCCGAATTCACATTCCCATACTAGCTTTGTTTTATTATTATGATATCGTTTAGAAAGCAATTTTCCACTTCTAGCTTTAGCAAGATCTGAAAGTTCTTTTATCATGGGTGACTTTCGATAAAATCTCTTAAAATGAAAATCTTTCACTTCGACAATTGGTTTAATACCAACATCATTTAGCTTATTAAAAATAAAGGTTACTAGTTCAGTGTCGTCTGTGATGGTATAGGGAACGACAATCAATTTAATTCCTTTTTCATTACATAGATGATGTTTCTGTTCATCATACTTTTTTCTTTTTAAGAACTCATCATATGTTCTATGAAAAAACTCTATGTATTCATAATGCTGAACGCCATTATATTCGAATGCTACTTCTAACTCACTGTTATATCCATCCAACTCCAACCCATTTAACACTTTCTTCGTGCTCTTGAACCGTTTGCCTGTAAGCTGTTCTAGTATATACCGGCATTTATTTTCATTAAGGTAAAAATGACAATGAGGACACCAATGACCATTTTTCACGTCATTAGCTTTCATATCAAATGTATGTTCATTTGCACATTCCCAGGTAAGCTTTTGGTGAGCATGAATGTATTGATCAGATAGACACTTACCACCTTTTGAGACTGCAATTTCTCTCATTTCTTCAATTGTATTCCTTCTTTTCTATGCACCTCTAAGCCGGCCACAAATAGAACAAAAGCCTCCATTATTAATAGACCGTTTTACTCCTGAATACGATGCTGTAAAATAATGGCCTTTGTCACAAATCCATTCAAGCGGAGTCATATTATTCACATACTCTGTAGAAATACATTTACCATCATACTTTGCTGCCAACTCATACATTTGTTCTATGCTTTTTTTCACGTTTCCTGAGCACTTTTTACACCATTGACCGTATCTAACCTTTGCTGGAACAGCTTCCCATCTATGACCTTCTGAACATTCCCATTCTAGTTTGGTTTGGCTGTTCACATATTGTTCTGATAAACACTTTCCTCCACGTGACGAAGCTAGTAAATGCATATCTTCAATAGTTAGTTTTTTGTTTGCCAAAAGATTCACCCCATAGTCTCCACTTGCTAGTGTTAATTGTACATAATAACCTTTAGCTTTCAAAATTCGTGGTCAGACCCTCACTCAGTTAAAGTTTAAAGCGATAAAGTATGAAGTTAATGCAGAGGGTAAATGCGCTCTGTCTTTTCTAAATATAAAAGTAGAAGGTCATAGCCAGACAATATATCCATCTTACATTTGATTCTTATCCTTTCCCTATCTTCATCTGTTCTTTGTTATGATTCTCACGTCTTAAGGTGATCGCTTTCCAAATCGATTCATCCGTTATCTCTTCACGGTCCGATAAATCAGATATGGTCCTTGCAAGACGTATCATTTTAATTTCAACACGATTACTCCATTTCTGTTTGGACGAGATTTGCCTGATCATATTTCGCTGGTTTTCTTTCAATGGACTTGTTGCTGACAACTTTTCAAATGAAACCTTAGCATTGCAAATTTGTTCTTGATACCGTTCATATTGTCTTTTCCTTGCTCCTTCTACCCTATTGCGGATTTCATCGGATGATGGTCGTGATTGAGAGGATTGATCAAGATTAACTGATTTTAAAGAAAGCAGAATATCGATTCGATCATGGATCGGCCCTGAAATTCTATTTCTATACGACTGGATTTGTTTTGGAGTACAAGTACAGTAATGAGTATTGGAACCAAGAAACCCACAAGGGCATGGATTCATTGCAGCAATGAGAATAAAAGCAGCAGGATACTTAACAGTAGAATGTACTCGACTAATGGTAATCTTCCCCGTTTCAAGCGGTTGTCTTAACATATCCAATGTCTTCTTTGGAAACTCCGCCATTTCATCAAGAAACAAAACTCCCCGATGGGCAAGTGATATCTCCCCAGGTTTTGGATAAGAACCACCACCAATAATGGCAACAGAAGAAGCAGAATGATGTGGGTGACGATAAGGGGGCATTTGTGGCGAAACGAGGGTTTCTTGAGCCAACTGATATAAGCTAATCACTTCAAGCTGCACTTCCTTTGTCAAAGGAGGAAAAATAGAAGGAAACGTTTCGGCCAACAGACTTTTTCCACAGCCGGGTGGACCACTCATTAATACATTATGTTCCCCAGCAGCAGCGATTTCCAATGCCTGCTTTGCTTGTTCATGACCAATGACTTCACTAAAATCTTTTTGATACTCATATGTTTTAGGTACTAGATCGATAGCTAGTGATGGAATAGGAAGTGACAACAACATTTGTCCAGCTAAATGTTGTAGAACATCATTGATATGCCGAACAACGATACATTCCAGATCTTCCAGCATGTCTAATGGAAGCAATGGATCATAGGGTACATAAACCTTCTTAAATCCTAGAGCTTTAGCTGCAATTAGTGCCGGTAACATTCCTTCTATCTTCTCTATGGTGCCATCCAACGACAAAGCCCCGATAAACACCGTATCTTCAGGGATCTTTTCTTTCAGCTCACCTGTTTCTTTCAACACCCCAATCGCCATTGCCAAGTCAAAGAACGGTCCATTTTTCTTTTGCTCCGGTGGCGATAAGTTCACAACAATTTTCTGATCGGTTACATCACAATCCAGATTCCTTATGGCAGACAGCACTCTCTCCTTTGATTCCTTCACAGAGGCATCCGGCAAGCCCACAATCACCATTGACTCCTTTCCTGGTGAAATATGTACCTCGACCTGTACTCGATATCCTTCTAAACCTTTTAGACCAATACTCAAAATTTTGACTGTCAAAGTAAGACCTCCATTCATTGCATGATAAAACTGTCATCTCATTCGACTCCAATTATCTTTCTATATTTTCCATTGATTCTATTAGATTAGCTGAGGAACCTCTTTCAACATATTTACGATAGTTTTCTTTTTGTGGATTGGGAAAATAGGATAGTATTTTATGAGTGGTTACATGGGGATTTGTTTCATTAAAAATATAGGCAACATAACTACTCCAACGATAATTCTCAGCGGATTTTACCATTTTCGCATCAACTGGATTTAAGTGGATATATCTGCTAACTTCTAATTGATAATCTACCGTATCAATGAGTTCTGATCCATAACGGCCTTGAAAAACATGTCCAACTAGTCGATGCCGTTTATTAAAATACATGGCATATCTAGAATTAAGCATTTTCATTATATGCATGGTATGATGATTGATGGTTTCCAATTGGAGATGAATGTGGTTTGTCATGAGGCAATAAGAATGGAGGGTAAAAGGGAAATAGAATCGAACTTCTTCTATTAGTTCTAAGTAGGCCTTTCGATCACTATTATCGTAAAATAGGGCAGCACGTCGATTGCCTCGATTCGTAATATGATACATGGCACCTGGAAACCAAACACGAAGCCGTCTTGCCAATTTTCTTCACTTCTTTCTATATCTATATTTGTTCATGTTCATACTAACAATATTCTACACGATTCGCTATTTTCCTTCTTCCTAAGGAATGGTTTTTATAAAAAACGAAGATATATTCCCTTAGCACGAATGATCCTTACCTTTTTAATCTGCTAGGACAGAGGCCTGTCCCTCAAAAGAAAATGCAGAGAGCGGTTTACTCTCTGCTTTGCTTTCGCACTTTATCACTTTACACTTTAGCTGAGTGGGGGTCTGACCCAGATTTTTACAATCTCTATAATTATCCGACCTATATAAAGTAGAATCATTACTATCTTCATGTATTTTTACAATCAAATTATTGCAGAATGCTATTAAAATGGAGTGCAACCATTCACAGTAGAGTTCTAATTCTATTTCATCTACTAAAGCTGAATGAACAATTCTATTTCTGATTCTATAAAGTCGTGATAACAAATTTTTATAATTAATTTCAAGCAAAGAGATAAACCGCTCCCTCTTATGGTTATTTTTGAACATCTCCATGAATGTGTTAATACGATAAATTAAATATTCATCGGGGCGTCACAGTGACGCAGACTAATGGTGAAGTTGTTCGGTTAACGCTTCATTCTGTTTAATAGCTTTATCTAGCTTTTCCGAAAGATCTTTGTTTTGTTAATTCGTATGAGCCAGTTGCTCTTCAAGCAGTAGAACAATATCTTCTATCAGGTGCTACTACACAATTCTGCGACTTCCAACATAGCTCGAGTGGTCCCTGTGCGTAGATCTATGGTTGTACCTGACGGACCAAATACACTTCTACAGTACTTGTCCCTTTTTTGCTCCATTGTCCCCATATAATAATCGAGTATGCTGTTCAAGTTCATAAACTTTGGTGGTATATAACAAGAGCTCTTGTACAAATAATAGCTACTCCAAGGATAATGTTCTGGCAGTTTGACCATTTTTGCTTCAAATGGATTCAAATGAATGTAGCGGCTTACTTCAAGCATTCCCTCTTTATCCTCAATGATTTTGTCATAAAACCTCTTTTCAAACACATGACCAGTTAAGCAGTATTTTGTATTATAATACCTTGAATAACGTCGATTGATGAAGGCCATCACGTTTGAGATTGATACGTCTTTTGATCGTAATTGTAGATGGAAATGATTCGTCATTAAACAATAGGAGGCTATTTCGAAGGGAATCTTTTCATGAAGTTGATTTAAAATATGGAGAAATGCCTTAAAATCTTCAAAACCCCAGAAAAGTGGATCTCTACGATTCCCACGACAAACAATATGATAGTAGCGATTCGGAATCCAAACTCTTTTCTTACGCGGCATTTATGTTTCCCTCGCTATCACTTGTTGTTTAGGCTTCCCCATTCTCCTTAACGTCATCGCTTCCCAAATAGAAGCGTCAGTAATTTGTTTTTCTTCAGCTAGATCTGATATCGTTCTTGCTAGTCGAATAATTTTGATTTGGACTCGGTTGCTCCAGTTTTCTTTTGACGCTAGTGTCATCAGCAGCTTTTGCTGTTGATCAGTTAAAGGACTTGTTTGAATGATCGTGTCAAAGGGAACTTTTGCATTGGTAATTTCAGACTGATAGCGTTGATATTGGTACTGACGCGCCTTTTCTACCCTTTTCCGGACATCTAGTGAGTTTTCTCGGGACTTTATCGATTGATCTAAATGGACAGATTGGAGTGATAACAGAATATCAATTCGATCATAAATAGGTCCTGACAATCGATTTCGATAGGTTTGAATTTGCTTCCCAGAACATGTACAGTAATGATTATTTGAACCATAGTGCCCACATGGACATGGGTTCATTGCACCAAGGAGAATAAAGGATGATGGATAAGTGACAGTGGAATGTGCTCTACTAATGGTCACTTTTCCTGTTTCTAATGGTTGACGCAGCATATCCAGTGTCTTTTTGGTAAACTCAGCAATCTCATCTAGGAATAGTACCCCTTTATGTGCTAATGAGATTTCTCCCGGTCTAGGATTAGAGCCACCACCAATGATGGCAACAGAGGATGCAGAATGATGGGGATGTCTAAATGGGACCGTCTGAGTAAGCCTGCCATTCTCCCCTGCAAGTTGGTATAAGCTGAGGACTTCTAATTGTGCTTGATTGCTAATAGTTGGTAAGATAGATGGGAAGGTTTCAGCTAGCATGCTTTTGCCACAGCCTGGTGGACCACTCATAAGAACATTATGTTCACCGGCAGCCGCAATTTCTAATGCACGTTTTGCTTG
Source organism: Bacillus sp. V3B (assembly GCF_024494465.1). Taxonomy (GTDB): domain Bacteria; phylum Bacillota; class Bacilli; order Bacillales; family Cytobacillaceae; genus Bacillus_BD. Next base: position 217,057 of record NZ_JAETXM010000003.1, on the reverse strand, counting down.
ATCATGACCAATCACATGAGAAAAATCTTTTTGATGATGGGGTTCGGTGAATAGTGATGGTTGTTGTTCGGTAGGTTTGTGTTGTTGTAGGAAAGAGAGCTGTTCTTGACCATCTAGATGTTGAACCACTTCTTCAATATGATGAACGAGAATACATTCGATGTCTTGGAACATATGTATTGGGATGGATGGATCATAAGGAAGATAGACTCGATGGAGGCCGAGTACTTTTGCCGAAATGAGAGCTGGCAGCATCCCTTCTACTTTTACAATGGTGCCATCTAAAGATAGTGCTCCCATAAAGGCTGTTTCTGTTCGAATGTCCTCATGGATCACGTTCAGTTCTTTAAGGGTAGCAATGGCGATCGCTAGGTCAAAGATCGGGCCGTTTTTCTTTTGTTCGGATGGGGATAAGTTCACGACAACCTTTTGGTCTGTGACATCGACAGCGAAATGACTAATGGCTGATAGGACTCGTTCTCTCGATTCCTTGACTGATGCATCAGGCAGTCCAACAATCACCATCGATTCTGTGCCTGACGAGATTTTGACTTCTACTTGCACCCGATAGCCTTCAAGTCCTTTTAGTCCAATACTTGAAACTTTTACGGTCATAAAAAACCACCTATTCTATTGTTTATTTTGCCATGTTGGATTGAAAAAATGGTGATGATCGTGCGAAAAACAGAAATATAATAGGGGGAAATACCTTTGTGGAAAGAGGGATTAAAGTGAAATACTTTGATCCTTTTATTATTTTCGACAAGAAGTTCCTAAATCCTTCAAAGAGCATAAAAAAGTTTTGGTGTTGAAATAAAAAGGACCTGCACTTCTACCCTCACAGGTCCGTATTGATACCATTATTCTTTTGGAAATAAATTCGAATATCCACATGTGAAACATCTTTGTGAAACAAGACTTTTCGAGACTTTTCGGGGCGTACCAGGCACCGATCCTAATAGCAATGGAGCGTATATTTGTCATATAATGGCGATAGTATGAATCTTCTGTGTTTAATAACATTACCTAACTATTCACTAAATCTGTATTTTGTGAATAGTTGTAGAACCGCAAATAAAAAGGAGAAATGAAATGATTAAGTAGTTCACTTTCGATGGAGAAAAAATTTCCCCAAACTCCCTGATTTTTCTTTTATAATGATAAAAAAGATGTTTTAGGGGGTAAAAAATGAAACCAAAAGGAGTTGTCTTTACTTTATTGTTTTTGGCTGTATTACTTAGTGGTGGGCTTTATTTCTATTTTGGAAGCGAAACAAAAACAGCCAATAAAATTGACACTTTGGAAGAACACAAAATCATGCAGGAACTCGTTCGTTATGATATGGCAGATTCATTGCTAAAAGATCCAAAAGAACTCGATATCTCTTATAACTCAGTTGAGTTTGAGAATTTACAAGATGATATTTATATTGCAGAGTTTTTGGTGAATGGAGAATATAAAGGAAAACAGTTCACATGGAGGGTGTGGAAAAACACGCAGGAGGAACCGATTTGGGCATATTCCTCGAGAGAATGTGTTAGTGGCTGTCCGGATTCAGAAGTATTTTCTACTAAAGATGAGATGAAAACATTTATGGAACTGCATTGGCTCAAAATGGAGCATAATCGTCTTGTTGATGAGTGTAAGTGTTCTAATGTCGCAATAAAACAACCTGATCTTCCAATAATTGAAGCAACAGATGAAACAAAAGATTATATAAAAGGTGTAAGAGGGCAGGAAGATATACATAGTGCCGAAGAACAGCGTCAAATGATCGATGATAGTATAGAGCTTATCGAAGAAGTCGCAGTTGAGTTACAAATTAATTTATTAAATGAAGAAGCATACACTTACTTCCTAAAGGATTTGTCACGTTATCTACACTTTCACCTAATGAGATATGATGAAGTAGTAAAAACCTATGGAATACACTCTGATGAAATGATTGCTTTAAATAATGAAGCTGAAGTTTATCAATATGACGAGGGTGGCTCTTATGTAGGCATTCTTTCAAATATTGATTATTATGACTATCCGGTAGGTTTTGAAAAAGAACAAAGTGCATATAAAGAACTTCTAGTACATGTATACCGTCTTTATCAATTTTCATGGCTTCATGCCCTTTATCATGACTCAACAAACGAATTCTTAAATGATATTGATACCGAAAAGAAAGCAATTAAATCTGTATATAACAATAATAAATCAATATTTGAAAAATATAATTTAAACAAGTCGTTATTCAATTTTGAAAGTAAAACAAAAGAAATAGAAGAATATGCAATAGAGAAAGAACCAAATACTGAAAAAGAAATACAGAAAAATGAGGATACAGAAGAAGAAACTGATGAAAGTAAAGCTGAAAAACCTGTAGCAGCATGTGGAAACGGTGAAGCATTATTTACAAGATCACTTAATTCACATTCAATCACTGTTCACGCCGATAACGCCAATTTTAGTAATCTTCAAGGCGGTTATGCCGGTGGAAATGAAGGTGACAGAATCGCTGATGGAACTTTTTCGCTTTGTGTTGATTCAACGCAAAAACTATCCATCCCAGTAATGAGCTTCAACTTAGAAAGAGATCATATGGTATATGCTTTAGGTGGAGACGCAGGTCTTTTTGTTATTGAGGAATACGGTACATCAAACGGTAATGTCGCATATCTCTATACCTTTAATGAAGGACTACTCCATTCAGTTAATCTTGAAACTGGTAAACAAGGAGTATTCACTGGAACAAAGCTAAAAAATTCTGGACCGGGAATGTATCAGTATATGTATTATGATAATTCAACATTTAGCTATTTTCTTTATGAAATAAAAATTACTAGGACTCAGGCTAGCGTTGTTCAGTATGCTGAAATGGCTGATCGAACAATCTACGATCAATTTACCCAAGATCCAAATTATATTTATACACCTTAAGATAAACGCTCACTGATTTTCAGTGGGCTTTTTCTTGTATTGAAGATGAAGTTGAAGTGTAAATCCTTTTTCTTAAATCGAATTAAAAACAGATTGATTTTAAAAAATCTACTCCATGAAAAGTAAAATTAAGTAAAAAGTAAACCCGAATTATAAAAAGTAAGCGCACCTTTCCGGTACGCATGACAAATAGCCGTATATCATGATTTTTTTAATCGAATATACGGCTTATCTCATTTATTTGCTACATTCGGCCTGAATCATTTTGGACCAGGGCATGTATTGATCTAAAATTTCTGGGTTTTGATGGACGCCAAGATTCGGTAGATCCGTCAAAAGTTTCTTTATGTATTCGTAGAAATCAACGCCGTTACTTTTGGCTGTTTCTACAATACTCAAACAAATGGCGTTCGCTTTTGCACCGACTTCACTGACGGAAAAGAGCCAATTTTTTCTGCCTAAAACGTTGGGACGGAGGGCATTTTCAGCTGGATTATTATCAATCTCAATGCGACCATCATGCAAGAACGCTTTCAAACCATTTGCTCTATTCAGTGTGTATTCAGCTGCTTTTGCGATGGAATTTTTTCCAAAAAACGGCGATGTTTCGACCCATTCAAGAAACTTCTCTACGATCGGCTTCGAATATTTTTGGCGTTTTTTTCTTCATTTGCTCGGAGACAAATGCTTAAATTGCCTTTCCAGTCGATATAACTCATCGCAATAGTTCACACCGATTTGGCCATTTTTACTATCCACTTTCAGCCAATAACGGCGAACATGAGCCCAACAATTAGCGAAAGTAACTCCTTCTAATTTGTCATAGGCAGAATAACCATCACAAACAATGGTTCCGGTATAACCGTCGGTGAAATGCTCAAGGACAGATCGAGGAGCTTTGAAACAAAATAATCGTCGGTCCTTGGCAGGGTACACTTCGAAAGAGCCAATTGTAGGCATTCGATTGACCAGATTTACCATCGGAGCGATTAATAATTTTTGCATACGTTTCATCGACATGCAAAATGGATTTTGCCATCATCAACACTTTCATTCGTTCGTAAATAGGTAACAGCCAATCGTGCGATGCACGAATGACCCAGGGTTTAAAAAATGGTGATAGTCGTGTGAATATAGGGAGCAGTGCCTTTGTGGGAAGGGAGATGCAAGTTAAATACTTTGATCCTTTTATTATTTTCGACAAGAAGTTCCTAAATCCTTCAAAGAGCATAAAAAAGTTTTGGCGTTGAAATAAAAAGGACCTGCACTTCTACCCTCACAGGTCCGTATTGATACCAATATTCTTTTGGAAATAAACTCGAATATCCACATGTGAAACATCTTTGTGAAACAAGACTTTTCGGGGCGTACCAGGCACCGATCCTATGGAAACTGCCTTTCCTCCTAATCATTATACAGAGTATTTATCCGAAGATGAGGGTTATATTTTTTTAGGAACAATTAAGGAGGTGCGTAGTTGTGAACTTTAAACAAGAAATTGAATTCTACGGTGAAGACCTTCAAGATTTTGAAATGAGTCCCTTTGAAATGATTGAGACATTCCATAGAAGAACATTATTACACCATCATTATCATGAGTTAACAGCTGAGGAAAAGGCATTACTGAAGGAGAAAGATCAGTTTCTTTTAAAAGCAGCTACTAAAGTATACGAACACTTGAAAAAAATTTACGATTTTGAAAATACGAAGCCATTGGAAGAATGGTGGTGGCATCTGGACAAAGTGGTTAACCACCAGCTCTCTGTCGATTTGGACCAAGGAATTGTAGATCAACCATCATTTCTTTCAACAACTGTAGAGTTTAAATCGAAAGAAGCCTATGATCTTTTTCTCGATTGGTCACGTGATAAGCAGATTGTTATCCAAAAAAAAAGGAATGGAGATCAAAAAATTATATAACCTTTATAAGCAAACAGACCCGTTAAGCCTTTATCTTAACGGGTCTTCTGTATATGGACGCATATGTTTTCATTTTACTGTTTTCCTTTCTTTCAGTAGAAGAGGAGAATCAATATCATTATCTCTGCAATAGCTATATTTCCCTCGAGTAATCTAATTTTTGCAAAAGAAGGTATCCTCTCCTTTTCCTTATTATGACCATCTTGTTTAATGTATTTTACGTTTGACCTACCTTCCATAATAAAACCTGAATTTATATTTGTCTGCTTTTCAGATCACACACAGGAACCCAAATTATATTCCCCCTCGGGACATACCAGGCACGAAACCCCATGGATGGTGTCATCAAAACCGTAGTGGACCCTACCCTTCCCGTGAAATATTGTTGTGAAACAAGATTTTTCGGGGCGTACCAGGCACCGATCCAAGTGGCCTATATAACAATGGCAATTGTGAAATTAAGAAGCAGGGTGGATTAGAAACAGTTGAATTAGTGTCACTTTCTGAACTTAAAACCTTCAAAAAAACTACCGAATTCCCCCAATCTGATGATTTTCTGTTTGCTGATACATATTAATTGAATTAAAGTCGATAAACAGAAGAATTGAATGGGAGAAGTAGGAGAGAGTTAGGTTGGAGTGTTACGATCGTTGTATATTCCACATATATGATAAAAATCCTGCAAGCGGATCAAAAAAACGAGAAGAAAATATCGAGTGTTTGCAATGACAAAAACTATTATTATGCCTATAAACCTTCCCTGGAACATCTTGTGAAACAAGATGTTCCAGGGGTCACTGTGGTACGAAATCTAAGCTATCATCTAGTAAATCCTTCTTTAATGGCTATGGGATATGCTTACTGACCCCATAGCCTTCTTTCGATTAACTTGCGATTTCTCCATGTTATATTTTCAGATACATTTCTCGCCTCTTCTTGAGCAATCGTACTTAAATGGTTAATAAAAGCTCACTTTTTTTCGTCCAGAGTGCTGATATTTTCTTTTTCAAAGTAGACCCCATGATTCGAGTTAGATAAAAAACTATATATAAAATTATATCTAACTAAAAAACACTATATATTGTATCTATCCTGCATTTTTTATCTTTATATAATGGTGTTTTTGCAATTTTGAACATTATGCGAGATAGATAGATAGATAGATAGATAGATAGATAGATAGATAGAAAAAGCGCAAAAAAATAGGACCACTACCTAATGAGGTAATGAGCTTTAGGAGACGTGTTTCTTCTATAATATAGAATATTAAAAAAGGACCATTCAGGTAGAATGATCCTTCCGTTTCAAAAAGATTGGATAGTGCAGGTGACCAAGGTTATTCAACCTTGCATGAAATTAATCATGAGTGCAAGTGCACTACACCCCTCAATCCTTTACTTCTATCTTTATTCAAAGATGTTGAATTTATACCTAAAAAGAAAAAAAGGGGTTGCTTAATGCAGACAACGAAAAGTGCCCCCCACCGAAGTGAGAATAACTTCTCCATGAAACTAATCATGTGTGTTTCCACAATGCCCCTCAATCCCTTTCAAAATGAATTATACTATTCTTGTTATCGTTTGTAAACAGAAAAGTACCACATTATGGCATAACTTTTATTCCAAATCTATCTTGTTTTAAGAGACCACCGTCATACCTTGTTCTTCTAAGAGTCTGGTATATATTGAAACGATGCTTCTTTTTATTCAGTGCTTTACGAGCAAAATTGTTAGGAACGAAATCCGCAATTTGAAGACCTGGGTCATTTTCTGTTTTTCCGGGAAATTCAATTTCACCTAGTCTTTTTTGCATTGCAAATGGATTTACATACATAGATCCCATTGCTTTTACATGATTGTAGTGCATCCGAACTTTTGAATCTGGATCTTCATCACGAGATTCATAAAAAACATAACCTTTTCCGTCTACTTCTGATAAATACTTGCAGTAGTTTTCCAAAATGATTTGCATTGCAATAAGATAATTATGGGTTACAATATCTTCACTAAAATGCGATTGCAAATCATCCATCTTAACTACAGCACCAATTACTTTACATGGGATAGACTTAATAATCCCATCTAAACCATTATAAAGTTGGCGAGAATAGTTCCCTCTTCTAAACCTTTGAAACTCAGTCTTAATGCTTGATATGTTATTTCTTGCATTCTGAGCTGCCCTTACATCCTTTTCATGTAAAACAATATCAGTAGGAGATTGGTAGTCACTCCATATTTGTTCTTTAAGTTGGTTTAAGCGGGGCTTTAAATGATTTTCAACATCGCTTTCTTTTATGATAATACCTGCTAGACAAAAAACACGATTTGAGCCATTATCGTGACTTTCACTTTCATCAAGATAAAGATAATACCTTTCCATTTATATTTCCTCTACTTTCTCGTACCAATTTTACATTTGTACATCACATATTAAATATAGTTTAACATAATTCTGGAATATCTTAGTGTACTATTTCTTATGGTTGATAGAATTACAATAAAGAAAACCCACTAAGTAGCAATACGGTAAACTCCATACGCTAACTCAGTGGGTTATTTTATTCTCTCTATTCACTTTTTCTTTTTACGTGGCTTGCCTTTCTTCCTCAACAGCCATGCCATCGTATCATTCCCGGTAGCTGTCAGCTGGATTCCAAACTTTAAATCATAAACAATCCTTCCATCTGGATACACGGTTCCCTTCTCAACAATCCTGCTGAAAATATCTGGCCGGAATTCAATCCGTTCCTTTTCAGGTTTAAATCCCTGAATCTCTTTTAATTCTTCGAGAAACCACGCAAGCTCTTTTTCCAGTTTAACGCTCTGCTGTTCTCAATCCTCAAATTCAAAAATCTGATTTTGCAGCAACACAATCTGATCCGTTATCTCCTTTATTTGGTTAGGATTGAGTGGGGGTATGCTTACTGACCCGGATTTTTAGAAGCCAGAACGATTGAAGAATATTGGAGGATGACAAGGATCGCTGCTTATCGAAATAATCGAGAAAAGGAAAAGGATCAAATGCTATCGACCTCAATCTAAGCCCTTAAGCAGCTAGTCAATAAACTAAAAAACAAGAAGGTTTTAAATCCAATCGCTTATTACTGCGGAATCCTAAATAAAAAGTTTACAGATCTCTATTTCGAGGAGTTATTTGAGATGGAATCTGACTTTCGACAGGAAAACGAATAAGAAATTCCCAGTAATTGAGAAATAGTCCATAATAGTATTTTAGTTCTAAAAAAGTTCAATATATAGACACTTTTATAGATCTATAATACTAGTATATGTGCTATAATTCAGATTGTGAATGTTTTAACATTAAAAGGGTATTACACGAAATGAAGAGGTTGATCGGTAAGGACAACAGATAAAAGACGCTGCTGGGAACAAACAAAACGTAATCACCTTTATGTTAATCCTTATTTTGTAACCGCTATCAATTTTCAGCTTACTATCCATATAAGTTCCAGCAATCAGCCTTGTAAGATTGTATGTCCAATTTTTATGATCTGCTATTTCCATTTCAAAAAGTGAAAATCCAACTATTTACTGGGATAAAACCTAAATTTAAAAGAAGATCGGAGATTGAAAAATGAAAATGTTAAAGACTTATCTTATCACCCCACAAACATCAGCACTTTTTTCTTACTTTCACAACGGCTATGAGTATTCACAAGTTCTAGAGCGAAAAAAGACCTTTCTTGTCAGTCAATCCCCCGAGAAGATCGTTAAAGAGTCTTTCTTTTATGCTGGACGTGACCTCAATGGAGCAACTAAATCAGCTCGTAGAATCTTAAAAAAGAGATATAAGCTTCCTATCGCATTATCCCCACAAAAGAACATTGTCTTAATCAAGTGTAAATCAACCAATCAAAAAGGAATCGTCTGGATCGTCAGCTCCCACATCGATGATATCCAGTGCTATGAAAACAGACAAACCATCGTCCATATCATAGATGGTCATTCACTTACCGTTGATATGAAAACTCATAAACTCCAAACAACACGAACTGAAGCTACGTTCTTACGTGAAACCCTGTTAGAACGAGAAAGCTTCGAAACGGAAAAAAAGATGACCTTTTTATACGAAAAAGACACCGGAATCACGCTTGTGCAGGAAGAAGGCCATTTGAACTATACCGTAAAAAGGAAAGAAGAAGAAGATATAGAAGAGTTAGAGTTAGAGAAATAACGGATCATGATCAATACTTTCATACATATAAGGCTTGTAAGCTCATCAAAAAGGGGGACATTCCGAAATGACCAACTACTTATCAAATTATGTATCAAGAGAAGTTATACAGCTAGTAAATGATGTTGGAGATGAGATCGAATTCGAAATAGTCCGTTATCATGATCACTATTCTGTAACGGCAACGATTTGTCAGGAGGAACCACCCTTTAAAGATTGCATAGCTTTTGGCAAAGATCGCTTTACGAAAAACAGAGCAATGAAAAAGGCACTAGACGATCTTTATATGCAAGCTTATCCCAATTGACATGCTAAACTAATACATATCTAGTGTAGGACGACAATAAAAGCAGTGAGGGGAGACAAACCTATTCGTTTCCCCTCACTGCTTTTATTCCTTTATTTTCATAAAACAACGTCTTCTATCAAATACCACTACCTAATTCTACAAATTTCGACACAAATCAGGTGGTCACAGTGGTTGACCAAAGAAACTAATTTCTGCAGCAAAAGAGGCAACGATTCCTGAAATCAAAAGCTTTATAAAGCATTTATATAGTAATCTTCAAGCCATTCTCTCATCTATTCACCGGGGCGTGCCTGGCACCAATCCTCGAGCTAATTCCCTATGATAAGTTGCTTTGATCATGAGCTTACTTCATGAACTTACTTCGCAATATATCGGGTGGTCACAGTGATGCAGACTAAATTATCACTTTTACTTTTATGATCGATCTCTTGTAAAAACTTCAATAAAAACTAAAGCTCACTTTGTTGCTTTAACAATTGTTGTTTACGCTTATTTATATACTTATTAAGGATTCTCTGTATTTCCTCTAATTTATCAATCGAATGAATATCTTGCAGAATATATCTCACCGTCTTCTTTAAAGACTTAGGTAATTGATCAAAAATATTCAATAGCTAACTCCTCCTATACGATACTTTATTATAAAATGAAAACTCCCTACTATTAAACAGGTATTTCCTGTAACTATAATAGAATTTATGTTCTTATATTTTTTAAAAATGGTAAAGGGATCTGTTGTTGTATGTTCATTTTCTGTGCTGTTAAACACGGTGGAGGAATTAAGATTTGAAGAAAAGGAATCAGAAATAGGATCTCCTAATTCCTTCTAAGCATAACACCTATTTACTACAATCATTATACAGAGATATTAAATTTACTTATCAGAACTCTTTAACATAGACTTTAGTTTAATAGATAGATCCTTTACTAATTGTTCTACCGTCATGCCTTGTTCTTTCTCTCCTTTTTCATAGGCTTCAGAGAGAATTTCAAGAAAAGAATAGTTTTATATCCATCTCCTTTCTGTTCATTTACTTGGTCCTGCTTATTTAAAAAGCAAAAGAATACAAAAACACACCCAAGCTACATAGCTCAATGGGTGTTTCTACTTTTCATTATCATGCTAATAATCAAATACACGCCAACACCAATACTCGCCCCAGCACTATCAATGAGCACATCATTAAGCTGAGCTCATTTGCCAGAAACAACTACCTGATGAATTTCATCAGATACAGCATAAAGAACACAAATTAATAAAAACAGTCCTACAACACTTCAATAACCATGTATTTCACTTCTCCTCAAAGTGTTTATCATAAGTAAACCAAGCAACAAATAAGTAAAGAAATGTGCATTCTTCCTTACAATGTGATTGAAGCTTCCTATATCAAACCCCTTATTAGTATTAACTTTTTCAACCGATTTAACAATAACCTCTGCTATTCCTGTACTCAGCTCATTGGATTCTGTAGCTGGTTGATGGGATAGATAAAAGATTACCATCATCCAAAGAATAACAGCTACCCAAGAAAAAATTTTATACATTTATTAGTTCCTTTTATTTAATCTTATAATAAAGTGATGCCACCGAACTCCTTTTTTCTATTCATTCGTGAAACCTATTGTGAAACAAGATTTTTCGGGCCGTGCCTGGCACCAAATCTAAATAACACCGATGTCTTGAAAAGTTTTAACCTCAATCTTTATCAGTGGAATTTCAAGCTGATTGATAGAGTAATCTAAGAGCAAATTCAAAGAATCCTTGTTAGACTGTATTGTATTTTCACTAAGATTTCTATGTCTTGGCATGAATTCAGTCAGATATTTCCGCACATATTCAAAAAACTTCATAGAAGCACCTCTATTAATCATACGATACCTCCGGTATTAAAGAATTGAATTTATTCCAATCAAAATTTCTGTTCTTTCTCAAATTTTCCGGAAGCAGATGGATGTAGTAGTAAGTGCTTTGAAATTCAACATGTCCCATAAATGAACTAAGATATGGTAAAAGTGCGGTTACATCCTCTCCTGCATCGAACCATTTCATTATGATTCTGGTAGCATAATTATGGCGGAAATCATATACCCTTGGAGATGTTCCTGTTTTTTTATCGAGTCCTGCCTCTTTCCAATATTTTTTGAGTTGGTTTGATATCCATCTTCTCCTATGGCTGTCTTTTACTGACATATGGAAAAACCATTGTCTGTTAGGATATAGTTTATCGGCTAGCTTATCATATTTCCTACATAATTCATTTAAACTTTCCGTCATACTAATCAGACGATCCCTTTTAGTCTTTGAATTGTGAATAAAAATAGTTCCAGTATCTAGATTGATATCAGATCTCCTAAGATCCCGGAGTTCATTAGGACGAAGTCCGCACCCGTAAGCCACCCTAAAAAATACCGGTACTGTATATTCGGTAAACGGTGTACGGTTATTAGGTTTAATATTATCTATGGTGCGGAAGAAAGTTATTACTTCCTCATCAGCAAATATATACGGTGTATAGGGTTCATAGCTTCCAATTAAATCAGAAGGTATTATATATGATTCCTTTCCAGAAAAGTTCATGTACTTTCCTAACTGCCGAATTGTAATCAGCCTGTGCTTATGCATGTTTACACTTTCTGTTTCCCTTCTCATAGCCCATTCCATAACCAGTTCTTTTGTTAAAGTATCCATATTAGGGTATTTCAATGAGCAGAACTGATCAAAGTCGTAAAGTTCAGAAGAATAGGAATAACGGTTATAGCCCATAGATTCCCTGAACTTAAACATATTTGTAATTACAGTAGAAAACTTACTTGTATATTCATAATTCATGATAATCCCTCTTTTAAGACAGGAATATCATCCAAACCAAGGCAGCATTTCCTCATATTTTCTATATTATATGATAGATAGCTTTTAGTAGATTCTGTATTTGTATGACCTAGAAACTCAGCTATGACAGGCAGTGGAGTATATTCTTGGGACATCCACGAACCCACGCTCCTTCGTAATGCATGAAACGACTTGCCAGTGTTCTCGAAATTTTCTCCCATCTTGGTAAGATATCTTTTCAACATGGTATTACCAGACGAATGCCCTTCGAGCCTTGTGTAGGGAGGGAGATTTCTCAGGAATATCCAGTCTTCATCAACATTTGGTCTACCATTCAATATATAATCTGCCAATGCATTGCCGGCAAAAACGCTCAACGGCAATACCAAGGTATTTCCTGTTTTCACTTGTTTCAACTTTATATCATTATTAATCCAGTCTATATCACGTAACTTTAGATTGTAGATATCAGAGGACCGTAGTCCTGTGTAAACAGCAAGAGTAATAATAGCATAGTCACGTTTACCATTTCTGGTTGAAGTATCAATCGATGCGAGTATGTTGGAAATCTCGTCTTGCGAAAAATGTGGGAGTACTGGTTTTCGCCTTCCCGCCGGTTTTAGCATCTCGAAATCCATTTTTAGGTTTATATGTCCTTCTGCATTTAGAAAAGCAAACAATCTTTTTAGCATCAGTATATCCTTATCAATACTATCTTTTTTATTTTTAGCATCAGATAAAAATTCCTCTATACAGGTACGATTAATATCTGTAATATTTAAAACTCTATTTTCCTCCAAATATAACCAAAACTGTCTACTGTTTAACTCATACCTCATTAATGATCGGTGTGACATATGATTTGATAGACCCTGTAAAAATTCTTTGTGAAGCATTTTATAGCATTTAGGAATATACTTATCGTATTTTCTGTGTCTACCTCTGCGTACTAACATACCGAATTGATATAACTCTTCACATAAATCCACTGTATTTTGCATATACAGAAACCGGTCCTGTGATAGTTCACGGACATCAAATCTGGCTTTTTGTATATTAAGCCAATCATATAGTTTTTCTGATGAATACATTTCCTCTTCATCAAGTAATCGTATACTACCTGAGAATGCCCTTCTTATCATTAAAATTCTGTTATAAATAGTACTAGGATAATAATTAAGCTTTTTCATTTCATCCTCAAATAGCGTAATAAAATCACCTATTGAAATTTTGTTTTGGGGATTATAAATATCCATTTAAAATTACCTCTCTTCCAATGTGATTTTCAGGATAATCCTGATACCATACATTTTCCTAAAGAGGTATTTAATATTTATTATTCCGATCAATCTCAACATCATTATTAATAAATGTGTTAGCAGGGAATCAAAAGTCGGAATATTTTTTTAGTCGGAATAAGGCTCCTTGAAGGGTTATCGATCCAGCAGCCAAAGGCGATTCAACGATCATCAAAAGGGGTGTTCTAAATTCGTTAAGCCACTAATTTTATCTTTATTCCGTTGTTCGAACTAGTTATAATAAAAAGAACGAAACCGAACGAAAAGTGGTGAATGATGTGGCGAACGCTTCTTCTATGAATGAAAATCAAAACGAGAAATTAATTCGGCTACTCGAAGAGCAATTGGCTCATTCGAATCAACAAAACAAAAACTTATCAAAACAGATTGAAGCGTTAACCGATCAAGTACGCCATTTAACTAAGCTTTTATATGGATCAAAAACTGAAAAAACGAAATATAACGCACCAGAAGGACAAGGTTCATTATTTGATGATGACCCGTCTTTTAGCGAATCTGAGCACACAGAAGAACAAAGCCAACAGAAAATTTCTTACACTGTTGTACGAACTATTCAAAAGAAAAAACGAAATGATTCATTACGTGACGATATTGAAATAGAAGCAATTCACTATTATCCGGAAAATACGCTATGTGAATGTTGCCAAGGACAAATGATTGAAATTGGCAGTACAATCGTACGTGAAGAGGCCGAATTTATTCCTGCAAAAATGAAGAAAGTTCAACACATTGAACACGCTCTTGAATGTAAAAATTGCAAAAGCGATGCATTTCAAAAAGCACAAATTAAACGAGGTAAAGCACCACAACCTCCTATTCAACGTAGCATCGCAAGTCCTAGCGTACTTGCCAAAGTAATGTATGATAAACTTTCACAATACCTTCCACTTTACCGTCAGGTTAAGGAATGGGATCGTTATGGCCTGAATACCAATGATAAGAACCTTTCGAATTGGGTCATTCGTGCATCACACGATTGGCTATTGCCTATTTACGAACGAATGAAGCATTTGATGATGGCTAAATCGCTTTTACATGTCGACGAAACATATGGACAAATTATCAACCGATCCGATGGGAAATCCGGTCAAACCAATGCCTATAATTGGGTATATCGAAGTGTGCCAAGCCAAGGGCCCATAATGACGCTCTTTCAAAGCTCATTATCACGGGCTCGATCTGTCCTTGAAAGTTTCATAGAAGGCTTTTCTGGTACGATTGTTTGTGATGGCTATTCTGCCTATGATAAGTTGGAAGGTGTTACCTTCGCAAATTGTTGGGCGCATGTTCGTCGTTATTGGCTGAAAGCAGACAGCAAAAATGGGAGAATAGGTGTGAGCTATTGTGACGATTTATATCGACTTGAAAGGAAATTTAAACATTTGTCTCCGAGTAAACGAAGAAAAAAACGTCAAAAATACTCGAAGCCAATTGTAGATAAATTCCTTTAATGGGTTGAAACATCACCATTCTACGGAAAAAATGCCCTTGCGAAAGCAGCTGAATACACATTGAACAGGACAAATGGACTCAAAACATTCTTGAATGATGGGCGCATTGAAATTGATAATAATCCAGCCGAAAATGCCATCCGTCCCAACGTTCTAGGAAGAAAAAATTGGCTTTTTAGTGTTAGTGAAGCCGGTGCAAAAGCGAACGCCATTTGTTTGAGTATTGCAGAAACAGCCAAAAGTAACGGCGTTGATTTCTACGAATACATAAAGAAACTTTTCACGGATCTACCGAATCTCAGCATACATCAAAATCCTGAAATTTTAAATCAATACATGCCCTGGTCAAAAAAGATTCAGCTGGAATGTAGCAAATAAATGAAAATAGCCGTATTTTCGATTAAAAAAATCAGGAAATACGGCTATTTGTGATGCGTACCGGAAAGGTGCGCTTTTTTATAATTCGGGCTTACGTTTGATTTTAGCTATTATACTAATAAAAATCTATTAAAAATACAAACGGAGAACCACTCATTTACTCAACTGATTGGCCCTCCTGTTTTCTTTTTATACGGCTTTCAGTACTAGAGGGACGGCTCCACTTTCCCTCATTATGCTACAATATCAACATAGTTTGGGTAGTCAAATAATGTTCGAGAAATATAATTTCAATATCTATAGGTAGAACTAATTGGCTAGTAGTAGTATAATTTATATATATAAGAAAATTGTTCCTTTATTTTGGGTGCTAGATTGTAGTGACTTCTTTATACCCAATTGGACGACTTTTTGTTTTTTATGCCCTCAAAGGCTATGTAGGAGGAATATTCTTTGAAACGAAGAAATTTTTTACGAAATTTTTTTCTTGTTATTTTCGCTTTCACTTTTGGCTATACAGTTAAAAGAGAAGCTAACAATATGGTATTACAACGAATCGATTCAGGGTCGGTCACTGAACAAATTAAGTTTTTAAACGAACAGTTGGCGGATATTTCAATAAACGTAAAATCAAAAGGTGTAAAAGGTGATGGAATAACAGATGATACAGAGGCAATACAATCTGTTTTAGATTTAGCAAAATCTTTAGAAAGTGCAACAATATATTTACCGAAATCAACCTATATAGTAAGTACGTTGTCTCTTTCGTCAGCTAATAACATTAGGATTGTTTCCAATGGTGCAACGATTAAACAAAATAACTCATCAGAAGATGGCCTTATCTCAATATCATCATGTAATAACATTGAGATAAGTGGACTAAAATTAGAGGGCACAAACACAGCAATTAAAACTAAAACAGGCTATGAATATCATGGAATACGCATAAACAATTGTAATTTTATTACTATTCAGGATTGTGAAATTTACAATATGTCAAGTGGTGGCATTTTAGCAACTGACTCAAGTTATGTAAAAGTGATGAATAATTACTTACACGGAAACTTAGATATGTTTGATATTGCCTATGGTTATGCAGTCCCTAATGTTTCCTTAGAAGGTTTCTGGGCAGATAAAAACATTTGCCATAGTGCTAACAGATATGGGATTTATGTACAAGGATATGGAAAAAATATCAATATTACTGATAATCACATTAAAGATAAACACGAATACGGTATTTTAATTTATAGAATGGATTCGGTAAAAATTGGCGGGAATGTTTGGGAGAATGTTATCATTACGGATAATATTATTGAAAATATATCCGATAACCCTGATACTTCATTAACATATAGAAGTGGTATGGGTATTTATTTACAAACTGCTACAAAAGTTGTATGTAATAATAATGTTCTAAGAAATGTTCTTCAAAACAGAAAAGAAACACCTATTAACAGAACACTAGCACCAGGAGCAATTTCGATCGGTGGTAGTAGAGAGGTTACATGTGTAGGTAATTTGATTGATGGCAGTGGAGTAGATGGTATTGATATTGTCAACGTTGAATTTGAAAGCAAAGGGACAACGGTTGCTGACAATACTATTATTGGAATAAAGCAAGTAGGTATTTACTTAAATGGTGGTAATAATGTTGGAATTACAGGAAATGTAATAAACGGTGATAATGGAAAAACAGGAATTATAGCTAGTTCTGTTACTGCTATCAATAGTACACAGATAGTCATTTCAAACAACAATATTACCAAAGGATTTAATACTGGCATTACGATTGTTAAAGGTAGTGGTACTGTTATAAATGATGTAATTGTTACAAACAACTTAATTACTGATGTACTTTATCAGTTTATTAATGCGAGCGATACAAACGATTTAATAATAGCTAATAACCTTTTAAAAGCATTAACAAAAAGTCCTAACACTACTTCATACGGTATTGTATCAAGTGTTTGTACGAATGTTAATATTAATGGAAATGTCCTAGTTGGTACAGATACCTATAAGATAGGCAGAGGTATTGGTGTAACGAATTCCACCAATGGGTTGATTACTAATAATATTATTAATAAATGTGCTGATACTTTTTATGCACTTTATACAGATGGAAATACAGATGTATTTATTTACAGTAATAAAACAGATCGTCAACAGCTACCAATGTTTGGTGAACATTTAATCGGAAATGATACTGGTAGTGATACCGCTATTAAGGTTATGTATCAAACGACTATTCCTAATGAGTCAGTCGGTTATTGCGCTGTTGGTTCAATATGCCATAACCTATCCCCAGTTGCAGGTGGTAGTGCAGGTTGGATATGTGTATCTAGCGGGACTCCGGGAACGTGGAAAACATTTGGAACAATACAAGCATAATTCACTTTTGGAAGAAACAGTGGCATACCTAAATGTTACTTTTACTAATATACTCTCCTTCTATTCTAGATTTCTAGATTGTGATTGTATGACACAAATTTATTTTTCCAGTTTGTAACCGTCAAGTAGAAATGGTTCTTACGGGAACTTGGGGAGAGACTAATTTTATATTAGACTGATATAATAAAAAGAAAAGGAGTAATTAACATGATCTCCATTTCTTGGTCTCCCCCAGATCCTAATTTTGAACTGCTACATGTTTCTGCCTCTAATGACTCTTTACTTCTAACAGTGAAGAGCATACAGACTTCTTCATCTTGTCCCGTATGCTCAAAGCTAAGTTCTCGTATACACAGCCAATATACACGTAAAGTTCAAGATCTTCCTATTAGTGATAAATCTGTTGGACTGTTAATCCTGACAAAAAGATGGTTTTGTGATCAACCAGATTGCCAAGTTAAAATCTTTACAGAGCGATATGATTGGCTTACATCAAATGGCCGACGTACTGCAAGGACGGAAGAAGTTCTTCGTAAGATAGCTTTTTCAACTAGTTGCCTTTCAGCTGAAAAAGTGGCCAGATCAGCACATATCCCGGTTAGCCACGATACATTATTAGCTTTAGTTCAGCATACTGATATTGAATTGGGGGTATCTCCCTTTTGTGGGTCTTGATGACTTTGCATTTTCTAAAGGTCATACCTACGGCACACTCATTTGCGATCTTCAATTTTACAATGGTTAAAAAAACAACTATCCAGTAAGAAAAATCCCTTTTACTATTATGCTTTTAGACTTCGAAGTGATTTTCAGGCTGTAAAAAATGCATTGATATTGCCATACAGTAATGGCCTGCTTGAAGGACAAGTTAATCGACTAAAGACAATAAAACGGATAACTTATGGTCGCTCTGGATTGAAATTATTAGAAAAGAGAGTTCTATATAGATTGTAATTATTATATTAAAAAAGTAACGATCAGACTAATTACTAGTACATAAATCTTTTCATCAAAATAGCGTAAGAACCATTTCTACTTGACGGTTACAACCAGAACCTGTTCGAGTAGCTGACATTCGAAAAAAACAGAAAAGACATCCAAATCATAAAGAACCATTCTGTAAAGTCCTATTATCGAATAAACTATATCTCTTTATTGACGGTTACATCAAGATTTAACGTATGAAGAAAGATAGGGGATAATGAGAAGAACAAAAAGGATCCAGAGCCTTTCAACTTTGAACCCTCAGTAAAATCCGAATTTATATTGTCTGCTTTTGAGATCACAACGCACTAGTGACCACAATTGCCAATTAATAGTATATCCATCAGACATATTGTATCTCTATTTTTTAACCCATATATACGATATTAATCCCTACTAAACAAATCCCTTGTATACACCTTATCTTCTACTTCTCTTAAATCATCTGATAATCGATTTGCCACGATCACATCTGAAACTTTCTTAAACTCTTCAAAGTCATTAATTACTCTAGAATTATAGAATTTCTCTTCATGGAGTGCTGGCTCATATACAACAACTTCAATACCCTTCGCTTTAATACGCTTCATAACTCCTTGAATGGCTGATTGTCTAAAGTTATCAGAGTTCATTTTCATGGTAAGCCTATAAATACCTACTATCTGAGGATTCCTTTTTATTATCATTTCGGCAATATGATCTTTTCTCGTTCTGTTTGTATCAACAATTGCTGTCATAATATTATTAGGGACATCCGCATAATTGGCTAATAATTGCTTCGTATCTTTAGGCAGACAGTAGCCACCATATCCAAAAGAAGGATTATTGTAATGATTACCTATTCGTGGATCAAGCCCAACTCCATCGATTATTTGTTTAGCATCTAATCCTCTTACCTCTGCGTACGAATCTAACTCATTGAAAAAGGCGACTCTCATCGCTAGATAAGTATTAGCAAATAGTTTAATAGCTTCCGCTTCTGTTGAATTCGTAAACAAAACATCTATACTTTCTTTTAAAGCACCTTCTACTAATAAATTTGCAAATACTCTAGCTCTATCTGATTGCTCACCAACAACAATTCTTGAAGGATACAAGTTATCATAAAGTGCTTTTCCTTCTCTTAAAAACTCTGGTGAAAAAATAATATTATCTGTTTCAAACTTCTCCCTTACCTTCCCTGTATAACCAACCGGAACTGTTGATTTAATCACCATTATAGCTTCTGGATTAATAGATAAAACATTGGCAATCACAGCTTCAACTGTTCTTGTATTAAAATAGTTTTTTTCCGGATCATAGTTTGTTGGAGTCGAAATGATGACATATTCTGCATCCTTAAATGCTTTATAATTATCCGTAGTTGCAGTTAAATTTAGTTCTTTTGCTGCTAAGAACTCTTCAATCTCATTATCTGTAATAGGAGATTTTCTATTATTAATCATATCTACTTTTTCTTGAATAATATCAAGCGCTATTACCTCATTATGTTGGGCTAGTAAGATTGCATTAGATAGGCCCACATAACCAGTTCCTGCAATTGTAATTTTCATTTGATTCTTCCCTCTTCCAGTCTAAAACTTAAACTTATAATATTCTTTAAGGCATTTTACAAACTAACAATCAATCCCTACTTTCCTACTGGAACTTAATTTGAAATCAATTTATTTGTTGAAAATTAATTATTTATACAGAATACCCTAACATCCTATCGTTTCAATTCCATATTAAACTTCCTTTAATCTCATAACAAAGGAGCTCTTTAGAGATTTTCACTGTAGAATTCCATTCCTAAAAAACTTGTTCATCCAACATAATATAAAAAAGTCTGGTAGTGACGGTAGCCCAGTGAAACCATTTGTGTAACAAATTTTTTTGGGTGGTCAAATTTTATGATTAGCATCTACTCTATATAAAGTTACTATTACAACAAATACCATCAGTAAAATTCTAAATAAATTTGCTATTAAAATAGCATAACAAAAACCAATAAGTTCATAATGGATCATCCCAAAGTAACCTAATACTAAGTATAGCAGAAAGTATATACTTTGAATTATAAGTTGCCATTTTGCATCACAGTATCTTAATAAAGATGGCTGGATTGTATTTCCTAAAATAAAGAGAATAGCAGCTAGATTAGCAACATAAAAATAGGGCAATGCACTATTAATAACTGTGGGATAAAGGACTCCTGTTATAGGAATTCCTATTAAAAGTACTATCATATATATAAAAAAAGAAAACAAGGTAAAAATACCTGTACGTTTGCAAAATTGCCTAATTGTCATTTGTCCTTCTTTTATATAGTACGTAAGTAAAACTCCTGCAATTGGATTCAGTATAATTCCAGCCGTTTTCCCTAAAAACGATGCAACAGTATACATAGAAACTTGTTCAGCTCCTAAAAATGGATAAATATAAAAACGATCCATATACATCATTATATTAGTTAAAACTGCAGCAAGCATGATGAGACTGAATTTATTTAAACTTCTTTTAAAAAGAGATGTGATTTGAAATTTATCATGGACAATCTTTGAAGAATAATAAATATATATACATGCAAATAGTTCTCCAAAAATAAAAATAAATACCCATAAATCAGTATATTTTGTAATAATTATCCCAACTATATATCCTAAGAATCCCCAAATATTTGAGTAGAGTATTTTTTTATAATTTATTATTATTCTAAAGCTAGCAGAGTAATAAGAACGAAATAATATTAATATTGTTATAATAATACAACCAATAACAGTTATATCAATCCTTTTTAATAAAATAATTGATAAACCGCCTGTAATAAAAGCTCCAACTAATAAAACTCCTAAAAATATAGGATTATAATCTCCGTTTATTCCTTTCTTATCATACTCTGACTGAAGTAATATTCTAGTATTATTCAAAGAATTCCCAATAGAAACTCCTACAGCATTGACAATACCCATAAAAGTCAATATTAATCCATATTCCGAAATTGTAAATTTTAAAGCCAAATAGGGGTAAGCTAAGATTTGTACTGCAAGTGTTAGAATTAAAGAAGCAATAATATTTAATAGAGAATCCTTAAAAATACCTTTTCTAAAAGAAAACTGCATACTTTAACCTCATTTATAAACTTAATAGAGTACCTAATGATGAATATTCGAGTTTTCTTTACCTATACTAGAATTAAAGAAAAGGAGTAAAATAATCATTAAGCCTATTCCGCCCGTAAGAAATGCTGTAAGAAGGGAATTGTCATTTATTACAAACATCATGTAACTGAAAGAGGCTACTACGAGGTAGGTAGGTACTCTCCTTGTTAGCGAGTCAATCATATAGAGAATAAGTGCGAATAAAACAGCAAAAAAAGCCATAGTGATGAATCCACCATTTGAGTATGCATCTGAGAATATTCCAGTATTAGAGTTTGAAACTACATCTTGATAATACATGGCAATCACAAATGGAACAGGCTGGTCAAATGGGCTCTCAATAGAAAAGATTTTCCCAATAATCCCGTCTGCAAAAAGCATCTTATCTCTATCTACAAAAAATTCATAATACTGGTATTGTATTTGAGCTGGTACAAAAATCATTCTAAAAGGAATACTATTCAAAAGAGTGTTTGAAATATTAAAAACATCTAAAATATAGGACACTATAACTATTCCAGTAAAACTGAAGGTGAAATCACGCTCAAATTTATTTCTTTTCATAACGATCGCAACCATGATTAACATACCTATAGAAAACAAATATGCTTTAAAACCAAAACTTAAATATAATAGTAATTGAAGAACTAACACAAATAGTAGTTTCCATTTCTTTTTTCTATAAAGAAAATATGCGAAAAAGAATGGGCAAAGTACTTTTGCACTCCAGTTTAATAAATATCCCAATATTCCAGAAAAACTAGCTTCAGAACGAATTTTATAAATTGAACTAAGGTCTAGTGCGCGTAAATCTATACCACCTCGTTGAATTATCATGAATACCGTAATTAATATATATATTATAAAAATAATATTTAATAACATATTTGGAGATTTAATTTCTTCAACAATATTTACTGGTTTTAGTTTTAAAAATAAAGCTACAATTAAAGAAGATAAAACTATAAAAGTCGTGTATACTAGACTTTGATTATTCAACCAATAATAGGACAGTGTCGGGATTACTAAAAATAATATGAATATTAAATATAAATATGTTGATGGCCTTGACTTGTCTTTTGGAAAAAGCATTATTATTATAATTAAATATAATAACGATATCCAAAAACCCACAATATTTATATCCAGGGTCAAACCTGTATAATTATATACTGGAGAGATCCTAAAAATATAAACAAATTCTATTACAATTTTATAAATTAATATATATATAAATAATGTGTAACCACTTATTTTACTTTCATTAAATCTTTTTAACATTTGAAATTCTGTTCCTCCCTTCTTATAAGCTTTTCACTACTGTTCAAATTGATTCATGTATATTTGATAAGAGGAACTTATTAAATAAAGTCGAACTAATATTAAATCTATCTCATTAAAACTCTTACTAGAAAGTCTTTTACATTTGAGTATACTTCCATACCTTATCCAACTTTTTAATTACAATCTATATAGACAATCAAAGTATACTCTATTTGTCTTGCAAGCTTTGTTTTGCAATATTTTCATATGAAAATCTATTCATTCCAAAGACTTCTGCACTTTTTTTCATACTAATATACAATGATCGATCATTAAGAATTTCATTAATGCTTTTTTTTATTTCATCTACAGAATCATTATATAAAAATTTACAATTCCCACCAACATCAACATGAGTAGTCCCTTTCCAATATTTAAATATACATGGTAGGCCTGTTCCAACTGCTTGTTCCCATAAAACTGAGTGTCTTCCTGAAAATACTGCTAAATCTGCTGAAGAAAAATATTTATAACTGTCATCTGTAGAAATCCATCCAGTATAAATTATTTTTTCACCATCAATTAAAGTATTAAATTCATCATTCATCTCATTAGATACAGAACCGAAAATAATAAGTTTAACATTGCTTTTTTCAATTTCCTTTACTGCTTTCATTAAAAGTAACGTTTGCTTTTTAGCTGTATCAATCTTTCCACCAGTAATTATTAAAAAATCATCTGGTTTTATTAAAAATTTCTCCCTTATTTCATTATTAGTTGTATTTCTATTACTATCATTAACTTTTTCATCATCTGCACCTAAAACTAACAATTCAATTTTTTTTTCAGGTAGTTTATAAACATCTTTTAGAAAGTTGACTCTTGCAGGTAAAACACCATAAAATTTACTCGTATATGGTTCAATTATCTCTCCACAACGTTTCCAAATAATACCGTGTAGGATTTTTTTCGAAAGCCAATTTGTTGCACTGTTAGAAAAATCAGCATGATTATCTACGTAAACTTTTATAGTTGAATTTTGTTTTAAATACTTAACAACATCTTTGATATCCAAAAATTGCACACCATGAACAAATAAAATATCAGGTTCTTCCTTACATATTGTTTCATATAAATTTTTATATCTCTTAAATTTTGATTGTACGGTTGAACCATATTTTGATTCAAGTCTAATAGTTTTTATACCATATTCATTATAGTATGTGGACCTTCTGTCAATATCTAAATTTCCTTTTTCATTCCATATATATTGTGATGTAATAACACTAACCTCATATCCAATTTTTTTGTGATACTTTGGAAGCAAATTATCCTGATAAGACCAATTATCTGTTACAGGCCCACAAAGGCATATATGTGTAATTTTTTTCATGCTTAATCAACTACCTCATTGTATAAATTTATATAATCTCCAAATCTATCATGTTTGCTATATAAACGTCTTGTACGTTCTAAACACCTATTAGAATAATTTAATTTGCCTTTATCCTTCACTAATTTAATTCTCTCAATTAATTCATCTAAATTACCTTTTCCAACTATAAAACCACAATCTTCATCAACAGTTTCAATACTACCACCAGTATTAAAGGTAATAACAGGAGTTCCACAGGCAAGTGCTTCAACATTTACTAACCCCATTACCTCCTCTACAGTAGGATTCACAAAAACATCTACTAATGAATATATTTCTGCCAACTCTTTAGTACTATCCGTTCGAGTTATACCAATAATATTACTAGGTAAATTATTTACTTGTTTTTCTGTCAACCCTACTAAGACTATTACTTCATCATCTGGTATTCTTGATGATAAATCTAAAAAATACTTATAGCCCTTTCTCATTCCCCAATTAGTTGCAACACCTAGAATAATGAACTTGTTTTGTAATCCAAATTCCTCTCTAAAGTTACTATTAGTTGGTTTAAAAACGTCAAGATCAATTCCGTTATTTATTACTTTCACTGGGTACTCTTCTAAAAATGATTCTTTTACTAAATTTGCAAGCCATTTTGAAGGAGTGACTATAGTCATGTTTTTAAGTCCAGTAAATAGTTCTTTTTTATTTAAAAAATTCTTTTTTGAGTTATCTAATAATGCACTTGCTGGATATTGACTTTTTTGCGGACAATTATAACACCCCGTTTTCCATTTTTCACAACCAACATAATCAAAATGTGAACAATGACCTGTAAACGCCCAACAATCATGTAAAGTCCATATTACTGGTTTATTGACTTTCCTTAAATAAGCAAATAATAATTCTATATTTATATAATACCCATGAATATTATGCAAATGTATGATATCAGGGTTTAACTCATCAATTTTATTAATAAAATCCATTGTTGCTTTTCCAGATCCGAATCCATGTCTATCTAGGAGTCTAGATTTTGCTACATGAATGTAGTTGTCCATATTACTGCCAATTTTTATAACTGTATCACATTCTCTTGCTGTACCTCTTCCATAGGCTATATATCCTTCATGTCCCTCGCTCTTAAGAATCTTATCTATATCTGTGGCAATTCTTCCTGTACTGCCAACGCCACAAACAGAGTTTATTTGTAAAACTCTCACTAACGTTTCCCCCATACAACTCTGTTAACATAATCTGTATATGATAAAATAATTCTTAATACTTTATCCGATACATTAGGTATACTATAGTCTCCAACAACCCTTAATGTAGCTTTCTCTTGTGTTTCTAGAATTTCTAGCCCCTGTAATATTCTTTCTTTCTTTAAACCAACCATCATCGCTGATGCTTCCTCCATCGCTTCTGGTCTTTCGTGAGCTTGTCTTATATTTAGAGCTTTAAATCCTAGAATTGATGATTCTTCGCTTATCGTTCCACTATCACTAAGTACGGCTTTTGCTTTAACTTGTAGTTTTACATAATCATTAAATCCTAAAGGTTTCATTGTTTTCACCAAAGGGTTAAACTCTATTCCTTTAGCATTAATCATATTTCTAGTTCTGGGATGGGTACTTACAATTACAGGCATATTGTATTTTTTAGCAACCGCATTTAAACTATCAACTAAATCTAGGAAATTGGTTTCCGAATTGATATTTTCTTCTCGGTGAGCTGATACTACAAAATATTTTCCTTCTTCAAGTTCCAATCTCTCTAATACATCTGATTTCTCAATGTCATCTTTTCTAGAATTGAGGACTTCAAACATTGGGCTTCCTGTTTTAATAATTCTATCTGCCGGCAGCCCTTCTCTTAACAAATATTCTCTTGCAATATCACTATAAGTTAAATTAATATCAGCTGTATGATCAACAATTTTTCTGTTGGTTTCTTCTGGTACTCTTTGATCAAAACATCTATTGCCTGCTTCCATATGAAAAATAGGAATATGCCCTCTCTTAGCTGCGATAGCACATAAACAGCTATTAGTATCTCCAAGCACCAAAAAGGCATCTGGTTTTACTTCTTCCATAATAGGGTCTATTTTAACTAAGATATTACCAATGGTTTCTACTGCAGTTCCAGTAGCTGCGTTAAGAAAGTAATCTGGTTTCTTTAAATTAAAGTCTTTAAAAAACACTTCATTTAATTCATAATCATAATTCTGACCCGTATGAACAAGAACATGTTCCACAGACTCTGATTCTTCTAATTTATTAATAACTGCTGACAATCTTATAATCTCTGGTCTGGTACCAACGACTGTCATAACTTTTAATTTTCTCATAAATTATACCTCCAAGAAATAAGTATCAGGCTTTTCTGGATCAAAACATTCATTTGCCCACATTACTGTTACAAGATCATTCTCTCCTACATTTACAATGGAGTGTGTATATCCAGTAGGTATATCTACAACCTGTAACTTTTCTCCACTTACTCTATATTCAATAATTTCTTCAGTATCTATCTTTCTAAATCGAATTAAACCTTCTCCGCTCACTACTAAGAACTTTTCATTTTTAGTGTGGTGCCAATGGTTCCCTTTTGTGATCCTGGGTTTTGATACATTTACAGAAACTTGCCCTCTTTCAGGCGTCCTCATAAATTCTGTAAAAGACCCTCTATGATCACAATTCATTTTAAGATCATAAGAAAACTGATCTTCCGGTAAAAAGCTTAAATACGTACTATAAAGCTTTTTAGTTAAAGTATCTTCCATATTAGGAATACTTAAATTTATTCTGCTTTCTTTGAAGCTTTTTATAAGGTCAGCTAATTTTCCAAGTTTAATTGTATGTGATACAGGTACAACACAATAGTCATCCTCCTGCATAGTCGGATTACCCTCTAGAGCTCTTAAGAACTCCTCTAATAAATCATCTATATAACAAAGGTTAAGTTCTGCATCAGGATTGTTAATCTGTATATCTAAGTCTCTAGCTATATTATGACAGTAAGTAGCCACCACTGTATTATAGTTAGGTTTGCTCCACTTTCCAAATAAGTTTGGTAGTCTATACACATAAACTTTTACATCAGTTTCTTTATAATAGTTGAATAATAAATCCTCTCCTGCCTTTTTACTTCTCCCGTAAGGATTATCCTTTTCTGCTTGAATAGAGGAAGTAACAAGAACAGGGGCTTTATTACCATGTTTCTTTAACAGTTCTAGTAATTGAGAGGTTAAACCAAAATTGCCTTCCATAAATTCATTTTCATCTTTCGGTCTGTTTACCCCAGCTAAATGAAATACAAAGTCACATTCTTTTGTATACTTTTCAAGAAGTGAAGGATCACTTTCTCTAGTAAACTCAAGGATATCATTATACCCTTTATTTTTAAGCTCAGCTATAAGGTTTTTTCCTACAAAACCTTTCGCTCCTGTAACAAGAATATTCATCATCCAATTCCCCTTTAGTTCATTACGTGAATCTTTTTATTCCATTCCTTAAGCTCTTTTTGAACATAATCTAGCTCAAGTAATTTCTCTTTAATTTCTTCAACTGTTAGGATTTGTGTATTATCCGAATTATATTCTTCTATGGTAGTAAGCTTTTGATCTCCCTCTGCAAAATACTTATCATAGTTAAGATCTCTTTGATCCGCAGGAACTCTATAGAATTCACCTAAGTCTTCTGCACCTACATATTCTTCCTTAGTAAGAAGAGTTTCATAACGTTTTTCTCCATGACGTGTTCCAATAATTTTAATTTCATTATCTGCATTAAATAATTCCTTTACAGCTTGAGCAAGGTCGCCAATTGTACTAGCCGGAGATTTTTGAACCATGACATCTCCTGCCTCAGCATTGTGAAAAGCAAATACGACTAGCTCAACTGCCTCTTCTAAACTCATAAGAAATCTTGTCATATTTGGATCAGTTACTGTTAGAGGTTGTCCCCCTTTAATCTGGTCAATAAATAGTGGAATAACCGATCCACGTGAGGCCATCACATTACCATATCTTGTACCACAAATAAGTGTTCTATCTGGATCAACAGTTTTAGATTTAGCAACAAAAACCTTTTCCATCATTGCTTTTGAAATTCCCATTGCATTGATTGGATATGCTGCCTTATCAGTTGAGAGACAAATTACTTTTTCTACTCCATAATCAATAGCAGCTGTTAATACATTATCAGTACCCAATATATTCGTTTTGACCGCTTCTAAAGGAAAGAATTCACAAGATGGTACTTGTTTTAATGCAGCTGCATGGAAAATGTAATCTACTCCGTGCATAGCGTTTTTAACACTTGCTAAATCCCTTACATCTCCAAGATAAAATTTAAGTTTATCATTTTTATAAAGCTTTCTCATATCTTCTTGTTTTTTTTCATCACGTGAGAAAATTCGAACTTCTTTTATATCAGTATCTAGAAATCTCTTCATAACTGCATTACCAAAGGAACCTGTGCCACCTGTAATTAATAGTGTCTTATTTTTAAACAATTTGTTTCGCCTCCAAATTTAAGTTATCTCTAAAGTTTACATCCATTCTGTTCAATAGTTCTTCTTTATTAAAGTTTTTATCATAGTAACTTCTAGAATTAAAACCTAATTGTTTTAATTCTTTACTAGATTTAGAAGATAGTTCAATAATAATCTCAGAAAGTTTTTGTGCATCACCAGCAGGACTAGATAAACCTGCATTTGACTCTTTTATTATTTGATTTGTTTCACCTTCAGCAGAAGCAATAATTGGAATTCCACATGCCATATAAGATTGGAGTTTTGCAGGGATTGTCATTGCAAATAATGGACCATCTGTTAAGCATAAAAAAGCAGAATCGCAAGCAGCCATAAATTCTGGAATCCTGTTTGCAGGCTGTTTTGGAATAAAATTAAACATATCCTGTACATTATTTGAATTAACCATTTCAACTAAAGTTTCCTTATATCTTCCATCTCCAACTATATTAAAGCGAATATTTCTATTTAGTTGCTTCTCTTTTATTAGTACAGCTACTTTCGGTAAAATATCTAAACCTTGTGCATTACCAATATTACCAGCAAATACGATATTAAAAGCATCATCATTTGGAATTTCTTTAATACACTTTTTCTCTAATGGTATATAAAAGTCTTCAGCATATTGCGGCCAATATTCTATTACTTCTCTCGGCACATTACGATTTTCTATTGAATCTACAAAACTATTTGAAGTTGCAAAAATTTTAGTACACCGTGCATAGATATAATCAACCATTTTGCCAATAGCACCAATAATATGTTTATTAGTTATCCCTGTTATTATTTCAACATTTTCAGGCCAAAGATCTTGCACGTATAAATAACACGGAATACTTCTTTTTTTCGCATACCATACACCCGGTAAGGCTTGTGTCATTGGCGATACTTCAAAGATAAAAACATAATCAGCTTTTATTTTCGTAAATAGGTTCCAAAAGAAACCAGAAGCTACAAAAGATAAATAGTTTAAAGCAAGCATTATTGAATTATTCCCTCTTGGAATAAGAGGAATTCTAATAATCTCTATACCTTTATACATTTCTTTTCTTTTCTTAAACAGTCCATACCCATCGTAATAATTACCCTGTGGGTAATTTGGAATTCCTGTTATAACTGTTACTTTATATCCCCTTTTAACCCATTCAGTACAAATATCATTAATGCGGAATTGCTCAGGGTAAAAGTATTGCGCTATAACTAAAATGTGTTTTTTCAACTCCATTGCCTCCTTTCGTCTTTATTTTTCCGTCAATTCAATTGTTTTCCGTAAATCCCTTATTTGGTAATTTTCCTTATAGTTACTAATACTTTTTTCATAAACCAAATTGCCGAACACCTTATTAATCAGTCCTAACTTCAAACCTATAACCTTTAATATTGGATTGAACAACTTTGTAAGTATTATTTTCTTACCATGCACATCAGCAATCAATTTGACCATTTCACTTGTCTTAACATACTCACTATTTTGCGGGAAAAATAAACCACTTTCTTCATTGTCAATCATAAGTCTAATAAATTCACAAAGATTATCTATATGAAGCATACTACGCTCATTATCAACATCAGGAAACACAGGTAATTTCTGAGCTACTTTTGCAAGTTTTGGATAATTCCCTTTAGATCCCTTTCCATAAATCATTGGAGGTCTCACAATAGCTACCTTAAATTGATTACTTTCTAGAGATTTTATCCCTTCCTCTGCTTGAAGCTTACTATTACCATAAAAATTACTCGGTGTAGGTACTGTGTTTTTATCAATAACTCTTTTTCCACTGTTGCTATCCCCATAAACAATGATGCTGCTCAAAAAAATGAACTGCTTCACACCTTCAGCTTTAGCCTTCTCAGCAGCCTCAATTGTCAGGTCACGATTTACTTTATAATATAAATCTTCCATCTTCGGATCCGATGAGACATGAGCTATGCCAGCTACGTGTAAAACAACTTCATACTTAGAAAAATCTTTTTCCTTCCATGTATCATTTCGCATACTAATTAAATCTACCAGGTACTTATTAGGGTAATTCCCTAACCATTTTTCAAAGCTTGTACCAACATAACTATTTATTCCGGTAATTAATATATTTTTCACTTCGTTAACTTCTCCTTAGTACCAGTGATTTGTTTCTTTACCATTTTTCCAGTCCCACCTTCAACAACGCCATCACTCTTAGCAATACTCACGATAGTCCCAAAGAAGCACTTAACATCCATCAAAAAACTAATTTTCTCAACGTACTCCCCATCTAACTTTGCTTTAATCTCAATCGGAAGTTCATCTCTACCATTTATCTGTGCCCAACCTGTAAGCCCAGGCGGTACATCATTCGCACCATACTTATCACGTTCTGCTATCAGATCATACTGATTCCATAATGCTGGCCTTGGGCCGATAATACTCATCTCTCCAACAAAAATATTCCAAATTTGTGGTAGCTCGTCTAGAGATGTCTTTCTCAGAAACTTACCTACTTTAGTGATGTACTGTTCTGGATTATCCAATAAATGTGTTGGTGTATCTTTCGGTGTATCTATTCTCATTGTTCGAAACTTTAATATATTAAAATGAGTTTTATTAATTCCTACCCTTTTTTGTTTGAAGAGAATAGGGCCTTTTGAATCTAACTTAATTGCTATAATTAAAATAAAAAATATCGGTGACAATACAATAAGTCCAGTCAAGGAAAGAACAATATCTATTAATCTTTTTATTTTTAAATACATTTTTCTCACACTCCAACCTCAAAACTATATCCTTCTAATTGCTTTTTATTCGAATAAACCATCCCAGCATCAACTTTTTTAAGTCGCTCCACTCTGCAACCCGCTTTAACAATCGCACCAGAATTGATATGTGAGCCCTCACTGACAAAACTGTCGTGATCAACTAACGTTCCTTCCTATACTAATGATGCATCCCTTCTCTATTATTGCGTTGGTATTAACAACCGCCTTTGCACAAACTATGGAACCTATTTCAATCCTTGCTAACGGGCTTATATAAGCTGTAGGGTGGATCAACACTGGGAATTGGAAGCCTGCATCAATTAATTTCACAATATATCTCATTCTCTGCTTATTGTTACCAAAAGCAACAAAGGCATATGAATAATCATTAGAATATTTCTTAAAATCCTCGCATTTGCCAATAGCTATCTCTGAGTTGTCATCTAAAAAATCTACTCTGTCAAAGTCCCCCATTGCCACTGCAGTCTCTTTAACCACTCTCCCATGACCACCACCACCTAATATAAGTAAGTTTTTATTCATAGTATCCAACTCCATTTTTCATTCAAATACTTTTTTAGTCGTTTAGTACTTTACTGGAGTGTCAACTCCAACCAACTACTAACCCACTAAACACTTATTCCATCTAATCCATATACCCATATTATGTTCTCAATTCAATCTTTAAAGTTGAGAAGTTAGTTAGTTCCTAATTGGTTCGAAAAAACTTTCTAACCCACTAATCACTAACTAACTATCCCCTGTTCAAATCATATACTACTCACTAGCGCTTTCTTCTCGCTAAACTTCGTATTAGCAATCTCAACCAAAGTCTCCTTCAACTCAACCGGATCCTTATCAGGCAAAGTCTCTATAACCTCATAAAGTTCTTGTTTCCCCATCGGTACAGCCTTCCCGATAAAAATCTTCGGAAACACTTGCTTATTCTGAACCTCATTATCGTTCAACAACTCTTCAAACAACTTCTCCCCAGGTCGAATCCCAGAAAACTTAATCCCGATCTCTTCTATTGTATAACCCGAAAGCGTAATAAGGTTCTTCGCCAAATCGACAATCTTAACAGGCTCACCCATATCCAACACAAACACCTCACCACCACGAGCCAACGCCCCAGCCTGAATCACCAGCCTCGAAGCCTCAGGGATCGTCATGAAGTATCTAGTCATCTCAGGATCCGTAACTGTCACAGGACCACCTGCCTGAATCTGCTTCTTGAACAGTGGAATCACACTCCCGCGACTCCCAAGCACATTCCCAAACCGGACCGCGACAAACTTCGTCTTACTTTCCTTCGCCAAATTCTGAATCACCATCTCAGCAAACCGCTTCGTTGCCCCCATCACATTCGGAGGATTCACCGCCTTATCCGTCGAAACAAGAACAAAATTCTTCACGCCAAACGCATCCGCAGCCTCAGCCACATTCCTCGTCCCAAAAATATTGTTCTTCACAGCCTCCGCAGGATTATACTCCATCAATGGAACATGCTTATGTGCCGCCGCATGATATACAACATCTGGCTTATATTTAGACATAATATCAAAGATACGACCACGATCCTGAACGTCTGCAATAAGGGGAATGATTTCAAACTCTTCCATATACGTCTTTCTTAACTCCATATCAATACTATAAATACTATTCTCTCCATGACCTAAAAGAAGTAACTTTTCTGGAGAGAACCGAGCAATCTGCCGACAGATCTCCGAACCAATTGATCCACCTGCACCTGTCACAAGCACTGTTTTCCCGGTCAATTTATTCGAAATCGAGCTTATATCCAACTCAATTGGCTCACGACCAAGCAAATCTTTTACTTCCACATCTCGTATTTGACTAACCGACACTTTTCCTGTCACAAGGTCTTCGATCATTGGCATAATCTTTGTCTTTGCCTTCGTCTTGGCACATTCCTCATAAATCTTTTTCATTTCTTGCTTTTCCAACGACGGAATCGCAATCACGATATTATCAATCTTGCACTCTTCGACAATACGAGGAATATCCTGACTATTCCCTTTTACATCGATCCCATATATCTGTAACTTATACTTATTCGGATCATCATCGACAAACGCGATTGGACATAGGTCAGTATCATTATTTTTCAACAGTTGTCTCGCCACCATTGTCCCTGCTGAACCTGCACCGACAATCAGTGTGCGTTTTTTCTTAGGGTTTGGTGAAATGATTCGATCCCGGAAAATCCTCCACGAGAATCGCGATCCACCAATTAAGATGACATGCAGCATCCATGTAATCCCTAAAACGCGAAAATAAATATCCTGAGTCACAGCAAGTTGAACAACTGCCGTCATAATGATTGACAGTGTAACAGCCTTTACAATGGATGTTAACTCCCCAACACTTGCATACGCCCATGCTTTTCGATAAAGGCCATAAATAGAAGCAAATAAATGATGGCAGACTAATAAGGTGATCGAACTGATCCATAGCATCGGTACGGTGTAAAAGTTCATATAAGGGTTTAACACAAGGTATCCGACAAAAATCGCAAATAAAACAATAATTGAATCCAAGATAACTAATAGCGGAACACGCCTTTTATAACTCACTCGCAACCCCTTCTTTGACTTTATTTTGATAAACATAAAATTAGTATTTAATGAGAGAATACATCTACTGATATGTTCTCTCATTAAATACTAACTACTAGTTGGATAGCTGGTTAGGTAGTTAGGTTTTTCCTGTCCAACTAATCACTAACCAACTAACTAAAAACTAAACAGGCATTTAACCCACCCTCACATCACGCTCCTGACAACGGGTGTCTAAGGACCTATAACTTTAGTCCCACAGCGTAACCGAGTGCCTCCATGGATAACGGACAGGAGGCATCGCCGAATGCTATCCAATTGGTTTGAAGGAATAATATATGCGAAGGTGTCAGACACCACAACAAAATATCAATTCTCAAAATAGATTCTACTATTCATGGCTTTTTAGATAAAAAGTATTTGGCGGTGCCAGGCACCATTATGTGCTAGAAAAGCCCTAAAAATTTCTTTCGTTGGACCTTTTCTGGTATCTCTTTATAGACGTTTTTATTTTCTACAAGCAACTCCGCATTCTCCCTAAACAAATAAACCATATCCAGCCCATAACTCTTCTCGATCTGCTCCATCGCCTCGACCATTTTAAAGGTGCGATTACGAACATTGTGGGCATCTGACGCAATAAAATGTGTGAGATTGGCTTCAATTAACTGACGAGAAAACTTCTTAATGTTTTTCCCGAAATAGCCGCACACACTTCCTGCTGTTACTTGTGTTAATGCTCCATTATTCACAAACTTATAGAGAAGATCAGGGTTTTCGTTGATTTCTTGGTTTCTTTCTGGATGGACAATAATTGGAATAAGTCCTTCTGTCTGAAGCTCATATAACAATCTTTCTGCGTAGCGTGGCACACTTCCTGATGGAAATTCAATAAAAAGATAAGAAGATTCTGCTAGAGGAAGTATTTTTCCCCCAGATAGATAGTCTGTAATGATTTCGCCATAAATCCGGTTTTCTTGACCAGGCAAAATCGTCAGCGGGATTCCTTCATTTTCAAGGTATTTATTCAAATGGGATACATGCTCCAAAATGGCTCGTTTTTCATTTTCATATTGATTATTTTTATGATGAGGGGTAGCAATGATTGTATGGATCCCCTCACGAACTGCTTCTTTCGCCATTAGCATTGAATCTTCGATGTTTTTTGCGCCGTCGTCAATTCCCGGCAATATATGACAATGGATATCAATCATTCTACTCACCTCTATCATTCTTATTTTTCCAATAAATCACAATAATAACAATAACATGCTAATCCTAATTGGTAAACATTTCGACAACAAAACATCCTATTTTTCACCATAATAATAGTATTGATCAGAGTTTTGCATTTTCTTATTATTTAAGACAACCCCGATGATATGGCTTTTCGCTGCATCTAATAGTTCTTTCGCCTTCACGACTTGTTCTGCCTCTGCCTTACCGCTACCTACTACTAGAATCACACCATCACATTTACTCGCTAATACTTGACCATCTGTCACAGCTAATAATGGCGGGGCATCAAAGAGGACCATGTCGAATTCTTCGACTACTTCTTTCATGAAATGCTCCATTGCTTTGGAACCTAATAGTTCAGCAGGATTTGGCGGGATCGGGCCACTTGTTAATATATAGAGATTCTTTTCGACCGATTCCTTTACCACTCCGCCTAACTCTGATTGTCTTGTTAGAACATTTGTTAATCCAAATGTATTCATTAAATTAAACGTATAATGAACGGTTGGCTTTCGTAAATCAGCGTCTACAAGGAGGACCTTTTTCCCTTGTTGGGCAAAGACAACCGCCAGATTGGCAACCGTTGTTGATTTCCCTTCACCAGGACCTGATGATGTCACAACCATTGTCTTGAATTCTTGATCAACAGATGAGAACTGGATATTCGTTCTGATCGTTCGATATTGCTCAGAAATAGGTGACTTTGGATCATTGTTTGTAATCAAACTACGTTTCAGCTCAATTGCTTTCTTTTTTGTCTTCTTATTAAGAGCCAAGTGACTCACCCCTTACTTTTGCATGTGTCGCTTTCCCTGATCTTCCTGTCATATTGGCCGAAGACTCAATTGTTGCGATCGCACCTAAGACAGGTAATCCTAATAATTTTTCAATATCTTGTTCATCTTTCACCGTGTTATCCAAATACTCTAACAAGAACGCAACACCGACACCTGCCATTAAACCAACAACAAGAGCGATGGCAATGTTTAATAATGGCTGTGGCTTAATGGGTGATTGGTTTTCTCCCACTGTTGCTTGGGCTAAAATATTTACGTTATCAATGTTCATGAGTGTCACGATCTCTTTTTGAAACACTTCTGCTGTTGTATTGGCAATGTCTGCTGCCATTTGTGGGTTTGGATCTTGAACAACTAGGTTAACTACTTGAGAGTTTTGCTCACTTGAAACAGTGATTTTTTGATTTAGTTGCGCCGCTGTCAAATCACTTCCTAATTGATCGGCGACTTTATCTAAAATCGCTGAGCTTTTAATAATGACGTTATACGTGTTAATTAATTGCAGGTTTGTTTGAACTGAGTTCGTATTGTATTCTGTCTGCTCATTTTTTGCTTGGTTTACTAAGAGTTGGGTTGAAGATTGATAAATTGGGGTGATGATAAAAAAGCTAACAATCCCACTAATGATTACAGCGATTGCTATGATGATGACGATCAAGCTCATTCGTTTCCTTAACGTCTGAAATAGTTCTTTAAGACTAATTGTTTCTTCCATTTTGTCCTCCTAAATGATGGTGAGAGTCACTAGTATATGATTGTCTATTTCAGACATCTGAAATAGACTCATACGATCCTTTGCAGTCATATATGAATCTTGTATACTACTTTCTCATTTTTTTGCAATGAAAACAGTATAATTATAGCATAGGTTATTGCCTTTTTTGTCTAATACTGACATAATTTTAATAAATAACTCGTTTTTTGTTGGAACTCACTTCTTTATTAAACTATGATTCAGCCTAAATGTGAAGGGTAAATTACAAAATGGAACTTATTGCAAGGGAGTTTTATGGAAATAGTCAACTATGAAAAAAGACGGAGGAACTTGATATGAAAACATTGATAAGGCTTACAAGCGTGACATTAGTTCTAGCTTGTGTGGCACTTTTATTTTTCGGTCAAATTCATTGGAATGAAAAGACCGATGTTACTGCTATAAATGATTCCACGCAGGATAAGGCACAAG
Source organism: Bacillus sp. V3B (assembly GCF_024494465.1). GTDB lineage: Bacteria > Bacillota > Bacilli > Bacillales > Cytobacillaceae > Bacillus_BD. The sequence continues at coordinate 179,495 of NZ_JAETXM010000003.1, read as the reverse complement.
AGAATAAAGCTACTAATCCTGCTCTATTAGACCATTTACTAGGCTATACAGTGAATTGGCCGGCTGAAAGTGTGGATACGTTCCAAGCGAAGGTGGCAGACGGGAAGACTTTCAACATTGCCTTCTTAGGTTCGAATTCCTTAGGAGAGGGTGAATCGTCTTGGCCGCAACTGGTGAAAGGTGCATTAGAGGAAACGTATGGCGATCATATTGAAGTCACTACTTATCGTTATAACCTTACTTCTCATGAGTATACAAACCAAAATCTACAAGATGAGCTTATTGAGGCTCAACCTGATCTTGTCCTTTTCGAGCCTTTTACGTTAAAGGATAATGGGCTTGTGACGATTGATGATTCTTTAAGGAATGTGTCTTCTGTGATGGAGGCGGTTGAAGAGGAATATCCTGATTCTGTGTTTATTTTGCAGCCGCCACATCCATTGTATAATGCAACGTATTATCCGATTCAGGTAGGAGAGTTAAAGAAGTATGCGGAAGCCCAGGGAATTGTTTATTTGAATCATTGGGAGGCTTGGCCAGATCCTGCTACAGAAGAGATTAAAGAGTATTTAGAAGAAGATTCCTCACAGCCGAGTGCGAAAGGACATGAGTTATGGGCTGAGGTTGTGATTGATTATCTGATTGCTGGGGAATGACAGTGAAAAATACAGTTTTATAGGTGCTGGTCGTGCACCTCAGTTCTCAAAACATTAAGATATCAATGTTTCAAGGCTCTCGAACCTTTTGGTTTGGGGGTCTTTTTTTTGCCTAAAAAGTGCTATTGCCTACATTTTGACCACGAAAATATTTAGCTTCTCATTTAAATAAGCTAATCGCAGTAGAGATTGGTCGTTTATGGTGAACACAATGTTTTAATTTTCAGTCGGATCTCTATATACTAAGTTCTCTTCTATTTAGCCTATACTCCACTTTTTAAGTAAAGCAAGGGTGTTTCTTCATTGAAATAAAAAAGAAATAAAAAAAAGCCTTCCTCTATCATCAAATGGAAGGCGGGAGGCTTACATTGTCTTTTGTATTATAGTGATGCATCAACCATTCAGAAAACAGGACATCCGCAATCTTTTCTTGATGATGATTGCGGATTACCTGACGAACTTTTGGGTCCTTATATAGGCGAAAACAAGCTTGGCATTGATGGGCATACATATCCTCCCATTCAATTTCAGGGTCATGTTCCGCCGCCCAGGCTAATATTTTTTCTGGACCCTCTATTTTGATCCATCTCTTTAAAAAATCTGATTCAGCCTCATTATCTGCTTTGTTTATTTTTGTATCGCGTATATTTCCTAATTTTAATTCTGGAATTTTCCGCATTCCTATACCGCAACACGCAGCAATATTCCCATCTGCCAATATGGTGGTAGTTGATAATACACTATCACATCCTTTGGTGACAGCTAAATTTTTTCTATTTGTAGTTAAACCAAGGGGATATTTATATGATGGTCTTGTCGATATGGGCATCCAAGGACTTTCTATAATATTAATAATGCCATATGGATAATTGTTAATCGCATATTTGAAAATTGCATGGTCTTCAACTACTGATTTAGAAATCGATCTATCTTGAAAAATTTCAACCATGATCGTCGCGGGCATATTATATTCAACTGCAGCAAGTGTAGCATTCATAACATTGTCTAGCGGAACAAACCTAGTATGTTGATCTCCGGTACTAAAATTTATTTCTGACAACCCTGCATCTTGTAATTCGCTTATCATCTTTCGAGCTAAATCAATTGTTTTCCCCCAATGGGCGTTTGTGACTAGTCGTACAGGCAAATTCAGCTCTACTGCTTTCTTTATTCCAGCAATGAGTGCTCTTTTATTAAGCGTTGCCTCTCCACCTGTAAATACGATTAATCTATAATCGAGTTCGGCAGCCTGTTCGATAACGGAGTGAACCTCATCTAAAGAGAGGCGTGTTTTAATATGGGGACTGCTTAGCGTTCCACAATTTTCACATTGTGCAGTACATTGATAAGTTAAAAGAATTGAGAGAGTCTTCATTTCCGGGATGGGCTGTAGATTGAAGTTTTCCAATGTTTCATCACCTCTACTTCATTAAAGATTTATAAATTAAATTTGTAGTAATTTTCAAATCTTGTCTTGTAAGACCTCCCCACTCAACAGTGCTTATTCTAGGAACGGTTGGTGCGAATCTAAGTGAGGCGACAGGTGGTGAGAACCTAAGCGAGGCAACAGGCGGCGAGAACCTCACCGAGACAACAGGCGGTGAGAACCTCACCGAGACAACAGGCTGAGTCATCGTTGCCGATACAGAAATTATTTGTTCTGGACCAGGATGCACAATTTTAACATGAAAAGCGACAACTACTGTGGCAGCTACTGCTGCAACTGCTACTGCTACAAGGGGGACTAAACCTGATTGTGGGCCTGGGCCAGGACCTGGTACTCCATACGGTCCTGGTCCTGGCACTGGTGCTCCGTACGGTCCTGGTCCGGAACCTGGTATTTGTCTACCATCTCGAGCTTCCTTCATTGCTGGTGGTAAAGGTAGACTTTTTCCTAAATCACTAACGGTTAATATTGCATTGATTGTATCTACATATTGACTTGTTTGGTCGAATAATTCCATTGCTTTTTTATGTCTATTATAAAAGGATAAACTGGTTGCCTTTTGTAACTTATCATTAATATTTATTTTATAATCTTCACTCCAAGTCAAAAAATCCCGATCCTTTAACAAATTAAACATCAATAAATTTTCATCGCTTATTTTACCAAAAGATATTGGTTTAGGTGTACCTCGATAAAATTCGTGCAATAGGGTATTCGTTGTATCGCTTATAAATTTGGTTTGAAATTCTGGAGAGTTATTCAACTTATCAAACAATGCTGATTTTACATTGTTCATCCAATCATAATTTAAAATCAGTGATTGATCCATAAATCCTCCATTCAAAGTTATTTTCTTTATTTAACGGGACCCTTAATAAAAGTATTCGAATAAGAAATTTAATATGACAGTTAGCTTGAGTAGGTGAGAGAGTAAGAAGATACTTGGTCGTTAATTTAAGGTCATATTGCTCATTGTAAGCATATATTGGTTTAGATAAGACCATTTATTTAGACTGGAGGTTTGGTATGTTATGAATCATTATATGGAATGGAATCAGCAGCAACATTCTCAGTCTCCCAATTATAATTCGACTCCGTACAATTCAAATTCAAGCCCAGCAACCTATTACCCGCCACATGCCACTAGGCAGCAAAATGCAAATCAAGATGCTGAGGCCTTGAGACTCGCCATTGCGAACTGGAGTGCTTTCCTAAACAGGGTAGCAATGGACCCAAAATTAGCCGTGCAAGTAGTATCATTAATGAACGCAGGGGATGTAACACAGCTAAACGCACTAATCGTTCAATTAGGTTTAGAAGGTCATTGCTATTTCACTCAACATGGATTTTGTTGTAAGGCTGCTGGAAAAACTGTTTGTATGAGAATAACAATTTCATAGAGAAACCCGTACGACCACCATGTTTCACCTACCTACTATTGAATTCGGTAAGAGTACTGAGATTTCACAAGATTCCAAAATAAAAACATACCGTGGTCCGCAATTAAGATGATTAATGGTGGATTGCTTTTAAAACATTCAACAAGGGGGAAAAGTCACTCTAACCTCTTGTTTATTTTGTATGCAGGCATCAAAAATTGACAACTCAAGAAATGGGTAACTAAAATGAGTGTTCTCTCCATTTAATATATCAATTAAAGATAGAGAAAGACGGACGGTGCCATTACTGACACCATCCGTCTTTTTTGTTATTCTTGTGCGTTATCTAATTTCTTTGCCATGAATCGTAATAAATCTTCTCGTAAGTCTTCGTGTTGAAGAGCGAATTCGATCGTGGTTTCGATGAAGCCTAGTTTTTCTCCTACGTCGTATCGGTTTCCTTCGAATTCCAGTGCGAATACGCGCTGGATGGCGTTTAGTTGTTGAATCGCATCGGTCAGTTGGATTTCTCCACCGGCTCCGACTTCTTGTTTGTCTAGGAACAGGAAGATCTCTGGTGTGAAGATGTATCTTCCGATGATCGCTAGGTTGGATGGTGCTGTTCCTTTTGCTGGCTTCTCGACGAAGTTCCGTACTTGGTAGCTACGTCCATAGCTTTCGAGTGGGTCAATGACTCCGTAACGATGGGTTTCGGTTTCGGGAACTCTTTGGACGCCGATGGCAGATGAAAGGGTTTGGTTGTATTGGTCTATTAGTTGTTTGAGACACGGTGTTTCGGCTTGGACGATGTCGTCTCCTAGCAGGACGGCGAATGGTTCGTTACCGATGAATTTGCGTGCGCACCAGACAGCATGTCCGAGTCCTTTTGGTTCTTTTTGACGGATGTAGTGGATATCGACCATGTTGGAGATGTTTTGGATTTCTTCGAGCATCTCGTATTTTTCTTTGCTCATGAGGTTTTGTTCGAGTTCTACGGCATGGTCGAAGTGGTCTTCGATGGATCGTTTGCCTTTTCCGGTTACGATGATGATGTCTTCGATGCCGGATTCGATGGCTTCTTCGACGATGTATTGGATGGTTGGTTTGTCGACGATGGGTAGCATTTCTTTTGGCATGGCTTTTGTTGCTGGTAGGAATCGTGTGCCGAGTCCCGCTGCCGGGATGATGGCTTTTCTTACTTTTTTCAAGTTGATCTCTCCTTGGGTCTGTTTTTTTCTGTAGTTTACCATACCTTGTGGGTGCCAGGCATCTGGTTTGGTTCTTCGGTTTTTTGTATGGATTAGAATGATCTTTTTCTTTTTTATTCTATTTAGTGCTGAACGAGGAGCCAGGCACCGGTTTCTGCACTATCCGTTTGTGCTGTGGAATACCAGGTACCTGGTCTTTGCTCGTTCTGGTTTTTATTGTTGTTGGAATACATTTTTTACTTTTTCGACTACGAATGTTGAGCCGCCTTTGTCTTGGACCTCTTCTACCATCATTGAGATGAGGAGGGATGGGTTTTCGGTGTTGTAGGCGACGAACCAGCCGTTTTCGTTTCCTCTTTCTCCTTGTTTCTCTTTCAGTTCCGCGGTACCTGTTTTCCCCGCTAACGGAAGGCCTTCGATTTTAGCTTTGTTCGCTGTTCCTCGTGGATCATTGACGACTTTTTGTAGCATCGTATTGATTTTGCTTGCTTGCTCCGCACTCATCACGTTTTCCTTCCACGGTTTTCCTTTCTCGCCTTCAAGAAATAAAGTCGGTGTGAGGAGTGTTCCTTCATTGATAAAAGGTGTGTATGTTGCTGCGAGATGCAGGATGTTCATTTCAGTCTCTGCTTGGCCATAGCCGGAATTCGCTACAAGGAGTTCGCTATCCATTGAACCGGTTACCGATGATTCTAGTGGATAAGGATACGGAATCTCTTCTTCAAACCCAAAGCCTTTTAGACCATTGATGAAGGCATCCTTCCCGAGTGCGAGTGCTGCTTGGGCAAAGTAAATATTGTCTGAATAGAGTAAGGCTTTTTCCAAATCAACCGCTGTTTTTGGATCGGTCACTCTTGTGACATAGTAGTTGCCCCATGAAGAATCCTTTCGCCATTTCAGACCATCGACTTGAATCGTCGTTTGGTCATCAATGGCTCCCTCACTTAAGCCAATGGATGCGGTGAGTGGTTTAATGACCGACCCTGGTGCATAGCTGGCTGAAAAACGATTGAGGAGCGGTTTTTGCGGGTCTTCTTCCAAAGCTGCCCACACATCGGCTGTTGCGCCTAACGATAAAATATTCGGATCAAAGCTCGGGGCACTCACCAAGCCCAATGTTTCACCTGTTTGCGGATGGATAGCTGCCGCTGTTCCTGCTTGATCGGCTAATTCTTGTTGCAGCTTCGTTTGGATGTTCATATCAATCGTGAGTTGAACATTTTCACCATGTACGACTTCTTTTTCAGCCAATACTTCTGCTGTATGATCTTCTTTGTTCACCGTAATTTTTACTCCGTTTTTCCCTTTTAACCGTTCATCTAATACTTGCTCCAGGCCTCTTTTTCCGATACGGTCTGTGCTGCTATAACCCTTATCCTTTCGGGCTTCGAGTTCTTCCGCTGTGATCGGTCCGACATAACCGACTAAATGGGCGCCCGTCTCTTTATACGGATAGACTCTTGCTGGTATTTGTCTTGATTGAACAGCATCCAACTCTGTTACACTTGCAACGAGTTCCTGTTCCTCAAGCGGTAGTTTTTTTATCGGAACAAATAGATCGGGTTGTACCCATGAGGCATCAAGCGCTTGATTGATGCTTTCCGTACTAATCTCAAGAAGGTCTGATACTTTCTCGATGATCGCCTCTTTTTGATCGCCTAACCCACTAGGGACGATTCCAACTTCGTACACATTGCCGTTTAAGGCCATCCCCTTTCCGCTTCGGTCTTGAATCTCGCCTCTTTTCGCAGGAATGGCGGAAAGGCCGATGGTGTCTCCTTGTTCGAGTTGTGGGAATATGTAGGTTGTATTCCAATCCAGATACCAATTCTCACCGTCATCTTGCGTTTCTTTTTTGAGGGTAGCCTGATGATCAAAGGTGATGGGTCCTGCTAGACTGTCCATTTCAGCGGAAAACGGGTAGCTCACTGTTTCCCCTTCTACTTTTTCTTCGTCTTCTGGCTTCTCAAACTCAACGCTTAGTTTACTGATTTGTAGATCCTTGTATATTTTCTCATAACGATTGACAAATTCTTCTTTTGTAACGGTTTCTTGTGCTGTTGAGGTTAAAAGTCCGTACATGTCTTCGAATTTTTGTTCATTCCAAAGCTTTATGTATTGGGATAGTCGATCTGACGGCTGTGATTCATTGTTACAGCCTGCTAATAATCCAATAAATAATAATAGTATACCGATGAATCTAATGTGACTTTTTTTCATTTTTGCTGAACGCCTCCTCTTCTCTATTTTATCATGGCCCATGAATATATCCAGAAATCTGGTAGAATTTGTTTGGAAATTCATTGGGATTCACAAATCATGACGGTAAGAGTGTTTTCTGCATTAAAAATGCCACTTTCGATTTGAAGTGGCCAACGGAGGTGTAGCTTATTTTTTTGTCTGTCGTTTCTATCAGATTAGGTTGCCCTATACATTATTTTGCTGAGAGGATGCTGCGCAATTCAACTTCCATGTCTTGAATGATGTCTTTTGTTGAGACTTCTTTCTCCATCTCACCTTTTTCATACATCTTTTCTAATAAGTTTTTGAACAATCTTTTTTGTTTATAATCTTGTTCCTCCATCATGCTCACCTTTCTTTTAAAGACATAATAATCAAATATATGGGTAGCGTTTGTCAATTTATGTCGTATTTTATCTGCCGTTTATTGGTAATTGTCATTTCACGCATGTACTTATTTTACTCATTATCTAGTAATAATGCAATATGTGTCAAAATGTTCTAACTTCTTCCAAAATAATTGTTTTTTAGTAGATATATTATGATAGAATGTGAGTATACTATGCGAATTTTAGGAGTGAATGGTTATATGAAAAAAACAGTTGCAACGCTCGCCACTGCAGCGATCTTGTCTGCTACCTTCTCGACAACTGCATCCGCGGACACACACAAGGTTCAAAAAGGAGATACACTTTCTCAACTTGCGAAAAAGTATAATACAACTGTTAATCATTTGAAAAAGTGGAATCAACTTTCTTCGGATCGGATCTTTATCAGTCAAACCCTTACCGTCACGAATCCAGAAGATGAATCTACACCACCTTCATCAACGACTTCAACCGATATCACTACCGTAACACCTATAACACAAGTAGCAACTGCTACAACGGTTACAAAAACGTATAAGGTTGTTTCAGGGGATACACTGATTGGAATAGCCAATAAACATGGAATCTCACTTACTGAATTGAGAAGTTGGAATAGTATAGAAGGTCATTTAATCTATCCTGGCCAGGTATTTCATGTATCGAAACCATCTAATACTAGCTCACAACCGGCGATTACGACTCCTTCTCTAACAGAGAATGCAACCGCTACCGAATATGTGATTAAAAGTGGGGATACATTAAGTAAAATTGGAAGTACGTACGGATTAACGGTCCAACAATTAAAATCATACAATAACTTGACATCGGATTTGATTTTCCCAGGTCAAAAGCTGAAGCTTAAGGCACAGGCCGGTAGCACTCAGGTTTCCAGCAGCAAGCAACTTAATGTTGTTCAGACGTCTGCTCCCGCTGAAGTTTCTCCTGCGATTACGTCGGTTGTGAATGTAGCAAAAGGTTTGGTTGGTACTCCGTATGTATGGGGTGGGACAACGACAGCTGGATTTGATTGTAGTGGCTTTATTTATTATGTGTTTAATCAAGCAGGGAAATCGATGAGTCGCTATTCTTCGCAAGGATATTATGATCGTTCCTTTGATGTGAGTAACCCACAGGTTGGAGATCTTGTATTTTTTGAGAATACATATAAGCAAGGGATTTCTCATCTTGGCGTGTATCTTGGTAATAATCAATTTGTTCACGCTGGTTCAGATGGGGTTGAGGTGAATACTTTGGATAATTCTTATTGGGGTAAACATTTCGAGAGCTTTAAGCGTTTTTATTAAGTGACAGAATGAAGGCAGGACAACCTTGTGGGGTGTTCTGTTTTTTTGTGCTTGTTTGGGTGTTGAGTGGGATGCTTTTTGCTTTTTTATGAAACTTTGATCTGAATGAGGAGCCAGGCACCGGTTTCAAATCAAAAACCGTGCTCGGCACGGTTTTCGCGGTTTTGGCTTTTAGAAGGATAGGAATCCTTTTCCTAGTTGTTTGAGCATTTCTTTTTTTCTCATATTCTTATACATGCCTCGTTCCCATTGTTTGATTTTTAATGGGGTGTAGAAGGTGGGTTTTCCTTTTCCGTAGAGCAGTGTTTTCTGTGAGATGATTTCTCCTGGCTCTAGGCCTGCTTCGATTTGCTTCGTGTTGCTGACTTGTAAACCTGTTGTGACTTCGCGTTTTTCTATTTTTCCTTTATGCAGGATATAGAGTTGATTCTTTTTATTTGTTTTCTTGATGCTTTCCTTCGGGACCGTGATAGCGTTCGCGATCTCGTTCGTAATAATAGTGACGTCTACATGTGTCCCGTGTGCCATTCTGTCGATTGGTTCATCGAGAACAACGGTGAATGGGTACTGGCTTTCACTTGCGACTGCTGGTTCCTTTTCAGGGAACAAGGAGACTTCCTGGATCGCTCCTTTGTAGGTTTGATTACGATTTTTCAAAGAGATGATGACGTTCATTCTCGGTTGTATTAAGGCTTGTTCGTTTTCTGTGAGCACGCCTTTCACTCTGTTTTCCGTTGAGGCAATCGTGATGATCGGATTGGAAAGATCGTGGTTGATTTCTTTCACGAATCCGTTGATGTCACTAATGGCTTGGAGGTATGGGAGTCTTTCGTCAATTGAACTCATTTGGTTATCATATTTCTCGATTTCGCTTTCTAAGCGATGCATTTCGGCTTCTGTTTGATAAAGATCGATTTCAACGGCGACTTCCCTTGTTGGCGATGCCAGTTCCTCATTCAGAAGTGACAAGGATAGGTTTGACTGAAGGTCGATGAGATTGTCCCATTTGGCTTGGAGCCCGTCTAGCTGTTGCTGTAAGCTGTCCCTTTCCGATTGTAGTTTGCGGATGGCTTCTTCATAGGAATCGGTTGAATAGAAGAATAGGGATTTCCCTAACCCGACTGCATCTCCTTTTTCGACCGAAAATCCGGCAAAGCTTCCTTTGCTATGGTCATAGTAAATATGTTGTTCTTCTAGTGGCTCTGTGACCCCATCGGTTTGTATCGTTTCCATGATCGTTTGTTCTTTTGCACTTGTCCATTTTTCGACATAGACGGATCTTGCCACTGGACTGTCTTCTTTGAAAATCAGATAGAAATTGGTGATGACAAGCAAGACGGCAACGACGATTGTGATTGTAGATATCCATTTCAACTTCAGCTTGACCATCCCCTATAATAATTTTTCAAGATCCATGATCGCTAGAAATACGGTGATCACTAGGATGATGAGATTAAATCCAATGACGATCAGTGTGGCTTGTTTTGCTGTTTTTTCGGCTAACACTTTTATGTATTTGATTTGCAGAACGATGGCCCAGATTTTAAAGATCGTGATTTCGGTTAAAAGCTGCAAGATGATGTCGTTGGATGTAAGGGATTGGCCAATGGCTCCGAGTGAAAATGGATTCGAGATTTCTGGCAATCCAATCAAAATCGCAAATGGGATCGTGATGATGGTTTCGATCAATAGGATCGTTAAGATGAAACTTTGCACGACGATGTATTTCTTCCATTCAATATCTGAGATGGCCCAGAAGAATACGGAAGGGATCGTGATGGTTGTGATCGCAACAAGTATCGACCAGATGATTTGACCGCCTGCAAATAAGCTTTTTGCGGCTTCGAATTCTGTGCTTGATGTGGTGTTAAGTTCTTTTGATAAGAGTTCGTTTCCGATGCCGTAGTAGGCGGTTATGGTTGATAGGAGAAAGGTTAGGAATAAGAGCAGGAAGAGTTTTTTCCAGAATCCTCCTATGTATTCGGCTTTTATGAGTTGGTGTGCCGTTATATAGGGTTCTCTCAGTCCTTTAAAAAGCCGCACTTCGTACATGTCGATCGATCCCCCAATGAGTTTTATAATCTATTAAATGTATTAAATTATCTTTCTATTAAGTTTATTTTAACTCATTCACGGGAGTGTCACCATATATTTAGTCGAAGGTTGGATGAAAAAATTGGGATATAATGTTAAAGTACGGATATAGACCGATTATGGATACCGTTTTTTTGTTTTTTTGCTGGTTTTTTGGAGCCTAACATCCTATTTGTCCGTTCAAAATAAAAGCCTCCAGTTAACAAACTGTCCGGGGGAATTTACTCTCACCCCAAAACACATGTATAATAAAAGAATATGTTTTTTTGGGGGGAATGGATTTTGGGTCTGATTCCAGAGAGTTACGTCGAACCATTGCAATGGTTTTCGGAGCAAACAAAGGACTCACTGAAGTCTGAATCACCTGCAGATGCGCAGATTGTACAAAAGGGGTTACTCCTCTACCGACAAGGATCGGTTTCACAAATAAAGCTTGAACACAATGCCATTTCGGCAGTCGTTCAAGATGTCACACCTGTAAACGTCACACTGGATTTAAGCCTTCCTTATTTGAGCGAATGTTCCTGTCCCATCGAAGGAATGTGTCGTCATCAAATGGCAGCCTTTTTTCAAATCCTTTCCTATGATAGCAGTGTGTCTAACTGGGTAGACGACTGGCGCAAGCCGTTACGTGAACAAGAACAAACCAAAACGCTCCATATTCAACGGGCGAAAGATTTACTCCAATCAACTGGACACTTAAAACCAGACTACACGAACTGGACAGAAGCCTTCCGCTTGAGCTTTGATGCCATTATGAAGGAGGACGGGCAGCCAAAACCGTATCAGATTGGTGAACGCTTTGCCCTCTATACTCGTCGCTTAAAAGCCGGGGCACCTTTTGAACAAGAATGGAAAAGTCTCTATTTACTCGTGGCTGCTGTCGTTACGTTTGAGGAAATGCTCGAACTCAGCCTTGAGCTTGAACATAATGAAGACACGATCAATCGTTATTATCGTTATTTATATACAGATCTACTAGAAGATATCGAAAACTTGTCTTCCAAACTGGCGGTTCAATCCCTGCCGTTTGCCTTTGATGATTTTATCGAACAGTTAAAAGATGATACATTTGAACTGCTGCGGATCCATTTTGTCCTTGAATATGACCGTACCCATTTATTTCGCCTCTTGTGGACCGGTTTATTTAAAAAGAAAAACTGGCGTGAGGAAGCAAAAGAAACGTTCGCTGCTATGCCAACTAAGAATCGACCTACCACCGTTGGTCTCATTCACCTACATCTATTACTTCGGGAAGATGAAAAGGCACTCGCACTCATCCACAAATGTGATGAAGAGATCTCGCCGTACTTTTTTTATTGGCTAAAAATTCTCGCCTCGCATAAAGAGTGGAAGCGAATGGAACCCTATGTCATCGAAGCGATTTCCCGGATCAAAGTGTATTTGAGCTCGTACAATGATTATTATGCGTGCAGGGAATTCATGAAACTCGTCACCCAAGCCATCACACCTTTTTGTGTGGAAACGAACCGGCTTGACTTATATGAAAAAGCACTCTTTCAAATGCTTCCATATAGTTTCCATGACTATGAGTTCTTTCTTTTTGAGAAAAAAGAATATGATAAATGGTTGGAGCTGCAAACCTATGCAAGCTTTAACTTTGAGTCGATTTCAAATGACCGAATTAAATTGCTGAAATCAGAGGCACCGCACATCTTACTCCCGCTTTATCATCAAGCCGTTCAAGCGGATATCGAAGGGAAAAACCGGGAACATTATCGTCTCGCTGTTCGTAAGTTAAAGAAATTACGAACGCTTTATAAAAAAATGAAACGCATGGACGACTGGAATTCGTTTCTTGACGCACTTTTAACCCGGACAAAGCGGCTTCGTGCCTTCCATGAAGAATGTAAAAGGGGAAAACTGATCGATGCTTAAAACAAGATATATCAAAATTAAAGTAACTGATTTAGATGAAGACCGTTATTTCCTTCTGGCACAGGATGAAGAAGAACGGGTTTATCCCCCTTCTGTTTGGCAGTATCTTCTTTTTAACCATCATCAAGAAAGTTATTTCGGCACCATGGTTCAGACGGAAAACATTGAAGGACTAGAGGGCATTGTGTTGAACGGTTGGCAGCTTTCGACCCTTTTTGCTCAATCCCAATTTAACCGCATGATTGATTGGGATTGGGATGAAACGGCCCAACTTTGTCTTGCCTCTGCCCATACCGTCCATGATGCGATCGTCGAAAAAGAATGGATGCCTGACTTCACCTCTTGGGAACAGGATGAATTCCGTTGGATTTTGCCTGATCGTGTGTTGGATGAGTTTAACCCTTCTTTCTGGGAACAAGAAGACGTTCTTACGTTTATGCGAAAATGGTTTAATCGTTCACTTGATGGCTACATGAATCAAAATCAGGCACTAAAAGCCAAATTTGGTGAAAAACTGAAGACGCTTCGTGATGCAACGATTGCCCCCCATCAACTGGCTGCTTTTTTCGATGAAGAAAGTTTCCGGGAGTGGATCGGGATTATTGAAAGCAAGGTTCCGTTTACACTTGGACTAAAGCTTGAGGAACCAGCAGAAGCGGATGATGTATGGGAGCTTTCTATTTTTCTGCGTGACAAAAAAAAGCCGGACCTTGTTGTCGATCGGGAGGATGAAGCGAATTTCCCTCGTGGTTGGCGTCCTTTTATTGATGGTATCGAACACGAACAACAGCGTTGGGTTCGTCTTTTCCCATGGCTTGCGGTCTCAGAGGAGCACAAGGGTTTAACTAACAAATTAACCGAAGAGGAAGCCTGGTTATTCCTAACCGATGCGAGTGAAACCTTGTTGGCACTTGGAGTCGATATTCTCTTGCCTTCTTGGTGGCAAGCAATGAAGAGTGCAAGCTTGAAAGTGAAGGCAAAGGTAAAAGGAAACTCACAAAATCACCGTCCATCCTTTGTTGGCTTACAGGCAATGCTTGATTATGACTGGCGCTTTTCGATGAATGGAGTGGATTTGTCAGAAGATGAATTCAGTCAGCTTGTCGAGGAGAAACGGCGTCTTGTCTATATTCGGGGGCGTTGGGTTAAGCTGGATCCACAATTTATTCAGCACATTCAAGCGTTAATGAAGAAAGCGGAAGAAGAAGGATTACAAGTTCGGGATATCCTTGAACAGGAGCTGTTTGCTGCAGAAGAGACGGGGAACGATGATCTTGAGAACCCGAAGGCTTTTGCGAAAATCCAAATTGAGTTGAACCGAAATTGGAAGCAAATGGTCAAAGGCTTACGTGACCTGAAACAACTTCCACTTGAAACGGTGCCTGACACGTTCCAAGGTGAGCTCCGTCCGTATCAACAGCTTGGGATGAGTTGGCTCTTATTCTTACGGAGGTACGGATTTGGTGGCTGCCTTGCTGATGATATGGGGCTTGGAAAAACGGTACAGTTGATTTCTTATCTATTGCAGGTAAAAGAAGCAGAAAAACCGGAAGGGCCTGCGCTGATTATTTGTCCGACGTCTGTCCTCGGCAACTGGCAAAAGGAATTAGAGCGGTTCGCACCTGATTTAGCCGTTCATCTTCATTATGGATCGAACCGTTTGAAAGGTGAGAAGTTTACGGAAAAAGTAGCTACAGCCGATGTCGTGTTAACTTCCTATGGGCTAACTCCGCTTGATCTTGATGAGTTTGAGTCACTTATCTGGAGTTCGATTGCGATTGATGAAGCACAAAACATCAAAAATTCAGGAACAAAGCAATCGCGGGCTGTCCGAAAGCTGAAAGGCTTGCACCATATTGCTTTGACGGGTACGCCGATGGAAAACCGATTAACGGAGCTTTGGTCGATTTTTGATTTTACAAACCATGGCTATCTTGGGAGTCTTGGTCAGTTTCAAAAGCGGTTTGTGTTGCCGATTGAACGAGATGATGAGAAGGATCGCATCCATCAGCTTCAAGCACTGATTCGTCCATTTTTGTTGAGACGAACGAAAAAGGATGAGGATGTGGCCTTGAATTTACCGGATAAGCTGGAGCAAAAGGAATATTGCCCACTGACCGCTGAGCAGGCTTCGCTTTATGAACAGCTTGTTCAAGATACATTAGCAGATATTGACAAGTTATCTTCTTTTGAGCGAAAGGGTCTTATTTTACAGATGCTGAGCCGTTTGAAACAGTTGTGTAACCATCCTGCCCTTTATTTAAAAGAAGAACAGCCTTCTTCTTTAATTGAACGGTCGGCTAAGCTTGAGAAGCTTCAGGAGCTTGTTAGTTCGGTGATCGATCAAGATGAGAGTTGCTTGATCTTCACGCAATATATTGGCATGGGACAGATGATTCAAACGATGATCCAAGAAGAATTTGGGCTTGACGTACCTTTCTTAAATGGCAGTGTCCCAAAGCAACAGCGTGATGGAATGATTACTCGCTTCCAGAATCGAGAATTCCCTATTTTCCTCCTATCCTTGAAAGCAGGCGGAACAGGGCTTAATTTAACGGCTGCGAATCATGTGATCCATTATGATCGCTGGTGGAATCCTGCTGTTGAGAATCAAGCAACGGACCGTGCTTATCGTATCGGACAAAAACGGTTTGTACATGTGCATAAGCTGATTTGTACGGGCACGCTAGAAGAAAAAATTGATTTGATGCTTGATAAAAAACAAGCATTGAATGATGAAGTGATCCAAAGCGATAGCTGGATCACCGAACTATCGACCGATGAACTCAAAGACTTAGTATTGTTACGGTAAACCGGGACTAGAAAAATGAACACACGCGTTTCCATACAGCGTGAATAGAAAGAAGACTTCTCGTTAAGACGGGAGAAATGGTGTCAGGTACCGCAAAAGGACAGTTGTCCAGTTGTCGTGCCCGACACCATTTTTTAGTGACGAACGAGTTCATACGGTTTCTTTGGTTCTTTGATGGCTTTATTCATCTGTTTCGGTGGTTGTTGGTAGAGAAAGGTCACTTTTTCTCCTTGTTTTAATAAGAAATAATTAAGGATACGGCTCGATCTGTTTTCACAACAGTCTGTATTATATTCTTTCACGCTCATGAACGCTGGCGAATGGACTGTACAATTAATGGCTTTATGCGTGTTGTTTTCTATGACAAGAAAGGTATGAACGGTCCCTCGATTCAGTTTTATTTCTTCAAATGTATCTTTGTATTTCACAAGCTGTAGTGCATCAAAGAAGCTTAGAGTTTGTTCCAGATAGATTCCCTGCCTCTTCCCTTTCTTTCCTTTGTAGTGCAAAGAATAGTACTCTTGTTTTTTATTCAAGTAGATTCCCCCAGTTTGAAATTGTAGGCTCTATTTTCTAACAATCAATCGTCTACAATTTGTCAAATAATAATGATTCGTCTGTTGCAACACTAATTGTTCTCCCTCTCTCTTTCAAAATCCTTTCTATCTTCTCCCTTTTCATAAAACTGTCATAAATATTGAAGTGTATTATTTTAGCCTATGTAAACGTTTTCAATTTTAGCGTGATTCCTGTAGGGTTTCCTGCGTTTCTTTCCTAAATGAAAAAATCTTAGCGAGTATGATTTTTTTCCTCATGTGATATTAATTACAATCATGAATGTTCTCTGTTTACCATACTATTTTAATAGCCACCTTTATTAATATATACAATATTGCAATCTATTGATATTTACACCAGGCTCATGTTAATGCCCCACACTTCTTAGGCACGGTTCAGGCAATCGTCATTAACATAGCTCCTACAAAACACAGAAAAGGACTTGGTAAAGTGATTGGATTGTTTATTATTTTAATTTTGGTCTTATTTTTACCCTTTACGGTGAAAAAGATCGAACACAATTTGGAAGTCTTCTTATTTATCATGGGGATTGCGGCCGCTACTGTCAGCGGCATGATGAGTGACCGTCTTATTGCCAAGGCTGTTTCCGATCCCATTACGATTACGTTAGCGGTTTTGGTTGCGGGCTTAGTCACGAAATGGGCGCATCATCCGTTAGAAAGAGCGATCTTAGCAACGAGCAAAGCGTTGACGCCTCGAATTTTTCTTGCTTTAATGGTGATTTTTTTAGGACTAGCTTCTAGTATTATTACAGCCATTATTGCAGCGATTATTCTTGTGTTGATTGTCAATGTGCTGCCACTTGAGCGGCAATCTGAAATTCACTTTACGGTTTTGGCGTGTTTCTCGATTGGTCTTGGGGCTGCCTTAACACCCATTGGTGAACCCCTTTCAACGATTGTCGTCAGTAGAACGGATCAAGACTTCGACTATTTATTTGACTTAATTGGGATTGAGGTCACCTTTACGGTTATTGTGCTAGGCTTACTTTCGATGTTTTTGGTTAAAACAAGGACGGGTTCCAATCGTTTGGGCTCCAAACAACCGGCAGAGACCTATAGTGAAATTATCATTCGTGCAGCTAAAATTTACTTATTTGTGATGGGGTTGACCTTCCTCGGGAATGGATTTAGCCCGCTAATTGAGACATATATTCTTGGCCTAAGACCGGAGCTCTTGTATTGGATCAATATGATTTCGTCTGTATTGGATAATGCGACACTTGCAGCTGCTGAAGTGAGCCCATCGATGGATCGGGATACGATTCGTGCGATTTTACTGGGTCTTCTGATCGCGGGCGGCATGTTGATTCCAGGAAATATCCCTAATATTATTGCAGCCGGGAAGTTAAATATTACGAGTAAAGAATGGGCCGTTTTTGGTCTCCCCATCGGAACCATCGCCATGACCGTATTCTTTGTGATCTTGTTTATCTTTTAAATAGCCAAGCTTCTCTTTTCGTGTAGGACAAAATAAAGAGGACTTCCAGATAAAATCCCTTTCCTAAAGGATATTTATGCAGGATTTAAAAAAGCCGGCGGGGGGATCCGTCGGCTTTTTGTTTGGAGAAAAGAACGGGGAAGCTTTTGATTTTAGCTAAAGAGGGAATAATGGAAGGTATTACAATTATATTCAGAAGAAACGGTTTTACTATATATATAGCTTTCCTTTCTTGCTATTTTTCGAATGCGGATCACTTTTACATAAGAAGGACATGGGGAGTGGTTCCTGTTGTGTTGTTTGTTGGAGCGTCTCTTCTACTTGACTCATCTGATGACTCAAACGATCCACCTTTTGAATGAGCTTTCCTTGGATTCGAATCATATCCGCAAGAAGCAGCTCGAAGTTTTGTTCCTTGCTCTTGGATGTCGTCATCTGTTCTGTACTGTGACGGGTTCATGATTTTGTATGATCGATTCGAGATGTTGGGCATGTTCTTCAGGTCGCTTTGTATCAATGAATCTGACTGTTTCTGCTACAACTTCTGTCATATAAACCCTGCGTCCTTCTTGATTATCATAATGACGTGTATGAATTTTCCCAGTGATTCCAATTAGTGACCCTTTACGGCAATATTGAACCGTATTCTCGGCTGTTTTTTTCCAAAGGGTACATTGAACAAAATCAGCTCCGATCTCACCTTGTTGATTACGATACTGGCGATTCACCGCTAGCGTAACATTTGTAACCGATGTGCCTTCAGGTGTTAGCCGCAATTCCGGGTCTTTTGTCAACCTGCCGACAAGTGTGACTTGATTGATCATAATGGCTTCTCCTTTCATTTGATGGCCTTATCATACCTTACGAAACAATCGAAAGTAAAATGAGCAAAAGTCCATTTTCGAAGGGCATACTTTTCAAAAAACAACCTTTTTCCCAGTCAATTTTGATATTTATGGTCACTTTCAAGAGAAAAATTCATTTTTTATGATATTCACTATTTTTTTTGCTTTTTGTAAACCCGATTCCCGCTATCACTGTGTTATAATTTTTAATGAATGTACAAAAAAAGAATAACGGGAGGTTGATCGATGAAAACGTTTAAGCTCATCTCGTTGCAGGTTGTCGAAAAATGTGGACTGATCGATATCAAACTAGAAGATGGCCTCGTTATTAATAAAGAAGATGAAAGTCAAACATGGTTACTAGAAGCTTCTGTCTCTACCACGTATGAAAGTTATTTCCAATCACTCCTAGATGCGGGAAACGATGTTACTTTACAAGTGATTATTTCTCAAAAAGAGAATGATCCCGCCTACTTCCAAGCAACACCACTACTGATCAAAAAATTAAGCGAAGATCATATGAGTTTACTTTTCAGGGGGAACATTAATCGCTCCAACAATTACCCCGAGCTTTTGTTAATCAATCTGATTAACCAAGGTTTGTCCGGACCCGATCTTTTAGCTCAATTCAAAGAGAAAATGATTACAAAACCAATCTTATCACCTGTTACAGATCTTCCGAACGAGAAAGCCCATGCAGGTCGCAGACCGTCTTTAGACATGGGATGATAGTGAGGTCAGATTATCCCACGGTTTCTGCTAGAATAAACTGATTTTTCAATCTTCTATTATATTCCCTTATTTGAATACAGCTAGGGAGCTGTCCTAAAAGCAGAGGTGTCAGGCACCTTATGGGACAGCTCCTCTTTTTGTTCTGTCCAGCCTATCGATTTAAGGCATCACGCATGTTTTTTTTTGCATATGGAAACGATATACAGTGATTGGTCACGTTAATCGATTAGAAAGGAAGATGTCCATGAAGAGAAAATGGTTTCTGATGCTAGCGAGTCTATTCTTATCTACAACGATTGTTGCTGGCTGTAATGCTGAGGGGGATCCTGCACCTCCTGTTGACGAAGATATCAGGGTGAAAGATCCATTCCAGAAGGCAGACGAGATAGAAGAAGATGGCGAACAGAGAAGTGAGGCTGAGGAAAACAGAGACGAAGAAATGGAAGAAGATTTTGAGGAAACGGTTGAAGACTTAGAGCATGAATAAATGATGAACCTGTAAAAGATTTTTTTTATAAAAAAAGGATAGATGGAGCAGAACTTCTTTGCTCTTTCTATCCTTTTTGCTTATTTAATGTAATAGAAGATTACATATGGATTTGTCGGAAAAAATGTATGTGATTATCTATCTTTGTTGTCTTCGTCATTCCTGTCAACTTCATCTTCGATTATCTCTTCTTGCGGTGTATTGTCATCAACCGCCGGATCATCATCGTTGTTAAGATTAATATCATTGTTCTCATCATCACCTAGGCCATTATTGTCATTGTTGTCAATGATATCTCCATCATTGCCATTGCCATCCATGAGACCTCCATTGTTGTCACCGACGTTTCCATCGTTTTCCTCAATGTTCAAATCATCTTCCGGAGGAGGGTCTTGTTCGTCATTGTTACAACCGCCTAACAACATGAGTGATAACACAGACCCACCAATTAATGCTAAAAGCTTTTTGTTCAATTTAAAAACTCCTTCCATAAAGTGTATTGGTAAGACCCTTCTATTGGTCTTTTGTTAGGTTACCCAAATCGATACCAAACTTGCATCATTTTTAACTAAAATTGTGTAAAAATCTATTTTTTTTACTATATCGTCTGTTATATGTTATTTTTCATCAAAAAAAGAACTCGGTCATGGACCAGAGCTCTTTGTATTCTGTATGTTTCGTATTAGTTTGCATCGCCTAGGGCAAACATAATTTCTGCTTCACAGGCTAATTCACCATCAACTGTCGCTATTGCTTTTCCTTTGCCAAATGATCCCCGTAATCGAACCATTTCCACTTCTAGTCGCAATTGATCACCTGGTCTTACTTGTCTTTTGAAACGGCAGTTATCGATCCCCGCGAAAAAGGCCAACTTGCCTTTGTTTTCTTCTTTCTTCAGCATCGCTACCCCACCCACTTGGGCTAGAGCTTCGACAATTAACACGCCTGGCATAACAGGATAATCTGGAAAATGGCCGTTGAAAAACTCTTCATTGGCTGTTACATTCTTAATCCCAACTGCTCTTTTTCCTTCTTCCACTTCCACTATGCGATCGACTAACAAGAAAGGATAACGATGTGGCAGAATTTCTTTAATTTGCGTAATATCTAACATAACTAAATAACCTCCAAATGGTCAGGGGCTGAGCCTCTTTCGTTGAACGTCGTTACGACCTGTCCCCTGTTTATTTAACATAGGGGTTTTTCCCCTATTCCTTACCTACTAACTTAATAATATGTGTCCAAGTTGACTTTTGCAAAATGTCACTTGTATTTCCATTTCCGAGGACTCCGTATCCGACTGCTGCTCCTGTCAAAGCACTTAAGCTGATCAGTAGCATCACAATTAAGACACGTAGCCAAATAGGGATTAACCTCAAACGGATCCCTTTCCATTTTGTGACCACCGATTGTTCCTTCTCTTCCTTTGCCTCTAGCTTCTTTTGCGCCTGTATAGCTTCACGGCTATTTTCGTTTACAGCCATTCTTTTTTTCCCCTTTTAGCGAATTCCATTGATTAGACCCATCATCTGATCAGCAAGATTGATCGAGCGTGATTGAAATTGATAGGAGCGCTGAGCACTGATCAAGTCTGTCATTTCTTTTGATAATTCTACATTGGATTGCTCAAGTGCACCTTGTTGAATCGAAATTTGATTTCGCAATGCTCCATCCAAATCCGTCACAACGTCCTCTCCTCCCACATCTTCCGGAAGACTGAGTCGATTATTTCCTTCTTGCTCTAAAAATTGTGGCTTATTAGCAAGCGTTACACCAAGATTAATGGTTTGCTGTTGACCATCATCCATCTGAATGACCATGCTTCCAGTCTCTGTTATTTGATATTCCTTAACTTGTCCATTTATATAAATCGGATTATTATTTTCATCTAATACCGAATCGCCATTGCTTGTGACAAGCATCATTTCATTTGGTGAAAGGGGGGATAAATAAAAAGCCCCATCTCTTGTGTATTGAATCTCAGAACCATCTGGATGATCAACAAGAACACGATACAATTGTCCTTCTGCTGTAAAAGCTGTATCAAGTTCCCGGTTTGTTGTTTTTAAACTGCCTTGTGTTAAAACCATTTGAATTTGACCAAGCTTGGCACCTGAACCTTGACGAATGCCATTTGGCGTTAATCGGCCGATTTCACTGTTAGCATCACTCTGGTTATTAAATTGCTGAACAAGCAAGTCTGTAAACGTCGCTTCTCTCCGCTTAAAACCGGTTGTCTCTACGTTTGCTATATTGTGTCCCATCACGTCCATTTGCTTTTGCAATTGGGTTAACGTATTGGTCGCTGTAAGCATTGTTCTATTCATTATTTTCCTCCCACTTCGGAGTTTTCAATCATTGGATTGATGTGTATGATCCTCATTTAAGTTTCGTGATAGACATGTGATTCTTAGTCCAATGATGAATTAGCCAATTCTTCCGACTTCATTGACTGTCTTTTGCAGGCTTGTGTCATAGGCCTGCAATACCTTTTGGTTGGCTTCGAAAGCTCGATAAGCTGTCATCATTTCCGTCATGGTTTGTGAGGCATCCACATTCGATTGCTCGAGGAAGCCTTGTTGCAGTTTAAACTGGACGCCATTCGTGTTATAAGCATCCGCAAGAGCACCTGCTTCAGACCGGAAGAGTCCGTCGCCTTCCTTCACCATCGACATGGAGTCTTCTGAATAGCCGATCCCCAGTCTCGCCGTTTCACCCGCACTGCCGGTTAAATAGCCCTCTTCGTTGATTGAAAATTGATCATTGGTGAGTTGAATCCGATTGCCTTCTTGATCCAGAATGTACATGCCACTGGCTGTCGTTACATAACCCGCTCCATCTAGTGTGAAGTTTCCATTCCGGGTATAGCGCGGTTCACCATCAACGTTTTCTACTGTAAAAAAGACTGAACCGGCTACTCCTGTTTCAGGATCAGCTGGAAGATTGATATCTAATAAAGCCACATCCGTTTTCAAATCTGTTTGTTTTATGTCTCCTTGACGAAACAGAGGAATGGCTTCTTGCATATATACACCTGTATTTAGAGAGCCAATGGTTTTTTGAACGGTTCTAGGTAAGCCATTTTCCCCTGCATCCATCCTTTGCAGCAACATCTCTGGAAAGGCACGAAGGGAGGCTTGGTCTCCTTTAAAGCCTGGTGTATTGATATTGGCCATATTATTTGATAACATTTCGGTTTTACGCTGTTGAGTCAGCATTCCCGAAGCGGCCGTATAAAAACCTCTTAACATGATTCCACCTCTGTTTTCCACTATTCTAATGAAAATCGTAAATTTATTTATTTTTTGCTATATGTCAACTTTTTATAATACTCCACCTTCTATTATAAGTAAAAATATGAAAATATACAGTAAGTTTTTAAAGGAAAGTCCTTACATTCCCTAAGAAAACTACCTAAAGGGATGCCCGCCTTTTTTCAATATATATCGATCTTTTTCCTTTTAGCCTCAAATAAAGGTAATCTCCATGTAAAAAAAGCCTGTTGAAAGAGCGCGTTCTCTTTGCAACAAGCCTCGTTTTAATTTAATCTTCTTCTTGGTAATCGATCAATATTATCGAGCATAATACCCGTTCCGATCGCAACACAATCCATTGGGCTTTCTGCTACTAATACTGGTACTTTTAACTCTTCAGCAAGAAGCTGGTCAATGCCATGAAGCAATGCCCCACCGCCTGTTAAAATGACACCACGATCAATAATGTCAGCAGAAAGTTCAGGTGGTGTGCGTTCTAACACGCTTTTCGCTGCCTGTGTAATAACGGTAACGGATTCACGAAGCGCTTTCTCCACTTCAACCGATGACACGGAAATTGTGCGTGGAAGTCCTGAAACCATATCACGACCTCTAATATCCATTTCTTCTTGTCTTCCCTCAGGAAAAACCGTTCCAATCGTTATTTTAATATTTTCAGCCGTTCTCTCTCCGATTAAAAGCTTATATTGTTTTTTAATATAAGAAAGAATTTCAGCATCGAACTTATCTCCAGCCATTTTGATCGAATTGGCGGTTACAATGTCTCCCATTGATAAAACAGCTACATCTGTCGTTCCGCCACCGATGTCTACCACCATATTTCCACTTGGTTGGAAGATGTCCATTCCTGCTCCGATTGCCGCAACCTTTGGTTCTTCTTCTAGATAGATTTTCTTACCGCCACTTTTCTCAGCTGCTTCTTTAATAGCCTTTTGCTCAACGCTTGTAATATTCGTTGGGCAACAAATGAGAATACGTGGTTTTGAAAGAAACCCTTTTACATTTAGCTTGTTGATAAAATACTTGAGCATCGATTCGGTCACATCAAAATCAGCGATGACCCCGTCCTTTAACGGGCGAATCGCCACAATGTTCCCTGGTGTCCGTCCAACCATTCGACGCGCTTCTTCTCCTACTGCTAATACTCGGTTTGTATTTTTGTCAATCGCCACAACGGATGGTTCATTCAATACAATCCCACGGCCTTTTACATGAATTAATACGTTAGCTGTTCCTAAGTCTATTCCGATATCCCTTGCGAACATTCTGAGCTTTTCCTCCTTGTGGTATTGGCCGGATGCTTTTATTTTATCTCGTCAACATGCATGACTTTCGATTGACGTAAATGATCTTTCCCTATGCATTTAAACGATCGATGTCAGCACCGGTGTTCCTGGTTTTATTCGGATTCCCTGATGCTCTATGTGTACGGCTGATGTTAACCTTTTTCTATACATCTTTCAACGAATGATTAGCATCGCCTAACAACTTCTTTGTATTTTTCCTCGAACCAAGTTCTTTCCCAATTGCTTATTCTATCATATTTACAGACAACAAGGTACTTTTTATCTAGAAATCCTGTGGTTTTTTGTGCGGATTTGTCTAATTTTCTTGTTTTGTCAAAAATAAAACATATACACCTCTTTATACATACATAAGAGACCCTTTTTCCACCTCATCATCATACACATAATCGAATAAAAAAAACCGGTTATTTCACCGGCTCTTCTTCGAACTCTTCTTTTTTATACTTTAGTTTGGTTGCTTCTCCTCCCCGTAGATGGCGGATGGATTTATGATAATCTAATATTTCCTTTACTTCGTTAGCAAGCTCTGCATTAATTTCAGGAAGTCTTTCCGTTAGATCTTTATGGACTGTACTTTTGGATACGCCAAACTCCTTCGCAATCACGCGAACTGTTTTCTTCGTCTCCACGATATACTTCCCAATCTTGATAGTTCTCTCTTTGATGTAATCGTGCACACCACTCGCCCTCCCCAATTTGGATGTGAGAAGTGTGAAATGAGACTCGTTTTTTAGTTCGTGAATTATTGGATATCCGCATGATCTAATGGGCTTCATACGGCAGAAAGCAATGGCTTTCTGAAATTACAATGAATAAACAGGTTCTAGAGCTATATCTATGTTCATCACAAACGACTCATCACCTCAAACACTCTCTTTGTAAGGTTTGTAACAGTTTATTAGCTTGAATTGAGGAATATGCACAAATTAAATAATTGAGTCAAAAAACTGGGAATATTTTTACGATATGTGATGAAACACCGTTTGCTTGAATACGAGGTAAATGGCTTTGCTAGAAAATCCTTTTTCTACTTTAAAGGCATTTAATGTACGAGAGGATTAAGTTATTCACGGGGTAAAACGCATGCTGAGCATACAAAAGGCCATTTGTAACCATCATCATGCTTACAAATAAAAAAGGTGTCAGGCACCAAATTGGGTGCCTGACACCTTTTTTTACACTTTATGCATCTTGATTTTCTGTATTGTTTGTTTCTTTGTCTTTGCTATCATCGGCTGGTGTCTCTTCTTCAGTAGATTCTTCTTCTGTAGAATCCGTATCTTCCTTCATAGAGTCCTCTTCCTCTGTAGCTTCTTCTTCACTTACACCGTTATCTGCTGATTCTTCTTTCGAATCTGCAGCTTCTGTCGTTTCTGTACCTTCAGCTTCTATATCGCTTAACGGTTTATCTAAATAGCTTTCAGGATTCACAGGTACACCATTTTTACGAATTTCAAAATGAACATGCGTGCCTGCTCCTTCATTAAATTGGCTTTGTCCAGCTGTAGCAAGAGCTTGCCCTTGCTCAATTTCATCGCCGATTTCCACTTTCATGTCCTTGATTGATGAGTAATGTGTGATCACATTATCTTCGTGCTCAATCTCGATGACATTTCCTAGAAGTGAATCTTCTTGGACTTTTATAACGGTACCACTCAATGCTGCAACAACATCAAATGCGTCGCTTTCTTCTACCGTAATATCAATTCCTGTATTTGGATGATATTGGTTTTTGTAAACGACAAGAGCCGCTTCTTGTTCTTCTGCCTTAGCATTATCATCATAGAATTTCTTTTGAATTACTGCATTGTCGCGATCTTTTCCGTTTAGGGGAAGGACCACACTTTCCATTGAACGGTTTACTTCAACTGCTGGTTCTTTGAAATCATCACCTGGGACATCGATTGCACTGTAGTCGAACTCGTCAGAATCGATTGCATTGTCCGTGCTGCTGTTTTGGTACCATAGAACCGCGGTTAGAATAAGGGCTGCACTCGCAATATAAACAGCTGGAAATACCCAACGCTTTTTGAAAAAGCGTTTTAACTTTGAACCTCGAGAAGGTTGTTTTTCTTCCTCTCTCATTTATCATCACCTCAGCAATCATTCTGATCAAATTGCTGAGATTATATACCTTTTTTTAAAAAAATTTTTACTGCTTATTTTTCGACAAAACGTTTATAATTATTCATAATTATGATAAAAACATTTTCTGACCCTATTTTTCTATCATCCTTCCCCACATCAAGCGGTTCTGTTCGACTAGTAACACAGTGGATTCTACTAGGGAATAGGGGGAGAAATGGTTCGGGTCTTAACCTTTCCGCATCATCTATAAAGCGCTTTGTCGAACTTTTTTAGGAAAAATCCTTTTTACTAGAAAAAAACGTTCATCATAGAAAGAAGGTGATTACGATATCCATAGTCAAACTAGTGTTACGGTTACTCCCCTTCTTTTATATGATCGCCATTTGGATCATGTCCAGCAGGCCTGCTAATGCGTTAGTAGAGTTGCCAGATTTAGATTGGGATGCCTTTATCAAAGAATCGCTCCATTTAGTAGAGTTTGCGATTCTTTATGTGCTACTTGTGCTTGCTTTGTTAACGGTGAGGGGGCTTTCGCCTACACTGAATCTTGTTTGTCTCCTTATCGCTTCGTTATATGGGATCATAGATGAGATTCATCAATCCTTTGTTCCTTACCGTTCCGCCACGATGATTGATGTCGTCAAAGATATTATAGGTGTGCTCGTCGCTTCTTGGGTTGTATATGGTGCTTATCAAAACAAGCGTTTCCCAAAGCTCGGAAAACAGTTGCAGAAATTAGAAGCTGCTTCAAAAAGAAAATAAACCCCCCATGTAAACTAGATCGCTTTGCACATATAAGGGACAGTTCCACTTCGCTATTAGCGGTGCGGAACTGTCCCTCGTATTTATCATTTTAGGCGAGAAGACTCCCACTTCAATTTTGTGAAGGGCAATGCCCAAAAATAAGTGGGAGATGAATCGTCTTTTTGCGTAGCGAAACATGTGTTTGTGTGGTATAATATACCTGTACAAGTTGTTCTTTGAAAACTGAAGATAGGAGGTTCTAGCAGGAAAAACGTCTGCTAGGTAAAATCTTCAACGTTCTTTCGTCCCACACGTACCGAAGTTGCTAATCCTTAGCTAAAGTAGGACGTGTGGCGAGCCAACGTACAAGTTTGCATGACCGGCAGGAGGCTAAATTAGTCGTTTGTACTGCTAACCGTCGGTGCGACGGGGCTAGCCTGCTCAATATCTGTTCGATAGAACGGAGTTCGCAGGAATCCCCCACTTCAAATTTCATCAGAAATTAAGTGGTGGGTAGTTCAATTCTTCGCTGTTATCGTTGTGATAAACGGATCTGAATTGGTGATCTCAATCCCTTGATAATAGTACTGAACGATGTCTTGATATTTCTTTCCTTCTTCAGCCATTCCATTTGCTCCGTATTGACTCATCCCGACCCCATGACCATAGCCTCTCGTTGTAATCACAATATTATTTCCCTTGCGTTCCCATGTAAAATCGGTTGACATCAACTCTAATTTTTCACGAATATCTTTCCCTGTTACTTCTTTTCCATTAATATTTACTTTTCCCACTCGTTTACCAGCGGTCCGTTCGGTTATCTGCCCAATTGTTTCATCATTTGGTAGCTTCACACCTAGTTTTGCTTCGAACTCTTTAATCGGGATTACTTTTTGACCTATAAATTTAGGAGACTGTTTATCCCACGGACTTTCAACACTCTTTAAATAAGGAAGAGGATTTAACCAAATGGCTTCTGAGTTTTCTGTAAAACCATTACTTGTCGAGAAAAAAGTGGCATCAATCGGTGTACCTTCATACGTCAAAATTTGACCTTCTGTTTCCTGAACGGCTTCTTTAATTTTTTCGATTTTCCAACTATAATCAGGTCCCCAAATTTCCTTCAATTCTTCATCACTTTTATACACTTGATAAAACTCCGTATCCGCTACATTCGCATCCTTTGGAAGATCTAGTTTCTGATCACTCATCATCTGCTTCACAATATATGTTCGGGCTGTTAGGGATTGCGCTTTTAAAGCTTCTTTTGCAAAATCAGCTGGCATTTCTGACGCGACAACGCCCCTCACATATTCTTCAAGAGCTAGCTTCTCGACATCTTGTTTCTCGGTCCGGTAGACGGCCACCTCCATGGATAGAGATCCTGTAGCATTACCGTCAGACTTTGAATTTGATTCTTCCACTTTCTCGCCCAGCTTTCCGATTACTTTTTCTTCACCAAATGGGAGTACAAGTATCGTTGGAATCATCAGTGTGACAATGAATAGTAGTGCCCCTAGTAGTACGACCGGTTTGAATTTCTTCATGATTATCCTCCATACTGAATGAAATATGCCCTGTTAAACGATCCGGTTGGTTTCTGATTCCAAAAAGATACGCTACGACGGTAAGAATAATGGCTCTCCTACATTCATGAACGCTTGTCAGCCAGATCTGTTTTCTACCTGTCATTGTTGATTCGAGTCATGATCCGGCGACCTTCCTTTCACGCAAAAATCTATTACTCAATTCATTCATATGGAATTGGACAAGCGTTTATGACAAAAATTCTACCCTTGTATATTTTTCGTATAAAAGGAAAAGATAGATATGGCGGAGAAATAGTTGGATTAAATGGTGGGAGTTGGAAGTTTTTTAAAAAAATTTCTTTCACAAATCATGTTGCTATTTGCTCGAAAGGATCAGTAAGGGATAAATGGGTTTATGATCGAAAGCGGGGAATTTATGGTCGATAATCGGGATGTATCGACGAAAATGGCTACTGTATATGTGAAATTCTCGATTGATCAATGATTCGACACAAAGCGATAATCATTCAGAAGAGCCTAAAGCGAAGGAATTGTTTTTTTACATGAAAAAACCGCATTTGGCTGAACATGCGGTCTTTTACAATATGTTTTTAAGCATTAAGATCAGAGACATACGGCTGTTCGTATGAAGCATCTTCAACCTCTTCTTGAACTCTTTCGATATCCGCACCAAGAGAAGCTAATTTCTCATGGAAATTGACATACCCACGATCTAAATGCTTTAATTCAGTGACACGTGTAATCCCATCGGCTACAAGACCTGAAAGGATTAACGCAGCTGCCGCACGAAGATCGGTTGCAGCGACTTCTGCACCTTGTATATCAGATGGTCCGTTTATGATAACCGAACGACCTTCAATTTTAATATCCGCATTCATCCGACGGAATTCTTCCGCATGCATAAAACGGTTTTCGAATACGGTTTCTGTAATCATCGATGTCCCTTTTGCCTGAAGCATGAGAGCCATCATTTGTGATTGCATATCTGTCGGGAATCCAGGATGTGGCATTGTTTTAATATCAACCGCTTTTAAATCCTTTGAACCAATGACACGAAGCCCGTCTTCTTCTTCAAGGACCTTAACACCCATCTCTTCCATTTTTGCGACAAGAGAGGTTAAATGTTCCGGTACTGCTCCTTTGACAAGCACGTCCCCACCTGTAATGGCAGCAGCTACCATAAATGTACCGGCTTCGATTCGATCAGGGATGATATGGTGTTCCGTTCCAAATAAAACAGCCACACCTTCAATTTTGATCGTTCCTGTACCAGCACCTTTTACTTTTGCACCCATCTTATTAAGGAAATTCGCTAAATCTACAATCTCAGGTTCTTTTGCTACGTTATCGATAACCGTCGTTCCTTTTGCAAGAACGGCTGCCATCATGATATTTTCTGTTGCACCAACACTTGGGAAATCCAAATAAATTTTAGCTCCATGTAAGCGTCCATTTTGTGCTTCGGCCTCAATAAACCCATTTCCTACTTTCACTACTGCACCCATGGCCTCAAAGCCTTTTAAGTGCTGATCAATCGGACGAGATCCAATTGCACAACCGCCTGGTAATGCTACTCTCGCACGGCCATTTCTTGCTAATAGTGAGCCCATCACTAAAACAGATGCTCTCATTTTGCGTACATATTCAAATGGTGCCTCTACCTTTAACTCTTTTGATGCATCCACGATTACACAATTATCTTTGAATGCCACCTCGGCATTTAAGAAACGTAAAACTTCATTGATAGTATATACATCGGAGAGCGTAGGCACATCTCGAATGATACTTTTCCCATCACTTGCTAACAGTGTTGCGGCGATAACAGGTAAAACAGCGTTTTTTGCCCCCTCTACTTTAACGGTTCCGCTTAACCTTTTTCCGCCACGGACGATGATATTATCCAAAGTATTCCCCTCCGCGTCCATTTTCTTTATATTAATATTCAATCGTAATGATTGGTGTGCCAACTACAAGGGTAGTTTCACCGCCCAATCCTTGTTTTCTAACGCCAAGTTGCAAATTCATTTCTTCTGTCGGTCCTTTAATCATCCCAGCAAACAGCGGTGAATAGGCTGTTGTAGCGATAAAGGTATTCTCTTCTAACGTTTCAATTTCCTGAGCTTGAAAAGCCTTTAATAAGTCTTTTACCCTGCTAGGCAAAGCCTTATTCATCTTATCACCGAATTCGCTATATACACAAGAGAAAATAGTAGGTTTTCCATGAAATACGTCGTTTATTTTTTCAAAAACAGAGGCTTGAAGTAATTCCTTTGTTTCCTCACCCCAACCTTCTCCCAAAACCTCGTAAATCATATAGGTTTGAGCTTGGTTTTCTGTCTTCGTGGAAATAATACGAATGGTTTCACTTACACCCTTTTCCATTGGAGAAAAGGCTGTCGTTTCCCATTTTTCTTCGTCTTCTGTTATTTCCCAGTCCCACTCAGGAAACTGTTCCATTAATTGATCTACTTTCTGTTCAATTTGAACGGTTTCCAGCTTTTCCCTTGCATGTAAAGACCATTCATTGATGATCATATTCTCATGTTCTAAAATAGAAGCCATTTCAAATAGATCAGGTGACTCTTTAGCACTCGCTATATTCAGTAGGATGCAACCAACCACCGATAAACTTAGTAATACGTATAAGATCTTTTTCATTGTATACTCCACTCCCCTTATTACCATTGTTACCAAGGGAGGAAGTAACATACTTATGAATTATCGTCACTTTTTGACATTCGGCATTGCAAAAAATGAATGATAATAGATCTATGTATCATTTATTTTTTGTGGTCTTCGTAAACTTTTCTATATCTTATCTAAGGTGTCCATCGTACTTAACTTTACGTTAAGTAATCGGGTATCTCCTAATTTATACTTTCTGCCCATAGTAATCAGAACTTTCTGTATTCTGATTTCGAAAAAACAGATTCCATACCTTATTGAATTCTACTAAAAAATGCCCAACTTGGGAACATGTACGAAGACCTAAGTTTTTACCATTTTTCCTAATCCATGATAAATGGGAGTTGCTGAGACCATACTAAATAATCAAGAAAAAAGTTACTCACAATCGATCCAATGACAATCGATAATAAGATATACAGCAACCTTGCTTGAAAGACCCGATTTACACGTAATAATTTTTCGAAATTTAGTGCTTGTAATGCCCACCACGCAACCGCAATAAAGGCAAGATGTGAGATGATACTTAATAATGCCTGTTGTCCATATCCCGCTAAAATAGTATTCTCCCTCCTTTTCCTGAAAAGCTGTTAGTCATTTGATCCATTTCGTTTCTAATAGAAAACAAAGGTGTCCTTCTTATTAAACGAATGAGAGGAGCAAAAGGTTTCAAATGTTACATAATTATGTCAAATATATTTCAAAGAACTTCAAAGAAAGAGCAATGTCTCAGATTCTCTACACTAAAAAAGAAGGAGCAATGTCCTACTCCTTCTTAGTATAGCAATCCTTTACCGTAAAAAGTCCCCAAATTCGTAAAACTGTGCTTGTAAAAAGTCAAATGCGATGTTGGGAAAAATTCCGAGTAAAACCGTAGCTACTGCACAGACCCCAATCACGATGCCCGTCCCTACAGGAATTTTGATCGGATCTTTCACCTTCGCTTTTCGGAAAAACATTTGAACCATAATTCCAAAATAAAATACGTAAGAAATGACTGTCGTCGCAATCATCACCGACACTAGAACATAGTTCGCCTGTTCACGTACCAAGGCTCCTGTAATAATATTTAACTTACCGATAAAGCCGGCCGTACCTGGAATTCCGGCAAGAGATAAGATCATTACAGCCATTGCTACAGCGAGTATCGGAGCTCGGGTGTAAAGTCCCGAAAAATGACTAGAATCCTCTGAATCCGACTTTTCTGTTAACGTTTGAATAATCGCAAAGGCTCCCAAATTCATGAACAAGTAGGCGATTAAATAAAACCATAAGGAATCAAACATGAACAGTGAAAGCGAAGCAATCGCTACCAAAATATAACCCGCATGGGCGATGCTTGAGTAAGCAAAAAGCCGTTTCATATTCTTCTGTTGTAACGCAACAACATTCCCGACCACCATTGTCACACCTGCGATAAAGGCGATCGTATCCTCCATCGTTAATAAAATAGAGGTTGAGTTCGGCCCATCTGTCACAGCGTTGGCAAAAATGGACAGCATGACTCGAACAAGAAGGACAAAGCCCGCTATTTTCGAAACGACGCTTAAAAAGGCGGTAACAGGTGTTGGTGCACCTTCGTACACATCAGGTGCCCACATATGGAATGGAGCAGCGGCAATTTTAAACGATAAACCAACGAAAATCATAAGAAAACTAATAACAAGTAAATAAACCGATTGAGAATCATTTAGGGCCAGTAGTATTTCACGCATCGCAGCGATATTGGTCGTACCGGTTAAACCGTATACATAGCTCACCCCAAATAATGTGATCGCTGTTGAGATGCTGCCGTTCACCACATATTTCATTGCGGCCTCATTGGATCTACGATTTTCCTTCCGTAAACCAGCTAAAATATAGGAAGAAAGGGATAGAAGCTCAAGCCCTACGTATAACGTAATCAAGTCCCCACTTGACGTCACGATCATGGCTCCTAAAAGAGCCGTCAAAAACAGATAGAAAAACTCACTTCTATATTCTGTCAAACCTTCCTTCGGTTCATAGCTGATCGCAAGTAGCATCACCAGCGCCGCACCAACGAGTAAAATCAATTTAAATGCTTTGGCAAAGCTATCAAGCCTAAAAGTATCGAATAAAATAGTTGTTACAGGATAATCAAGCAATCCGATTAACGACACAATCGCAGCCAAAATACCCGCAAAACCAATCCAACCAAGGATTTTTCTTTTTAGACCTTTTGGCATAAATAAATCAAGTAACGTCATAACGGTTGCGACCCCAAGGATGATGAACTCCGGCATCATGATTCCCCATTCAAACGATAACAATGTTTCAAGATCCATCCTTCATCACCCTCCTATCCTAAGCATCATCAGATCAATCGTTGCTTGTAACGGTTCACCTAGTACCTGAGGATATACACCAATCAAAACGATTAACCCTGTTAATACAAGTGCTGGAATATATTCAACCTTACGAAGGTCGCTCACTCCAGTCCACTCAGGTTTTGCTTTTCCATACGTAATCCCAAGTACCTTTGTAAGAATATACACAGCCGTCATAATAATTCCCATTGTCCCGACTGCAGCGAGCACCGGCATTTCTTCAAACAAACCAAGGAAAGCCATAAACTCACTAATGAAACCTGACATTCCTGGTAATCCGAGCATTGCCATGGCTGCGACCAAGAAGAACCCTGACGTAACAGGCATGACCTTTGCCATTCCACCAAGCTCTGGAATCTTGGTTGTTGCGGTTCGTTCGTAAAGCACCCCCACAAGGAAGAAAAACAAAGCGGAAATTAATCCGTGTGATACGACTTGAAACATCGCTCCTTGTATGCCTGCTTCATTTAAGGAACCTAACCCCATCAACACAATTCCCATATGTGAAATCGAGGAATACGCAAGCACCATCTTGAAATCTTTCTGGTTTAACGCAAGATAGGCGCCGTACAATAAATTAATGACCCCAAGAAAGGCTAGAAAAGGTGCAAAGTCTTGAAAAGGTTCAGGGAAAATACCTAGTCCAAAGCGGATTAACCCATAGGCACCAATTTTTAATAGGATTCCTGAGTGAAGCATAACAATGGCTGGCGGAGCCTCGACGTGAACTCGTACCATCCATCTATGCAATGGAAAAGTTGGTAGCTTAATCCCAAAGGCAATAAACAAGGCGATAAACAGTCCATACTTCAGCTGCTCAGAAATCCCTGATACAAGATCTGGATGATCGCTTGTCATAATCGCTTGTAATGCTTCAATATTGGATGTTCCTGTTCGAGCAAACAAGACGATGATAACAATGAGAAGGATCGCTGAACCTAAGCCATTATAAATTAAGAAACTATATGCTGCTTTCTCCCTTTCCAGATACCCCCATTTTCCAATTAAGAAAAAGGTAGAAACGAGTGTCAGTTCAAAGAAAAGGAAAAACAAAATCAAGTTTTCAGCTGCAAATACTCCAAGCATTCCGATCTCAAGAAGCAAAAACAGGATGAAATAGCCTTTCCATTCTTGCTTGATCTGAATCGAAGCAATGGAAGCAAGTGTAGCAATGATCGCCGTCAACACGATCATCAAGAGTGATAAACCATCGACACCCAATTCATATTGAATCGAAAATAAATCTCCGTATTGAATCGGGTTTTTAAAGGAAATCCAGTTAAGCTGCTCATCCCATTTTGTCAAACTAGCACCTGAACGATATTGGAAAAAGGCGCTTAATGAAAGGACAAGAGCAGGTAATGTCGCAAATAATCCGATCCCTTTCAGCCAATACTCCTTCGTTTTTGGCATACATAGTAAGACCAATATTCCTAAAAGAGGGGAGAAAACTAAGATAGATAGTAGATTCATTATAAATACCCCCCTGTTAAGGCATAAATGACAACAAGTAAGGCTAAACCAACAAAGGCAACCATTCCATACATCTGTATTTGCCCATTTTGCAGTGTTGATCCTAGTTTGGCTAAACCTTTTACCGTAATGGTAATCATTTTGGCCGTTCCTTCCACAAGGAACCATTCAATAAACTGAAGAAAGAGGATGAACACCCTTGTCACATATACGACCGTATACTGATAAAACTCGTCAATATAGTACTTATTGTATAAAACGTTATAGGCGAGTGGCATTTTGCTTGATAGCCAGTCACGTGATAACGATCGTTTTCCGTACATAAGCCAGGCGAGATAAATACCGAGCAAGGAAAGAACCGTCACGACAATCATGATCCAAACAGGACCTTCAACATGGCCAGATCCTAATGAACTCGTGCCTTCTGTCAACCAATCTCCCAAAAATGTTCCAAACCATGGTGTTTGCATATAGCCTGCTACAACGGCTAACACAGCCAACACGATCATCGGTAACATCATAATGGACGGTGATTCATGAACATCCTTCACTTCTCCTCTTGTCTCTCCTGTAAAAATCATGAAGAATAAGCGGAACATATAGAAGGCGGTTAAGAAAGCCGTGATCACTGCTAATGTGAATAGTACAGGATGTCCGGCATTCCAAGTACTAATGAGGATTTCCTCTTTACTAAAAAATCCTGAAAGCAGTGGAACCCCGCTTATCGCCATTGTCCCGATTAAAAAGAGAAGACTTGTCATCGGTAATTTCTTCCGCAGTCCGCCCAATTTCTCGATATCCTGCATCTGAACGGCATGGATGACGCTTCCTGCCGCTAAGAATAAGAGTGCTTTAAAGAAGGCATGTGTCGTTAAATGGAAGACTCCTGCGACATAACCAGCAGACCCAAGGGCAAGCATCATGTAACCAAGCTGGCTTACCGTTGAATAGGCCAACACTCGTTTAATATCTGTTTGAACAAGCGCAATACTAGCTGCAAAAATCGCCGTAATCGCCCCGACAATGGCAATGGTCAGAAGCGCTGTTTCACTTGCTGCAAAGAGCGGAAATAATGAAGCGACTAAATAAACACCCGCTGCCACCATTGTTGCGGCATGAATCAATGCTGATACAGGTGTGGGACCTTCCATCGCATCAGGTAGCCATGTGTGAAGTGGAAATTGACCTGATTTCCCCATTGCCCCAATAAAAATCAGAATCGCAATTAAAGTAATCATTCCCCCCGAAATCACACCTTGATCAACAGCCTGAAAAATTTCGTCGTATTCAAAGCTACCGACTTGCCAGAATAATAGAAGGATCCCAATGAATAAGCCAACATCACCAATTCGAGTCATAATGAAGGCTTTTTTTGCGGCCTGTTTGGCCTCTTCATGGTAAAAATAAAACCCAATTAATAAGAAGGAACCGACTCCAACTAGTTCCCAGAAAATATAGGTTTGCAATAAATTCGGCGAGAGTACAAGACCAAGCATCGCGAAGGTGAATAAGCCTAAATAGGCATAGTACACCGAAAATCGGTCTTCTCCTTTCATATAGCCTGCCGAATACGTATGTACAAGAAAGCTGACAAGCGATACGATAACTAACATTAATGCGTTTAATTGATTGACTTCAAATCCGGCGGTTAATTCTATTTCTCCTATGTTCAACCAAACGGCTTCCGCCTTATAGGTTGGAGCCGTAAGTCGCTCAACTAACACAATTAATGAATAGACAAGAGAAGCCAATGTTAAGAAAATAGCAATCTTGAAACTTGCCTCTTTTAACCGCTTCCCGAAAACGATTAGAACGAGAAACGATAATAGCGGAAATAGCGGTATGATCCATGCGCTCTCCATCAATTTTTGACCCCCCTTTTTGAACGTGGTCTGAGGTGTTAACCTAAGTTAATCTATATTTGACCTTTTATAAAATGATGAAGCTTCCTACTTTTACAGCTATCGTAAATAGCCTAATAGGATATTTAATGGTTTCTATTATTCATATCAAACCTTTTCTCACATAGTTGAATCTTTCGTATTTCATCACACTCAATGCTTCATCGTATCCATTTCGTCTATATTGACTGTTTTACGATTACGATATAAGGCGATCAAAATCGCTAATCCAATAGCAGCTTCTGCGGCTGCTACCGCCATCCCAAACAGGGCAAATATTTGACCATCAATCGATGGCGCTATCCCCAATTTACTAAAAGCCACAAAATTAATATTCACTGCATTTAACATTAACTCAATCGAGATTAACACAATCACCATATTTCGCTTTGTTAAGGCACCGTACAAGCCAATGCAAAATAGGATTAAGGCGAGAGCAAGATAGGCAGAAATCGGAACGGAATTCATTATTTATCTACCTCCTCTTCTTCATCCTTTTTCGCTAGTATAATCGCTCCAATCAAGGCCACTAACAGGATCACCGATGTTAATTCAAAGGGAATGATATATTTTGCATAAAGGGCCATCCCGATTTGTTCTGTATTGTTCTCATGAAGCGTTTGTGCCATTTGTGGAAAATCAAGGTTGTAAATTCCTACATAAACAACTGCAGCAAACCCTGCAACACCGAGGAAAAGAATGAGTCTTTTTCCCCAACCGTCTCGCTTCTCTTCGCTATCATCGTGACGCGTTAACATGATGCCAAAAAGCATGATAATGGTGATGGCACCTGAATAGATGAGAATTTGGACAATGGCGAGAAATTCGGCAGACAAAAGAATATAAATTCCTGCGATACTAATAAAAGTTGCGACTAAGGCCAAGACCATGTGAATGACCTTCGTCAAATTTAATAAGAGTACACCGCCTGTTACCGCGATTAAGGCCAGTAATAAGAAGGCGATAAATTCTCCAGACATCATGGCTTATTCACCTGCCGAATATTCTCATCATTTTCATCCAGCCATTCGAGATTTTTGAAAAGATCGTCACGACTATAGGTTGCTAATTCAAAGTTATTGGTCATGATAATCGCCTCAGTCGGACAAACCTCTGTACATAAATCACATAAGATACAAATTTCGAAGTTAATATCATAGGTGTCGATCACTTTTCCTTTTTTTGCCGGATCGGGATGTTTTTTCCCAATCAATTGAATGCAGTCTGTTGGACAAATATTAGCACATTGGTTACAGACGATACACTTTTCCGGATAAAATTTTTGTATCCCACGAAATCGATCTGGAAGTGGTAGCGGCTCATCTGGGTATTTATAAGTTACTTTTTCTCGTGCCAGATTTTTCAGCGTATATTTTAAACCTTTCAGTAATCCAAGCATCTTATCACCTCTTGATTTCCTCATTTACAATCCAGGAAAAACAGTAAAGTTCTATTCCTCTAAATCATTCACAATGGATTTCTTCTTTTACACATTCGTTCGACTAGAAACGGTTCGCTCTTACAAAAAGTTGAATAACTCTTTCAGGATGGCCGTTAAGAAAATATTGGCTAAGGAAACAGGTAACAGGACCTTCCAACCGAACTCCATTAATTGATCGGCACGAACACGTGGAAAGGTAGCACGCATCCAAAGTAAAACAAACACAACAACGCTAAACTTCAAGGAGAACCATACCGCACCTGGAATAAAGCCAAGGAAAGGTAATGGCATCCAACCACCTAAGAACAACACCGTAATTAAAGCAGACATCGCAAACATATACACATATTCGGTAAGCATGAAGAAGGCAAATCGAAAGCCGGAGTATTCGACATAATAGCCTGCTACTAACTCAGATTCTGATTCCGGAAGGTCAAATGGGATCCTGTTCAATTCAGCAACCGCCGCGATAAAGAAGACGATAAAAGCGATTGGCTGAAGGACAATAAACCAAACCTTTTCCTGTGCTAGGACAATATCGTTCAAATTCAAACTTCCTGTTAATAAAATGACTCCCACTACTGACATGACAAGGGGGATCTCGTATGAAATCATTTGTGCTGCGCCCCGCATGGCTCCAAGCAGAGCATATTTATTATTGGATGCCCAGCCTGCTGTCACAATTGCTAACGTTGTCAAACCTGAAATTGCGATATAGTACAGCAGTCCAACGCTAATGTCTGCAAATTGAAAGTGCTCCGTAAAGGGAATAACAGCCAGTACCATAAAGGCTGGAGCAAAAGCCAGGATCGGTGCCAGAATAAATAATGGACGATCCGCAAGTTTTGGGATCGTGTCTTCCTTTAGTAAAAGCTTCAGTACATCGGTTACCGTCTGTAATAGCCCCCATGAGCCTCCTACCTGATCTGGACCTTTGCGAAGCTGGATAAATCCTAGTACTTTTCGTTCGGCCAAAATGACATAGGTCACAAACCCTAGTACGACAAAAAGAAAGAGGACAGCCAATAAAAAGAAGTACCCAAAATGAAGAAGACTTGGGCTCGCATGTAAAAGATCATTGATCATTATCCATCGACCTCCCCGAGGACAATATCAATAGCCCCCAAAATGACGATTAAGTTTGATATATTCTCACCTACTAATAGTTTAGGGAGAATCTGAAGGTTATAGAATGATGGCCGCCTAAATTTCAGTCGATACGGTTCTTTTTTTCCATCGCTCGCAATATAGCAACCTATTTCTCCCCTCGGAGACTCAATTCGGACGTATGCTTCCCCTTTTGGTGCCTTAATGATTTTTGGCACTTTGGCTAGGATCGGTCCGTCGTTTGGAGTTTGTTCCACTGCTTGTTCCAAGATTTTCAATGACTCTTCGATTTCAGCAAATCGAACTTGATAGCGGGCCCAGGCATCACCACTTTTTTGAACAGGAATATCAAAATCGAAACGATTATAAATCGAATAGGGTTCATTTTTACGTAAATCCCATTTGACTCCCGTGCAGCGAAGGTTGGCTCCACTTAATGAATATTCGAGAGCTTCTTCTTTTGTGTAGGTTCCAACATCTTTTACCCGGCTAAGAAAAATTTCATTTCCTGTTACGAGTTCATGGTAGCCTTCGAGCTGTTCTCTCATATAAGGAACGAATTCTTTTACTTTTTCGACCCAGCCTTCAGGGGCATCCCATTTGACTCCTCCAACACGCATATAGTTGAAGGTTAGCCGTCCACCCGAAATTTCATTTAAGAGATTAATGATCATTTCGCGGTCACGGAAAGCATAGAGGAATGGGCTTGTCGCTCCAAGGTCTAATAAAAAGGTTCCCCACCAGACGAGGTGGCTGGCAATGCGCCCTAGCTCCATTGTGATGATACGTAAATATTCCGCTCGCTCAGGTATTTCTGTGTCCATCATTGTTTCTACTGCATGACAAAGGACATAATTGTTTGTCATGGCCGCCAGATAATCCATTCGGTCTGTATACGGAATGATTTGTGTATACTGAAGATTTTCGGCTAATTTTTCGGTTCCACGATGTAAATAACCAATGACCGGTTTCGCTTCTCGAATGATTTCTCCATCGATTTTTAACACAATTCGGAATACTCCGTGTGTACTTGGATGTTGAGGTCCAACGTTTAATAGCATTTCCTCTGTCCTTAACATCGCCTATACCTCCACATCATAAGGTTCATAATCTTTTCTGAGAGGGTGACCAATCCAATCATCCCCCAGCATAATCCGATAGAGGCTCGGGTGCCCACTAAACCTAATTCCTAATAAGTCGTATGCTTCACATTCGGGCCAATTTGCTCCAGCCCAAAGTGGCGCAAGGGAGTCAATTTCAGGTTGATCCCGATCTATTTTCACTTTAATGGCAAGGGACTGTTGGTTTATATAGGAGTATAGATGTACGTATACTTCCATATGTGTTTCAAAGTCCGTACCATGTAGTTCTGATAGGTAATCAAATTGGAGTTGCTCATTGTATTTGAGAAATTGAGCTACTTTATAGTAAGCTTTCCTTTTGATGACAAGAGTCGGTACGTCTTTTGAAAGACTATTAATATAGTAGTCTTCTATTACTTCTCGCCCTATATGTTCTTCGATGACTTTCATATATTTGTCTAAGTATGGTTGATTGACAGATGGTTTTTGTTCTTTGGCTTCTGGTTCAGCGGCTTTTCCACTTGCTGCCGTCGCTTTGGCCTTTGCTGCTGCGGCGGCCTTTGCTTTTGCTGCTGCTGCTGCTTTTTGTTTCGCTAGGTCATCGGACGGGGCCGATTCTCCTTCAGCCTTTTCGGCTGCTTTCTTTTTCGCTAATGCGGCGGCTTTTGCCTTCGCTGCTGCTGCCGCTTTTTGTTTCGCTAGGTCTGTATCCTTTTCATCGCTCATTTGTTACATCACCCTCTTCCCGGTTTTTGCTTCATAACGGATTTTCTCTCTCAATTTATTTACTCCATAAATAAGCGCGGCCGGATTTGGTGGGCAACCAGGTATGTATACATCAACAGGGACAATTTGATCGACCCCTTTTACTACTGAATATGATTTCACATAGGGACCACCTGCTGTTGCACAAGATCCCATCGCAATGACCCATTTCGGTTCAGGCATTTGATCGTACAAACGGCGTACAATAGGTGCCATTTTTTTCGTTACCGTTCCAGAAACAATCATGACATCAGAGTGCCGTGGTGAGGTCCGAAAAATCGTACCAAAGCGGTCGAAGTCATAGTGTGCTCCACCAACCCCCATCATTTCAATCGCACAACAGGCAAGACCAAAAGTCATTGGCCATAGGGAATTGCTTCGTGCCCAGCCTTTGATTTGCTCGAGTGTTGCTACAAATACGTTGCGTCTCAATTCTTCCATTTCCTCTGGGGAAATATTCTCTACCTTTAACTCCATTTCAACACCTTCTTTTTCCATGCGTATATGAGTCCAATGATCAGCATGACAACAAAGATCAACATTTCGATTAGGGCGAAGATTCCGAGTTTTTCGTATGCAACAGCCCAAGGATATAAAAATACTGTTTCAACATCAAAAATAACAAACATGAGGGCGAAAATATAATAGCGAATATGAAATTGTACCCGTGAATCACTAAATGGCTCAATTCCACTTTCATAGGTTGTATATTTTGTATCGTAAGGCTTATGTGGTCTCAATAATTTTCCCAGAAATAATGCCACAATTGGTAGCAATACCCCTAGACATAGAAATATAAATACAATCAAGTAGTTATTCTGATATAAATTCATTAAATCCATGTCTCATCCCCCTTTGTTATCTGAAAATTTTATATAAGTAAAATTTTGTAATCGATATCATTATAGCACTGTTATATTTTGCTGTCGACCAAGCTATCTTGTATTATTAGATTACTTTAACAAAGCCTTATAAAAGGAGAATTTTTTGATACACGAGGGGGTCACCAGAAGCCATTCCCTCTTATTAAACGGTATTCAAAAATTTTGTTTTCATACCCTTATGTTCACTTTCTATATGAATAGCGTATGAAAAAATGAGGTTCGTTGAAGATGTATGAGCTACTCTTTCAATTTATGAATCATCTTCTCCTCCATTGAAGACCCTTTTCGATAGAAATAAACAAAACCCTTCTTTTTTTCAGTGAATTTTATTAAATTAGGAGTTTATTTTGATATTTCCCGGGAAAATAGTCGAAATTAAGCGGAATATCTGCATATCCTAAAAGAATATTTATGGTTTTCGATAGGCTATCCCTATTTTTCTCCAAAATAAAAAGCACCCTACTTCGTCATTTCAACAAAGTGAGGTGCTCTTCTTCTATTAAAAGTCTTTATTTGAAACAGTGATACGGTTGATGGCACGTCTTAGTGCTAATTCAGCTCTTCTGAGATCAATATTATCTTTCTTTTGCTCTTGAAGGCGTTGCTCTGCACGTTCCTTCGCTTTCAAAGCACGTTCTTTATCAATCTCGTCAGATGTTTCAGCAGCTTGTGCTAAAATCGTTACTTGGTCCGGGCGAACCTCTAACATTCCGCCAGTTACCGCTACGAAATCCGTTTTACCCCCATTTTTCAGACGAACAGCTCCGATTTTTAATGGGGCAACCATTGGGATATGGCCAGGTAGAATTCCAAGCTCACCGCTTTGAGCCTTCGTACTAATCATCTCTACATCTGACTCATAAACCGGGCCATCGGGAGTAACAACATTGACT
The DNA here is from genome assembly GCF_024494465.1 of Bacillus sp. V3B. Lineage (GTDB taxonomy): Bacteria > Bacillota > Bacilli > Bacillales > Cytobacillaceae > Bacillus_BD. Next base: position 136,461 of record NZ_JAETXM010000003.1, on the reverse strand, counting down.
TTAACCGTCTTCATTTTTTACCCTCCTGGTCCGAAATTATACCTCTACACCCATGCTTTTCGCTTTTTCAATAACATCTTCAATTCTACCAACAAGACGGAAAGCATCTTCTGGAAGATGATCATATTTACCGTCAAGAATTTCCTTGAAGCCTTTAACCGTTTCTTTAACCGGAACATAAGATCCAGGTTGTCCAGTAAACTGTTCAGCTACGTGGAAGTTTTGTGATAAGAAGTTCTGAATACGACGTGCACGTGCTACAGTAAGCTTATCCTCATCAGAAAGCTCATCCATACCTAGCATGGCAATGATATCTTGAAGTTCTCTGTACTTCTGTAATGTTTGTTGTACTTGACGAGAAACCTCATAATGCTCTTCTCCAACAATCTCCGGTGCTAATGCACGAGATGTTGAAGCCAGTGGATCCACCGCAGGGTAAATACCCATTTCAGATAATTTACGCTCAAGGTTTGTTGTTGCATCTAAGTGAGCGAAAGTTGTTGCCGGAGCCGGATCTGTATAGTCATCGGCTGGAACATAAATTGCTTGAATAGAAGTAACAGAACCTTTGTTAGTTGATGTAATCCGTTCTTGTAATCTACCCATTTCCGTTGCAAGAGTTGGTTGGTAACCAACGGCAGATGGCATACGGCCAAGTAACGCGGAAACCTCTGAACCTGCTTGTGTGAAACGGAAAATGTTATCGATAAAGAATAACACGTCTTGTCCTTGTTCATCACGGAAATATTCCGCCATTGTCAAACCAGTTAGTGCAACACGCATACGTGCTCCAGGTGGCTCGTTCATCTGACCGAATACCATCGCTGTTTTCTTGATAACGCCAGAGTCTGACATTTCATAGTAAAGGTCATTCCCTTCACGAGTACGCTCACCAACACCAGCGAACACAGAAATACCACCATGCTCTTGGGCGATATTATTAATCAATTCTTGGATAAGGACGGTTTTACCTACTCCCGCACCACCAAATAGACCAATTTTTCCACCTTTAATATATGGAGCAAGAAGGTCTACGACTTTAATTCCTGTTTCAAGGATTTCTACTTCTGTTGATAACTGTTCAAAAGTTGGGGCTTCTCTATGAATGGAGTCATGGCGAATCCCTTCAGGAAGTGCTGCATCGAGGTCGATTGATTCTCCTAATACATTAAATACACGACCAAGTGTTACATCACCTACAGGAACAGAAATCGGTGCACCTGTATCGATCACTTCAACACCACGAGTTAGTCCGTCAGATGAAGACATCGCAATCGTACGAACTGCATCATCACCTAAATGAAGGGCAACTTCAAGTGTTAAGTTGATCTCAACATTATTTTCGCTACTTGCGATTACCAATGCGTTATTGATCTGTGGAAGCTGACCGCTTTCAAACTTAACGTCAACAACTGGACCCATAACTTGAATAACGCGTCCTTTGTTCATCTTTTTCCCTCCTACCGTTCTATTAAAACTTGAGGCATAGAGATTTTGATTATCTCTAAAGCCTCCTTTATTTTCTTATTCGAGAGCGGCAGCTCCGCCTACGATTTCTGTTATTTCTTGTGTAATAGCAGCTTGACGTGCTCGGTTGTAACTCAAACTTAACGAATTAATAATATCATTTGCGTTATCCGTAGCACTCTTCATTGCTGTCATTCGAGCAGCATGTTCACTTGCTTTACTTTCTAAAACAGCTCCATAAATCAAGCTTTCAGCATATTGAGGCAGCAATACTTCCAATATTTCTTCAGCAGATGGTTCGAACTCGTAAGAAGTCAGTTTTGTAGAAGACCCCATATCTGAAAATGGAAGCAGCTTTTTCTCGGTCACATCATACTTAATCGCATTGACGTAATGACTGTAATAAACATAAAGCTCATCAAATGTCCCATCGGAAAACATGCTAACTGCTTTATTCGTAAAATCCTTTATATCAGAAAAGGAAGGTTGGTCATGAAGGCCAATAATATCTAGAATGACATTCATTCCTCTTTTAGCAAAAAAGTCTCGACCTACACGACCAAGTGCAATAATCGCATATTCATCATTTGATTGATGACGCTTTTGAATCGTTTGGTTCACTTGGCGTAGTACGTTACTGTTATAGGAGCCTGCTAGTCCACGATCTCCTGTAATAACAATGTAGCCAGTCTTCTTTACTGGTCGAGATTTTAACATAGGGTGATTTGCATCCCCAGAGCTAAGTGCTACAGAGGTTGTAACTTCCTGAATCTTTTCCATATAAGGTACAAAAGATTTAGCATTTAGTTCGGCACGGCTCATTTTTGCTGCCGAAACCATTTGCATCGCTTTTGTAATTTTACCCATATTTTTCGTTGAATTAATTCTTTGTTTTATGTCGCGTAAAGATGCCACAGAATCTCACCACCCTTGATCAACCTTTATCAGGTTGCATTTCTTATCATAGTGTCAGAAAGTATAACTTTCCTGAACTTAGATAACTGTCCAGCTCCAGGCACCTGGAGCTTTTCGTATAACGAATTACTTTTATTCTGAAACCGCGAAAGTCTTTTTAAACTCGTTAATCGCAGCTGCGAAGTCATCGTCAGAAGGTAGTTCTTTCGTTGTTACAATATGATCTAACAATTCTTTATGGTTAGTATCTAACCAAGCAAAATAGTCAGATTCAAAACGACGGATGTCACGAACTGGAATATCATCTAAGAAACCGCGAGTTAAGGCATAAAGAATCGCCACTTGCTTTTCTACTTTTATTGGTTTGTTCAAATCTTGCTTCAGTACTTCAACCGTACGAGCACCACGGTCTAACTTTGCTTTTGTAGACGCATCAAGGTCTGATCCGAATTGAGCAAACGACTCAAGCTCACGGAATGATGCAAGGTCAAGACGAAGTGTTCCAGCAACCTTCTTCATCGCCTTAATTTGCGCAGATCCACCAACACGGGATACCGATAAACCAGCATTGATCGCTGGACGCACACCAGAGAAGAATAAGTCTGATTGCAAGAAGATTTGTCCATCCGTAATCGAAATTACGTTTGTTGGGATATATGCAGAAACGTCCCCTGCTTGTGTTTCAATAAACGGAAGCGCTGTGATTGAACCAGCACCTTTAGCATCACTTAATTTTGCTGCACGTTCTAATAGACGGGAGTGCAAGTAGAATACATCCCCTGGATAGGCTTCACGACCTGGAGGACGACGAAGTAGTAATGATAATTCACGGTAAGCAGATGCTTGTTTTGTTAAATCATCATACACAATTAAAACGTGTTTGCCGTTATACATGAATTCTTCACCCATGGAAACGCCGGCATATGGAGCTAAGTATAACATTGGAGCTGGTTGTGATGCAGATGCAGTGACAACGATTGTATAATCTAATGCTCCAAATTTACGTAATGTTTCTACTGCGCCACGTACAGTTGATTCTTTTTGTCCGATCGCAACATAGATACAGACCATGTCTTGATCTTTTTGATTGATAATCGTATCGATCGCAACAGATGTTTTACCTGTTTGACGGTCACCGATAATTAATTCACGTTGACCACGTCCAATCGGCACAAGAGCATCAATGGCTTTAATACCTGTTTGTAATGGTTCATGAACGGATTTACGATCCATAACACCTGATGCTGGATTTTCAATCGGACGAGTTTTTGTTGTGTTAATAGGACCTAACCCATCAACAGGTTGTCCAAGTGGATTTACAACACGACCAATCAGTTCATCACCGACTGGAACTTCCATAATACGACCTGTACGACGAACTTCATCGCCTTCACGGATATCTGTATATGGTCCTAAAATAATAATACCAACGTTATTTTCTTCCAGGTTTTGAGCTAAACCCATAACGCCATTTGAAAATTCAAGGAGTTCTCCAGCCATGGCATTATCGAGACCATGAGCACGAGCGATACCATCACCAATTGAGATAACCGTACCTACATCACTCACTTTAATTTCCGATTGATAATTTTCAATCTGCTTTTTTATCAGCGCACTGATTTCTTCAGCTTTGATGCTCATGAATTTCACCCCTATCTACGAACTTAACTTAACAATTGACGTTCCATACGCTCGAGTTTGCCTTGGAGGCTACCATCATAAATGCGGTTTCCGATACGGAGTTTAATTCCGCCGAGCAAATTGGAATCGACTATATTTTCAATACGAAGAGATTTTTTTCCTGTTTTAGCGGCAAATACGGAAGAAATAGCTTGACTCTCCTCATCTGTTAACGGACGCACAGAAGTCACTTTTGCATCAGCAATTCCTCTTTCAATATTAGCCAATTCAATAAATTGATCTGCCACATGAACAATTTGATCTTCTCTGTGGCGTTCAACTAGTAGTATAAGTGTATTTTGCAAGTATGGATTGACGGTTGAAAAAGCCTGCTTAATAAGCTTCTTTTTCTCCCCCATTATAATTTTTTGAGATTTTAATACTGCGTCTAACTCTTTATTTTCGCTTACTACTTCTCTCACTACACGAATCTCATCTTCCAATTGATTAAGAAGCTTTTGTTCTTTCGCAAGTTGGAAAAGAGCGAATGCGTAGCGATTAGCAACTGCAGAAACACTCATCGCTTTTCTCCTACCTCTTGAATATAATCGTTAATTAGCTTCTGTTGGTCTTTCTCATTTAATTCTTTTTCAATCACTTTAGAAGCAATCAACACAGATAGTGAAGATACTTGTTCGCGAATAGCCGTAACAGCTTTTTCTTTTTGCTGCTCAATTTCAACCTTCGCATTTTCTTTTAAGCGTACTGCTTCAGAACGTGCAGTCGTAATAATTTCTTCACGCTGTACATCGCCTTGCTTTTTCGCATTCTCAACTAATTCTTGAGCCTCTGTACGAGCTTGTTTTAAAAGGTTACGTTGTTCTTCTAATAATTGAGCCGCTTCTTTACGACTTTTCTCAGCACTTTCGATTTCGCTAGCGATTAATTCTTCACGTTGTTTCATGATGCCCATTAATGGACCCCAAGCGAATTTTTTCACCAACCACATTAAGATAATGAACATCAAAAGTTGGAATACAACGTCTCCACTGTTAAATCCACTATGTGCGGCTGCACCTAATACTAGACTATTTGTTAACACCCTCGATTCACTCCCTTCAAGAGTCTGCCACTGCATATGAGTAACGAAGTTCTTCTATGGAAATTTCGAATTATAAACAATAAAAAAATAGAACCTTATAAAGTAATGCTTTCTTTCAATGATTGTTTCCAATCTGTGAATAAAGGAAAGGCGAAGGTACATGTATATATCTTCGCCATTTCTAACGACCTTTAACAGTTATTAACCACCAATAACCATGAACGCGATAACAACCGCGATAATAGGAATCGCTTCAACTAACGCAACCCCGATAAACATTGTTGTTTGAAGCATACCTCTTGCTTCTGGTTGACGGGCAATCCCCTCAACTGTACGAGATACGATAAGACCATTACCAATACCAGCACCTAGTGCCGCTAAACCAATTGCTATTGCTGCTGCTATAACACCCATTATAAATTTCCTCCTTTAATGTGTATAAAAAGTAAATTGTTTTTGTCCATAATGAACAAGGTATATTTAATGGTCTGAATTCACTTTATGTGATAGATAAACCATTGTTAACATGGTAAAAATAAATGCCTGGATGGCACCAATAAAGACTGAAAATCCTTGCCATACAAGTGTTGGAAGAATCGCTGCGATATGACCCCAAAATCCTGTTGCCAAACCACCTGCTAAAAGCCCAAGCAAGATTTCTCCTGCAAAAATATTACCGTAAAGACGAAGACCTAACGTTAATGTATTTGCAAATTCTTCAATGATCTTAATTGGAAACATAAACCAAAATGGTTTGAAGAATTCTTTCCCGTATGCTCCAACGCCTCTAAGTTTGACGCCATAATAATGTGAAAGTCCAACAACCATGGCAGCTAAACTTAGTGTAACAGCAGGGTCAGCTGTTGGTGATTTCCACCATAGTACTCCATCATATGTTACGGCAAATGGAAGCCCTAACATATTAGAAACAAAGACATACATCATAATGGTGATTCCTAGTACATGGAATCGGCCGCCTTCTTTCCAATCCATGTTACTATTAACAATACCCTTGACAAAGTCCATAACCCATTCCATAAAGTTTTGCATTCCGGATGGATACATAGCCAATTGTCTAGTAGAAACGGCTGCAATGATAAATACAATTAAACTTGCAACTGTAATCATCAACACATTCGATAAATTAAAATTCAACCCTAGAAACTCATACATAGGAGCTTCATGATTCATCAGTTTTCACCTCTCTTCCCCCGCTATTTATGTAAATGAAAAAGTTGAAAAAAACTATCTATCATAATGACAATATAGGATGTCATTAATCCAATAACCACACTTATAAGATGGAAATACTCGGGATATTCTAAAGAAAGCATCACTGCAAAGATTGCTGCCGCTATTCTGGATAAAAATCCTAGCGATCGCATTTTCCCGCCCTTTTCCACCACATCTCCAAATTGATCTGTTTTTCTAACTAACAGCCATAAATTAAAAAGGCTTAGGCTTGTACCAAGTATAAGTCCTAAAAAAATTGATTGATAAGATGTGAAACCCCAACCAATTGCATAAACAGCTAACAAATTAACTATGTATTTACGTGATCGGATAAAGATCATGTTATATTCCGACATACCTGTATATTCTCCTATGCTGAATTGTTGGGTCGTATGAATGTGCCCCTCACCTCATTATGGCTAATCATGAACAATCATGGTTTCGCTTTATTAAGATGACCGAATGCTAGAGAATAGCAGACATGATTTGAAATGGTAATATTTTCACATAGGAAGACATTCCTTTAACCTTCAAAATGCTCCATTGTAAACATAAAAATATTGTTACCTCAAAACACTATTTTTATTATAATCAAAAATCGCATTATTTTACAAGCACTTATAACGATTAAAGCATCGTTAGCTTAATTGAATGAAAATAATATAGCGGACTGGAGGAATATATAATAGTATTTTATTGAACTGAAAGAGGTGGTTCATTTGCTCTTGGAAGCCCTCCCATTTTACCCTTTGTAAGCATACAATAGCCATTTATCTATGTCAATGTGTTAACACGCAATTTTTTTTCAATTTTGACTTCGTTCACACTTTTTTCACATTTTTCGCTATATTAACCATCGTTAACTTATTTATTATTGTCGTATTTTGTCATTTTCTACTTGTTTCGATTTGAAGATACGTTTCAATCCAGTCTTCTTGTCCCGCTTTTCTAGCAAATACCTTTGCTACATACAATCCGTCCGTTGGAAGCTTATCCTCAGATATCTCTTGTTGAATGAGGCCTTTATCTATATTTCTTTTCCAATCTATAAATTGTATGAATTGATACGTATCGACATCAAAGAGGGCAATTCCAAACTCATCTGCCCCTCCCGGTAGATACACTTCATAGCGAAAGGTTCCTTTTTCATCCCCAGCTCCAAAGTCAAACCCCATGACTCGTGGATAATCTGGTTCTTCTAACACAAATAAATACGGAACTTGAATGTTTTTTCCATCACTACGAATCGTTAGCATGCCATCTTGTATTTTCTTCTTAAAGATTTTTGGGTCAGCCGACATACTTATTGTAACATCTCTTTTTTCTCCTGCCCTTAGTAAAGAAGACATTGGTATATCCCAATTTATTCCTGGTTCCTGTTTTGGATTCTCAAACGTGAGTTTCTTTGTTTTTGAAGTTGTATTTTCAACTGTTACAATCGCTTCATGTTCATGGATACGATCTGAAAACTGAAACTTGCCAAACTGTAAAGAAGCTGGGTACACCAACACTTCTGCTTCAATTGACTCCTTTAATTGTATTCTTCCAGCTCCTTGCTCATATGTTTTGTAGTATTTTCCTTCTTTGTTGCGAAGGGGCTTCGCATAGTTCATAAGAGCCGCTTTGATTTTTTCCGGACCCCATTCTGGATGTGCTTGTTTAATTAGCGCACACGCACCTGCCACATGGGGGGATGACATACTTGTACCTTGAAGTGAAAGATATCCTCTTGGAACGGTGCTCGTGATCGCTACACCTGGTGCAAGGATGTCGGGCTTGATTTCCCAAGTGGATGTAACAGGTCCTCTTGAACTAAAGTCAGCGAGAATATCTTTTTCTTCTATTATTAGAGTCTTTACCTGTGTAACTCCTTTGTCTATTTTCTTTTTCAGTTTTTCTCCTTCTTTTTTTGTCATACTCATGACAGGAATGGTGCTCGTTTGATCAAGGTTTCCTCTAAAGGGTCCACTTGTATTATTATAAATGATTACGGCTATTGCACCTGCGCTCTTTGCGTTATTTACTTTTTCTGAAAAAGTAAGTTCGCCTCGTTCAATTAAGGCAATTTTCCCCTGAACGTTTTTTAGTTGCTCCACTTTTCCAATACCACCGTTCTTCAGTTCGTACGTTCGATCTAAATCCCATTCGACTGAGCCTTGTAAAGGTTCTAATCGAATCCTTTCACCACCTATTTCAATATAAGGGATTTTCATCGTTGGGGTCGAGGCACCTACTGAAATGGCTTTAGAAGCCGTTCCAGGTGTACCAACGGTCCAGATGTTTGGCCCAGAATTTCCAGATGATGTGACAGCTGTGATCCCATGGTCAACCGCATTATTGAGCGCTACACTTAACGGCAAATCAGGTCCGTTCACATTATTTCCAAGTGATAAATTTAGTATATCTACCTTGTCGTCGATGGCTTGATCGATTGCTTCAATCACCTGCTCTGTTGTGCCTGCTCCTCCTGGACCTAGGGCACGGTAAGCTAAAATGGTGGCTTCTGGTGCTACTCCTTTCATGCGACCATTCGCCGCGATAACACCAGCCACATGGGTCCCATGTAGAGTATTCACGCCGTTTACATCATTTGTCTCCATTGGGTCGCCATCCCCATCGACGACATCATATCCACCTCCATAACTTTTTCGTAAATCCTCGTGACGATAATCGATGCCTGTATCAATTACCCCTATTTTGATGCCTTTCCCTGTTAAACGTCTGTTTTGTTTGTCAAATATTCCTCTTACTTGTTCACCGCCAATAATTTTGATGTTATCCCCTTGCTGATAGGTGGTAGCGGAAACTTTATAATGGTTCACGACTGATAGTTTTGAAATCGGCTCTTCTTTTGCTAGCTGTTCCAGACTTTTTTGAGATCCTATGGCCGAGAAACCGTTTAACGCATATTTAAAAGTTTTCCGTAGTTGAATATGGGGATATTTTTGCAGTAGATGGAGGATTTCATCTTCTGTAAGTTCTTGGTTGATCATAAAAATAGCGATTTGTTCTGAATATTGATCCAATGCTGGTAGCGGAGGTATGTTAGAAGATGGTCTTGCCGTGACTGCTTGTGTAGTAAAAAGGAAAAATAACAATAACATTATGCTCATTTTTTTCACAGATAGCCCTCCTTTTTTTATAGGATTTGCTTATGAAGGAGTTTGTATGCGGTAGAGGGGGACCCCGATAAAAAAACGACCTATTTAAACATTTCTCTTATTCCTTTCATTAATTTTTCCTTTAGAGCTTTATGAAGGACTTTTTTTCTTGAGACCCTATCTGATTTTGCCCTTTAAAGCCTTTTTAGATGAAAAAAGCTGAATGTAACCAATAAAAATGCACATGAGAGTTCATATATGAACTCTCATGTGCATTGCTTTGATATGTAATTGTTTGCACTTTTGATGTGAACCCGTTACAAATGCAGCTGGTTTTTCAACTAACCTACTTGTATTCGTCCGGACGTTGATCGGTTTGATTAAAATGAAAGCGGATGGCTTCACAAATTCGACGGGAGGCCTCTCCATCTCCGTATGGGTTTGCGGCTTTAGTCATTCTTTCATATTCATTCGAATTGGTCAGTAATTCTTTTGCTAGTGAATAAATCGTTTCTTCTTCGATTCCAGCGAGTTTTAATGTACCTGCTTCGATTCCCTCTGGTCTTTCCGTTGTATCTCGCAGGACGAGGACTGGAACACCGAGAGATGGCGCTTCTTCTTGCACACCGCCTGAATCCGTTAAGATGAGATGGGCTCTGCTAGCGAAGTTATGAAAATCAATAACATCAAGCGGCTCGATTAATTGAATACGCGAGTCATTTCCGAGAATTTCATCGGCTACTTCTCTTACCGCTGGATTCATATGGACTGGATAAACAACTTTAATATCACTATGTTCTTCAACAATCCGTTTAATCGCACGGAACATATTTCTCATCGGTTCACCTAAGTTTTCACGACGATGGGCCGTTAGTAGAATTAACCGGTCGTCTCCAACCGAATCTAGAACTTCATGACTATATTCTTCTTTAACGGTTGTTTTCAAGGCATCAATGGCTGTATTTCCAGTAATGAAAATACGGTCTTTTTGTTTATTTTCCTGAATGAGATTATCAGCTGACTTTGAAGTTGGTGAAAAATGCAGATCCGCTATCACACCTGTTAGTTGGCGATTCATCTCCTCTGGAAACGGCGAATATTTATTCCATGTTCGAAGACCTGCTTCTACATGACCGACAGTAATTTGATTATAGAAGGCTGCAAGACTAGCTACAAAGGTTGTCGATGTATCACCATGAACTAACACGATATCTGGTTTTACTTCTTTCATGACTTTATCCAGTCCTTCAAGTGCACGTGTGGTCACACCGATTAAGGTTTGTCGATCCTTCATAATATTTAAGTCATAGTCAGGAACAATCTCAAAAATGCTTAATACTTGATCAAGCATTTGTCGGTGTTGAGCCGTTACGGTTACGATGGATTCAAAATGCTCAGGGTGTTTTTGCAATTCGAGTACGAGCGGAGCCATTTTGATTGCTTCTGGTCTTGTCCCAAAAATGGTCATCACTTTTATTGGGCGATTCACTAATAACACCCTCTCTTTATCTTATTAAAAATTGGCTGACGTCAACATTCCTCCGTCAAGCCACTTCCGCTTTTCGTTTATCCAGCTCCTGTGGCTAGGGACTCGAGGTCTTAAGCTGTTTCGGATGTGAAGGTTAAAAAACAACCTTCCCCCCGAACCATCTTAAGCATGTCGTCCCTGGGCGAGCCACTTCCGCTTTTCGTTTTACTTCGTGCCAAATAAGCGGTCACCGGCGTCGCCTAGACCTGGAATGATATAGCCGTGATCATTTAATTTCTCATCAAGAGCAGCGATATAAATATCGACATCAGGATGAGCTTCTTTTAATGCTTCTACGCCTTCTGGAGCAGCAATCAAGCACATGAACTTAATGCTTTTCCCACCGCGACTCTTTAACGAGTTAATCGCTGCAATCGCAGACCCTCCTGTCGCAAGCATTGGATCTACCACAATGAAGTCTCTTTCTTCTACATCGCTTGGAAGTTTCACATAATATTCAACGGGTGTTAATGTCTCTGGATCGCGATATAAACCGACATGCCCTACTTTTGCCGCCGGAATTAATTTTAGAACCCCATCAACCATACCGATTCCTGCACGCAAGATCGGAACAATCCCGATTTTCTTACCAGAAAGCACTTTTGACTTTGTTACGGTTACCGGTGTTTCAATTTCAATTTCTTCTAAAGACATGTCACGAGTAATTTCGAAAGCCATCAAAGTAGCCACTTCGTCAACCAATTCTCTGAATTCCTTTGTCCCTGTATTCTTTTGTCGAATATATGTAAGTTTATGCTGAATAAGTGGATGATCAAAAACAAATACTTTTGCCACTAGAATCGCTCCTTTATGAAGGCTATCTAATTTGTAAAATCATAGCCTATTTTCACTTCGTCTCATTTTACAGAAAAAAAACGCTAAGAGCAACTCGATCGGTAAAGTGTAAAAATGAAGAAAAGTGGAGACGCCGTGATCAGCTGCGAAATGCTTAAGGCGTGACTTCTTCATCTACAAGTAAAAGGTCCGATCAAAAAAGAAGCTGACCCATGAGGCCAGCATTCTATTTATTAATACTCTGGATACAAAGAGAACTTGCTTGTTAGATCTTCAACACGTTGTGCTGCTTCTTTTAACTTCGCTTCATCCTCATGATTTTTCAAAGTAAAACCAATAATGGATGCAATTTCGTTCATTTCTTCCGCTCCGAAGCCGCGAGAAGTAACAGCCGCCGTTCCGATACGAACACCACTTGTGACAAATGGTTTTTCTGGATCATAAGGAATCGTATTTTTATTTACCGTGATGCCCACTTCATCAAGCACTTTCTCAGCTACTTTACCTGTTAAACCAAGAGAGCGAACATCCACTAATAATAGATGATTGTCTGTTCCGCCAGAAACAAGTTCTAATCCTTCTTTTTGTAATCCTTCTGCTAATTGTTTTGCATTTGCGATGATATTCTTCGCATATTCTTTAAAGCTATCTTCTTGAACTTCACCAAGAGCCACTGCTTTTGCTGCAATTACATGCATCAATGGGCCACCTTGAATTCCAGGGAAAATAGACTTGTCAATTTTCTTTGCAAACTCTTCTTTACATAGGATCATACCACCACGTGGACCACGTAATGTTTTATGCGTAGTCGTTGTCACGAAATCAGCATAAGGAACTGGATTTTGATGTTGACCAGCTGCAACAAGACCAGCGATATGGGCCATATCAACCATTAAATAAGCTCCTACTTCATCAGCGATTTCACGGAACTTTTTGAAGTCAATCTCACGAGGATAGGCACTTGCACCAGCAACGATCAATTTTGGTTTATGTTCACGTGCTTTCTCTAATACATCCTCGTAATTAATACGCTGACCTTCTTTATCCACACCATAATCAACAAAATTGTATTGAACGCCACTAAAGTTTACTGGGCTACCATGCGTTAAGTGACCACCATGAGAAAGGTTCATTCCTAAAACAGTGTCACCTGGCTCTAAAATCGTAAAATAAACAGCCATATTCGCTTGAGCACCAGAGTGAGGTTGTACATTGACGTGCTCAGCACCAAAGATTTCCTTCGCGCGATCACGAGCAATATCTTCAACGATATCTACATATTCGCAGCCACCATAATAGCGCTTTGCTGGATATCCTTCAGCATATTTATTGGTTAAAACGGAACCTTGTGCTTCCATAACGGCTTCGCTCACAAAGTTTTCCGATGCAATGAGTTCGATTTTTGAACGTTGACGACCAAGCTCTTGTTGTATCGCTTGGTAAACTTTCCCATCCTGCTGAGCTACGTGTTTCATTAATATCCTCCTCTTTCAATCCCGAAAAAATTTATACTTATTAAAAATAATCACTATTTCAATCTTAACACGTTTTACAAGAACAATGAATAAACATTCTTAAAAAAACTGTTAATTCTACTTTTTTCGACTTATTTCACTTGTCCTAATAGCAAGATTGATTGAATTTTGTCACTTCATACACTGCCCGCTCGCCACCAATTAGTTTCGACCGCACTTTAGCCATTGTCACATGAGCCTTTCCAATCGAATGGGTAGACGTACGAATCGGAACAGCTACATGTTTTAAGTGCATCCCAATCAAGGTGTCACCAATATCAATCCCTGCGTCTGCTTTAATAAATTCCACCACAACAGGATCGACCATATGTTCAAAAGCATAGGTAGCCATCGCACCACCTGCTTTACGGACAGGCACTACCGATACGATTTCCAGAAAATATTTTTCAGCTGTTTCTCTTTCCACTACTAATGCTCGATTTAAATGTTCACAGCATTGAAAAGCAAGAGCCACACCATAATCCTTATGAAATTTCTGCAGCTCTGTAAACAGAACTTCGGCTACCTCACTGGTACCAGATGTTCCAATTTTCCCACCACACACTTCACTTGTACTACAGCCTATGACAAGAACATGCTGCTTTCCTAATCCTGCTTGCTGCCCAAACTCAGTAAGAATTTGGGCTGTTTGTTCTTTAATGGTGTTTGTATTCATTTAAACATCTCCCTTTAGTCTTACAGATGTTTATCATGGTTACTCGTAGAATGGAATCTTTACCATTCATACAATTAAAATATGTACATCATTGTTTCTCATAGACTCTTGTATATTTTCTCGTAAACCTTTCAAGCTTATCCCTATTTACTTTCATACTCCGTTATTTTTCCAACTCGGTTTGCGTGACGTCCGCCTTCAAATTCACTTGTTAACCATATTTGCGCAATTTCTCGTGCGAGACCCGGTCCAATGACACGCTCTCCCATAGCAAGAATATTGCTATCATTATGTTCACGCGTTACTTTAGCGGTGAAACAATCATGTACAAGGGCACAACGGATTCCCTGTACTTTATTGGCTGCGATACTCATGCCAATGCCTGTCCCACAAATCAAGATTCCTCTATCAAATTCGCCACTTGCTACCTTTTCCGCTACTGGTAAAGCATAATCAGGATAGTCTACAGACTCGCCACATTCACAGCCAAAGTCTTGATATTCCATTCCTAATTCATCCATTAGTTTTTTGATTTCTTCACGAATGTTCACGCCGCCATGATCTGATGCAATTGCTATTTTCATAAAATAACCCCCCATTATTGAGTATCATTTGACCTTATCTTTATATTGCCATATTCACAGCGAATAAAAAAGACTTCTTCATTCTTCTAAAAAAATAATAATCAGTGTCCCATAAAAAACACAGACATCTGTACGATATCTGCGCTTACATACTATTCTTATATCTTAAATCTTGCAATCGTACGTTTTAACTTTTCAGCTTGTTCTTTTATGTATTTTCCTTTAATCTTTCCACTATTTTTTCAATAGCCTCCTTGATTTCAGAAAAAGCGGCTCGATACATGTCTTCTGATCCACCGAATGGATCGGCAATATCTTGATTCCCATTTAATTGGGCAAATTCCTTTAGTGTAAACGTTTTAAGGTGAGCGTTTGGAAATCTGTTCATGACTGCTGATTTATGTCCTAGTGTCATGGTTAAGATATAATCAGCCCCCTCTACCAGCTTGTCCGTTAACATCGAAGATTGATGATCATGAGGGATCGCTTGCTTATCCAGTACCTTTTTCGCATTCGTTGAAGCGGCACTCCCATTTTCAGCATAGATTCCTGCAGAACAAACCTCAATTCCTGGAAGCTCCATACTTTTGAGTAATGCTTCCGCCATCGGACTTCTACACGTATTGCCCGTACAAACAAATAAAACACGAGTCATTTAAAACATCTCCCTTTATTTCATTATATGATAATTTAAGCTAGTTCCATAGACATCGTTTGAATCTTTTTCTAATTTTTACAACTTGAAATCACTTCTTCTAAAATACGAATGGAAAGAAGCAGGCACTACCTTCTACTCCTAAAAAAACACCCATTAACAGGTGTCTTTTAACTTAATTACTTAGGTTAGAGCGGGAATAGTAACTTAATCCCAAAGAAAAGCAGTATCGCTCCGCCAAATACTTCACTATATTTGCCAAGCAATGCATGAACTCTTCGTCCAATCATGAGTCCAAGCCAAGATAAAAGGGTCGCACCTGCTCCAAAGCAAATAAGGACAAGAACGGTTTGTGCGCCATATATACCTAAAGATAATCCAACAGAGAAGCTATCAAGGCTGACACTTAGCGCAAAAACAAATAGGCCGTATCCAACTGGTGTCATTAGGCTCCCTTCCTGTTTTCCGAGGCTTGACCATATCATTTGCACGCCTAGTATTAGCAATAGAGCCCCACCGATATATGCAGCAATATGGCCAAATTGTTCCGATAAAAATCGACCCGCAATGATTCCAAAGAGCGGCATAAAAATATGAAAGATTCCGATCGTTACTCCAATTTTGAAAACTTGTCTTAGACCTAGCCTATACATCCCCATTCCTAAACTAATAGAAAAGGCATCCATTCCAAGTGCAAAGGCCATTATAATAATTGTGACGATTTCCCCAATGACTTCAGGCATCTTGATTCCCCCTCGGACGTGCTATTTCAACTTATGCATGTCCGAAGGTTTTTAGAAGCACTCATTTACGCGATACTTTCCCATTTAATATTAACTAACGGATACCTCTCTGATTTTTACGGATAACTTGAAAATCAGCTATCTTTCAAAAAAATACCAGGAACACGTCTGTTTCCTGGTCCAATCTTACATCTCAACAACTCTTAATTGAGACTTTCCCTTAAAAAAGTTATCCTTTTATCACTCGTTGACCTGCAGCTTTTAACAAACGATTCATAATGGCATTTCCTACCCCTTCATTTGGAAACATTTCACTATAAATAAGATCGACTTCTTGCTTATCAAAACTTCGTAATGCTTCATAAATCGAACTGGCCACCGTCTCGAGATATCTACGTTCCCCACATACGAAAACATAATCCGCATCATAGTAGGATTCATTTTCTTTTGTTGTCAGAACCCCTACCTTTAGACCTTCCTTCTTCCGCTCACGAATCAATGACTGAATCTGCTCCTTCGTCCCCTCTACAAGAGAGAGCGGCGCATCTGGTGCATAGTGTCGATATTTCATCCCAGGTGATTTTGGCGCTTCCGTTGCATCCGTTAATGCAGGGTCAGAATGGACCTCACCGATAACGGCTTCCATCTGCTCTTTCGTCACTCCACCTGGACGAAGAATGACCGGAATACTCGCTGTACAATCAATGACAGTCGATTCCACTCCAACACCTGTCGCTCCGCCGTCCACAATCCCAGCGATTCTTCCGTCTAGGTCTTCCTTTACATGACTCGCCGTTGTTGGGCTCGGCTTACCTGAACGATTCGCACTTGGTGCAGCAATCGGCAGCCCGCATCTTTTCAAAATCGCCATCGCAACCGGATGATCTGGCATTCTGACGGCAACAGTTTTCAATCCAGCTGTTGCTTTTTTGGAAAGAGAACCTTTTTTATAATTAAAAATAACCGTCAATGGTCCCGGCCAAAAATGATCCATTAATGTTTGAGCTTTATCTGAGACACGCTCAACAAATTCATCCAGTTGACTTTGTTGAGCAATATGGACAATTAAAGGATTATCACTCGGTCTTCCTTTTGCGACAAATATTTTCTCAACAGCTTGATCACTTTTCGCATTTCCTCCAAGGCCGTAAACTGTTTCAGTCGGAAAAGCAACGACCTCATTTTCTCTTAAAAGATCAGCAGCCTGTTTAATTTGTGGATTGTTTTCCAGACTATCCACAACTTTATCCACCGACCAATAATTTGTGTTCATCATCTTCCACCTTCAAAAGTTCTAAAATATGTTGTCCATTAAGCTATTTTCCTTTGAAAGTATAAAAGAAGATCATTCACAACTCAAGTCTTATCCACAAATTGTGGACAATAAAGTTGATTTTGTGGATAACTTTGTGGATATTCACAAAAATCAGAAAGTTAACTTCAAAAATTCAGAGTTATCCACAGTAAGAATATGTTGGACATGTTCAGATTGGCAAAGAACATTTGGTAAGTCTGTTTTATTTACTTGTTGAAAACCAAGAAGCTCGACTAGTTTCATCGCTCCTAATTTGTTTGTAGCCATAAAAATCTCTTTCATCCCTTTATCTTTTGCTAATAAGAACATTTGCTCAAACAATAGGAATAAATCGTTTTCTGAAGCTTGAGTCGTCATCACAAGAGAACGTAATAGACCCACGTCACCAAATGGCTCCATGCCGATGGTAGCTTCTATTCTCCCACTCTCATCCTCCATAATTAAAAAGGAATCAATCGTTTCCGCTATACCATCTGTATTTAACCCTACCTGTTTTAAAAAAGCCACTAAGCTTTGTGTATCTTCAATCTCTGCACGACGAATAACTGAGTTCATTTTCCTTCCCCCTATTTTCAACTATTAATCTATGAATATGAAAAGATAGAGAAAGTAGAACCTGATTTTCCTTTATTTTTACGGTTGGAGTAAAATGGAGTTACGTTTCACTTAGCCGACCCGGAATAAAATAAGGAAGAAGAGGTCACTTTCTACCTTCTTCTTCCCTATTCGTTTAACCAAATATTTCATCCCATATTTCTTTTATAAAAAATTTTACTTCTACAGGCCCTTCGTCTTCTTTTATATAAACGGGAGGTTGTTCTATTTTCTGATTAGCTACCTGTTTTTTATTGCTTTCTTTAACTGCCTCTACTGATTCCTTTTGTTCCTCTGCTTCCTTTTCTTCTACCTCTTCAAACCCTTCACTTACTGCCACTGTCTCTTGTTCATTGCCTTCTTCAACCGTCTCTACTGGTTCCCTTTGTTCCTCTGCTTCCTTTTCTTCTGCCTCTTCAAACCCTTCACTTACTGCCACTGTCTCTTGTTCATTGCTTTCTTCAATCGTCTCTACTGATTCCTTTTGTTCCTCTGCTTCCTTTTCTTCTGCCTCTTCGAATCCTTCTTCACTTACTGCCACTGTCTCTTGTTCATTGCTTTCTTCAACCGTCTCTACTGGTTCCCTTTGTTCCTCTGCTTCCTTTTCCTCTGCCTCATCAAATCCTTCACTTACTGCCACACCGTTTGAGAAATCAAGGAAGCATAGAGGTGGGAATAAGACGCACCACCAATTTGCACCTACTCCTTCTCCAAGCGTAATGAGAATAGCTTCATACTCACCGGCAGGGTATAAAAACTGTCCATATAACTTAGTCGGGAATTCTACTTTTCCAAACTCAACTTTCACTGTTTGGTTTACGTTTTCTTTTTCAAGAACTTGTTCTGCAATCTGTTGAAGCTCTGGTAAGCCAGATTGCATGATCTTTTTTGCTTTTTCTTTTGACGCGATAGCTGAAACCCATTTGGTAATTTCTTTATTCACTTCATCTCTAACCAACCTTTTGATTTCTTGATCTTGCACACTATCACTGTTGGCCAGTATTCGAAGGCGAATCGCATCATTTGGTATAATAAGCGCGTCATTCGCGGTTACTTCATTTTTAGGAATATATAAGCTGAAAATAGTACCGATTGATAGGAATAATAAATAAATGATTGCTAGATATTGCCTTTTCATCTCTGACACCGTCCCTTCACTAACCCATTGTGGACACAATGCCAGGTTTTTAAACTAGTAAAAATAAAAAATATGAATTTAACAAGAGCAAACGGAAGATCAGGTGCACCCTATCCCCGAAATAAGTGGATTTATCATTAATAAATGATAAAAAAAAGGTCCATTTACGGTGCCTGGCACCGCAGATGGACACTTTTAGCTATTCTGTCTTTTTGCGGTGTCAGGCACCGATCCTATTGTGGCGAAGACGATGCGGTCTTTGCCATTAATATCGTAGACGGTTTCTATTTTGGCGGTTGGTAATGCCTGCTGCAGTAGACCTGTGACGGCTTCGCTTTGTCCAGCACCGACCTCAAAGCCAACGAGCGCTTTTTCCTTTAAAACGAAAGGAAGCTCTTCTGCTAGCCTTCGATACAAATCAAGTCCATCTTCTCCAGCAAAAAGGGCCCCATGTGGTTCATGATCTGTGACGACGACAGACATACTCCTCTTGTCTTCAAGCGGGATATAAGGTGGATTAGAGATCACTACAGCAAATTTTTTCCCTTTCTCTAGAAAAGGCTGTAGTAAATCTCCTGTTTCAAATTGAACATCTGCAGAAAGGTGTGCAGCATTTTCAGAAGCCACTCTAAGAGCAGCTTCCGAAATATCACTTGCTGTTACGTTAAGCTGGGGTCTCTCCAATTTAAGTGTTAACGCAATCGCACCGCTTCCTGTTCCAACATCAACTACATCCACAACCTCATTCTTCCCAAATAACTCTTCGATACGTTGTATAGCTCCCAATACAAGCTCCTCTGTTTCAGGACGTGGAATCAACACATGTTCATTTACAGCAAACGACCTCCCGTAAAACTCTTCAAACCCCATGATATACTGAACAGGCTTCCCTTCAGCATGAAGAATGACAGCGTCTTGAAAGCGAAAGAACACATCCTGATCAAGCTCCTCACGCAAATTCGCTAGTAACGTCGAACGATCCATATGTAAGAAAAAACGCAGCAATAGTTCTCCAGCGTTTTCATCACGTTTATGCTCACTAAAAAAAGAAGAAGCCCATTGAAGAGCTTCGTACACTTTACCCATTGCTTAATCCTCTGCACTTTCCAAGTTACTTGACTGCTCTTCCATAATAAGAGCATTAACCACATCATCAAGCTTTCCTTGCAGGATTTGATCCAGTTTCTGAATCGTTAAACCAATACGGTGGTCTGTTACACGATTTTGTGGGAAATTATAAGTTCGAATACGTTCTGAACGGTCACCCGTTCCAACTGCCGATTTTCGTTGTTGATCAACCTCTGCCTGTGCTTCCCGTTGAAACTTATCATACACACGGGCACGAAGAACCTTCATCGCTTTTGCTTTATTTTTGATTTGTGACTTCTCATCTTGACAAGAAACAACCGTACCTGTTGGTAAATGTGTAAGACGAACCGCTGACATGGTCGTGTTTACACTTTGTCCACCTGGTCCGCTTGAGGCAAACGTATCGACACGGATATCCTTTTCATGAATCTCAATTTCTACTTCCTCTGTTTCAGGAAGACAGGCAACCGTTGCTGTTGACGTATGAATGCGTCCACCTGATTCCGTTTCCGGAACGCGCTGAACCCGGTGTGCACCATTTTCAAATTTCAACTTTGAATAGGCACCACGACCATTAATCATAAAGATAATCTCTTTATAGCCACCAACACCAGATGAGCTTGCATCAATGACCTCAATCTTCCAACCTTGTGTTTCTGCAAACTTACTATACATACGATATAAGTCAGCAGCAAATAGAGCGGCTTCATCTCCACCAGCAGCACCACGAATCTCCATGATTACGTTTTTATCATCATTCGGGTCTTTCGGAATTAATAGAATTCTTAATCGAGCCTCAAGTTCTTCTACTTGATCTTCCAACTCGTGCATTTCTTCTTTCACCATTTCCCGCATGTCCGGGTCAAGCTTTTCATCTAACATTTCTTTTGCTTCTTTTAACTGTTCATGTACCTCTTTGTATTCACGATAAGCATGAACCGTCTCTTGTATATCGGATTGCTCCTTGGAGTAATCACGTAACTTCTTTGAGTCATTTACAATCGATGGATCACTTAATAGCTCGTTTAGCCTATCATAGCGATCTTCAACTGCTTGCAGACGATCAAACATTTGCATTCATATTCACCTCTTTTTTTATATTACCCTATATTAAGACATTAAAAAACAGGCAAGAATAAAAATCTGCCTGTTTTGCATTGCGTTTTACATTACTTAATGCCGTATTTTTTATTGAAACGATCGACACGACCGCCTGCTTCAGCAAACTTTTGACGTCCTGTGTAGAATGGGTGACATTCTGAACATGTCTCAACACGGATGCTTTCTTTCGCTGATACGGTTTCAAATTCATTACCACATGAACATTTCACCGTGGCTTTTGTATAATTTGGATGAATTCCTGATTTCATACCTTTCATCTCCTTCCGCCCTGAATCTTTCGAAACAGAGTTATATGTGACAGCGCAAATAATATACGCTCTAGTACTGAAAAACACTCTTCATATTATAGCAAGGTCTATTTCCAATTGCAACTTCATATTTTTCCCTGATTAAGATCTTTTTGCTTTCACTTCATCTTTTAATTGAGCAAAGAAGTCTTCATTTGACTTTGACTGCTTTAATTTACGGAGGAACTTTTCCCCAAAGTCTGAGGAATCTGACATCGATTTACGAATCGCCCATAATAAATCAAGCTGATCTTTCGGAATAAGAAGTTCTTCTTTCCTTGTACCCGAACGACGAATGTCGATTGCAGGGAAAATTCTTCTTTCTGCTAGAGAGCGATCGAGATGAAGTTCGAGATTTCCTGTTCCTTTAAACTCTTCATAAATGACGTCATCCATCCTTGAGCCTGTATCCACAAGAGCAGTGGCTAATATCGTTAAGCTACCACCTTCTTCAATATTACGGGCAGCCCCGAAAAAGCGTTTTGGACGGTGGAAAGCAGCGGGGTCAATTCCTCCTGATAGTGTACGTCCACTTGGCGGAATGACGAGATTGTATGCACGCGCCAGCCTTGTGATACTATCCATTAAAATGACCACATCACGCTTATGCTCAACAAGACGCATCGCACGCTCCAACACTAATTCAGCCACTTTAATATGGTTCTCAGGCACTTCATCAAATGTTGAACTAACAACATCTCCAGCAACGGAACGTTCAATATCTGTTACTTCTTCTGGTCGCTCATCAATGAGGAGAACAATTAATTCGGCTTCTGGATGGTTCGTTGTGACGCTGTTAGCAATCTCTTTAATAAGCATCGTTTTACCTGCTTTTGGCGGCGCCACAATCAACCCACGCTGACCAAACCCAACAGGTGCAACCACATCCATGATTCGTGTGGAAATATTTCCATGTGACGTTTCTAGTTTCATTTGACGGTCCGGATATAAAGGTGTTAAACCTGGAAAATGAACACGTTCCTTCGAGGTCTCTGGATCAGCTCCATTCACCGCCTCCACTTGAAGCAAGCCAAAATAACGTTCATTTTCTTTTGGTGGCCGTACCTTTCCTGATACTTTATCTCCATTGCGCAAATCGAAGCGGCGGATTTGTGAAGCAGAAATATAAATATCTTCGGAACTTGGTGAGTAATTGATCGGTCTTAAAAAACCGAAACCTTCTGATTGAATAATTTCGAGGACACCTTCCATAAAAAAGTACCCTTCTTGTTCAGCACGTGCTTTTAAGATGGCAAAAATTAATTCTTTTTTCGTGAGCTTACTGTAGTATGATACTTTATATTCTCTAGCTAATTCATAAAGTTCTTTCAACTTCATATTTTCTAAAATTGATATATTTAATCCCATGATTACACCACTCTTTTGAATTTTCTATCATTCCCGGAACCAGCAGAATCCTCTGGCATGACATTATGAAAGGCAAAGGAAAGATTATATTTATATTGAGGTACTATTAAAAATTGAAGAATGTCTTTTACGTGAGTATTGATCAAGCGAAGACAAAAATATTCTCTATTTTACCCTCTAAGGTGAAAATAAATCAATCTATTTTTTAAAAAAGGGAATGAATTGAATTGTTATCTTTCTAGAACTGGGGCTGACTCAAGGAAAGATATCAGACACTACTAGTCAATACCTAGTGCAAACAATGAGGATGGAGCATCTAAATATTGGTTTGTCAGTAGTGTCGGACACTTTATGAGTTACTCTAGTTATGTTTCTCTTTCATTATTTCATGACTAAATGAGGTTTCTTTTCTAAGCTATGTCGACCTTCGATAAAACGAACTGTACCTGATTTTGCACGCATAACAACAGAATGGGTTGTTGCATATCCATGTGTGAATTGGACTCCACGTAATAATTCTCCATCTGTTATACCTGTTGCAGCAAAAATAGCGTCATCACCTTTTACTAGATCTTCCATAAGCAAGACTTTATTTGGGTCTACGCCCATTTCCTTACAACGTGCAAGTTCTTCGTCATTTTGCGG
This sequence comes from Bacillus sp. V3B, assembly GCF_024494465.1. Classification (GTDB taxonomy): domain Bacteria; phylum Bacillota; class Bacilli; order Bacillales; family Cytobacillaceae; genus Bacillus_BD. The sequence continues at coordinate 112,970 of NZ_JAETXM010000003.1, read as the reverse complement.
AAGTAACTTCCCTTGTAACTCTCCACCTAGACATTTCAAAGCAACGGCTGCAAGTACACCCTCTGGTGCCCCACCTGATCCTAATAATAAGTCAACTCCAGTATGATCGAATGCCGTGTTGATCGCTCCTGCTACGTCACCAGCTTCAATTAACTTAATCCGAGCACCTGATTCACGAACTTGACTAATAATATCTTGATGACGTTCACGGTTTAATATCGTCACGACAACATTTTCGATTGGCTTATTTTTTGCTTTGGCAACGGCTTTAATATTATCAATAACCGGTGCATCAATATCGATCATCCCAACAGATTCAGGTCCTACAGCAATTTTATCCATATACATATCTGGAGCATGAAGAAGATTTCCTTGATCGGCAATCGCAAGCACGGCAAGGGCATTCCATCCACCTGCTGCGACGATTTCTGTCCCTTCAACTGGATCGACAGCCACATCAACCGCTGGTCCGACCCCTGTTCCTAATTTCTCACCGATATAAAGCATCGGTGCCTCATCCATTTCGCCTTCACCAATTACAACAACACCTTGCATCGGTACCGTATCAAATACATCACGCATAGCAGTTGTTGCAGCATCATCGGCTTCATCTTTTTTTCCTCTACCCATCCAGCGAGCTGATTCCTGTGCTGCACCTTCTGTTACACGAACTAATTCCATTGTTAAACTTCTTTCCATTTTTCTTCCTCCCAAAATTCTAGCTTTTCATGTTTTCCTTCGTTAAGCATTTTTCGTTTGTTCTATTTCTTGGTGAGATAGGCTCTCACGCCAAACGGTCGCACCCAATCCATTTAATTTCTCTACCATATGACTATAACCTCTATCAATATGTTCAAGACCTGTTACTTCTGTTACCCCATTAGCTATTAGTCCAGCAATCACAAGCGCAGCACCTGCTCGTAAATCACTCGCTTTCACTTTTGCTCCTTCTAGCTGAATCGGTCCACTAATAACGGCAGAGCGTCCTTCTACTTTGATTTTTGCATTCATTCTTCTTAATTCATCAATATGTTTAAAACGAGCTCCATAAATGGTATCAGTTACCATACTTGTTCCCTCTGCCCTTGTTAATAGAGAAGTAAGAGGTTGCTGCAAGTCTGTTGGAAAACCTGGATAGACAAGCGTTTTAATATCGACGGCTTTCATTTTTGGAACAGAACGAACAAAGATTTGGTCATCCTTTATATCAATTTGGACGCCCATTTCACGAAGTTTTGCAATTAAGGATTCCAAATGTTGTGGAATCACATTATCAATGAGGATACCCTCTCCCGCTGCTGCCCCAAGAATGATATAGGTACCTGCTTCAATGCGGTCAGGAATAATCGTATGGCGGCAACCATGTAGCTTGTCTACACCATCGATTCGAATGACATCTGTACCTGCCCCTTTGATTTTTGCTCCCATATTTGTCAAAAGGGTTGCAACATCAATGATTTCAGGTTCCTTTGCCGCATTTTCAATAACTGTACGTCCTTTTGCACGAACAGCTGCTAGCATAATATTAATGGTAGCTCCAACACTGACAACATCCAAGTAAATACGTGCACCCTTTAGTTGTTCTGCACGTAAATAGATGGCACCTTGTTCATTGCTTACACTTGCACCAAGTGCTTCAAAACCTTTTATATGCTGATCGATGGGTCTTGGCCCGAGATGACACCCACCAGGCAAACCAATGGCAGCTTTATTAAAACGACCCAGCATCGCTCCCATTAAATAATAGGAAGCACGAAGCATCTTGACTTTTCCGTTTGGCAAGGGCATGGAAATCATGGAAGAGGGGTCTACGGTCATGTCATGATCTGAAATGGCTACTCTCCCACCTACTTCTTCTAGCAATCCTTTTAAAATCTGGACATCAGAAATATCAGGTAGTCCTTCAATCGTTACAGGAGAATCAGCTAAAATAGTTGCTGGAATTAAGGCAACTGCACTATTTTTTGCACCACTAATCCGAACGGTTCCTTTTAACGAGTAGCCACCTGCAATCATTAATTTTTCCATTTTCTACTCCCTTCCAATTCATGTTGTACGAAAAACGTTTCCTTCTACTAAGAAAAGCGCAAGAGTCTTCGGAACAAGACAAGCCTGTGACCTCAAGGGGGATAGGCTACTTACTTACGCTAAACAGGAATCAACGGTCAAAATTCACACTTTCTTTTGTACAAATAATCCTATTGACCCTTTTTCCAAAGCATATATTCATAGTCATTTTTCTATTAATAAGCCAAATGATCTTTACCTTTCTATTTTACACAAAAAAGAGGTTACATCTATCAAATCGGAAAAACTTTCCCTTTTTTATTCATTTTTTAAAAAATAATATGTTGGAATAATAAAATGGCTATGGTCATTCGAGGGTTAAAGATGACTTAAACAATAATCAATCAGCTTTTCTTATTTGTTTAGTTGCGGCTCCTAGCAACTCGGGTCATAAGTCAATCCGGCAGAAAGGGTAAAGAACAACCTTCCCACCAGCTCGCCTTATGCCTGTCGTTCCTGAACAGTCGCCTTCACTTTTCTTATGAAAGTGTTTTCCAGTCAGCAAGGAATGCTTCAATTCCTTTGTCTGTTAACGGATGGCTAAATAATTGTTTAATGATTTTGTATGGAATCGTTGCGATATGTGCACCTCTTAAAGCGGCATCCGTTACATGTTGAGGATGTCTAATGGAAGCTGCAATAATTTCTGTTTCAATTCCATGAATGGTAAAAATGTCAGCAATCGTTGAAATAAGATCAAGCCCATTATGTCCGATATCATCTAATCTTCCTAGGAAAGGCGATACATATGTAGCACCGGCTCTTGCAGCTAGCAATGCTTGATTGGCACTGAAAATAAGCGTTACATTTGTTTTAATGCCTTCTTTTGATAAGGCTGCAACTGCAGTCATCCCATCTGGAGTCATTGGGATTTTCACGGTCAGATTTGGAGCAATTGCTGCCAACTCTTTTCCTTCCCTAATCATCCCTTCCGCATCAAGCGCAATCACTTCTCCACTAACTGAACCAGGAACAAGTGATGTAATCTCACGAAGGCGATCATGGAAGGAGATATTTTTCTCTTTTGCCACTAATGAAGGATTTGTCGTTACACCTGAGATAAACCCTAATTCATAAGCTTCTTTAATTTCTTCCATATTTGCAGTATCGATAAAAAACTTCATCCGTATACCTCTTTCATTTTAAAATTTTTTACATCTTTTAAATTTTTCCCATCTATTGTTCATTCTACCACGCTTAATTAAAAATCTTACACAAAATGTCGATTTCATAGGACAGTTGTATGATCAACGAGTTGAAAAATACGCTGAAACCGCCCTGTCAAAAGGCGGTTTCACTATATACTTAAAAAATTAAAATGATTTAAGCTTTACCTGCAGAACCAAACTCGCGAATTTTACCAATAACCGTTTCTTTAATGGCTTCACGTGCAGGCCCTAAATATTTACGTGGATCGTACATACTAGGATTATCTGCCAATACTTCACGAATACGTTTCGCTGAAGAAATTTGATTTTCCGTATTGACATTGATTTTTGCTGTTCCTAACGATATCGCCTTTTTAATATCCTTCGTTGGAATCCCTGTTCCACCATGAAGAACGAGCGGAACATCCGCAAGGTTTCCGATTTCTTCCATCTCTTTAAAACCTAAGTTTGGCTCCCCTTTATATGGACCATGAACAGATCCGAGTGCAGGAGCTAAACAATCAATTCCTGTACGTTTGACAAGTTCATCACATTCTTTGGCATCTGCATAAATAACGCCATTTGCTACTACGTCATCTTCTTGTCCGCCAACCGTACCTAATTCAGCTTCAACAGAAATCCCTTTTGCATGAGCATATTCGACTACTTTTGAAGTAAGTTCAATATTCTCTTCAAATGGATGATGAGAAGCATCTATCATAACAGATGTAAAGCCAGCCTCAATCGCTTCTTTACATTTTTCAAAACTAGAGCCATGATCTAAATGAATCGCAACTGGAACCGTTACCTTAAGATCCTCTAACAAACCTTCAATCATTTTTACAACGGTTTTGAACCCGCTCATATAACGCCCTGCGCCTTCAGAAACCCCTAAAATAACCGGTGATTTCTCTTCTTCAGAAGCCTGAAGAATCGCTTGGGCAAATTCAAGATTATTTACATTAAATTGGCCGACTGCATAACCTTCTGCCTTTGCCTTTTTCAACATATCAGTCATAGAAACTAACGGCATCTGTGTTCCCCCTTACTGTTATCTGGTTTATTCCATTAGGATAGGTTCGCAACTATTGTAAGTTTCTCTCTACCGCTAAAAATATGTAATCATTCAGTTCCACTTATCCATTGGAATTCCATTTGTATCATATCAAAATAATAATAGAAATGCTAATATTCCTGATCAGTTTTATACACTATCAGGAATAAATGGAAGAAATATTATACGTGTTCTAATCGGAATTTTTTCAGCAAATAGCTAGCGTCTCCATATACTTCCCCCTCCTAAAATCCTAAGATATTTTCCGGAAAGGGGACTTATGGACTATTAAGCCGATGGAAATTCAGCTAAGTACTTTTTTACGGTTACCCGAATATCTTCAATATCAAAAGGTTTAGCAAAATGAGTGATCGCACCTAAATCGATTGCTTCTTGAATCATATCCAATTCACCATACGCCGTCATGATAATGGCTTTAATATTCGGTTCGATTTTCTTCATTCGCTTTAAAATTTCAATGCCATCCATACCTGGGATTTTCATATCAAGTAAAACAAGGTCTGGTACATTTTCATTCACTATTTCCAATGCCTGGAGACCATTTGCCGCTTGATAGGTATCATAGCCTTCCTTTTGCAGTACTTCATTCAGTAAAATTCGGATTCCGAACTGATCATCTACTATAAGAATCTTCTTTTTCATTATGACACCTCTTCCCCTTTATTTAATACGTTTAATTGACATGTTCATTTATATTCAGTATTTAATTCTATATCCCCTTGTAAAATCCCTTCCTTTTTTGTCAGATTTAACATAGCCGCTGTTAAAGTTTATTTTACCTTTACTCTGTAAACTTTTATAATAGAACAACAAATGGAGGCGATTTAATTTGTTAAAAATGTTTACCACACAATTACATGGTTTATTTCAACGCATCCAAGAGAAACAATCGGAATGGATTGAAGATGGCGCTCGTTTACTTGCACAGGCGGCTATTGCAGATCATACGATTTACGTATATGGGACAGCTGAAATGGATGCTGTTGTGTGTGAAGCACTAAAAGGTGCTGAGCCCCTTAGCCATACAACCTCTTTACATTCTGTTGATGACTTGGGACAACTCACAATGATGGATCGTGTACTGCTTGTTTCTCGCTATTCCACTGATTCAGAAGCACTTCAATTGGCTAAAAAACTCTCTGAAAAGGGAATTCCTTTTGTTGCTATAGCTTCTCACATCGAATCAAACAAAGAAACCATCGTTGATCTGGCTGATGTTCACATTGATTTACAGTTAAAAAAGGGATTGATACCCAATGACGATGGGGGACGCAGTGGATATCCTTTTTCAATGGCTGCTTTATTTGTTTATTATGCCTTAAAATTGACCATTGAGGAAATTTTAGTGGAATATGAATAAATATTTTTCAAAAAAGAGCTTTGTTTCAAATGAAACAAGGCTCTTTTTTGATTGTCCGCGAAGGGATCCTTACTTTTCTTCTCTATGTTTTAAAGATGCTCCGATAAATTCACGGAATAATGGTTGCGGACGGTTTGGTCTTGATATAAACTCTGGATGGAATTGTGACGCTACAAACCATGGGTGATCAGCGAGTTCAACGACTTCAACTAAACGGCTATCAGGGCTTGTTCCAGAGAAAATAAAGCCTTCCTTCTCCATCATTTGACGATAATGATTATTGAACTCATAACGATGACGATGACGTTCATATACCACTTCATCTTGATAGGCTTCATACGCCTTTGTACCTTCCGTCAACTTACAAGGATATAAACCTAGGCGGAGCGTACCACCAAGATCTTCAACATCCTTTTGTTCTGGAAGCAAATCAATGATTGGGTGTGATGTTTCAGGATTAATTTCAGCCGAATGCGCTCCCTGTAAAGAAAGGACATTTCGTGCAAATTCAATCGATGCCAATTGCATACCAAGACAAATTCCAAAGAATGGTCTCTTTTGTTCACGAGCATATTGAATGGCCGCGATCTTTCCTTCAATTCCACGGTCACCGAATCCACCTGGAACAAGAACTCCGTCTACATTTTCTAACTGTTCAGCGACATTCTCCACATTTAAATCCTCAGAATTAATCCATTTAATATCAATGTCTGAATCAAACGAATAACCTGCATGTTTTAATGCTTCTACAACAGAAAGGTATGCATCTTGTAGTTCAACATACTTACCAACAAGACCAATCGTTGTCTTTTTAGAAAGATTACGCACTTTCTCAAGAAGCGCTGTCCATTCTGTCATGTCAGCTTCACGGCAATTTAGTTTAAGATGATTGCAGACAATTGAATCCATTTTTTGTTCTTGTAGTGCTGGTGGTATGGCTAGTAGATGGTCTGCGTCTTGACATTCAATAACTGATTTTTTATCGATATCACAGAAAAGGGCAATCTTATCTTTCATATCTTGTGTAATCGGCATTTCCGTACGAACAACAATAATATTCGGTTGAATACCAAGGCTACGTAATTCTTTTACGCTATGTTGAGTGGGTTTTGTTTTCATTTCACCTGCTGCTTTAATGTATGGTACAAGCGTACAGTGAATATACATCACGTTTTCAGAACCAATATCACTTTTCACTTGACGGATGGCTTCTAAAAATGGAAGTGATTCGATATCTCCAACGGTACCACCAATTTCTGTAATAACAACATCGGCGTTTGTTTCACTGCCTGAACGGAATAAACGCTCTTTAATTTCGTTCGTAATATGAGGAATAACTTGGACCGTTCCTCCTAAATAATCACCACGACGTTCTTTTTTCAAAACAGCTGAATATACTTTACCTGTTGTAACGTTACTGTATTTATTAAGATTAATATCAATAAAGCGTTCATAGTGTCCTAAGTCTAGATCCGTTTCAGCACCATCGTCTGTTACGAATACTTCACCGTGCTGGTAAGGACTCATTGTACCAGGGTCCACGTTAATATATGGATCAAACTTCTGAATCGTTACGCTAACACCACGGTTTTTTAATAGTCGTCCTAATGAGGCCGCTGTAATTCCCTTTCCAAGTGACGATACAACGCCACCTGTTACAAAAATATATTTTGTCATGGTTTATTTTCCCCCTCAATAACAGTTTGTACAGATTTTCTTCTGTTTAAAGACAAATAATTGATTCAATATTATTATGATCTAGCTTCTCGCTTCTAAGCACCAAGTAACTCTTTTTCAAATGATTTCAAAGAAATAAGTTCACTTTGGTCCACAGGAACTTACGCTTTTCTTATAAAAAAATAAAAACGCTCCACTTACTTAAATAAAGTAAGGGAGCGCTACTCTCGTTTATTTTATCGTTCTTCTTAAAAGAGCCCAAAAATGATTCTACAAGTAGAGTATCAAAAAGTCAAGACGATTTTCACTTATCTTCTTTATCAGCTGAATCGGAATCTTCGTCTAATTCTTCTTCCTCTTCGTCATCATCATCAAATTCTTCTTTTAAATCCTCATCCAAATCCTCATCCAAATCTTCATCATCATCGTCATCGTCGTCATCATCTAGTAAATCCTCATCTAGCAAGTCAATATCATCGTCGTCATCATCTTCTTCTTCAACAAATACCTCTAATTCCTCTAGTTCTACTTCGACAGGATCATCAAAGCCAGCGTCCAAATCAATTTCTTTATCGACCGCTTTTTTCTTTGCCTTTTTCTTCTTTTTCGCTTTAACAGGATTGACAATTTCTTCTACAACTTGATCAACCGGATACCAAACCCTTAAACCCCATTGATTATCACCAATCGCTAAAAAGCGACCATCAATATTTAAATCTGTATAAAATTGAGCAATTTTCTCTTTCATTTCTTTTTCTGTTAACCCTTTTAACTTGGCAGTTTCATCTACTATTTCTTTAAAAGATAAGGCTTGTTTTTTATCAGTTAGTAATTCATATGCAATCTCTATTAAAGACATTTCTTGTACTTCTTCTTTTGAGTATTCTTGTAATAAACTCAAGGTCCGCACTTCCTTTCTATCTCACACTATTCATCATTAAGGATCATGGCAAAATCAATCATTTTAATAAAGCAATGGTAAGTATTGGTCAATCTCAAATTACGTATTCTCCATTATAAACAAATTTTCGGGGTTTATGCTAGCTCTAGCTGTAGAATCTAGTATATTTTCACGCTTATTTCCTTAGTCCCTCTATTTTTTTCCTGGCTAGTTGCTTTCTTTCTTTAGCATCCCGTTCAGATTTTTTTGATAATTCCTTTTTGGCTAGTTTAAAAAAATAAAAAGATAATAAAAAGAATGGAATAGCTCCGAGCTGCCATTTATATAGATAATATGAAATAGCCAATGCTCCCGCCCAAATGAGTAAAGATAATAACGGTTTCAAGCCTCTCACATCCTGAATACAAATTATGGATCGCTGTGTTAATGATATCTTCGTTATCGTTCTTACAGACTATTATTGATTCAAATAAAAGTAAACCCGTATATCCTGTAAATCATTTTTCAGCGATCATCAGAACGAAAATAGTAAAGATCAAATTCGCCCCGCCGAATTTGCGCCCGGATTTTTATCACGCTTCAGAAAGCCACATCCTGTGGCTTTCGCCTGACTAGGACGTCCTGTCCGTCGTCGAGCTCGCTCGATAAATGACCTTTAAAAATCCGAGGCATCCGCCGGAGGCTTAACTTCATTCAGCTGGGGTTTGAACCCCCACTGAATCAGAGAGCTTTTTGCATTCATCCCCCACTTACAGAAGTGGAGGACTTCTGTACCTGTCGCAAGCTTTCGGTACAAAAAGCATTTGCTGAATGAAGTTACATTCATCCTGCCCCATTCTAGAGTATTCTAAAAAGATTATACTATTATTATGTAAATTTGTTGTAACAAATCCAATAAGTTTCTTATTATGACAAAAAATTGCAAGGAAAGTGCCCTGCCCAATGGACAAGGCTGTTTCTGGTGACCCGTTTTTCCGTGTTCCATCATTTTCAGGCATGATCATTCCGCTAAAGGTCGTTCAGCATACCAACTTACATATTTCTTCTATATTGGCCTCCTACTTCATACAAAGCACGGGTGATTTGGCCGAGACTCGCTACTTTAACCGTTTCCATTAGCTCCCTAAAAATATTGCCTCCATTTATCGCTGTTTCTTTTAACCGATTCAAAGCCTCCTCTACCCTATCTTTATTCCGAGCCTGAAAGCTTCTTAAGTTTCGAATTTGCGTCTCCTTCTCTTCCTTTGAAGCCCGAGCCAATTCCATCTGATCCAATTGGGCTCCCGCTTTCGAATTCGGATTCGTATACATATTCACGCCAACAATCGGCAGTTCCCCCATATGCTTCAATGTTTCATAATACATAGACTCATCTTGAATTTTGGCACGCTGATACTGACTTTCCATCGCCCCGAGAACACCGCCCCGATCATCGAGTCGTTCAAACTCCTGCAACACCGCTTCCTCCACTAAGTCTGTCAATTCCTCCACAATAAAAGAACCTTGAAGCGGATTTTCATTTTTCGTCAAACCATGTTCCTTCGTAATAATCATTTGAATGGCCATCGCCCGACGAACTGACTCTTCCGTTGGTGTTGTAATCGCCTCATCGTATGCATTCGTATGCAGGGAATTACAATTATCCTGCAAGGCCATCAAAGCCTGTAACGTTGTTCGAATATCATTGAAATCGATTTCTTGTGCATGCAGGGAACGTCCCGATGTTTGAATATGATATTTCAGCTTTTGACTCCGCTCGTTCGCCCCATATTTCTCACGCATCACGATGGCCCAAATCCGCCGAGCCACCCTTCCGATCACCGTATATTCTGGATCCAATCCATTTGAAAAAAAGAAAGATAAATTCGGCGCAAAATCATTAATAGGCATCCCTCTACTTAAATAATACTCCACATACGTAAATCCATTGGCCAATGTAAAAGCAAGCTGGGAAATCGGGTTTGCACCTGCTTCCGCAATATGATAACCCGAAATCGAAACCGAATAATAATGACGAACACAATGGTCCATAAAATATTGCTGAATATCCCCCATCATCCGTAAGGCGAACTCAGTCGAGAAAATACACGTATTCTGACCTTGATCTTCCTTTAAAATATCAGCCTGAACCGTCCCTCTCACCATTTGCAACGTCACAGCCTTTACTTCAGCCATTTCTTTTTCCTTTAAAAGCCGGCCTAGCTCCACTTCTTTCTTTTTCACTTGCTGGTCAATTGCCGTATTCATAAACATCGCCAAAATAATTGGTGCCGGCCCGTTAATCGTCATCGATACAGAGGTTAAAGGATGACATAAATCAAAACCATCATATAACTTTTTCATATCATCTAACGAACAAATACTAACGCCACTTTCACCGACCTTCCCATAAATATCTGGGCGCTCATCTGGATCTTCTCCATACAGTGTTACAGAATCAAAGGCCGTACTCAGGCGCTTTGCTGCGTCATCCTTTGATAAATAATGAAAACGGCGATTTGTTCTTTCTGGCGTTCCTTCACCAGCAAATTGACGTTTCGGATCTTCTCCTTCTCGTTTAAAAGGAAAAACACCAGCCGTATAAGGAAAATATCCTGGGATATTTTCACGATAGACCCAACGGATAATTTCTCCATAATCCTTGTATTTGGGCATCATCACCTTTGGAATCAAAAGCCCTGATAAACTCTTTGTTTTTAAAACAGTGACGATTTCTTTATCACGAATCCTTGTGATAAACTCTTCACCCTCATACCGTTCTTTCATCTTTTCCCATTCATTCAAAATCCGCACCGATTCAGGGGATAACTTCTCCACCGTCTTCTGCTTGACCCTTTCAAGTTCTGCAATTACTTCATCTGAAGCCGCCCGCTCTTTAACGGCCTGAATCGCTCCTTCAAGCTGAAAGAGCTTCCGGGCGATAGCCACTTGTTCATCTGCTCTACGATGGTAATTACGCACCGTTTCTGCCACCTCACGCAAATAATACCGCTGATCATTGGGAATGATGACATTTTGTTTCTCCACTTTCCCCACTGTTGAAAAAGAAGTACGCCAATCCAACCCCATTTTTTGATTAATCGTTTGAACGAGAGCAGCAAATAAAGCATTTGTCCCACTATCATTAAATTGACTGGCAATCGTTCCGTACACGGGCATCTCTTCCAAGCTTTTTTCAAACAGCATATGGCTCCGTTGATACTGCTTTTGAACTTGATGCAAAGCATCCTCTGAGCCCTTTCGCTCAAATTTATTGATGACAATTAAATCGGCATAATCAATCATATCAATCTTCTCGAGCTGGGAAGGCGCACCATATTCACTTGTCATCACGTACATGGATATATCACATATATCCGTAATAGCCGCGTCTCCTTGGCCAATTCCACTTGTCTCAATCACAATGAGATCAAACTGAGCGGCTTTCACCACAGAGATGGCATCTTGAATCGCTAAAGATAATTCCGATTTGGACCCTCTTGTCGCTAGACTTCGCATATATACTTGCGGCGAAAAGATCGCATTCATTCGAATCCGATCTCCTAAGAGTGCTCCACCTGTTTTTTGTTTTGTTGGATCAACGGCTAGCACAGCTACCTTTTTTTTCGGAAATCCGTGAATAAAACGACGAATCAGTTCATCTGTTAAAGAACTCTTCCCCGCACCACCTGTTCCAGTGATCCCTAAAATAGGAACGTCTTTTTCTAATGCTTTTATTTTTTCAAAAACAGAATCAAGCCGTAATTCTCCATGTATATGTTGCTCGGCAAGGGAAATCATCTGAGCAATGGATTTAATCTGTCCAGATGCTAGTTTCTTGATTTGCTGTTCGAAGTGCCCAGTCACAAGAGGGAGATCACATTCCTTTAGCATGAGATTAATCATTCCTTGCAGACCGTCACGCCGACCATCTTCAGGTGAAAAAATTCGTGCTACGCCATACTCGTGAAGCTCCTTTATTTCACGCGGGACGATAACACCGCCACCACCTCCATAAATCCGGATGTCGGTAGCACCCTTTTCTTTTAGTAAATCAACCATATATTTAAAATACTCTACATGCCCACCCTGGTAGGAAGATACAGCGATTCCTTGGACATCTTCCTGGATCGCTGCACTGACCACCTCTTCAACCGATCGATTATGCCCTAGGTGAATGACCTCTGCCCCACTGGCTTGCAAAATTCGCCGCATGATATTGATAGAAGCATCATGACCATCATACAAGCTTGATGCTGTCACAAAACGAATATGATTCTTTGGTCTATAGAGCTTTTGTTTGCTCATTAGGACCCTCCTCTATTTTCTTTACCCCCTTAGCACCCTCTATTAAAAACTCTGTTTGTAGTTCAATATATTCTTCAAGCGTATACATTTTTTTCAAGGCCCAGCGACGAAATGCCCACATCTGGCCCTGCACATAAATATTATGGGACATCATTTTGATTTGATTGTCCGATAATATTAATTCTTTATTTTCAACACAGCCTTCAATCATTTGTGTAAATAAGTTCACCATCTCTAACTCTTTTCCCAATACATAGGGAAGAGCATCTTTTGTTAAAGATTTTACCTCCTGATACATCACGAGAACCTCGTTTTGCATATCATCTATGACCCGAAAATAGTCAGATATCCCTTTTCTGAGCGCTTCAAGGGTTGCTTGTTGTGTATTCAGAATTTGTTGTAGCCGCTCCCTTACTTGATCATAGATTCGATCACAAACAAGGTAGAGAACATCTTCTTTTGTGCGAATATATTCGTACAGCGTCCCAATACTGAAGCCAGCCGCCCGCGCAATTTCCCTTGTTGTTGTTCGATGAAATCCTTTTTCGATAAAAAGTGCTACTGCCCCATTAATCATCTGGTCACGCCGTTTTTGTACGAGGCGTTCATCTTTTACTGATGCATGTATCTCACGTTTTTTTTCCATTATTGTATCTACCGCCTATCAGAGTCATAATTAAAGATCAGAAAGAATATGCTGTTAAAATCAGAAAACGGTCTAACTTCAGGTACTGTTAGCTATTTGATGTACAGCGTGTCTAATTGCGTGGAAGATAAATGAAGATGTGTGGGCCTGCCCTGACAATTCTAGTCTGTACTTCTCTTTAGCCCCTGCCATACATACATTTCTTATAGCATTCGCGAAATAACCAATCGCTGGATTTCCTGTGTACCTTCATAAATTTGGGTGATTTTCGCATCACGCATAAATCGTTCAACTGGGTAATGCTTTGTATACCCGTAGCCGCCAAATACTTGAACGGCTTCTGTTGTCACTTTCATTGCGGTATCACCAGCAAACAGCTTAGACATAGCGGATTCCTTCCCATAAGGTAAGCCAACAGATTCCCGCCATGCGGCTTGATAGGTGAGTAATCTTGCTGCTTCTACACTTGTCGCCATATCTGCAAGCTTAAAAGCAATGCCTTGTTGTTGTGCGATCGGCTTTCCAAATTGTTGACGCTGTTTTGCATAATCAACAGCCGCATCTAAAGCACCTTGTGCAATTCCGACTGCCTGAGCTGCAATCCCGTTCCTTCCCCCGTCTAACGTCATCATAGCTATTGTGAAACCTTGACCCACTTCACCGAGAACATTCTCCTTTGGCACTTTGCATTCTGTGAAAATAATTTCTGTTGTCGGGGATGAACGAATACCTAGCTTCTTTTCCTTTTTACCAACAGTAAAACCGGGAAAATCTTTTTCCACAATAAAAGCTGTCGTTCCCTTATGCTTGTTAGCTGAATCTGTTAAAGCAAAAGCAATATAAAGATCAGCAACTCCACCATTTGTAATAAAAACCTTTGAGCCATTTAAAACATAATGATTCTCTTCAAGTCGAGCGGTTGTTCTCATGGCCCCTGCATCTGACCCGCTTCCAGATTCAGTGAGAGCATAAGCACCGATTTTTTCTCCTAAGGCCATCGGTTTTAAATACTTTTGCTTTTGCTCTTCGTTGCCAAATTTATAGATCGGCCACCCTGCAAGTGAGGTGTGTGCCGATAATGTGACACCTGTTGAGGCACAAACACGAGATAATTCTTCAACCACTAGACAATACGCTACATAATCACTAGCAATCCCGCCATATGCCTCAGGCCATGGAATACCCGTTAAGCCCAATTCTGCCATTTTATCAAAGATCGCACGATCAAACCGTTCTTCTTCATCACGCTGGGCAGCTGTTGGTGCTACTTCGTTTTCGGCAAAGTCCCGTACCATTTTTTGAATCATCCTATGTTCATCCGATAATTTAAACATCATCCTCATTACCCCTTTTTCGAATATCCTTGTACTCGATTGAATAGGATGGCTAATGTATCATTTATCTTTAGTAGCTCAATGCTTTGAGGGCGGCCTCACTGTATCGACTTCTCATTTTGAATTGTTTTCTTCTATCTATTATTTCTACCATCCCACTAGTTTAAAGATTCTTATGGATTACAATCCGTTGAATTTCACTTGTACCTTCATATATTTCTGTTATTTTGGCGTCACGGAAAAAGCGTTCGACTGGGTAGTCCTCTGTATAGCCATAGCCCCCAAATACTTGAATGGCCTCTGTTGCTACTTCGACTGCTGTTTTCGAAGCATACAGTTTAGCGATTGAAGCTTCATTTCTACAAGGCAATCCTCGCTGTTTCAAATCCGCTGCACGATAAACTAACAGTTTGGCTGCTTCTACACTTGTCGCCATGTCTGCTAGTTTAAAAGCAATACCTTGTTGTGAGAGGATTGATTTTCCAAATTGTTGACGCCCTTTTGCATAAGCTACGGCCGCTTCGAGGGCGGCCTCAGCGATTCCGAGTGCTTGTGCAGCAATCCCGATCCGGCCAAATTCTAGATTAGCTAGGGCAATCTTAAAGCCTTCTCCTTCATTTCCTAGGAGATTGTCTAAGGGAATTTTCATCTTTTCAAAATGGAGTTGTAATGTTCTTGAGCCATGGAGACCCATTTTATGTTCGTCTTTCCCAAAAATTAAGCCCGGGGTATTCTTTTCGACAATGAAAGCGGAAATCCCTCTGTTGCCAAGCAACGGATCTGTTACGGCAAAAACAATATAGATATCTGCTTCTCCGCCATTTGTGATAAATAGCTTGGAACCGTTTATTACATAGTGGTTATCCTTTTTTACGGCTTTTGTTTTTATATTGCTTGCATCAGATCCTGCCCCTTCCTCCGTCAGGCAGAAAGCTCCTAAGTACTGACCTGTTGCAAGTTTGGGGATATACTTTTTCTTTTGTTCTTCTGTCCCGTAATAAAGGATCGGATTGGTTCCGACAGATGTGTGGACAGATAGGATGACACCGATTGTTGCACTCACTTTCGAAAGTTCATAAATGGCGATAATATAGGAGGTAAAGTCCATTTCTGAGCCACCATATTTTTCAGGAACAGGGATCCCCATCAATCCGAGGTTCCCCATTTTCCCCAGAATCTCTTTTGGAAATTCCCCTTGTTCCATTCGGTTAATAAATGGTTGGACTTCCTTTCTTGCAAAATCAATGACCAATTTTCTCATCATTTCCTGTTCTTTTGTAAAATGCAGGTTCATAGGATCCCTACTTTCTACTTTCAACTGATGACTTTTCTTTTATCCAGTTACACCGCCTGCCCTCTCGAGGTCTTAAGCTTGTCGGGGCTGACCAAGGTGGTGCCGCTTTTTTAGTTATATTCATAAAATCCTCGGCCGGTTTTTTTGCCGAGCCAGCCTGCTTTGACATATTTTCTGAGTAGCGGACATGGTCGGTATTTATCCTCGCCCAGTCCTTGGTGGAGCGTTTCCATGATATATAAACAAGTATCAAGCCCAATGAAATCAGCGAGGGTTAACGGCCCCATCGGGTGATTCATCCCCAGTTTCATCACCTCATCAATTGCCTCTTTGCCGGCAACCCCTTCGTACAATGTAAAAATCGCTTCATTGATCATCGGTAACAAGATTCGATTCGAGACAAAACCAGGAAAATCATTCACTTCCACCGGTACCTTGCCTAAAGTTTTCGTGACGGCTTCAACCGTTTCGTACACAGCATCAGCAGTGGCTAAACCACGAATAATCTCAACTAATTTCATGACAGGGACTGGATTCATAAAATGCATACCAATGACTTTTTCTGGTCGCTTTGTCGCAGCGGCAATTTCTGTTATCGGTAAGGATGAAGTATTACTGGCAAGAATCGTATGTTGCGGAGTGATTTCGTCTAACTGGCGAAAAATCTCTGTTTTGATTTCCATCTTCTCCACCGCTGCCTCAATCACCAAATCTACTTCTTTCGCATCTGATAAATCGGTAGAAACTGAAATACAGGATAGAATGTTTTCCATTTCCTCTTCTGTTATTCTTTGTTTGCTAACTTGACGAGAGAGGTTATTCCTAATCCTATTCTTCCCTCGTTCTGTCCATTCTGCTTTTAGATCATTTAATACAACATAGTATCCAGCTTGGGCACATACTTGGGCAATTCCTAAACCCATTTGCCCTGCTCCAACAACCATTATTTTCTCCATTTTCACGAAACACCTCCAACTTCTGCTTTTATTCTTTTTCTTTATATTGAGCCTAGAAACACCTCTGACTTGATTTTCTTAATCATCGTTCGTAGACGTCTCTACGCCGAATAGCTGGACAAATCTAGTAGACTTTCACACTCATCCCTCCACTTCAATCATAATCGCGTCTCCTTGCCCTCCACCGCTACAGATGGCGGCAATTCCAATACCTCCACCTCGCCGCTTTAATTCATGCATGAGCGTGATAATAATTCTGGCCCCACTTGCCCCAATCGGATGACCGAGGGCGACCGCACCGCCATTCACATTCACTTTCTCCTCATCTAACCCCGCTACTTCAATACTGGCTAAAGAAACAGCGGAAAAGGCTTCATTAATTTCGAACAAATCGATTTCTGCCAATGTCTTTCCCGTTTTCTTTAAAAGCTCTTTTATCACAAGTCCCGGTGTTAGCGGAAAATCCTTCGCTGCAACAGCTAAAGCTGCATGGCCAAGGATCATCGCTTCGGGCTTTCTATTTTCTTTTTTCGCTCGAGTTGCACTCATTAATACTAACGCTCCAGCACCATCATTCACACCTGGCGCATTACCAGCCGTAATCGTCCCTTCATTCCCGAAAACAGGCGTTAAACGAGCCAGCTTTTCAATCGTTGTATCCCTTCGTGGTGATTCATCATCTCGAACAACAAGTGGGTATCCTTTTCGCTGTGGAACCGCTACAGGAACCATTTCATCAGAAAAAACACCTGATTGGGTGGCTGCTAGGGCACGTTTATGGCTTCTCAAGGCCCATCTATCCTGTGCTTGGCGACTAATATTCATTTCTTCTGCCGTATCGTTTCCATAAAAGCCCATATGAACACCCGTAAAACTACAGGTTAATCCATCGTAGACCATTAAATCCGTCAGAGAGCCATCTCCCATCCGCAACCCTGAGCGTGCGTTAAAGATGAAATAGGGTGCGTTACTCATGGATTCCATTCCACCTGCGACAATCAGGCTTTCATCACCAGAACGAATAATCTGATCTCCTAACGTCACACTTCGTAAGCCTGATGCACAAACCTTATTAATCGTTTCTGTCTTAATATCCCATGGTAATCCCGCTTTTCGCGCAGCCTGTCTGGAGGGAATTTGCCCTTGCCCACCTTGTAGAACGGTTCCGACTATAACTTCCCCTACATCGCAAGGAGCAATATTCGCACGTTTTATAGCCTCTTTTATCGCGATAGCCCCAAGATCTGATGCTGAAAGACTACTTAATGTTCCACCAAATTTTCCAAAAGGTGTTCGAACCCCGCTCAAAATCACCGTTTTATTCATAAGAATCATTACCTCTCTTTATCCTAGGAATGTAAGTTTTGATCAGATTCCGAAGAAAAAATCAGCCTATTAGATGAATGAATACAGCAGAAATAACGAACGAACGCTCACTCACTGTTCAATAAGGAAATGAGGCAAGAGAACCCATTCATCTATATACAAGTCCCGGATGTCCTTTGTTTTTATCCTTACGATCCTTCCAATGAAATGATTCTTATATCGATAAGATCCAGACCCCATTGTAAGCGTTTGCTTTATTCTATTTTACTATAAAAATAGAATAATAGACATAATATTTCTAAATATTCTTATAACTTAATTTTCCATTCCTACATATTTATCCTTATAACGTAAAGGGGCTATCTTATAAGGTAACGAACATCCACAAAACCACCACGATCTAGGTACTAGATATTGTTTTGTAGTGTCCGATACCTTACCTTTAGGATCACCCATTCAATCAGTCCATTAGGATTCCACTTCCTCTTTCCTACCAAAAACAGCTTTTTCCAATAGTTCTGCGACATCATACGTTTGAACATTTTCTTCTACTTCTTTTGCCTTCGTTCCATCAGAAAGCATCGTTAAACAATAAGGACATCCTGAACTAATGACAGATGGACGAACGGCCAATGCTTGTTCCGTTCGAGCCACATTAATGCGCTGGCCTGTTTCTTCCTCCATCCACATTAAACCCCCACCCGCACCACAACACATTCCCGTCTCTCGATTTCGCTCCATCTCCACAAGGGTTACACCCGGAATGGATATTAAAATTTCACGGGGTGCATCATACACCTCGTTGTAGCGACCTAAATAGCAGGAATCGTGAAACGTAATCTTTTCATTCACAGCATGCTGTGGTTTTAACCTGCCGTCCTTGACGAGTTGAGCCAATAATTCAGTATGGTGATATACGCTAGCTTGTAAACCGAAATCAGGATATTCATTTTTAAACGTATTATACGCATGCGGATCAATCGTAATGATTTTTTCCACATCATATTTTTCAAACTGAGCTATATTTTTTGTCGCAAGCTCTTGGAATAAAAATTCATTTCCAAGCCTTCTCACTGTATCACCCGAGTTTTTCTCGTTATTCCCAAGAATCGCGAATTTTACACCTGCTTCATTTAATAATTTGGAGAATGATAAAGCGATTTTCTGGCTTCGATTATCAAATGATCCCATGGCACCAACCCAGAAGAGATATTCGAACTCTTCACCCTCTTTGGCTAGCTCTTTAACGGTCGGAACATATACGTCTTCTCTAGCCTTACGCCAGTTCTCTCTTTCTTTCCGATTTAATCCCCACGGATTTCCTTGGCGTTCAATACTGGTCATCGCTCTTTGTGCATCTGAATCTAATTTCCCTTCTGTTAAAACAAGATAACGGCGAAGATCAATAATTTTATCCACATGCTCATTCATAACCGGACATTGGTCTTCACAGTTTCGGCATGTCGTACAAGCCCAAATTTCTTCTTCTGTAATGACATCACCGATCAAACTTTTGTTATCTATAAGATCTGTAGCAGCTTCTCCCGCTCCCTGGCTTGCTGATGCTAAAGCCATTCTGTTCCCTTCTGTATGTGCGAAGACAAAAGTGGGTACCCATGGCTGCTTAGACGTGACGGCTGCCCCGTGGTTTGTCAGATGATCCCGCATTTTCACAATCAAGTCCATCGGTGATAGCCTTTTTCCTGTTCCTGTTGCTGGACACATATGGGTACAGCGTCCACATTCCACACAAGCATATAAATCAACCAATTGATGCTGGGTAAATTCTTCAATTTTCCCCACACCAAAGGTTTCCTGACTTTCATCTTCAAAATCAATCTTGGTTAACTTCCCAGGCTTTTCTAACCGATTCAAATAAACATTGATAGGTCCAGCAATTAAATGGGCATGTTTAGATTGTGGCACATAGACTAGGAAAGTAAGGAGGATGAGTAAATGAATCCACCAAGAAACATAGAAAGCAACCATTGCAGCGATTTCACCTATCCAAGAGAAAATAAGCGCTATTCCCGAGGCAATAGGCTCTGTCCAGGTTGCTTCATGGCCATGCCAAATGATGTTCATTCCATTTCCAAGCAATACGGATAACATCAGCCCACCAATAAAAATAAGGACAAGCCCTGCTTTAACATTTCTTTTTAACCGTACAAGTTTTTCAATATAACGGCGGTAAAAGGCACCAAAAACAGCTATTAAAATAAGAAGGGTAACGATTTCTTGAAAAAAAGTAAATCCCGGATAAAACGACCCTAATGGCAAATGGGCACCAGGTTTGATTCCCTTTATAATAAAATCAATTGCCCCGAACTGAACAAGGATAAATCCATAGAAAAAAAGTATATGGATGATTCCACTCTTTTTATCCTTTAGTAGTTTTTTTTGTCCAAATACATTGACCCAAATCTTGTTGAGTCTCTCCTTTACGTTATGATCGAATTCCACCTTTTTGCCAAGTTTAATATAGGAGATCCTCGTCTTGATTAAATAAACAAACAAACTAACAGCGTAAGCGGTTACAACTAGAAACGCTATAAAGTTTATCCATAAAATATTATTCATTCATATGTCCTCTCCCCCTTTTTTTATCCATATTATCTATTTTTATTTAATATGCTAAATATTCTCATTACTATATAGTTCTATCACATATCAAGGGGTCAATCAGTTATTGAACTACTAAATGATAAATTTATTTTCTTGCTCGAGAAAACATAGGAAAAGCTTCTAGAGAACATACTATTAAAAAGTTATGTCAATGCTCGAGGGAGGCAACTATTTTTGGAAATAATCTCAACGATCTTCGTCCTTTTCGTTTTATTCATCTTGTTATTATTTGTGGACTATTCCCTTGGCAGAAAAACACATCTAAAAAGTTTAAAGCGTAAATCCTATTCTTTTCGTAGTAGTAATATAGAAGTGTTCACGACAGGTCCAGAATTATTTACTGACTTTTTTGCTGAGCTTAGAGAGGCTAAAAAGCATATCCATATTTTATTTTATATTGTAAAAGATGATCGAATTAGCACAGACTTCCTATCGATCCTAAAAGAGAAAGCAAAAGAGGGTGTCGAGGTACGCCTTCTGCTTGATTGGCTAGGCAGCCTAAAAGTTAAAAAGCATATCATCCGTCAGCTTGAAAACAATGGGGTTGATTTTGCTTTTTGCAAAGTTCCAAAACCTCCTTTTTTCTTTTATTCTTCTCAAGTACGGAATCATCGTAAGATTACCGTAATAGATGGAAAAGTTGGTTATCTTGGCGGATTTAATATGGGCAAGGAATACATTAATTTAGAGCCTAAGTTAAGTCCTTGGCGTGACTACCACCTGAAAATTCAAGGTGAGGGCGTTCAAGATTTACAGCAGGTGTTTTTGCAGGATTGGCACGAAGCAGAGCAAGTGGATTTAACCCATAATAGCATTTATTTCCCACCCCTTTTGAAGGGACAATATCGCCACCAGCTTATTCCTTATGAAGGTTTTTATCTTGAGGAAACCTTTTCTGCCTTAATTAGAAATGCCGAGCATTCGATTATGATCGGGACCCCTTACTTTATTCCAGCAAAAAGGGTATTCCTTGATTTACAGTCTGCTTTAAAAAGGGGTGTAATCTTAGAGATTCTTATTCCTTTTACGTCAGATCATGCGCTTGTAAAAGAAGCGTCTTACAAGTATTTACGGAAGTTGTTGAAATTGGGTGCAACCGTTTATCAATATAAAAAGGGGTTTTATCATGCGAAGACCCTTTTAATTGATGATAAAGTCTGTGATGTAGGGACAGCTAATTTCGATAAGAGGAGTTTTTTTTTAAATCATGAAATGAATTGCTATACGTATGATAAACAGTATATTGAACATGTTCGAAGTATAGTGCAAAACGATCAAAAGGATGCCACAGAGGTGACCTTAAAAGATCTTCGGAGCCTGAACCCATGGATTTATTGTAAAGAAATCATTTCCGGGGCCATCTCGATGTTTTTGTAGCTTGCAATAATTCATGATCGGTGCCTGACACCATGAAAAGGCCTTTCTCCTTTTTGTCATGCTAAGCAGCAAAATTTCGTTGAACAAAAATCGGCTGAATGTCTAAAGAGGTTGGCAGTAGAACCCATGGATAGTTTTGAACTACCCACCACTTAATTTCTGACGAAATTTGAAGTGGGAGTCTTCTCGCTTAAAATGATAAAGGAGTCATAACCATGAAGATTCGATTTGGCTATGTGTCCCAGTCTATGAGTTTGTGGGATGCATCTCCTTCTAAGACAATCACGTATACTCGCTATAAGGAATTAAGTTCGTCTGACAGAAAAGAAAAGCTACTAGCTGTTACGGCTGCCAATCTTGATCATACAGAAAGGATGCTCCACTATAATATTGCTCACCAAATTGAATTGTACCGTTTTTCTAGCTCGTTAGTTCCGCTTGCGACCCACCCAGAGATTCGTTGGGATTTCCTTTCCCCTTTCCAGGATAAATGGCGGGAAATAGGGGGGCTAGTCAAGAAACATCGGTTACGAGTTAGTTTTCATCCCAATCAATTTACCTTGTTTACTTCTCCGCGTGAGAAAGTGACAAAAAATGCAGTGATCGATATGGACTACCACTTTCAAATGCTAGAAGCAATGGGCCTTGAAAAAGAGAGTTTGATTAATATTCATATTGGTGGGTCTTATGGGGATAAAGAAAGTGCCCTTGGGCGATTTCGGGTTAATTTAAAAACTCTGCCAAGCAAAATCAAAGCGATCATGACACTTGAGAATGACGATAAGACCTATACAGCCCATGAGACACTTCGCATATGTCAGAAGGAAGGGATTCCGCTTGTGTTTGATTATCATCACCACATGGCAAATCAGGGAGAGGATGAGGCGTCATTAGAGGCTCTACTGCCCGAGATTTTTAACACATGGGAAGCAAGGGACGTTATCCCGAAAATCCATATTTCAGCACCTAAATCATCATCCGCCTTTCGCTCACATGCCGATTATGTTGATCTTGAATTTATCAAGCCGTTACTTGACATTCTCCGTTCGATTAATCAGGACGTAGATTTTATGATTGAAGCCAAACGGAAGGATTATGCAGCATTGAAACTGGTTGAAGATATAAGCCGAATTCGAGGCGTCAAACGAATCAGTGGAGCTTCCATTGAATGGTGCCAGGCACCATCCAGAATTAGGGAAACCAAATAAAAATAGAGGCTTCCACAAATCGGAAGCCTCTTCTCTATTACATTTTTTCTGGTGCAGATACGCCGATTAAGGCTAGAGCATTTTTCAATGTTGTTTGTACAGCCTTTATAAGGGCAAGGCGAGCAGTTGTTTTCTCTACCTGCTCCAAGTCAAGAACCTTTTCCGCATTATAAAAACTATGGAAAACAGACGCCAATTCAAAAATATAATTCGTAATTCGATGAGGCATTCTTTTCTGTGCCGCTTCCCCAACTGCTTCTGGGAATTCACCAAGCTTTTTCAAGACATCGATTTCCTTTTCTGATTGGATGACAGAGAAGTCACCTTGCGCAGCTGCTGCTAAATTCTGCTCCTCAGCTTGGCGCAAAATACTAGAAATCCTTGCATGTGCATATTGAGCATAATACACTGGATTTTCGTTCGATTGTGACACAGCCAGATCAAGATCAAAATCCAAATGAGTATCCGCACTTCTCATCGCAAAGAAATAACGTGTTGCATCAAGTCCTACTTCTTCGACAAGATCTCTCATTGTGACCGCTTTTCCTGTCCGTTTACTCATCTTCATTTTCTCGCCATTTTTATACAAGTGAACAAGCTGAATAATTTCAACTTCAAGTGTATCAGCATTGTTACCTAATGCTTGAATCGCTGCTTTCATACGTGGGATATAGCCATGATGATCAGCACCCCATACGTTGATCAACTTCTCAAACCCACGTTCAAGCTTGTCCCGATGGTACGCAATATCAGGCGTCAAATACGTATAAGAACCGTCCTGCTTAATGAGCACACGATCTTTATCATCGCCAAACTCTGTTGAGCGGAACCATGTTGCTCCATCCTGTTCATAAATATAGCCATTATCGCGTAAGTTTTGTAACGCCGCATCAATTTTTCCATTATGGTAAAGAGAGGTTTCTGAATACCAGACATCAAATGACACACGGAAATCCTCTAAGTCTTGCTTCAATTTCGCCATTTCATATTTCATCCCGTATTCACGGAATTGATCAAAACGCTCTTTTTCATCCATTTCAACAAATTTATCGCCGAATTCTTCAGCTAGTTTCTTTCCAATCCCGATAATGTCCTCACCATGGTAGCCGGATTCTGGCATCGACTTGTCCATGCCAAGGGCTTGGAAATAACGAGCTTCTACAGAAAGGGCAAGGTTATTGATTTGATTTCCAGCATCATTAATATAGTATTCGCGCGAAACATCATAACCCGCTTTTGCTAGAACATTACAGAGGGAATCACCGACAGCCGCGCCACGAGCATGACCTAGATGCAAGTCTCCTGTTGGATTGGCTGAAACAAACTCGACTTGGACTTTCTCTTGATTGCCAATACTTGTTTCTCCGTATTGATCACCAGCATCTAAAATAGCTGGAATTAAATCCGTTAAATAGCTGTTATTCATGTAAAAATTAATAAAGCCAGGTCCAGCGATTTCAATTTTTTCAATTGATGCCTTTGAGTTGTCAAAATGAGCCACTAATTCCTCGGCAATCATTCTTGGTGCCTTTTTTGCCACTCGGGCTAGTTGCATCGCCATATTGGTTGAATAATCCCCGTTTACTTTATCCTTTGGAATTTCTAAAACGACATCGGGAATTTGTTCTTCCGTCGCCAAATTAGCTTTGATAACGGCCGCAGCAATTTCTTGCTTTAGTTTACTTTTTACTTGCTCGACTATGTTCATTTTCCATCCTCCTCGAAAGTAATCAATAAATGATATGTACCTGCGTGTGATCCTTGCATCTTTAAATCGTACAAGAGATCGATCTCGCCTTTTCTAAATTCTTCATCAAACCTATGGCTGATTCTCGTTGTTAAAGTTTTCATCTCTAGAACCCCATACGGACTATCATACCTGCCTCTAAGAGATTTATTTTTATAAAAAGGAAGTCGCATATTAACGGCTCCATTTCGTAAAATAGACCCTTCCTGACCAGATATTTTGACAACAGTTTTAATCGCACCTTCCTCCATATGTTCCTCATAGCGAAGAAAGATGGAGTTTGTTTTTTTATAATATTGACCAAATGTAGTGAGCTCGTACGTCTCTTTTTCTTGACCGTTTCGAATCGTTGTATTTACTGTTATTTTAACAGGCATTTGTTCCGTTGGGTAGCCAGTCAACGGCACACACCCCTTTTCTTTGTATATAACCTATTAATTATAAATTTTTTATCCTCTTGTTTCAAGTTGACAAATGATTGGTGCCTGACACCACAAAAAGACAAATGTCTTTTTGTGGTGTCAGGCACCGTTTTTTTATCTATTTCATTTTACAAATCCGAGCAACATTTCACGCAGTAGCTTGCTTGCTGTGTTTGCCGTTTGTTCGGAATGATCATAAACAGGTGCCACCTCAACAAGGTCAGCGCCTACTACTTTCACATCTGAGCGAGAAATTTCATGAATCGATGCCAAAAGCTCTCTTGATGTAATGCCTCCCGCATCCACTGTACCTGTACCAGGTGCATGTGCAGGATCTAGTACATCAATGTCAATCGTTACATAGACAGGACGTCCAGCTAGTTTCGGTAGCACTTCTTGAAGTGGTTTATGCACATCAAATTTATAAATTTGCAGTCCGACTTCTTTCGCCCATTCGAATTCTTCTTTCATTCCAGAACGAATTCCAAAAGAAAAAATATTTTGTGGTCCGATTAAGCCTGCTGCTTTTCTGATCGGTGTGGAGTGGGATAACGGCTCACCCTCATAATCTTCTCGTAAATCAGTATGAGCGTCCATATGAATAATAGCGAGATCTGGGTATTTTTTATACATGGCTTTGATTACCGGCCATGATACTAAATGTTCTCCACCCATTCCTAACGGGAATTTATCTTCAGCAAGTAGCCCATCAACATAGTCTTCAATGAGATGGATGCTTTTTTCTGGGTTCCCAAATGGAAGTGGAATATCTCCAGCATCAAAATATTTCACTTCATCTAATTCTCTATCTAAATAGGGGCTATATTCTTCAAGCCCAATAGACACTTCACGAATACGTGATGGACCGAAGCGTGATCCTGGTCGATAGCTAACCGTCCAATCCATTGGCATTCCATAAATCACGACTTGGCTTTCGTCATACACTGGATGGCTTTTGATAAATACATTCCCTGAGTAGGCCTCATCAAAACGCATAAGTATTCCTCCTTTTTGACTTACTTGGTACCGACTATCGCTTTATAGTGACCACTATCATCATTTTCTACTAAGTTTGGGCACTATTCATTCACCAAAAGTCAATTCTAATCATTAATCCTATGGCACAAGATTTATTCTACTAAATCTTGTACAAACTTAGGTAGTACAAAAGCTGCTTTATGAAGTTCTTTCGTGTAATATTTTGTTTCGATCTCATGGAAACGACCTTCGCTCACTTCCAATGGATCATATTTTTTCGAGCCTAATGTAAACGCCCATAGGCCACTTGGATATGTTGGAATATTAGCTGTATATAAACGAGTGATTGGAAAGATTTCTTTTACATCCTTCTGAACGCTACGAATTAAGTCCGCTTTAAACCACGGGTTGTCCGATTGAGCAACAAAAATCCCGTCTTCTTTTAATGCTTTTGAAATCCCCGCATAAAACCCTTTTGTAAAAAGATTCACGGCTGGTCCAACTGGTTCTGTTGAATCGACCATAATCACGTCATATTCATTTTCACTTTCAGCGATATGCATAAAGCCATCGTCCACTTTCACGTCAACTCGTGCATCATCAAGCATTCCAGCAATTTCTGGTAAGTATTTCTTTGAATACTCAATCACTTTTCCGTCAATATCCACTAATGTTGCTTTTTTGACACTAGGATGTTTGAGGATTTCACGAATGACTCCACCATCTCCACCACCAACAACCAATACATTCTCTGGATTCGGATGGGTAAACAATGGGATATGTGCGACCATTTCATGGTACACAAACTCATCTCTGACAGATGTCATAACCATATCATCTAATAACAGCATATTTCCCCATTCTTCTGTTTCCACCATATCAAGCTTTTGAAATTCTGTTTGTTCTGTATGTAATGTACGATTTACTTTCATCGTGATCCCAAAATTTTCTGTTTGCTTTTCTGTAAACCAAATGCTCATCACATTCATCCTTTCATCCTGAATGAAAAGCAGGTGCCTGACACCGCTATTCCCATCCGCCTTTTATCTATATTTTTATATTGCCCTTCTCATTAAAAAGCAAACACGGAAAAAGTATAGTAGAATCCAGTCTAAATGAAAAGAAAAATTTACTGTTTACTCCAAAAAATGTTTAAAATCCTGTTTATATTTCAATACTGATGATATATGTGTATATATTAGGGGGTGACACTTATGGAAATTATGACAGATCAACGATTTCGTAAAACGATGAAATATATTCGAGCCTTCCTTTTTCTTAGTCTTTTTACTGCCATTATTATGCTTTTATTTTTCATAGGAATCATCACATATGCCAAAATACTAGGACCTCCCCCACTTGCCGTTCCGCAGTCTACACTTTACTATGCGAATGATGGAAGTGTCATCGGTGAAAGTCATAATGGGCAAAAACGCTATTGGGTAAATTTAGATCAGATTAACCCTTATTTGGTTGATGCCACACTCTCCATTGAGGATCAGAACTTTTATGAGCATAACGGCTTTGATTATAAAAGAATCGCTGGAGCTGCCTTAGCCGACTTAAGAGCAATGGCGAAAGTTCAAGGTGCCAGTACGATTAGCCAACAATATGCTCGAAATTTATTTCTCGAACACGACAAAACATGGAAACGTAAATTGTCTGAAGCCTTTTATACGATTCGTCTCGAAATGAATTATACAAAAGAAGAAATTATCGAAGGGTATTTAAATACGATCTATTACGGCTATGGTGCCTATGGAGTACAAGCCGCTAGCCAATTTTACTTTGGAAAAGATGCGGTAGATTTAACGCTCGCAGAAGCTTCTATGTTAGCGGGGATTCCGAAAGGGCCAAGTATCTACTCTCCACTCGCTTCCCTTGAAAAAGCAGAGCAGCGTCAGAAGGTTATTTTAACATCCATGAAAGAAAACGGGGTAATTAACGATCAAGAAGCAAAAGCAGCTGAACAACAGCCACTCACCATCGTGGGAGAACATCCGCATACGAAGCTAGTAAACGCGCCTTATTTTCAAGATGCGGTTATACAAGAGTTAAAAACGAAGCTACAGCTTGATGAAAGAACAATTGAGCTTGGCGGATTAAAAGTGTTTACCACCCTTGATCTTGATCAACAAAAGGTTGCGGAAGAAACGATTGCCACACAAATATCAGAGGACTCTGATATCCAAATCGGCTTTATCGCCATGGACCCGAAGAATGGGTATGTAAAAGCGCTTGTCGGGGGAAGGGATTATACAGAAAGTTCCTTTAATCGAGCCATTCAAGCAGTACGCCAACCTGGTTCAACGATCAAACCACTGCTCTATTATGCAGCATTTGAAAATGGCTTTACGCCCGCCTCAAGGATGCGAAGCGAACAGACTACCTTCCGCTTTGATGATAACCGACCGGACTATACACCGAAAAATTTTAATAGTCAGTATGCAGAAGACGATATTACAATGGCTCAAGCACTTGCCGTATCAGATAATATATTTGCTGTTAAAACGCATCTTTTTCTCGGTGAAGAGACATTAGTCGAAACAGCCAAACGGTTTGGCATCACGACTAGTATGCAGAAGGTTCCTTCTCTCGCCCTTGGAACAGCTGGCGTTCGAGTTATTGAAATGGCAAATGCCTATAGTCTGTTTGCCAATGGAGGGAAACAGGTTACGCCGATCATGATCAAACGAGTTGAAAACCAAAAAGGTGAAGTCATTTATGAGAAAAAAGCAGATCCAGAGGTTATTCTACGTCCTGATTTAGCCTTTGTTATGTCTCAAATGATGACGGGTATGTTTGATAAAAAGTTAAATGGCTATGCAAGCGTCACAGGTAGTGCCATCATTAATCAGATGACCCGAACCTATGCCGGAAAGTCAGGCTCGACTAATTCTGATAGCTGGATGATCGGCTTTTC
Organism: Bacillus sp. V3B; assembly: GCF_024494465.1. Classification (GTDB taxonomy): domain Bacteria; phylum Bacillota; class Bacilli; order Bacillales; family Cytobacillaceae; genus Bacillus_BD. The sequence goes on along the minus strand of NZ_JAETXM010000003.1, from coordinate 83,619 downwards.
ACCTGAGCTTGTCTCAGCTGTTTGGACCGGCTATGATGATGGTCAACCGATTGAGCTTACGAGAGATAAGAGGTACGCCAAAAACATTTGGGTACAGTTTATGGAAAAAGCATTGGATGGAACAACCGCTAAATCGTTTAAAGCACCAAAAGGTACGGTCGGTGTCTACGTCGACCCTCATAATGGACATCTTGCGACTGAGGACTGTCCGGTAAAGAGATTTACTTATTTCGCAGCTGGAACGGAGCCAACGGAATATTGTACAGATCATGTATCTGAGCACGAAGATCCATCTCACGAGAAGAAAGATCCTTCTCCTGATAAAAAAGAAAAACAATCGGTTCCTTGGTACAAAAAAATTCTCCCGTGGACCTAATGAAAAAGTCGCATGTGAAATCTTTTTAAGATTCCTCATAGGCGACTTTTTTATAAAAGCCTACTCTTTCTTTTTAAAAAGTAGCGGTTTAATTGGAGGAAAAAGTTAAAATACAGATATATACCGAAAAAGTACGGATATCTTTTATACGAAAAAAATGACGTGGCTTCCAGGCACACGTCATTTTTCTATATTATTTTGTTGTTTTATCCTTAAAAAACGTAACCTTTCGACCGTTTTACGCTTGTAAACCATCTTTCAATTTCTGTTCCGATCGTTCCCACATGCCTGCATCATGATTTTTCAGAAATTCTTGTAGGATCCCTTTTGATTTGTCATCCATATGATCGACGATAATATGGCGCTTAATCGACTTATCCATCCGGTTCACATGCTCTGGCAACGACTTATAACCCCTTCTGATTTCACGATCCACCATCATTTCACAAGCTGTCACACCTGCATAATATGGACCACTCTCAGCGCGGTCAATCGTCACCCAAACAAGCCAATGGAGCTTCGCATTCGGGACTTCCTCTTTTGTTTTTAAAAATTTAATCCCCTTCTCCACACTACTCCTCGCGTGCATCGCCCCTACATCAATCGCCGCATCACCTTCCTCGACATCAATAATTACAGGCGATACATTGTCGAGACTTAAAGCACCTTTTCCAAAGCCTTTATGTCCATCCATTGGATCATTTTTGATAATATTAAATTCAAGTTTCTTCTTCTTTTTTTCTCCCATCTTTAAAATCTCCTTTCATTCACATTCTATTAGAAAAACCAACCATAGAAAAATTCATTTAATCCCGATACCAACCATGGTAACACAGTATTGAAAATTGGCTGAATCGTATATTGATCAAGTGGAGTAATGACTAAAATTAGAAAAGTGAGCATTCCATACGATTCATATTGTTTCATGCGTGGTCGCCAATCTCTTGGAACGAGATCCTCTACAATTCGGTAGCCATCAAGAGGTGGCATCGGAAGCAGATTAAAAATAAATAACACCGCATTTAATTGAATAAAGATATCGAGAAAATCCGGGATAAACATCGGCAAACTCACAGCTAACCCAGTCGCTACCAGTGCATACCAAAGTATAAAAGCAAGACAAGCCATCACCAAATTGCTGAGTGGCCCAGCAAACGACACTGTTACCCCGGCCACCCTTGGCTTTTTAAAGAAAAAACGATTGACAGGTACAGGACGTGCCCAACCAAATCCGGCAATAAAAATCAAGATTGTCCCAAGCGGATCTAAATGCTGCATCGGATTTAAGGTAAGTCTGCCTTGATTTTTAGCTGTATCATCGCCAAACTTCCACGCGGTAAACGCATGAGCAAACTCATGGACAGAAAACGCAATAATAAGTGTGATCGCCACATAAGGGATTTTTTCCAACGGATATGCCAAAAATTGTTCCAACCACTCGAGCTCCTTTTTTATCTCTTTGATTTAAAATTATACATCATTACTGTGCTTATGTGAAAAATGAAGCTATAGGTATTCCTTTTCGCTTGCATCTTAAAAATAAATAGGGAAAAATAAGAAGACAATAGGTAATTGACATATGATTACTTACTCAATAATTCCCATCCAAAACCAAACTACTGGAGGACAATCAAATGCCCTATGTAACAGTTAAAATGCTTGAAGGCCGCACAGAAGATCAAAAAAGAGCTCTTGTTGAAAAAGTAACAGATGCTGTTGTTGAAACAACAGGTGCTTCAAAAGAAGCAGTCACTGTCTTCATTGAAGAAATGCAAAAAAACCATTATGCTGTAGCCGGTAAACGACTTAGCGATCAATAATGAAAAGCGCAAGGCGCCCGCTTATCGGCTTGTGACCTCGAGCCGATGGCGCCTGCCTGGAGCCAGACCATTATCTTAGTTCAAAAAAGTTAAATTCCTGTATGATAAGGAAAAAGCCAGGCCTCTAATAAAGCTTGGCTTTCCCTTTTAATGTTTCGATATATTGGTAGGCGCTGTCTACTTCTTCTACTGTATAACGCTGTTTGCTTTTTAACGTAAAGACCTTTTCTTGTACTTCCTCTTGCGGTAAATTCTCAAAATATAACACCGTAGAAACTAGTTCAAGAAATCTCGCATTCTGGCTATTCATATCAGCTAAACAATCTTTAAGATAGGGAAGGTCCATTTTATTTTCTTGCAAAAACTCCTCACCATCTTCTGTTAACGTATAACGATATTGAAAATAACCACCCTTTTTTTCTTTTACTTCATCTAGAAACCCCATATTATAAAGCTCTTCCACTCGAATCGTCAACTCCTCTGAGTATGGTCCGTAAAAATGAAATTGAAACTTTTCCCCGAATGGAAACGCTAATTTTTTCGCAATAAAAATCATTTTTTGCAGTTTTTTTCTTCCTATTACTTCATCGGACGCTGCAATGGCCTGCATGATTTTCGCATGATCTTTTAACAAAATGATTCATCTCCTACTCATACATCACGTGTACAGTCTATTTAATAACACTCATCTAAATCCAATAGTTGACGAATTTGTTTTTTAATCGTCTTTTTCGAACGATCGTCACAAATTAAATCAAGTGGATAATAGAGCTTATGGTCAGTTCTCCTTTTTCCAGAAATTGCATCTACAATCTCAGACTCTCGTGAAAGTTCGCGAATATCTTCATTTTTCATGACCAATTGAATCGGCAATCGTTCCTCTTCTTCACCTGGACGGTAGAAATCATAAGGTAAATCCGATGACGAATCAACAACAAGATAATATTCGGGATCGATTCCAGCTTTTTCAAACAGCAAGGAAAGCTCCCCTAGCTTTTTATACTCCTTTGCCGGATCAAACTCAGCATATTTAAATAAATTTCGATTCATAAATCGGCGGCAAAGATCACTAAGAATGGGGTCTTCTTCCTCCTGCCACATTTGAAAATAATAAAGAATAATAGCCTCATCTAATTTCAGATAATCCTCTAATGTTACTTCATTCTCAAACATGGAATAAAAATGAACAGGATGCGATTTAAAAGCATAATATTGTTCATGGAGAGCTTTGGCACGATGCAATATTTTCGTTAAAATGACCTCTGCACTACGGGTCACAGGGTGAAAATAGACTTGCCAATACATTTGATAGCGACTCATAATATAATCTTCAACCGCATGCATCCCGCTTTTCTTAATCACCACTTGATCCTCGCGCGGACGCATGACGCGTAAAATCCGTTCCATATCAAATTGACCGTAGCTTACCCCAGTAAAGTAAGCATCGCGCTGTAAGTAATCCATCCGATCCGCATCAATTTGACTTGAAATCAAGCTAACAACTAATTTATTTTTATATGTTTTTGCAATCACTTCAGCGACTTTTTTTGGAAAATCGGGTGCGACTTTTTGCAAGACTTCGTTTACTTCTGTATCCCCTAGAATGATCGCTCTCGTAAAAGATTCATGGTCAAGCTCAAATACTTTTTCGAAGGAGTGGGAAAACGGTCCATGCCCTAAATCGTGAAGCAATGCAGCACAGAGGGACAGCAATCGTTCGCCATGATTCCAATCAGGTCTACCTTCGAATACATCATCCACAATACGGCGAATGATTTCGTATACTCCAAGAGAATGGTTAAAACGACTATGTTCCGCCCCGTGGAAGGTCAAATAGGTCGTTCCAAGCTGCTTAATCCTTCTTAAGCGCTGGAATTCCTTTGTCCCGACCAGATCCCAGATGACTCGATCACGTACATGGATATAGCGATGAACTGGATCCTTGAATACCTTTTCTTCCTTCAGCTTTTCCTCTGAATAGACCATTTTCTTCCCTCTTTTCCATCAAGCATTTTTGCTTTTCTATATTGTCTGGCTTTGGCTCCTAGGTGCTCGAGGTCTTAAGCTATGCCGATGAGAAGGTTAAAGAACTACCTTCTCCCCGTCCTATCTTAAGCTTGTCGCACCTGGGCAGTCGCCTCCGCTTTTCTATATTATACTCATTTCTTCTGTTTGTTCTCTACCACTTTCTACAAAAGACATTCTTTTATTCGACAAAATGAAACAAGAAAAAGCCCCTAAGTCAAAGGAGCTTTTATTTTTTTAGTTTTTTATTAATTTTTGCCTCTAGCTCTTCTTCCGATAATCCTGCTAATGGCCGATTATTGACAAAAGCAAACGTTTTTTTTCTTCCTGGTCCGCAGTATGACTGGCAACCGATTTCAATTTTTGCCTCAGGATCAATCTTCTCCAATAACGGTATCAATGTTTTTAAATTCACTGCCTGACAATCATCACAGACACGGAATTCATTTGCCATATCCCATTACATCCCCTTTAAACGTTTTCCTATATAAGTTAAGAAAGCCAGTATATCCGCCCTCTACTTTTAAAAAATAACTTCTATTTATCCATCGATTAAATCACTATACCTATTTTTCACTATGAGGTATTTTACAGCTTCTTATCATATATTGCAAGTTGCAAAAAACAACGCTTTTCCTCTCAAAACCTTCTACAAACTAGTGATTTATTTAATCTACTATCCTTTTAATTATCTTGTATAAGATCCGAATATATTGGACATCATGAAACTAACGCAATATAAAAAATTGAAAATAAAGATAGGGAGCTGAAGAAATGAAAGTTCGTCAAGATGCATGGACAGATGAAGATGATTTATTGCTTGCCGAAACCGTTCTACGTCATGTGAGGGAAGGAAGTACCCAATTAAACGCTTTTGAAGAAGTAGGTGATAAGCTTAATAGAACATCTGCTGCTTGTGGTTTCCGCTGGAATGCTGTAGTGCGCCATAACTATGAAAAAGCGCTTCAACTTGCAAAAAAACAACGAAAACAAAGACAACGTATATTGGGAAAAGACCAAGGTGGCAAGAAAAAGCTATTATATGCACCGCCACAACCGAGTGTAGAAGAAATAGAAATATTAACATCTCAACCTGAGATACCCGTATACAGTGAAAATATGGAAATAGAAACAGAAACAGATATTGAAATGAATGCTGAAATGGCAGAAGAATTGACTCCTATCCCAGCTAACGCTAATACATTAGGAGTTCAAAGAAGCGAATTTACTCTCGATCATGTCATTTCATATTTACAAAATATGAAAAACTCGAATTTTCAAGTTGATATATTAAAAAGTGAGAATGAAAGATTAAAACGAGAAATGGCGGAACTAAAGGGTAGAAATAAAGAACTTGAAGAAAAAGTTGGAGAAATGGAACAAAATACTGTCACCATTCAAGAAGATTACGAGACGTTGATGAAAATCATGAATCGGGCACGTAAATTAGCCTTATTTGAAGAAGAAGACCGTTCAGCTACAACATTCAAAATGGACCGAAATGGAAACCTTGAGAAATTAGCTGAGTAATAGAGACTGCACAATATCAAATTCGCCCCGCCGAATTTGCGCCCGGATTTTTATCGAGCTCGCTCGATAAATGACCTTTAAAAAATCCGAGGCATCCGCCGGAGGCTTAACTTCATTCAGTCGCGGTTTGAACCACCACTGAATCAGAGAGCTTTTTGCATTCATCCCCCACTTACAGAAGTGGAGGACTTCTGCTGAATGAAGTTAAAGAGAAAATAGAGTGAATAGAGCCGTAGCCTTGTAGCTAACGGCTTTTGTTTTGTCTTATAACTAAGCTATTTTTGCATAGATGGTTGTTTTCCGAATGAATATATAACCCCGTATTCACCAAGATGTCGGGGCATCTTTTCGTCACAATTGTTATGTGTTCCATATCAAAATGAGTATTTAGTTTCTATTTATAGTATGAAAAGCAACAAAGTTTACGAAAAGAGCCTATAACTACTAGATTGTTACTTTTACATATTAGAACAAACCTCGGTGACGGCATCCCATTCATCATTAATGGATCTTCCCGTTCCACATCTAGAGTGGGGTTCCGATCACTTTACGATTTCGTTCCACTACCCTTTCATAGTAGCTTTGAAACAAGGGAATCTCTTCCGCTGACAAGGAACCTGTAAAAAGATGTCCTGACTTTGATTGTAATACTTTTAAAAAGCGTAACATCACATCTTGAATCGTCAAATCTGTATGAAGCAGTTCTGCTAGCGATGACATGACCGTTGGCACCATTTGTGGATACACATACTTTGTTTCTTCACCTTTTTTACTCTGCTCATAAAATTGTTTAATCGTTTCTGCCCTTTGACTGCCACTCCCATTCACGCAAAGATAGATTTGCACCGCAACCCCTTTTCGTATTCTTCGTTGTGAAATCCCAGCAAACTTCTGACCATTTATACTAAGGTCATAGCTCCCCGGACAATAGGAACCCACAATTTCTCTTGCCTCTATTTCCTGATTATAATCAGCGAACATGTCCTTTACTAATTCCCACATCGCATCATAGCCACGATTAATATCAATACCTTTTTTCACTTCAGAGAAAATGAGAGATAGATTTAATACGCCTTCATCCAGAACAACGGCTAACCCACCAGAGTTTCTAACAATCACACCATAGCCTTTTTCTTTTAAAAGGGTTATTCCCTCATCCAAATAAGGGAGCTTTGTATCTTGAATCCCAAGTACAATCGTCTGCTGATGAACCCATGCTCTCGCAGTTGCTGGAACATCACCAGAACCGACAGAAGCACAAAGCGTATCATCCATCCCAAATGATTGTAGAGCACTTGTATAAAGACCTGACACCGACTGATCGATCACCCTCCACCGCTCCTGAACTAATAAATCATAAGTCTTCTTCATATTCCTTCTCCTTGTCCCTGTACGTTATCCTCATTATAACATGCCTACCTTTTTAACTTCATTCAGCAAATGCTTTTTGTACTGAAAGCTTGCGACAGGTACAGAAGTCCTCCACTTCTGTAAGTGGGGGATGAATGCAAAAAGCTTTCTGATTCAGTGGGGGTTCAAACCCCAGCTGAATGAAGTTAAGCCTCCGGCGGATGCCTCTCGATTTTTTAAAGGTAATTGATCGAGCGAGCTCGATCAAAATCCGGGCGCAAATTCGGCGGGGCGAATTTGATCAAAAAAGCACTTACCCATTAAGTAAGTGCTCTTTCCTATCTTTTCTTCAAAAATGAGATCACTCATTTTCGTTTTTGAGTAGCTTATTGATTTAAAGCTTGTCCAGCTGTAATTAATGCTAATTTATAGACATCCTCTTCATTACAACCACGAGAAAGATCATTTACTGGACGATTAAGTCCTTGTAAAATCGGACCAACTGCCTCAAAATTACCTAAACGTTGCGCAATTTTGTAGCCAATATTTCCTGCTTCAAGACTAGGGAATATAAATACATTCGCATCACCTTGGAGCGGTGAATCTGGTGCTTTACTTTTTGCAACAGACGGTACGAAAGCTGCATCAAATTGGAACTCTCCATCTACGATTAATAGAGGGTCACGTTGCTTTGCCGCTTCAACAGCAGTAGCCACCTTATCTGTTTCCGGTGATTTGGCAGAACCCTTCGTTGAGAAGCTTAACATCGCTACACGTGGTTCCATATCAAACATTTTAGCTGTCTTCGCACTTTCAACAGCAATTTCAGCTAAATCGTTGCTATCCGGTGCAATATTAATCGCACAATCAGCAAACACATATTTTTCATCTTCACGAACCATGATGAAAACGCCAGAAGTTTTGCTAACACCTTCTTTTGTTTTAATAATTTGTAGAGCAGGGCGAACGGTATCCGCTGTTGAATGTGCTGCTCCACTTACAAGTCCATCTGCTTTATTTGTATACACAAGCATTGTTCCAAAGTAGTTTTCATCTAATAAGATTTTGCGAGCTTGTTCTTCTGTTGCTTTTCCTTTTCGACGCTCTACAAATGCTGCAACAAGCTCATCCATCGCGACATAATTCGTTGGATCATAGATTTCAACAGACTCTAAAGAAACATTTAATTCTTTCGCCTTTGCTTCAACTTGTTCAATATTTCCTACTATAATAGGCGTTAATACTTTATCTTCAGCTAAACGTCCTGCTGCTGCCAAAACTCTTTCATCAAGTCCTTCTGGAAAAACAATTTTCATTTTTTGACCCGATAGCTTTTCTTTGATTCCTGTAAATAAATCACTCATATATGTACCTCCTCAAATCTTTTCCTTTAACTAGAATACTCTTCTACCATGAAATTTCAAGAAATCGAACAAAAAATTACGAGGTTTAGCTAATGTTCCACTATTCAAAAATATTTTAATAATGAGTTACCTTTTGGAGAACATTCTCTTATTACTATTTACATCTTTTGAAATAATATCCTAAAATGAGGATAATCTCCATTTCTAATGTTTCATCCATGAGTATATGGGAAAACTATGCTATAGTAGTTTATGAAAATGATTGTCACAATGAGGAGTGAAATAAATGAGTCAAGCAGCAAAAACGCTCGATGGTTGGTATTGCTTACACGATTTCCGTACCATTGATTGGACCACGTGGAAAATGTTATCCAGTGATGAAAGAGAATCCGCTATTCATGAATTTCAGAGTCTTTTGAACAAATGGAGTGGAACACAAAATGAGCAAAAAGGGAGCCATGCCGTTTATACAGTTGTTGGTCAAAAAGCTGATTTTATGATGATGATCCTTCGACCAACAATGGAAGAATTAAACCAAATTGAAAACGAATTCAATAAAACAAAGCTTGCTGAGTTTACGGTACCGACCTATTCTTATGTTTCCGTTGTTGAATTGAGTAATTATTTATCTTCTGATGAGGACCCTTACCAAAATCCAGCTATCCGAGCTCGACTTTACCCGACTTTACCACAGTCTAAGTACGTTTGCTTCTATCCAATGGACAAGCGTCGTCAAGGCAATGATAACTGGTATATGCTACCGATGGAAGAACGCTCTAATTTGATGCGCAGTCATGGAATGATCGGTCGCCAATACGCTGGTCTAGTGAAACAGATTATTACAGGATCTGTAGGCTTTGATGATTATGAGTGGGGCGTTACCCTTTTCTCAGATGATGTCCTACAATTTAAAAAGCTTGTCTATGAAATGCGTTTTGATGAAGTAAGTGCACGATACGGTGAGTTCGGTACTTTCTTTGTTGGAAATATTCTTTCAGACGAACAGATTCGTCCATTTCTTCATGTAAATTAATGATTCCTAGTCTCTGGTCTATACCAGGGGCTATTTTTATTGAAAGTGAACGAACCCACTGATTTTTTCACTAACAGCCTGCCCAGAGAAACCTCTACTGTTTTAACACGATTGCCTTTCATGAACGTTTTGAGCATTTTTCAACTTCGATTTTTAGGCATATTCGATTCCCTTTTCCCATATCCATTAGAGAGTGAGTTTCATTTATGACTTTGTCATCATCTTTTTTTGCTCTCAAACTCGCAATTTAGTAACCAAGGATCCAGGAATGGATAAAGTCTTACATTCTACATCAAATTAGTTTATAAACACTAATTTGCTATTAGAGGATTAGGAGGGAATTGAATGACTTACAATAACCCATATGGTAGTTACAAAGCACAGCCTTATTACGGAAAATCACAGCCTTATTATGGGGCTGCACAACCTTATTATGGGGCTTCTGGTCCTATGCAACCAGCAGTTTTTCCACAAGCCACACCTATGCCACAAGCTGCACCAAGCCCTACTTTTCCACCAGTAGGCATGGCACCTAGTCCAGCAGCTGGAGTACAAGTACCAGGAATGCTCCCAGTTGAACAATCCTATATTGAGAACATATTACGCTTAAACAAAGGGAAGCTTGCAAACGTTTATGCAACGTTTGAAAACAATACGGAATGGAATGCAAAAATCTTTACAGGGATCATTGAAGCTGCTGGAAGAGACCATTTAATCTTAAGCGACCCACAAACTGGCGAAAGAATATTGCTTCCAATGGTTTATCTTGACTACGTTACATTTGATGAAGAACTTGAATATGAATATCCATTTGCCGGCGCAGCACCTGATCTTTCTACGTATCCTCCACGTTAAATAGAAAAGGGAGCCTGACAAATGTCGGCTCCCTTTTCATTTTTACTATACCATTGAGAATTATAAATATTTAACAGCCGCAATAACGATTAACACCCAAGCAGCAATAAACGCGACTCCACCAAGTGGTGTGACCGCTCCTAGCATACTAATCTTTGTTATGCTTAATACATACAAGCTTCCAGAAAAGAGAATAATCCCCGTAAACATTAGCCATCCGGACCATGACAATAAGGAGTTGGCTGGCAGTCTGCCAAGCAATATGCCGACAATTAACAAGCCGACAGCGTGAAGCATTTGATATGTAACCCCTTTTCCCCAAGTATCAAGATACTTCGGTTCGAGCCTGCCTTCAAGTATATGGGCACCAAACGCCCCTAAAGCAACAGATAAACCAGCATGAATAGCCCCTAATATAATAAATAATTTCATGTCTTCCGCTCCTCCCCTTCTATCGAAAGTTTCTATTTACATTTTTGACTTATTAAAAAATCATATCGCTGCTCTAAAAACCTTTGACATAACCATATTTTTTAGCCATTTATTTAATAATTACTCAACTTTTAAAAATCAAATAACGATTCCCCATTCGCGCCATCCTCTGTTTTTATCCGATTTTGTTGTGGCGTTTCTACAACTTTTATAGGCTGTACAAACGCGGGTGGTGGTGTGGGTGATACGACCTTACTTATTTCTTTATTTGTTGTAAAGGATGATTCTTCTAAAATCAGTTCGCAGATGGCTTTAATGGCATATGTACGCTCTCGAATTTTTGCATCAGAACTCATCTTTTTCGCTTCCCTTAACTCTTCTTCCATTTTATCAAACAGCTTGTTCACTGAAATATTCATATTACCTCCAGGTCAACCCATTATTTTTCCTGTTACGCTTTATCAAACAATAACTCATTTCATGTTCATTTTACATGAAAACGCATGAAAATACAGCAGAAAGGTATTCTAAATAACAATACACTTAAAACTTCGCTAACAGATCATTTTAATTGAATTACCTAAAAAAAGCGACTCCTAAAGAATGGAATTTATTCTTTTGTAAATTATTTTTAATTTGCATTGACAAAAACATGAATTGGACATTATGATAGCTCAATAATACATACAAATACAAATTAAACATATGTTTGATCCAACTGAAAAAACATGCTTAAAACGGTCAAATGAACTTCGTATAATAAGTTGAATTTTAATACACTATATTCATAAAAGGGTGGGAATTATGGGGAAAACCACTTGTAGATATGTTGTTAATGCTGTAGGCAAAGGTGGACAAACGTACTTAACTCATTGTCAGGATAAAGTTGAGCTAAAGAAATGGTTGGCCGATCATGAAAACGATTTGGTAATAGATGAAATAAAAATAACAGATAAGAAAATGAATCCACTTCTGAAGTTACTTTCACAAAGAAGATAATACGATAAAGTATCCTTATGCCATTCTCATGTGAATGGCATATTTTATGTACTTATTTTGCTTCCAACTAAAATTGAGGAAGATGACCATTGCCATTACAATGATCATCTTGTTTTTGAAATTCTTGACTATCTTCCTCTAAAAAATCCTCCCGTACAAATTTATTTTAAGGAAATTTCTGTCCTCTATCCAAAAATCTGCATAAATTCTTCAAACTATTAGAGTATACTAACCATAATCCAATAAAAATAGGTGAAATCTGTTGAAAAAACTATCAGTGAAACTTGGCATTTTATTTTTTTTGATTATTTTTGGTTTGATTACGTTTATGTTTTTCTTTTTGCATAATGGGATCGTTGATTCAAGAATAGAAGAGGAACTGAATGCCCTTCAAGCGAGAGGAAATTCGCACAGAGCCATTCTTGAAAAACATTTCGATGTTGATACGATCGCTCATGTCGTTTTAATGGAATCTGAATCAAATACAGATGTTGTCATTACAGATGTAACTGGAACGATCCTTGACTCTTCAACTCAAAATAACATCTTCCAAAAGTATTTAATGGATTCTAGTTCTTCCATTCCAAGTGACGGCCAGATCGTAGAAGAAGAATGGGACAGAGAACCTTATATTGCTACAGTTAGTCCTGTTCAAACAGGTGAGAAGGTTGTCGGGTATGTCTATATGTTTCAAGACACAGCATCTGTTCGTTCCTTGATTCAACGATTAAATGAGCACTTTCTCATATCAGGTTGGATTTCGATTATTTTCACTGTTGTTATCATTATCTTTCTTTCAAAAGGAATTACCAAACCACTTCTGCAAATGAAAGAAGCGACATCTCAGATTAGTAAAGGAAATTTCACTGTTTCCTTACCTAAAACAGCAGATGATGAGTTAGGAGATTTAGCAAGATCGATTGAATTATTAGCTACTGATTTAAATTATTTAAAACAAGAGCGAAATGAATTTCTTGCAAGTATTTCCCATGAACTTCGAACACCATTGACTTATATAAAAGGCTATGCAGACATTGTGAGGAAACGAAATTTATCGAAAGAAGAGAATGAAAAATATTTGACCATTATCGTAGAAGAAACAAATCAATTAGCCCATTTAATAAAGGAACTATTTGAACTCGCAAAACTTGATCAAAATTCCTTTGATATTGAAAAAGAATCAATCGATTTACATCCATTTTTAACAAGACTGGAGAAAAAATCCTATCCTATTTTTCAAGAGAAACAGATGAATTTAAAGATCATTTGTCAGTCAAACCTCTTTTTAAACGCAGATCGATTAAGACTTGAACAAATTATTTTAAACTTATTAGACAATGCAATGAAATACTCTTCAAGCGGAGCACAAATCCTATTAAACGTGTCAAAAAATAAAAATGATATTCATATAACCATTCAAGATAATGGAAAAGGGATTCCAGAAAAAGATCTTCCTTATATTTTTAACCGTTTTTATCGTGTTGATAAATCTCGAACTCGTTCTCTTGGTGGAACAGGACTCGGTCTTGCGATTGTAAAAGAACTTGTTCACGCCCATGGAGCAGAAATCACTGTTAAGAGTGAAGAAAATGTTGGGACAGAATTTGAATTGATTTTTAAAGGAGGACCATAAAATGAAATCGATTTTATTAGTGGATGATGAACCGATGATGCTTGATTTGTTATCGTTATATTTGTCCCCTCTCGGATATAACTGTATAAAAAAAGAATCTGCATTGGACGCGATTGACTATTTGGAATCGCATTCGATCGAACTCATTTTATTAGATATCATGATGCCTAACATGGACGGTTTAGAAGCATGCCAAGAAATACGAAAACATTGGGACATTCCGATCATCATGCTTACAGCCATGAGTGAAAAAGCAGATATTGTAAGAGGGTTAAATATGGGGGCTGATGACTATATCTCTAAACCATTTGATGAGGAAGAACTAGTGGCTAGAATTGAAGCGGTTTCACGAAGAAGGACAAAGCAATCAGAGAGTATTTCGTTTAAAGGACTCACCCTAAACCAAGATTCCTATCAGCTCCTCTATCATGCTAAACAAATTTCGTTAACTCCGAAAGAGTTTGGGATGATGAGCCTATTTCTAAGTAATCCAAATAAAGTGTTTACTAGGGATCATTTAATTAACTCTATTTGGGGGTATAACGTTTCAACTGAAGATAGGACGATCGACTCCCATGTTAGAAATTTACGTGAAAAGCTTAGAAAAGCAGGATTCCCTGCTGATGATCACTTGCTCACTGTCTGGGGAATCGGCTATAAATGGGATAGACGAGAGTAAAAGATTAAAACCATACAATCACTTTGTATGCTGCTACATTTCAATTATGTAGTGAAGGAGTGAAATAAAATTTGAAGGCTACTTACCATATGATCAAACGGTGGGATGTCATCATCACGATCGCACTTATCCTGCTTTCATTTATCCCCTTTGTCATTTTTAGCTACCAGCAAGCTAAAGTAGAGGCTCAATCAGATAACATTGAATACGTCGCTGTCATTGCAAGTAAAAACCAGGAAGTGGCACGTGTCCCGTTAACTGGACATACAGGAACAGAAATAGTAGATATTTCTGAGATTGATTGTGACCCCAATACAGTAGAATTGAACTACCCACCACTTAATTTCTGACGAAATTTGAAGTGGGGGATTCCTGCGAACTCCGTTCTATCGAACAGATATTGAGCAGGCTAACCCCGTCGCACCGACGGTTAGCAGTACAAACGACTAATTTAGCCTCCTGCCAGTCATGCAAACTTGTACGTTGACTCGCCACACGTCCTACTTTAGCTAAGGATTAGCAACTTCGGTACGTGTGGGACGAAAGAACGTTGAAGATTTTACCTAGCAGACGTTTTTCCTGCTAGAACCTCCTATCTTCAGTTTTCAAAGAACAACTTGTACAGGTATATTATACCACGCAAACACATGTTTCGCTACGCAAAAAGACGATTCATCTCCCACTTATTTTTGGGCGTTGCCCTTCACAAAATTGAAGTGGGAGTCTTCTCGCCTAAAATGATAAAAGATGAAGAGATCCGCATCAGATCTTCTACTTGTCCCGAACAAATTTGCGTCAATACGAGCTATATTTCCAAACCTGGTCCAGCTATTATTTGTTTGCCGCATATGGTCATCATCAATATTGAAGCGGTTGGTGGACAAAATGACGACCTTATCATTAGTACATAAGAATATTTATAGTAGAAAGAGGGATCGTGACAACCTTAACAACTTCCTCAAAGTTTCTGCATAGGATCTGCAAATGTTCACGCTATAATAGAAATATGAAAGGAGATGGAGGAAATGAAAAAGAAATTAGCCATCGGAGTTTTAACAGGAGCCATTCTTTTAGGCGGAACAGGAACATTTGCTTTCGCACAAGCAAATGAGGATGCAAATGGTGAAGGATTATTAAATTTCGGACAGATGAAACCCTATATGGAAGAAATGCACCCTGACCTATCCATACAAGAACTAAAACAAATGTATGATTCCTGCCATGGAGAAGGTGGCATGATGGAAGGAAATCAAGCAAAAATGGAAAATATGATGAATAATTTTTAGTTTGAATACAATCCTTGTTAGAAAAACCTGTCCACAAGTGAGACAGGTTTTTCTTATTTATTCATAAAAATGTCTAAAATCGAATAATTACTTTTTAATATGGCTTTGTTACACAATATTGTTAGTTAATGCTTTAAATGCCTTTGGTACACGCGTCCATTACGTTATTCAATGGAATAACACACATGGCCACATACACCAAAGATAAATTTTCAACATGAATCATTAACATAGCCTTTAATATAAAGACGGTCCCTAGTTTCTACTAGGAACCATCTTAAATAAGTAATCTACCAGAACGGTTCATGATCAAAGTCTATTGATCATGTTGTTCTGTATTCGAATGCTCAATATCTTCAGCAGGAGCCCCTGATATTGACGTGTAGGCGTAATACGAACCGACAACAACTACCAAATAAATAAGCGCGGAAATCATCCATTTTTTCATAAGACCGTCTCCTTAGAGTTTTACTTTTTGCAAACGAAGTGCATTGAGCACAACGGATACTGAACTAAATGCCATCGCAGCCCCTGCAAGCCAAGGAGCTAAAAATCCAAGTGCAGCAATTGGAATGCCGATTGTGTTATAAGCAAGTGCCCAGAAAAGGTTTTGTTTAATATTACGCATCGTTTTATGACTCATTAAGAGGGAATCCGGAATACTATTCAAATCGCCACGGATCAATGTAATATCTGCTGCTTCCATCGCAACATCTGTACCTGTTCCAATTGCCATTCCGATATCTGCAGTGGCAAGGGCTGGTGCATCATTAATCCCATCTCCAACCATGGCTACTTTCTTCCCTTGTGCCTGAAGTTTCTTCACCTCTTCTGCTTTTCCTTCTGGCAAGACTTCAGCAATGACATGGTCGACCCCTGCCTGTTTGGCAATCGCACTCGCTGTCTGTTTGTTATCACCTGTAATCATAATCACTTCAAGTCCCATTTCTTTCATACGCTTGATCGCCGCGGTGGACGTTTCTTTAATCGTGTCAGCGACAGCAACAAGACCCGCATAGACGCCATCGACAGAAGCCAGCATAGCTGTTTTCCCGGATCTTTCAAGGCCCTCCATCTCTTCTAATACATGCTCGATATCGACATTGTACTTTTTCATAAGACGGCGTGTACCCACAAGAACCTCTTTTCCATTAACATTTGCTTTAATCCCATATCCAGGGATATTTTCAAACTCAGAAACCTCTTTGAACTCAATTGATTTCTCCTTAATCCCCTCAACAATAGCCTGTGCGAGCGGATGCTCGGATTGCTTTTCAGCAGATCCAACGAGGGATAAGAATTCTGCTTCATTCTCGTCTGTTATCACATCTGTCAGAACAGGAGTCCCGTTCGTAATTGTTCCGGTTTTATCTAAAATAACGGTATTTACCCCGTGTGTCATTTCAAGATGCTCGCCGCCTTTAAATAGAATGCCATATTCTGCGGCCCGACCGGAACCAGCCATAATGGATGTTGGCGTTGCAAGACCGAGAGCACATGGACAAGCAATAACGAGAATAGCAATTAATTTTTCTAGAGCTTCAGCGAAGTTTCCTGGATCTGCCCATAAATACCAAATAAAAAACGTAATAACGGCAATAACGACAACAATTGGTACAAATATTCCAGAGATGGAATCCGCTAAACGCTGAATCGGTGCCTTTGATCCTTGTGCTTCTTCAACTATTTTAATAATTTGTGATAGAGCTGTTTCTTTCCCTACCTTAGTGGCTTTTATTTTAATAAATCCATTTTTATTGATCGTAGCACCAATGACATTATCTCCAACTGTTTTATCAACCGGGACACTTTCTCCCGTTATCATCGACTCATCAAGTGCAGAACTACCTTCAAGAACTTCCCCATCAACAGGAATTTTCTCCCCTGGTTTGACTACTAAAATATCTCCAGAAATAACATCTTCCAATGGGATATTAGCTTCTTCTCCATTACGAATGACGGTTGCCGTTTTCGCTTGCAATCCCATCAATTTCTTAATCGCTTCAGAGGATCTACCCTTTGCTTTCGCTTCAAACAGTTTTCCAAGAATAATTAATGTAATGAGAACAGCACTTGTTTCAAAATAAAGCCCTTCCAAATGAGCATTGTTTCCGATCGTTTGTATAGACAAATATACACTGTAAAAATAAGCGGCAGATGTACCAAGAGCCACTAAAACATCCATGTTGGCACTTTTATTTTTGAGTGCTTTATAGGCTCCTACATAAAATTGCTTCCCGATATAAAATTGAACAGGTGTTGCAAGGGCCATTTGCACCCAAGGGTTCATGAAAGCCTCTGGAACATAAAGAGAGGATGTAAAGCCAAAGTGTCCAAACATTGCCCAAAGAAGTGGCAATGATAAAATGGCCGAGAAAATAAACTTACCTTGCTGTTTTTCGATCTCTTTTTGGCGGTAATCAACGGATTCTTTTTCATTCTCATCACTTTTTACGATTGCCCCATAACCGAGATTTTCCACCTTTTGAATCATATCTTTCGGTGAAATAACGGATGGATTGTATTCTACAGATGCTTTTTCAAGAGCGAGATTGACATTGGCACTAATCATTCCATCCATTTTATTAAGCCCTTTTTCAATTCTTGTTGAGCATGCTGCACATGTCATACCAGTTAGAACCAGTTCTTTTTTCTCTGTCACAACATCATAACCAAGATCTCTTACTTTCTTTTGAATATCACCGAGACCCATAGCTGCAGAATCATATTTCACCATAGCTGTTTCAAGGGCAAGATTGACGTTCGCATCTTGGACACCTTCCATTTTTTTCAACCCTTTTTCAACTCGTGTCGAACATGCCGCACATGTCATGCCGGTAACCTGAAATTGACTTTCGACTATTTTTTCATTCATTTTTACCACCTCATACCTATATAGGGTATATTCATTTGAAAAAGAGAACGTGCTAGTTCAAGCACGTCTACTTATCATTATTTTACATCGTACCCTTGATCATCGATCGTTTCTTTGATTGCTTCTAATTTCACTTCATCAGCATTATATTCAACGTCTACCGTCTTGCTTTCAAGATTTACTTTTACACTGGAAACTCCATTAAGTCCCCCAACGCTTCCTTCTACTGCTTTGACGCAATGACCACAAGACATTCCTTCTACATTAAGTGTTACTTTTTCCATTACGATCAACTCCTTTATTTTTTCATTAATTTTTGTATGGTGATAAGCACTTCATCTAAGACTTCCATGTCTCCTTCTTTAATTCGATCGGCCACACATTCTTTCATATGTGCTTCAAGAAGGATTTTTGCGACACCGTTTAAAGCCGCCTGAGAAGCAGCAATCTGAGTGATGACATCATCACAATAAGTATCCGTTTCAATTAACCTCTTTATGCCCCGAATTTGACCCTCAATCCGGTTCAGTCGGGTCACAAGATTTTTTTTCGTTTTCTCAGAATGATGACTCGTTCGTCCATGTGTATGGGAGCAACAACTTTCCTCTGAGACCACATCATTTTCTAATTCGGGTTCCATCTTACTCCCCTCCCCTTAACTGTATTATATTATACCCCGGTACCCTATGTAAAGTGTCTTAAATGTGACAATATCTTTATCATACGTTCCACCGTTGGATAAAATTCGGATGAAGTCAGAAATTCCTCAAATAAATTACCCACTTCAAAACCTTTCCTTTTCGACTCTTTTAAAAAGAAAACGAGCATATCCTTTTAAGGAATAGCTCGTTTGATGGATTAAAAATTGATTCATTTTATTACAGATTTTCCGAGTTATCAGTTTATTCAGCAGGTGATAATTCACTTTCTGTCACCCATTTATGATTTTTAACTTCTTCACCATCCGTTGTTCTGAAATCAACCATATACACAGTCGTTTCTTCGGCTGAATCAATTTCAAGAGTCACACCTACCATTCCTTCCATGTGTGATGCCTCTGTCGTCACTTCCGTACCAGATTGTAACGGTGCATCTCCAGCATCTATCAGCTCTTCATGAATCACCCATTTATGATTTTCCACTCTTTCTCCACCAGTTGTTGGAGTGTATGAAACTGCATAAGCGGTAGTGTCATAAGCACCTACAATCGTTGCTTCAGCACCCTTCATCCCCTCCATGTGATCTGATTCGATTATCACTTTACTCCCAGCTTTATAGGTTGGATTTTCTGCTACTTTCAAACCTTCGGGAACTTCACCTGAGCTAGACATGTCCATATTACTATGATCCGTTCCTTCCATGTCTTCTTCAGAGCTAGAATCTGTATCCGTATTTTCCTCGTCTACATTTGGATTTCCCTGATTATTTTCTTGATCTGTATTCTCTGTTTCTTCATTATCATTAGCACAAGCACCTAACACTAATAATAACGCTGCAAGTAAGGTTAATAAAATCATTTTTCCATTTTTTATCTTCATTTCCTTATTCCTCCTTTTATGGTTAGTAGTATATCCAAAAAATTTGCAGAATTTGTGCATTAACATATATTAACCATACAAAAGATGAAAAAGACCCAAATAAGCCTAAGTGTCCATTCGTCCTCAATTGATTTATTTGAAAAATAGGCCGGAATCATCCGGCCTATTCACCTGTTTCTGCATAGAAACTTTCATCTATTTATTGGAAATTACGGTTTTGATATCCATCACCTGTTCCATGCATACTTTTATACAATTCCTCTAACTCCTGGTTATCCAAATAAGGATGCATTTCGCTCATATGCCCCTTCATTTGGCCAAAGTTCATATTTCCCTCTTCCATGAATTCTTGCATATCATCAAAATTCCCTGTTTCCATCATATTTGTCATCTGATCATAATCAACTTTCTGCTCTTGCATAAATGTCACTGGATTTACAGGTTTTTCCTTTGCAGACGCCATGTATAAACCTGTTCCACCTGATACAATAAGGGCCGCAGCCAATACTCCAGTCATAATTGTCTTTTTCATCATAAAACACTCCTTATTTATAATAGATTTACTTTCATTCTTATAGTAATTTTTTCTTGATTTGCTCGAACTCTTCTACCGTAATTTCACCGCGTGCAAATCTTGATTTTACAATTTCAATCGCTTCTGAATTTGGTGTTGGCTGTGAAATCTTATTGTTTCCATTACCTGTGTTTTGTTTGTTCAACACCATATATACAAAGATCCCAATAATCAAAATGACTACGATCATCATGAATGATCCACCTCCCATTCCAAATCCTCCATAGTGTCCATATCCAGGTCCCATCATCCCTTTTCCCTCCTTCTATTTCCTCTACACTTTTAATATAACTTCTAAAAGTAAAGAAAGTATGAAGAAAAATTAACATTAAAAAAGGTACAGGAATCGATTGATTCACTGTACCCTCTTCAGTATAGAAGCTATGATTAAGCCGCTTCATACTACTTTATTTCTTCCTTTTTTTACTTAAAACAAGCCAAATAAGTATCATGATACCTATGATAATGAGTAAAATCCAAAACATTTGACTAAACCAGAACGACATATGATTATACATCATATGTGGTCCCATCATCATCCCCATTGATCCGGGCGTAAACCAAGTCATCCTTAGCACAAAAGCCAGAAATAAAAGCCCTAATATAATGGAGATCATTAATATGATTATCGGCAATAATCGTTTCATCTTCTCACCTTTATTCTACTTTATATCCAATACCCCAAACAGTTTTAATTAATAACTGATCAATCCCTAAAGTTTTAAGCTTTACACGCAAATTCTTAATGTGTACATCAACCGTTCGATCTTCTCCTGTAAACTCAATCCCCCAAATCTGTTCCACAAGTTGCTCTCTCGATAATACCTTTCCCCTATGTTTAATCAAAACCTCTAAAAGATCAAATTCAGTTGGAGTTAGATTAAGCTTTTCATCTTCATAACTAGCCTCTCTCGCTGTTAAATTCAAAATAACACCTTCATATTTTAATACTTCATCATGGTCAATATTTTTCTCTTGACTATTTGCCCTACGCAGTAAAGCCTTGATTCTTACCAACAATTCCGCTTCATCAAACGGTTTTACTAAATAATCATCCGCTCCTGTAGACAATCCAGTTACTTTATCCTGGATCGAGCCTTTGGCTGTCAGCATAATGATCGGAATTTCTGATATTTTCCTCACTTGTTCAATCGTCTGCCATCCGTCCATTAATGGCATCATGACATCAAGAACCATGAGATCATAATCATTTTTTTTAACTTTCTCGTACGCATCCTGTCCGTTTTCTGCTTCATCCACTTGATAATTATCCTGTCGCAAATAAATCCGCAATAGCTGTCGCATTTCAAATTCATCATCAACAATTAATATTTTCTTCATGGTTTTCTCCTAGGTTTGTTTTCTAGATCTATTTTAAAAAAACCGTAAAAACAGATCCTTCGTTTTCTTTACTTTTTACGGTAATATGACCACCATGCGATTCGATAATTTGCTTAGCAACATATAATCCTAAACCAGTGCCCCCAGTTTTTCTTGTTCGAGACTGATCAACACGATAAAACCGTTCCCAAATTTTAACTAGATCTTGCTCAGGGATTCCTATACCAGTATCTTTTATTTCAATTACGACAAACTCGTTTTTTGAAAAAGAGTGGACCGTAATCTCACCACTATTCGTATACTTAATTCCATTCTCAATAAGGTTATAGAATACTTGTTCCATTCTTCGCACATCAATTTGGAGAGGAGACAAATTCCATTTATATTCACTTTTTAACACTAATCCCTTTTTTTCAGCTGCAGGCTTAAGACTCGTGATGGTTTTTTCAATAATACTATTGATCTCGACCCACTCTTTATTTAATTCAAATTGACCAACCTGAAGTTTACTCATCTCAAACAAATCATTTACCAAAAAAGAGAGCCGATCGGCTTCTTTATTAATAATTTTTAAGTATTCTTCCTGTTCTTCTCTACTATCTATGATTCCTTTACTCAAAACATCACTATATCCTTTAATGTAGGTTAATGGAGTCCGAATTTCATGCGACACAGCTGCCAAAAATTCGTTTCTGTTATCTTCATAATACTGAAGCTGCTCACCTAGTGTTTGAATTGAATGTCCAAGTTGAGCGATTTCATCATTTCCGTTAACCGGAACTTTTTGCTTATATGCCCCATTTGTCATTTTAATGGTTGCCTCTTTCATTGTAAGAAGGGGCTTAGTAAATATTCGCGATAAAATTCCGATGAGACCAAACGCTACTAACATAATGCCTAAACTTGTAATAAAGCTTAGTAGACTCATTGCGAAAATAATATCCTTTATTATTGAAGAAGGATAGTACATATACACATACCCAGAATCTTCACCCATAGGAGAGACAGACACAATATACTTATGCTTTCGCCAATCATTCTCTAAAATCCGTCCTGTTCTGATCGGTTTCTCAAATAAAATGTGCTCTTTCATATCTTCATCCAATTCTACCGATGAACCAAGAATTTGATGATTAAAATCTGTAATGACAATTCCGGTTGTAACACCTTGCTCCATTCCAATTGCATGGTTTATAGTTCCCTTAGTAAATTGTCCCTCTAGATTTCTTGCATGGTTATTCCCCCTTGCCAATAAATCCTGTTCGATGTAATCAGTAAAAAAATTCGTAAAAACTCCATACAAAATTGCACCCAAAATAAAAAGTAATGTGATAAAAATTGCACTAAACCATAATCCTAACTTGAGGGAAATACTTTTAAATTTAATCTTCACTTTAAATAAATACTCCTTCGTTAAACATCTTCTAAAGAAAAGGATTCCGCTTAACCTTATTATATACTTAACTATATGGAGAAATTGTGAAGATACATAAATCCATTAAAAAAACTCTTCCATGTTGAAAGAGTTAACAGTCCCATATTTTTAATAAGGCTATGTTAAAACTTATTGTATAACATAGCCTTTATTAAAGAAAAATGGAAAATACTTTTACTAGACTCGAAAAATAATAAGATTGAGAAAGTGTGTATAAAATTCAACTTGCCCATCCATATTCTATTCAGGATTCCCACTAACCTCTTCTGCGTTCCAATAATATTCACTAAATACTTCAGCAAAGGCTTCAATAGAATGATTGAGCTCTTCCATGTTATTTTCTACTCCACCGAACTCTAGCAACATAGATTTATCCGTTAGGTCTTGGTTATAAACACCATTTCCCTCATCCTTACCTTTTATAAATACTCCCCTACTTATTCCTGGATACTTTTCTTCCAATTTTTGGTGTAATTCTTTTGCAAGATGTACATTTGCTTCATAATTTTTGTTTTCCTTTCCTACTATAAAAAACAATCTAGCAAAAGACTCTCCATTAATCGTAGTTGTTGTTATCTTTTTAGGCTGTGAGTCTCTATGAATATCTATTAAATAGTTGATCGTGTCTTCCGTTGCTATGGCTTCTTGTACTAAGCCTCTTGAGAGTTCATAAGAATGGTTGTAGTTCCAATTCTTTTTCTGTAACTCCTCTGTTACATTGGCTGTACTTTGACTTGTTCCTATCCCTCTCTTAATTAATTCCTCTTGTAGTCTCTTACCAACCACAATAATATTTTTATCCTCATTAATACTAACAGCTTCATCTGGGTTATTTATACCATTTAACAATGGTGCAAATGCTTCCCAACTATGAGAGTGATAAACAAATACTACATTTTCCCCTGTTTTTGGTGTTGGTGGAGATTCCTGACCACTATTTGAATCTGGTTTAGAACTTAGTTCTTTTTCTGATCCTTCTATCTCCTTTAACAATACCTCTAGTGGTGGTGCAGACTCTACAGGTAAGTTAGTGAGATTTGTTCCATATCCTGCGACTGCTATTTCTGTATTATATGATGAGAAACCAGGTAGTTCTCCCCCTAGAAACGTTCGAATGTCGTCAGGCCAAATATTGGTCATCGAAGTAAAAAGAATACGAGGAATAGATGGTATATTCTCTTCATCATTCACAGCTTTAAGTTGCCCTATTTCACTAGACATCAGATAAAGAAAAAAGTTTGAAGACATCTTTTCACCTGTATTATGAATAAAACTCGAAGTAAATTTATGCTTAAAATCCATAAAGTTAACAGTGAACGCTATACCAAATATTAAAATAAATAGAGCGATGTTAATCGTATTAAGTCGAATAAAGAGTATAAGCCTACTATTCTTTTCTCTCATATTTTTACACCTCTTCAATTAGTATTTCTACTATTTTATGAAAGATAAGTAAAAGTAAGACCGCTTAATTTCTATCATTATTATAGAAGGGTTGACTGAGCACATTACTGATTTGGCTAAAGAACTCTTATATTTTTTATCCTCCCTGTTATTAAAACATCTCCATCTATCCCTATATTTGCTAGATTCATCTTCCTTTATTGAAGAGATATGTAGATTTTATGAACTAGATCCGCTATTTACACAATATTATCTAGAAAACCAATCACTTCCCCATTGTTCTATCGATTAAATGAATCAATTATAATTGAAAAAATCAATTATTACGCAACATAATCCTATATAATGACAAAGGATGTACTATTTATTATCACAATAGGAGGATACATTATGAAGAAACTACTTCCATTAAGCTTTACCCTACTCTTATTGCTTTTGCTTTCCGCTTGCTCTGGAGAAAAAGAAGTATTTAAAATTGGGGCTATCCCTGACCAGGATGCCGCTGATATGAATAGAAGCTTAAACAAGTTCGCTGATTATTTAAGTGAAGAAACCGACCTAGTAGTGGAATATGTTCCATCTGTAGATTACGCTGCCCTTGTAACAGCTTTTGAACGGGGTGAAATTCAATTAGCTTGGTTTGGTGGGTTAACAGGTGTTCAGGCAAGAAATGTTGTACCAGAAGCTGAAGCCATTGTGCAAAGACCAATGGATGAGGAATTCCATTCTGTTTTTATCGCAGGTGCTGATACGAATATAAACAGTCTTGAAGACTTAAAAGGGAAAAGTTTTACCTTTGGAAGTGAAAGCTCAACGTCCGGTCACTTAATGCCACGTTATTTCTTAATGGAAGAAGGCATTAATCCTGAACAAGACTTTGGTGGTCAACCGAATTATTCTGGTTCACATGACAAAACCTACAAATTAATTGAATCCGGCTCTTTTGAAGCAGGTGCCTTAAACGTATCCGTTTGGGATGCTGCCGTTGCTGATAAAAAAGTGGACACAAGTAAAGTAAAAGTATTCTACACAACTCCAAGCTATTACGACTATCATTGGACTATTAATAAGGTTGATGAACATTTCGGCGAAGGAACCCAACAAAAAGTAACAGACGTTCTTCTTTCCATCAACAGTACAGATCAACCAGAAATTATGGAACTATTCCAATCGGATACATTCATCGAAACAAACAATGATAACTATAAAGCCATCGAACGAGTAGCGAAAGAAGTTGGCATTATTAAATAGAAGGTGAAGATAAGTGTCATCACAAGATATACTAGAAGTAAAAAACCTATCGAAATATTATGAGCGGAAGATAGCCTTGTCTTCCCTTTCTTTTTCGATCAAAAAGGGAGAAATGGTCGCATTAATCGGGCCAAGTGGTGCTGGAAAAACGACCCTCCTCAATACATTTGCCACACTCGTCAAACCAGATGAAGGAACACTGACCATCTCTGGAATCCCAGCACAAAAATTAACAAACCGCAAACTTCTAGCCAAAAAAGTGGGGATGATCCGACAACAATTTGATCTTGTCGGTGGGTTACCTGTCATGCATAACGTCCTTGCTGGTCGTTTAGCCGATTGGAGTTTTTTCAAATCACTACTTTCACTCCTTTTCCCACAAGAAAAAAGAGCTGCTTATGGAGCCTTGAATCGAGTCGGTCTCGCTGATAAATTATCCGACCAAACCGCAAACTTATCTGGTGGGGAACAACAACGGGTAGCGCTAGCTCGACTCTTATTACAGCAGCCAGAAATCATTCTAGCTGACGAGCCTGTCGCTTCATTAGATCCTGCTCGGGCCGAAGACATTCTCTCCATGTTAACCAAACTTGTAAAAGAAGAAAATCAAACATTGATTACTAGCTTA
Organism: Bacillus sp. V3B; assembly: GCF_024494465.1. GTDB lineage: Bacteria > Bacillota > Bacilli > Bacillales > Cytobacillaceae > Bacillus_BD. The sequence continues at coordinate 57,191 of NZ_JAETXM010000003.1, read as the reverse complement.
CACTCTGTTGAATATGCAAGAAGATACTTTACAAGAATCATTGCGATTAAAAATGGTCATGTCTTTTTTGATTTACCCGTAAATAACGTAACGGATGCATTATTGTTAAAGCTTTATAGGTTAGAGGAGACATCCCATCATGACCAAGCTTAAACATTCTCTTCAGCTTCAACGAAAAAATATATTGACCCTCTTCTTAATTGTTGTTTTTATTTGGAGTTTATTTGCTGTTACATGGAGTGATGATCTTATTCACGCTGGTGGTCTTGCCACCATCGGGCAAGTTCTCGAAGGACTCTTTCAACCTAATTTTTCACCAGAGATTTTGTCCTTAGCAATCGAATCAACTTGGATCACGTTTGCTTACGCAGTTGCTGGGATGTCACTAGCGATTGTGATTGCTTTTTTCCTTGGCCTTTTTGCATCGGGCATTTTAAACAATAGCCGTGGAATGAAGCTTGCTTCAAAAGGATTTTTTCGTGCTGTATTGGGGTTTTTACGAGCTATTCATGAACTGGTTTGGGCGTTAATCTTTGTCGCTATGTTTGGTCTCACCCCACTTTCAGCTGTTCTTGCCCTGGCCATTCCTTATGGAGGGATACTAGGTCGAATATTTGCGGACATGTTAAATGATGTTCCAGAAGAACCCATTCAGGCACTGCGCTCATCAGGTGCTTCCAAACTCCAATGCCTCCTTTACGGATATTTTCCAATTGTCCGTTCTAATATCATCAGCTACACGATGTATCGTTTTGAATGTGCGATTCGTTCTTCCGCGATTATGAGTTTTGTAGGCTTAGGAGGACTTGGTTTTCAAATTCAGTTATCACTAAATGATTTAAACTATGATGAAGTATGGACATTTATCTTTTTTCTCATTGGAATCGTCGTCCTTGTTGATATTTGGAGCAGTCAACTAAGAAAAGGATTAAATAAACCGAAACAAGGGTTTTCCGTTAAGACTTTTTCAATTCTACTTGTCACCGTTTTTCTCACCATCTCTTGGTGGTTTATTTTTGTAGTTGAGAATGCAAGTCTAACGGATTTATTTTCCGAAAAAAATGCTTACTATGCACAAAAGTTTTTTCGTGGTCTATTTGGTGTTGCTGTGGAAGAACCGGCTTTCTTAAATCGTGATAGTTGGCTAGAGGCACTTCAACTGACCTATGAAACACTGCGTATGAGTATTATGGCGATTGGTTTCTCTACAATTGCCATGTTCTTAACGGTTATTCCTGCCGCACGGAATATCGCCAATGGTTCTCTTACATTGACTGCGAAATGGTACAATTGGTTGTTTTTTGGCTTCATACGAATCCTATACATTTTTAGCCGTGCGATCCCTGAGCTCGTTTGGGCGATGATCATTGTGTTTATTTTCAAACCAGGGGTTTTACCTGGTGCCATTGCCCTTGCACTCCATAATTTTGGTATTTTAGGGAAGCTATGTGCAGAGGTGATTGAAAACGCCGATGAGCGTCCAGTGCGAAACCTTGCTTCAAGTGGGGCATCCCAAAGTCAGATGCTCCTTTACGGTGTGTTGCCTTCTGTCATGCCACAGTTTTTAACCTATATTTTATACCGTTGGGAAGTGATTATGCGGACAACGATCGTCGTAGGTTTCGTCGGTGCTGGCGGGCTTGGTCTACAATTTAAAATGAGCCTAAGTTTCTTCCACTACACTGACATTACGTTATTGTTAATCTGTTACTGTCTCCTCGTTGTGATTGCAGACTTCATTTCAGAAGCTGCAAGGAAAACAGCTAAATAAATACAAGAGGGCTATACCTTATTAAAACGCTAAGGTATAGCCCTCTTTATATTCTTGCTTTTGTAATGCGTCCTTTGTTTCTATTATCCCAAAATTCGATTATATAATGCTTTCGCGGCCATCATATCTTTCGTACCATGAACGAGTGCTCTACCATCCTTGAAAATAACCATTCGTTCATGACCTGTTTCAATGGATAGTAGATAAGGATTTCCTTTTACTCTATACCCAATAGCGTTTAATTGCTTTGATAACTCGTCCAGTTGAATATCAAGTGGTTTAGGTGGTCGAACTTGAACCGTGTCTCTGCCACAAAGAACCGTTGACTTTGTCAGGTTATCCATTTCAAGAAATGGATAAGTCCGATTCGTTCCACAGGACAGACAAGACTCATCCTTTGCTTTTGTCATTTTCATATTGGAATATTGATTTCGCCATAAATCAAAGCTGACAAAAGAAGTACGAACGGCTTCCCAATCTTCCACAAGGATTTTGAGCGTCTCTGCCGTTTGATGAGCGACCACCATCCCCACAGCAGGAGAAATAATCCCCACTGTATCACAAGTCATTCCTTGTAGCGGCATCGCTTTCAATAGGCAATTTAAACATGGTGTTACTCCTGGAATAATCGTAAAGCTCATTCCGTAGCTTCCAACACAAGCACCGTAAATCCACGGAATGTTCATTTTTTGTGAAATATCATTGATCGCTAAACGCGTTTCAAAGTTATCGGTTGAATCAATAATTAAGTCTTTCCCTTGCGCTAATTGGGCAAGCTTCTCAGGGTTGGCATCGCCAATAAAGGACTCAATGGCAACATCTGAATTAATCTCTTTTAGACGTTTTTCAGCAGCTGCTGCTTTTGGGAGCTTTTGTTCAACATCACTTTCCGTGTAGAGCTGTTGGCGTTGAAGATTACTTTCTTCTACATAGTCTCGATCCACAATCGTTAACTTGCCCACACCTGCTCTCGTCAGCATTTCTGCATTAGCTGAACCGAGTGCACCTGCACCAATAATTAGTACATGCTTTGAACCTATTTTGTCTTGCCCCTCTTTGCCTATTGGGGAAAATAAAACCTGGCGGGAATAACGATTAGACATTTAGCCACCACTAACTGGAGGAACAAAAGCAATGGTGTCACCGTCTTCGATGATGTCATCGTTTGCTGCAAACTCTTCATTGACGGCTGTCATGACGGTATCTAGCTTTTGAATATCGTAGTCTTTTGCTATCTGTTGCTTTAACTCTGCAACAGTTTTTCCCTTCGCATCGATTTCGATGCTTTCTTCTCCGACAGCATCACGTAAATGAGCAAAAAATAAAATTTTATTCATGAATATCACTCTCCTCTGGTTTTCCCGTTGGATAGGCAACTGTCTCTTTCTGATTTCCAATCCATTCTTGACCATCTTCCCAATGCTCTTTTTTCCAGATTGGTACGATTTCCTTAATTCGTTCAATCGCATAGCGGTTCGCTTCGTATGAATCTGCACGGTGAGGTGTAGAAACGGCAATGACTACCGCAATATCCGTAATATCAAGCTTACCGACACGATGTGTAATCGCTACTTTCGATCCTTCCCACTTTTCCTCAATTTCTCGCCCAATCTGTTCGAGCTTTTTGACAGCCATTGATTCATAGGCCTCATAAATGAGATACAGGGTCTTCTTCCCATGTGTCAACTCTCGTACGGTACCGATAAAAGTTGTAATAGCCCCTGCTTCACGCTGAACTACCTTATCAATCACAGACTGAGTATTAATCGGCTCTTTCGAAATTTCATAATTCATATTCAGTACCCTCCTGCTGCATTATTCATTAAAATAAACAGGTTCCGGATGATCGATAACCTTGTAGCCTCCAATGCTATGAACATCTTGTTTAAAGGCATCGCTTTGAATCACGGTGATCAACTGTTTCCCTTGTTCACTTTCAAAAAATTCCTTCGTCATCAATAAATCATAGCTCTCATCCGAAACAGGAACAAAATCGATTCCCATTGTTTTGGCAACAGAATAAATTCCTAGCCCAACAGCATTTTCATCTACCTTGACTTCTGCTGCAACACTTAGATGGGAGAACATTTCCCTCCTGTAACCAACGATATCTTCGGCAGACACCCCTTCTTCTTTTAAGAGCAAATCAAAAAGAATTCTCGTGCCTGCTCCTTTTTGCCGATTCACAAAATGAGCCTGTTTTTCGACAATATCCTTAACGGTTTCGATCTGCAAAGGATTCCCCTTCGGAACAAACCAACCTTGTTTTCGCTTCAAAAACGGATAAAGCACCACTTCAACATCCGCTAAGAACCGTTTAATATAAGGGATATTATACGTATTGGTTTCTGGATCAAGCAGATGGGTACCTGCGACATGTGCTTCACCTTTCTTGATCGCCATAAGGCCTGCCATACTCCCTACATGAGATGAAATAATCTTTGAATGAACATCCCGTTCTTTTAAGCGCGATGACAATAAATCAATCGTTAAATCATGGCTTCCGTTAAACACGATCGCATGCTTAATCTCTTCTCTTGGCCGTAACAATTCAATCTCTACCGATTCTCCTTGTTCAAACCCTAGTGAATGAGAGGGAATCAACAGCATCCCATCCGCTTTCACTAGCGACATGGTAACACCAGCTGCTCTTGGTAGTGGATTGGCAATATATTCACCATTCACAAAACCAATACTCATACGAATAAAGTCTTCCGCTCCCATCGTTCCAACAACTCTTCGCCCAAGCTTTACGTTTAATGTTTCACGCTTTGGTACAGGAATTTGCAAATAGTCACATACTAAAGGTTGCACAAACCATTCAAGATCCAAATAAGCAGAAACGGGATAACCAGGCACCCCAATGACAACTTTATCCTTGATCTTTCCTAATATCACAGGTTTTCCTGGTCTTGTTGCGACTCCATGTGTGAATACTTCGCCAAGTTCCTCGATAATATGGACCGTATAATCTTCAGATCCTGCAGAAGACCCCGCATTGATGATGACAATATCAGACTTCTCAACCGCATCTAGTAATGCCGCTTTAATATCCTCTGGACGGTCTTTTACAATCGAAGAAAGCTGTGGATGTCCACCCCATTCTCGAATATAATTTGCCATCACGGTGCCATTGAACTCGACTAATTTTCCTGGTGGCGTCTCTCCATCAGGGAAAACTAATTCATCCCCGGTTGGAATAACACTCACAATTGGTTTTCCGATGACAGATACTTCGATCCGTTGTGATGCTAAAAGAACACCAATATCAACTGGTCGAATTTTGTGGCCTTGTGGGAAAAGCATTTCTTCTTGGACAATGTCTTCTCCGATCGGACGAATATGCTGCCAAGGTGAAGCTGGTTCAATGATTTCCACGGTATCCTCATCAAGCTCATCCACATATTCAATCATGATGACTGCATTATAGGGAGCGGGAATTTCATTTCCTGTATTCACATAAACAAAACTTTCATTTTGTTTAAGCCTAACAGGGTTTTGTTCATGCGCTGAGAAGGTTTCCTCTGCTTTTACAGCAATTCCATCCATTGCCGATGCATGGTAGTGCGGACTCGACATTTTAGCAAATACCGGTTGTGCCGTTACTCGACCTAATGATTCTGTACTTGGGATGGTTTCCATTTTTCTTTCATAGGAAAAATGACGTAACAGTTCATTTAAGGCTTCTTCTCTCGGTGTATCTTGCAAATATATTTTTCTTTTATAATTCGCTTTATTCATCTTTATCACCTACCCAAATAGTCTTACTGATACAAGATCACCTTTTTGAACACCTTCGCTTCGTGATGGAATTTCAATCATTCCTTCACTTTTTACAAGGGTCGAAATCAAGCTTGATTTTCCGATGATTGGTTCAGCAAACCACTGATTGTCTTGATAAATGAGGCGTGCACGAATATAATCGGTACGTCCAGGTGTGGAAGGGAGGTTTTTGGTCACAATGGCCCTAGAAAGATTCTTTTCGTCCGTCTTCCAGCCCTGAAGCTTGTGCACGATCACCTGACCAAATAAATAGAAAATAATCATCGCTGAAGCTGGATGCCCCGGTAGACCGATGATTGGTTTGTTATTTGCCGATGCTAAAATGGTCGGTTTACCTGGTTTAATCGATACGCCGTGGACAAAGACTCCTGGATCTCCAAGTGAATTGATCACCTCAACTGAGTAATCCTTCGTTCCAACTGAGCTTCCCCCTGAAAGAATAAGGCAATCCGTTTTGTCTAGCATTTCTTTTGCTTGCTTTTCAAGCTCTTCACGACTATCTTCCACGATTCCACCATAAAGAAATTCACAACCCCATTCAGAAACGAGGGAACCGATGGTAATTCCATTCATATCACGAACTTGTCCAATGCCGAGTTGTTTTGTTTCAATCGGAACAATTTCATCACCAGTAGAAAGATAACCGATCACTGGTTTACGATAAACACTCACCTCTGTTATTCCTTGCGAGGACAAGGCCCCTAATTCTTGTGAACGTAATTTCGTTCCCATTGTTAACAACGACTCTCCTTCTTTCAAGTCCTCACCAATGGAAATGACATTTTCACCTGGTGCCACTTGTCGATAGAGATTGAGCAGTCCACTCAAATCCTCGCAATGCTCGATCATAATCACAGCATCACTTTCCTCTGGAAGCATCCCCCCAGTTGGGACATACATGGCTTCTCCGTCACCAAGAGCTTTATCTGGCTCTTCCCCCATCTTCACTTCACCTATTACCGTTAAAAAACCTGGCATATTTTCAGAGGAACCAAAGGTATCTTTTGCTTTTACCGCATAGCCATCCACTGTGGAACGCCTGAAACCTGGTACATTTTCTTTGACCACAATATCTTCAGCCAGTATGTAATGAAGGGCATTGAAAAGAGGTTTTGTCACTTTCTCTGTTAACGGTTGTATCATTTCTTCAATCAAAGAGTATGTTTCCTCTACTGATTTCACTTGAAAAAATTTCATCGTTGATCCGTACCACCTTTATCTTTTGACATATTGAAAGCCTTCTGATATTCATCACGGTCATTCATATTAAAAAAGTAAATCTCTTCATTTGGTAATCCAAGTGATTGTAATAATTCTTCCTTTACTATTTTAACATGAATACTATGTAAAAGGTGTCTAATACGGAGTTGATTTTGTTCGAGTGATTGTGTAACAGCCCCATGAACTTCTTTTCGATAGGAGGCAAATAGAGGATGCAGCTGGCCAGAAACCTCTGGCACAGCTGCTTGATAATCTTCCAAACAAGAGAGTAAATACGTTCCTAATTCCGTCGAGATAAAAGGCATATCACATGCAATAATAAGGTTCCGATCCGTTTTAGAAGCAGACAAACCTGCTTCAATCCCAGCAAGAGGTCCCATGCCTTTCCATTTATCTTCTATCATAGGAAGCTGTAAAAATTCATATTCTTCAAATGTATTGGTCACAATAATCATGTCATCAACGATTGGTTCTATTTTTTCGACCATTCCTTCAATGACGGTTTTTCCTTCTATTGTGAGTAAAGCTTTATTCGTACCCATTCTGCTTGATTTACCACCAGCCAAAATGACTGCTGTTGTATTCATTGCCATCACCTCTAATGAGTGTCTACACCCTCTGATACTCCATACCCCTTTTCTTGGGCAATGTAATCTAAATGGAGTGTTTTTAAATCCAGTAACTCTGGGGAAGAGACGTTAATCCATTTTCTCGTATCGATCACTTTAGTATACCCCTTACATGTTTTACATGCATAGATTTCAGCACGATCATCTTCTTCAACCTTTAATACAATCACTTGGCCCTGTTCCTCTGTGCCGCAATGTGCGCAACTAAGTTTCTTTTCTTCCCATGTATAATGACAGCGAGGACAAGTGATTTCCTTTTTCCCTTCTTTATTCATTACAGCCAGACGGGAAGGCTCACCACATACAGGACAGCCTCCTTTATGGTCTTCTTTTTCCGATATCTCTCCAGCTAACTCTATTGCAGCCTTTCGCAAGTAAGGACGAGTTGCATGTTCAGCAGCAAATAACGGTAACCACTCAGGAAGTTGATTCTTCTCGGCATATTGGGCAAAATAATACGTATTCACCATAATGGCTTCTTCAAACCATTCTGTTAATGTTTCATCATCTAGTAATTCTTCTACTTTCTGCAAAGCTTCATTTAAATGAGCGTTATTTTTTTTCAAAACGGTAAAAAGATCACTTAAAAATCTATGGTAATCCTTTAGATCTATTTGCCATTCTATTTGTGGGAGAAGAGGATATGTACTCACTTCTACTTCTTCCTTTTTCACAATTGTTTGTGGAGATAAAGTTTCCATCCAATTATCATATAAAGCGTAAATGCTTTTTTGTAATTCCATGTATTCTGAACTTATTACATTTGTTGTCATTATAGTCACCTCACGGATAGTGTTAAATTATGATGAAAGAAGGCTGACTCATTAGAAGTCTGACTCCTACAATACAATATCCAGATGGCTAATCCATCTTTCAATATTGTATTGTAGGGTCTGACACTTTTCTGTTGAGCCAGCCTCTCTTTCTGTTTAAATAATAAGATATAAACTTTTAAAGTTAGAAAATAATCTAGCTCCTGAGCACAGCGCTTGCGCTTTTCTTCGTTATGCGCCTTTATTTTGATTTTTATCTTGTTCTTGTTTTTTCTTCTCTTCTTCTTTTAATTCATCATACCAGCGTCCGTGATGATGTTCTGCAAATTTTTCTGGGACCATACCAGTTGTCATACCCTCGATTGAAACACGAGAGTTAGGATGTCCGACTGATAAGTAAATATGTCCAACTACAACCATTGTTGACATCGCTACAGCAATGGAGTGAATGGGATAAGACCAATCAATAATCCAGCCTGCAAAGTATTGTGGGAACCACATAACAATACCTGATGCAACAAACAAGAAGAATGATACAATTTGCATTGCTGAATTTAACTTTTCTCCACCATTATAGAAATCCTGCTTAGGAGCATCTGCTTTTCCAAAGAATAATTCTTTTGGGAAACTCAAAAGGAATAGGATATCGTCTTTACGCCAGGTCACTACTTGCTTAATCCAATGTCCAAAGCTTTTACGGTCAAAGATTAATAAGTAGATTGGGCTGAGGATAAATAGGACTGCCGAAATTCGGTGAATCAATCGAGCCATGGCTGATCCGCCAAACATTACATACATCCAATCAAAGAATTCTGTGTACATGGCTAGACCTGTCAAATAAAGGATCAAGAATGCAAGTGCATATGCCCAGTGAAAGATAATGAACTGAACGGTAAAACGTCTAATCTTTTTAGGTTGTCCATTACTCATGATGATCTCCACCTTCCTTTCCTCTGTTTTTCAGAGCCACTACACTATTAGTAATAATAGCTGTAAGAATGGCCATAGAAGTTGCCCCTACTGCTAATTTCCCTAGTGGTTGAGCATAGTCTTTCCAAACCACTTGAGAAAGTTTTGCCTTCGGATCTTCTGGAAGTCCATAAACAGATGGATTTTCAGCTAACAAATAAACAGTTGCTGTCCCATCAATCCCTGGTGGGTTATAAATATTTGCATTTGGAAAACGCTCTCTAACCTTTGCTAAACGAGCTTCTGCATCACGTAATACATCTGCTTTTCTACCAAAGACTAGGCAATCTGTGTGACAAGCTGTAACACATGCAGGTTGTAGTCCATTCTCAAGACGGCTTGTACAAAGATCACATTTTTGCGCTAAGCGATATTCTTTACCCTTCTTGTCTTTATAAGTTGCAAGTTGGATGACATCAAAATAACAACCTTGTACACAGTACCCACAGCCAACACATTTATCATTATCAATGATTACAGAGCCAAACCCTGTATGGCTAATGGCATCTTCAGGACATGCTAACTCACAGCCAGCTGTTGCACAGTGTAAGCAGGCAGCATGGCGGAAAAGCCAATCAAATCCGCCATCCTTTGTTTCATGCTCATCATACGTAATAATATTCCAAGTATTAGCTGTCAAAGCTTTATGGGATTGTATACTTCCATGGAACTCTTCCGGCTCATTCGGAAGATCGTTCCAGTTTTTACACGCTACCATACAAGCACGGCAACCATCACATTTCGTCACGTCAACAAATTTCACAAAGTCTGCCATTCCTATGCCCTCCTTACATCGCATAGGAATGCTTTGTATTCAGGAATAAACGAGTTTGCATCCCCTATATGCGGTGTTAAACGGTTTGCGGTAGAACCTGTAGCAATTCCTTTATAACCAAAATGCCATGGCATACCGATATGATGAACCGTTTTATCTTTCAATGTAAATGGCTTAAATCGTTTCGTAACCATTGCATATGCTTCAATTTCATCACGAATGGTTGAAACAATAATTTTATCTTTATTTTGAATTCCTTTTTCCTTAGCCAATTCTTCACTAACCTCAATGAACATATGTGGCGCTAATTCAGCTAAGCCAGGAACATTACGTGTCATGATTCCTGATTGCCAGTGTTCAGACATACGATAGGTCGTAGCGACAATTGGATAATCAGAAGATTCACCTTTTATTGATAGAGCTTTTTCTCCAAACTGTACAGCTGGATTAAATTGAGTACTTGAAAGCTGATTATCTAATGGATATTCATATGGCTCATAGTGTTCAGGGAATGGTCCTTCATTTAGTTTGGCTGAGAATAATGCTCCCTTTCCGCCATCCAGCATAATGAACGGATCTATAAAGGTTGGATCTTCTGGTCCTTTTGTTGCTGCGAAGTCGGGAACATCGTAACCTACCCACTTGGCTTGAACTGCATCCCACTGAATTCCAACACGATTCTTGCTCCATGCTTTACCGTTTAAATCTGCGCTTGCACGGTTGTAAAGAACACGGCGGTTCATTGGCCATGCATAAGACCAATTTAAGAAGTTACCCATACCTTCATTTGTATTATCACGGCGTTTTGATAAGTTGCCTTGTTCTGGATAGAACCCACAGTAAATCCAGTTACCACTACATGTTGAACCATCATCTTTTAAGTTTCCAAAGCCGTCAATTTGTTGTTTCGTTTTCATATCATAACCATTAATTTCGCGACAAACTAAGTCAATATCAGGGTGATCACCGATACCATAATCCCAAGTCATCGCTTTCATTGGAGCATCTGCAGCTTTTATGCTGTTCGCATATGCTTCTTTTAAACGAGTCGCAATCATATGCGTGATTTCTAAGTCCGCTTTTGATTGACCTTTAGGTTCTAAGGCTTTCCAGCGATATTGCATCCAGCGACCTGAGTTTGTTATAGAGCCATCTTTTTCAAATGAAGAACATGCTGGTAAGAAAATGACTTCTGTCTGAATAGCAGCTGGGTCTGACCCCGCTTCTTTTTGCCAGAATGAAGCTGTTTCTGTTTCGAAAAGATCAACCGCAACAACCCATTTTAAATTAGCTAAAGATTTTAACGTTTCACTAGCATGCGGACCACCAACAACTGAGTTTGCTCCAGCTAAAAATAAACCCTCAAGCTCTTTGCGGTACATGGCATCAAATAATCGTAAATAAGAATAGTTTTTACCAGCTTCAAGTTTTGGAATGAAGTTATAACCAAATTCATTATCTTTCGTTGCGTTTTCACCATAACAAGACTTTAAGAAACTTGTATAGAACTTCGGTTTATTAGACCAATATCCACCTTTAGGGGTGATACGCTCTAAGAATTGTTTATACACCTTATCCGTATTTACTGGTACTTCCATGTACCCTGGAACATTATGATAAAGAAGGCCAAAGTCAGTTGAACCTTGAACGTTTGACTCACCGCGTAATGCGTTAACACCACCACCAGAAATACCAATATTTCCTAAAAGCATTTGAATGATCGCATATGAACGAACATTTTCTGTTCCAACTGTATGTTGTGTTCCACCCATTGCATAAAGAATGGTACCTGCTTTACCTACTTCACTAGTGGATGTAAATGTTTTACAAACTTCCAAGTAGGTATCTTTGGCTGTACCTGTTACTCCAATTACAGTATCGACATCATAACGAGAATAGTGCTTCTTCATTAGTTGGAATACACATCTTGGATCTTTTAAGCTTGGATCTGTAAGAACATTGCCTTCTTCATCTGTTTGATATGACCATTTTGATTTATCGTATGTTCTTGTTGCTTCATCGTATCCACTAAACATACCATCTTCAAAGGAATACGTATCTACAACAAGATAAGCTGCATTCGTGTAATTCACTACATATTCTTTATGATAAAGTTCATTTTCAAGGGCATAGTTAATCATACCGCCAACAAACGCAATATCTGTTCCTGAACGTAATTGTCCATAAACATCTGACATTTGTGCAGTTCTTGTATAACGCGGATCAATTGTAATTAGTTTTGCTCCATGATCTTGTGCTTTTGTAATCCATCTGAAACTAATTGGATGATTCTCAGCAGGGTTTGAACCAAGTACAAGTACTACATTAGCATGCTGAAGATCGTTCCAGTGATTTGTCATTGCTCCTCGACCGAATGTAGGTGCCAGACCGGCAACCGTTGAACTGTGTCATATTCGGGCCTGGTGCTCTAAATAGGATACCCCTAAGCCAGCACGGAACAATTTATGATTTAAATAACACTCTTCATTATCAAGTGCTGCACCACCAATATAAGCAATGGAATCGGTTCTATTTACAGTGACGCCGTTTTCTTTATTGATAACTGTGCGATCACGTGTTTCTTTAATATTTTTAACGACTTTATCAAGTGCAAAATCCCAACTTACCTCTTCCCATTTATCGCTTCCTGGAGCACGATACAATGGAGTTTCAACACGCTTTTCCGTTGTGTAAAGCTGACGTAATGTCGTACCTTTACTACAAAGTGTACCTTCATTGATTGGATGATCTGGATCACCTTCTGTGTAAACGACATCACTGCCGCTTGCATAAACTAGAATTCCACAACCAACCGAGCAATAAGGACAAATAGTTGGTGTTGGTGTTAATTCAGCAATCTTGAATGTACTTGATTTCGCTTTTGCTTTATTATCATCAAAACCAAGCTCAACAACTGCTAACGTAGCTGCCATGGCACCAGATATTTTCAGAAACTTTCTTCTGGTAACTTCCATATTTCTTCCGTTGCCAAAAACCTATAAAAATCTATAAGTCTTGTTTATTTCTTGCTTCTACCTGTCCGATTTTGCCGAGGCTACTTTCGTTTCGTATGACAGTCCACAAGCGTAAATTCGGATACAACGAATCCTACACATTAACAGTGCCTTTTGGGTGACTAGACTGTTAATTTTCCAAAGTTAGCTAAGTTAATCGATGCGTTCAAATCACGATCCATCTTCAATCCACACCCACATGAGTAAATACGATCAGAAAGTTTTAAGTCTTTCTTGATTTCACCGCATGAAGAACAGGTTTTAGACGATGGATAGAAACGACCCACTTGAACAAATTCAATGTCGTATGTTTCACACTTATATTTTATTTGGCGAATGAATTCATACAGTTTTTGATTAGCAATTGCTTTAGATAAATGGCGATTTTTCATCATGTCACTTACATTCAAATCTTCCATGACTACTTTGCAAGGCTTGGTTTTCACGATTGCATTCGTAGCTTGGTGAATGTGATTGTCACGAATATTTTTTAACCGTCTGTGTAGGTGTTGTATTTGCTTTTCGATTTTTATAAGGTTGCTTGTTTTGACGAAACGGCTTCCCTCCTTATTCATTTCGTATTTACGAGAAACTTTACGTTGCAACCTACGCAAACGCTTCTCGGTCTTTCTGACTGCCTCTTTTTTATTAATATTTCGGAATACTTGACCATCTGAACAAATAGCTAATTCTTTAATCCCTAGATCAATTCCTATGACGTTATTCGTTAATTCAATCTGCTCAACAGCTTCTTCAACTCCCACAGAAATATACCAGTACTTTTTGTCAAAACTAATTCTTGGATTGGTGTACTTCACATTCATAGGTAGTTGTTCATTCGTTTTGACCCATCCAACTTTTTCAATCAAGACAAGGTTCTTCTTTACTTTTAATTTAGAAGTATCATTGTAGAACGATGCTTTTGATTTTCTTCTGCTTTTAAATTTAGGAAGTTTGGATTGACCTTTAAAGAACTTTTGGTAAGCGTCACAGGCATCTTTCACAGCTTGTTCGGCAATATTGTTCGATACATCTGATAACCATTTGAATTCATCTGTTTGTTTGAGTTGTGTAATTTCTTTGCGTAAGTCATTGTTAGAAATGAATTTGTTTCCTTGCTTATAGTTCTCTTGCTGTCTGTTTAATGTCCAGTTGTATGTCCATCGAGCAGTACCAACAGACTTCCATAACTGTTTTTCTTGTTCTTTGGTTGGTTTTAATCTAACTTTCTTTGCCAGTATCATTCTTTTCACCACCTTGCTTTTATCATACATTCATTTGAATGTAGTTGCAAGTATATGCAATTAAATATATACTTGTTTAGAGGTGATGAAAAATGAATAATAATCGTGGACTTAAAACAAGAAAAGCGCTGTCTAATGCTGTCCGTATGGATTTGTATGAACAACTAAAAAAGTTATCAGATGACACGAAGATTCCCATGAGCAAGCTATTAGATGAAGCTATTGAAGATCTGCTTCTTAAACGAAAACCTGCAAAATAATTGTAGGTTTTTATAATATTTTATAGATTTCTTTTAACTGTTAATGCCCCCCTAACATGTAGTAGTTTCTTTTTTAATGAATAGAACTTTTTATGGTAAAATCCTCAAATTTGGATGAGCCCCCGATTGTGAATCGCTTACATCATTTATGACCCTTCCCCTAGATGTATAGGTTAAAGCCATTTTTCCTCGTAGATAACCAACTACTTCAATGTTTAAATATTTGGCTAGTTGAATCGCTTGCTTTGTTGCGGCTGTTCTAGATCCAATCACAGAAAAACCAAATTTAGCTACCTTTGAAAGCATTTCATATGAAACTCTTCCTGTTGTAAGCAGAACAAGCGTATCTGGATTCAAGCCTTGCCTAACAGCGTGACCGATTACTTTATCAACGGCATTATGACGGCCAATATCCTCTCTTATCACCATTTCGCCAGCTTCATTTAGAAGACAGGCACCATGCATACCGCCTGTTTCAAGATAAAGAGGAGAGTTTTTTGCGAATTCAGCACGCTTTTTCAATAAAAAACTGAGCTTATATGTTTTATTACTCGTAACCTTATTAAATGCTTTTACATCTGTCATAGAAAAGAAGGTCACGCCTCTTCCGCAACCTGCTGTATAATGCTTTTTTTTGTTAAGCATTTTCTCCGTATCTATAGCTTCGTTCAAAACCACTTGAATTTCTCCATACTCATTATCAATCTTGAGGGATTGGATATCTTCCCTTTGTTCAATCAATCCTTCAGAAAACAAATAACCGTATGCCCAGTCTTCCAAATCTTGATTAGTTAACTGAAATACAGCTACTTCATATCCATTCACGATCAGTGTAATCGGATATTCCTCTGGACAACTCTTTCTGTGCATCTATAACACCGCTTTCATTTAAAAAATGAAATGAGTAGCATTTTACCATCGTTAATTGGTAATATATTAAATTCCTATTATTGAAAACGCTACCATATCTTCACACTATTGTTAAGAAATCATCTATTAGTAATAGATACTTTCTATTTTGATAAAATGATATGGAAACCCTATCTAACAATTTATCGATAGTGAAAAAATCAATTATTGGTTTTCCATATGCCTATATGTTAATGCCTAATCCAGTTTGTTACAGTAACATAAATCACATATAAAAAGGTAAATATGACCATAAAGTGAATATTGCTAGAATAAAAAAGGATTGTTTTTTTATTCTAGCTAGTACAAAAGGCATGCTAAGAATTGTTTCAGAACAAAATATTGATATAATGATATAGGCAAAAAATTAACTTATAAGTTTCATTTTTTATATTTAGACTATGTTAAACAATCAATTATTAACATAGCCTATATTTAAAGCAGTGGAGCAGGTCGTTTAGAAACAGAACAAATCTTAAGTTCGTAAGGTGAACATATACCTTCTTAATTAAAATAAGGGCCGATCACGTCTACTTCTAGACAATTTGTTAAATTATAGTGAACAAGACCAAAGCACTTGCTTTGGTCTTGTTCGTTATTTAAGATAAAGTGGCATCGCTGTACATAGATTTTTATTAATACAGCCAATAAGATAAGGACAAGGAGCTATTTTAATATGAATGAAACCTTCAAGGCTTTAATGGTGAATAAAACAGATGATGATTTCAGCGTTAAAATCGAAAAGCTAACTGTACATGATTTGCCTACAGCAGAGGTATTAATTAAAGTTGCCTATTCAAGTATTAATTACAAAGACGGCTTAGCTTCCATTCCTGATGGAAAAATTGTTCGTTCCTATCCCTTTGTACCCGGAATTGATTTAGCTGGGGTAGTCGTCTCATCCGAGGATCCTCGCTTTCATGAGGGAGATGAAGTCATTGCTACAAGCTATGAAATTGGCGTTTCCCATTATGGTGGCTATAGTGAGTATGCCCGTATTCCAGGCGATTGGATTGTCCCACTACCAAAAAACCTTACATTAAGGGAAGCCATGATTTTTGGAACAGCAGGTTTTACAGCTGCCCTATCGATACAACGGCTAGAAGATAACGGAATCACTCCTGATAAAGGCAATGTACTTGTCACAGGTGCTACCGGTGGCGTTGGTAGCTTAGCTATATCTATGCTCGCTAAAGCTGGGTATAAGGTTGTTGCAAGTACTGGAAAAGCTGCCGAACATGATTTCTTGCAAAAGTTAGGTGCTTCAGAAATCATTTCACGTGAGGATGTCCATAGTGGAAAAATCAAAGCACTTGATAAACAGCTCTGGGCAGGTGCTGTTGACCCCGTTGGTGGTGAAACACTTGCCGCTATATTAAGTAAAGTTCACTATAATGGATCTGTTGCTGTAAGTGGCTTAACGGGTGGAGCTCAAGTTCCTACCGCTGTCTTTCCTTTCATTCTACGTGGGATCAATTTACTTGGGATTGATTCCGTTCATTGTCCAATGGACGTTCGACAAACAGTTTGGAATCGAATGGCCAATGATTTAAAGCCAACAAATCTTTTAGATTTGATCCAAAAAGAAATTATGCTCGAAGAATTGTCTGAAACATTTCCTACTCTATTAAAAGGGCAAGCACGTGGGAGAATTATTGTGAAACTAGAAGATTAGGGACTGTGCAACTGTACTGTCCTTTTTCATGGATGTGTATGTCTTTATCCATTTATCCATAAAAATAACGAAAAGACTTTAACTTCGCTTTTCTAACGCTTTTTTAGTAAGATAAGAATATCTTTTTTATATTAACATTGGAAAAAATTGAAGGGGGGTTTAATAACAATGGAACCCGTGATCGTTGAAACCGTACAACAGGAGCTTGAAAGATTTGTCCATCAAGATGTTTATATTCATCTTGAAACAACAAACGGTGCATATGCTTCCCATATGGATGAGAGCTTTTTCTCTTCTGGAGCCTATATTCGTAATGCGCTTGTTCAGTATGAAAGAGGAAAAATTACTGGAAAAGGTCCTTATCGAGTTGGTCTAAAAATGCCGATTGGTTGGATTTATGCAGAAGGAATTACTCATTTTGAGATAGATTCAGCCGGTAGACTATTATTAGCTGGACATGATTACCAAGGAAGACTTGCCGTTTGCCTTGAGATTAGTCTTAGCCCATTCGAATAAGAAAAACTCAATCGTCTTTGGAACAAGTAGAGCTTATTCCTGTGAATCATTTTCTGACGAAATATAAAATATAGTAAGGAGCTAGTTAGTCATATGGAAATCGAAAAAGAACAGCATCTACTCGTTGTTTTTCCCCATCCTGATGATGAAGCATTTGGAGTGTCTGGAACCATCTCTGCTCATATTGCAAATGGAACACCTGTCACCTATGCCTGTCTAACATTAGGTGAAATGGGCCGCAATATGGGTGATCCCCCTTTTGCTACTCGAGAAACATTATCTTTAATTCGGAAAGAAGAACTAAAGAATGCAGCTAAAACAATGGGAATACAGGACCTTAGAATGCTCGGATACCGAGATAAAACAATTGAATTTGAAGATGAAGAGAAGCTTATAAAAGATATTACATCCATTATTGATGAAGTAAATCCCTCATTAATCATTTCTTTTTATCCAGGATATGCCGTGCATCCAGATCACGATGCTTGTGGAGAGGCTGTTGTCAAAGCAGTTCAACGTATCGCTGAAAACAAACGACCTAAGCTACATTGTGTTGCTTTTGCCAATCGTTGTGAAGAGGAGATTGGCCAAGCTGACATTTTTTACGATATTACTCCATTTGCTGAGAAAAAAATTGCTGCCATTCAAGCACATGAATCACAAGCACAACTGATGATGGCTGACTTAGAGGAAAGATATAGACAAGGCGATCCACTTGTATTGGCTCGGATCAATAATGAACGCTTTTGGACATACAAACTTTCCTAACCATAAACAAAGAGGCTAACATTTTGCGTTAGCCTCTTTTACCTATTTCTTTTTACACCTTTCATTTATCTTATGCATACGCTATGGGTGGATCCTTTGCAAATGTTGGTTCAGTTGGTTAAGCTCTTGTTTGATGGGTGCCAATGTAATGGAGGCCAAGAAAATAATCAGTCTTTCAATCGCCATCTTATCTTGTGGCTTTCCGACTAACGCCTCAGTCTCAAGTCGGTCCAGGATTTCAAAGCTTTTCATGATCTTACTATTTCGTACAGGCAACGTCTCAAGCTTTACTCTTATTGCATTTAACAATTTGCCTACTGCTTCTGTTTCATGTTTGTGTGTTTCCATCATGGACTCTTCTCCCTCCCGAATCAAGACAACCTTTAGTAGTGTAAAGCGTAAAACAGGAAATGAATCTACTTAAGTTTACACTACCTTAACTTCCATTATACCGAAAGGACCTCAAAATATTCCATTCGAAAGTCCCCATTTTGTGAAAAATTTTTAAACGATGTAGTGGTAGATTGTATAAGCGAGGGAATCCTCCAATATGGGTTCATAATACTATTAAGATGGGCAACCTATTCTAAATATTTACTACCTTCTCGCGCACTTAAGGCAAATAACGAATGTGTTTCTATAAAAAAGCAGAGGACAGCCCTTATAATAGTGCCGTCCTCTACTTAAAATATATTCTGCTTACATTATTATTGTAACTCAGATAGACGAAGGATTTCCTTTTGAATCTTTTCTTTATGCTTATCAACAATCGTAAAGTCCATTGACCTAACATAGATTGCTTCTAGTTCATCACGCAAGCTCTTTGCCTTTGCAAGAAAGCCTATTGCTTTATCCATCTTTGCTTTATATGCGGAACGGACTTCCTCAATTTGATCAGCAAAGATTTCATCTGTTCCCGCATCAATAACCGTTCCATACATATCAATAATCTCATCACCATCTCTACTTGGAAAATACTCATGTGGAGCCGTACTGTCAAATATGGCCAAACTTAGTTCCCGAATGATAATCATATCAAGGCTATGTGGATCAAAGCCACAATGATAGACTTCTAAATCAAATCCGTGCTTCTCACCTTCAGCTGCTATTTTCTTTAACATCGTTGATTTCCCTGATCCTGGACGTCCTTTAATAAAATAACGTTTATGCAAATCTGAAGTCAGATTAGGCACAAAGTCTACCGCTCCAATTGGTGTAGCCGCTCCTAGGAAACGATGGTAGATTTTCGATTGCTTATTTAATGTCACTTTTCCGTAAAAAGATCCAATCAATTGATTTGTCAGTTCATCTGCTTTTTCAAAATCCATACTTTCGATATAAATCTTTTCCCATTTATCATGTACCCTTAGAGCCTCAGCAAATGTGTTGTATGCCATCTGAAAGGCATCACTAATCTCCTGGGATAAATCACTCACTCTATTTTTTTGAGATGCAAGTTCTTCAGAATTCCAAGCCTCACCCAGATTGACATACTCTTCGACCGCTCCTGGAATTTTCGGTTCAATCACATGTGGTGCAGTCCCATCAACGACTCCAACACATAAGGACGGAATAATGACACCGTCAATGGAGTCTGGATCAGATGAACAGTGTAAGTATTCAATGTTATATCCTTTTTCACACCACCCTTTACCTATCTCTTTCATCAATGTTGACTTTCCTGTACCAGGTCCGCCTTTTAAGATAAATATCCGATCTAACTTTTGTAAGTTGGAGTCAAATAAGCTATAAAATCCACGCGCCGTATTACCGCCAGCAAAGTATTGGATTATTTTCCCTGACACAAAACTTCCTCCCTTTAGTGTCCTGCCACTTTCAATTGCGGCCGACCTCATACTCTCTGCTTTTCTTATTGTCATTTCTCTTTACAATATGCAGATGAAGGTTAATGGGTGAGTGCCTAAGCTTATTGACTTTCTTCTATAAAGCCCGAGTACTGTTTTAATTAAGAACCTTTAATGATATCCTTATGAATCCATATGGCAGCCTGTAAACCTTCTCCCATGGCAATCGTTACTTGCTCAGAGTGGGCCACAACATCACCGGCTGCCCAGACACCTTGAACATTTGTCATCTTCGTGCGAGGATCCACAAGCATATGTTTATTCTCAAGCAACTCTACTCCTAGCTGTTTGGCTAACTGTGACCTCACTTCATTTCCACCAAAGGCAACAAAAGCATGGTTTCCCTTAATGGTTTGACCATTTTCTAGTAAGAAACCTTCCAACTGAGATTCATTTGCTAACACACTCTCTACCTTTGCCTCTATGTACTCAATTTGATTTGCTTCCATCGTTTGCAAATCTTCTTCGTTAATCGGCTTTTTTTCATGATTGATATAAATCAATTCCTTCGTCCAGTACAATAGTGTTTTTGCCATATTAACCCCCGTAGGGCCGGCCCCAATCACAATGGTTCTTTTTCCCTTTACTTCGTATCCATCACAATCAGGGCAAACATATACGCTAATACCTAGACATGGATGCAAAGAAGAAAAAGGTGGAATTCGGTCCATGATACCTGTTGCCAACAACACACGCTTACCTGTAAAGGTATCCCCATTTGTGACGGTAACGTGGAACTCTTCTCCTACTTTATTAGCCGATTCAACTTTTCCCTGCAAAAATTGTATTCCTAATTGTTCAGCTTGTCTTTTACCTACTTCACGAAGTTGCTGCCCACTCACTCCATCAGGATAACCTAAAATATTATGGTAATTTCGACACAGCGTTGAACGGCCATCATCCGAATCAATAACAAGCACTTTATGCATATATCGCCCTAACTGAATAGCCGCTTGCAACCCGGCAATTCCTCCACCAATAATCAAACAATCGAACGTCATTTCCATACTCCTCCCAAATAATGATTTTCATTAGCTTATCCAAAAGAGAGAATACTTAAAGAAATTCAAGTCAATTATATCTGAATAAAATGCATAAAGGATGGATAGGATACTGACTCAGACTTTACCCATAGATCATTTTTTTAGCGGCTTCGTCTTAAAAATGACCTGATTTAGTACTTCAGACAGCACGAGTCCAGCCGCAATAGCACCCGAAGTAAGAAAGGCCTTTGCAGCCAGCTGTAAGGCCACATTATAATCATTAATAACAAAATGTCGCATCGCGTCATACGCCAAACCACCAGGAACCAATGGGATAATACCGGAAACATTGAAAATAATGACAGGTGTTTTATACTTTTTCGCAAAAAATTGACCAATTACGCCTATAATAATCGCCGCAAGCACAGATGCTACAACGGAGTCTATTCCTTTTTCAACAAGTATAAAATAACAAATCCAACCGACCATACCGGATACTCCACCTTGAATCACGTAATTTTTTGGTGCATTGAAAAGTAAGCCAAAGCCCGCCGAGGCCATAAAACTAGTGATCAACTGTTGTACCATTAAAACCCCCCCTTTTTGCTTCGTTATAGAATAATAGAAAACCCTATCATTGTCCTTACATATAATTGGGTTTTTTTAAGAAAAGAAAAATACAATGGCAATGCCAGTACCGATCGCAAGGGCTGTTAAAAAGGCATCTGCTCCCTTTGAAAGTGCGGATACTAAATGACCGTCCATTAAATCACGAACAGCATTTGTAATTAAAAGACCTGGAACAAGCGGCATCACTGAGCCAATAATAATTTTATCCATTCCAGAGCCCAAGCCTGTTTTTACAGCTAATAAAGCGAGCACCCCAATAACGAAAGCTGCTACACATTCAGAAAAGAATCTTATTTTTATAATCCCCTGTATATATATATATATATAATAACCGATTCCTCCCGCTATCATTGCAGGAATAAAGTCTCCCCATACACCCTTAAACATGATTAAGAAACCGCCACCAACGATTGAAGCTGCAGATATTTGAACCCATAACGGATAGGCAAGATTAGCATTGGCTACTTTTTTCAATTCAGCAATCGCCTGCTCTACCGTTAGTTCTCCTCTACTTATTTTTCGGGAAATATCATTCACAATCGCTACTTTATACAAATCAGTTGATCGCTCTTCTACTCGAATTAATTTTGCTTGATCCAATTGATTAAGAGAAAAGATAATTCCAGTCGGAATCACATAACTCTGCGAGTGGGGAATACCGAAAGAGCTCGCTATTCGATTCATTGTATCTTCCACACGATGAGTTTCTGCACCGCTTTTTAACATGATCTCACCAGCAAGTAGACAAAGTCTGACAATCCTTTTGGGTTGATTATTCATTTGATCCAATTTTATCTCCTCTTCTTTATAAATGTATATGTCTCATATATACCACAAAAAAGAACCTCGTCAATAGTAGGACAAGGCTTTTTAGAATTTATAGGTATTTAAATAGTCACAATCACTTATTTTTTCAAAACATCATGATCAACATAGCGTTCGCCATTGATGTCACTAATCACATTGATCGCAACGCGAGCACCATCACCAGCCGTAACGATGGTATGTACACTCACGCCTGCAACAGCACCAGCTGCATAAATTCCTTTTTTACTTGTTTCTCCATCTTCATTCACTGCAATAGCTGTTTTAAATCTTGGTTCTCTATGATCTTTCGTTTCAATCCCGATCGCTTCAGCAAGATTCGTTAAAGCACCTGTTGCGATAATAACATAGGCTGCTTCGTATGAGCCATTTTCTGTTTCAATCACAAAAGATCCTGCTTCACCTTTAATATTTGTAACGGTTTCTTCCTTTCGTTCTGCACCAAACTTAACCGCTTGCTTATGACCAATTGCCACAAGTTCTGGCCCTTCCATTGCTTCTACACCATAGTGATTTTCCATCCAAGCTCTCGCTGTCATGCTTTTATTTGAATCAAGTAAAAGTGTTTTCTTTCCAGCCTTTGCTGTAAATAAAGCAGCACTTGCACCTGCTGCACCAGCACCAATAATGGCGATTTCGTACATAAGTAATCATCCTTTCAAAATGAAGATCATTTCCGTAGTTTAACCATAAATCTTCACATCTAAAATGTAAAATAAAAAGCCTTATCATCGGTGTTAGGCACCACCAAAGGACAACTTTAACTATATAGAAGAAACTAGGGGTTTTTTCTACTAGAAGAGAACAAACGTCCATATTGAGTGCATCATACTAGTATGGGGTTATAGGAAAAGTGTTATGATACTCATAGGATGAATGAAAGGAGTTGGACTATGAATGAAAGATGAAATCATGAAACGGTTTACTTCATATGTTAAAGTGGATACACAATCAAATGCTGAAAGTGAAACATGTCCTTCAACACCTGGACAACTAACTCTCGCCAACATATTGGTTGAGGAATTAAAGGAAGTAGGCTTACAAGAGGTAACAATCGATGAAAATGGATATGTAATGGCAACTCTTCCATCCAATACGGAAAAAGACGTTCCGACAATCGGTTTTTTAGCTCATGTCGATACAGCAACTGATTTTACTGGGAAAAATGTAAAACCTCAAATAGTTGAACATTACGATGGACAAGAAATCGTATTAAATGAAGCATCGCAAGTCATACTTTCTCCTAAAAGCTTTCCTGAATTAAAGAATTACAAAGGGCATACCCTTATCACTACAGATGGCACAACCCTTCTCGGAGCAGATAATAAAGCGGGTATCGCTGAAATTATGACCGCCATGAATTACTTAGTTAACCATCCAGAAGTTAAGCATGGCAAAATTAGAGTCGCTTTTACACCTGATGAAGAAATTGGAAGAGGACCACATAAATTTGATGTTGCTGCTTTCAACGCCTCATTTGCTTATACAATGGATGGTGGCCCACTAGGCGAACTTGAATATGAAAGCTTTAATGCAGCTTCAGCAAAGGTTACCTTCAATGGTACAAACGTTCACCCTGGAACAGCTAAAGGGAAAATGGTTAATTCCATGAAAATAGCAATGGAATTTAATACGCGACTTCCGGCAGATGAGGTGCCTGAGAAAACGGAAGGCTATGAAGGCTTTTACCACCTTCTCTCTTTCCAAGGAGATGTCGAACAAACCGTACTGGACTATATTATTCGTGACTTCGACCGTGAAAAATTTCAAGCAAGAAAAGATCTCTTCACCCATATCATTAATGATTTACAAAAGGAATATGGAAAAGATAGCATCCTCCTAGAGATGAAGGATCAATATTATAATATGAGAGAAAAAATTGAACCGGTTAAAGAGATTGTTGATATGGCCTATGAGGCAATGAAAAATATTGGAATAGAACCGAAAGTTGAACCTATTCGTGGTGGCACAGATGGCTCACAGTTATCCTATATGGGGCTTCCAACTCCTAATATTTTCACTGGTGGAGAAAACTATCATGGAAAATACGAATATATTTCCGTCGACAACATGATCAAAGCAACGAATGTCATCATCGAAATCGCCAAACTTGTGGTGTCAGGCATAGAAAAAAGACAAAACGTCTAAAAAACACCTCACACATAGACAAAAGAGGGCTGTCCCATAAGATGTCAGACACCTTATGGGACAGCCCTCCTTGATTCTCTAATCCGTTTACAGTCACTATTTCTTCAATCATCAACTTGCTTGATTCTTGTAATTACCCGACTGTCTCCCGTTCCACTTTTTATCTAAGAATTTTCCGATAGCAGGCATGATAAAGTAATCTAAACCTAGAAATCTTCCAGAACCACTCATTAATGCAATCGATGCAGGTAATGCCCAGAACTTATCCCAACCAAGCATTGCGCTTAAGGTGAACATGGCTAACATACTCACACTTACAAAATTGAATAACCAAGTGAATAAACCTAATACGATAGCTATACCTAGAAGTAATTCGACCCATGGAACCATTTTTTGCATCAAAACAGCTACTTCAGGTGTTGGCATCATCAATTTCATAATTGCTTCAAACAAGCCTGGCATTGAATCTAAAATCGGTGGAGCTATTTCTGTAGCACCTTCAGCAGCTACACTGGCACCACTTGTTTCTGTTTGTAACCATTCAAAAGGCATTTTAACAGAATCACTAACAACCCATGAATCATCGCCAAGACCGGAATTTAAATCTCTAGCTCCCCATTTCGTTTCTCCCCAAATTTTTGCTCCTGCTTCATCAATCCAGAACCAACCAACTAATAAGCGTAATGGGAAACTCCAAAGGACACTTCCATAGCGTTTGATTGAATTCAGTATCATATTTTTAATATTATTAAGCATCTCCTAATCCGCTCCTTAACGTTTATTTAATAACAGTCTAGTATAAGAACAAGTCTATCTCATAAAATCACCACTACTTCATTATTGGTAAAGGATATCTATTAAATCATTACATTTTCTCTGAATAAAAATATACCAAAAGAAATTGTTTGCGATTTTAACAGTTTCTATTATGACTTATACTTATAGAAATATCTGTGACTAATGTAACGTGTATTAAGTGAAAATGAGTCCAAATTAAGAATAGTGTAGAGCGCTTGGAACTAGACTATTATCCTAGTTCAGAAAAGTTACCTTTCTTAATCTATAAACCAAAAAAGCTATCCCATAAAGAGAAGATACCTTCTTTTAGGACAGCCATTCGTTAGCAATCAACTTCTCTATTCTTCTTTTAAATACTTATAATAAACCAATTTTTCAACATGAGTTAGTAAGTAATTTGCCATAATTCCAATTGCAATCCCAGATAAAATACCGAGAAACGATAGAACCGGTAAGTAGAGAAGGACTGTCCATGTTTGGGCAATCCAACTAGCTATCGCTAATTGTCCTATATTATGCATGATTGCACCTGCAACGCTCACACCAATCAAACTAATCCGTGAAGGCCCTAATTGTTTTACGGCGAGCATCCCCAATAAGCTCAAGATCGATCCAGCTGCACTATACATAAAAGAGGATAAATTCCCACCTAATAGTGTAGCGAGTATCAGACGAATAGCCACTACTTTGCTAACATCTCTTACCGATAGAGTATATAACGCCATACATGTAATGATATTGGCCAACCCTAACTTTGCACCAGGTGCAAAAGCAAAAGGAAAGGGGATGGCTCGTTCAAGTATGCTAATGATGACAGCTTGGGCCGCTAGTAAAGCAATATAGACAAGCCGCTGGTTTTTTGTCATACTTTTTACTCCCAATCTTTCTGTTTATGATGAAAAGCGCAAGCCCCCTGCCCACCCTCAATTAACTTATGAATTCGAGGAAGAGGTATGCGCTATTCGGGGCTGAAAATCGCCATATCCGTATAGTTGTACGTTTTTTAGTGAAGCTAGCTAATCAAAAAAGTACTTTAGGAGCTGATAATGAGATCGTCATCTATTTCTCCACGCACTGTTTCAATTTCAATAATAAACTTATGTGGCAGACAAACAGCTGTTTCACCAGGTTTTGAAAGAAAACCAAATTGCACACAAACTTGATCTGAGCAATTAGCCCCTTTAATACGAATTTGCTCATCCTTCACTTCAACCGTATTATAGTCATGAGCTGAACTATGAATATCAAACACATCCGTTCCTTCATTCCCGGTAAGTGTCACACGTCTTACTTTTTCATTATTAACGGAAATGACTGCCACATTTACTGAATTATCACTTTCGACACCGCTCATTTTTCCAGCTTGTTGATAACTAAATATAGCTACAGGAAGAAAAGAAAGCAACACAAGTAAGAGCGTAATAATAATGTCCCAGCGTTTAATCATGTTTGAAAAACCAAGCATTGCTTTTCTCTCTCCTTTATTTGTACAAAGTAAAGTAAATAATAATAAAGCGTGAAACTGATAGCCTCACGCCTTATTATTGATATCATCATTATTTTTTATCTTTATAAATTGCTCGTTCTTTTCCATACCACCAGTTCCCTAAACTTTTACCAAGAGCTGGTAATACATAATAATCTAATCCAAGGAATCTACCTGACCCGTTCATTAATGCAATTGATGCAGGTAATGCCCAGAACTTATCCCAACCAAGCATTGCGCTTAATGTGAACATCGCAAGCATACTTACACTTATAAGGTTAAATAACCAGGTGAACAAACCAAGTAAAATACCTACACCGAGAATTAATTCAACCCATGGAACCATTTGTTGCATCATGACCGCTACTTCAGGTGTTGGCATCATCAATTTCATAATTGCTTCAAACCAACCTGGCATAGAGTCTAAAATCGGTGGAGCTATTTCTGTAGTAGCTTCAGCAGCTGGAGTTGCGCTACTTGTTGCTGTTTGTAACCATTCAAAAGGCATTTTAACAGAATCACTAACAACCCATGAATCGTCGCCAAGACCGGAATTTAAATCTCTAGCCCCCCATTTCGTTTCTCCCCAAATTTTAGCACCTGCTTCATCAATCCAGAACCAACCAACTAATAGACGTAAAGGGAAACTCCAAAGGACATTACCATAACGGGATGTAACATCACGGAAAATATTCCGTTTATCTCGTGTATGGAAGATTTCATGCTTAAGATATTGAACGATATAATATCCACTGCTAATTGTTAGGAAATAATAGATATTAACAATATGTTTCATAAAGTTAGCAAACCAACCACTTAGGCTGACACCACCAAGATTTGCGACACCGTATCTAGCACCGATTGAAACCAGCGTACCATGATATTTACCACTGAATGCTTTCTTTTCTCCACCACTAATTTCAGCAATAATACTTGTTGCTGCTGTCGAACCTGTTTGTTCAGCTGCTTCAACAATTTGTGGAGTTGGCTTTCCATCTTCCTCGAAATAAGCTAAGTCACCGATAACATACGTGTCCTCAAAACCTTCTGCTTCCATATACTCATTGACTTTTAATCGCCCAGCACGAGCAGTAGGAATGCCATAATCTTCTGTATCAGAATTCGCTTTAACACCAGCTGTCCAAATTAAAGTATGTGTTTCAATTTCTTCACCCGATTTTAAGACGATCGAATCAGCTTTTACTTCAGTGATTGGCGAATCTTTTAGAATCTTAACTCCTTGTTTCACCAAATAAGCTTCTGCTTTATCAGCATCTTTTCTTTCAAGCGTATTTAAGATCGTAGGTGCTGCTTCAATAACATATAAAGTAATATCATCTGCATCTATTTTATTATTTTTCGCTAAGCGAATTTTCCATTCAATAAGTTCCCCTACCATTTCAATTCCTGTAAAGCCGGAACCACAAACGGCAAATGTTAGCATCGCACGTCGTTTGGCTTCATCATGAGTACCAGATGCCCGATGCACGGTTTTTTCAATATGCTCACGTAATTTAACAGCATCTTCCCATGACCAAAGTGTAAAACCATTTTCTTTTACGCCAGGAGTTCCAAAGTCGTTTGGTTCTCCCCCCATCCCTAAGATTAAATAATCATATGAATAAGACCCATGTTCAGTTATTACTACTTTTTCCTCATTATCAACATTTGTTACATTATCCGTTACTAAGTTTACTTTCGTTCGATTAAAAAGCCTTCGTAAATCAAATTGAATATCAGTTGGTTCTACACGATGTGCCGCTACTTCATGTAGCTCTGTCATCATGGTATGATAAGAGTGTCGATCAATTAAGGTAATCGAAACTGATTCATCTTTTTTATACTTTTTAGCAAGTTTCTTAGCTGCATGAACACCAGCATAACCTGCACCGATAATGACGATTTTTTTATCTGCCAATGTATTTCATTCCCCTCTGTAAATATTATCTTACCCCTATTTGTTTGTTATGATTGTGAAAGACTGAACAACCTAATCAATATATTACATATGTTGGTACAAATTGTCTATCCTTTTCAATAAAACTTAACAGTTTTCGACATGTTCACTAAATGTTTAAAAACCCTTAAAAAGGCTCGTATTGCCATTCATAAAATCTATATCTCAGTTAGTATGACAAGGTTTCTCTCTATCGTTCGCGAGCGGTATTACTGGTTTTGCATCATTACCTCCTATAGACATTCTATAGACATTGGTTAAAAAAAAAGTTAATATGAGTTTGATCATTTTGGTGATTACTTATACATTTTCTTAAGCCATGCTCTCGTAACTGAGAAGCTTAAACATTATGCAAATGACTTAATAGTTACCATACAAAATAGAGATACTATACCTAAGAAATTCAGACTACACATGATTACTGTTTGACAGATCAGTTAAAGACTTTAGAGGCTGCTCTAAAGTCTTTTTTAGCTAAATCTTTTTAGAAGAAAGGTTTTGAATAACATGAAAAGAAAAGGGATACTACCTGCACTATTGATGATCATGGTTTTATTGGCCGGCTGTGGAAAAGACACAGAAACAGTAAAGCCAGAATTAACGACAAATCCTTATAAAAAAACAGAGTTTCTAATGGGAACCATTGTCACAGTAAAAGTTTATGATACAGAAAAAGAAGCTGTTCTAGAACCTGTTTTGGATCGTATTAAAACCTTGGCTGATCAGATTACAGTAAGCGAAGAGGAATCGGGTTTAAATATTGAATCAGAAATTAAAAAAGTAAACGATAAAGCTGGGATTGAACCTGTGAAAGTATCAGAAGACATTTATAAGCTTATTGATGCAGGTATGGAATATAGTATTAAGTCTAACGGCTCCTATGATGTTTCTATTGGCCCACTAACTTCCCTCTGGCATATAGGTTATGATGATGCACGTAAACCTGCTCAGTCGGAAATTGACGCTGTTTTACCTCTCATTGATTATGAACAAGTTGAATTAAATAAAAAAGAACAAACGGTATTTTTACAAAAAAAGGACATGGAATTGGATTTAGGTTCGATTGCCAAAGGCTTTATTGCAGATGAAGTAGTTGACATTCTGAAAGAAAATAATGTGACAACAGCCATCATTGACTTAGGTGGAAATATCATCGTCATGGGGAACCATCCATCTGGAAAAGAATGGACAGTTGGTATCCAAAACCCCTTTTCTTCACGCGGTGAAACAATCGGTAAAATTTCTGAATCTAACCAATCAATTGTAACATCTGGTATTTACGAACGATTTCTAGAAGTAGATGGCGAGACCTACCATCACTTATTAAACCCAGAGGATGGCTATCCATTTCATAATGATATTGCTGGGGTATCCATTGTTTCTGATAAATCAATTGATGGCGATGGACTTTCTACATCTATTTTTTCAAAAGGAATTGAAGATGGAATTAAGTTTATCGAGCAATTTAAAGGAGCAGAAGCGATTTTTGTCAGTCAAGATAAAAAAGTGTATATCACCTCTGGTTTGAAAGAGACTTTCGAATTAACGAACGATGAATTTAAGATAGCAAAGATAGCACCATCTTAAAAGGGGAGGAAGTTTTATGTCATTACGCACATTTTTAAAATTCGTTGAAATTCAAACAAAAGTGGCTAGTTTATTCCCGTTTTTAGTTGGACTACTATTTGTTATTTATCGCTTTGATATATTTAACCCTATTAATACACTAATATTTTTTGCATCCATGCTTATTTTTGATTTAACTACAACCGCGATCAATAATTATATGGATTATCAAAAAGCAACAACAGATGAATATCGAAAAAGAGAGAACATCATTGGCCAAGCCAATATTCCCGTGAATTTAGCAAAGCTCACCATCATTACAATGTTGCTCATAGCTATCCTATTAGGGATTTGGCTTGTCTTACGCACTGATCTATTAGTTCTTTTCATTGGAATCCTTTGCTTTATTATCGGTATATTTTATACGTACGGTCCGGTCCCTATCTCCCGTATCCCACTTGGCGAAGTATTTTCTGGTGTAACAATGGGATTTGGGATATTGTTCCTAGTTGTGTACGTCAATGCATATGACCAAGGAATTGCAAACCTACTTGTGAATGGAAGCACAATGAGTTTACAAGTGGATCTCTTATTATTAACTGAAATTAGTTGGGTTTCATTACCATGTGTATTTACAATTGCAAATATTATGTTATCGAATAATATATGTGATCTAAAAGACGATATTATCAATAACAGGTATACATTACCCTACTATATAGGGAAAAAGCGCGCCGTTATCTTGTATAACGTACTTTATGTAGCTACATTCGTTGCCATTTTAACAGCTATATTATTTGATATATTCCCAACCATCATGTTACTTTCATTACTCATTATTTTACCCGTATATAAACATATTTCTCTCTTTAATCAAAAACAAGTGAAGTCAGAAACCTTCCCTCTTGCGATAAAGAATTTAATCCTAGTGAATGGATCGATTATCACCATGATGGTGATATCATTCATTATTTAAGGAGGAACCGTACATGCCAACACCTATTATTGAAGTGGAAAACCTTACATTTCGATATGATAAACGGTTGGAAACAGAAACATTGTCTGACGTTTCATTTACGATTGAAAAAGGTGAATGGGTGGCAGTTGTCGGAAATAACGGCTCTGGAAAATCTACTTTAGCGAAAACTTTAGTAGGCTTGTTAGTGCCTCAAAGTGGACGTATCTCTATAGCTGGGCAAGAGTTGAACGATGAATCAAAATGGGACTTAAGGCGTCGTATTGGTATGGTGTTTCAAAACCCTGATAACCAATTTATTGGAACAACCGTTCAGGATGATGTAGCTTTTAGTTTAGAAAATTTGAATATGCCCTACGATGAAATGAAGGTAAGAATCGATCAAGCACTTGAAGTGGTTGGTTTGTCGGCATTCCGTTCGCATGACCCTTCTCGTTTATCAGGTGGTCAAAAGCAGCGTGTGGCCATCGCAGGTGTTCTTGCATTAAAACCAGATGTATTAGTCTTAGATGAAGCCTTTGTCATGCTCGATCCCATGAGTCGTCGCGAACTCCTCACAACGTTGCAACAGTTGAACAATACGAAAGAGATTACCATTATTTCTATTACACATGATATGAATGAAGCTGCCGCAGCGGATCGCCTCTTACTGATGAAAGCTGGCCAAATTGTAAATAGTGGTTCTCCTAAAGACGTTTTTATGGTTGAGCCAGAATTAACGCCCTCTTTTACTGAACAGTTAAGACGAATACTTATGAAACGCAACCGTGAAGTTCCAAAAGAATACATGACAGAAGAAGAAATGGTAGGCTGGTTATGGAAGTGAAATTTGAAAATGTTTCAGCAGATTATCAATTAGGACCCATTCGAAGCCCCTTAGTGCTTCAATCTGTTGACATTGCCATTCGATCTGGGTCTTTTACGGCTGTAGTTGGTTACACTGGTGCTGGAAAATCTAGTTTATTAAAAGCCATGAATGGCCTTCTTATTCCAACTCAAGGACAAGTTAGTATTGGTGACCTTGTTCTTACACCTAAAAAAAGTAAGCAAGTATTAAATTCAATTCGAAAACGTGTTGGAATGGTTTTTCAGTTCCCAGAATCACAACTATTTGCTGAAACGGTTGAAAAGGATATATGCTTTGGTCCAATTAATTTTGGTGTACCCGCAGAAGAAGCAAAAGAGATAGCAAAGGAAGTATTAGAACAAGTAGGTTTACCACCAGATATTTCATCAAAATCACCTTTCTCCTTATCCGGTGGTCAAAAAAGGCGGGTTGCCATTGCAGGAATTCTAGCTATGAAACCAGATATTCTTGTCTTAGATGAACCTGGGGCAGGACTTGACCCGACTGGAAAAAAAGATATTCTGAACTTAATCTCATCCTGGCATCGTGAACGAGAAATGACGACGGTATTAGTTACACATGATATGGAGGATGTTGTCACATATGCAGAAAATGTGATCGTCATGGAAAAAGGACGTGTTGTCTTACATGACGAGGTCAAACACGTTTTCGCTGATCATGAACAATTAGAAAAATGGCACCTTGATGTACCTGATGCACGTCGATTTCAGTTAAATTTCGAGCAGCAATCAGGAATTAAATTGCCCAAGGTCTGCTTAACTCTTGATGAGTTGGCCGATGCCTTAATTGAGGTGGGACTTGTATGAATAAGCTGATTTTAGGTCGCTATTTCCCTGGTGACTCTTGGATTCACCGTCTTGATCCAAGGTCAAAGCTACTCTCCTGTATTTATTTTATTTTTGTCTTATTTATAGCTAATAACTGGAAAACCTATATGTTGCTCTGGATATTTACCTTATTTGTTATGTATTTATCCCGTGTGAGTTTTCGTACATATATACGCGGTGTGAAGCCATTAATCTGGCTCATTTTATTCACCGTTTTTTTACAAGTATTATTTACATCTGGTGGAACCATTTATGTTAATTGGGGACCGATTACAATATCACAGTTTGGATTAACAAATGGTGTTTATATCTTTTGCCGTTTTGTCATGATTATTTTCATATCTACTGTTGTCACTTTAACAACAAAACCAATTGATCTAACAGATGGCATTAATTCACTATTGCGTCCATTACGTTCTTTAAAAGTTCCTGTTGATGAATTTTCATTAATGCTCTCCATTTCCTTACGTTTTATCCCAAACTTACTGGATGAAACACAAAAAGTGATGGATGCACAACGAGCGAGAGGTACACAGTTTGGTGAAGGCTCTCTATTTAAACAAATGAAGACATTAATCCCTGTATTTCTCCCTCTATTTGTTAGTTCATTAAACCGAGCAGAGGAATTAGCTAATGTGATGGAAATAAGAGGATACCAATCAGGAGAAAAAAGATCCACGTTTCGTCAATTACAATGGCAAAAACGGGATACAGTCTGTTTGTTATTGATGTTCGTATTAACAATTGGTTTAACTTTTCTCAGATCAGAAGGGGGATTACATTAACATATCTATAAAATAATGTGTTATGTATCCCCTATTTTTTATCTTTTGGCTTTGTTAAACAGTAGTACCGGTACTCTAATGGCCTTCGGTGTATACTTCCATTGAATCACTTAATGAACGTGTACACCGAAGGCCATTTATCAACAAACCCTATCTTTTAGTGCAATCTATAATTATTGCTGAAATTGATCCATACGTGTAAAAAAGTCCATCAAAAAAAGATAAAAAAGATTTTGTGTTGGAAGAAGTTGACGATCCCTTGGAATAATGACACCAACTGTACGAGTAACATTCGGTTCAATAATAGGAATTTTTACAGTTGACCGTGGCAAACTATCAATAATAGTAATCTCAGGAATAATTGTCACACCAAGTCCCGCAGAAACAAGCCCTTTTATCGCATCAATATCTTCACCCTCGAACGATACCTCTGGTTTGAAGCCAAGCTGTCCACAAGCATTTACAATGATTTCTCGTAAAATAAACCCCTCTGGAAAAAGAATAAATGATTCATCTCGTAATTGATCCAATGTCAATGTAGCTTTACCAGCAAATGGATGATTGCTTGGAAGTAAGGCGACAAGATTTTCTTTAAAAAAGATACTTCCCTTTACCTTTTTTTCGTTCATAGGCACAGGTCCAAGTAGCGCCATATCAATTTCACCCTTGGCCACTCCATCAATTAAATTATAGTACGCTCCCTGCTTTAATTGAAATTTAACACGAGGGTAACGTTCACGAAAAATGGAAATAGCCGTTGGCATCGTATGAGTAGCCAAGCTACTCGGGAACCCAATCCGAATCGTTCCTTGACCTGGATCTAAATACTCTGTAATTTCGCGTTGTGCATTTTCTATAATAGTAACTGCCTGTTCCAGATGTTCAAGAAACATCCTCCCAATTGGAGTTAACTTTACATTTCGTCCCTCTCGAATAAATAAATCCACACCTAGTTCAGCCTCTAAATTAAATATTTGTCGACTTACAGCTGATTGGGCTACATGTAAATGGACGGCAGCCTCTGTCACATGTTCTCGTTTAGCTACTTCAATAAAATAATAAATTTGCCTAAGTTCCAAAATACCCCACTCCTTTCTCTATCAATATCAATTGACATTAATTACTTTTTTTATATAACATCTCATTTTAGCATTAATTGATTCATTTTTTGCATACTCTTGAGATAATATATCAATTTAGCATTAGTTATATCACTATTATATATTGTTTCGATAACTTATAAATTATAAAATGAACTCGAGAATAAATATAGTAGTAAAAAACTTTTGTAATAAAGCTTTCATATTTTATTTATACTACTACATAAGTAGTTGAACTCGAAAGGATGATCATTATGGTAACAACCGTACAGACAGTAACAAAAGGCGCACAATATGTAACGGACGTATTTGAGAAAGTAAAAAAACGTAATCCTCATGAAGTTGAATTTCATCAAGCTGTTAAAGAAATATTAGAATCACTTATTCCTGTTTTTGATAAATATCCTCATTATATGGAACAAGGTGTCTTAGAGCGTATTGTAGAACCTGAAAGACAAATTATCTTTAGAGTACCATGGGTTGATGACGAAGGAAAAGCACAAGTTAACCGTGGATTCCGTATTGAGTTCAATAGTGCCATTGGACCTTACAAAGGGGGCTTACGTTTCCACCCATCCGTAAATACAAGTATTATTAAATTCTTAGGTTTTGAACAAATTTTCAAAAACTCTTTAACAGGACAACCTATCGGCGGTGGTAAAGGTGGATCTGATTTTGATCCTAAAGGCAAATCAGATGCAGAAGTTATGCGCTTTTGTCAAAGTTTTATGACAGAACTTAGCAAACATATTGGACCTGATACAGATGTTCCTGCCGGTGATATCGGTGTTGGCGGAAGAGAAATCGGTTATATGTTTGGACAATACAAAAGACTTCGCAACGCTTTCCACGCAGGCGTACTAACTGGAAAAGCTGTTGGTTTCGGCGGAAGTTTAGCACGTACAGAAGCTACAGGTTATGGAACGGTCTATTTCGTACAAGAAATGTTAAAAGATAACGGTCTTGATTTTAAAGATAAAACGGTCGTCGTATCTGGTTCAGGAAACGTGTCTATCTATGCAATGAAAAAAGCAATGGAATTAGGCGCAAAAGTTGTAGCTTGCAGTGATTCAAACGGATATATTTATGATAAAAATGGGATTGACCTTGCTACCGTTAAGCGTCTTAAGGAAGTTGAAAGAAAAAGAATTAGTGAATATGTAAACGAGCATCCAAGTGCTGATTACTTTGATGGTTGTGACAATATTTGGCTTATTCCATGTGATATTGCTTTACCATGTGCAACACAAAATGAAATTGATGAAACATCAGCAAAGATTCTTGTTACGAATGGCGTTAAAGCTGTCGGCGAAGGAGCTAATATGCCTTCTTCATTAGAAGCTATTGATATATTCCTTAGCAATGGTGTCCTATTCGGACCTGCAAAAGCAGCTAATGCTGGAGGTGTAGCAGTTTCTGCCTTAGAAATGGCTCAAAACAGCGCTAGAATTTCTTGGACATTTGAAGAAGTGGATTCAAAATTACATGAGATCATGGTTAACATTTATCGTAATAGCGTGAAGGCCTCTGAAGAATTTGGTCAACCAGGCAACCTAGTTGTTGGATCTAATATTGCCGGATTCCTAAAAGTAGCAGATGCTATGATTGCTCAAGGAGTTATTTAAATAAAGAAAATCGAAGGGTGGCCTTAGCCATCCTTCTAGATACTTATACGATAAACTCTAATCAGGTGTCTGACAGGACAGCCTCACCATAGAGTTAAAAGGGAAGGTCTATCTTCGCTCCTATGCGCTGATAGACCTTCCCTTTGTTTTTTACTTGTATTTATAAAAGAACAGGCCCTACGATGCTCTTATGCACCGTGAGGCCTGTTCCTTCTATCACTTATTCATACTCGAAAGGAAACCACCCAGAAGGTCATCAACATCGACGACCTCCTCGGCAACTTCACCCTCTTCTATATCCTTATTCTGCTCTTTGACACTTTCCCAATCGAAAGCATTTAAATCATCTTCAAAGCTATCTAACGGGGCATCAAAGCTGTCTAATGAGGCATTAGATACGGATACAGACTCCTCTATTTCTTCTTGATTGTCATTTTGACTAAAGTTTTCATTCCTACGCTCTTTCCCTGTAGATAACACTTCTTCTTCTTGGAGGTATAACGCCTCGTCAATATCGAGTGCATTGCTGTTAAGAGATGCCATCAACGAGGTAGCACGTAGCGGATCTGCAATGAGTTGAAAGAAAATACTGCCTAACAAAGCCTCTGAATGCTCATGTTTCAACCAATCACGTTGCGCTTTACTTATTTTTTTAGGAAGAGGAATCGTAATCATCTCACGCTCACTCACATACGTATTCCTAACACCCTCTACAACAAATTCTGCTATTTTACTCGAAAAATTTCTTCGCTCCGATTCCTTTAATCTTTGTAGTTGTTTTAATATATGATCTGGAGTATCAGATGGAATACGAAAGGAAATCGTTTGTCCCCTCGTAACTTCATTTGCTGAAGACTTTTTCATAACATCACCTTTTATTTAGCATTTATAGGCTTTTTCACGTCATTTTTCACTTCGCCCACCTTTTGCTTCTCCTGCTTTCTTATAAAGTCGGTGACGAGCTTATAATAAGCATTTGCCATCATCCAGATGCTTTCCTTTTCATCCTCAAAGAAATCAATATTGTAACCGTCTAAACCATTATTTAAGGTTTTAAGATAGTCCTTTAATACATTTGCTCCTCCACCTACAAAGTAGCAAATTTCTGTTTGTGAATTTTTTTGCCAAGTATTTCGCAATAAACGGTATTGTTTTTTCGCTAAGTCTAGTAAAATGCGGTCTGTAATATCATGGACGCTTGTTCGGCTCCCTTTGACCATAATATGATTACGATCATGTTTTTTCGTTAGGATTTCAACAACATCTCTGCGACTGTCGAGTTCAACGCCATGTTTTTTTCTGATCTCTTCTCTAATTGCTTCTAATGATTCAGAAACACCAAGGTTAAACCCTTGTGCTTTATCATCATCTACATTTCGATTTTTAATAACAGCGATATCGGTAGATAACCCTCCAATATCTTGGATAATGATGCTCTTATCAATTAAATCCTTATTAATAACATTTAATTTATTATCCATTACTAGGTTAATATAGGCAGCAAATCCTTCAGGATATACCTTTACTTCGTCAAATTTTATATTTATCTTTAATCCTTGGTACTTTGGAGTAATTAAAAATTCAACTTGGTGTACGGATCCTAGTAATTTAGAGCGATAGCCCGCATCTTTGCCTTCCTTTACTTCACGTAATGGCAAACCTGTTCCTAGTGTATATTTAGCATCTATAATATTTCCAGATCTACGGAAGATCGGTGCATTTTGTTCCCTTACAGCGTCTAAAGCCAAAGTGGTAAAAAGCATCACTAGCGTTTGATCTTCTTCTGATTTACTACTTCCTGGGTCTAATTCTGTCGCACTATTACTCTTAGTGGCCAAATTCCCAACACGATAAATAGCATTATTATCTTTCAGGGCAGGGGAGTGGACTCTAATGTGAATTCCGTCCAATGGATTCTTTGTATCAAGTTCTTCAATTCCGATAACCGGACGGTCCTCAACGTCTATTGCCATAATATTAGGTATATTCAACTCGTAATCTAATTCTCCAAAAATAGCTTTAATAGAATCATTTCCTACATCGACAGCTGCAACTCTTTTATTACTCATTAATCTACTTCCTCTCCTTTTCCTATATATCAATGACACTCATGAAGCTACACTATGAATCTAGTATGTATAGTTAAGATTATAATAATGAGGAATATATTTCAATATAAACCATCTAAATGAAATATATTAGAAATAATGTATACATTTTGGCAAACTTTACCCTAATGTACACTTACTTGTAAACATTGCAAACAAAGTTGTATACATTGTAAACAAAGTTGCACACTTGTTGATACACCAGTATGTTTGCAATTTTGTTTACATGTCTGCAAAATAAACGT
Source organism: Bacillus sp. V3B (assembly GCF_024494465.1). Taxonomy (GTDB): domain Bacteria; phylum Bacillota; class Bacilli; order Bacillales; family Cytobacillaceae; genus Bacillus_BD. The sequence goes on along the minus strand of NZ_JAETXM010000003.1, from coordinate 18,092 downwards.
ATATTGCTTACGTTTTTGTATACACGTAAACATAAAACGTAAACAATAGTTACTAAGTTGTAAACTTGTATGCATATTTGTATACTTCTCTTTTTTATTAGGTGTGTTCAACTATCTTGTTGATACTTCAATGTCCTTTGATATATATGCCCATTAAGTGATTCATGCTGAGTCACACGCATACCGGCATACACCAAAGAATATTTATTAATAATTATTATTAACACAGCCATTAAATAAGGGACATTCCTTCATCCTTACTATGATGAGCGAATGTCCCTTACTTTCTATATTCTAATAAAAACATATATTTCATAAAAGTATCTCTTTTATTTACTTCGATTTTTAAACAATAGTCATTAACGAAACCTTTACTTAAAAAGATTCAGCTTTTCAATTCGTTTTACAGCCTCTTCTAAACGATCTTCCTCCATTAATAAACCGATCCGTATATAGCCTTCACCATATTCACCAAAGCCCTTACCCGCTGCAACGACTACATCCGCTTTATCTAGTAAATAATCAGCAAATTCCTCACTTGTAAAACCCTCTGGAACAGGAAGCCAAGCGAAGAATGATCCTGTTGGTGCTTCAATATCCCATCCTATATTACGACAGGCCGTAATAAACACATTTCGACGTTTTTCATATCGATCAACAAGCTCTTCGACACATTTTTGATCCTCTGTTAACGCTGCAATAGCTGCTTTCTGCACAGCAGGGAACAAACTACAATATAAATGATCTTGGATTAGATTGATGGCTTCAATAATTTTTGCATTTCCAACAGCAAAACCAACTCGCCAACCTGCCATATTGTAGGTTTTCGACAATGTGTACATCTCTACACCGATATCCTTTGCTCCTTCTATCTCAAGAAAACTAAGTGGTCTTTTACCATCAAAGCCGATCGCACCATAGGCAAAATCATGTAAAATAGTCATTTGGTTCTTTTTCGCAAACTCAACAGTTTCTTCAAAAAAAGCTCGATTTGCTGTTGCTCCAGTAGGGTTGTTTGGATAGTTAAGATACATTAACTTCGCTGCTTCTTTTTGACGATCCGAGAAAGTACTGTAATCAGGTAAGAAATGATTATCTGCTTTAAGTGGAAAGGTCTCGTATTCAACATTGGCCAACACCGTGCCCGATAAATAATCAGGATATCCTGGATCAGGCAGTAACATTAGTTCACCTTCATTTAACAAACACATTGGCAATTCAACAAGACCTGTTTTCGTTCCAAAAACAATTGCCACTTCTGTCTCAGGATCTAGTTGGACACCGTATTGTTTTTCATAAAATTGAGCAGCTGCCTCTTTCAACTCAGGAAGCCCACGAAATAGAGAATACTTATGTGTCTGTGGGTCTTCTGCTGCTGTTTGCAACGCTTTAACAATATGGGGAGGTGTCGGATGATCAGGGTTCCCTTGCCCTAAATTGATGATATCTCGCCCTTCAGCAACCGCTTTGTTTACTTTATTCACAAGCGTTGAAAAAAATTGAACGGGTAAATTTTTTAATCGATCTGAATATTCCATGATGGCCACCTTTATTTAAATTATACTAATTTATAACCTTTTTGAACTGAGATAGCGGTCTAGCTCCAGGTACCATCGGCTCGAGGTCATAAGCCAATCTGTCAAGAAGGTTAAACAAACAACCTCCTTGTCGCCGATAGGCAGGTGCCTTCCGCTTTTCTTAAATGTTTGCGATTTTAACTAAAATTCTATAATCTTTAGATAAACTTGTCTAGCGGTGGTGGGAAAAATGAAGATTGCTTGTGTACAAATGGATATTCATTATGGAGAACCAGAAAAAAACTTTGTGGCTATTGAAAAATATATAAAAGAAGCGGCATTGTCAAATGTTGATACGATCGTATTCCCAGAAATGTGGAATATAGGCTATGCCCTTACCCAACTGAATAATCTAGCCGATGAAAATGGAGAAAAAACAAAAGAACTATTTGCAAAACTAGCAAAGGAATACAATATGAATATTGTTGGTGGTTCTGTAGCAACGAAAAGAGAAGATGGCTTCTTTAATACGATGTATGTAGCAAATCGAACAGGAAAAATTATTGCAGAATATGATAAAGCCCATCTTTTTAAGTTAATGGATGAACACTTATTTATGAACGCTGGGCAAAGTATCAATACGTTTGAATTAGATGGCACAGCGTGTGGCGGCGTTATTTGCTATGATTTGCGTTTCCCCGAATGGATTCGCTCTCACGTCTTAAACGGAGCAAAAGTCATGTTTGTTCCAGCGGAGTGGCCAACGAAACGAATTGACCATTGGCAGTTACTATTACAGGCAAGAGCGATTGAAAATCAGTGCTTTATTGTCGCTGTTAACCGTACTGGGTCTGATCCAAACAATGAATTTAATGGCCATTCAATGGTCATTGCGCCTTGGGGTGAACTTCTTATTAGCGGTCAAAGTGATGAAGGGATCTTTATCACAGAACTAGACCTACAGGAAGTCGATCATGTACGGAAAACAATTCCTGTTTTTCAAGATAGAAGAACCGATTTATATCGCTAAACATACAGATTGATTCATTCTAAAAAAAATTATACAACTTGTTTACTTGATTTTATAGGGGTAAAAGCGCTTTCGTAGATAAAAGCAAACATTTTTCAATTGACAGACATCCAATCAATTAGTAATATTTTAATATAATAATTAAATAGATTACTTATCCAGAGCGACCGAGGGAATAGGCCCTATGACGTCCGGCAACCCCCTTTATGGGAAGGTGCCAATTCCGGCAGAATGACTTTCATTCTGAAAGATAAGTCGAAATTGTAGATCGTATTTCGATGCTTCTTTCAATTGAGAGAAGCATTTTTTATTAGAGATGGAAAAGAACATTCATTTAAATCGTGAACATTTTAGATGAAAAGGAGGTACCTTTATGATTGAGATCCAACATCTTTCCAAGATTTATAAAACTAAAAGTGGCACTGTAAAAGGGGTCGATGATGTTTCAATATCGATTCAAGAAGGAGAAATTTACGGAATTGTCGGCTATTCAGGTGCTGGAAAAAGCTCACTTCTTCGTTGTATTAATCTATTAGAGCGACCCTCTTCTGGGAGTATAAAGGTAAATGGGAATGATCTAACCTCCTTAACGAGCGAAAACTTGCGACAAGCCCGCTTAAAAATCGGCATGATCTTTCAACACTTTTACTTAATTAGTCAAAAAACGGTTTATGAAAATATTGCTTTTTCCTTAAAAGCAGCCAAATTACCATCAAACCGAATGAAAGAACGAGTAGAAGAATTACTTGAAATGGTCGGTCTTTCTGACAAAAGAGATGTTTATCCTGCACAACTCAGCGGAGGTCAAAAACAGCGTGTCGGTATTGCGCGAGCCCTTGCCAATAATCCAACCGTGCTGTTATGTGATGAGGCAACATCAGCATTAGATCCAACTACAACAAGATCGATTTTAAATCTACTCAAAAAAATCAATAAAGAACTCAATATCACGATTGTGTTAATTACCCATGAAATGACGGTTGTGAAAGAAATTTGTCATCGAATGGCGATTATGCAAACAGGAAGAGTCATTGAAGAAGGACCCGTTTATGATATTTTCTCTAATCCACAAACGGATCTTTCCAAAGAGTTTATAAAAAGTGTTGTTTCCTATGAGGTTCCAAAGGTTATTTTACAAACATGTAAAGGAACGATTGTGAAGGTCACATTTAAAGGTGAGGTTGCTGGTGAAGGTGTCATTTCTGACACACTACAGCAGTTTAACGTGAAAGGTAATTTCCTTCACGGTTCGATTGAATACATCGGAGAAGCACCACTAGGTATCTTTGTGATGGAGCTGACTGGACAAAGAGAAGAAATTGATAAAGCCCTTCAGTTTATCGACCAGCGAACAGCACAAGTGGAGGTGTTACGTAATGGGCTTTGATTTAACTCATCTCATTGAACTTATACCTGATATTAATGCAGCTTTCTTCCAAACGATCTATATGATTGCTATTTCTCTAGTCGTAGCGGTTGTCATTGGTCTTCCCCTCGGCGTCCTTTTATTTGTAACGGATAGAGGATTATTTTGGGAGAACCGCACCGTCCAAAGCGTGTTAGGTTTTGTTGTCAATATGGTTCGTTCCATTCCATTTATCATTTTGCTTGTCGCTTTGATTCCGTTAACGAAAGCTTTAGTCGGTTCAACAATTGGTCCGACAGCAGCAAGTGTTTCCCTCTCCGTTGCAGCGATTCCCTTTTTCGCTCGAATTGTAGAATCTGCTCTTCGAGAAATTGATAAAGGAGTCATTGAGGCCGCTATTGCCGCTGGGGCCACACCATGGATGATCATCAAAGATGTCTTGTTACTGGAAGCGAAGTCTGGGATTATTTCAGGGCTTACGTTAACCCTTATCAGTTTAATCGGATTTTCCGCTATGGCTGGAACAGTTGGTGGCGGGGGTATCGGTGACTTAGCCATTCGCTTTGGCTATTATCGCTATGATAATACGATCATGATTGCAACAGTCGTTATTTTAATTGTGTTAGTTCAGCTTGTCCAACTTCTTGGTGATCTTCTCTCCAAAGCGGTTGATAAAAGATAAATAGTTGGAAAATAATAAGAAAGAAAAATAATAAGAAAGAAGGAAAATTCTATGAAAAAGTGGTTCATCGGATTTATTCTATTAATAGCTGTAGCTGTATTGGCTGCATGCGGAGGCAATGACAATGAAGAAAGCGGCGATACAACAGATCAAGGTACAGAAACAAAGGAAATTCAGTTTGGTGCTACAGCTGGACCTTATAGTGACATGATTACAAAAGCAATTAAACCCGGTTTAGAAGCAAAAGGCTACACAGTAAAAGTAGTCGAATTTAGTGATTATATTCAACCAAACAATGCATTAGACAATGGTGATATTGATGCCAACCTATTCCAACATACAATTTATCTTGAAAACTTTGCTAAACAAAATAATATGGATTTAACAGCCTTAATTTCTGTACCAACAGCTCCAATGGGTATTTATTCTGAAAAATATACTTCATTAAATGAAGTAGAAGACGGAGCAACAATTGCGATTCCAAATGATCCAACAAATGCAGCACGTGCCTTTAATACCCTTCAAGATGAAGGCTTAATTACAATTAGTGAAAGTGCAGACCCACTAACAGTTTCTGAAAAAGATATTGTGGCAAACAAGAAAAACTTAGAGTTTCAACCAATTGAAGCTGGTCAATTGCCTCGTGCTATCGAAAGTGCTGATTTATCAGCTGTACCTGGAAACTTTGCCTTAGCCGCTAGCATGGACCTCCTTAGTGCACTAGCTCTTGAAAATATGCTTGATCCATACCGTAATATTGTAGCCGTAAAAGCAGAAAACGAAGATTCTCAATTGGCCCAAGATATTCAAGCTGTTGTCGAATCAGATGAATTTGAAAAGATCATTGACGAAGAATTTGCAGGTTTTGGAAAACCTACTTGGATGAAATAATTATACAGAAGTACAAGATGATAACTCCTCTCCTAAATGGAAAGGGGTTATCTCTTTAGGCTTTGTTATGCAACAGTGTTCGTGTTTTAAAAACCTTTGGTGTACGCGAGCATTAAGTTATTCGCGGAATAAAACACATGCTCATGTACACCAAAGGCCATTTTTTAAAATGATTCATAGATATCGTTATAAATCAAAATGAAACTAATTAAAAAGAGGGATGAAAAATGGAAACCATTTCTGTGCATGGGGCACCAAGTGAGTATATTTTAGAAGAAAGAGTTTTAGACAAGCTAGAGGCTAAGCTATTAGAGCGTGGCTTTCAGAAGGTTCTTATTATTCACGGCCAAAAGTCATGGCAAGCCACTAAACCATTTTGGCCCGTATTGACAGGGCTTACATACGAAGAATATACCTATCATGGCGAGAATTCACTAATTGAAATAGACGCCCTCTCAGATCTTGTGACCAGAGAATCATTTGATGCCGTTATCGGTGTTGGTGGAGGAAAAGTATTGGATCTCACAAAATCCGTCAGCCATGTCACACATCGGCAAGCTGTGCTGATTCCTACACTCCCCTCAAACTGTTCCCCATGGACTCCCGTAAGTGTTGTGTATGATGATTCTGGTACATTTATTCGTTTTGATGTTTATCCAGTAGGTGCTAGCCTTGTGTTAGTGGAGCCACAAATTTTGTTAGATGCTCCTGTCGATATGTTAATCGCTGGTATTGCTGACACGCTTGCCAAATGGTATGAAGCAGATGTACAAATAGCTCATATAAAAAATAAACCCGTTCCACTCGAAATTTGCTACTACACAGCTAAGCAATGTAAAGAGGTATTGCTTCAATACTCAGAAGGTGCTGTACAAGCCGCTAAAGCTGGTACACTGAATGATGACTTTGTAAAAGTTGTTGAAACCATTATTATGCTTGGTGGAATGGTTGGTGGATTTGGAGATCATTATGGAAGGGTTGCTGGTGCCCATTCGATTCACAATGGATTAACGGTTTTAGAAGAAACACATCATGCCTTACATGGTGAAAAAGTAGCTTATGGTATTCTTGTTCAATTAGTGTTGGAGGATAAATGGACTGAAATCGGGCAACTCTTACCTTTCTATCAGCAACTCAGCTTGCCAGTTTCACTTAAAGATTTAGGTGTAAAGGTCATTAGCGACGAAATCCTTTCAGATATCGCAGCAAAATCAACGATACCTGAAGAATCCATTCACGTCATGCCAGGCGAGATGACAACCACAACTGTCAGCAAGGCCTTAACAGATTTAGAAAACTACATTCACTCTGAAAACCTCATTGGATAAATATACAGTAAACGGGCTTACCAAAGGATACAAGATCCTAAAGTAAGCCCGTTTACTATTTAAGATATACTTAGAGGTTTTCACTTACTGACTCTTGTTTTTTGAAAATCAATTGATCGATCGCAAACATCTTACTACCGTTAATAGCGATAAATACTGCCATTGCTAATAGTGCTAAATCTAATTCATATCCAGCACCCTGACCAGTTCCTAAAAAGCCACCTGCTAATTTTACCTTTAATGTAGCTCCGATCATTAATAGAGCAAGAAGAACAGAAACAATTTTGCTACCCAGACCGATAATTAAGGCAATTCCACCAACTAATTCCACTAAAGCCACAACATAAGCCAATGCCCCTGGCAAACCGATACTGTCAAACCAACCGACCGTATTTTCAATACCACCTTGAAACTTAACTAAACCATGAATAAAAAAGGTAATCCCCAGTACTACGCGTAAAATTAATGCACCTATTTCATATTTCTTCAACATTTTTCTCCTCCTATTTTTCCCTTTAATTATTTATTTTCTATTTTTTTAATGATATAGCCATTAACCAAATTGCCATACACTGTGGCTAAGGTTTCCATAACGATAACTGCGGTGAAGCAATTTAGCCTGTTTTTTATCATCCGCTGCTCCCATCGCATAAAAGAGCGGAATAAAGTGCTCTTTTCCGTATGGTGGAACGGCCAACTGAACATTTGGTGCTAAAGAATAATAGTCGAAAAGAGAGGTTACATTCCAATCTTTCAAATGTTCTTCCAGCCACTGATCAAAATCAACTGCCCATTGATCATTACCTTTCCCATCTTTTTCCCAGTTTACCGCACGAAGGTTATGCACGGTTCCACCGCTCCCTATAATCAAAACGTCCTGTTCTCTTAACAAAGATAGGGACTTCCCAATTTGGTACTGTTGCTCAGGTGTCAAATGTTGATTGACTGACATAGAAATCACAGGGATATCAGCATTCGGATACAGCATCCTCAACACAACCCATGCCCCATGATCTAATCCACGACTTGTATCCACTTCAAAAGGAATCCCTTGCTTACTAAACAACCCTTTGATTTCTTCCGTAATGTCTTTATTCCCTTTCGCAGGATATTGAATGCGATATAAGGCTTCAGGAAATCCACCAAAGTCATAAATAGTCTCAAACTCGTCTACAAGGCTTACTTGTTGATTCGCTGCCTCCCAATGGGCTGAAAACAAAATAATGGCTTTAGGTTTTGGTAGATCTTTCCCTAATTGATTAACAAATTGTGTGTACTCATTATTTTCAATAGCAAGGAGTGGTGCTCCATGGGCGATAAAAAGTGAAGGTAACATCTATTTTCCTCCTTTTAGTTCTCAAGACGATCGAGAATCCATTTTTTAAAATCCTGCTGATTCTGTAAAGAAACGGTGTGTCCTTCTTGATACGTTTGAAAGGATACATTTGCACCCAATTGCTTAAAATATTCCTGAGCTTGAACGCCCCATTGGTATGGCAAAATTTGATCCATTTCACCATGTGAGATAAATGCAGAAAGTTCATTAACCGGTTTTACATCGTAATCTTCCGTTACAATATTAGGAATATACCCACTGAGTGCCACAATACCTTTAATTCGACTTCCCATAGTCAAGGCAAGTGACATCGAAAGAATCGCTCCCTGGCTAAAGCCAAGTAAGTATAACTGATTACGATCTAATGAATACTGTTCAGAAGCATAATCAATAAAACTTGTTAGCTTACTCACCGCTTGCTTAAATACATCCCGATGAGGTTTTCCATATCCCTCAATTGTAAAATAAGCAAAGCCCGGTGGTTGCGTCAAAGGCCCACGAATACTAAAAATATAAAACTGTTCTTCTAATCCTTCTGCCAACGGAAACATATTTTGTTCATTGCTCCCTATTCCATGTATTAAAAATAAGGCTGGATATGTTTTATTGGGATCAATTTGTTTTGGCTTCCGAAGACTATAGATCATTGGCGCTTCCATTTATCATCATCCCCTATAATCGTATTTATAAAGTTTTCTAATATGAATATTTGTTGTTTATAAAGTAACAAATGTTTGTATAGATTGTCAACCATTAATTTGCTAATATAGATATAAGTTGTTTATTAAGAAACATTTCGAGGTGGTCAAAGTGGATATTGGCTCAAAAATTCGTACGATACGAAAAAGAAAACAGATTACAATTGCCCAAATGTGCGAGGGAACTGGGCTTTCAAAAGGATTTGTCAGCAATATCGAAAACAATCATACTTCACCTTCTATTAGTACCTTACAAACCATTTCAAATTTTCTTGAAGTTCCATTGCCTTATTTATTGCTTGAAAAGCAGCAACATATGCGTGTTGTCAAAAAAAAGGAAAGAACTTATTCTACTTTTAATAATTTAAAGATTGAACATATTTCGTCCAAAGATGGATTGCGTATGATGATAGTTGAATTTCCTCCTGAAGCCTCTATGGGAGAAGCACATGCCCATGACGGTAAAGAAAGCCATTTAGTATTAGAAGGAAAAGTACTAGCTGAACAAGGAGAGGATTCTATCATTGTAGAAGAAGGAGATTCTTTCAGTTGGAATGCCTGTGTACCACATCACGTTAAAAATATTGGAGATGAAAAGGCCGTTATATTAATTTCCATCTATTCAGACGCTAAGTCAGAAGATCTCTTTTAAATCATTCATTTTATCAAATATAAAAAGCTTACCAAAGGTCTTATTGGTAAGCTTTTTGTATTTGAATATACGCTGTAAAGGCTCAATTAAAAATTTTTTTAATTTTTGCAGTCACTTATTAACCACTCTTTAAAGTCTTGTTGATTCTCAAAAGAGACAGTATGCCCTTCTTGATAAGTATGGAACGATATAGAAGCACCCCTACTATTAAAATATTCCTGAGCGGAGACACCCCACTCATATGGTAAAACCTGATCCAATCTACCATGCGCAATAAATGCCGATAGCTGATCAACCGATTTTATTCTATATTCTTCTTTTGCGAATGTTGGAATATACCCACTAAGAGCAACAATTCCTTTTATTCGATTACCTAAAGTCAAAGCTAGTGTCATAGACATAACCGCTCCTTGGCTAAAACCGAGTAAGAAAAACTGACTTTTATCAAGTGGATATTGTTCTGAAGCGTAGTCAATAAAGTTCGTCAGTAAACCTACACCTTGATTAAATCCCTTTTTATGAAATTTTCTAAAGCTAATTGTTTGAATAGTTACATTTCTGTCCATACTACTAGTATTCATTACTTTCACACGTGCACGAGTCTTGAATTTCATAAAGACTTAATGGCTTAAATACTGATCAGGAAACCAAATGAGAGGTAGTTGATCATGTTAATATACAACGATCTAGGCAAGGGAACACCGATTGTCTTTATACATGGTCTTGGTAGTAGGAAAGAGGCCTGGGTCCCTCAACATGAGCTAGCAAACCACTATAGATTAGTGATTCCAGATTTAAGAGGCCATGGAGAAACAGTCCTAAATAAAGATTTTACAATTAAAAACTTCGCATTAGATATCATACACCTATTAGAATGCTTAAACATCCCAGTAGCCTTCATATGTGGATTATCATTAGGTGGAATTGTTGCCCAGGAAATATATAAGCAGAAGCCTGAGATGGTAAAAGGACTCATCCTATCTAACACAACCTCTTATATGCCAGTTATGATTGCAACAAGCATCATCCATTTATCTAATCAACTCTTTCAAAGAGACCAGCAAAAGCTAGTTGAGCATATTATAAAAACATCGTTGTATGATCAATCCTATAAGGAGGAAGCGAGGAATGCTTTCCAAATTCGGGATACCTATATAGAGTCAGCTAAAGCTCCTACTGGGATCAATTACTTTCCTATTCTTCCTACGATAAAGATACCTGTTTTGTTAATTGGGAGCACACATGATAAAGTCACGCCTGCTTTAAACATCTATCTTATGAGGTCCTTTATAAGGAGTGCCCAGACAGTCATGTTGAGGAACACCGGACACTTGAGTAATATCGAAAATAGAGATCTTTTTAACGACTATATTAGGGTTTTTTTAAGAGAGAGTGCCTAATTCTCTGTGGGACTAAAAGCGAATATAAAAAGAGTGCCCCAAAAGTAACAATTTGGGAACACTCTTTTAACTAGTTATTAATTATACTTCAAATATTATGATTAGTTTGAACGTTCTTCTAACCAATCGCCAATGGTTGGATACGTAATCTTTGTAGCTTTACTACCAAACGTGATTGACGTATGTCCAAGTGGAAGATTCTTATAGGTTTTATCTTTACTAGATACAACATCCATCAATGCTTCAACTTGATGCGGTTGGGCAATGATATCTGATTCACCTGATAAGTTAAGAATATTAGCCTTGATATCTTCTAGATTGACCTTACGACCACGGATCACTAATTCGCCTTTAATCAGCTTGTTCTGTTGATAAAATTCTCTAATCCATTGACGGTAAGCTTCACCTGGAAATGGAATTCCATCATTTAACCATTTTTGCAATAGTTTAAAGCTATGGATAAAACGATCATTATCAGCACGATCAACTAGACTTACAAATGGACCATAGAAGTTTGACATTGGTTTGATCATTTTGTTTCCAAAGTCAATCATTTCAGGTGGAATAACCCCAAGTGTATCAACCACTTTATCGATATTAAAATAGCGTTCATCTAGCATTGCTCCGTAAAGACCCGTATCTTCAAAATCAAACGGACTTGTCATGAAGACAAGATTTTTAATTGGTAATTCAGGGTGTAGTGCTGCAAACATAGACGTCATTGTACCACCCATGCAATAACCAAGAATAGATACGTCATCACTATTCGATTTTCGCATTACTTTACGAACTGCGCGTGGAATATAGTCTAACACGTAATCATCAAACTTCATGTGTCTATCTTCGATACTTGGTGTACCCCAGTCAAGAAGATAAACATCAAAACCACGATCAACGAGATATTCTACTAAACTTCCACCTTTTGTTAAATCTAATATATAAGGTTTATTGATTAAAGCATAAACCATTAAAAGTGGTGTTTTATGTTTTTTCGGCGTATCTGAAATATAATGATACAACTTTGTTTTATTTTTAGTCCAAATCACTTCTTTCGGTGTTGGACCTACTTCTGGCTCGGACTCAGTTGTTAACACCTGATTGGCTCTTTTCACACGTGTATACATTTGTTGATATTCCTCGGGCATCATTTCAGGCATCTTCTCAGTAAATTCTTTCCACTCTTCTGTAATCAGAACGCTAATGATTACTCACTCCCTACATAATTAATTCACTTTATATAATCTATACAAGCAATCTTGTGTTCATGACAATTACATTAAAATTACATGTAAAGTCCGCCGTTAATATTTAACTGTTGACCCGTAATATAGTCACCATCTTTACATAAGAACACAACTCCACGTGCAATTTCTTCTGGTTTTCCTAAACGTTTTTGTGGCACTTTACCAACAATTGTTTCTAGAACTTTTTCAGGCATTGCTGCAACCATTTCTGTTCCGATAAATCCTGGGCAAATAGCGTTAACTGTTACATTTCCTTTAGCAAGTTCTAATGCAAGAGATTTTGTGTAACCAATTAATCCTGCTTTTGCTGCAGCATAATTTGTTTGTCCAAAGCCACCAGCTTGACCAATGATAGAAGAAATATTAATAATACGTCCTGCATCTGATTCAAGAAGATGTGGTAAAGCTTTTGAAGTTGTATTATAAACACTGTTTAAATTAACATCAATTACTTTTCTCCAGTCTTCTTCACTAAGCTTTTTAAATGTGCTGTCTCTTGTAATTCCAGCATTATTGACAAGAATATCAACGCTACCAAAATGTTTAACTGCTTCATTTACAAGGTTTTCTGCATCTTTGCTAACTGAAACGTCTGCTTGTACTGCGTAAGCATCTCCGCCAATTTCCTTGATTTCTGCTACCATTTGATCTGCAGCTGCACTGTTACTGTTATAGTTAATCACGATTTTTACACCATTTTTAGCTAATTCTAATGCAATTGCTGATCCGATTCCTCTGCTTCCACCTGTTACGATCGCTACTTTGTTTTGTAATTCTGCCATTTTGTCTACACTCCATTTACTATAGTATATTTTTAAATTAGATTTTCACTTTAATTAATTCGTTTTTTGCTGTGTCTTTTGAGCTGTTGCACTCGTATTTGTACTCTTATTCACATTTGTTTTCGTTTCTTTTGATTCCTTTAACATAGAAAGAACCTCATTAAGTTTAGTATCAAGATTCTTCATATCTCTTTTTAAAGTTGTTAATTCACGTTGTACTGATGATTGATCAACTTGATTAGTTTTTGTATCTTCCACTAATTCTTCTAAATCATCAATTTTTGCATCTACATTTACAATTAGAGATGAGATGTTAGCCAAATCATTTCTAGTTGGCATATTCACTTGTTCTAAATATTGTTCTGTTGTTTCATTTAAGAACTTTTTAAATTGAAGATTCATCTCCAAAATCTGTCCCATCCCTTGAGAAGGGAAATCTTCCTTCACCTTATCATCAACAAGGTTACTAGATTGGAAGTAGAAATCTTTCCACATATCGTACATGTTAAATTCTCGAGTCATCTTTTCTCCTCCATAGTTACTTATTCACTTTGTTATTATACTAAGTTTTCTGACGAATTAAAAGAGAAAAGATTTAAAATTACTGAAATATTTTAAAAAATTAATTTATGTTTGACAAATCTATCACTTAGGTGTAAATTACACATATGGACTTCAACTTAGGAGTGATACATTGTGACAACAAATAACAACGAGTCTAATAAGAACCAACAACCTAAAGATGAGAGAGTCATGACATCCATGCCGAAAAACTTAATGATACCCGTCCTTTTGTTAAGTCTACGTAATTGGAATTTACATGGTTATAAGCTTATTCAAGAGTTATCTCGATTTGGTTTCTCATCTATTGATCAAGGAAATGTCTATCGAATACTTAGACAATTAGAAAAAGATGATTTGGTCAAATCTGAATGGGATACAACAACAGGGGGACCAGCAAAGCGAATTTATTCGATAACAGAAGCTGGAGAAGCCTACCTAAAGACATGCACTGGTGCACTAGAACAGTATCAATCTATTATTAACCGCTTCTTTACAATTTATATGGACATGTTCTTACCAATGTCTTCATTAATGCAGCGGGATGATAAAGATGAAGATAATAACTAACGTTTTACCCATTTCATAATAGTGATTCTGCAGGTTACCTGCAATCATAATAAATTTTATTAGGAGGATTTAACATGGCAGTAGCAACAAAAACTCAAGAAACAGTAAATTTAGGGGAATCTTTATTCTCAACATGGACAAATAGTTTAGACAGAGTGTGCGCAGCACAAAAGGAAGCAGAAGAACTTTTACTTCAAACATTAGAAAGCCAAAAAGAAACATGGGAAAAAGTAACAAGTGACATTACTCGAATTGAAGAAGAACAAAAAAAATTAACTGATGAGCTTCGCGAATCCGTTAAACTAAACATTCAAAAAGTTTTCGGTGCTCAAGCAAGCAAAGCTTTTGAACAATGGAATGCTCAATTTGATGATGTAAGCAATCGCGTTCAACAATTAACTGCAACACCTTATAAAGAAAGCTTAAATTTAGTTAATCAATCTCAAGATCAATTCCAACAATCAGTAAAAAGTGGTATTGACCAACAACAAAAATTCCGTGAAGATGTTACAAGCCAATTAAAAGCTTCACAAAAAGTATTGATTGATCTATACCAAACAAACTCAAAATTAACTTTAGGTTTATTTAAATAAGACAGTGGATTTTCCACTGTTCTTTTTTTTTGACTATTAGAATAGGATAAAATAGCAATTGGAAAATTGTGAGATATCTATGTTCAAGGGATAATGGATATCAACTATCTGCTGGATTAACCTTTACTAAATCTAGTTCAAAAGAGGTGGTATTTTTGAAGTTAACGAACAAAGTAACTTTAATTACCGGTGGGGCACAAGGAATTGGAAAAGAAACAGCTAGCAAATTTCTTCAAGAAGGTGCGAGAGTAGTTATTTGTGATTATGATGAGCGTGCAGGACGTAATACATTAGAAGAGTTCGCAAGTGACAAAGTAGATTTTTTCAAGGTGGATGTGACAAATAGTGCTCAGATAGAAGACGTGGTTCAATCAACAGTAGATAAACATGGAAGAATTGATGTACTAGTGAACAATGCGGGGATTACGCTTGATGGATTTCTCACAAAGATGGATGAATCCGATTGGGAAAAGGTGATTTCTGTAAACTTATCAGGTGTTTTTAAATGTACGAAGGCTGTAGCCCCTGTTATGTTAAAACAAGGATCTGGTGTGATTCTGAATGCCTCTTCTGTCGTTGGTTTATATGGAAATATCGGCCAAACTAATTATGCTGCGACAAAGGCCGGAGTTATTGGATTGACCAAAAGTTGGGCAAAAGAATTTGGTCCAAAAGGAATAAGAGTTAATGCAGTAGCTCCCGGTTTTATTGAAACAGGTATGACGGCAGCAGTACCACAAAAGATACTTGACTCCATGAAAGATAAGACTCCACTTAAAAGACTCGGAAAACCAGAAGATATTGCCGCTGCCTATTTATTCTTAGCTTCAGACGATGCAAATTATGTAAACGGGACCATTTTAAGTGTTGATGGTGGCTTAGTTATTTAAACAAGAAAGTACTTAATCGTTACTTTACCATGATCCCTTATTCAATATAGCGCATATGTCTTTTAGTCTACCAATCTCTAAGGATTGGTGATGAACGATCGCTCAACTCAAAAAAGAAAAACGAGACTTCATTTCAGAAGTCTCGTTTTTTTAATCATTTTATTTAGATTCTACATTTTCTATGATCGTTGCAACACCTTGTCCGCCACCAACACATAACGTAGCTAGACCATGGCGAGCATCTGTTTTCTTCATTTCATGAATTAAAGAAACAAGAATTCTCGCTCCACTAGCACCAATTGGATGACCAAGTGCAATTGCACCACCATTTACATTTAATTTTTCTTTATTGAAATGAAGTTCACGATCTACAGCAATTGATTGTGCAGCAAATGCTTCGTTTGCTTCAATTAAATCAATATCTTCTAATGGTAAAGCTGCTTTTTCAAGAGCTTTTTTCACAGCAGGAACAGGACCAATCCCCATAATACTTGGATCCACACCAGCACTCGCATTTGCTTTTACTGTTACTAATGGTTTAATTCCTAATTCTTCAGCTTTTTTACGGCTCATAACAACAAATGCTGCAGCACCATCATTAATTCCGGATGCGTTACCAGCTGTTACCGATCCATCCTTTTTGAATGCAGGACGAAGCTTTCCTAATCCTTCTGCAGTTGTACCGAAACGTGGAAATTCATCTTGGTTGAATACAGTAACTTGTCCTTTACGACCAGGAATTTCTACAGGGATAATTTCATCAGCAAAGCGATTAGATTCAATTGCCGCTTGTGCTTTTTGTTGACTCCAAGCAGAAAACTCATCTTGTTCTTCACGTGAAATTTCATACTTTTCAGCAAGATTTTCAGCTGTAACTCCCATATGATAGTCATTCATCGCGCACCATAATCCATCTTGAATCATCGTGTCAGTGATTTTTTGATCTCCCATTTTAAATCCATTACGAGCATTGTTTAATACATATGCAGCACGGCTCATATTTTCCATTCCACCTGCAACGACTACTTCTGCATCTCCTGCAAGAATAGCTTGTGTTGCTGAATGAACTGCTTGTAAACCTGAACCACATACTTTATTGATCGTAATAGCAGATGCTTCTTGAGGTATACCTGCAGCTAAAGCAGCTTTTCTTGCTGGGTTTTGCCCAAGTCCTGCTTGTAGTACGTTCCCCATAATAACATCGTCTACTTCATTAGGATTAACTCCAGCTTTTTCAAGAGCTCCTTTGATAACGATTGCTCCTAGTTGAGCTGCCTCAACATTTTGTAATCCTCCAAGAAAACTTCCAATAGGTGTTCTAACTGCGCTTACGATAACAACTTCATTTGATGACAATAGTATCTCTCCCAACATATATTTATATATTCAAAATATTCTAGGATTATAATACTACAATTATTAGTATTTTCAATCACAAATCATTCGACAAATTCCGAGTATTAAAATAATTATTTATTCTCACTTAATTGTATTCATGAGCATACTACTTTCGATTATTCATTTAAAATTTACATGGGAAATCGAGGAATGGAAGGATCTATATGGGTTTTTATTGCCCTTTTAAATTATTTGAATAAGGCATGAGGACATGCTTTATCCTAAAAAATGGATCAAAATCTAATGTGAATTTCATAGGATAAAGGCGAATTATGTTGAAAAGTTTTTGAAGACAAACGGTATAAAGTGAAAATAAAGTGAACAAATAACGAATATAATGTGAACATGAATCAAAAAAGACACACAACGACAGCTGAGGTTGTGTGTCTAATTATTATTCTAGATAATCTTTTAAAGCTATACGATTCTTAACAAGAATTTGTTTAGTCCCCGTGATAGAAATCAATCCCATATCCTCGAATTTACTCAATTTACGGCTAATGGTTTCACGTGTAACACCCACGTAGCTAGCAATTTCTTCTCGTGTAATGGGTAAGTGAATAAGAATGCCATCATTTAGTTTTGTTCCGAACTTTTGGCAGAATTCCAAAATCATATGAGCAATTCTTACTTCAGGATCTTTCGTTGCTAAATTTTGTGCTAAATTTTCTGTGTGAGCCAATCGTTTTGTTAAAGATTTTAATAGTTTTAAGGAAATTTCCGGATTTTCCAACATAATGAGGTCAATATCGGCTTTCGTTAATTGACAAATTTCTGTATTTTCAATAGCAAATACACTAAAGTTGCTTACTTCATCTTCATTAAAGAGATTCAATTCCCCAAAAAAATCACCTGTTGTCAGGATATATAAAATTTGTTCTTTTCCATCAACAGTAAATTTAGATAACTTTACTTTCCCTCTATTAATAATAAATAAAGTATCTGATGTTTCTCCCTCTTGTATAAGCATTTGCCCCTTGTGATAATGAATATGTTTTGTCATCTTAGCTACTTTTAAAATTTCTTCACTAGATAATGAACCAAAGATGGGAACCTTTGTTGGGCATGGTTTCTTTTTGTTATCACTCACGTGGTTACAAATAGTATGATTACAAATATGTTCTGTCATTTCACATCATCCAATCTAGAATTGA
>NZ_JAETXM010000029.1 GCF_024494465.1 Bacillus sp. V3B | reverse complement strand
ATTCAAATTTCACAAAAAAGGTCGTGCCTTCTGGTCCTGTTTGAATCTCAATTTTTGCATGATGACGGGCAGCAATCGCATAACATACACCTAATCCCAAGCCAGTCCCATTATCCTTCGTTGAGAAGAATGGAGTACCCAATCTTTCTAATACTTCAGGTTTAATTCCTTCTCCTTGATCCTCCACTGCAAGTACAACATGGTCCTTTTCCTTGTACGTTCTGATCGTTAGAACCTTCCCTTGGTCCATGGCTTCTAAGCCATTACGGTATAGGTTCAGGATTAATTGACGGATCTCATTCCGGTTTAATCGTAAAATAGGAATCTCATTGATTTCTAACTGTATCTGTTTACTTTGGTTAAATGCATCCGCATGAAGTAAGGGAACTATATCATGTATGATTACATTTAAATCTAACTCCTGCAAATCGGTTGACCTTGTATTACCCATTGAGAGGAATTCGGTAATGATTGAATTCGCCCGGTCAAGCTCATCAATCATTAAGGTAAAGTACTCATTATACTTTATACAATCATCATTTGTGCTCAAAAACTGTAAAAACCCGCGAACCGTCGTCATCGGATTTCGAAGCTCATGACTGATCCCTGCCGCCATTTGCCCAATTAAGTCTAGCCCCGATAGACGTTTCATTTCTTTCTCATATTTCTTCTTTTCCGTTATATCCTTAAAAAAACTACAAATTCCATTATCAAATGGGTAAACCGTTACTTCATACCATGTATCATGATAAGCTGACGGCGTTTCGAACTGGACAGGAATCCTTTCTGTCATCGCTCGATGAAATTCTTTATACCAGACCGTATCAACCATTTTCGGAAAAACATCCCATAGATTTGTGCCTAATACATCTTTTGCGGTTAGATGATCAGGAAAAAATTGATGATCATTTGCGTAAATATATCTCCATTCTTTGTCAAATGCGGCAAAACCATCTGTAATACTATCAATGATTTTGAGAGTTCTCTCATTGGCGTTTGCCAGTTCCTTTGTTCGCTCTTCGACCTTTTTTTCAAGTAAATTACGGTGCTGTAGTAACTCCGCAGTTAACAGGTCTTTTTCTTCCTCAAGTTTTTTTCTAGCCTGTAAAACATTCTCCAATTCCTGATTCTTCTTGGCGAGTTCATCCCTAGACCGTTTGAGAGAAATATGGGTTCGTACTCTAGAAATCAGTTCTTTTCTATTAAAAGGTTTGGTCATATAATCAACGGCCCCTAAATCAAATCCTTTCACAATGTCCTCCATCTCACTTTTAACCGTTAGAAAGATGATTGGGATCTCTTTATATTTTGGGTCCGCTTTAATCGTACAACATACTTCATACCCGTCGATATCAGGCATCTCAACGTCTAATAAAATAAGCTCTGGCGTGTTTTCTTTAAGGAATTGATAAACCTCATGTGCATTCTGTGCAATACCGAGCTCATAACCGCACTCCGCCATAATGGTAGCCAACACCTGAATATTATTGGGATTGTCATCAACTATTAATACTAGATCATTGCTTCTGTTTTTCATCTCGATTATCCTCTAGATAGTATTTTTTCAATTTGTCTTAATTTTAATTTGATGTTAACAATATCATAGCATTCTGCATAGCTCATTAGTTCTTTCCCTTCGGCTGTAATAAACTCCGATTGGTGTTGTTGCCCTAATGAGATTAACCGTTGGGCTAAGTTTTTCACACTGCCAATGATGATAGAGGTTTCTAATTTCTTTAATAAAGGATCCAATTGATCCCTTATATCAGCCAGTACTTCAGGGTCAACGGTATTTCCGTTCATGTGTACACCCTCGTTTTTGGAGGGCATGTCAGGATCTTCACACGTTTCCTTATGAATGAATTGTGATATTTTCCGTAGCAACTGTGCTGTATTCACAGGTTTCATTAAGTACTCATCAAACTCACTACCTTCAGGCAAGTCCTGTAAAGTAGATGCACTTAAAGCGATGATGGGAATCTCTCTTGTTTCAAGGTTTTCTTTCAGTTTAGTAGAGAATTCAAACCCATCCATGACTGGCATTACCAAGTCAGTTATGATCAAACCTGGTTTTTCCAACTCGCAAGCTTTAAGAGCTTCATCTCCATTTTCAGCTAGAATAACACGAATGCCAGCTTTTGAAAGCAATTCTTTTAATAAAAAGCGGTTCGTCTCGATATCATCTACGATAAGTATGGTTTCATTTGCAAACTTGTATTTCCAAAAGTAAGAGCTGTCCATCTCTTCGGGTAGCGATTCAGTGGTAGCAATTTGGACATTGGCAAACTCAATATGAAAAATACTTCCTTTGCCGACTTCACTTTCAATAGAGATTTTTCCGTTCATCATTTCTACTAACTTTTGGGTAATAGAAAGTCCAAGACCTGTGCCGCCATATTTTTTGATACTTTGTCCTGATATCTGGGTAAAAGCTTCAAATATTTTTTCTGTTTCCGTTTCAGGAATTCCAATGCCTGTATCTTCAACAGAAAGGTGAAGATCGACACTGCTCATGTCGTTCATCTTCGAAGGCAGCGCTTTTATGGATAGCTTTACATATCCTTTTTCAGTAAACTTAACAGCATTCCCAACTAAATTCAATAAGATCTGCCGAATTCTTACTTCGTCAAATAGGATGAGTTCAGGAAGGTCGTCCTGAATATCTACTAAAAACTCAATCTCTTTACTATGAACTTTTTGCATGAAAATCGTTTCAACTTCTTTGAAAATAGCATTCATGTTTATCGGTTTATAATATAGATCCATTTTTCCTGCTTCAACTTTGGAAAGGTCGAGAATATCGTTGATAATAAGGAGCAAACTATTTCCAGCAATATTAATGGTTTTAATATAGTTTTGCTGTTTCTCGTCTTTAATTGTATTTGAGAGAAGTTCACTAAAACCAATGACCGCATTTAACGGTGTGCGAATTTCATGACTCATATTCGCTAGAAATTCACTTTTGGCTTCATTGGCTTTGTCTGCTTCTATTTTGGCATATTTCAACTCCATATTGGCTTTTTCGATTTCAGTCGTTCTCTCTTTGACTTTTTCTTCTAGATGATTAATATGTTTATATAATTGTTCTGCCATAATATTAAAAACATGGGATAGCTTCCCAATTTCATCATTCTTATAGATTTTGGCCCTCTGCAGCAGTTCTCCTTTTGAAAACTTTTCTGCTACTTGTATTAAATTATGAATCGGTCTTAAAATCACATCTGTCATTTTTTTATAGATGATCATCGATAGAAGCAGGGCCATAATCGATAATACAATAGCCGTTTGAATGTTTTTATTGATTTTAGCTGTAAACTGACCATCGGGAATCGCGGTAATGATTAACCAATCTATTCCGTCTTGTTTATACTCCGTTAGTTTGATATGAAGGTTACCATTTTCTGTTTTTTTAATTACTTTATTTTCTGCTGTTTTTTTATAATTTTCATAGGCTTCTAGGATGGCTTTGTTTTCAATGGTATCGATTGAAATTCTTTTATAGGTGCCATTGGAAAGGGATTGAAAGGATGGGCTATCAAGTGAGTTTGCCACCAATTCACCCGAGTTTCTTTCCACAACATAAGCCGTTGCCATCCGATCTGTTACGACCTCCTTCAAATATTCGTTTAGACTTGAAAGAGTGATACGTGTACCTAATACACCTTGAAGATTCCCTTCTTTATTATAAATCGGATAGGCAGAATTAAGGACTAAGTCATCCTTTATAAAATGCTTGTATAGAGGAGCAAAAGTTGGTTTACCGGCCTCTTTTGTTAAGCTATACCATGGTCTTGTCCGGGGATCAAACTTGCCAAAATCCTCCACAAACCTTCCTTCTGTCATATCCTCTGTTATCGAGTAATAAAAAGAGTGTCCATTTGTTTCAGCATTACTTCGATAGAGTTCGATGTCATTGTTGCTATTTCTACGAGCTCCGTAAAAATCGCCATTTTCTAAGCCATAACTAAAGCTATAGATATTCTCATTGCTTGACTTGATGGTGCTTGCAAAGAAAGCATCTCGTTCATTTTTGTTATTAAGATCGACAATCCCATTCGCGATGATAGTATGATTGATTTGACTCATATTGTATGGAACGTGAATAAAGTTCTCAATTTCTTTGAGTATATCTTTATTTGAGGCATTCTCCATTTTTAATATAATACTCTCTGAAGATGTGTGCCAATTAGAAAAGATGATATAGCCGATTGTAATGAGCGTACTTACCATTAGGACGATAAAAGAAATGCTAATAATTCCCCTAATGGAACTTGTTTTTTTCTCCATTGATGAGTTTCTCCATTTCTAGCAGGACATGGGGACAGGTTCCTCGTCCTATTAAATAATTCCAAAATAGTCTGTGTCACTGTGCATTGCGATTTGTGACCATCCTATAAATCTTGTTTAACTTCATTCAGCAAATGCTTTTTGTACCGAAAGCTTGCGACAGGTACAGAAGTCCTCCACTTCTGTAAGTGGGGGATGAATGCAAAAAGCTCTCTGATTCAGTGGGGGTTCAAACCCCAGCTGAATGAAGTTAAGCCTCCGGCGGATGCCTCGGATTTTTTAAAGGTCATTTATAGAGCTCGATAAAAATCCGGGCGCAAATTCGGAGGGGCGAATTTGATTGTGATTAGCTCTCCTGTTTATCATTTCAATCAATATTTTTTCTAGTAAAATGGTTACAATCAATACTAGCAACTACGTAAAGCGGATGAAAGGTAGGCACTCCTTGTAAGGAAGGGGGGTGACATGGTGACATAAGAAACAATGAATAGGTTCTGTCCATTTGGCATTTTTCTTGCTTCGACGTTAACAAAGATCCTGCTAATCATCGCACTCGTCATCAACAGAAAAAGAAGTAACTTCCTTCCGCTCTCGACCAAAGAATGTAGGGGATTTACCAATTTTAGACAACCTTCTTCTATAATGAATCGGTCAGCCGATCTTCATGCCGGATGTAGTTGCTCTAGTCGAGTATTGGTAGCCCTCGATTATTTTTTATTATTTTTATATTATACATGATGTAATAGGGATTTTATAGGTGCTAGGCATCATTCAATTAATTGGAAGAAGAGCTTTAAAGTTCATGAAGAAGGAGGGGGTTGGTTCATCGGACAAACCGCTTTGATTTTACTCATCAATTCTAATTAAACCTATCTAAATAAGTAGATTCTCTTAAAATTGCCACACCTGAGTTTTTATCTTTTCCCCAATCAAGACCATGAATCAGTGTGACGGTCTTGTTGGCAGGAATAACCCGTTTCAAGTGCGAAAAGGATTGTCTCCGGCCTATCTTCTTGTAAAAATAGTGATCTCTACTCATTTCGATACCTTGTAAATACTACAAAAAATACCTACTCAATCTGTTCGTAATAGAACAGATTGAGTAGGTATTTTAAATAATTATGAATAGATTTAAATACATTTAGACAAACTGTTTTTCGGCCCCTTCGTAGTAACCCTTCATGCAGCGTAACATTTCACTGATTGTCTTGGAGACTCATGGCAGCAGCTTGTGCTTGTTGAAGTTTTTCTTGCGCATTTTGGACGTCTTGTTGTTCTTGTTGAACTTTTTGCTGTGCTTGATGTAATTGTTGAATTTCTATTTGTTCCTGTTGCTGAGCATCTAATAATTGTTGATCCTCTACCTGCAGTTGTTGATGTGCTTTTTTGACTTCTTGTTGTGCCTGTTGTAATTGTTGCTGTTGTTGATCTTGTTGTTGTTGTTGATTTTGTTGGTTCATAGAAAAAGCCTCCACAATCATTATTTGGAACTGTTATTTCCAATCATTATTATGCTCAAAGGTGCCAGGCACCATCCAAATAATTGGAAGTAAAGGACTGCACTAAACGAAAAATAACCCCTATCTAAAAGATAGAGATTATTTTTGATTACCTATTTACTTGGGGTGCAGCTAAATTAAAAACAAAATATGTTGTTCGATCTTATGATCCTGCCTCAAATAGAGAAGGAATCCAAAGGACTAGATCTGGTATATATGTGACTAAGAGCAATACCGTAATCGAAACAATAACAAATGGCCAAATCGCTTTTACTAACGACTCAAGTCTAACCTTTCCTAGCGATGACGCTAAGAACAAACCAGATCCAACAGGTGGAGTCAAAATTCCAATTGTGATATTCAAACAAACGATTACACCAAAATGGACTGGATCAATACCAAATTGTGGCAGTAAAGGTGCGAAAATAGGTGTTAAAATAATAAGGATCGCAATCCCTTCAATTAACATACCGAGCGCTAAGAAAAAGATATTAACAATTAAAAGGAACACAATCGCACTACTTGTTACAGATGTCATCCATTCAGCAATCAGTTGTGGAATACGTTCAAACGTTAAGACCATTCCGAACAAATTCGCCATCGATATTAATAACGTAACAATTGCAGTTGAAATCGCTGTATTAACCATGATACTAGGTAGGTTTTTCCACTTAAGTTCTTTATAGAAAAAGAATCCAATAACCAAGGCAATCACACACGCGATTCCGGCTGATTCTGTTGGCGTAAAGGCCCCTGTGACAATCCCCCAAATTAAGATAGCGGGTACTAAAAGTGCCGGTAGCACTTGAATGAAAGAAATTCCTCTTTTTTTCCATGGAACTTTAGGAGAGGGCTGCCATTGTTCTTTATAGCCAATATAAGCAATTAATGAGATAAAAGAGATTGCGATGATAATACCTGGAATAATTCCCGCCATAAATAGTTCTCCAATGGACGTTCCAGAACTTACCCCATAGATGATAAACAACATACTAGGAGGAATAATGGGACCAAGCATCCCAGCAGCAGCTGTTGTGGCTGCACCAAATTCCCTTTTGTAGCCTTCTTTTTCCATTGCTGGAACCATGATCTTACTCATCATCGCGATTTGAGCTGAAGCAGAACCAATGATGGCTGCGAGAAATGTATTCGCAAGAATATTTACATAAGCAAGACCACCGCGAAAATGCCCCACAAAACTTTGTGCAAATTTGATTAAGCGAATCGTGATCCCGCCTGAATTCATTAACTCTCCTGCTAGCATAAATAAAGGGATCGCTACTAATCCGTAGTTTTCTAATGATGAATATAAACGCTGAGGAGCATTGACTAACATTCCTTCATTGTTACTCACAAATAAGAATAGGAAACTAATCATTCCTAATACTAATGAAATCGGGACCCTGAGCAATAATAATAGGATAAAAAGGACTAATACGATTGTCATTTAGTCGCC
The DNA here is from genome assembly GCF_024494465.1 of Bacillus sp. V3B. Lineage (GTDB taxonomy): Bacteria > Bacillota > Bacilli > Bacillales > Cytobacillaceae > Bacillus_BD. The sequence continues at coordinate 39,099 of NZ_JAETXM010000029.1, read as the reverse complement.
TCCTCAATCGGAGCTTGTAGAGATTCGATAAAAATATGAATCGTGTGGACCGTCATGAACAATATTCCAACAGGAACACTTAAATAGGGATAAATCATTGGTAATTGTAGAGCATCGGATTTTTGCATTAAGATCATTGGATTCATGATCCATTGAATAGAAAAATAAGATAAGGCCACAGTGAATATCACACAAGCGAAAAGCCCGACCGTAATGACTCTCTTTTTGAAGTATCCTCTTAAATAATCTGTCAAAAGGGTAACTGCGACAGCTTGTTTCATTTTAATACTCATACTCCCACCGATAAAGGTGATCCATGCGAGAGTAAATAGGGTAACTTCTCCTGTCCATACGATGGGTGCATTAAAGACATAACGTGAAACAACTCCTACGAACAAGGAAACTAACATAATCGTTAATATAATATTGGCCAGGACTTTTTCGACCTTATAGACTGTATCACTTAAGATACGAATGGCTTTCATACCCACACCCCCCTTTATCGCTAAATCCTTCTAGTAAATATCAAATCTTTTAGCAATTGACTTAAATTGTCCACCAGAAGTTAAGCCTCCATCCACAACGACTTCAGATCCTGTCATAAAAGAGGATTCATCTGATGCTAAAAAAAGGATGGCATTCGCTACTTCCATTGGCTCTCCGCCTCTCCCTAATGCATTCATTTCGTTTGAGGCTAAAATAATATCGTTTATGGATTCGTTGAAAGGTGTCCAAATAAAACCAGGATGAATCGAGTTCACTCTTATACCAAATTCACCAAATTCCATTGCTGCTGACTTTGTCATTCCGCGTACGGCCCATTTACTGGCTGTATAAGCGACGGCAAAATATCCTGTCATGCCTGTTATGGATGAAAGGTTAATAATGGAGGCATTTCCGGATTTTTTTAACAACTCTAAACAATGTTTCATTCCTAGAAAAACACCCGTTTGATTGACTGATATGATATGATTCCAATCCTCTAATGAACAATTCTGATACGTGTCACGCTTATTAATACCAGCGTTGTTGACGAGGACATCTATTTTTCCAACTTTATTTTCAAGGTCATTTATGATAGTTTTCCAATCTTGTTCATTGGAGACATCTAGTTTATAAGTTAATACTTGAGATTTCCCCATTTTCTCTACTTCTCTGGCAGCTTGTTTCATATGATCTTCGTTTACATCAGTCATGATAATCGTTGTAGCTTCTTCTTTTGAAAAAAGAATGGCAGATGTTAACCCGAGACCACCTGCAGCACCTGTAATCAGGGCAACTTTTTCTCTCATTCTCTCTGCCATATATAATCCTCCATTACGATTACTAAAATACTGAAAGTCTATTTTTTAGTTTGTGTATTCTTTGCTAGAATCAATCAAAACGATTATGAGGGGGCTGTCCTATCAGATGTCGGATAGCCACAAAATTATATTTAGCTAGAATGCTAGATGTGATTTTGACCTTTGCTTTTGGGACAGCCCAATCACAATCATTTAAGGTAAGGTATTATGCGTGTTACTTTGAGTTCAATTCAATGAATTCTTTAATTAACGGGTCTCCAGAAAATTCGTCATAGATGTCTTGTTTTAATTCATCAAAGCTAGTAGTATCTTCTAGTTCTACAACATTTAACTCTTTTCTTAGTAATTCAAGATTTGCTTTATCTTGTCGAAGTAATTCTTCTTTCCCCCAGGCTTCTGCTGCTTTTACTGCCTCATCAACGATTTTTTGATCTTCAGCTGACAATTTGTCATATACGGCTGAGCTCGCAACAATTACACCACCAAATGCCATTTGATTTGTTAAAACATAAGAATCAGATACTTCTTGGAATTTTTCAGTAGCTAGTCCACTTGGATCAACAGATACCCCATCAACAACACCCGTTTGTAATGCTGAATATACTTCATTTAAGCCCATTGCAACCGGACTTGCACCCGTGCTTTTCCAAAAGTCGATAACAGCTGGACCGCCAGTTATGCGAATATTCTTACCTTTTAAGTCGGAAGCAGACTTGATTGGGTCACCTTTTAATAATAGATGGTGGTTTCCTGAAAGCATGTAGCCTAAGCCTGTAAGTCCTTGATCGCTTAATTGCTCTAACATTTTTTGAGCTGGTTCTGTATCTGTAGCGTTTAATGCGTCTTCAAGTGTTGGGAATAAAAACGGCATGTTCCATGCATCGAAAGCAGGGACCCGCGTAGCTAAATAGGGACCTGTTAAAATAGCAAACTCTAAAGATCCTGTTTCAAGTTGTTGAACCATGTCTTTTTCAGGTCCAAGTTGTGCTGCAGGATAGATTTCCAAATTCATTCGACCATCCGAGCGTGTGTTCAATTCTTCTCCAAATTTTTCAGCGAATAGATGCCAAGCATGACTTTGTTGTGTAACATGGGTCATTTTAAAATTATATGTTTTTTCGCCACTTTCATCAGCGTTTGAAGTTGAACTTCCGCCACCACAGCCTGCTAAGATTAATAGAATCATTGCAATCGCTAAACTAAACATTTTTTTTGTCTTTTTCATGTTAAAGCCCCCTTATATTTTTTGTTCATTAAATCCATGAAATATAATAGTATTTTCGATTAATGGTACTTTCTTACAATATTTTTGTCACCTCACATCCTACTATAGCGAATAGCTTAGTATAGTAATTATTAAAATATTATGAAAATTTTTCAAGGGATGAAAAATATCATTTAGTTACTAACGATAGGAGAACACGTTTTCATTTTGTTAGTTTTGACTAATCGAGTATGCTACGTCTATTGATAATTATTATATTATCCTATAATTTGTTAAAATAAAAGTCTAAATCAACAAAATTTTCCAACTATTTTAAATATAACAATTTAAGGTGCCAGGCACCATCCAGATAATTGGAAATCTCCTGATCATGATGGAGTTTAATCAAACGTTTGTTTAAGCGAAGTTAAGTATCCGAAGAATTATATACTACAAGAAAAGGAGAGCACGATAGCTCTCCTTTTTTAATGGTTCTAGTAGAAATGTTAATCCATTTCACACGAGTACTACAAGAATAAAGCCATTACATTAGGACGTTTTGGTTAAATGAATCTTTTTCTTTTCATTCGTCGTTGCAGAACCAATGATTCTAATGCTCCTGAACCAAGAAGTACTCCTGAAACGATCAGTAATAATCCGATGAAATGAGCCATTATAATCGTTTCATTAAGAAGTACCGCGGCTCCGACAACAGAGAAGAAGGTACTTAAGTTGAGAAAGATAGATGATTCCGCAGCTCCGACCTGACCAATGGTGCGATTATAGACGGCTTGCCCGACCCCGGTTGCCAGTATCCCTGATAGAATGAAAGCCACCCATAATGAAGGTTTTGCCGCTACAAGAGTTGCCATGCCATTTGGTTCCACCCATAAGCTGATGGCAAAAAGAACAAATGAACCAATCAGCAACATATAAGAGGTTAAAAGCATCGAATCCATCGTTTTTGCCGCTTTATTAATTAAAATAAAACTGCCTGCTTGAGATAGAATGGCAATGAAAATTTCCAAATCGCCTAGATTAACGGATTGTAGTTGCCCACTGCCAAACAAAACGATCACACTGACACCTGTTCCCCCAAGAATAAATCCTAATAAAGCAATGATCGTTGGTCTTTTTTTGAAAAATAACATCGATAAAAGAACCGTTAATAGAGGCCCCATTCCTAAAATTAAACCAGCATTTGTAGCAGATGTTTTCGTTAAACCCTCTGCTAAAAGATAATGATGAAAGACCACACTCAAACAAGACCCTGCTAGTATGTATCCCCATTCTTTTTTACGGGGGAACCGAACATGACTCGTAAATCCAAGAATGAGAAAAACGGTTACTGCAGCAATGAAAATCCTAAACGCCGTAACGGTGATCGGTGCTATATTTTCAACAACAAGTTTAAGGATGGAGATGTTGAATCCCCAAATGACCATCAATCCAAGAAGAATGATATAAATTTTCATCGAACGCATAATAGGCAAGACGACCTTTCAGATTTATTTATCAATACTTTATCACTTTTCTGTAAATTTGACACGTGCCAGGAACTATCCAGTAAATGGGAATGCGAAACAGAAGATTCAGTGAAACAACCTCACTGAACCTTCTATATCTAAACCCAGATCATGATAAAATCTGACATCTTTCTATGGAACCATTTCTTTTCTGACAATATTAGGTTACATCCTGAATATTGTTGTCAAATATCCTGAAGAATAGTATGATCTACTAATGTTGACTGACTAGTCATTCGATAGAGTTAAACGAGCTAGACCGATGAATAATAACCAACAGGACATCTTAAATAGAATAAAGATATTGCAAGGCTACGAGAAATCAAGGAGGAAATCATATACATGAAAAAGCACTATCGCAACGTATTCTTGGCAGGCGGCCTATCCGTTTCCCTCATTCTTGGCGCATGCTCAACTAAAAATGCTTCAAGCGAAGAAACGCAAGTGGTGAAAGAAACACCGATTCAAGTAGGGGCAATCACAAACGGGAACCTTACCATTACAAATGAAGTTATTGCTAAAGTCGTTACAGATTCAACGGTTGATATATACCCGAAAACAGTAGGGGAAATTATAAAAGTCAATATCCAGAAAGGTGATCTAGTTCAGAAAGGTGACATTCTAGCTGTACTCAATAATTCAGATCAAATGTTAGCCATACAAATGGAAGAAACGACTGCGGAAAACGCACAAAATCAATATGAACAAGCAATACTCTCTAAGAAACAAGCAGAAGCAGCCGTTCAAAATGCCAAAGACGGTGTGAAGCAAGCAGAAGCCAATCTACAAAAAGTAAAAGACGGTCAGACGAAAGGGCCTGATAATTCAGGATTAAGTCTACAGCAACCCGAAATAAATTTGGAAGATGCGCAAATCAATTTTGATAGAATGGAAGAGTTATATGAAAACGGTGAGGTTTCCGAGCAAGCATTTGAACAAGTGCAAAGTGTCTTAGAACAGGCAAAAATAGCGCTCGAACAAGCACAACTGCAAAATGATGCTGTTGCGAAACAAACAGAAATCCAACTGATGGAGCAGGCTTTAGAACAAGCGAAAGTGGGATTATTAAATGCTGATCAGCAATTAGAACTTTCCAATGTCGGAATCAAACAAGCGCAAGTAGGCGTTGATTCCAATGACCTGCGCATCCAACAAGCTCAAAATCAGCTCGATCATTTTAACATTGTAGCAACAACATCTGGTGAAGTAACAGCAGTCCATGCAAAGGTCGGGCAATTCGTGAATACAAGCACTCCTTTTACACAAATTGTCGATGTCCAAAATATCAAAGCAGAAGCGCTACTAAGTGCAGATCAATTAGCCTTATTTAAAAAAGACGAAGAAGTCAAAGTGGAAATCCCATCTTTGAGTCAAACATACAACGCTAAAATTCAATATATTTCCAACGTTGCCGATCAGGCAGGCTTCTATTTACTCGAAGCATCGGTTGAAAACGAGGGTGGCACCATCAAACCGGGTATGATTGCAAAAGTGCAGCATGAATCAGAAGTTGTCGGAGAATCCTTGCTGGTTCCAACGGATGCGGTGATCGAGCAAGGTGATGAAACCTTCCTTTATAGGGTGGAAGAGAATAAGGCAGTGAAGATACCTGTTACGATTATTCAAGCTCAAACGGAGTTCACCGCAATCGAGGGTGAGGGACTTCAGGAAAACTCGATGATCGTGATAAAAGGTCAAACGACACTAAGTGATGGCAACCAAGTTCGGATCATCGGGGAGGAATAGAACGTGAAAATCATTGAAACAGCCGTCAAACGTCCTGTTGGAGTGATCATGCTCTTCCTTGGAATCTTAGCTCTAGGCTTTGTGTCTCTCTCTAACTTAGCGATTGATCTTTTTCCAAAAATAGACCTACCGATTGCGGTCGTGTCTACCTCCTATGATGGTGCCGCTCCACAGGAAGTAGAAAAACTCGTCAGTGAGCCGTTAGAAGGGTCCCTTTCCTCGATACAAGGAATTGATTCGATTCAATCTCAGTCGATGGCAAATGCATCCTTGGTAGTCCTCATGTTTCAAACAGGGACTGACTTGGATAACGCCTTAATCGAAGTGCGGGAACGGGTCGATCAAATCAAAGGGTTTTTACCAGAAGGAGCTAATGATCCATCTGTCCTTCGTTTTGACCCACAGCAAACACCTGTTATGTGGATCAGCTTAGCCGGGGATAAGGATCCAGTGCTTCTTCAGAAATTAGCAGAAGATACCGTTGCTCCTTATTTAGAAAGAACAAAAGGTGTGGCATCCATATCAATTGATGGTGGGAAAACACGTGAAATTCAAGTGGAGCTCAATCAGGCGCTTCTAACCCAATATGGGTTAACCACAACGCAAGTCATTCAATCCTTAAATGCCGAAAACAATTCCGGTTCGGCCGGTACGATTACAAAAGGGTCGAAAGAGCTTCAAGTTCGGATTAATGGAGACTTTGAATCTGTTGAAGATATTAAAAATATGTCCATTAAACTGCAAACAGGTGCAGAAGTTCGAATAAAGGATATCGCTAAAGTGAAGGATACCTTCAAAGAAGTCGGTTCCTTATCCATTGTGAATAATCAACCTGCCCTTGTGATGTCTGTGATGAAGCAATCCGACGGAAATACGGTGGAAGTGGCAGAAGGAGTTCAAGAAGCAATGGTAGAATTACAGGAAAAGCTGCCAGAAGGAGTGGAGCTTACAACTGTTATTGATACTTCTACGTTTATCAAAAGCTCGATTAGCTCTGTTACGAATAATATGATTTTAGCAGCTGTGCTTTCGATTTTTGTCATCTTTTTATTTTTAAGAAGTACACGATCTTCGATTGTTATTGGTTTATCCATTCCAATATCGCTTATTTCTACTTATACGATGATGTACTTTTCAGGAGAAACGTTGAACATCCTTTCCTTAGGTGGACTGGCTCTTGGAGTCGGGATGATGGTGGATACCTCGATTATCATCTTAGAAAACATCGTGAAGTATCGGAAACGTGGCTACTCGATTAAAGAGGCATCGATTCAAGGAACAAAAGAATTGTCCGGTGCGGTTATTGCCTCTACAGCAACAACGCTTGTTGTTTTTCTACCGATTGTGTTTGTAGAAGGACTGGCATCTGATTTATTTACACCGCTCGCTTTATCGGTTTCTTTTTCCTTAATTGCGTCATTGGTTGTGTCGATGACCTTAGTACCAATGTTAACATCGAAGTTGTTAACGAAAGAAAAGGACTTTCAAGAGAAAAAGCCATCCTTTTTTGATCGCTTTTTAGCGGCTTTTGAATCTCTTTATAAAAAATTGCTACGCTATTGTCTCGGACATCGTAAGACAACGGTAGGAGTTGTGTTTGTGACGTTGTTGGTGAGTCTTGGGCTAGCGACTCAAATTGGAGCTACTTTCATTCCTTCTTCCGATCAAGGTCAGCTTTCGATATCGGTGGAAACGCCGAGTGGGTCTTCTTTACAGGAGACGGAACGTGTTGTTATGGAGATTGAAGAAAGGTTAGAACCCTATAAAGATAGAATGGCAACGAACTATGTTTCTGTAGGTAGCGGTGGTTTTGACCCGAGTGCTGGAGGGAATACGGCGAGTTTTACGATTCAGCTTATTCCAGCAGCTGATCGTAATCAAGCAACTTCTGAACTGGCCAAAGAAATCAGTGAGTCGGTCGTAGATATTGCTGGAGCTGAAATTGTGGTGTCTGAACAGTCGATGGACTTAGGGACGGGCTCACCAATTCAAATCCAGATTAATGGAGAAGACCAGGAAGTGTTAGAAGAACTGTCCCAGCAAGTGGTGTGGCTTATTTCAGAAGTAGATGGGGTGCAAAATCCGGCTACCTCTGCGACGGAAACTCGTCCAGAGATTCAAGTTATTGTAGACCGAGAAATGGCTTCACAATATGGCTTAACCTACCAACAGATTATGTCGGAAGTTCAGCTGGGGTTTAATGGTCAAATTGCGACTCGTTACCAGGAAGGTGGGGCTGAAGTTGATATTAAAGTGACCTTCCCAGAGGATCAGCGCTCGACGATCAGTGATTTAGAAACGATGCTACTTTCGACACCAACAGGTACATCGATTCCGTTATCAGCTGTAGCGGATTTGGTCCAAGTACAGGGACCATCTGTGATTAGTCGTGAGAATCAGCAGCGTCAAATGAATGTAACAAGTGATGTGGAGGGTGCCGATATTCTATCGGTCAGTCAAGCAATAGAAGCAAGCTTAGCTAAGATGAATTTTCCGGAAGGATACTCGTATTCAATGGGTGGACAATCAGAGGATATGATGGAGTCGTTTATGGATTTAGGAATGGCTTTGATTTTCTCAATTTTCTTAGTTTATACGGTGATGGCGATTCAGTTTGAATCGTTCTTGTATCCGTTTGTTATTATGTTTTCGATGCCAACTGCGATTATTGGGGTGATAGTCGGATTATTTGTGACAGGACTTCCGTTTAGTGTTCCAGCTTTTATTGGGGTTATTATGCTAGCGGGGATTGTTGTTAATAATGCGATTGTGTTGGTTGACTATATTAATATTTTACGAGGCCAGGGGATGGATCGTAATGAAGCGATCTTACAAGCAGGGCCATCGCGTTTGCAGCCTATTTTGATGACAACGATGACAACGACACTCGGGATGATTCCTTTAGGGTTAGCGCTCGGAGAAGGAGCAGAGGCCCAGCAACCGATGGCGATCGTCATCATCTTTGGTTTAACCTTCTCGATGTTCTTAACCCTACTATTTGTGCCAGTTATCTATACCTATTTCGACGGGTTGACCAACAAAGTGAAAAGTTGGTTTGCACGATAAGGTGCCAGGCACCATCCAGATAGTTCCATAAATCTGAAAAGAGCCTCCACGTCTAGGTGTGGAGGCTCTTTTTTGCAAAAATAAAAGTGTCAGGTACCATCCAAAAAGTGGTAATTAATCGTAGTGAGATTCATTCCTTCATTTTGTGCCAAGGTTTCTGCGTGTTTTACTATCGTATCGCGATGAAATTGAAAGAGAACAAATGGGATATGCTTCCTTGTAAAAAATCCCCTATAAAATAAAACTCCATAATTCGGAGATACTAGGTTTGAACTACCCACCACTTAATTTTCTAATGAAAATTTGAAGTGGGGGATTCCTAAGAACACCGATCTATCGATCAGTTATTGATTAGGCGATCCCCGTCATTCCAACGGTTAGAAGTCTTAAGGCTTCATTTTTAAGATTTAAACTTGCGTTAATATCTCGGTCATGATGGGTATGACATTCTGGGCAATCCCACTCACGTAATCCAAGATCTTTAACGGCCTTATTTTTGTAACCACATAAAGAACAAAGCTGACTGGAAGGAAAGTTTTTCGCTACTGTAACGACTTGTTTTCCATACCATTTTGCCTTGTATTCAATCATGGTTTTGAATTGTGACCATGATACTTCACTAATGGCTTTAGCAAGATGGTGACTTTTAAGCATATTCGATACCGACAAATCTTCCATTCCGATGATGTCGTGGTTTTTGACAATTTCGCTGGAGATGTTGTCTAAGTAATCTTTACGTGTATTAGCAATCTTTTCATGAATACGGGCCACTTTACGTTTGGCTTTATACCAGTTCGCACCGCCTACGGTTCGTCTATTCATGATTCGCCCGGCTTTGGCTAACTTTTCTTCTAAGGTGCGGAAAAATTTTGGGTTTTTATAAGGGGATGTTCCATCTGAAAGAATCGCAAAGTCTTTGACACCTACATCAATGCCGACAGCTGAATTGGTTTTAGGTAATTCTGCGACTTCTGTCTCCGTTCCTAAAGAAACAAAATATTTTCCAGAAGGATTACGTCTGATGGTAGCACTCAAAATTCGTCCTTCCACTTCACGACTTTTGGCAAAACGAACAAGTCCTAATTTTGGTAGTTTTATATAATGATCGACTACCGCAATATTTCCATTCGTATGCTTGGTTGTGTAAGATTGAACCTGATTCTTTTTAGACTTAAAACGGGGCTGTTTGTTTTGCTTTTTGTCATATCGCTCATAGGCGTCACTTAGATTTTCAACAGACTTTTGCAGAGCAATACTATCTACTTCTTTTAAAAAGGGATAATGCTGCTTCAGTTCAGGAAGTGATTTAACGGTTTCATATTTATTTAAGCCTTTGCCTTTCCAATGATTCATGGGAAGCTGACCATTCTGTTTCATTTCTTCTACGATCGACCAATAAGCGTCTTTTTCCTTTTGTTTGCCAAGAAAGAAGTTAAATACAAAACGAGAACAACCAATGGTCTTATTCATGAGCCCTGCTTGTTTTTGGTTAGGGTAGATACGAAACTTATAGGATTTGTTCACCAACATACGTTGACACCTCCCTTTTCCTTCTTCCATTTTACCATTTTTATGAACAAAATACAAACATTTGTTCTCTTTAAAATGAATTAAAAAAAGGGCGATTTGGAACTCGTATGATGTTTTTTATGTTAAGTAATAGATAGGCTCTCGAACAGTCGGACAATCGAGATGGCAAGAAAGCCATCCCTTGTCCGAAGGCGATTCATCCCTTCCCTACTCATTGGACTAACTCCCTTCACATTCCTTGAGGAAGGGGTATTCTCGCCTATTTTAGATAAAACCCCATATTTCGGAGAGACTAGGTGTAAAATAACCTTTTTTTACATTTGAAATCATTTCTTAACTAATTTTCACCTTCCTAGTAGAAGGGAATTAATAATCTATTGATATTTTTGAAGAGCAGTCTATTAATAGAGTGATGGGAGATGTACAAATGAGAGGGAAGTGGTTAACAGCACTAAGTACTATTGTTATGGTCGTTGGGGTTACGACAGGTGGAGGTGCTGCTATGGCTAAGGAAAAACACAAAGATATCGTCAATGTTTCACACCGTGGTGCTTCTGGTTATGCCCCAGAACACACACTTGTATCCTATGACATGGGGGAAAAAATGCATGGCGATTATATTGAAGTAGATTTGCAAATGACAAAAGACGGTCAGCTAATTGCCATGCACGATGAGAAAGTGGATCGCACGACAAACGGGACAGGCCTTGTTAGAGATTACACGCTCGATCAAATCAAACAGCTTGATGCAGGAAGTTGGTTTAACGAAACATACCCGCAATATGCGAATCCGGATTATGAAGGATTAACAGTACCAACACTTGAAGAAGTCTTCCAAAAGTTTGGTAAGAATGCGAAATATTATATCGAAACAAAGTCTCCTGACATTTATCCAGGGATGGAAGAAGAACTTTTACGTCTCGTAAACGAGTATGATATCAATAAAAAGACACTCCTTGTTCAATCATTTAGTCCTGAAAGTTTGAAAATCATGAATGAACTCGATCCGTCTGTTCAGCTTGTTCAATTAACTTCTTATAGATCGTATGCTGCGATTACGGATGCTGAAATCGCTGAGATTAAAGAATATGCTATGGCAGTTGGACCTAACCATACCTATTTAAACGAAGAATATGTACAAAAGGTTGTTAATAACGGGCTTGAGATCCATCCATATACGGTCAATGACAAAGAAAGAATGGAACAGCTAATTGACTGGGGTGTAACCGGGATGTTTACCAACTTTCCAGATCTTCTACATGAAGTGAAGAAAGGGAAATAATCAAAGTGCATGAATAAAAGACGACGTGCCATTTAGGCTTTTCGTCTTTTTTGTTTTTATTTTCGGATAAGGTAGAAGCTAGGGTGCTAAGCGTACGATCCAGATAAAAACGTTAACTCAATGTGTAACAGAACGGGCTATTCAAACTTGGAAAAAAGAATCAAGAAGTGGAAGATATAGATTTAACTTCATTCAGCAAATGCTTTTTGTACCGAAAGCTTGCGACAGGTACAGAAGTCCTCCACTTCTGTAAGTGGGGGATGAATGCAAAAAGCTCTCTGATTCAGTGGGGGGTTCAAACCCCGACTGAATGAAGTTAAGCCTCCGGCGAGCCTTTCGATTTTTTAAAGGTAATTGATCGAGTGAGCTCGACGACGGACAGGACGTCCTAGTCAGGCGAAAGCCACAGGATGTGGCTTTCTGAAGCGTGATAAAAATCCGGGCGCAAATTCGGCGGGGCGAATTTGATTCAAACGTTTGATTAAAAGAAGATGAACACTACGTTAGTAGGTATTCATCTTCTTTTTTCTTCATTTTATTTTACTCGGTGAGTATTTTGTTATTAGCTAACTTTCTATCATTATAAAGGTTTTGCTGTTAATTGCTTTAAACTTGATTTTCCATTTTCCACAACGAAAGAAGCGCGTGTACTGATTGGTGCACCTGGTCTTGATACATATGGAATGACCATATAATCCGTTTGCCACGTTTGTTGAGTCAGCTTGCAACGCACATAGCCACGATGGTTATTAAAAAATTTAATATGTGGATTTTCTTGTAGGATTTGGGCCGTATTGTTATTGACATCAGATCCGTCTCCATTGGAAGAAATAGATGTCCCAACGAACTCCACCGCTACATTTTCTGAGTTTTCATCATCAAAATTTGCTTTCACTTCATTTGCCCAGTTTGTATGAACATCCCCAGTGAGGACAACGGTATTCATAATATTTTTCTCTGCTAAATGGTCGAGTATACGTTGGCGTGACCCAGGGTATCCATCCCAAGCATCCATACTTACATATTCTTCCTCAGGGTCAAAATCATAATCACGACGAGCGAAAAAGACTTGCTGGGCAAGTACTTTCCATTTAGCTTGTGACGTATCCAGCCCATCTAATAACCAATGCTCTTGTTGTTCCCCGAGCATGGTACGGGTTGGATCCTCAGACTCAGGAGTTGGAACCTTCCAGCCATCTCCATTTGCTTGATCATCTCTGAACTGACGAGTGTCCAATACATTAAAATCTACTAAATTACCAAAAGATAGACGACGGAATAATTGTATGCTGCCACCATTTGGCAAGGAGGTACGTCGAAGTGGCATATGTTCATAATAGGCTTGAAAAGCGATAGATCTCCGTGCTAAGAAATCTTTTTTAGATTGTTTTTTAGGATCTTGTGGAATCTCACCTGCCCAGTTGTTATCTACCTCATGGTCATCAAATGTAACGATCCAAGGAAAATTTGCATGGGCAGCCTGTAAATCGCTGTCTAATTTATATAAGGCGTAACGGTTGCGATAGTCATCAATGGTATAGATTTCAGGATAAACTTGATTCATTGGTCGAATCGTTGAATCGTGTTTCCCTTCATAAATATAGTCTCCTAAATGAACCACTAAATCCAGGTCATCTTTGGCCATATGTTGATAGGCTGTGTAAAAGCCGGCTGACCAGTTTTGGCAGGAAGCAAATGCAAATTTTAGATGGTCAACCTGACTATTATAGGCAGGAGCTGTCTTCGTTTTGCCTGTTGGACTCATTTCAGAACCGGCCTTAAATCGGTAGTAATACCATGTGGAAGGATTCAAGCCCTCAACTTCTACATGGACAGAATGCCCTAGTTGAGGTTTTGAAAGTTCTGTTCCTCTCTTTACAACATTTTGAAATTTAGAATCAAGAGAAACTTCCCATTGGACAGGGAATGGATGATGGTCCATGCCACCTCCATTTAATGGGTCTGGAGCAAGTCTAGTCCATAAAACAACCCCATCTGGTAGTGGGTCGCCTGAAGCAATCCCTAATGTAAAAGGATATTGTAGCTTGTTAGATTCGGCAGCAGATGCAAAGTTCACTGGCAATGAATTAGCAATCGTAACACCTAGTGCAACACCGACTCCTTTTCCTGTGTTTTTTAAAAAATTTCTGCGATTCTTGTCAACTTCTTTCATATTTTAGCCCTCCTTGTCGTCTACTAAAGTTTAGATAATGAATATTTAGAAAATTTGAATTCATCGTAAAGTATTAGTAAATGGATAAAAGCGGTCATTTAGTCATGTCTTTCAAAATAGGAAAATAGGGAATTTCGCCACTGTCTGCAGGAAAAAGGAATGATTCGTGATGTCGATTTGTAACATTTAGTTTGATCGATGATGTAAGGAAGGAGTGATCGTGATTTCAACGATAAAGCTATTACATACAGTCTTTTTTAGAAATGATTGAGTAGTAAAATATTCCTTTTCCGTTAAGTGAATTATTATATTCCCTTAATAAAAGAAAAGTGAATGTCATTTACTGATGTTTTTTGTAAAGGAAAATAATACATGTGTATGAATATTTTACCGTATGGGGAAAACAATGGAAATAGCATTGAAGCAATAATGAAGGCGTAATCATTATGTATAAAATAAGGGTCATTTACCGTTCTGAAAAGTTTCCTTTGTTGCAAAATTCTACAAATACGTAAGAAAACTGTTATTTTTTTTAACCCTAGTAACATGGAATAGTAATATCACTTTCCTATAGTTAGAGATAGGCAGTTGATAGAGTTACTAGTTAGAAGGCTTGAGATCTTTCATTCTTTCTCAGGGTGCTAGCGAGAGTTTTCTACGTACAAAAATGGACTTCAGGAGAAAATTCATCCTGCCAGCAAAACGACAAATACGAATTAGGAGATGAAGAAAATGAATAAAAAACAAATGGATTCCAAGAAGAACAAAACATTATCGAAGAAAATAGCTCCATTAGTGATGTCGACATCTATGATGGCCGCAACCTTTTTAGTTGCCGGTGCACCCATTTCTGCAGCGGAGCTTGATGAAAAGGGAGTTAATCCAGAAATTATTGAACAAGTAAAGAATCATGGTCAGGAAGTATCTACACTAGCAAACAGCCTGCCAGGATCTCCTGAAAAAGGAAAACTAGTTAGCGAATTAGCTAAAAATAATTCGTTCAAAACAGATGAACTCGACACAACTAATGATGATCCGGAAGATAATCTAGATGAAACTAGTGATGAGGAGTTACAAGAGGGAGAAGAAACTGAAGTTCCAGCAGAAGTTGATGATGAAGCAGAAGCTGAAGAAGGAACAGAGGAAGAAGGAGAAACTCCGGTTGATTCAGAAATAGAAGCGGAAGAAGTAGCCGAAGATGGAGCAGAGTCTGATGAAGAAGCAGAAGTAGAAGAAGGAACAGAGGAAGAAGGAGAAACTCCGGTTGATTCAGAAACAGAAGCGGAAGAAGTAGCCGAAGAAGAGGCAGAGTCTGATGAAGCAGTAGAAGTAGAAGAAGGAACAGAGGAAGAAGGAGAAACTCCAGTTGATTCAGAAACAGAAACAGAAGAAGTAATCGAAGATGAAGCAGAAGCTGATGGAGAAGTAGTAGCTGAAGAAGGAACAGAGGAAGAAGGAGAAACTCCAGTTGATTCAGAAACAGAAACGGAAGAAGTAATCGAAGATGAATCTGCTCTAGTTGATGAAGCGACTGAAGAAAGTTTCGATGAAGCAGGAAATATCAACTCTGGAACAGAAGAACAAAATCAAGATGATGACTCTCTTGATCAATGGGTAAATGAAACCTATCAATTAATCGGTGGTAATTATCAAAGTCTCATTGAAAACTATCAATCTCTCATTGATCAGTACTTTAGTCAAACAAATACAGAATTAACAGGTGACGAATCAGAAATCGTTGCAGATGATTTATCAGCAGTATCAGTTGATAGTGAAGCAGTAGAAGCAACAACTGTAGATACAGATTCAGCATTAGAAACGACTGTGGATGAATCAAGTTTAGATGTAACGAATACCTCCGAGGTTAATGTAGAAAGCCAAGTGAATGTAGAGAATGATGAAGCACCAGGTGAACAAGAAACAGCAGAAAATGCTGAAACAGATCTTGTAGAACCAGTTCAAGCAGTAGCTGAAGAAGAAGTTTCAAATGTTGAAACGGTAGAAGTAAGTCAAAATGAACAAGAAAGTGACCAAAAAGAAGAAGTAGAAAGTGATCAATCCAACCAAAACCCTTTAAAGGATAAATTGATTGGATACTATCAAGACTTAGTAACTTCATTCTCTAACTTTATGAGCTTTTTAAAATAAAAAGCAATCATAGGGACGCTACAAGATCTCCCTATATGTATTGTATCCATGGAAAAACAAGGGCATATTAGAAAGCCTCACTTCAAATTCTCGTTAGAAAATTTGAAGTGGGGGATCATTCATCATCTGTTTTAGGACTTGTATTCGTATCTTTTAGTTCTTTGGAGAACTCTGTTGCAAACTGATCACTTTTGGTCACTGTAGGGATATAGCTTTCATCTGAATTTGTAAAGATATGTTTTTTCACATAAAGGTGAAAAAGGACTTCGATCGCTGTAATAGAAAGAGCAGAAAATGAGGAAGCAGATACCCTATTTAAGGTAGTATCAATAAATAGATAGCTCATCATTAACAGTAACCCAAAGGTAAGAATTAGATCTCCAAGGATCGCAACGAGGTTTCCTAGTTTGGGAAGGATGACTAAGTCGCCGACAAAGTAAGCAATCACTGTGGTGACCACAGACATAATAACGAGAGTAGGTAGTGCAATATTGAATATGCCGAATATAGAAAACAATACAGTTCCTATAGCAGCAAACTTTATCGATAAGGCCCATACGTGTTTCATTCTATTTCCTCCCATAAAGTGAAAACTTACAAGTAATTTGTGCAAATTACCATCAAAACATACATCCTTTTTTTGAATAGTGCCTGGCACCTACATTCTATTTCCACCAATAATCGTCATATCGATATCCGTATGTAATAATTCATCGGCATCCCTCATTCTAAATGGGTTAGATGAATACACGGTCATATCGGCAAGTTTTCCTCTTGTAATCGTGCCTTTTCTATTTTCTTCATTCGTAGGATATGCCCCCATGACAGTAAACAATTTGAATGCCTCAGTCATAGTCAACTTTTCATTTTCGTTCCAGCCAATATGGTTTTGGCCTGGTGCCTTTCGGGTAACAGCGGCATGGATACCGAGTAATGGATCGAGCGGTTCGACAGGAGCATCTGAACCACCTGCACAAAGAACACCTGAAGACAGTAAACTTTTCCAAGCATACGACAGTTGAATCCGTTCCATTCCAAGTCGTTCCTGCACCCATGGAAAATCACTGGCGATAAATCTTGGCTGAATATCAGCAACACGACTTGGATGTGCAAGACGTTTCATTAATTCTTGCCGTAAAATTTGCACATGAATCAGTCTATCTCGATAGGAAACAGTCGGAAACTGATCCAACACATCCAATACATTTTCTAACGCCTGATCCCCAATGGTATGAACAGCAATCGGCATAGAAAGAGAACGGGCCTCTCGAACAATATCGTAAAGAACCTCTTGAGTATGGATAGCTTCTCCGAAATGTCCAACCACATCGCTGTACGCTTCAGACAAAAGAGCAGTTCTGCTTCCCAAAGCACCATCTGCAAAGATTTTAACAGCCCCAATTTGCAATGTTTCATTTCCATAGCCAGCATACATCCCAGCTTCCTTTAAGTCATTCATAAAGGGGTGGTCGATTAATAGATTACACCGGAGACCAAGCTGTTCCTGATTTAATAACTCATCATATAGTTGATACGTTTGCTGAAAACCACCTAAATAGAGTGGATCATTTGTATGTACACTTGTTAACCCTTTTTCCATGGCATAACAGATCGCTTTTCGAACAGCCTTTTTCAACTGATCATATGATTTTTCTGGTATCTGTTCTTTAATGAAGTTTGCCGCCGATTCAAGTAGTCGTCCTGTCGGTTTTTTCGTCCGTTCATCAAGGACAACGGTTCCTCCTTCAGGAACGGTCATTGATGGATGATAGTGACAAACGTCCAATGCCTTCGTATTCACAAGGAAAGCATGCCAACAAATTCTTGATAGGAATACTGGGCAATGGGGAGCGATATGATCTAATTCTTCAATGGTAGGGATGGACCCCTCTGTAAAAAGATTTTCATCCCAGCCGCTTCCAATTAACCATTCTCCTGGTTGGAGTGTACTCGCTTTTGCCCGGATTTTTTCTAACATCTCTTGTTTCGATGTTACCCCTGTTAAGTTTAAATCTAGGAAATTGAAGGCTACACCCGACAGATGTAGATGGCTATCGGTAAGTCCAGGTGTAACTGCTCTTCCCTCTAAATCAATTTTTTCACTGTCGGCTCGTCCCCATTGCAACAACATTTCCTCTGTTGTTCCCATATCAATAAAGCGGCCATGATCCACAACAACTGCAGTGACATAAGGTTGTAATGGGTCAAATGTATAAATTTCTCCATTTATATAGATTTTTTTCATGACTAATTCCTCCATTTAAAAAGGTAGAGAGCAATCCTCGATAACGCTTAAGTTTTTTTAAAATTATAGCACTTGCTGAATATTTGACCAAATGTAACAAGATAGGATAGCTGTCCACTGTGATGTCCTAAGAATTATGTGGAATAAAAGGAAATTGTGACTATTAAACAGCGATTAAAAGAAATATCTTACAAATTTCGATCTATTTTACCGTATTGTAATCTACTAAAATAAAAAAATATGATAGAATTTATCTAAAATACTCTTTATTAGTATAATTTTCCTAACACATATTATAGGAGGTAAGAATGAAAAAGATAATTTTGCCTAGTATCTGTTTTGCTGTATTATCTACCCCGGCTTTTGCAAAAGTGATTCATGCTGCAGAAAACGATACACCAGTTGCTGAAATCAATGAGATTACAACAACACAATACGTGAAAGTAGGCTCAGGATCTCATTTGAATCTGAGAACAAGTGCCACAACAAAGTCCACTGTTTTAGCGAAATTAAAGGATGGTACTGAAGTCACGATCTATTCTGAGAAAGATGGCTGGGCAAAAGTGAAAGCAGCCGGAAAAGAAGGCTATGTAAGTACGGGTTATCTGTCAAAAACAAAGCCAAGTACCGCAAGTACAACAGCAACACCGGCACCAA
The DNA here is from genome assembly GCF_024494465.1 of Bacillus sp. V3B. Lineage (GTDB taxonomy): Bacteria > Bacillota > Bacilli > Bacillales > Cytobacillaceae > Bacillus_BD. The sequence continues at coordinate 20,218 of NZ_JAETXM010000029.1, read as the reverse complement.
AGCTAACACCAGCACCAACTATAACAACGGAATACGTGAAAGTCGGCTCAAGTACTTATTTAAATCTAAGAACAAGCGCCACAACGAAATCCACTGTTTTAGCGAAACTAAAGGATGGCACTAAAGTCACGATCTATTCTGAGAAAGATGGCTGGGCAAAAGTGAAAGCAGCCGGAAAAGAAGGCTATGTAAGTACAGCCTATCTGTCAAAAACAAAGCCAAGTACTCCGAGTACACCAGCACCTACAGCGCCAGCACCAACCATTCAATATGTAGATGTAGACAAGGGATCTAACTTAAATATGCGCAACAAACCATCTACAAATGCGTCCATCATCATCAAGTTAGCCAGAGGTCATGAAGTAACAGTCATTTCCGAAGAAAATGGATGGTCACAAATAAAAGCTTATGGGAAAGAAGGATACGTTAGCTCTGAATATCTGTCAACTGTAAAACCGGGAGCAAACCAGGATTCAGATTCTACTTCAGAGAGTAATCCAGTTGTTCCCAATCCTACAATACCAGAACCTGCAACACCAGAACCTGCAACACCAGAACCTGCAAAACTGGAACCCGTTATACCAGAAACAGATGCAGGAGATGACTTTGAGAACGATCAATCAAGTAATGAGCAGGAAACAGATAAGACACCTGAAACAGAAACCCTTTCAAAATATGTAGATATAAATCTAGGATCAAATCTTAATATGCGGTCTGAACCATCGACAAAAGCGACTATTATAACGAAGCTCGCGCCAGGTACGGTTGTTACAATATATTCTGAAGAAAATGGCTGGGCGAGAGTCACTGCCAACGGACAAACCGGTTATGTTAGCACGCAATATTTAATAGATAAAATAGAGGATAAACCAAGTTCACCTAACCAGAAAATCAATATTCAATATGAGGAATATGACATATCTTTAGCGGATCTAACAAACATTCAAATGAAAGCAAATCCGCAAACAGATACTAAATATACAACCTACATACGTGAAGACGCTCTACTCATCAATGACAAAACCAATCCTACAAGCGGAATCGTGCAAGGATCTACTTGGAATATAAGAGGTGGCGCAGGAACGGATTATTGGGTTGTCGGAAAAGTAAACAGTGGTGAAAAGGTTCAAATTAAATCAACGACTAAAGGAACAGATGGATACGATTGGTATGAAATCGACTACAACAAGGCATGGGTGAATGCCAGCCCAGACGATGTTGCATACCATCTCGATCCGAACAATTTTATCGATGATTCTGTAACATCCTTACAATTCTTAAAGCTATCTGAGGCGACTAATTTAGATCAATTTGAGGTAAACGAAAGAATTCTAGCCGGAAAAGGAGTGCTAGCAGGACATGCGGCTACCTTCATTGCGGCCGGTGAGAAGCATGGAGTAAACGATATATATCTTATTTCCCATGCCTTATTAGAAACAGGAAATGGTACCTCGCAGCTAGCTAAAGGTGTAGAGATATATGGCAAAACCGTTTACAATATGTTTGGGATCGGAGCCTATGACGGATCCGCCGTAACCAGTGGGGCTAAATTTGCTTATGATGCGGGATGGTTTTCTCCTGTAGATGCCATCGTAGGGGGAGCAAAATTTATTTCACAAGGTTATATCAATTCCGGACAAGACACCTTATATAAGATGAGATGGAATCCGCAAGATAGTGTAGCTAATGGAGTGGCCACCCATCAATATGCGACAGATATTGGATGGGCAACAAAGCAAGTAAAACAAGTATACAATTTATATAGTTTACTAGACTCCTATAAAATTAAGTTACAAATACCTTTCTATAAAGAATAAAGGTGCCAGGGACCATCCAGATAATTAGAAATTGATCTTGGAGCATGCTACTGGTACCACCCAAAAAAGAAGATCCCGATCAAGAGGATCTTCTTTTTCATCTTCTAGACAACGAATAAAAATAAGGCGATTTTACTGAGTGTAATCAGGATCTTATCCGTCTTACTTTTTCATTCCCACGGATTCCTGACTTAGCACCTTTGTCACTTCAACTTCTTCTTCGCCGATTACAGTCGTTTCTGCAATCCTGTCTTCTTCAGGAACCTGGACATGATGGACATGAACACTCTTTTTTCCTAGAACGAGTGTCTTTGTAACATCATGATCTTCTGAAAGTACTTCTGTCTCACTAACGTTTTGGTGGTTCCTAACAGGTATATCCGAAAAATCAAATGAAGGCAAGGGCTGCAGGGAAAGGTCATCCATCTTTGGTTCAGGCCTTTCAGGATCACGATCCTCATAAAAGCTAGTTTTTTCGCTACTTTGTTCGCCTTCACTTGGAGCAAAGGTTTTCGTTTCTTGCCCCTTGGTTAGTTGTTGTGAAAGACTCATAGCGGTCAGAGCTGGTTGTTTCACTTGTCTCTTTCCCTTCAAATAAGAAAAGAGACCGAATCCGAGTGTGACAACTAAACCTATAATACCTATAAAACCAATAGGTTAATAGAACTATAGGTTAAAATATTTATCATTATAACGGTAATTAGAGTAATTTGTATAGGTTTTCTGTTAAAAATAACAATATTTTTTACATTTTATGGTATTTAATGGAGTCTAGGTTATAGATATACCTCGGTTGGAGGGTGAGGAAAGTCTCCGTGCTTAGAATGGAAATATCGTGATTCACATTTGAATCCCCTAAGGAAAGTGAGATGTATTTAAGCATAATAATCATTATTTATGTATAAATCCCTATGTTTTTGTTATAATTATCCTATCTTTCTATAGAAGGATAGAATAATAATGTTTACTTTTTTCTTTGCAGAGTAAAGCAGACATCCATGCAGGTCAGAGGTCTGGACTTTTAACAGATCTTTTATGTATCTATGTGAAAAAGGGGATAAGATTGATGAAGTTTTGTAAAAATTGTGGTGTAGAGCGGAGAGAAGGTCAAATCTTTTGTAACTCTTGTGGGAATAAATTCGACGAGTCTATGTTTCAAGAGACAGCTAGTGTTCACCATAGGTCTTCCGTTCAGCCAAATACTGAGCAGAGATATCAAGAACCAAGAAAGCCTATGTCTAAAAAGAACCAAGTGATCCTGATATCTATTGCAATAGTAGCTGCCTTAGGATTTGGAGGTCATAAGTTTCTTGAAAGTATGTACTCTCCTCAAAAGACTGTAGAGAAATTTGAAGCAGTAGTTGAGGAACAGGATGTTGAAAAAGCGAAAGAGGTTATTGCTTTTTCAGATTTCCCAGAAGAAGTCGAAGATAAAGAAATAAAAAATTATTTAGCCTTTTTAAAAGGAAATCAAGCTGAAGTTGTAGCAGGGTTAAAGGATTCTGCTAGTGCTTATGAAAAGGATACACTCTCAGTTAGTTTAGTTGTGGATCGTAACGATAATGAAATGGTTAAACTAGTACAGGCTGATAAAAAGTTAGGACTTTATCAAGAATATAAAATAGAAGCAGTACCTTTTGAAGTAAAAGTAGATTCTAATTTAGAGCGAGTAGAAATCGACTTCATGGGTAAAAAAGAAAAACTTAAAGATCGTCTCACTCTTACACCTGTTCTACCAGGAACATATGAGTTAAAGGGAAGCTTTAATGGAGAGTATGCGAAGTTAACGGAAACTACAGAATTGGATTTTCTTAACGCTGATGGAAATACACTAGATGTTTTTCTTGAATTTGAAGGTCAGTATGTAGATATTTATTCAAATGAAGAAAATAGTACTCTGTTTGTAAATGGAGAAAGTACTGGAATGAAGGTGGGGGACTTTATTGAATTGGGTCCATTACCAATGGATGGCTCTATTGTGTTACATGCCGAATATCAAGCGGAAAATGGCGTGATTAAGACCAATGAAGTCAAAGTAATGAATACAGATGATGTGTATTTAGAATTTAAGGAAGAGGAATTAGTTTCTCCAGAAGAGGATTCAACAGTTGGAAAGGCTTCACTCGAACAATTTATCATTTTAGGTGAGAAGACGCCCACTTCAATTTTGTGAAGGGTGAAGCCCAAAAATAAGTGGGAGATGAATCGCCTTTTTGTGTATACAAACACTTGTTTGCATGGTATAATATTCCTGTAAGTTGTTCTTTGAAAACTGAAGATATGAGGTTCTAGCAGGAATAACGTCTGCTAGGTAAAATCTTCAACGTTCTAATCGCCTCCACACGTACCGAAGTTGCTCATGCTTGGCTAAAGTAGGGCGTGTGGCGAGTCCAACGTACAAGATATTAAGCACGAACCGTCGGGACGACGGGGTTAGCCTGCTAAAAAACTGGTGGATACACTGGTGTTCGCAGGAATCTCCCACTTCAAATTTCGTTAGAAATTAAGTGGTGAGTAGTTCAAGAAGCAATACATTGAAACAAGTGTGACAGCCATGAATGAAGGTGATTTCTCAATAGTCGAATCCTTCCATGATCCAGATGGAAAGTCTTATCAGGAATCGAAAGATTATATTGATTATATTGTATCGAAGGGGATTAAAGAAGACATTCTTTCCGTAGAAGTCGTTGATTACGAGGAAATGGATGAAGGCTATTTAGTTCATACAATAGAAGAATATGATATTCATTATTCTAATGGTACAACGAGTAGGAAGAAGTTCGAATCTACTTATAGAATAAGCAGTTCAAGTGAAGAAGAATACCAAGTCTGGGCACTTGAGAGTACTAGTGAAATATAATATGGAAGTCTTCTTTATGAAGTAGGAATTTTTAATCGTTGTCCAATATAAATGGAGTCCGATGTTAAATGATGGGCTTGTTGGACCTGAGTAGAATTTGTTTAGGCACCTGCCATACTGTTAATCATATAGAAAAGCCACACAAACGTTATAACGTTTGTGTGGCTTTTTGTATTTAGGAATGCGTTCAATATGAAACCCTTAGGGTGTTGTTACTTTAAATTCTTTTAAAAAAAGAAGTCAAAAAAGCTAGATTGAAATGCTTCAAGTAACATGTCTCCCATAATAGAAATAGCGATAACCGTTAACAAATAAGTGATAAAAGATCCATAAATGACATCAACCCCATCACTTGTTTCCTTTTTATAAGAAGCAATGACAAGTGGTGGAACTAAGAAAATAGACCCAACAATTCCTAATGCTAAAACAGCTGCAAATAACTTGATTTCAAGAATAGACATAATGACGCCAATGATTAAAATAGCTACAATTGGAATTAAAAAGGATCCGAAACGAGCAATGACTTCTTTTAATGAGACATTAACACGCCCCAACTTAATTGACACGAATGTAAAAAGAACGATTAAAAAGATAAAGATAATGAATGTGAATGTTGGTTTTAATACAACATCTGTAAAAGGAACTTCCATAGAAGTGGAGCTTCCAAATAGATCTGCACTAAAAGAATTAACACTACTTAGAGCCCCTTTTAATCCGAAATATAGGGTTAATGGAATGAAGAAGGCATATAGTACCATGGTAATAATACCATTAATAAAATGTTCCGTTCCAACATTTTGTGAACTAGCATATGGTTGCTTCAATACTTGCATAAAATAACCAAAATACATTTTTGAAACTCTTTTTGTTGATTCTATGTATCTATTTGGCTGGACAGGTTGTTGTGGTTGTTGAGGCTGTGAGGTATTTGTTGCTTCAAAAGTAACGGCAGCTTCCCTATTAACTTCTACAGTTAATGGAGTTCCGCACTTTTCGCAAAATTTCCCTCCTTCATTTTGATGTGAACAATTAGGACAAATCATCAATATCCTTCCTTTCTAAATTAGTACTATTATCATATTTTTATGATTACTAAATGAGTATACACCACAATTAGTAACCTTGTTAACCCTTTATATCTATAATTAAAACAGACTCCTAGAATAATGATTGCACTAAAGAGTAGTCCAACAATGCTTTTTTTCATGGATAACCTCCTGATGTTATTTGAAACTTTTATTTGAATATATATGAATTTTACCCCATTTTAACAGGCGATAAGACCCCTATTGATGGAAGTCTATCTTGGATAAATTACCTAATTTAGTTTATAATAATATCAAATACTTATCTATGTATCTATATTATTGGATATTATTGTAAAAATATTTAATCGCATAAATTATCTCTAGAATTAAACACACAAATAGTTAAAAAGACTTTTCGGAATATCATTGTGATGGTACGATATTCATAGAATTTTATGATAAAGAATACTTTTGAAAATAGGAGTGAATTTTTAGTGGAGTATTGTAAACACTGTGGAAATCAACTAAAGGAAGGGGCTGTTTTTTGTAAAGAATGCGGACAACCTGTGAAAAGTCCAAATCCTGTCTCGAAGCCAACTGCTTCCACACAATCAACGAATGGAACTCCTTCAATGGAAAATCAGCAAATGACGCCTCCTCCACCAAGAAAACCACTTAGTAAAAAGGCGAAAGTTCTTACGACTATTGCTGTGACGTTCGCTATTCTGCTAGTAGGTAGTTACTATGTCATTAGTAATATGTTTGGGCCGGAAGCTACTGCCAATCAGTTTATGGAAGCAATTGAATCAAAAGATACGCAAAAGGTAAAACAGTTCATTAACGAAGGTCAGTTAGAACTTTCAGTAGATGATGAGCAAACAAAGGCATTTATAACTTATTTACATGAAGATCCACGGATGATTACAGCTATGTCAGAGAGCTTTAATCAGAATCTTGCATTATATGAGTCTACTGATTCAATCCCAGCAGTTAGCTTTAATAAAGAGGACTCTTCGATCGCTCAGTTAAAGGATAACGGGAAAAAATGGTTGATATTTGATTACTATGTTGTTCAAATCAAACCTATTTACGCTAAAGTTTCATCAAGTGAAGATAAGACAGATATTTATTTCAATGATAAAAAAGAGGGTACCCTTAAAAGTGGAAAAGAAAAAACATTCGGTCCTTTTTTACCAGGTGTTTATGATGTAAAAGCCATTGTAAATGGTGAGTATGGAGAAGTAGAACAAGAGGATGAAATCGATACGTCAGAAATAGACCTGTCTAAATCGCCTCTAAAATTTAGATGGTCAGATTATTATGTTGATCTCTATAGCTATGATGATGCCATTCTATATGTAAACGGAAAAAGTACGGAAGAAACCATTTACGATATTGGTTCCCTTGGGCCTATTCCGATCGATGGATCAATAAAAGTATATGCAGAAAAAGAGTTTCCGTCAGGGGTAAAAAAGAGTCAAGAGGTTACAATTAAGAAAGGCATGTATAATCTGCAATTAGACATCAAGTATAATGAAAGTGAAGAGTTAGCGGCTGAAGAAGAGGAAGAAGTAGCTTCTGAGGGAGAAACTGAGAAACAGGCGATTGAGAATTCCATTATTTCCCATTATAGCAATATTTCAGCTGATGACTTTTCATCTGCCCACGATCTTTTTTCGTCATCCATGAAAAAGAAAAATACATTAGATGGATGGAGAGAAGGATTGGAAGCAAATATAAGGGACGATGTTACAACGCTTGAAGTAGAGAGTGTGGATGGCAATTCAGCAAAAGCCTATATCGAAATGACTTCTTACGATAATCAAGAAGATGGCACCATTTTAGTACAGGAATGGGGTGGATACTGGAATCTAGTGAAGGAAAATGGTCAGTGGACTTTAGATGACCCTGAATTGAAAAAGTTAGATTCTAGAGTAGAATAATGAGGCGAACGAAAAAAACATATCGAATAAGATTTTTTTTATTGGCCATTTTAGCCTTTCTTCTTACCATTTGGCTCGTTGGTCCAATTGGAGCCTTTGATTCTCCAAAAGGTCAAGAAGAAAACACAATTTCTCAACAGGATCGTGAGGAATCTAACTCAGATGAATCCAAAACAGAGGAAAAACAAGTAGAAGAAGAGACAACTACTGATGCAGAAGAACAGCAGGAAGAAATGTCGTTAGATGAAAAAGTGACATCGATTATGGACAGTATGACTCTGGAGGAAAAGATTGGTCAATTAATGGTAGTAGGGTTCCAGAGTCATCAAGTTGATGAGCATATCAAAAAGATGATTGAAGACTATCACGTTGGTGGAGTTATTTTGTATGACCGTAACATGGAAACACCAAAGCAAGTTGCACAGTTAACGAATGATCTGCAAGGCTTGGCCCAAAATGCGTCTAATGACCAGATTCCTCTCACGATTAGTATTGATCAAGAGGGCGGATCTATCGTTCGGATGAGAGATAGAGTTTCTCCAATCCCTTCTCAGCAAGAACTTGGAAAAAGAGGGGATGAGCAAGAAATTTATACGACGGCTAAGCGTACAGGACGAGAATTAGCGGCGATGGGGATTAATGTCAACTATGCACCAGATGTGGATTTATCCTCCATAGATACGCGTTCTTTTGGTAGTGATCCAGATCATGCCTATCAGTTCGGTAAGCAGGTGGTGAATGGATTAGCTGATTCAGGTATTGCGGCTACCTTAAAGCATTTTCCTGGTAATGGTCGAAGCACTATTGATCCACATATAGAGACATCATCAGTAGAAGCGAATAAATGGGATTTAGAGAACAATGATATTTATCCATTTAAGAAAATGATCGAAAATGTGGATCATAATCAATTTTTTGTAATGGTTACACATATTAAATATCCGGCTTACGATCAAGAAAAACCAGCAAGTATTTCACCGGTGATCATTCAAGATTTATTAAGAGAACAACTCGGTTACACAGGTCTTGTCGTAACAGACGATCTTGAAATGGGAGCGGTCAGCAAGTACTTTACTTACCAAGATTTGGGCTTTGAGGCCGTCCAAGCAGGTGCTGACGTCTTATTAGTCTGTCACACGTTCCAAAATCAAGATCAAGTATACAAAGGGGTTTTAAACGCCGTCCAAGCAGGAAAATTAGCAGAAACTAGAATTGATGAAGCGGTTGAAAGAATTTTACGATATAAATTAATATCCATTCAATCTACTTATGTTGACCCAAACCATGCTGAACAGGTTGTTGGTCAATGATGATGAGATTGTATGTGAGTTAGCAGAATAGGCCCTTAGATTTAATAAATAAAGAAAGATTGATGATGCAAGTTGTATCATTAGTCTTTCTTCATTTACCTACAAGGGCAAAAAGTTGCGTCTTAAAATGTCTAAAAATGTCAAAGTTATAGAATTAATATAGAGATTTATATATGATGAAAAAGGTTCCATCTTTAAAGGAATTAGTTAATTTAAAGGGGAGAGAATGAGAAAAGTGAAAAATTGTCAATCATGTGGTGCAGCATTAAGTCAGGATGCTAGATTCTGTACATCTTGTGGTGCTCCAGTCAATCGAGAAGAACCAATAGGGGAACAACAAATTAGTGCAGGAGCAGAGGCAGAAATACGCCCAAAACAACCTGAAATAAGGACACCTGGAAAATTTCCTTTTTGGAAAAAACCTATTTTTATCGTACTTATTCTTTTAATCGTAGGAGGGTCTGCTACAGCAGCGTTTTTATTAAAACTAAGTCCGAAAGAGCTGTATTTACTGTCCGAATATAAAACATTTCAGCAAAGCGTGACCGAGTTGGAAACAAAATATGGCGACACCATTGAATTTCAAGAAAAAGCGCTAGAACAGCCATCCCAATCAGAAGTGGTATTAAGTGGTGATTTAGAGTTGGATTCGGCTGCAGGTGATCCAGAATTTGAAATGATGCGTGAGTTATTAAGTGCCGCTTCGATTTCAGCTAAAACCGTACAAGATCCTGTTAATAAGCAAGGTCATTATTCACTTGCTTTAAATGTAGAGAATAAGAAAGCAATCGATGTTGAATTGTTTCAGTCGAAGGATCAAATGGGGATAAAGGTTCCTTTGCTCTATGAAAAATTCTTTTATTTGAACTTTAATGAATACGGAGAGTTTATGCGAATGATTGATCCGTATTATGTAGGACCAGAAACATTGGAGTTATCAGATCTTGAACTTAAGAATTTTATAGTAACAGACAAAGAGAAGGAATACTTACAAGAACAGTACTCCGAATTTTTACTCACTGAACTAAAGGATGAAAGCTTCCAAGTTCAGAAAGGTGTTAAATATGAGCATGAAGGGGAGCAAATGAAATTAAGGGCAGTAAGGCTTACCCTCTCAGCGATAGAAACGAAAGAATTGGTTAATCGATTTATGGATCATATTATCCAAGATCAAGAGCTTCATAATATGATTGTTAACCGAGTAGAGAAACTAGCTGAAGCTGCTGCTTTGGAAGGTGAGCTGGCTGCAGAATTATCAGATGCAAGTGAATTGAAAGAGGAAATGGTAGATGGACTTAAAGAAATGAAAAATGAAATGCAAGCGATTGATTATCCTAATGGTTTCACTTCCACTCTATTGATCGATAAAAATGAACAAATTATTGACCGTCATATGACATTAGCTTTAAGTGTCGATGGTGAACAAATAAATACGGTCGTAACAAGTAAAAATGTTCCTTATGGAGATAACCAGAAGTTGAATGAATGGAAGGTCGAATTATCTCCTGAAGAGGATGAAGATTTCAATGCTATCTTCCAATTCACGAATCATATTCAGACGAAGAAAGAAACGCGCACGGAAGACTTGAAAGCTACTTTTTCTGTTGAAGAATATGGTAACAAGGAAGATGTCACGTTCACGATGGCGAGCCACTTTAAAGGGGCAGACGGAAGCAAGCAAACGATTAATCGTGAGTTTGAACTAGGGTTTAATGGACGTAGCTTCTATGATGCTCCGAATGAAATTAAAGGTGAGATTAAGCAAGTAAGTGATGTGAACCTAAAGAAAGAATATAGTGATGAAAAGTTTACGATTGAATTAGAGATGGAAGATGATTATGATTCTGGATCCATTACCCTAAATCTTGATACAAAAACAACTCTTAAGGATAAAGTACAATTGCCAACTTTGGATACGAATTCTGACGACGGACTCAATGTAGTCAAAATTTCTGAAGATGAAATGTTTGCTATTAGTGAAAAAGTAGGTACAAACATTTATGAACTTGGAGAAAAGTATGGACTAATCCCAGAGGATTCTTATTACAGGTATGAGGATTCTTACTATGACTATGGTTATGACGATTATTATTATGAGGATTCTTATTATGATTATGGGGAAGATTACTATTTCGACGGCTATTAATAGAATCATTTTTTCAGAACAGACGATGCTGAGTTTAAATAAGAGAATACTATTTATTCATAATAGGTGTTTCATATGAAAAATACACTAATCTTTACGTCTATTTATATAAAAACTCTGTTGAAAAATAGGAGGTCAGCCATCATCTTGTGGCTGACACCTATTTTCTTTTTGTTAGGGGCTGCTCTTATGGGTAGTCAACTATTAAAGGAAGAAGCTCGTGTTCAACAGTTTAAAGTGGCGATCGTAAACGAAGATGTGACAGTAGAAACAGAACTTGTTATCCGCCAACTGACTGAAAGTCCTCATTTAAATCAACTGATGAAAACAGTGAAGGTAGATAAGCAGACAGCAGAGGCCTATCTTCATGCTAATGAAATTGCGGCAATTATCCATATTCCAAAGGGCTTTAGCCGAGATGTGGCGAGAGGGAAGAACACGCCTGTGACAGTGATTGGTAATAAGCAGCGCCCCCTGCAATCACAGCTTATTCGTTATGTGATGGAAAGTGCTGCTGATTTTACATCTGCTGCTCAAAGTGGCATCAATACGATTGATCATTTTATGGAGGAAGCTGGTTTTTCTAAGAGCGAACAAAAAGATCAATTTAAAAGAGCTGTTCTTTCTTTTTCATTACATGTTTTAGGGAGAGGAGAATTATTTGAAAGAGTAGAGCAGCCTAATCTTTTTCAACAAAGCATTCTACACTATTATGCGATTTCGTTTTATGTTCTTCTCATGATGGTTTGGAGTTATATGGGTCTTTTTCTTTTAAAGGCAAATATGAATCGATCGATCGATCTTAGACTAGCTGGAATGGGATTTTTAAAGATTCAATCGGTATTTGCTCGGATGCTGGCTGCTTATTTGTTTGTTCTTGGTAGTTCTCTTCTGGTGTCTATTCCGTTTTCGATTTGGCAAGGGTGGACGTCTGGTTCTCAAGTAGCCGTCCTTATTGGAGCGACGATGCTTATTATACTTGTTTTCCTGAGTTTGTTTGTCATGCTGGAAGCCTTGATTGACAATGAAAAAGTAGTTCTTATTGTCAGTCTTCTTGTGATGGTGCTAGGTGCTACGATCGGAGAGCATTTTATTCCTTCTGTTTATTTTCCTGAGTGGCTCAAGGAGCTTAATGCTTTTTCGCTTAATGGATGGATTCTAAAATGGATGTTTTCACTCCATCAGGAATGGACCGTTTATGCTTCTGGTAGGTTAGGACTCTTTCTTCTTCTCTTTTCATTCGGCTGTTTATTTGTTGCAGGTTGGAGTTTACAGCGACGAAAGGAGAGGGTTTAAGAAATGAGAATCATGATTGGAAAGCTGAAACGAATGATAGCGCCTGGGTTCTTTCTTTTATTCATGATCCCGCTTGCAGCTTCTATATTGCTGGGGTCTTTTTTGGAAAAGCAGCAAACAGAATGGGTTATTCCAATCGGGTTTGTGGATGAAGATCAAAGTGTTTTTTCGAAAAAAGTGATCGAGCAAATGAAAAAGCAAGAAATGCTGGTGATAAATGAAGTTTCTTCTGAAGATGCAAGTACTCTCCTAGAGCGTAATGAGGTGGATAGTGTTTTTGTTATTAAACCTCGGTTTCAGGAGCATTTGTTGAAGGAAGAGAGAGAGGCAATGGTTGAGCTATGGACATCTCCTACATCGGTTGCATCTGGAATTGTTCAGGAAGTAGTGGCAAGTGAGGTCACAAAAATGACAAGCGCGATTAAAGCGTCCAATCGAGTGATGCAATTATATGAACGAAAGCAAATGGATGGGCACCTCATTTGGCAAGAGGCTTACGATTATACTCTCGGTCAATGGGAACCAGAACCGCTTATGACGATTCATTATGTACAAGAGAATGGATCACAAGAAGTGGGAAATGATATGGAAACAGAAAAAGGTGCTTTATTTGTTCCTTATTTAGGAATTTGGAGCTTTTTTACGATGATCTCTTGTTTTATGATGTCTGATTGGGTCGTGAAAGAACGTTCGGTTGTGTTTTCACGTATTATGACAACGTACAAAGGGTTGTCTTCCTATTTATTTCAAACAGCCTGTGCTTTTTTGCTTGTTCATAGTGGTCAGGCTTTGCTTAGTTTTTGGATATTATCTCATTTTGGGTGGATGGAGAGAGAACTGTCTCTTTTTGTAGGGATGATTTTATTTCTTGTTTTTTCCATTTCGCTTAGTGTTTGGTTGGCTAGTTTTATTCGTCATCTTGGAAGCTATTATGTGGCAAGCATACTGGTTGCGTTTATTCTTGCCATTTCGGGAGGAAGCTTTTTCCCGATTACTGAACTTTCACCAGCATTAGCAACTTTGTCAGAGTGGTTGCCACAGCAACTGTTACGGGTAATGAATATGAGTGAAATGTGGAGAATAGGTTTAACGATGATGGGGGGCTCTTTCCTTTTCTGGAAATGGACGGTTTGGAGGCTACGTTTACGATGATTCACATGAAAAATATTGATAAAAAGTATGGAAAATATCAGCTGCTAAAGGGTGTTTCGTTGGATATCCATGAAGGCGAAATATTTGGCTTATTGGGAGAGAATGGGGCAGGGAAATCAACCTTGGTTTCGATCCTCGCCACTGTGTTAAAGCCATCTGCAGGTAGTGTTGTGATGAAGGGGTTGGACTTAAGCAAGCATAAGAAGCAAATTCGTCAAATGATTGGTTTTGTTCCACAAGAAATTGCTTTATGGGAAGAGTTTACGGTAAAGGAAAACTTTCATTTTTGGAGTAGGTTTGTGAGTGTTAAGCCATCTGAAGAGAAGTTATTAGAGTTATGTGAGGCTGTTTCCTTACGAGATAAGTGGAATGAGAAAGTATCCAATTTATCAGGTGGCATGAAACGCAAGTTGAATATTGCGGTTGCGCTCATTCATGATCCGGCAATTTTATTGATGGACGAGCCAACGGTTGGAATTGATCTTCAGTCGAAGCTAGAGATTAATCAATATATGAAGAAGATGGCACAACAAGGAAAAACGATTGTGTATATTACCCATGATATCCATGAAATGATCCATCTGTGCGATCGGGTTGGTGTACTAAGTAAAGGGGGGATCCGGTTTGTTGGCACGTTAGAGGAAGCGCGTGAAAGTCTAGACATGGCAGCAAACCAAGAAGCCTCTATAGAAGACGTAGTATGCCACCTATTGAGGTGCTAGGCACCCTCCAGATAATCGGAAATAGAATGAACAAATATGTGACGGTTGAATAAGTTAATTTAAGAGTTCGTGCCCTAATTTACAATGAGATATAGGTGATCAATCGAATGAATATTAACGATTATATTAGACCGGATGCGTTTATTTTGATTCCTGTTTTGTATATTATCGGGGTTTTTTTGAGACAAACGCCATGTATTCCTCTCTGGTGTCATGCATGGATAAAGTTGCTTTTTGCGGTCATTTCTTGTCTGCTGTATTATGGATTTGAAATACAGTCGGTTGTCCAAGGCATACTTGTTACTGGTGCAGCAGTGATGTCGAGGGATTTAATCGTGAGTACGATGAACAGATTTAACCCAGAAAAAGGAACCCAGTCGAAGGATGATAAGGAGAAGGGCGATAAGGAGAAAGACTAAGTTTAGGTTTTCTCCTTATCACCCTGAGATATATGTAGGTTTATAGAATAATAAAAGCATGATAAATTAAAGCGGGGCTGTTCCATAAGGTGTTAGACACCTTATGGAACAGCCCCGCTGCTATTAAATAGATAATAACTATTTATTCTTTTGAGGAATCGTGTTCCTCGGCTATACTCGCTTCTTCCAGGGCATGTCCCAACGCGAATAACCCCTACTACTATTTCGAGAGGAAGGTGCCAGGCACCTAATGTCTTATCGTTGTTCTGTTTTTTCCTTCACGCTTTGATTGATAGAGGGCAGAATCGGCTCTTTTTATGACGTCTTCTGGGAGCTGATCCTTCTCTTGATAAGAAGAAACGCCTAAGGAAATAGTGATCGGTTGACCTGCAGGACTTGGTGTCTGAGCTAGTGTTGAGCGCAGGCGTTCTGCTAATGCAAAGGCGTCCTCCACATCCTTATCTTTCAATAGGATCACGAATTCCTCTCCGCCATAACGATAACATAAGTCATCTTCGCGAGACACGTTATGCATAATTGAAGCAAGAAATCTTAACACATCATCTCCAACTAAATGGCCATATACATCATTGAAGTTCTTAAAGTTATCGATATCAATCATAATTAATGAAAATGGTGTTTTCTGCTCAATCCATTCTTTTATTTGTAAATCAAAGGATCTTCGATTCGCTAACCCTGTAAGACCGTCTTGTTGTATTTGGGTATTTAATAATTGAAAATGTTTTTGAATATGTTTGTACAGTTGACGTACTTCATAAATAGGTGACTTTATTTCTAAATGATGAATCGAATGAGTGACTTTATTGGATTGAATCGCTTCTTCTGAAAATCTGGCTAACTTACTAAGAGGTTTAGAGAGGTGATTTGTAAATAGCCAAGCAAGTAACAAGATTAATAATAGTAGTGGAAGGGGCTGAATAATGACCTTTTTTGTTAGGTTGTGAAGGGGCTCTTCTATTACAGAAGTAGGTGTTTGGGTAATAATGCCCCAACCTGTTTGCTCCACATAGGCATATCCAGAAAAATATTCGGTCCCCCTGCTGTTAATGATTTGGGCTGATCCGCTATTTCCTTGAATCACGTTTTGTACAAGAGGGTGATCGGCTATAGATTCATTGATTCGATCTGAATCTGGATGATAAATAATTTGACCTGATCGATCAACAACAAAAACGGATGATTCATCTAAAAATTCATGGTGATTAAGGACCCTTTTGAGCGAACTATCGCTGTCTAGATAGATCGTGCCATCGACAACACCTTTATAATTTCCAGTCTCATCAAAAATAGGAAAGGAGATGAGAATCATTAAGTTCCCTGTTTGTGCTAAATAAGGGTCAGAAATAAAGGGTTTCTTATTTTTTAAAGCTTGCGTCATCAAATCTGACTTAATTTGAGTTCCAGGCTGAACGCTATTCTTATTATTTGGCACCGCTTGAGGACTCATTAATTGAACGACACCGTTTGCATCTGTTGTAAATAATGAATTTAAATAACCACTGTTGGCAGCTCTCCAATCATCTAAATCAGATTGATTGAATGCTTGATGGCCTAGTATGTTGGCTAACGTACCGAGTTGTTGTTGCATATTGTGAAGTAATTCATTCGTATTTAAGGTGATTTTTTTTGCGTATTGATAGTTATTTTCTAGATAATTTTCAGTTAAGGTATTTTTAAGCGCCTGAACAGATAAATACCAATTAATAGTGGTCGTGCTACAAACTGTAAACGCTACCAATAAACTGATTGCAAACTTAAGTTTTATTCCCTTTTTAATAGACATATATATCATTCACCCCCTCTTTACGGCAGAAACAATAAATCACCTCTTATAGTATAATTTTACCATAAAGATTAAATAGATGATAGTAATATATGCCTATATATATTTAGGTGCCAGGAACCATCCAGATAAATGGATAAATTCTATCGTTTTATACTGTTAGACAAAAAGAGAGTCATTCATTGAAAGATCATGATTGGCTCTCTTTTAGTGTGCTAATGAACATAAGGTAAATCTCTAAGCATCCAGCTGATTAATCGATACTCCATTCCAAATGATTGGATGTTTATTTCATAGTAGGATCAAACTTTTAGCTATGTGTTAGAAAGGGTACTTCAAATTTGTGGAGTAATCATTGCCCACGATAGGAATGGATGAGATTCTGATTTTGTCCTCTTGCGAATACATCGGTACGATTCGGTCCCCAAGAAACGGCAGCTGGTGCAGAAGTTAGAGTACCACCAAGGTTTTGCCAATTCGACCAACGTGAGCCATTCCAAGTTATGAGATATAGGTTTCGATTAGATCCTCTTGCAAATACCTCCAGGCGGTTTGGACGTCTAGACGCAACGGCAGGTTCTGATGTGAGGGTTCCTCCAAGGCTTTCCCAATTACTCCAATTGGATCCATCCCACCACTTGTGAATTAAATCCTCATTTCGCCCTCTAGCAAAAACATCGATCCGGTTGGGTCCCCAAGAAACAGCTGCAGGAGCAGAAGTCAACGTGCCACCAAGGTTCTCCCAATCGATCCATTGGCTGCCATTCCAATATTTATGATAGAGGCTATTATCGGTTCCCCGAACAAAAACATCAAGCCGATTCGGCTGCCAAGAAGCAACTGCAGGAGCGGAAGACAACGTGCCACCAAGGTTCTCCCAATCAATCCACTGACTGCCATTCCAATATTTATGATAAAGACTATTATCGGTCCCTCGAACAAAAACATCGATCCGGTTGGGTCCCCAAGAAACAGCCGCTGGGGCAGAAGTTAACGTGCCACCAAGGCTTTCCCAATCAATCCATTGCCGCCCGTTCCAATATTTATGATAGAGGCTATTATCGGTTCCTCGAACAAAAACATCAAGCCGATTCGGTTGCCAAGAAGAGACTGCGGGAGCAGAGGTTAAGGTACCGCCTAAGTTCTCCCAATCTGTCCAAGCATCGCTCGGTTGATTTCCACCATTTCCAATAGCGTTTAATGTCAATTGAATCACTCTTGTCAAAATTCGGTTTGCAACGTTTTGTGAAATATTAAATCGTCTGAAAATAATCGTGAGCCATGGGAATTGGCGTTGAAATCTAGTGTATATTTGACTGGCTGTTTAGTTAGTATTTGCTTGGTTGAGGGTAAAGCCCACGGCAAGTGAAAAGATGTAATCAATCATATTTCGGCTCATTCCAGCTTGCTCCATTTGAGTATATAAGTTATTGTGCTGTGAACGAAGTAACTGCATCATGTCTTGTACACTCAGCTGTTGACGAAACATAGTAGGCTGAACATAATCATTCACCGGGATAAATGATGGTGTTTGATAAGGGTGTCTAGGATACATATATAAACCTCCTCTATATTATAAATCAGCATATGCAACAACTGGCGTACGGTGAATCCCTGTTATTGAATGAGTTTCAGGAATCTTGACACTCCACACAGCTAAAGCAGTGGGATTCTTACCCCAAAGCTGTTACGAATCGATTAGACGAATTGTGGTTGTGTGGTTTTCTTGGGCCGCCTTTCTCCTTTGAGAAAAGAAGGATGGATACGATACTTCCTGTATCCCCATCAAGCTCAAACTGGCTGCCCGCCAGCGAAAACGTTCAGTCCTTCGACCGAATTAGTATAAGTATTTTATCGTCTTTCGCATAACGACACCTATTGTTTTACCAATAGCCTGAATGAGGCTATCGAACCTTATACAATATCTAATGATCAAAGAACAAAAATGTTTTATAGACTTGGTTTTTGTCTATAAGCCTATTTTACCACTTCAGATGCGATGTACAGAACATACTTTCGGTATTTATCTATACATCGCATCTGACCTTACTATCATCCCATGTCTAAAGACAGTCTGCGACCTGCATAGGCTTTCTCATTCAGAAGATCTGTAAAGGAAGTTATATCGCTTAAAAAGAATAAAACCCTAGCTATATCAAAATAATCTAGGGTGATGATGTCTATAATAGGGCAGACAATACATAGATAACAGATTTATACCGGAATGGTTATCGTAAACGTGCTGCCTTTTTCTTTTTCACTTTCTACTCTAATCTGTCCTCTAACTTTATGGATGGCACTATACACCATGAGCATGCCAAGGCCTGTCCCATATTCTTTTGTGGAATAGTAAGGCTTACCCAGACGTGAAACTTCTTCTTTTGTCATTCCAATTCCTGTGTCTTTAATTTGAATCATGATGTTATGTTTATATTCGGAAACATCAATATAAAGAATACCGCCATCTTCTTTCATTGCCTCAATACCATTTTTATATAAATTGATTAAACACTGTTGAATTTGATTCTTATCATAGTTTGTATGTAGTGAATTATGGAAGGTAAGCTGTATATCGACATGGTGCATATGTGCATAAGGTAATAGAACGTTTCTGGCATACTCTGTTTCTTCTTTCAGGTCTGAATTTATCATGTTTTCAGATTGTGGCTTGGAGAAAGCAAGAAAATCACTTACAATTTGCTCAGCTCGATTTAATTCTTGTAATGAAAACTTGATATAGTTTTTTTCTTTCATCGGTATCGATTCTGACTGACTTAACAACTGTAAAAAACCGTTCGTGGCAGTAAGTGGGTTTCTTATTTCATGAGCGACACTGGCCGATAATTCACTGACTAGTTGTAATCGATCTGATTGCAAAAGGGTTTCACGAGCTTTTCTATTCGCAATAATTTGTTCAATTAAAAACATAAGGATCGCCGTCATGACTAGATGTGTCGTTAAAGCATAGAATGATAAGGTCCAGAAATTCTGATTTAATGGTGTTTGAAAACCTAAAGTAAAAAGGTAAACAGCCATAGTAAAAAAAGAGACGAATGCGGCGAAAGAAATTCTATATCGAGAGTCTAACTGGATGAATTTTTTGCTATACAATGGTACGAGTGCAAAAATAAAGCTTGAAAACAAAAATGATTGAATAACACCTTCAACTCCAATGATGAACCGGTATACATTGAGAACGATATAAAGTGGAAAAGCGTATTTGTATCCACCAAAAAGGGCAGCGATGACAAAAGGAATATAGCGTAAATCAAAAATAAAGCCACTTTCCAAATAAATAGGGAACGTTATACATAGAACCATTGAAATAGCGGTAAGGATGGCTAGTATAGGTTTGTTAACATAATTTAATTTATTTTCAAAAAAGATAAGAAATGTTAAAACAGGAATAAGTAAAATCAGGAAATTTAATAATAAAGTTTCAATCAAGACTGAACTTCCTTTCGAGTGCCAGGCACCATCCAGATATTTGGAAAAGTGAGTTTTCTAAACTTTTCTATTCAATATAGTACCATGATATGGGTGCCAAGCACCATCCAGATATTTGAAAAAAATTTTGTTCAGTACACCTATAATTATGATATTTGTTACTTATTAAATAATTAATATATGGTAAACTAAATATTTACTGAAAAAATGAACACTTGAATAGAGTGCATTGAATTGCATACGTTTACAATATTAATACTATTTTTGAGATTCC
>NZ_JAETXM010000028.1 GCF_024494465.1 Bacillus sp. V3B | reverse complement strand
TAATGTTCTTGCGATAGTCAAATTGATTAAAAATTAAAAAAATCGAACCCTTAACGTATCATAAGACACGCCTGGTTCGACCTCACTTTCATCCCATATCTGAAGAAGTGGGCTTTCTCGTTCGGGGAATCTGTAACTCGACGAACCTGAATAATAAGAAGATTTTCTAGGGATAATAGGTGGTGAAAAAAGATATTAGGAGGCTTACCTAAATGAAGACAAACAAAAGACAACAAAATAATAAAATAAACAGTAAGGAACAGGTTTTACAAAATAAAACGGACAATTCGCAGATAAAAGAGAGTGTCTCTACCCAAAAAGACGGATTTCGCTATGATTACAATGATGATTTTTAATGCAGACATAGTAACTTAAAGTAAAGTATTAGGTATCGGAAAAGAACATAAAATGATACATCCACCTTAAAGTTTACTATTTATATTCATGATAGTGATTTGAAGGCGCCTATATTCATCTAAATGCTAGCTATATCCTTGAGCCAGCTTGAACCGCATATTAAAGTGCGGTTCTTTAATACTTTCTATAATCGCTTTGTTACAATAGCCCCAAATCCAATTAACATATATAATCACAATTTGACGTGGAAAATACAAGTAATCCAAACAATAAAAGTTCTATAAAAGCAAACTCTAATCGAAATGAATTAAGAAGAAACTTAATTATATAATAGTCAAGAACCAATGGTATTGATAGAACCACTCCATACAACAAGACAAATCGTACTTTCCCCCTTTCTCTAATTTGACCCCAATTTACCATATAAATTGAGCCTCCTTAAATCAGTGCATCAAATTAGTCCATACTATTACATTTATCTTTTATTAATGTCTTCTTTTCAAAAAAACGGATCAGGTCTTGTTGAAGTATTCTGCCCTTTACTTCAACAAAAACGAGACACTTCGCCTTCTACATTCACCAAATAAAAGAACATAATCTTTTTTTCTAATTCGATTTGTTTTTGTTTCTGACGCTCGAATAAAAACTCTAACCTTTCTTACATATGTAATTTCTATCTAAAATAAATTCCTTCTTTCTTCTTATACATAATTAATCTGAAAAGGGAGAAATTAAGCAGGGTAAAAGTAGTGATAAAAAGTATAATAGAGGTGGAAACATGCAAAATGAAAACCATAATGAGATTTTGAACGAGGACTTTAAAATGGTTCAACAAAACGTAAGTGAGTTTCAAGATGACTTTAAATTATCAAAATCTGGTTTTGACACAACTATGCCAGGACATACAACAAACCATCCACAAAATATGGTTTTACGTCAGGAGCCAAGAGAGGAAACTGTTGGGATAACGCTCCCCAGGAGTCTTTCTTTGGTCACTTCAAAGATTAAGCCTATATAAAGCCGTGTAATACGCTGGAAGAACTTAAAAGAGAAATCAAAAGATATATGACGTACTATAACAATTTCAGGTACCAATGGAACTTAAAGAAGATGACTCCTGTACAATATAGAAATCATCTTCTCCATGTGGCATGACCTTTTTCAAAAATGTCCTTTACAAAGGGTACAATTTATTATACGAGTTAACCTTTTTTTCAAATAAAATAGAATCCTTGTTGAATTCGACTAGAAAATGTCTCAAATTAATTATACTAATACATACGTTTCTCAGGAATAACTCCTCGAACACCACCTCGAGGATCTTCCATATCCCCCTTGAATCGAGGAATGAGATGAACATGTACATGGAAAATCGTTTGGCCACCAGCTTCCCCACAGTTGATGCCAATATTATATCCATCTGGTTGATATTTTTCGTCTATCATCTTTTTGCCCTCAAATAATAATTGATCAATGGCACTTCTCTCTTGATCAGTTACATCAAAATACTGCTCAACATGTCTTTTAGGAATGATGAGGAGATGACCTTTGTTTACTGGATATTTATCATAAAAAGCAATAGCAAGATCGTTTTCTAATACGCTATTGTTTATCTGGCAAAAAACACATGTCATGACTGTTACCTCAATGAATTTGATTTATTTCTACCTTTAGTTTTCCCGCTTATCTCTCCGCTCAAAATACTGATGCAGACGGTATTCACAAATTTCTTTCGTCCATTGGTAGAGAATTTCGCGATCTTCTTCTACTATATCAAAATGAAGCTGAAATACACTATTCTCAAAAGTGATTAACCCCTTCGAACTACCACTCCACTTCGACATCGGCATTCTAGCAATTAATTTACTCACTTTGTCTTCATGATACTCCCACAGTTGTTTGCCTGCTTTATCAGAAAGATCAATTCGTTTACGATATTCTTTTCCCGTCAAATAATGGTGAAATGTTGATGCGGCCTCTGAAGGAGTAATAGGCTGAAACCATTGATCCACCCCTCGATCAAGCATCACTTTCAACACGACCATCTTATAGCTTTTAGACATGACCGTCTTTTCTACTTCAACGATCCATGCTTCATAGCGGCGAAACACTTCTTGTTCCCGACCCGAAAGTTCTCCCGCCCATAATAGAAAACCAACATAAGACTGAAACTCTTGTTTATAAACAGAAGCTTCAGACCCGCCTTTTAAATGCAATTCCAGATAGGACGGCCTTCTGCCGAGTTCTTGTTTGAGAGCAAAATAATCATCATACAGCTTCTGTCTGCGTGGATGTTTTTTCCGTGTCATTTCTTTGAGTAAGTTAATGGCCCTAATATCCAAATCAAACGAACATAGCTGTGGAACAGTCGGTTCAATGATCGCATTTTTCTTCTTAGCTTCATGGTTTGTATCAAATACACTAAGCTTGATATCAGCATTACGATAATTTCCGATCAGATCAATGATGACACAGGATTCTTTCTCAGGATAAAGTCGGAGACCACGCCCTACTTGCTGGGTAAAAACAGTTAATGACTCCGTTGGCCGGACAAAAAGCAACGTATCGACTGCCGGAATATCGACCCCTTCATTGAACAAGTCAACCGTGAAAATGGCATCTAGCTCACCTTTTTCAAGTAAGTTAATCGCTTTGCTTCTACTTATATCCATTTGCTTTGAATGCAAACTAACGGTTTTAAAGCCTTGCTGATTAAAATAACTCGATAAAAATACGGCTTGGCGAATGGACGAACAAAAGACAATGGTTCGCGTTTGTTTATGCTCCTTCCATGCCTGCAAAATACTTTCTGCCATCTCTTCACGCAATTGAACTTTCAATAAATCCTCTTCGGCGTAGCGCGTCCCAAGCCAGGTTAATTGGGAATAGTCTGTATCATCATAAACGCCGACATATTTAAACGGAGCGAGCCACTGCCTTTGAATCGCTTCCAAAAAATCAATCCGATAGGCCACATTCCCGTTACAAATCGCATACACATCTTTATTATCATTGCGATCCGGTGTTGCCGTAATGCCAAGCAGGAACTGCGGTTTAAAATAATCAAGCACTCGCTGATAGGTAGTGGCAGCTGCGTGATGAAACTCATCGATAATGATTAAGTCAAACGTGTCCGGCTGAAAAACCTCTAAATGATGCTTCATGCTTAGTGTAGAAATGGATGCAAAAATACTATCTGCTTCAGCATCCTTCACTTTTCCGTTATAGATACCGCTATTTCGATCTGGCATAATCTGCCCAAAAGAACGTTTTGCTTGATGCAAAATCTCCTCACGATGGGCAATGAAAAGTGTTCTTTTAAACTTCTCCGCAAAGAATCCAGCTAAATACGTTTTTCCTAATCCAGTCGCCATAACAACAAGGGCACTATGATAGCCTTCTTCTAATGTCGTTTCTAGCTGTTCCAGTGCTTCTGGTTGAGCAAATCGAGGTTTGATTTCTCCATATGTTTCTGGAGTTTCCATTACTACTTCAGCTTCAGCCTTATGATCGGCTGGAAGCATCAATTCGATCTCTTCTAGCTCCGTCCAAGTCGTCACCAAGTTATCATGCTTTTGATGATATTTTTCATAACGGTCCCGATAATTCTTAATCGTTTCATCATTAACCGGTACTGTTTGATCACTATAAAAAATGTCTTCTATGTATGTTTTAACAGCGTGGTCATAGGCCTCTGGTCCGACTTCTTTATCGAGCGAAAGATTCCATTCAATACCTGAAGTTAAGGCTGATCGAGAGAGATTAGAAGAACCCACAATTAATGTGCCACTATCATCATATTGAAAAATATAAGCTTTTGGATGAAAAGAAACACCATTACTCTGCCACAGACGAACTTCGATAGTAGGATAAATATCAATTAAAGCCATTAGTGCTTCTGGCTGGGTAACAAAAAGATAGTCCCCTGTACAGATTTTGATATCGACTCCACGCTCAGCCGCCCTTTTTAATACAGAACTAATAACATTTACACCAGATTTCATGGCAAAGGAAGTTAAAATATAAATGCTTTTCGCTCGGTCGATTTCGGTAATCAGATGATCAATCAATCTTTCTGTTATCAGTTGTACTTTCTCTTTAGTCATCTTTAACCTCTATTAAAAAGACTTTATCAGAGAAGCCTCCCCTTTTAGCAGCTTTCTCCACACGGATTTTTTCGACTTCTTCTATAGAAGAATCGTGAGTTTTTGCGAGCGCATGGATGATTTCAAGGAGGTCTGCTAATTCTTCTAAGGCCGCTTCGTTTGTTTCAGCAGCTAAGTATTCTTTTAACTCTTCGTCACTCTTTTTGTGAAGCTCCATTATGTATTCTGCCTCATTTAGAATCTTAGTGACTGGTGTTTTTCCAGCATCCTGTATAATTTGCGGAATTTTGTTTCGGACTAGTTTGTTGTGGATTGGCATTGTCGGACCTCCATAGATTGATTAATATCTTATAAATGTCACTCTTTTCGTTTTAATTCATCAAGTGTTCTCCCCTCTTTATCCTTCCATTCTGTCCAGCCATTCGCTCTGCGACCTAAAACAGCTGCAGCAGCTGCACTTGGTGAACTAAATACATAATCTGACGTAAAGATAAATACATGTTCCTTCTGTTCTAGAACGCCACTATTAAGTAATTTTTCACGTAGATTCCTCACCCATGGACCCGCAGTACGAGTTTCTTCAAAATTGGCGGTCGATCCTTTATAAACGACTAACCCATCATCCGTATATTCACCCGTCGCATATGCATCTCTACCTTTACAAACTAAAACTTCCTTAGTAACTACATTTCTATGTACTTCTTCAAATAATGGATAGCCCAATGTAGAAAGCAATATTTTTGTCGTTTCAAAATGATCCATTAGATCTGCATGCATCGACTCTGTAACGAAAGGCTCATTTGGAATGGTATCATTTACTACTTCATAACGACCTATTTCTTTTGCCTTCTTATACGCAAAATGCTCTAAGTATTTTACATGAGATTTTGTAAAACTATTTGTTTTTGACACAACAACTAAAGCAACATTCCAAAAGCCCTTCGCTTTATTATGCTGCTTCAATCGTTTATAACAATCTTCTGCCTCACCAATGTACACTAAATCTTTCGCCTTTTCATTCGAAGATCCGAACAAAAAGTAAATTCCTACATTGTTTAATTCATTCCGATTTGCGGCTTCTTCCAATTTATTTCGTGGAATTAATATGACTTTAGCAATTCTGCTTGTAATTTCAGCAATACGGATACTTCTTGGAGAACCATCTGGTAAGAAGATTTGAATGGTTTTGGCATTCATTATAGAATTCACCTACTTTTATTAGTCTGTAACAGAATCTCCTGATCCAACAAAGACTTCTTTAGTGAACAGTAACAGGGACTGTTCACTAAAGAAGTTGTTCTTTTAATATTTTTCTATTTATCGAATAGACTGAGCATGACTCGCTTGAAATTCTTCCTAAACCTTCTAATATTAAAATAAATTACCCTCTAATCATGATTATCTTAATATGATCCCATCCAAGTTCTTGTTTAATCTATTCTAGTAATTTGGTGGAGTATCAATTAGTTTTGCTGCAATTTTATCTAAATCATACATGTTTAGTTGATTAAAGTGTAGAAACTCAGGTTTATTTCCATTTTGAGCAATATATCTTATTATTTTAATAACATTTGATTTAAGATTTTTATCTAAATCAATCCTGGTCTATATCAAAAAACTTTGTCATATATGCTGAAGCACTCGATAATAAGTCATCGTCTTCTAAACTTTCATCTGCATATTTTTCGAGATCTTCTTTAATTAAAAACTCGATTAATTCTTCATATTTATGAAAATTAAAGTCATACACTACTATGCTTTCCATACAAGAAACAAATTCTTCAGATCCGCTTTCTTCAATTTCTTATTATACGATTGTAAATATTTACGAATATTCTGTTTAGACATCACTAAATTGATGCAATTTGAAAATAATATTGTAAAACTTTCAGGAAATAAGTATCATACTAATATAGGAATATTATACCATTAAAATCTATCTTCAAAAGGCTTTTTAGTAGATTCAAAAGGAGTTTGTTATGACCATTTTTGAAAGAAGTGAAAGTTTACAGACCTTTATTCGGCGTTTCCCTTCCGTTGTTCTTCTAACGCTCGCAATCATCATTATACAACTTGCAACGTATCGTTTTGGCTACGGTCCTACTGATCTGGAGACAGCTCGCCGTTTTGGGGCTATTCAAACAGGAGATACAGCGCCAGAAGATTGGTCTAGACTAGTAACATATCTTTTTGTATAAATTGGTGGAACCTTTCATATCCTCGCAAATTTAGCTTGTTTAATCATTTTTGCTCCACCACTTGAACGGATATATGGCTCGGTAAAATTCACCTTTTTATTTCTTGCAACCGGAATGGTCGGCGGACTATTCATACTCATTTTCTCAGAAAATGTGATAGCAGCAGGGGCTTCAGGCAGTATCTTTGGATTGATCGGACTCTATTTAGGACTTGTCATAACGAGGAATAAAATGATTAACTCACAAAGTCAATCCGTGATTTGGAGTGCTTTTGTTGGGAATATTCTTTATACATTTTTGGCACCAAATATTTCAATTGCTGCTCACCTTGGTGGACTATTTAGTGGTCTTATTCTTTCTTTTTTCGTTCGCCCACAATCATTTCAACGTTTAGCCAAAAGCAAATGGAGTCTTACCATATTTCAAATAGCGTTGATTTCATTGTTATGGTTTTCACTA
Organism: Bacillus sp. V3B; assembly: GCF_024494465.1. Taxonomy (GTDB): domain Bacteria; phylum Bacillota; class Bacilli; order Bacillales; family Cytobacillaceae; genus Bacillus_BD. Next base: position 41,506 of record NZ_JAETXM010000028.1, on the reverse strand, counting down.
CTCTCACTGCCAAAGTATCTGCCAATCCCTATGCTTAGTGAATGGACAACTAAACTTGAACAAGTAAAATCTTTCGCTAGTGAAGAACAGGCTCACTTACCGACAATTAGCATGGAAAAGCTGTTTTCTCAAATAACAGGGTCTGAAAATGTACAAGTAAATAAAAACAATGTTATGAAGGAACCAAGTTTTCAGATCGTGAGTGTCCGATCTGGAGTTGAAGAGGGGTGGATTAATACAAGTGGCAATTTTGTTGATGAAGTCATTTTATCGATTCACATTGAAAACAAATCAGAAGAAACAGTAGATATTTACCCAGAAATGTTTATTTTATCTGATACAGCAGGAGTTACTCCATCACTGCAATATGAAGGTCAATATTTTGAATACATTCCACTTTCCCCTATGCAACAAGTAACTATTGAGCTTGTATTTGCTGTTCATTTGAAAACAACAACAGGTGATTTTTTGCTATCCGTATCCGGCTGGAACGCTTATGATCGATTTCAAATCAATTATACAGATTTATTAACTAGGTATTAAAAACAGGATAGAGTTGAGTGGAGACGGAGCCTCCCAGCTTTGCTCTACACTCCTCTAATATCTATTTATACACTTCTTCCCAAATATCTATAAACAATCTTCTTTTGTCCCCCAACCCTCGTTCTCTAATTATTTACTTTTTATTTTACCTTTACTAATAATACGTGTGGTTCACTACAAAGTGTCTAGATGAAGTTTTATTATCATTAATCGAGCGAGTGAATTTTTTGACGAAATTACAGTAGCTGTTATGGTGGGCACTTTGTCTAGTTATATACCGAATCCTGTTGAGGTAGCGCTTTTTGAGAAGTTGAAGAATGAAGAGTAGCATTCATGACGAATGAAAGGGGACAGGAACCTGTCCCCTCTCCCCACAAATCATGATAGGTTCTGGATCTCTTCTTCACTTAACCCCGTTAGTTCTGCGATTTTTGTAGGTGCATTCCATCCTTTAGTAAGTTTTTTACTATGCTTTGGATACCTTCTTTTATGCCTTCTTCTCTTCCAACTCTACCAACCCTCATATTCCTTGCCAACCTTTTCCTCCTACCCCTATTAAAAACTCCCTCTTATAGCTAATCTAAAAATAAAAGAACTGTTTAAGACTTCATACTGAATCTTCCTCTATCGGGCGTGGTTCTCATCTTGAATTCCACTATTTTTTTTACTTAAAAATCCCTCACAATGTTTCAAAAAAGTTTCGACAAGTAAAAAACTATGATCATCTACTAGTAATTCGGGGTGCCATTGTATAGCAAATAAAGGAGTCTCAGCATGTTTCAATTCGTATGCTTCTACTAATCCATCATCCGCCCAAGCGAGAGGAGTTAATTCTTCTGCCAGTTCATCAATTCCTTGATGATGATAGGAATTCACATCCACTGATTCTCCCAGTAAATCTTTTAACCAGCTTTTTGTTATAACACGATGAACCGGATCTCTATAGTTTTGATTAATATGTTGGACATCACTTTCGATGCTCGAAAGATCCTGATGCAGTGTGCCTCCCATTGCCACATTAATCAGTTGGAAGCCTCTACATATTCCTAGAATAGGAATTCCACTCTTGATTGCAAAATGAACGGCCTGTATTTCAAACTGATCCATTTGTTTATTACAATTCGCAGTTAATGAGTGTTTAGAGGCTCCGTAAAGGTCAGGATCAATGTCTTCAAATCCGCCATTTAAAATCAATACATCCAATCGTTTGATAATCTCAATGTCATTATCAATATCAATAATCAGCGTTTCATATCCTAATTGTTGAAAAAATGTCAAAAGACTAGTCGGAACAAAAGTGATAGCCAGTGGCGGGGTTGATTTATCTAACCAATGCTGTCTTCCAATAAATCCAATAACTCTTTTATTCATCGATAATGCTCCAACCTCTTTTCCATACTTGATTTCCATGGTTTATATTGATCTAATTGATGCACATATTGCAACATGAGATCATAATCTTTTCGATCAATCGCCAACCAATTCTCATCTGGAATTTCATCATAAACAAAGTAGTCCCACACTTCAGCATCTATAACAACAGATGCTAGTTTTTGATATTTACTTAATTCTGTTTTAAGTATCTTGATTTCATCCATTAGTTCCTGTTCCCTTGACTTCTCCTCCATCGCTGTATCTCCTTTCCATTCTGTAAACCCTTCCTGTTGGATTATAGCACTTCAAAGTATTCTCTCTGCTCCCACTCTGTTGTTTCTACATCTGCATTTACAATATTCTCTTCCTTTACATATTGTAAATAACGTCCAACTTCACTTTCCTTTAATGCCGCTATATAATTAATAAAACTTTCGCCAAATTCTTCCTTAAACATTTCGCTCTTTTTCAACTCTTCAATAGCTTCTCGTAAACTTGTTGGGAGCTTCGTTTGATCGTTATCATATGGGGTTACACTTGGTTCACCTGGATCTATTTTGTGATCCACACCGTATAAACCAGATACAATTTGCGAAGCCATATACAAATAAGGATTTGCTCCTGGTTCTCCAATCCGGTTTTCAAAATGGGAGGCAGGATCCCCTCCTGATCCATGTACGTTGATCATCACTCCGCGATTAAAAATCCCCCACACTGTACTTGTAGGTGCTAACGAATTCGGTTTCAACCGCTTATATCCATTGATCGTCGGGATAGAAAATACCGAAGCCGCTCCCGCATTCTCTAATACTCCTCCGATATAATGACGGCCAAACTCACTGATCGCCTGTCTATCATCCATAAATAAATTTTTCCCCGTCTCTTTATCAATAACAGATTGATGTAAATGCCAACCGCTGGAACTGAAGCCTTTCAGATGTGGTCTACACATAAAAGTGGCCATATAGCCATATTTTCTCGAAATTTGTTTCGTAGCGATTTTAAAATACATCATCGCGTCGGCTGCCTCCATTCCTGTTAAAGGATCAAAAACAAACTCATATTGGCCAGGCCCTAATTCATTCTCCATCGTCCGAAGTGGAATTCCCATTTGTAATAGATTCTCTGCTAAAATATCCAGAAACTGATGAATCTCTTGATTGTGCGGTTCTGCTTGATACCATAAACCATGCTCAACGGTACTAACCTTTGGTGCAGCCGGTGGAGTTCCTAAATCTCCATTATGTTCGACGGCTAACATCGGATCCTCTAGCTTCGTTAAATACCATTCAACCTCTAAACCAACCATGCTATCCATTCCTCTACGGTCAAGCTTTTCCAATGCCTGGCGATACACTTGTCTTACTGAATATGGTACTGGTTGCCCATCATTAAAATAGATGTCACACATGACAATGGCTTGTCTTTCTGCCCAGGGTATCATTTTAAATGATAGCGGGTCTGGTACAAGGGTGATATTCGGACACCCTGTCATTTCAGGAACTCCATAGCCACCGCCTGGAATAAACGGATTAAACACAATGGCATAAGCTGAATCAAAGATAAAAGTACCCGTACTAATATTTAAGCCATTTTTTAATGTTTTGATAAAACCTTCTTTCGGTACTCTTTTGCTTTTCAAAACACCTTGGTGATCCACCCACGCGATACGAACGATTAAAAAGTCTTGTTCTTCCATATCAGCGATTATTTGTTGCGCGGCTGCTTTTTGCTCTTCTGTCCATAATTGATAGCTACTAATGAAACCTTCTTCTAATTTTGATAAAATGCCTTCAGTCATACATTCACGATCCTTTCTCCATCTATTTATCAATCTACTAAAACATTTATTACAGCATGAAAGTCATATTTTCGTGACTTTGATCAGAATTAATTAAATTCACCATTTTAACAGCAATTTTCCATTGTTCGTCGATTTTTTGTAGTTTAAAGCCATACCAACCACTGTATTGTCTCGACTCTCCTACCCTTAACTCAGAAATGAGAAAGTTGCAGCGAGCAAAAACGATATCTTTTGAATCTCCGTAACCTAATTCAAAATTACTTACCATTCTCCGCGTTCTTGACATCGGAAGCTGTGAATAGGCATAACCCGTACGCAAACGATAAATACGGTCCTCAAGTCTTCTACGATCATCAAAAGCGTGACTTACCTCGATTCTGGGATCACCTCCCCCAGGTGTAATCGGGATCCAATAGAGAGTTTCATCCGTATAAAGGGATAGAAATTCATCAAATCGGTATTCATCTAGCAATCTGCATTCTTTGATAATTAATTTTTTACATTGTTTCTCGGTGATAGGATCATCCAATTCTAGTTCTCGATCCCAAACCGACAATTCATCGATTAAATTACTGTAAAAAGAATCATTCACATAATAAGAAAATAATGATGGATTGGATTGTTTTGTTTGATTACTCAACAGGATACCTCCTTTTCTTTACTTAATAGATTGATAGGTTGTTTGTGCTTTCGTTTGACTCATGATATTTTTCCATTCATTAAAATAACCCCTCATTGGTAACTCATCTGTTACTGGAGCTGTCATTACGCCATTTTCATCGATATGATGGGTTTCTGTTAATGTCAATCCTCTATTAAAAAACACCCATTCTGCTTCAGGAATCGTTAAGCCCCTTTGTCCTTCAGCCCAGTTCGTCACATCATCCGGCTCACCAAATGCCGGAAAATCTTCTTGCGTTCTCATTCGTAAATTATTAATTTCATCAGGATAGCCATCAATCGTCGTAGCATTCCAGGTAATTTGAGTTTTATCCACCGCAATGGGTTCTATCGTTTGGATTTGATTTCCGACTAAAAGAAGATTAGGGAAAATCGTTAAATTCATTTGCGATCCCACTGCTTGATCTAAATATCGATAAGCCTTTTCGCCATATTTTTGGATTATTTGTTCTTCAAAAACTTCTCTTCCAGGCTGTGGCCGCTGTTGGTTCCAGTATTTCCCGTCCGCACCTCTATGTGCAGGTCGTTGATCGAGAAAGATATGTCCATTTCCTAAATATTGCACATACATAGGCCCATCATCCGGTTTCTGTGTAAAATAGACCATGTCTTTATCTTCTATATCAGCTTCTTTGTATCTCTCATTAATCCCAAGTAATGAACGATGGGAGAATGTAACATGATAACCATCTGCCGCATTATCATAGACAAATTTCCAATTACAGCTCATTAACTTTCGATGTGCATTGCTATTTACCCGTAAATTTTCCGCCCCTCCATTATGTTCCAACCATTGATCTAACGGTTCTTTTGCATTCCCTAAATATTCATCCAAGCTTGGACCTTCATGATTCAATGTTCCAAAAACAAATCCTTTATACGTTTCTACACGAATTTGCATTAAATTAAATTCAGGTGAGTCTAGTTGATCACCATAGGCTTTAGGCCAAGGAGCTCCGATAAACGTACCATCATTTTTAAAATTCCAGCCATGGTAAGGACAAGAAAAGTGCTTAGAATTCCCCTTTTCCATACGACAAAGTGTGGAACCTCTATGCATACAACGATTAAATAACGCTCGAACTTTCCCCTTTTGATCTCTTACAATAATGATGGGCCTTTTTCCTAAATAACCTGTTTTATAATCATTATTTTTCGGGATTTCGCTTTCATGTAATAAATAGACCCATGTACTTTGACCGTAAATTTTAATCATTTCTTCTTCAAACAGTTGCTGGTCTGTATAGACAGAACGATGAACCCGATCTTCTTGGACCAAATGTTCCCAATTATTCATCCTTTAACCTCCTATAGTCCGTTTTTCTTATAAATTTATCATATTTAGAATTTACTGAAATTTCAGTAAATAGTCAATGCAATCCACTGTAAGAAATCTTTACACATAAGGATTTGACATAGATTTTAAGTTTATTTTATTTGTTTCTAACGAAATAGATGATGGTTCCTGTAAACGAAACTTACAAGAATTTACTAAGGAACTTTTCATGTCATACCTTTAAAGAAAAAACAGTCTAGTTGTTAAGGTACAGCAGAATTGTCCCCTTGTCATCACTGAGTTAAACTTTTTTGGCTTTAAAATAGTTTAATAGGATCGCGAATAGAAGGATTCCACCCGTAATGACTTCTTGCCAATAGGATGAGATTCCGGAAAGACTTAAGCCGTTTTGAAGGACGCCAATAAATAGAACACCGAAAGTTGTACCAATGACAGTTCCTTCTCCGCCTTTGAATGAAGTCCCACCAAGTAGAACAGCTGCAGCTACTAGTAATTCTAGACCGGACCCAATCGTCGGGGAAACGGATGCTAATTTACCTGTCTCTATGATTCCAGCAATACTAGCATATAAAGCACTCATTCCGTAAACACCAATCAAAATAAGTGGAACCTTTATGCCTGCCAATTTGGCTGCTGTAGAATTCCCTCCGACCACATAAATACCCCTACCAAATTGAGTGTATTTTAACAATAGATGAGTAATGAGAAAAACAACCAACATGATCATGATGGGAACTGGTATCGGTCCAATTGAACCATTTCCTAGAAAACTAACAATCGGTAATGTATCGGCATACTGTGTCTGGCCGTCTGTCCAAACATAAACGATGCCACGAAACAAAGACATCGTTCCCAGAGTAACAACGAAGAAATTCAAACCTAGTTTTCCAATAAAGAAACCATTTGTCATCATGCCAATTAGAAAAACTGAAAGTAGCATAATACCAATACTTACTAATTCAGGCACACCTGCATAAACTAACTTGACTAAAATTAATCCACTAAAAGCTAAACTTGCGCCCACGGATAAATCAAACCCACCGGAAATTAATACTAACGTCATGGCCATCGCCATAATCCAGATGGCAGAAATCGAATTCAATAAATTGATCCAGTTATTAAACGTTAGAAAAGCTGGATTTAATAGGCTCATGATGACACATAATAGGATTAATAGGGGGCCTATTCCTACTAATCTAAGAAAATTCTTTTTAACCAGATGATTCTCTTTTTTTGATAGTTGTTCTTTAACGGCAACATTCTCCATGGCACACCTCCTAAAAGATATTAATTTCCTGTTGCAAAGTACATGACCTTTTCTTCCGACATTTCACTTCCATGTAAAATTTTCTGTAGACTCCCCCTAAACATAACCCCGATTCGATCGGCAATCCCTATTGCCTCTGGCAGTTCTGAAGTGGAAACAATGACCGTTACTCCCTGCGTCGTTAATGCTCGAAGCAACTTGTATATTTCCGCTTTAGCACCTACATCGATCCCTCTTGTTGGTTCTTCTAATAAAAGAAACTTTGGCTTTAACGCCAATGCCCTTGCTAATACCACCTTTTGTTGATTCCCTCCAGATAAAGTCTTAATCAGTGTATAAATTGTAGGCGCTTTAATCTGCATATTTTCTTTCATTTCTAGAAATTTTTCTTTTTCAAACTTGTGCTCGATCCATCTCCAAAAAGGTTTTTGACTTCGATAACTCAACATCGCATTTTCCATGATTGACATTTCAGCAATAATCCCTTCTGATTTTCTTTCACCAGGAATATAGGAAAACCCCTTATCAATCGCCTCTCTTGGACTTCTAAATGTCATCTTTTCACCATAAACTTCTACTTTTCCTTTTGAGGGGATGACTCCAAATAAACCTTTTAACAACTCGCTTCGTCCACAGCCATCTAAACCAGCTAACACAAAGATTTCACCTTTTTTAATCAAAAATGAAACATTTCTCACTTGATGACAACTAAAATCCTGAAAGGCAATAGCTTCCTCCTGAGAAGGAGAAGCTACTTTTGGTGGATAATAATCTTCCATTTCTCTGCCGACCATGGACGTCACAATGGAATGCTCCGTCATATCCTCTTTTTTCAAATCACCTATATAGTTAGAATCTCTTAAGACTGTAACCCTATCACACAATCTAAGATATTCTTTTAAACGATGAGAGATAAAGATAATACATAATCCATTAGCTTTTAGTTCATCTAATACAGTAAAAAGGGTGAGTGTCTGATCTTCGGATAACGAACTCGTCGCTTCATCTAATAATAGTATTTTAGGATTTGAGGCCAAAGCGCGCGCAATTAAAATTAATTGTTGTTTATCTGGTGACAAATGCTCTACATTTTGATTCAAGTCAATCCCTGTTACACCTAACTTTTCTAAATACTCTGATGCTATTTCTTTATACTTTTTCCAACTCACCAACCATCTGGATTCATTTCTATTTCTCCCACCAATGGAAATATTTTCTGAAACAGACAGAGAATTGACTAAAGAAGGTTCTTGTGTAACCATCGCCACATCTTGCTGAAGATGCTTATGAGATTCCTTCACAGGCAGGCCTTTATAAATCACTTCTCCTTGATCAGATTTTACCATTCCACTTATGACCTTTAACAATGTGGATTTACCGGAGCCGTTTTCTCCGGCAATTCCATGAATGGTACCCCATTCCAGATTCATCGAAATCTGATTTAAGGCCACTACTCCTGGATAAAATTTAGAAATATGATTTATTTCTAAGGCAAACGGTGTAGACACTTTCCTTAATTCGGTTGTCATTGAGCACCACTTTCTTTCAGTGCATCATATTCAAGCTCTGTCACTAACTCCAATTCTTCATCCCACGAAACAAATTCATCTACATTAGACTGATCAATTAAAGGTGCAGGGACAATAATTTCTTTCGCGATAGAATCCTTGCTATTTTCTACTAAATAATCATGAATAAAGTCGACTTGGATCGCACCACTTTTTACAGGATTAATATTGAATGTTGCATATATTTTGCCATTTTTAATGGATTGAATTCCACCTTCTTCAGCATTAAATCCTACAATCATAATGCCTTCCTGAGTGTCTTTTGAATACAATTCTCCCCCTGCATTACTGACTGCTTGAGAAGCTCCGATGGCACTTTCATCGTTATAAGCAAATACCGCTTGAATATTTGGATTTGATGTTAATAAATTTTTCATTAACGGTTCAGCACCAGCGATATTATCAGATGGATTATCCTTTTGCCCGACAAATATTAAATTCTCATAATTTTTGAGTTCTGATTTAAATTTATCCATAACAAAGATATTTCCGGGAACTGGAATGGCAAAACCTATACCTGCAACTTCTGCTTCAGAATAAGTATCTGCAAAAACTTTGGCGACAGTAATCGCAGCAGATTCACGTCCAGCAATAATTTGATTTACAAGCCCAAAGCTGTCTCCACCTTTTTGGACATTAAAATCAATTCCAAACATAGGAATACCTTTTTCCACCACTCGGTCTAATGCCGGTTGAATCGCTTTAGAATCTAAAGGCCAAACGATTAAAGCATCTATGTCTTGCCCAATTAAGGTATTAATATCGCTGGATTGTTTACTTGCATCCCCTTGAGCATCAATCCCCATGACTTCAACTCCATAGACTTCTGCTCTTGCTTGGATCGCTTTGTACCATGTTTTAATAGAATTATTGGCTTCCATTGGAATTGAGACACCAATTTTAAGATCAGATACACTTTCGTCTGTTCCGGTACTCGCTGTCTCACTGGATTCTGTCTTTCCACAAGCAGAAATAAATAATAAGCTAATTATCAATAGAATTGTTAATTTAAGTTTCATGATATTTCCTCCTATAGTGACGAGACTTTAAATCTTTGCTTTACACGAGATTGTTCATTAAGAATCCAATAGGTCTATATATGTTCAACTTGTTAAATTGACATAGAAAATGGTCGGTCAGCCTGCTTGAGCAAGCCTTTTATTACACTAGTAATGAACAGCGCATTGAAAGGAGGTTGAACGGCCGTTTCATCTCTATCTATGTCGAAAAATTAAAGTGGACTTATATAGTAAGCAAATAAAATCGGACCGACTAGTAAAGTCAATTAAAACCTCTATAAAATTTTAAACTTAATTATAAATTCTTAGTAATCACATTTTTAAACTTATATTTATGAAAATAGATAGTAACCTTGATATATCATCTTGCGACATACCAAGGTTAAAAGAGGATATTTACGTTTATTTATCTTAATAACTGTGCGATTTCACCCTTCTTCTCATCTGAAATCACCACACCATATTTATCTTTGGCAAATTCTTTCGAGATATATCCATAACGAACTTCTTTTGCCACTAGTTCAGCGGGACGTTTTTTAGGGTCACCGTATCCACCACCACCGCCAGCAAGCTGTTTATAAATAGTCCCTTTTGGAATATCAGAAATTAAGTCTTTTGTATAGCTTTCGTAAATGTTATGATCTGGATATTCAAATTTAATATAATTTACGGCACCATTTGTTCCACCTAATATTCCAGGGGCGGCAGTCGTTTCATTACCACCGTCACCAAATACACTGGCTTGAACACCATTAGCATTGATGGTAAACATGACTTCGACACCTAAGCCGCCTCTCCACTCACCTGCCCCGCATGAATCGGTCGCATATTCATATTTTTGCAGAGTCAATGGCAATGTTAACTCAAACATTTCTGGATCTTGCGCAGCTAGGGCACCTCCGGAGGCGATTAATCCTATATGGTCATAACCATCAGCACCTTTTGTTCCACCGCTTCCGCCCTTACTACCAATTAACATAATATCGACGAAAGGTTTTTGTGTACGTTCATCTGTCCCGTTTAAAATTGAACATAATAGGGAATTCCAACCTGCTGTTACTTGTTCTGGTAATGCTTTCGATAAAGCGATGAAAATAGCAGAACAAATTTGATCGCTTAGATGGTTACCAAATCCAGACGCTGCTGGAAAAACTGGATTTAACATCGTCCCCTCTGGAACATGAATCGAGATGCATCTTTGGATCGCTTCATTATGAGCAATCTCTTGTTCTGTCAGCATGAAAAATGAGATCATTACGGAAGAAATTGTAACTGGTAATGGGGCATTCACATATCCTTTCGTCTGAGGAGATGTGCCCGTGAAATCAAAATACATACGTTCTTCTTCCACCGTTACTTTTACTCTAATCTTCATCTCTGCCTCATGATCAAAGCCATCATCCACGACTAGCCATTCCCCATCGTAAACTCCGTTTGGAATTTGTTTAATAATCTGCTTGGCCATTTTTTCAGTAGAATCAAAGATTTCAGTAATCGCTTCATTAACTATTTTGCTACCGTATTGATCGAGAAGTTTAACCAACCCTTTTTCCCCTACTACACATCCGCCAACCATGGCAAGAATATCATCGCCAACAACTGGCAGTCTGACATTTCCTATGACCAAATCCCAAACATCTTTCACCTTTTTTCCTTTACTGAAAATTCTAAGAGGGGTAATCCGGATTCCTTCCTGCCATAAATCCGTAGCATATGGATTGTAGGATCCTGGTACAGCTCCACCCACATCCGCCTGATGGGCTGTAATAACGGTCCAGCCAAATAATTGACCGTCGAAAAAGACTGGTTTTAATACTTTAAAGTCTGAGTTTTGATTTCCCCCTGTAAAAGTATCATTATGAAGAAAGACGTCTCCTTCATAAATGTCATCCTTAAAATATTCAACAACTGCCTTTACACCAGGTGCAGCAGCATATCCCAGAATAGGGATATACTCCGTTTGTTCAATTAAAACACCGTCTGCAGTATAGATTCCTAAAGAGAAGTCTCTTCCTTCTACAAGCAATGGGGAATGAGCACTTCTTTCAATAACAGCTCCCATCTGCCTTCCGATGGCTTTTAATCGATTTGATATAACTGAAACTAAAATTGAATCCATTCGATACCCTCCCTAGTTATTGTTTGTGGACGCAAATTGGAGATGAAAGCCTTTCATTGACGAAGCTGTGTCGATCATAATAAAGTTGCCATTCACATCTAGTTCCATTTCGAATTCGCTTGGAACAATAATCGTCGTGGTCGTTAATTCCACGATGGCAGGACCAGCTATCTCTGCACCTGCTTTCATATGATCACCGTCATAAACAGGAACTTCTACCATTAACTTTTGGACCGGATCAAACATTTTTCGGTAATGTTTTACATTGAGTTTTTCTTCAGGATTCATAGATTCAATCGTTCTAGGTGAAAATTGAACAAAATCTCCACGGCAAGATAAGCGGATATTAATAACCTCAATCTCATGACCTCGTAAATCAAAGCCATATAGCTTTTCATGTTCTTTATGAAACTCATTTTCTACTAATTCTCTATCATTCTGTAAGACGATATCTTCATCGACTTCGATGGCCACTTCATAATGCTGACCAACATACCTCATATCCAGGCCGACCTTCACGATTTGTTGATTCTCTGAAACTCCTTCCGAAATTAAGGCTTTCGTTCCTTGCACCTTATCATCAGCCAGAATCTCAAGAATATCAGCAAAATCAGCCTTTCCCCATGTCCGATGGAAGCTTTTTACATAATCATGCCTTAATTGAGACGCGAGCATGCCCACTGCGCACAGGACAGATGAGAACGTCGGGATAATAATCTCCGAAATATCGAGTTCCCTTGCAATCATCGCAGCATGGATCGGACCCGCTCCTCCTGCTACAACAAGAGGGAAGTTTCGAGGATCCTGTCCATTTTGAATGGTGACTTCTTTTACACCATTGGCCATATTTAAATTCGAAATTTGATAGATTCCAAAAGCAGCTTCTTCAACACTCATATTCAATGCTCCTGCGATATAATCTTTAACAGCTGCTTCTGCTAGACTCGCATCTAACGACATGTCCCCACCAAGGAAATATCCTGGATTTAAATAACCTAAAAGCAAGTTGGCATCAGAGCAAGTTGGAAGTTCTCCTCCGCGACCATAACAAGCAGGACCAGGAGAGGCACCGGCACTTTGTGGACCTACTTGCAGCAAGCCACCAGAATCAATCCAGGCAATACTTCCTCCACCAGAGCCAATCGTGTGAATCGATACCATTGGGAGAGAGATGAGATTTCGATTTATTTCTCCCTCTCTACGGATATTTACTTCACCATTTTCAATAATCGATGCTTCAAACGAGGTACCGCCCATATCGATTACGATCGCTTTATCAAATCCAGATGCTCTAGCAAACGCACTTCCCGAAACAGGACCTGCAGCTGGACCGGATAATACAGTAGTCGCTGGTAATTTAGAGACAGTGACTGGATTCGTTACTCCTCCATTCGATTGCATGATTAACAGCTCTCCATTGGTAAAACCTTTCGATTCAAGTTTGGCCATTAATTGATCCATGTATGCTTTTAAAATCGGACCGACATAAGCGTTCATTGCAGATGTGCTTACTCGATTATATAAACGAATAATCGAGGACACATCCGTTGAAACCGTGACATAGGCTTCAGGCATATATTGTTCCACGATTCTTTTTGTTTTGATTTCATTTTCAGGATTCGCATAGGAATGCATATAACAAATCGCGATCGATTCAACACCTTCTTCTTTGAACCAATTCAGCGCTTCGAGGATTTCTTTCTCATCAATATCTTTTATAATCCTTCCTTCCGCATTTGTCCTTTCATCAATTCCAACGACTAAGTCCCTTGTCACTAATGGTTCAGGAGCCATATATTTATTATTGTAGAGATGCTGCCGGCTTCTTACCCCTCTTTTCATTTGCAGAACATCACGGAAACCTTTAGTTGTCAATAATCCAGTTTTAGCACCGTTACTCGTTAATACGGCATTTGTTGTAACCGTTGTGCCATGTACGATTAAACTTGTATTCCCCAATAATTCTTGCGTAGTAATTCTTAATTTTTTTGCCAGATTATCTAGCCCATTGGTTACACCAATCGAAGGATCTGTAGGAGTAGAAGAAGTTTTTTCAATGATTTGTTCTTTTGTCGTCAAATTAATTAATAATAAATCTGTAAAAGTACCGCCTACATCAATACCAATAGTAAACTTATCCAATTCTTCCACTCTCCTTTTGTGATAGATAGGTCATATACGGTAATTTACTTAATGCTTTAGCGCCATCTTTCGTTACAATGAAAACATCTGCGATACTTGCGCCGAATTCCTCTGTTGCATTGGCAAAATTAGGATGGACACTTAGGACCATTCCTTCTTCAATCCTATCTGTGCCGTTATCACTTATAACAGGTAAATCATGATCGACTCCTACACCATGTCCATGCCAGATTCCAACCTTAACATCAAGATGATCGATATACTGATGAATGGCGTCAGCAATATCACCGACTGTTTTTCCTGGTTTAATGGTCTTTTTCACTTCTTCCATTGCTTGTACACAAGCATCTGCCAGTTCTTTCATCTCATCACTAATATCACCAACAGCAATGAGGCCACCTTTTTCAACCCAATATCCATTCTCATCTATTAATTCCACATAACAAGTCACGAGAGCATTTTCACTAATTACTTTTTTCGTTGGTTTTCGAAGGAAGAATGGACCTTCTTCAATAAAGACTAGTGTGTCAATCGCTCCATTTCCTCTAGCAATTTTCTCAACTTCTCCGGCAATTTCGGAACATGTTTTTCCTGGTTGAATGGCGTCTTTGAAAGCGGCATAGCTCTTTTCAGCAAGCTCAAAAGAATTCTTGACCATTTCGATTTCTTCTTGTGATTTAACGGTTTTGATTTTGGCTAACATTCCTGTACCATCCACAATTTCACCTTTAATATGATTCATGAGATATTCATATTGTTTGATATTCATATTTTCTTTTAATCCAACAATGCTTACTTTGTTAGGTGAAGAGGCATTGATCACATTGGCTATTTCTACTAATAATGGATCTTCTGCTTGCATAACATCACCAGTCCCTACATAGCGCACATCTTGGATCGTTCCTTTTTCTTTTGCCAAGTAATAATCAGCTCTTGTGTTATAATAAGCAATAGGCTCTTGTCCCTTTATTTTGATTACAAACCCGTGTCTTAAAATCGGGTAATACCCACCAAAATAATATAAATTCCCATACTGGGTAATAATGCCTTTCCCATAAATTAAAACGACATCTAAACCTAATTCATTCATTTCCTTTTCCAGTCGTCCCCAACGCTGGTTCATAATTTCATTTTTAATAGATTCAATTGAATTAACGGTTGACATACTAACACCTCTTTAATAAAATTATTTTAAGTATTTATAAAAATCAGTATTTTCTGATTTCTATTTTAGTAGATTATTCTCTTCTGAACTGTATAGATCATTTCAACTTTTCCTCTATATTTCTTAACTTTTACTTTCTATATTTACAATTTACAGAATATTAAATTAATATACAACCCATTTTGCTGTAATAAAACTTTGCACCCTAGTGAACGTATTGTAATAATTTTTTACACATGTTGATTCTATTAAAATTTGGTGGAAAGAAATAATAAAGGGAGTGTAGAAGAAATTTATGATACCATCTCATGACGTTGAATTATTATCCATTCCTGAGCAGATCGCAAATTCGATTAAACAAATGATTATTGAAGGCAAGTTTAAACCAGGTGATATGCTCCCATCACAACTGAGTCTATCAAAATATTTTGGTGTCAGTAGACCAACCATGAAGGAAGCCTTTAACTACCTTGTTGATAGTCGTATCATTGAACCCTATAACAGTCAATTAGGTGGATTTAGAGTCAGTGATTTTTTATCAGATGATGTCAGTAATAATATCTATGAATTAATTATGCTTTCCCTTCATTCCAAGACCATCAATCACCCTGATATATTTGAGTTAAGAAAAACAATCGAAATCCCTTCCGCCGGTTTAGCTGCCTTAAGGAGAACGGACAAAGACCTAATATTTTTAGAAAGTTGCTTGTCTGATATCCGTATGAAAGAGCTTTCTGCGAAAGAAATGTTGAAAATTGATAGTTCTGTTCATTTTTTACTTGCTAGGTGCACGCACAATCCTCTGACAGAAGCCATTATGAATGCGATTATTATGACCTATCAAAAACATTCACCTAACATCCAAGAAGAAGAAAAAAATTATATTCTCATAGGCCTAACCGATGTCATTGAAGCTATCATTGATAAAGACGAAAACAAGGCAAGCAAATCTATGGAAGAGCATTTATATTATTCAAGAACGTATCTACAAATTAAACAATTGATGAGTTAACCTTCAATTCCCCTCATAAAAATTGATTTTTATTTTATCAGTTTGTTATGTAAAATTTTCCCCTTCTGTTTCATCAGATGAAGGTGATTTAAAATTAGATCCCTTTTTATTTTAGTATTTAAAATGAAAAAATAGATTAGCGAACAGGAACAGGGACTGTTCGCTAGCTACTTGTGAAACAATATTTTTCAAGAAGTACCTGTTACTAAACTTATGCTTCGGATGCCTTCTTCTCTTCCAGCTCTACGCTCACCCATACAAAAAAAGTAGAAGAATCCCCAAATGGATTTGACTTCTACTTTTTAACTTTTTTCTATATATCGATTAACCTATGTAAACTCAATAGATTTTGTTGGAATTAAAATCAAATTGCTGGCTTGGACAAGGAACTGAAAGGACGAATACAGTCCCTGATCGAAGAAAGGCAAACTGCATTAGGCCGCGGACCTCTTTCACTTTATTGCTTTAACTTCCACAGCACTTTTTATATTTTTTCCCACTTCCACAAAGGCATGGCTGATTTCTACCTATCTTCACAACTTATTAGGACCATGCCCAATCCTTGTGGCATAGACACACTCTTCTACCATGCTATCTGCTTCCGCCTTATTTATTTCAAAATTTTGTGTAAGGAAGTTTACTAATTCTAAATAGCTTTTATTCCTGTCAACGAATCCAGGTTCTCCAGCTGCTAGAACTTGTTGTTTAGCAAAAGAATAAAATGGTACACTCTTTCTCATTTCATGTTCCTGTTTTACTTGTTTCGGATCAAACACTCGAATATTTGAGAATCCATCTTCATCTATATATATTTCCTTACGATAAGAGTTAACATCTTCAATTACTTCTAAATATTCTGTAAGGTTAATTGAATCTTTTGTATACTTTTCTAGCATGTTTACCAATATGGTATTACTTAATGTTCCATAATAATGCAAAAGACCTTGTGTAAGCTTGATCCACTCTGTATTTCTACGTATTGTAGCCCTTACTTTCAGGTCATTTTTTAGGGATAAAATGGGTTCGATTAGTTCATCAGGTATAGCCAGTATTTTTTTTCCTTCAAAAGCTCCAGTATAAATCAAACCAGTAGCACGAAAATAGTGGATTTGATCGGCTTCCAATTTTGGTCCGACTATATGACCACCATTACTGGCTATATTGGTTAGCAAAGTAAAACGTTCGATATCCCATAAGAGGTAAATTCGCTCAAGATACTCAGGTATCTTTTTTTCTAACAATGCAATAAGTTCAGCCTTTTTCAAACTACTTGCATTTGGTATGTTGAAGGCTTTTCTTATAGCGTCTAGTTCATATTTCATATAATTTATTAGTCCTTCATGCAGTGTAAAAGGAAGTTTTATTTCACTCCAGTGCTTTTTATACTGTTTTTCCTCCTGTTCTCTTCTCAGGTCTTTTAATCCTGTTAAAGCCAGTTTCATATTTTTTTCTGATTTTTTGTTAATTTTGTCACTCATTATATTTACCTACTGTTTATAACTTTTTTTAAATGATGAAGTGTCTATCACGAAATACACTACTATTAATCATCCATATTCGGACTCACTAGTTCGCTTTCTCTTTATGTTAATACCTTTGCTTCTCAGGAATAACGCCTCGAACACCGCCACGTGGATCTTCCATGTCCCCTCTGAATCTAGGAATCAGATGAACATGCACATGAAAAATCGTTTGACCGGCAGCTTCACCACAATTGATACCGATATTATAACCATCTGGCTGATCTTGTTCATCAATCATCTTTTTGCCTTCAAATAATAATTGATCAATGGCATTTCTCTCTTGAACCGTTAAATGAAAATACTGCTCGACATGTCTTTTAGGGATGATGAGCAGGTGACCTTTGTTTACGAGATATTTATCATTACAATCCTCTAGTAAATTATTGTTTTATACTTTCTTTTTATTTTCCCGCTTATTTTTACGTTCCAAATGCCAATGAAGACGATACTCACAAATCTCCTTTGTCCATTGAAAAAGAACATCTTGGTCTTCTGCCATAATATTAAAGTTTACAATAAATAAGTTATTTTCAAAAGTAATAAGTCCATTTGATTTTTCACTCCACTTAATCATAGGCATTTCTGCTGTTTTTTTGCTAATTAATCCTTCATTATATTCCCATAACTTTCTACTTTCTTTATCAAAAAGATCGGTTTGTTTTCGATATTCTTCTTCCATTAAATACTGATGAAAAGCTGGTGCTGCCTCTAATGGTGAAATAGGCTGAAACCACTTGTCCATCCCCCTATCAAACATCACTTTTAAAACAACCATCTTATAACTCTTCGACATACCCGTTTTCTCAACTTCAACAACCCTCGATTCATAACAGCGAAAGACCTCCTGCTCCCGTTCAGAAAGTTCATTTGCCCATAAAAGAAAGCCGATATATGAATTGAATTCTTGTTTATAGAAGATAGAATTCGAACCACCCATTAAATACAGTTCAAGGTATGACAGCCTTCTTCCCAATTCTTGCTTTAGTGCAAAATAATCATCATAGAGCTTCTGTCTGCGCGGATGTTTTTTTCGTGCCATTTCTTTGAGTAAGTTAATGACCCCAATATCCAAATCAAATGAACATAACTGCGGAACAGCCGGTTCAATGATTGCATTTTTCTTCTTAGCTTCATAGTTTGTATCAAATACACTAAGCTTGATATCAGCATTACGATAATTTCCGATCAGATCAATGATGACACAGGCTTCTTTGTCAGGATGAAGCCGGAGACCACGTCCTACTTGCTGGGTAAAATAATGAGCTAAAAACACCGCTTGGCGAATGGACGAACAAAAGACAATGGTTCGCGTTTGTTTATGCTCCTTCCATGCCTGCAAAATACTTTCTGCCATCTCTTCACGCAATTAAACTTTCAATAAATCCTCTTCGGCGTAGCGCGTCCCAAGCCAGGTTAATTGAGAATAATCTGTATCATCATAAACGCCGACATATTTAAACGGAGCAAGCCACTGCCTTTGAATCGCTTCCAAAAAATCAAGCCGATAGGCCACATTCCCGTTACAAATCGCATACACATCTTTATTATCATTGCGATCCGGTGTTGCCGTAATACCAAGCAAGAACTTTGGTTTAAAATAATCAAGCACTCGCTGATACGTAGTGTCAGCAGCATGGTGAAACTCATCGATCATAATTAAATCAAACGTATCTGGCTGAAAAGTCTCTAGATGCTGCTTCATGCTTAACGTTGAAATAGAGGCAAAAATACTTTCTGCTTCAGCATCCTTCACAAATCTTACATCTTTTGAAATAGATATCAAACATTACCGGAAACGGGTACACTTTAAAAATATATTTGGTTATCATACGAACGTTACTCAAACAAACCCTAACAAGAGGCATCTCCTATCCATTTTCATACAGCCTTAAATGTCTTAATAAATCACTTAATTCTTTAGCACAGTAAATTTTTTAAAAAATACATCTGTTAGTTCATCTGAATGCCTTTTCCCTATAATGAGATTTATTTGGATTTACCCCTCTCTATCAACAAATTCTTTATACAATTGCTTTTGAATAAAATTAATCCTGACAAGATTTCCACTTTATCATTAGCTATAAATCTCTTTCTATTTACCTTGAATTAGAATATTTTTAGGAAAACGGTACGAACCGATCAGTTCACAGTGGAGTAAATAGTTTGAAAATCCTGTTAAATTAGATACTATAAAATAAGAACAACTTGTATTGGAGGAATTGGAATGGAATTAACGGTTTATTTAGCAGGACAGATTCACGATAATTGGAGAGATGAAGTTGCGAGGAAAGCAAAGGAAAAAAATCTTCCTCTTGTATTTGTAGCCCCTCAAACAAACCATGAACGTTCAGACAATATCGGTGAAGAAATTCTGGGGAAACAGCCAACTAACCTATATAAAGATGACGCAGCATCAGATATTAATAATTTTAGAACACAAGTCTTAATGCAGAAAGCGGATATCGTCATTGCGTTATTTGGTGAAAAATATAAACAATGGAATACAGCAATGGATGCCAGCATGGCCATTGCCATGAACAAGCCGACGATAATCATCAGACCTGAATCGTTAATTCATCCATTAAAAGAGCTTTCAAACAAGGCAAATGTCACTGTAGAAACAGTTGATCAGGCGATGGATGTCATCAGTTATATTTTTGAATAGTTTAAAAAACAAAAAACAACAAAAGATCAGTCTCCCTTGAAACATCGGGACGTTTCTTGTATTGTCCTAATTTTTTCTAATTTGATAGTTTGGAAGTATATTTTATTGATTTGATAAAGATAAAGAGGGGGCAATTCTGGTGTTTCATTAAAAAGGATCCATACCATACCATCAATAGAACGCAAGAACCGTCCGAGATCACTGAAAAAGTCCATTTTTGAAAAATGAGAAGGCAATTACCTACTATATGTAGATAACTGCCTTCTTTTGTTTATTGGATATTGATGAATATCCGAGTTATAGTTAATAGCAATCTGCCACAAACGAACTTCGATGTCAGGTTGAATATCACTCAAAGCCTTTAGTGCTTCCGGCTGCGTGACAAAAAGATAGTCTCCTGTACAGATTTTGATATCCGATCCACGCTCAACTGCTCTTTTTAGTGCAGAACTAATGACGTTTACACCAGATTTCATGGCAAAGGAAGTTAAAATATAAATACTTTTCGCACGGTCGATTTCCGTAACGAGGTGATCAATTAATCTTCCCGTTATCAGCTGTACTTCCTCTTAGTCATCTTCAACCTCTATTAAAAAGACTTTATTTAAGGCATTTCCACTAGTTGCAATGAAATGAGCGAAAAATAACATCTTCTGCACTATCATTCTGATCTAGCATATTCCTCAACACCTTCTTTTTCTTTTCGTTTGTATTTCATTAATTCTATCTTACTTATATTCCGAATTATTTAACTTTTGGAATAGTAGAGCTAACTCTAACGAAAAAGTACTGTACCATCCTTCTTTATAGATGATGCAGCAATTTAAACAAAAGTTAAGGTAAAAAGATCAAATGACCTTTTTACCCATAGTATTTTCAATGATTTGAATTAATTGGTTTCTTCTTCGTTCAAAAAACTTATCAAAATGATCATTTCTGATTGAATCAACATCAATTAAATGTGTTCTTAATAAATTATCCAATTCATTTCTACTTATTTGCCTTTCCTGTTCAATTTTATTTAGATAAATACTGGGTGCGTTACCGCCGATCATCCTATTTGTTTTATAAGAAAGCGGCGTCTTATTCACTATTGAATCATACATTTTTTTATCTATATCCTGTTTCTCGCAATATGCTCTAGGAAATATGTGATGAATATCAATTTGATCACCATAATATGTTTGTATATCAATGGATACTCCAGATATGAAGTCCTTTCCCCCTGCCTTCATTAACAATACATGCAATCCTTTATAAGCGGCACTATTACGTGTTCGAAGTGAATATAACCTTTCTGCAGCGAAATTTGCATCTCGAATCGTAGTGGGTTCTGACCCTCCATTAATCCAATCAATTACTTCGGGTAGATCTTTTGCAAATCTAGTATCCGTTCCACTGCCATATAGTTCACCTAAAACACCGCACCAGTACCATTGCGCAATCATATTACGAACATGTAAATTATGCGTTTGACTTCCAAGTTCTACAAAAAGCGCTGATAATGGAATTAACTGCGATCCATAAGGTAAATCCCTGGATGAAAATATATTCTGTTCTTGAAGAAACTTGGCTGCCTCAATGAATCCATCGACAGCTTTATCTCCCCAAGTACAATAATCCTCTAGAGTCAGCTTTAAAATATCCCTGCGTTTACAACTTACTGCAGCAGTAGATTTTTGTTTTTTACGATTATATGTCATTAACAGAGAAATACTTTGTAATAAATCAGTACTACTAATATCAGTTAAAATCTTATTGAAAACATCACTGCTATTCGTTAGCTTTGCCTTCTTTTCTTCCCAGTCATTCCTTAACTCAAAATTATCAGCAGCAAAGGAAGCCGTTAATAGTTCAAATACCGTTAAGGAAACTCCACCAGTATTAACATTTTCAAACACTTGGCAAACGGCGTCTTTAGGGGTTTGCTTTCTAAGCATAATGACTGGAATTTGATAGTTTTGGAACCTGGGAAAAATATCAGAAACTAACTTACTCCATTTCATGGATCTTTCAGCAATTTTATTTGGATCACTAAAATACTTTGTCTGCCAACCCAATAACTCCGCAGGATGCAGAATTAAATCAACTGGGAGCATTCCTGCCTCACACTCTTTTACAGTATCGGAGTAATCGGCCAAAATAACTTTTCCAGGTCCCTTTACAATCTTATCTTCAGGAACACTTACGAGCGCTTCTTCTCTCTCAACGTCTGGATCTATAATTTTATCGATATTTATGTAATAATGACGGAAAATTTCTCTTCCTCTGCTATCACGTGTTTTAACAGGTTTTCTTAATATTAAAGATTGAAAAAGTGATGTAAGTCGCTGCTGGCCATCTAAAATAAGTCTTTCTGGTTCAACTTGATTAGCATTGTTAAGTCCCTCAACTGGTCTAGGCGCAAATTTTACATTAGGATTACCGGTTTGCAGCATCATTACTGATCCTATTGGATACGACAAAGAGATACTAATTAAAAGATTTCTTATTCTTTCATCATCCCATACCCAGCCCCTTTGAAAATCAGGTAATTGAGTTCTAAATTCCTTAATACTGCTTAACAAATCAGATAAACTCTCTACTGTACTATCAAATGTAGTAAATCCACTCATATGTAAACAATCTCCCTCTAGTTTTAGTTATAAAGTTCTACAAAATATGTCGAAATACCTGTATTGATTAGAAGTTTTTTGTGCATTACTATACTTCAATGAAGAATGGAAATAGATAATTCCCTTCATAGTTTCTGTTCTATTGTTGCTCCAGCATGAAAAGTTACCTTACTAACTATCAGTTTCAAATACAACAGACCAATATATGTTTATTTTGTGAGCTTTTGCATAATTTGTGTGGAATATGCATTAATATTTTAAAGGTTTATCTTCAAATACAGAATTATACTACGATCATTAATTAGTAACTCAATACACCCTTTTCTCAGGAATAACTCCTCGAACTCCTCCGTGAAGATCTTCCATATCCCCTTTATAACTTGGGATTAAATGAACATGAAAAATCGTTTGACCTGCTACTTCTCCGCAATTCACGCCAATATTATATCCATCAGGTTGATAATGTTCGTCCAGCAGCTTTTCACCCTTAAACAATAATTCATCCAAGCGCACTTCTTTCTTCACTGGTTAAATCAAAATACTGCTCCACATGTCTCTTAGGGGTAATAAGTAAATGTTCTTCATCGACAAGTTCTTTCGAATAAAAAGATCAGGGGATTACTTAACCTCAGATTTATTATTTTTCTTCAAATCTCTTTCTTCTACAGTATCATCCAGATACTTCGTAAACTTTGATTCACCTGAATAGGATAAGCATAAATATTCCTTCGCTCTTGTCATGCCTATATAAAGGAGAGACACTTCACGCTCTTCATCGTCTTCTAAAGGAAACGGCATCGAATCTACATTCACAATAAAGACAGCCTGATAATCTAATCCCTTACTGCTATCAATGATACTAATTTTCACCTTACCATCCTCTTTATTGAATAAACGTTTAGACTGGTCATTCTCCGTAATCCAATAATAGTCAATCTCATATTCATTCAATGTTCTTTTGATCATATCGATAATGGGATATTTCAGTGTCCGTTTCACCCGATAGAGGATTAACATTTCTTGGAGTGGCACCTTTTTTTCGGAATGTAACTTTTGTATCTGTCTAGCGACAATTCTCATTTCATCATAAAAAGTTCTAGATCGAACAATGCCAGGTTCCGGTCCTTTTCTTTTCGTACTTTGAGGTGATATGATCTCCCCTTCAACTTCTCGATTCACCACTTTATCTTTAAATACCGAATGTTTCCGGTAGAAGTCCCAAGCAAATGTAACGATTTGAGAGGTATTCCGATAATTGATCGATAACACCTTTGACCTGCCTCGGAAGTTTAATCCAGTATCCTGTACATAAGAGCGCTTTCTTTTATAAATCGTTTGGGCACGATCTTCTACCAATAGTAGGGATTGTGTTTCTTCATTGATAAGTGAGCTCACTAACCTTAACCAATCTGCTTCAAAATCCTGTCCTTCATCGATTAGAATAGCATCATACTTAGGAAGAATTGCTTCATTGTTTTCTAGCTTAGTAATGATATTCGGTATTTGTTGCCCTCTTATGTTCAAATCATTTTTCAACCACGAGTGAAAGTTTCGTACCATTACGTTTTTATGATCCTTCGTGTTCTCGACCGTATTACTTGTAAAATCAAAATCAAACAAATCCTCTGGTTCATTTAACATATGAGTAACCATTTGCTGAATGCCGTTTGCCAGCGATATATTATAGCAAAGAATCAAGATCTTCCAATCAGGATGATCCTTTGAAAGCATTTTTGCCCGACTAGCTAAGATTAACGTCTTCCCGCTCCCAGCTACTCCACGAATTAATCGATTCTTATCTCCTATTTGCTTAGCCAAATTTTCCTGGTGCAAATCCATGGTCTTAATATCATGAAGTGACAACAGCAATTGATCCTGATAAGGAACTGGGGGTTTAAATTCTGCACTAATCCGAACCTCAGGAAATAAGTGATAACGAATCGAATTAATCTCTTCATAAGTGAGCGGCTCTCGTAAACGGAACGGAACCACAAACATGTTCAAAATTTTCTCCATCAAAATGTCTTCGGAGAAACCTTCTTTATCAGGATCAATTTCATCCCTTGTCAGACAAAGATTCGGTTCAACCACTGAATAAAGTCCCTCTTTAATGAATTCTCTTGAGAACAATCTTGTAAAAACAACTCCATGACCATAAGGAAATTTTAATTGAAATTTATATTTTCCATCCAATTGGACTAAGTTTTTATCTTTTTTCAGCACATCGACAAGATGAAATGTATTATCTCTCGCCTGTTTCATGGGACTTTTTATAATCGTCTGTTCACCTGAAGTCGCTACAATATGCCATTCTTCATGATTAATTTGTAGCAATGTATTCTTCGTATAATCCTTAACTTCCAGTACAACAAGACCTAGATCCGGACCTATAATGACAAAGTCTGGCCTTCTGCCAAGAATATCAGGCTCATAATAAACGATATAATCATCAGGCAAGTACGTTTTCAATGTGCGAAAAAGCAGTCTTTCACCTGTAGTAGCCGATGATCGAATTGTTTCTGGGATCGTGATCGCCATATTACCCGCTCCAAAATTTTCTATTTTTCCCTATTATACAACAAATTTCGTTTTCGGGTTATAGATTAGGTATTTTATAATAGGTCTTATGTTTGAAGTTCAATAAAAACATCATATTTAACATGCCTCAATAAACAGAAAAGACCAATCAGTGCGATTAGCCCGTAATATCGATACCCAAACTACTCGAGCAAATAGCTAAGAATAGTATATGGAATAGCCTTAATCCCATGATCTCTATCCTATTAATCTTCTAATACCTATCAGATATACAGTATTTTTATTAAATAAACTTCTTATTATAAATCCTCCTTCAATAATTATTTTTTAAATGGCAAAAACTAGTTGTTATAATGTGGAAGATATGCAAAAATAAACTATTGAAACCGAGAGTTTTCACTGTATTCACATTTTAAAAGTTATTTTACAGTAGTTTTTTCTATACTGTTTTTTATAAGAATAATAGAAAAAAGGGGAGAAAATGGTGAGTAAAAAAATAGCTATCTTTGTACTATTATTTACTTTTTTGTTTGGAACAATGGCTTACGCTCATTCCGGAAGAACGGATTCAAGTGGTGGACATAATTGCAGTGAAAAATCTCAAGCAAAGGGATTGTGTTCAGGTTATCACTCCCATAATGGGGGAGGATCTACTTCTAGTTCAGGTAGTTCCTCAAGCAGCAGTTCTACCAGTGTTAGAACTGATAAAAATTGCTCAGACTTTGCAACATATGATGAAATGATTCAATACTGGAATTCAAAGGGCTATTCAGCAACATATGATCCAGAAAACTTGGATGGATGGGGTAACGGTCAAGTAGATGATGGGATACCATGCGAAGCTCCTAGCGGTTACGATAAAACAAAGATTAATAACAGCCCTGAACAAATTCAATACAATCAAGATCAACAAGATCAAACAAATGGTGATAAACAAGGGTATGCTCAAGGTTTGAATGATGGATATCAAGAAGCTACAAATAACAGTATTGCTTCAACTGGTTCCGATGCATTTAAACAAGGTTATGCTAGTGGCTATAATAGAGGCTATGAAGAAGGAAACAGTAAAGTCGAAGCAGATAAAGGAAGGGCTACTGATGAAGGTTTTGCTTTAGGACAAACACAAGACAATATTATTGTTCCTGATACGTATGTTTCTCACCCGAGTCTAAAAAAATCTTTTGAAGATGGTTTTAATAAAGCTGTTACTGAACGAGTTGAGGCAAAGAAAAAAGAATATATCGACTTAGGTTATAACGATGGAAAGAAAGATACCCTCTCCTCTCCTAAAGATGTCGAAGAAATTTATATTACATCTTATCAAGAGGGATTCGACAAAGCTCAAAATGAGTTAAAAGAAGAGTATGTTCAACAAGGTTATGAATCTGCTTTTACGATGGTCAAATATAAAGAACCCGATCTAGCCAACGAAAAATTCAAGGATTGGTACAAGGAAGGTTTTGTATCTAATAACGAAATAGCAAAAATTAAAAATGCTGCCCTTGATCTAGGTAAACAAGGCGAAGAGTTAAGTATCCCATCCCAATATAAACAGGGTGAATCAATTTTTACCTATTATTATGAGTTAGGTCTTAAAGAACATGAAGAACAGCAAAACGCCAACCAAAAGGCTGCTGCTGGAGGTATTGGTGCTGTTGCACTTGCCTGGTTAGGTAGAAGACTATACGTAGCAAAAAGAATGATCAGTTAAAGGAGGGTTAAAATGGGCATTTATCAAAATGTTTGTCATAAGGTCGAGGATTTATTTGTAAAAACATTATCAAGAAAGCAAGATCAAGAAACTGTAAAAGCAAAGGTAAAAAAATATAGAAGCGAAAAAGAAAAAAGATTAGTTAAGCAAAATTAAAGTCGAAAACTAGTGGGCTTTCTTAAACAAATAACTTATAATTTATGAATCAGCCTGAATTCTCGTTGAAAATTCAGGCTGTTTAACTTTCCTAATAGCTGTGATACTAAGATTTAAAATTATCTTCTAACAATAATCCTCTCTACATTATCCCAGCCAAGATATTCATTTACATACGCTAATAATTCATCTAAATATGGCTCAACCCAACTTGGATTATTACCGTGATAGAGGATGATTTCCCATGTATCATAATATCTTCCACTTCTTCTTTCGCTAAAATGAATATCGCAAAAAGCTCGACAATGATAAATATGATTCATAATTCTCGCTATGATATTCGGAATAGAATCACTATCTACCATTTCAAATAAGACCATTTCTTTTGGTTTATTTAGTGGTGAGACAATCGATTGATAGTTGATTTCATTAACTCCTTTTAAACTGTTGCATTGTCTGCATAATGTTTGAAGATTAGATGGTACGTTTTTTCCACCCATGGCAACAGGTAGGATGTGGTCAATCTCCAGCGGGACTCCTCTTCTTCTTTCTTTTCCACAACAAAGACACTGATGGTTATCCCTTTGATATACTTGTTGTCTGATCTCTTCTGTTAAAACATTCAGCTCTTCTCCTGACCCAGAAACTGGATCAAGTCCTCCTTCTTCATCCCCACTTAAAACTCGGTTCATACAGTGATCGAAGGCTCTTTTAAAATACTGAAAATCTCCATAAAGTAATTTCCAAAGCATCCCTTCATGGTTAAATAGATTTTTTAAATATGTTAGCGCTTCCCGTGGTGGTGTATCTATTAAATCTTGTGCAATTTGCTCTAAATCATATCGGCTTCGTTCGTTAAAATTGACAAACTCTGGCTTCATTCCATTTTGGACAATATGTCTGATGATATTCGTTACATTAGAGGAAAGTATTCCATCTATATTATCTTCGTCCTTATCAAAATACTTGGAAATATAGTCTGATACGATGGTGTAAAAGTGTTCTTCCTCTAACTTTTCATCTGCCCATTCATTATGAGCTTCTTTTAATATTTGATTGATCAAACGTTCATATTTATGATGGTTAAAATCATAGACAACGATGCTTTCCATACAAGATACAAATTCTTCATTCCCATTTTCTTCGATGTAAGCCGTAAATTCTGTGGCATACCACCCTACTGGAATAAAAGAGAGATAAGGAGTTTCATAGTTTACAAAATCGATATCACGACTAGCCATTTGAACTAAATGAATAGAAATTGTATCGAAAGGATTTCTTCCATGGCGTTCTGTACCAATTTCCTTTGCTTCACCTATTTCAATAAAAGGAAGTGGCCGTTTCCAACGATCCATAAACAAAACAATGTTGGCAAAGTCTTTATCTTCACCACCACCTGCTTTTTTACCCCGTAGAGCTCGGCCAATCATTTGAGTGTATAAAATCGGGCTTGTTGTCTGTCTAGTGATCATGACCGTTTTCACATCAGGTACATCGACACCCTCCGTTAACATTTTTACATTCACAATGACCTCATATTTTCCGTCTCTAAAATCCTGCATAATTTTTTCATTTTCTTTATTACTTCGACGGCCTTGGCCATCTGCAAATAAAGTATCACTGTTTTCAATTTTAGAATAAACAGCATTTGCTCGAATCCCCTGCGATTTTAGTTTTTCAACGATATACTCACATTGAAACCATCGATCCGCAAAAATAATAGTTTTCCCATATTCTTCTCTATGATTTACATAATCACTAACAATATAATTGTTTCTTGCTGAATCATTGGCTAATTTTTCAATAATTACTTCTGGCAAATCCTTATGTTTCCTCATTAATCGATTATATAGTTGATCATCGACCTCAAACTCAATGCCCGTTTGTTTTTCGATATATTTTGGAACCGACAAAATACTGTTTGTCTGCAGTACATTTAGATCTGCTTGATAGCAAATACCCTGATCATAGATTTTTTGTAACCAACCACTAATTCGTTTATCCGTATGATAAGGAGTGGCTGTTAGCCCTAAGACATAAAGGTTTTTCATATTTTCCTTCATTGAAACGAGTAAAGTTCTGCAGCCATAGGCAGGTGTATGATGGGCCTCATCCACCACCACAAAAAACTCTTCATCTGAAAATTGATCGATGTATTGTCTAAATGGAGTATTTCTCGTATTCCCTTTTCCATCAGTTGCTTCTGTAAAATAAGCACGGATCGCGGTTTGAATCGTAGAAATGATAATATCATCTGAAGGTAAAATGCTACCGGCATTAGAGTGTTGCTGACTACTCGAAACGACTCGTAAATGAATGGTGTCTCGACCATTTATACTATGTAGTTCATTTCTAAAGGTCTGAGCGGCTTGATCTAATAGATAAGAAGATTGAGCTAACCATAATACTTTAATCCCTTTGGAAAGAATATTTCTACAAATCCAATTAACTGCTGTAAATGTTTTACCACCACCAGTAGGTAGCACTAACATGCTCCCTTTATATCCCCTGATAGGAGTAGGTAGTGTATTAGAAAGTTTTTCGAAAGACTCTATTTGATGTGGAAAAGGCTGTTTCTCTCCTCCTGCTTTTGTTTCTCTTATTTTCTCTATTTCATAAGTAGAGTATCCTGACATTATGTATTCTCCTTTAACGATCATGTGCGAAATATTTTACGAACAGTTACAGGTACCGTTCGTATTTTGAAACCTCCAGAATTATTCATTAGTACGTTATCCATTTTTATTATTAGATGGCAAATATTTTTAAATAGGCTGCTTAGATACTGCTAATTGGGTGCGATTCGAAAACAATATTGTAAAACATTCAGGAAATAAGTATCATAATATTATAGGAATATTATACCATTAAATTCTATCTTCAAGAGGTTTTTTAGTAGGTTACAAGGAGATTGTTATGATAGTTTTTGAAAGAAATGAAAATTTATAGACCTTTATTTACCGCTTTCCTACAGTTGTTCTATTGACACTCGCGATATGAGATATAGATGATCGAAACAAGATAGATTTGGAGTGATAAAAATGGAAAAAATTACAATACAACAAATTGAGCAGCTAAGAAAAGAGTTTCGTTCATATTTAGCCGAGACTCATCCTACTTGGAGCAATAACACTGTTTCTCTACACTATTCCGATGCATTTTTCGCTTATAACAATAATGTTGGTATCGACTTTTGGACATGCTTTATAGATAATACAACATTGAAAAACGCTCGTGACAAAATTCGTGATTTTCTCGCATCAGAAAAGCATTCTGATCGTGCAGAGGAGAGAGCTGAGGGCTATTTAGCTTCTATGAAATACTTGAAGACTTTTTTAGACGAACGACACAAAAATATATCAAAGGACTGGCGTGGTAAAGCTATGAGGGATACTTATTTAAAAACAGCCTTCCAGAATTGGATGCGCCGACAGAAAAAGGCAAACGGGGAACCGTATAAATCAAATTCGATTTCTGCCTATACATCTGCGTTAAAAAATGATACTGCTAAATTAAATATTGAAAACATACCTAACGATTTATTCCATATTACTTCTGTTGCTGAATTCGATGAGGTATATCCTATCATTACATCTGCACCGAATTTTAAAGAAATAGATGCATTTAATGGCAATGGGGCTTATTCCAAAGGATTGGTTCATTATGCTAAATTTCTGAAGGACCAAGAAGAGCCTTCCTCCTGGATATTTCAAGGAAACCCTAAATATTATGATGTGATCAGTGCCGTAAATGATCTTGAAACCATTACATGGGCTATCAATCAATATCCAAAACAAATCAAAAAAGAAGACAAAGCCTACATTTGGCTTTCCGGTTCCACTGGAGGGATCATTGCCGTCGGTACCATTCTTTGCGATCCAAAAATAACTCAACCAAATTTAGATGATCCATATAATCGCAGTGAGACTTTAAACAAGGAACCATATTTGGCTGTTGATATTCAGATTCAAAGCAAGCTCACCGATTCTATTGTGAAAAGAACTACTTTACTTGCTGATGAACGGACAAAACGGATGGAGATATTAACTTATCCAGGTGCAACCAATTTTCGTGTAAAAAAAGAAGAAGATACAGTAATTGAAAGTATTATTAGTGGAAATTATCAACGTATAGCGGCCACTACTCATACACCAGCTATTGTTAACGACAAGAAGCGTTATTGGATGTATGCTCCAGGGGAAAGTTCCAGATTGTGGGAAGAGTTTTACAACAAAGGCATCATGGGAATCGGATGGGAGGAACTCGGTAATCTGACACAATACCCCACTAAAGATGCGATGAAGACCAAAATGAAAGAAATCTATGGCATGGAATATTCGTATAAAAATGCGGGACATGCTACATGGCAATTCGCGAATGAAATTAAAATTGGTGATGTTATTATCGTAAAAAAGGGATTAACAAAAATCATCGGTCGCGGCATTGTGACATCGGATTATACTTTTGATGATTCAAGACAAGAGTATAATCATACTCGTTCTGTTCACTGGACTCATAAAGGTGAATGGGATCATGAAGGGCAAATTGTCTTGAAAACTCTCACAGATATAACACCTTATACAGACTACTACAAAAAGCTTGAAAATATGTTTGCTGAAGAAACAGATGATCAACTACCAGGGGAAGATGAAGAAATAAAGTATGAGAGCTACACGGCTGAAGACTTTTTATCCGAAGTGTATATGAACAAAGAACGGTATCACACACTTAAAAGCCTTCTGCGCAAAAAGAAAAACCTAATTTTATTAGGTGCACCCGGCGTTGGAAAAACGTTTGCTGCAGAACGACTGGCTTACTCTGTTATGGGTGAAAAAGATACTAGTCGTGTCATGATGGTGCAATTTCATCAGAGTTACAGCTATGAAGATTTCATTATGGGGTACCGCCCTGTCGAAAACGGCTTCTCCTTGTCCAAAGGGCCATTTTATCAATTCTGTAAGGAAGCAGAACCCGATGATCGCCCCTACTTTTTTATCATTGATGAAATTAACCGTGGAAACTTAAGTAAGATTTTTGGCGAATTATTAATGTTAATAGAAAATGATAAACGAGGCAAAGAATTACGTCTGCTCTATTCAGACGAACAATTCTCAGTACCAGAAAATGTGTATATTATTGGTATGATGAATACGGCAGACCGCAGTCTTGCCATGATGGACTATGCACTACGCCGTCGTTTTGCCTTTTTTGAATTTGAACCAGCTTTTGATAATGAAGTCTTCAAAAAGTATCAAATCCAAATAGCGAATGCAAAATTTGATCGTTTAATAGATACGGTTGTTACACTAAATGAGGTCATTGCAGAAGATGCGTCTCTGGGTAGTGGATTCCGTATCGGACACAGTTATTTTTCCTCTGATCATACTATTGATGATGAATGGCTATCTGAGGTCATGGAATATGAACTGATTCCCTTAATTAAAGAATACTGGTTTGACGAACCATCTAAGATCGAGCACTGGATGAGTAAACTCCGTGGTGCGATTCATGATTAAGGTAAAAAATATATACTATATGCTGTCTTATGCCTATCAAACACTAAATGAAGCAGGCCTTAAAAGCATTCAAGCAGAAGAATTTAAAAACCTCCATGATCTGATGGCAGCCATACTCATTAAGGGTGTAACCAACCAAATCAAACGTGGTTTACATAAAGATTACATAGGACTGTCTGAAGTCACAGGCAATTTACGCGGTAAAATCGATGTGACGAATTCGATTAAACAGAACACCCTATTGATGCGACGTATGGTTTGCCATTACGATCAATTTTCCGAAAACACGCCGTTAAATCAAATCGTCAAAACAACGATGCAGTTGCTTATTCGGTGTGGTGATGTTAAAGAAGGCAATCGCAAGGAATTACGCAAGCTAACGCTTTTTTTGGGAAATGTGGATACGCTCGACCCATACGCCATTAACTGGAATAGTATCATTTATCACCGTAATAGTGCTACGTACAAAATGCTGATCAACATCTGCCAGTTAGTCATTAAAGGTCTTTTAATGACTACTGAAAATGGTGAATATAAAATGAAGCAGCTTCTCGACGACCAACACATGCATCGATTGTATGAGAAATTCTTACTTGGCTATTTCAAAAAGGAATATCCTCAATATTCTGCCCGTGCTTCATATATTGACTGGAATGTGGACGACGGCATTACTGATTTTCTACCAGCTATGAAATCGGATATCACACTCACCTATGGTTCTAGAACACTGATTATTGATGCCAAATATTATGGTCGCACAATGCAAACACACGCTATGTTTAATAGCAAATCGATTATTTCTAGTAATCTATATCAAATTTTCGCTTATGTAAAAAACAAGGATCAGAATGGGAGAGGAAATGTAAGTGGCGTACTTTTATATGCAAAAACGGATGAAGACATTACTCCTGACAATGACTATCAAATTGGCGGAAATCGTTTCAGTATAAAGACACTAGACTTAGGAGCTGATTGGACAAAAATCGTTAACCAGCTTCATGCTGTAGCAAGACTGATTTGAGGCCATGAAAGAAATTGTGGATTGAGAACAAGATAAACTTATTAGTAATATATTCTCCACCTTTACTATAATTTAATGAGAGAATCTCCTCAAATGTACTTAGCCAACAGTGACAGGGACTGTTCGCTAGTAATAGAGATTGTGTTTCTTCATTATTTATTTGTTTAATCCAATGTATTCTAAACATGTTTTAATGGCATGTAACGG
Source organism: Bacillus sp. V3B (assembly GCF_024494465.1). Taxonomy (GTDB): domain Bacteria; phylum Bacillota; class Bacilli; order Bacillales; family Cytobacillaceae; genus Bacillus_BD. The sequence continues at coordinate 7,563 of NZ_JAETXM010000028.1, read as the reverse complement.
CAACGGATATGACGTCGCAGCATTATATTAAATAGAGGAATGGCGAAAACTTTGAAAAACCATTGCCAATTCTAGTCGACTTATTGTAGAGTGGCAAACGGGTATCTTAATTTCATACGAGTGCTCTTTTTGAAAAGGCTCGTTCGCCTTTTCTAGCTTGATCAGGAACGTTTTTGTCTTTCTCCTAGAGTTTGGACTGTTCGCTATACTCATGGAAACATAATCAGACCATTGAAAAAGACCTGATTTTCTCTCATACGGCAAGTCAACACTATCATAAATGCTCCATTCCGGTGTTTCTCTGAGTGCTCCGCTTTTCCGACGTATTTTCACAAACGAAAACATCTCTTCTTTTAGATGAATGGTATCGGACAATTGAATCTACCCGTTGGATATTTTACCGTTTTGTATCTATTCGGGCGGTGCCATGGTTATAATTCCTCCTCATTTTACTCTATGACACCTTCGGCAGTAAGGACTTTGTCATGTTTGTCAGACTCATCCAATGTCACCTGGCTTATATGAGATTCGTGTTCCTCAGAGCAGAAGTTTGTAGCCAGCTTCCTTCAGCAATACAACCTCGTACTACCTTGCCTTAAGCTACAGCTACTACTGCCTTCATTGTTCGTGACTTGCACCCTAGAGTCTGCATGCACCCATACTGGGCATACAAAAAAGTCTAGGCTCTCCAGACCTAGACTTTCCTCCATTATTTACTCACATACATAGTTTTAGAATTTTATACACATAAGCTTATAAGCTGTTGAATACTGTTTAAAGCCATTAACTATTACGTGGAAAAATTTTATTTTTTATACAATGTATTCTTATTTGTTTTAATTTATTTTACGCTTACCAGTCTTTCAGTTGTTTCTGCTGGCTCTCCGTAAAGTTCATACATTAACTTTTCATCTACCATCCAAAGTTTACCTGTTCTTTTAATTAATCCATTTTCGATTTCATTTTCAAGTTTTCCTCTATGTATTAAATTACGAATTGTGCCTTTTGGTTTGCTCCATTTTTCTTCCGCTTCCCCTGTTGTTAAATAAGGAAGTCGCTTAATTTCTTTTACAACTTTTTTATTCTTCTTTTTATCTATTTCTAACTTCACTAAATTTTCAACATTATAATCATTTTCAGTTTCTGTTTCATAAACTTCGCTATACAGAGCATTAAATAAAGACTCTATATAATGATCCCCTTCTGCCATTTCTTTTAATTTCTCTATATTGTACTTATCTCCATCCATTCCAAAGCCTGTATACCATTTGCCTTTAATGCAATAAGTTGTGATATAACCTTCTGTATATTCATCTGCATATCTTTTAGCCACTGCTAAAATTTCATCTGAAGTATACTTTTGATAAATTTCATTCTTTGTTAATCTAGATAGAATTTCATTATATGAAAATTTTGAAATAATTTCTTTTTCATCAAACCTTGTTAGAATATCTTGTTTATTAAAAAAGGACCTTTGTTTCATCACTTTTTCCCTCCATCCATTGATACTTTTCCGTTTAATGGCGTTAATTCATAAAATTAAAAGCATCTTCTAATTTCATTCTTAACACTTTAGCGTATTTTAAACATGCTAATTCGTATCAATTCATTTTTTACATTTCCGCACAAAATGATGAAGGGATGATAAAATTCTAACATCAGAATAATTATGTTGAGTACTTTCTTGGACATATAAATGGACTTCTTGTTGATTCCCATCTACGAACTCAACCATTGCATAATGTCCTTTAAATTTACTTCCATTCCTATTAAGGTCTCTTCTCAATCAATCATTTTCTCAATTTTTTTGCATTTCAACTATCTTTTTGAATACTCCTTTATTTAATTATTTACCGTTTATCAAACTCCCTACTCCCTTATCTGTTTGTCTCCAATATGTGTTACTTCAGTGTTACGTAATAACTACAATTTTATATTTCACAACTATTTCAAAAATAACATATCTTTCCACACTTACCTTTACCTTTTCTATTCTACGTAGATGATCTCCTAATTTCGTAAAGTATATTGTTTGCCTCTCTACAGGTTCTTTTCTCTGTTCAACTTTTTAACACGAAAAAACAAAAGGGAAAAATATACTATTTATGAGTTGAAGAATCACTTATTTTCTTTTATTCATAATTTGCTACGATTTCGAATCACTATTTTTCCTTGATACGACTGCATTTCGTTAAAGTTATAAATTTTTTTAAAAAAAATGGTTATAGATAAGGGAGAACCTGTCCATAATGCAAAACAGAAAGACAATATTACTTTTCTAGGAGGTGATCGATGTGGGAGAAAGCGCAGAAGAGTTCTTCGATCTGGGTAATGAGTTGGAAGCGTATCGTGAACGAAAGCGTAAAAAACAAGAATTGGACCCAGAAGAGCAAATGCTCCATGACACATGCGTTGACTTTGGTGTTGAATACAAATTGGTTAAAGACCTTTCTAAAGTGCAAGCAAGCTATAGAGGTAAGGTTTACAAGCTACGTATCAACGACACGTTTGACGAAATCTTCGATGAATTCCTCGAAGAGCATACGTAAGCGTATCAGCCCCTTCTTACGAGCCTTCTTGAAAGGTTCGTGAGCAAGGCGAACGATAATTTAGATAGTTTACAAAACAATAAAATCTAGTAAAGGAGGAAAAACCTCATGCTATACAATCGTGTATCCTTTAACAATTGGGGAGTCTACTACAAATTAAAAGAGTTTTACTTTGATGTAGAACCTGGCTCTAACCGAGTGATCATTCCAGTGGGTGGTCGAAGTGGTGAAGGGAAAACGACTCTTCTTAACGGAGTAAAAACAGCCTGGTTTGGTCCTCAAGCGGATTGCGTGAAAAGAGGAGCTTACAAGCAGTATATTAACAGCATGCTAAACAACAAGAGTAAAAACGAAGGTGATTTTAATTCTTACATTGAATTAGAGCTTTCTGTTCCGAATCATGAAGATGAAACAGATACCATCATCATTCGAAGAGAATGGGATTTATCAGAACCAAAAGAATTTGGTGAAACCTTAACCGTCACAATAAATGGAAAGGCCCCACCAGATTTTGAAGATAATCAAGATAAAAATATTTTCTTACAGACGTTGATGCCCCTAGAAACCAGCCAATTCTTTTTATTCGATGGGGAAAAAGTTCAATTGGTTGCAAACGATGATACATTCGACAAACAAATTGAAAACGCCATGATGGATACGTTGAATATTAGTAATTATGTCCATCTAGCGGAATCTTTAGACAAATTTATTAAAAAGAAAGAAAAAGAGTTAGATAAAAGTGTGGCTCACTCCCAACTAGCTAAATTATCCTCTGACATTTATCGCTTAAATGAGGAGAGTGAGTCAATCACCAGACAACTAAGAAATAAGGACATTGAATTTACGAATTTAAATGTTGAAATTAAGAAGCTTAACAGCTGGCTTATGAATAAAGGGTTAGCCTCTAACTTCCAACGTCCTATGTTACTCCGTAATTTGGAATCCATGGAAGTCAGAAAACGAGAACTAAGAAATAGAATCATTGAATATATGAGCGGGTCCCTTGCCAACATCATAATGGAACCCCTGCTAGTTGATATTAAAGACCAACTGGTAAAAGAAAAATGTTATATAGAAGAAATGACATTGGGTGAACAAACTGAGGCTATTTTTGATGAATTAGTTGCCCAATTAGAACATGAAGAGGTTGATCCCCCACTTTCTTCTTATCAAAAGAAAGTGATCAAACAGTTGCAGCGTAAGGTTTGGGAAACGACAATGAGTCCAAATAGTGTAGAGGAAGTTCCTCTGATTCATAACGATGCTATTTCTCATATAGAAATGGAACGATTTGAACGTGATTTAGAAGAGGCAATATCAAGTGCTTATTCTGGGTTATCTTCTTCTGAAGAAATTTCTGAGGAATACCGTACTTTATTAATTGAGATTGATAAAATTCAAACTCAATTAATGAGCCTTCCAAAGGATTCAGAAGTTCACTCTACTCAAGACGAACTTGCAAAACTTGAAGAGCAATATAATGAATTGAAAGCGGATATGAAAATGATGACTCTTCAATTGGAACAACTTAAGGTTCAGAGAGATTCGCTGATTATCCAAAGGAATGAAATGAAGAAAAAACTAGATTCCAAAAATAAATTGCTCAAAAAAATTGAAAAGGCGGAGAGTGTTCGTGATGTATTGCTCCACTTCGTAACGGTATTGAAAAAACGCAAAACGGAAGATGTGGAAAAATACCTAACAGAGATGTTCAAGAAACTCCACCGCAAGAAAGATTATGCTCGTAACTTCAAATTTGATCCTGTTACATTAAAGGTGACATTTGATAATGATTTAGACCAGGAGATTCATAAGAATAACCTTTCTCAATCAGAGAAACAAATTTATGCAGTGTCTTTTCTATGGGCGTTGCAAAAAGCATCAAAGCGTCAATACCCTGTGATCATCGATACACCATTAGGTCGTTTAGATGCAGAGCATAAACACAATATGTTAGAACACTATTTCCCTTATGCGGGTCCACAAGTTATTATCTTGTCTACTGAAGAGGAAATCTCTGTTAGTCGTAAGGGAATGATTAAACCGTTTATCGCAAGAGAATATCGATTAGAAATTTCTCCTGAAGATCACCATGAAGTACAAGTGGTCGATGGATATTTCAGATAAAGAGGTGAATATAGATGGCTGAAGCAACACGCTTTAGGTATAACCATGAAGCGGGAGAATATTATGAAGAATTAAAGGAACAGCGTTTTAAAAATTTGCATGATGACGAAAAGAAACGAGCTAAAATTATTTATACTATTGCATTTGCCAAAGGGATTGCTAATCTTCCACTCAACTTTGAGTGGATTAGCATTCCTGGTGAAAAGAAAGATGTTCGTCTAGAAGTCTTTGAAACACCAATCACTAATGCGATCATTCGCCAAAGATTCGGAGTAAAGGAATTGAGTCAGGACTTCAAACTAGAAGTGTATCGTGCAGCTATTGAACGTGGTTTATTGCTTTTGAAGAAGGAAGAAAGGGAAGATGGAGAACAGTTTTTCCTTTCCTTATTGAATCACAAAGGAAAAGTATCTATTGACGGATTAAATGAAACTGTTACTAAAGGGTCAGCGGATCGAATTGACATCCCTGTTCCTGAACGTGTAGAACCAATCGTTTTACGATTAGGTGAAGATGATGAAGGTAACCCAGTTGAAATTCACTATAATTCCAAAGAGCATAATCAATTTCTAGGAATCAGCGGAAAATCAGGTTCTGGTAAAACACAATTTTTCAAAGAACTTATCGCTCAACTTTCAGAACAAGCACCACATGTTTCTGTGACGGCTTTTGACATTGGAAAAGGTGATATTGCTGGAGATGACGAATTTCTGTTAGCAACTGGTATGGATGTGGTGGATGTTTATAATGATGGATTACCCTACAACCCTTTTTATATCGGTGAACCGAATCGTGAAAAAATTGAGGAGTTAAAAGATATTTTAATCTCTACTCAACCTAGAATTGGTACAGCTCAAGATATGAGACTTGTGTACCTTTTATATGAAATTTATGATAAATTCCCTGAGGCCGATGTGGAGACTGTCAATCAATTCATTAGAGAGAAATACGAAGAGGAAGGTATTAAACCAGATTCATTGTCACAGCTTTTCCATACTATGAGTGTCCATGGGATTTTTCCAGACAAAGATGATGAAGGACTTTTTCGTAACCTTTATGACAAACATGTTGTTTATGACTTACACAACATCGACGCTAAGATGAAAATCAAAGAATTAACCATGTTCTTCATCTTAAACAAACTTTATAAAGAAGCTCGTACGATGAACGAGGCAAAAGAGGACCCAGTAACAGGGATGAGGGAATTGCGTGCGGTAATTGTATTAGACGAAGCTCATAACTACCTCGGAGCTAACAATACCGTTTTAGAAAAAATGCTTCGTGAATTACGTTCAAAAGGTATCGGGATTATCATCCTTACTCAGGGTTATGGTGATTATGAACAAAGGAAATTTGACTATTCAAGTCAAATGAACTGGACCCTTCTTTTAAGATCCGATAATACAAGAACTTCTATTGAAAAAGCGTTAGGTGTTCCAAAAACGATTTCTGAAAATCTTCGTGAGTCAGTTACCCATGCTCCTACGGGACGAGTATATGCTAGAAAGTTCCGTGATGAGGATAAACATTACACAACGTGGCAAGCCAAACAGTTTTATCAACGCTTTATCAATTAAACAGTTAAACCTTAGAGGGAAAACACTCTAAGGTTTTTATCTGTGTCAACTCATAGAAAAGGTACCTGTCCCCCACTGCATTAAAGCACTGAGGGTCTGTAAGCATACCCCTGTCAAGTAGACACTTTTAAGTAGGGGTCAAGCCACTATATTTTGTTTATATTAATAGGGGTTTGACCTCTTAGTTTTTTCTGTCTTCTACGGTTATTATAAAATTCCATATAATCATTAATAACTTTGTGGACTTCCTGTTTTGTTTTTGGCTTATGAATACGCATAGTTTCTTCCTTAAGACGTCCAAAGAAGCTTTCTATTGGTGCGTTATCCCAACAGTTCGCTTTACGTGACATACTTTTAACCATATCTCGTTCGCATAAGTAATCTGTATAGTCATGAGATGTATATTGATGCCCCTGATCACTGTGGATGAGAGTTCCTTTGACCTCTCCTTTTATTACTGCTTTATCAAGCGTGTTTAAGACAAGGTCTTTATCATTTTGGTCACTAATATGATAACCGACTACTTCATTTGTACATAAATCAAGTATGACAGATAAATATAAACGAGTTAAACCAGTAGATAAATAGGTTAGTTATATCCGTGACCCATTTTTCAAAAGGTTTGTGTGCTTGAAAGTCACGATTTAATCTATTTTTACTTGTAAATCCTTCGTTTGTATAATTTTTCTTTTTCTTAAAGATCTGCGCTTTTAACCCGAGCTCTTTTTGAAGACGATAAACACGTTTATGATTAATAGGCTTGTCGACTAAAATATTTATCTCTTTCGTTAAACGTGGATAACCGTAAGTATGATTAAATGTTTTATCTAATGAAAAGATCCATTTTTTAATATACTCATCTTCTAATTGTTTAGTAGTAGGTGGTTGATTTAAGTGCTTCCTCCACTTATAAAACCCACTTTTAGAGACAGGTGCCATTAAACATAAATCGCATACTGAAAATTGAGAAGTGAGTTCTTCTATCATTTCGTAATGGTGTGTTTTAGTTAATCTGATCCCTCCTTTCGCAAGGCTAGTAGCTTTTTTAAATAGGCATTCTCCGCCTCTAAGAAAGCGATACGTTCATTGGCATCTTTGGGGTCTTCCCAGTACTCACTTGAGATTTCCGGTGTTTTCCTCTTAATTTTCCCTTTGGTTGGGTTCTTTCTAGGTTTTGGGTTAAAGGCCTCATCCCCTCTAGCCTCCTTCTCCTTCACCCAACGACGAACGCTCTCGTCAGAAGGTATCCTAACTCTGGATGTTCATTATAATACTTCACAATTTCTTCTTTAAATTCTTTTGAATATCTA
>NZ_JAETXM010000027.1 GCF_024494465.1 Bacillus sp. V3B | reverse complement strand
TATCATAACAGAACTAATGTTCGAAAAATAGTCAAATTGATTAAAAATTAAAAAAATCGAACCCTTAACGTATCATAAGACACGCCTGGTTCGACCTCACTTTCATCCCACATCTGAAGAAGTGGGCTTTCTCGTTCGGGAAATCTGTAATTATTCTATTTCAAATTCATCATGGTAATTGCAGAACCGATACTAAGGCAAGATACACACATTTTTATTAAATAAGTCACCCTTAAATTCATCAGCTTGTTCGGTAGGATTATATTTGACCTGGCACTGATTTTCCCTTTCGGAGAAACTATTCTTTTAATATAGACAGTTAATGTTCCATCATTAACTGTCATCTTTATTATACTATTATTTTCCTACTCTAACTATGTTCAGCGAAAATAAAGTAATAGGAAAAAACCTCTTCAAACCCGCATTCCTACGTTCTCAATGAAAATAATATTCTGCTTTTCTTCCTGCCTTTTCTCCTGATTTTTCTCACTCTTTTTCAGCTTTTGAGGTTCAGAGAGCCCCTCACACTTTTTATTCAAACGTTAATAGACCAAGGTTTTTTTAGGATTTTTCTTCTGATTTTTGTTTGGGTGTAAAGGACAGGAAAAAGGATGGGATTCCTGTTCCCACCCTTTTTATCCTGCTTTTTATTCACACCTTTATCCACACATTACCACAGGGTTAGCAAGACTTTATTTTGATTATGCTATGGGTTTGTTTTAGATGTCAGGATTTTATTTTTGCTCTACAATTTCAACTCTATCAACGCGACTGTCTCCACATGTGTTGTCTGCGGAAACATATCAACGGGTTGAATTTCGACCGTTTGATATCCCCCATCTTCTAAAACTCTTAGGTCACGTGCTAAGGTGGCTGGATTACATGAGACATAAACTACTTTTTTCGGTTTCATGCTAAGAATTGTTTGTAGTAGTTTTTCATCGCAACCTTTACGTGGCGGATCGACGACAAGTATATCGGCCTGCACGCCTTTTTCGTACCAGTCGGGAATCACGGTTTCTGCTTCACCAACAGCAAATTCCACATTTGTTATCCCATTCAAATCTGCGTTTCTCTTAGCATCTTCAATCGCTTCAGGTACAATTTCGACTCCATATACTTTATGCGCCTTTTGTGCAAGAAAAAGGGATATCGTTCCAATTCCACAGTATGCATCAATTACCGTTTCCTTACCTGTCAAACTAGCATACTCCAGTGCCTTATCATACAATACCTTCGTTTGTTCAGGGTTTACTTGATAAAAGGATCGCGCTGAAATAGCAAAACGAATGTCACCAATGTAATCGTAAATCACTTCTTCGCCCCAAAGCACCTTCGTTTCATCGCCAAAAATGACATTTGTTTTTTTCGAATTGATGTTTTGTACGATCGATTTTACACCCGGAACAGTACCCACAATATCATCAATTATTTTCTGTTTATTTGAAAGCTCATTCGTACGGGTCACAAATACAACCATGACCTCACCACTTTTTAAACCATAACGCGCCATAATGTGCCGAAGATCACCCTTATGTTTCTTTTCATCATAGGCACGTACACCGTAACGATTACAAATTTCCTTTACCCTTTTGACCACATCATCGTTTTTTTCCTGTTGGATCAAACAGGCTTGCATATCAATAATTTGGTGGCTTCGTTGCTGATAAAAACCACCGATCAGACCACCTTCATGTTCACCAATCGGAACTTGAGCTTTATTACGATAACGCCATGGATCTTTCATTCCTAATACCGGGTGAACCTTGACATCACCTAGCTTTCCAATCCGTTGTAGTACGTCTTTAACTTGTTTTCCTTTCGCCATCAATTGACCTTCATAGCTCATATGTTGAAGCTGACACCCACCACATTCCCTATAGATTGGGCAAGGTGCCTCAACCCGATAGGGGCTAGCTTCAGTTATTTCCATAAGGCGACCAAAGCCATAGCCTTTATTCGCTTTAATCACTTTAATTTTTGCCTTTTCACCGGGCAATCCATTTGGTACAAACAGCGGATAACCATCCACCTTCGCAACCCCTGCCCCGTCATGTGTTAAATCTTCAAAAACTACATCTATATACTCATTCTTCTGAACAGGCAATGTTTTATTCATCGACTTCTTCCTTTACAAATAAATTCCGAGCCTCTCTCGACTAGAAAAATTGTATCACAAATACAGATTAATGACGAAACCCTATTCCCTTTCCATTTTTCTGGATGGTGCCTGACACTTAAAAAACCAGAGATTTTTATCACTTTTATTCGTAAAAAATAGTTTTGACATATTTGTGAATATATTCACCATAGAAAATCAAATTTAATTCCCCACTGTTTGTGACTAAATTTGGAACTTCCTACCAACTATATTGAAAATAATTATTGAGGAACTTGATTTAGTAGGAGTATTTGCTGGGTGTTCAAATGCTGAAAAATCATCAGCAGAGGATACTCCAAAAGAAACAACAACAGAAGATACCGCAACAGAATCTACAGGAGAACTTAAAATAGGAAGAGTTAACTCTGCTCCTCACGGTGATAAGTCTTTCGCAGTCACAGTAGTAGCAATGGACGGCGATAAAATTGCAGTTGCTTCTATTGATGAATTCCAATTTTTAAGCACAGAAGAAGCTGGTGTCATAGGTGTTCCAAATTCTGATGGCGCTTTTGCTGAGAATTTTGTAGATCCTAAAGTTGTTTTAGCTTCTAAAGTAGACAGCACTGAATATTATAGTGCACATATGGTAGAAGCAGCAGGTTCAACAGTTGCTATTCATGATAACTATGCTGCAATTGAAGAATATGTAACTGGTAAAACAATTGCTGAATTAGAAGAAGAACTTGGTAAATACACTACTGATGAAGACAAAGCAAAAATGATTGACGTTGTTAGTGGAGCTACATTAGCAGATACTCATGGATATGTTACTACCTTTGTTGAAGCTGCAAAATAATGGATTTATTTAGCGTGAAATGTCAACTCTTGTACACTATCATATGAATACAAATAAGTATTTACATGATAAAAGGACTAGACAATTGCCTAGTCCTTTTTTATGATTGTATCCAGTCTGTAGGACGGTCTTCTTCACGAATTTTATCAATTGGTACAAACACTTCAAGATGGCGATACAAATTGATAAATTCGCCTGGAAGCATACCACCGTATTCACCATCCAAGTTTAATTGCACCTTTTCATCTGTTAACACTTTGATTCGATTTGCCTTTGTATAAATTACTTTCGGGTCATTAATATGCTCCCCACGAAGGGCAAGAGTGGCAATCCGAATAAAGTCAGCAAGATTTGTTTTTTTCAAAATAAACAAGGAAAACATTCCATCATTAATCGATGAATTAGGCGCCAGCTTTTCGAACCCACCAACAGAATTCGTTAATCCAGCTAGAAAAAGCATCACTTCTCCCTCAAATAGCTTCCCATCATATTCAATGCTTACTTCTACTGCCTTGATCGATGGAAGCATTTCAATTCCTTTTAAATAGTAAGCTAGTTGTCCAATCATCGTTTTCAATTTACTAGGGACATCATAAGTAAGCTCTGTTAAGCGACCACCACCGGCGATATTAATGAAGTATTTATCATTCATACGACCAATATCAACCGGAATTCTGTCTCCTTTAGCAATCATATCCGTTGCTGCCAATATATCACGTGGGATGTGCAACGCCCTGGCAAAATCATTCGTCGTTCCGACAGGGATCACCCCTAACTTTGGCCGATACTCCTGCTCAGCCAACCCGTTCACAACCTCGTTAATCGTTCCATCTCCACCAGCAGCTACCACAACATCATAGCGACGCTCAACTGCCAATTTCGCTGCCTCTATAGCATCCCCTTCACCTGTTGTCGCATGAGCAGATGTTTCATAGCCGGCATTTTCTAATATTTCCAAAACATCCGGTAAATGCTTCCTGATTGCTTCGCGCCCAGAAGTTGGATTATAAATAATTCTTGCTCTTTTCATATCCCATCATCCTAATATCATACTTATAAATTTAATTATAATTTATTTACTCGTTCTCACTTATTATCATATCTAAAAGGCAGAAACATATCAATTTTTATGATATTCTACACAGCTACAAAAAGACTAGAAAAGAGTATTGCTTTTTCAACTCTCATTTAAAAAGGGTTAACCTGCTAAATCATCTTTAATGTTTGATCAAAAACTATCAGGGTCGCTTCCCCTCTAAACACTACTACTTATTCGCCTATCTATAGGATGTTCCTATTCTATACAAATATGGTTACGACAGTCTAAAAAGAGTAGTATGGTTTTTGCTATATTTTAATTAGAAAATGTTCTCTCTATTGACTATATAAGTTTTAGTGGTGATAAACTTATTTTTCATAAAAAGGCGATTCTTTTTGAAAAAAGAAACCTTGAAATTAGCTTGTAAGTCCTTTCCTCGAGAAAGTATATATATGCTAAAAAAGAATATTGATCGACCAAGAAGGGAGCGGATGGGAACTTCAAAAATCGGATGAAAATTTCCATCACATCATCTTTCAAGCGAATCAGCGAAAGATGATGTGGAAATCCATTACTCAATTAGCTACACATTATAATCGACTAATGATGCTTTCCCAGATAGAACACAATTTTGCTGATCAGATTACCCATCATAAAAACATCATTTCAATTATCGAAAACAAGGAAAGTAATCAAACAGAAAGTATTCTCAAAACCATATTTTGGAACTGATAAAAAGTTGGAAAAACCTGTATAACAAAAATAGAAGTTATTTTGATGTTACAGAAAAGTTTCATATTCTAGTAGAGTAATAGAACACTGAACTTTTCATGTTTATCTAATGACACTATTAGAAAGACGTAAATAATACAAATGAAATCAAATATGTTTTCTTCAGTGGGAAGATAATCTAATTAATCCACTGTATTCACTTCGACCTGATAACTGTTCATGATTTGAAGATGATGACTTCCATTCCCCGTTTGAAAAGTAGCTTGCTTTATAGTCGTATCCTCTCTTGCTTCTTCATTGTTCTCCTCTTCTATAGTCCACTTTCCCCTATCTTCTTGGAAGTCTTGTACATCTTTTGCTGTTACCTTTACATCACTCTTATTCTCCATTTGAACAGAAAGATGTGCTACATGATTGACTGTCCAATTACTTAAGAGGATGCGAGGCTTTAGGTTGACTGAATTATCATTTCCTACTATTTCAATCTCGATATCATTTGGTACGAGAATAGTTGCTGAAAGAGTTACAAATGAATCAAAGGGTCCGGCTGTTTTGTTCGGTAAATCCTTTATATTCAAATACATTGTTTCACCTTTTTGTTGCACGGACACATAATCTCCAGCGTCCGAAATTAACTTTTCATTTTTTCCCGTTAACGCCCTGTATGTTCCAAACATCGTTACTTCTTTTTCTGTTATTCCTTCAATTGTAAGTGGATTACTACCTGTATTAACGACCAATCTCTTGACTTCACCTTTCACTTGATGTTCAAACACAGGAAGATCAATCGTTTGTTCTTCACGATTTAACCAATCATCTACTTTTTCTAGAATACCGGTTGAGCTAAAAAGAGAAAACCCAATCCCAACTGTTCCAATTACGCCAACAAAGAAGATACTAAGAAAGTCGTATGTCAAAAATGGCTTATCCTGTCGAGATAGGAATAAAAAGGCCAAAATTTCAACCCCAAGAACCACTAAGATTACTGGCCACCAAACAAGCAACACATTCGTCATTTCTAAACCAAATAATTGAGAAAATAAAAGAAAAAGACCAAGAAAAAGGAGCGATGCTCCCATTGAAAAAGTACCCACTCGCCAAGTTCTCATAGTAAAACCGCCTTTCGTTTTCGATCACGATTCAGGAGGGCTTCTCCGTTTCCTGAACCTTGTTTAGCTTTATTCATGATCTTCCTGCACCACCGTCTTTGTTCTTTTTCCTGCCAACAGCTTCAATCCCCCGCCAATTAAAAGCACACAAACAACAGCTGTTTGGAAGTAACGATCAAACCAATAGATTAAGTCAACTTGAATCAAGTTGTAGAGCATAGGTGAAACAATAGGAAGGAGGATATTGGTTGTCAAGTAATACAAACCAAGCAAGATAAGCCCAACCCCAAGCCATTTCTGATGATTAATTAAATAAGAAATAATCGGTGTATCTTCTAGCGGCTCATCTCCATATTTGGAAGCCTTTTGCATTCCATCAAAAAAGCTGTAGCACCAAACAATCGGGATTAAAAACAGAAAAATACCTAAGCGTAAAACATCTAAAATATAAATCGAAAAAAGAAATGCCGCCATTAATTGAATGCCTCTACGTTGTAACCCTAGATACAAATGTCCCGCTCCAGGAAAAATGGATAAGAATGTAGCAATTGCTTTACTTTTCTTTCCATCGTCCCTCCTCATTTCCAGATCCTCAAGGATTGTCCGGTCAACTAATTCCTCTCCCCGCTGTTTTCGATTCAATTGCCCAATCGCATCAAAAAATCCGTAAACCCAAATAGCCGGTAGTATCGCCCAAAACACTAAAAACTCACTTCGATGTGTGAGAACTGAAACAAATAAGACCATCACACCTAAACCAAGAAACGCGGTTAATAATGTTAGTCCCCTGTTCATTAACCCTAGATGAAAATGTCCTACACCTGGAATAAATGACAGTAAAATAGTCCGAAACCGTTCATACTCCAACTCATTTGTTGACATCGAATCAGATGCAAGAGATTCTTGTTTGTTATGAAAAAGTTTTGATGCCGTTATGGCTGTATCAACTAAATTGACAATATAGAGGAATACCCCTGCAAAAACAATGATCATTGCAGGATCCCCAATCCCGTTTGCAACCATTATAAAGGTAAGTGCGATGAGAAAGAATTCCCCGAACAAATAGACCAATCCTCTGAGGATTTTACCTAAGTAGAGTAACCCTCCACCTGGGAAAAATGCCAATAGAAAAGCAATAATTGGATTTCTCATTATTTTTCCTCCTTCTTATTTTTTTCCTCTAATAAATCCATCCAAGCAAAGGTTTTATCAACAAAACCTGCTGTCATTGACGTTTCTTTCTTCTGAAAATTAGGACTTTGTATGTTTTCAGCATATTGCGTCAGCGACTGGAAAACACCCGTTGTCATTAAAAGAATGGTCATGGCAGCTGCAATCGTATAATGGAATACGGCCGATTGATAGAACCGCTTTTTCTCACTCCTTTTTTCCTTTACACTCTTTACAGAAGAAAGCTGAACTTCTGAGACTTGAGTCATCACCACATCAGTAAATTGTGTATCATCTGTGATGAATGGTAATTCACTTTCCACCTCTGTTACCGCCTGAAGATAAAGGTCTAAACATTGGTCACAGCTATAAAGATGGTTTTCATACATTTCTTGTATCTCTTGACCCAACTCATTTTTCACGTATTTCATCCACTCTTCATAAGAATAATGCGTCATGAAAAATCGTCCTCCTTCCAATGTTTCTTCATCCAGTTACGGGCACGATAAAGCTTCGTCTCAATGGTCTTAACTTGAACATTCTGCTCCTTAGCCATTTGCTGATAGCTTTTTTCAGCGATATAAAAGTCGTAGATCACCTTCTGATAATTTTCCGGTAACTCATTCAACTTTTTACGAACAAGTTTCTGTCTTTCTGTATTTATGACTTCCGTTTCCACGCTTACACTTTGAGAATTCCTAAATTCATACTCTCCTGAATCCGTTACATCTTCTTGCCTTCGATCCCGTTTTCGCTTCATGTCGATCGCATGATTTACAGCAATCCTTGTTATCCATGTTTTAAAGCCTTGATTCTCATATTTAGGGAGAGAGGTATAGATCTTTAAAAACACTTCTTGTGCGGCATCTTCTGCTTCTTTTTGATCTCTTAATACAGCATAAATGATACGAAATAGATCATTGTGGTATTTTTCTACCAATAACCGAAAAGCGTGGTCATGTCCGCTCAATACTTTTTCAATAAGAACTTGGTCACGAATCCCTCTCTCCCCCTTTCTGCAAGCTTCCACCCTAATAGACGAAAGACTCTATGATAATCCCTACAGAAAAACACTTTATTTTTATTTTGTTATCTATGTTAAACAATCATCATGAACATAGCCATTTTGTTTAAAAAAGATTTCCAGATAAAGAGCCGATCATTCCCATGCTATGGAAAATTATTCCTAGTTAACAAGATTGACACTTTATCAGAAAAGGATCTAGCTATGGTTATGAAAAAATAGAGAGAAAATAGCACTGGAAGAGACAAAATTCCTTACAGCAGATCAACAACTAGAGTCTATACAAATTTCAAATGATCTTAATCAAACGTTTGATTAAGATCTATGTTCGATTCTTAAAGTTTAATAAAATATCTGATTAAGATCACTGTAAAAACTACTTCTAAATCTGTAATCTCTCTACTATAGTAAAAGAAGAGAAAAAGCATTTAAAAGGATGATTCTATGATATTACCCATTTTTATTTTTGCGTATATAATGGGTTCGATTCCAACTGCATTAATCGTTGGTCATATCTTCTTTGGTATTGATATTCGTGAACATGGAAGCTATAATCCAGGTGCAACGAATACACTTAGGGTACTTGGGAAGAAATCAGCAACCATTGTGTTATTAGTAGATGTAGGAAAAGGAGCTTTAGCTGCACTTTTACCTTTTATTTTCCAAATGGATGTACCCCCTCTTTATACTGGATTAGCTGCTGTCATCGGCCATTGTTTTCCCATTTTTGCTGGATTTAGAGGTGGAAAGGCCATTGCCACCACAGCAGGTGTATTATTCATAGCTAATATTTGGCTTTTTTTAATTGCTTATATTTGCTTTATTTTTGTTATTATTATCACGAAATACGTCTTCTTTGGTTCCCTTTCTGTTGGACTCGTTTTACTTCTCTATGCCCTTATGGAAGTCGGTTCGGAAAATGACCTTCTCTTTCTCATTTTCTTTCTGTTACTCCTATTCCTACATCGAACAAATATTTATAATTTCATCCATCATAAAGAGCCAAAAACAACAGATAAGAGTTTAGCCTATGATCGAATAAATCCAAAGAGAACATAAAAGGAGTCTGAAATTTCCAGACTCCCATTGTTATGAAGTATTGTATTTACTTGATCAAGAAAAGCTTTATTCTTTGGGCAATACAGAAAGAATACTTTCTGCCACAGTATGCCAGATTTCTTCATCCTGCTGATATCTAGCTCCTAATTGTTTGTACAGTTGAATTTGTTTTTCTTTAAACTCAGGACGTTCTTGATCAGGAAGCTGACTGCGTTCACGCATAACTAGCTCTTGTATCTTTTCAGCTCTAGGACCCCATACTGCTTTTTCCTCACCGTTTTGGTCCATAAAAATATAAATAGGAATGGACCTTGCTGTTCCATTTGTTAAATACTGATCCATTAGTTCAAGGTTTTGGTCACGTAATAAAAACCGGACTTCGATATTGGCTTCCTCAGCAATGGTTAACAGAATCGGATTATTTAACATCGCATCCCCACACCAATCTTCTGATAAAGCAATCACTTTTAATCCTTTATCTTTTACCCCTTCAAGTTGTTTCTTCTCTTGATTATTCAATGTAAATCCGTTATAGATTGTATCCATTCCGTCCTTATTCACTTTCATTCCAGACATATAATCTTCCTTTGTTAAGCCCTTTTCAAACCACTGTACTAATTCCATCCACTCGTCACTCCTGTTCATATTTTTTAAGAATCAGCATTGTCTCAAATAGATGTTACTCATGATGTTATTTACATCTTGCCGAAAGTTCGCTCCTTATTTCAAGTTTAAACACTTAAAATATCTTTATTTAAAGGGACAGCATTCGCAAACTTTTGTCTATTCCTATCTTTTCCCGGGAAATCTTGTCGATGACTTTGATGGTGTCAGGCACCAAAAAAAGACAAAGCCCCCCTATTTGTCATTCTGAGATGTACAATCTAAAATAAAAATGCTAGTAGAAAATTCTACTAGCACTTTTTAATATTATCGTTTCTTCAATTCTTCCATCAATAGCTTGTTCACCATTTGCGGATTTGCTTGTCCTTTGGAAGCTTTCATCACTTGACCCACAAGGGAACCAATTGCTTTTGCTTTTCCGTTTTTAAAATCTTCAACAGATTTTGGATTTGCATCAATCGCATCTGTTACCCATTTCAAAAGAGCGCCTTCGTCAGATACTTGTACAAGCCCTTTTTCTTTCACAATTTTCTCAGCGTCTCCACCATTTTCAATCAATTCTTTAAAGACTTGCTTTGCAATCTTAGAAGAGATCGTACCGTTTTCAATTAATTTGATCATGCCTGCAAGGCTCTGAGGTGTAAGAGCCACCTCTTCCAATTCCTTTTGCTCAGCTTTTATGAAGGCAGATACGTCTCCCATCAGCCAGTTTGATGCAAGCTTAGCATCTGCTCCCGCTTTTACAGTTGCTTCAAAGAAATCAGCCATTTCTTTCGTTACCGTTAAAACAGCTGCGTCGTATGTAGGTAAGCCTAATTCTTCGACATAGCGTTTTTTTCGTTCATCTGGTAACTCTGGAATTTCAGCACGAATCCGTGCTTTCCAATCCTCATCAATATACAAATCAGTTAAATCAGGCTCAGGGAAATAACGGTAATCATCAGATCCTTCTTTTACACGCATTAAGATCGTTGAATTACTTGTTTCATCAAAACGACGTGTTTCCTGTTCAATCACACCACCAGAACGTAGAACAGCAGCTTGTCTTATTTCTTCATGTTCAAGACCTTTACGAACAAAATTAAAAGAATTCAAGTTCTTTAACTCTGCCTTTGTTCCAAATTCCTCCTGACCTACTGGACGAAGAGAGATATTCGCATCACAACGAAGTGAGCCTTCTTCCATTTTACAATCAGACACACCTGTATATTGAATAATCGATTTTAGCTTTTCTAAATAGGCGTAAGCTTCATTCGGAGTTCGAATGTCCGGTTCAGATACGATTTCAATTAACGGGGTTCCTTGACGATTATAATCACATAACGAGTACCCGTATTCGTGATTTAGTTTTCCCGCATCTTCTTCTAAATGAATCCGAGTAATGCCAATTTTCTTCTTATATCCATCCACTTCAATTTCAATCCAGCCATGTTCACCAATTGGTTTATCAAACTGGGAAATTTGGTATGCTTTTGGATTATCAGGATAGAAGTAATTCTTACGATCAAATTTTGTATGTGTTGCTACTTCACAATTCAACGCCATACATGCTTTCATGCCATAATCTACTACTTTTTTATTTAAAACAGGTAACACACCGGGATAGCCAAGTTCAATGACCGACGTATTGGTATTAGGCTCTGCTCCAAATTTATTTGGGCTTGCTGAAAATATTTTCGAATCTGTTTTCAATTCCACATGGACCTCAAGTCCAATGACTGTTTCAAATTCCATCGTTCTCCCCCCTTACAGTGTAGGCTTTTGTTTATGATAATCTGTTGCTTGTTCAAATGCATGTGCAACGCGGTAAACAGTACTTTCATCAAAATGCTTTCCGATAATTTGTAATCCTAACGGTAATCCATTTGCATATCCACAAGGAATAGAAATTCCCGGAACACCTGCAAGGTTCACTGGAATAGTCAAAATATCGTTTGCATACATCGTTAACGGATCTGAAGTATTTTCACCTATTTTAAAAGCTGGTGTTGGTGTTGTTGGTCCAATAATGACATCATAGTTTTCAAATATATCTTCAAAATCCTTTTTAATAAGTGTACGTGCTTTTTGTGCCTTTTTATAATAAGCATCGTAGTACCCTGAGCTCAAAGCAAAGGTTCCAAGCATAATCCGACGTTTTACTTCATCACCAAAGCCTTCAGCCCTTGTATTCTTATACAAATCAATTAAACTATCTGAGTTTGGAGAACGATAACCATACCGGACACCATCAAAACGAGATAAGTTTGCTGAAGCCTCTGAAGAAGACAATAAATAGTAGGCAGGTAAAGCATACTTAGAATGTGGTAATGAGACTTCTTCCCAAACAGCCCCAAGACCTTCCAATACTTTTAATGAAGCTAAAACAGATTGACGTGCTTCTTCTCCAATGCCTTTTCCTAAGTATTCTTTGGGAACCGCGATCTTTAATCCTTTAATGTCACCTGTCAAAGCTCCTACAAAGTGTGGTACTTCCACATTAGCTGAAGTGGAATCCATTGGATCCAATCCAGAAATGGCTTGTAATAAGTAGGCATTATCTTCTACTGTCCTTGTAATCGGTCCAATTTGGTCAAACGAAGAGGCAAAAGCCACTAATCCATAACGAGATACTCGTCCATAGGTTGGTTTTAAGCCAACAACCCCACAAAAAGAAGCCGGTTGTCTAATGGAGCCACCTGTATCAGATCCTAATGAAAAAGGTACCTCTCCGGCTGCAACAGATGCTGCTGAGCCACCTGAAGAACCACCTGGAACTCTCTCTAAGTTCCATGGGTTACGTGTTTTTTGAAAGTATGAATTCTCATTGGAAGAACCCATTGCAAACTCGTCCATATTTAATTTACCAATCGTAATGGTCTCTGCTTTATGTAAGTGGTCTACTACGGTTGCATTATAAATGGGATCAAAGTTTTCAAGTATTTTACTCGCACAAGTCGTACGCAAATCTTTCGTGACGATGTTATCCTTTACACCAATCGGCATGCCAAAAAGCAGACCTTTGGATTCGTCTGTTCCAAGCTTCTCATCTAAATTCTTTGCGGCTGCCCGTGCTTTTTCCTCATCTAACGTTAAAAATGCCTGTACCTTGTCATCTACCGCTTGAATTCGTTTATACGATTCATCGACAAGATCAGACACTGTGATTTCCTTTTTATGTAACAGTTCATGTAGATCTGAAACTTTATGATCAAACAAACTCACTATGTCTCTCCTCCTTAGTCAATAATAGATGGGACTCTAATTTGTCCATTTTCATGCTCTGGGGCATTCTTTAACACTTCTTCAATTGGTAATCCAGCTTGCGCTATATCTTCACGCATTACATTTTTTATATCTAATACATGCGAAGTAGGCTCGACATTGTCAGTATCCAGTTCATTCAACTGTTCAGCAAAGCCAATGATCGCATCTAATTGATTGGTAAACATTTTAGCCTCTTCTTCTGTTATAGCAAGTCTAGCTAGATTTGCCACATGCTTTACTTCATCGATCGTAATTCTCGTCAATTCAGGTCACCTCCAAAGTATTCGAACATAACACAATAATATTGATCATATCAAATTTTAAAACGCTAAACAAGATTTTCAGGCATCGGTCATACTCAGTGCCTGATACTTTTTTAGCGTTACCTTTTCGTTACGGAATTAATTTTTTCAAAAAAGAAAATAGGCCTTTACTTTCTTCCTTCTGTTCGGGAGCCTTTGGCACTTTTGTTACGTAAATATTTTCTCTATCAACAGCATCACTATGAGCAAGAATAAGACCAACTTTCGTATTGTATTCCTTATTTGTTACAATTGTATATTCAATCTTATATTGATTGGCCTTTTTTATATATTTCGATAAATAACGGTAATCAATATGTCCGTTTAAAAACAACTGAGTCTGTGGATACTCTTTCATCTTTTCTTCGATTTCAAGATAAGTCTCTTTTTCCATTACTTGTCCTTGAGTTAGCGCCACTTCAATCCGCTCTCTAAGCGTACCTAGAAACTTTCTTCTTTCATCCGGATTGGTTACCTTTGGGCCATGAATCCCTTGTTGAAGATAATCGTCTACTTTTGATTTGGACAATAATGACACCCCCCCCCTTCATTTATCATACTATATGTATGTATTTTTGTCTTAACAGGTGAATAATGTAAGCATTTCCATATGCTTTAAAAATAATCTTCATTACTCCATTTTTTTAACATTGGCTCTGTTAGCGAACTCTGTTGATAGACCAGATTTTTGACTCATCTGTGTGAGATGTACATTTTATTTACACAGATTTCAGCTACCCTGAATGGTTTAATAGAGCCAAAAATCAAATAGATCCCCTCATTATTTCAATGAGGGGATCTATTTAGTAAAAGATATCAACATCCAATTCTAAGAATTATTTAGACTGAAATTGCTCTGCTTCAGTTGATCCTTTTAGTGCTGTTGTAGAAGAGTCTCCACCTGTTACGACCATTGAAACTTGATCAAAATAACCTGTTCCTACTTCTCTTTGATGTCTAGTTGCTGTATAACCATATTTCTCACTATTAAATTCTGATTGTTGTAGCTCAGAATATGCTGCCATCCCTTCCTCTTTATAGCCACGTGCTAATTCAAACATGCTATAGTTTAAGGCATGGAAACCAGCTAATGTAACAAATTGGAATTTATAGCCCATTTTCGCAAGCTCTTCTTGAAAATTAGCGATTGTTTTTTGGTCAAGCTTTTGTCTCCAATTAAAAGAAGGAGAACAGTTATAAGCTAACATCTTACCAGGGAATTTCTCATGAATCGCATTTGCAAAACGTTGCGCTTCTTCAAGGTTCGGTTCAGATGTTTCACACCAAATTAAATCGGCATAAGGTGCATACGCAAGGCCTCGAGCAATCGCTTGATCAAGTCCAGCCCGCGTACGGAAGAATCCTTCTGAAGTTCGCTCTCCAGTAATAAACGGAGCATCATATGGGTCCACATCACTTGTAATCAAATCTGCTGCATTAGCATCTGTTCGTGCAACTAAAATGGTCGGGGTACCCATTACATCGGCCGCCAGGCGAGCCGCAATTAAATTACGTACAGCCGTTTGAGTTGGTAGTAGAACCTTTCCACCAAGATGACCACATTTTTTCTCGGATGACAGTTGATCTTCAAAGTGAACGCCTGAAGCACCTGCTTCAATCATGCTTTTCATTAATTCAAAAACATTTAACTGACCACCAAAACCCGCTTCTGCATCTGCCATGATCGGTGCAAACCAATCAATCGATTCATCACCTTCAATATGATGAATTTGATCCGCCCGTTGTAAGGCCTGATTAATACGTTTAACCACATTAGGAACACTGTTAACTGGATATAGACTTTGATCCGGATACATTTGACCAGCAAGATTCGCGTCAGCAGCAACCTGCCAACCGCTTAAATAAATAGCCTTAAGACCTGCTTTTACCTGTTGAACGGCTTGATTACCTGTTAATGCACCAAGTGCGTGGACATAATTTTCCTCATTCATTAAATTCCATAGCTTTTCTGCCCCTTTACGAGCAAGGGTGTGTTCGATATCAATCGAACCTCTTAGTTTAATCACTTCCTCTGCAGAATAAGGTCTAGTAATTCCCATCCAACGTTTGTCATTATTCCAGCTCTCTTTTAATTGTTGGATTCTATCGTTTACCATATAAATCCATCTCCCTTGTTCGTATTTAATACAACCATTATTTATTCATACTTAGGAAAAACGAGTTCTATTCATCCTATTAGGCTAATACACAACTCTCTATTTTTCACAAATTATTAATCTAATAAAAAGACCTTTTCAGCTAACATTTCGCTCCTATCAGACAATTAATAACGAACATATCTGTTTTTATAATTTTTCATAGCCTGGTAATGTTAGAAATTCAACAAAGTCATCTTGTAAAATAAGTTGATCAAATAATTGAGTAGCTTCGGAAAAACGACCGTTCTGATAATTCTCTTCCCCTAGTTCGTTCTTGATCTTCTCTAATTCTTCCATTTTGAGTCTTTCATACATCTCGCTGGTTACTTTTCTTCCATCATCTAATACCCCTTTAGGGTGACGAATCCATTGCCAAAGCTGAGCTCGACTGATCTCTGCCGTTGCAGCATCTTCCATTAAGTTGTGAAGTGGTGCTGCGCCTCTTCCGCATAACCATGAAGCGACATATTGAATACCCACATTAATGTTCATTCGGACGCCAGCTTCTGTAATCGTTCCCTTTGGTACGGCTAACAAGTGCTCCGGCTTTACACGAATAGTTCGTTGCTTTGATGAATGAATTTGATTCGCTTCAGGCATTTCCCGATTAAATACTTCCATTGCTACTGGAACTAAGCCAGGATGCGCTACCCATGTTCCATCATGTCCATCACGTGCTTCCCGCTCTTTATCGGCACGGACTTTAGCAAAAGCCTCTTCATTAGCCTGAGGATTCCCACGAACCGGGATTTGAGCAGCCATTCCGCCAATAGCTGGTGCATTTCTCCGATGACAAGTTTGGATCGTTAGCAATGAATAGGACCTCATAAATGGAACGGTCATCGTTACTTGGGAACGATCAGGCAAAATCACATCTTCCTGATTACGTAGTTTTTTTAAATAGCTGAAAATATAATCCCATCTGCCACAATTCAACCCTGCCGAATGTTCCTTTAGTTCATATAGTATTTCGTTCATTTCAAATGCCGCCAGAATAGTCTCAATTAATACTGTGGCTTTAATCGTTCCTTTAGGAATTTCAAGATATTTTTGCGAAAAGATAAATACTTCATTCCAAAGTCTTGCTTCAAGGTGATTTTCAATCTTTGGTAAATAAAAGTATGGACCTGTTCCTTGAGCCAATAGTTGACGAGTGTTATGAAAAAAGTACAATCCAAAATCAAGTAAACCTGCAGAAATAGGACGACCGTCTAGTAAAATATATTTCTCTTCTAAATGAAGCCCCCTCGGTCGAACAAGCAATACAGCTGTTTCATCGTTTAATTTATATTCTTTTCCGTCCGGATTTTTATAGGAAATCGTTTGGTTAACCGCATCTCTTAAATTCAGTTGTCCTTCAATAATGTTATTCCATGTTGGAGATGTAGCATCCTCACAATCAGCCATAAATACCTTTGCACCCGAATTAAGAGCGTTTATAATCATCTTTCTGTCAGTCGGTCCAGTAATTTCTACACGGCGATCTTGAAGATCTTTTGGAAGCGGCCAAATGGTCCAGTCTTCTTTACGTATACGTTCCGTTTCAGACAAAAAAGTTGGAAGTTTTCCCTGATCAATCTCTTTTTGTTTTATTTGTCTTTTTGCTAACAATTCTTTTCGTTGAGTTCCAAATCTCTTTTCTAACTGCTCTATAAAGCTTAACGCCTCTGGAGATAAGATTTTCTCATAGCCTGGTAATAATTCGCCAACAATTTGAATACCTGTAGTTTGTGTGGACATATTTACCTCATCACCCCTTTTTGTTATAAAACAATTATATTTAACTATAGTCTATTATACAACAGTTTCTTTCGTAAGTTTACTAATTTATTAAAAAATTCAAAAATTTATTTCGACAAAGTTTCTAGAAATGCTATTAATCCACAAAAAAAAGAGGATATATGCTCGGATCTTGAACAATCTATCCTCTCCTCATTATAGCTATGCAGTTAGTTGCCACTTTATTTATAAATGTGGACAAAAGGTTCTTTTTGATCGATATCTTTTACAATGATTGCTTCAGATCCCATAACAGAAGAGATATTGACTTGAATGGAAATGTAATCCGGAAAGTGCTCCATTACTTTTCCTGTCACAAATTGAGTAAAGCCAATAGCTTCTGTTTTTCCATAAAATTGGATTGGAATATCAATATTTAATTCTTGAAGATGTCCTCCCGCATAAAATGCCCGTCCCACTACTCCATTAAAGTTGGGAAAATAGGCTTCTATATCTTGTTTAAAATTTGAAAATAAAGTAGCGTCATCTCGGTACTGCGTAGTCGCTTCTGATGATGGAAATAACATATAATTTTCATCAACAACCTTCCAATCCCCAAGATCAGCGCTTCCTTTACCCGCATTAGCATACGCAAAAAAGCTACCTGGAACAATAGATGTCCTACTTTCTTGCTCAAATAAAGCAATTGTAATCGGTATCTCTTTAAGGCCATCCATTGCTCGTAAACGCTTGATAATTTCTTCGGCTATTTTCTTTCCTTCTTTATCAAGCACGTCACGGTCAATTTTCGTTTGAAATGTGGCGCCATATTGAACCTTTTGATAGTAATATACAGAGTTCAAAGCAAGACCGATAACAAGTCCACCAAGACTTACTTTGCCATTATCTCCTTTGATTAAGTAATCATGTTCTAAAATATGAGCCAAATAAATCGGATTTTTCTCATAACGTTCAGCGATATCCCCTTGTTCATTATCCAGAGGATTCAAACCGATATTCTCTGATTCGTCGAGTCCCCTTGTTTCTAATTGCTCTGGAGTATACTGGCGATTCAACCATTGCCTAACCGTTGCACTCTTTAAATATTGTCCTTCCTGAAACAAGTACTTGTCCGGGTCAAATGTATTTTGAGCTATTCTCATTAATCCCGTCTCAAACTCCTGAAGATCATATTTTGAATATACATTGTTAACAACAAGTCCACGAGCTTCAGATTCTTTAAAAGGTAAAATAGTTCGGTAATATTCATCTGATATCTTATATTTAGGTATGATCGCCTTCTCACTTGAATCCTTCTGATCCTGTACAATCTCCTCCTGTTTTTGAAAATTCGGTGCACAGGCTGACAGCAATAAAACAGAAGCGAGGGCTATACTAAAGATTTTCCTCACGTGCTACACCTCTTACTTCGATAGTTCTTCAACAAGTCTCTCCTCATTCCAAACAGAAATCCCTAATTCTTCTGCTTTCTTTAACTTGGAACCTGCATCTTCTCCCGCAATCACAAGATTTGTCTTTTTACTGACACTTCCCGAGACCTTCCCACCGAGAGATTCAATTTTTTCTTTTGCTTCATTTCTTGAAAGTTGAGCTAATTTCCCTGTTAGAACAATCGTTTTACCAAAGAAGAGAGAATCAGATTGCTCGCTTACAACTGGCTTTATCCCTGTATATGCTAAATTGACGCCTACATCCTTTAATTCTTGAAGAAGGTCGCATACCTCTTCTTGTTCAAAAAAAGTAACAACGGAGTCCGCCATTTTTTCACCAATTTCATTGATAGAAGTTAATTCTTCACGTGTTGCATCAACAAGCCGGTCTATATGTTCAAACTCTTGTGCTAATGTTCTTGCTGCTTTTGCACCTACATGACGAATTCCCAAGCCAAATAGAAGCTTCTCTAGTGAGTTTCCTTTTGAGCTTTCGATAGCACTTAACAGGTTTGTAACAGATTTCTCTCCCATTCGCTCTAAAGCTAGTAGTTGTTCCCTTGTTAATTTATACAAGCCTGCAACATCTTGAATCAACTTTTCCGCAAACAACTGACTTACGACTTTTTCTCCGAGACCATCAATATTCATTGCGTTTCGTGAGACAAAGTGAATTAACCCTTCACGAATCTGTGCTGGACATTTCGGATTAATACAACGAAGTGCTACTTCCCCTTCAATCCGAACAAGTTCACTTTCACATTCTGGACAATGTGTTGGCATGTTAAATTCTTTTTCTTCTCCTGTTCGACTGTCTATCAATACATTAACCACTTCAGGAATAATATCTCCAGCCTTTTTAATCACAACTTGATCTCCAATTCTAATATCCTTTTCACGAATCAAGTCTTCATTATGAAGCGATGCTCTCGCGACGGTTGTTCCAGCTACTTTTACTGGACTTAATACAGCCGTTGGAGTAATCACCCCTGTTCGTCCAACATTTAATTCAATATCTAACAGGGTGGTCATAACTTCTTCTGCCGGAAATTTATACGCAATGGCCCAACGCGGACTTTTAGCAGTAGTACCGAGTTCGTTTTGCTGATCAAGAGAGTCAACCTTTATGACAATCCCATCAATTTCATATGGAAGATGTGGTCGCCTTTCGACCCATCCATCAATAAAAGTAATAACATCCTCGATGGTTGCACAACTTTTTCGTTCCTTATTTGTTTTAAAACCAAGCTGATCTAACCAATTAAGTCCTTCACTGTGAGAGGCCAAATTCATTTCTCCCATATTCGCAATTGTATATAAAAAGATGTCTAAATGACGTGATGCTGCAATCTTGGGATCTAGTTGACGCAATGAGCCCGCTGCAGCATTACGCGGATTAGCGAACGGTTCTTCTCCGTTCTCTTCTTTCATTGCATTTAACCTCGTAAACGAATGCTTAGGCATAAAAGCTTCACCGCGCACTTCAAGTGAGATCGGCTCCTGTAAACGTAAAGGAATTGAGCGAATCGTTTTTAAATTCGCTGTAATATCTTCGCCTACGGTTCCGTCACCACGAGTAGAACCTTGGATAAAGATGCCATTTTCATACTTTAATGACACCGCTAACCCATCAATTTTGAGTTCGCATACATAGGAGAATCGATCGCCAACAGCTTGACGGACTTTACGATCAAAGTCTCGTAAATCACTCTCATTAAAAGCATTCCCGAGACTTAACATTGGACTTTCATGCCTTACTTTATTAAACATATCGAGCACTTGTCCACCGACGCGTTGTGTAGGTGAATCAGGTAAAATCCATTCTGGAAAATCCCCTTCAAGCTTTAACAGTTCTTTTAATAACTGATCATATTCTGTATCAGGCACTGACGGTTTATCTAGAACATGATATTCGTAGTTATATTGATTTAACCGTTTATGCAAATCATCGATCTTTTTTTTCGCTGTTTGACGATCCATAAAAAAGCTTCCTTTCCTATACATAAAATATTCTTATACTTGTTTAATAGGAGCAAACTTCGCCAATAACCGTTTCACACCAGTTGGACTCGGGAACGCAATGTCGAGCTCGGTGCCTTCGCCATTTCCTTTTACACTAACGACTGTTCCAATACCCCATTTGCCATGCTCCGCTTTGTCCCCAACTTGCCACTGTACGTCATCGCCACCCGTCATGGTAGTAGCAGGTCTCATCACCGCTTTTCTCTGTGCTTGTGGTTGCTTTGACTTCCCTGCAAACGAAGAGCTCGAGCCAAATGACCTACTTTTCTTTGCAGGCTCGATTCCTTCTAATAAGTCTGCTGGAATCTCCTTAATAAAACGAGAAGGAGGATTCATACTTGTTCTACCGTATAATGTCCTCATCTGAGCATTTGTTATAAACAATTGCTGTTCAGCCCTTGTGATCCCGACATAGGCTAAACGCCTTTCTTCCTCCATTTCAGCTTCTTCCGTTAATGAACGGCTATGCGGAAAAATACCTTCTTCAAGTCCAATGAGAAAAACGACAGGGAACTCAAGTCCTTTCGCTGAGTGGAGCGTCATTAAGACGACCGCATCTGCTTCTTCTCCATCATCATCTAATTTATCAATATCAGCTACAAGAGCAAGGTCCGTTAAGAAGCCAACTAAGCTTTTATCCTCACTGTTTTCTTCAAAATTTTTCGTAACCGAAAGAAACTCGTCTAAGTTTTCCAGACGACTTTGTGCTTCAATTGATTTCTCAGCCTTTAGCATTTCACGATAACCTGTTTTCTCAAGCACAGCCTCAACCAGTTCGGTAACGGACAAATACTCCTGCATTTGCGTATATCTGCTGATTACGTCTCTAAACTCAGCTGCTGCTTTTGTGATTTTAGGGCTTAACCCCATTAATTCAACCGAGTCTAGTGCTTGATACATAGAAGTATCATAGTTTGTAGCAAAGTTAGCCATTTTATCGACTGAACTTGAGCCTATACCTCTTTTGGGAACATTAATAATCCTTTGCAGACTGATGTCATCATCTGGGTTAGCAATCAAACGAAGATAGGCAAGGATATCTTTTATTTCTTTACGATCATAGAACTTTGTTCCACCAACAATCGTATACTCAATATTTGATTTTAACAGTACTTCCTCCATCACACGTGACTGAGCATTTGTCCGATATAGAATGGCCATTTCAGACCATTTACGGTTTTCCTGTTGCACCAGTTCCTTCATTTTAGACACAACAAATTGCCCTTCTCCTTGTTCACTATCTGCTCGGAAATAGTGAATCTTATTTCCGTCGCGGTTATCGGTCCATAAGTTCTTTTCTTTTCGATTCATGTTATTGGCAATCACTTTATTTGCAGCACGTAAAATACTCTTCGTTGAGCGATAATTCTGCTCTAGCAGAATGACCCGTGCTTTTGGATAGTCCTTTTCAAATGAGAGGATATTCGCAATATCTGCCCCCCGCCAACGATAAATGGACTGATCAGAATCACCAACAACACATAAATTTTGGAACCTTGAACTTAATAACTTAACAAGCATATATTGGGATTTATTAGTATCTTGATACTCATCAACGTGAATATATTGAAATTTTCTTTGATAGTTTTCGAGTACTTCTGGGACACGCTGAAATAGTTGGATCGTCATCATGATGAGATCATCAAAGTCGAGCGCTTGGTTTTTCCGCAGTCGCTTTTGAAATTCTTTATATACATCACTCACAACGTTAGCAAAATAGTCTCCCGCTGTTTTTGCGTATGCTTCCGGATCAATTAATTCATTTTTGGCTGAACTAATGGAGCCCAGAATAGCTCGTGGATCAAATTTTTTCGGATCAATATTTTTCTCCTTTAAGATCGATTTAATTACCGATAGCTGATCCGTTGTATCTAATATCGTAAAATTCCGATTGTAGCCAATTCGGTCAATGTCCCTTCGTAAAATTCGGACACACATCGAGTGGAAGGTAGATATCCAAACGTCATCTGCTGCTCCACCCATCACCGTTTGAATCCGCTCCCTCATTTCGCGAGCCGCTTTATTTGTGAACGTAATCGCTAAAATATTGTAAGGATTTACTCTCTTTTCAACCATTAAATAAGCTATTCGTTGAGTTAATACCCGCGTCTTTCCACTTCCGGCTCCTGCCATAATGAGTAAGGGGCCTTCTGTCGTCTTTACAGCTTTTTGCTGTTCTGGATTCAAACCATTTAACAGCTTATCCGTCAAAAAATTCATGTACTCATTCACCACCATATAAAACGTATGTTCCTATTCTTTTTATTCTACTCTTAACCTTGTTCTTTTACAATACTCTATTCTTTCTTTACGATTACCGTTTGCAAAGCTTTCTCTAAATCATCATAAATAATATTCCCCACAACAATTACATCCGCAAACTCTGCCATTTCGACTGCCTGCTCGCGATTTGTAATGCCTCCACCATAAAATAAAACGGTATTTTCCAACTTTTCCTTTACTTCAGCTACTACTGTTGGATCACCGTATGAACCACTATACTCCAAATAAAAGATTGGCATATGAAACATTTTCTCAGCTACCCTGCCGTACGCAACTATATCTTCCTTCGATAGTTCTGTGTTTGCATTGGTTAGCCTTGCCGCTTTGCATTCTTTATTTAAAATGCAATACCCCAGAAAGGAAAATTCCTCCCAATTCATAAGGTCTCCATATTCTTTGACTGCTTGTTGATGAAGTCCTGTTATCCATTGTGAATCCCTACTATTTAAAACAGTTGGGATAAAGTACAGATCAAACCCTGGTGTGACGGTTTCAATCGAAGAGATTTCTAATATACATGGAACGGTATAGCGACGGACTCTAGCCATCAAATCTAAAACATTTTCAAGCGTGACTCCATCTGTACCACCGATAATTACGGCATCTGTACCTGATTCACAAATTTTTTCAAGCTGATCATCTTCAATTTGTTTATTAGGATCGAGCTTAAAAACGTGCTTCCACTCACGCACATCATACATGCAAACTTCCTCCATTCCATCAATACATTACACCATTATAGCATTAGAAAAATTAAATGAAAAAAGAAAATAGATGCGCCATAATTGATACTTTTCTCACTTAATAAAAAAAGCCAATGGAGCTCTAAGGTTCCAGTGGCTTTTTGACATTATTCTTCTGATGTAGTTGATTTATTTTTCTTTATTCGTTCTATTGCCATCTCATAGGCATCATTTCCATAGTTTAGGCATCGTTTCACACGAGAAATCGTGGCAGTACTTGCACCTGTTTCCGATTCTATAATGTGATATGTTTTTCCCTCTTGGAGCATCCTTGCTACTTCTAAACGTTGAGCTAAAGACTGAATTTCATTCACTGTGCAAAGATCATCAAAAAATCGATAGCATTCTTCTAAATCTTTCAATGATAGGACGGCATTAAACAATTGATCTAGTTCTTTTCCTCTTAATTTTTCAATTTGCATTACCTATTACTCCTTTATTTTCACTACAGATGACAAAACGTAGACATTGCTGTATTCTTGCAACCAAAATGTATAGTTGTTGTTATCTATAGGTTGATATAGCAATCGTTACTCGAAAGAAACAACCTGCCCTAAACCAGGATGAGTTGGAATGACATTGATCCATGTTCTCCCAGGAATAAGCTCAACTATCTCACCGTCCAGGTAAGGTAAGATTTTGCCTTCAATATTTCTCCACTCTACCTCCATCTTCAACCCTTTTTGCATAAGATAGGCTCTGCCACCAGTAGTAAGATCGATATCACGCCGACCAGCGTTATCAATAATTTTATGTCCTGTCTCGACAATAAAAATATTGTCAACTAATACAGGTTCTTTCGTGTCATAATCCACCGTTTGCTCTCCATTTGAAAAACGTTTGTACTTCTTTAAAGAGTCATCATACTCAAAGGTTGAGTTAAACGTGTTACTAGCATTAGAATATACGATAGAAAATTCATTTGCTTCTACACCAGTCAGTGCATTCATTTCATCTTCTGTTAAAAAATTCAGTGAATCTGGCGTTGTCTCCATCTCATAATCAAGCTGTCGAGCCCCTTTTAAAATATTATCAAAAGAGATATATGAATTGTGTGGTGCCTTTCGAAAGCTTTCTCTTTTAAATAAAGTTCCATCATAGTATAGACCATTTAAAACATCGACATAGCCGGCATCCAACATCTCTTTAGCATCCGGACTATTCCCGTGTGTAATATAGAGGCTATCATATCCTTTGGCTAACTCTATATAGTAATCTCGAGCACTTCTGACAGGTCCAATGATATCAGGGTGCTCACTTTGAAAAATAGCAAGAAACCGTGTCACCTTTCCTTCTGCCAACAATTCATAAACAATATCCGCTTTATAAAGACCTGACTGAGGTCTGGCTATCGGATGATTATTAATCATGACTGCAATGGCTCTTCCATCAATTTCATCACCACTCCCAATTCCCGTCAATGGAAACTGATAAGGTAATTCTTCCTCTTGTGACTCTGGATCTTCTATAACCTCATGATCTGTAACTTCTTGTTCTTGCTTTTGTTCTTGTTCCGGTTCTACAGCCTCATCCTCATCTTTGCTGCTGCATCCTACAAGAAGCAGTAAGACAATAACAAAAATGGGTAACCATCTTTTCCACATAGAACACACCTCATTCATTGTTCTATTTCACCACTATCCTTTTATATTTTAACGCATTATCGTTGGAAAGAGTACCATTTTGTTCATAACATCATACATGCCCTGCTGGGTGATACGAATATATGGCAAATGAGTAGTTGAAAAAAAGAGTAAAGTATGGAAAGGATCTTCATAACGATAGCCCTTTTCTTTCATATATAGAACAAAATCCTTTTGCTCCACAATTAATTCTTCTAACGTTTTATTAGACATTAAGCCTTTCAATGGAAGGTGTAATTCTTTAGCAATTTCTCCATTTTCCGTGATAACAATGCCTCCACCAATTTCCTTCACTCGTTCAAAGGCTTTTATCATATCTATTTTACTTTTTCCAATTAAAATAATATCTCCTGTATGGGAGAAAGTGCTCGCAAGTCCCGAAAGATCTTCAGCAAATCCTTTAATAATTGTATTGATCCTCCATTTTCCATTACGATCGATCAGCATGAAGAAACATTCATCCTTACTGTTCTTTAGTACATCATAAGAAACATCAGTTGAAATGGAATAAGGTTTCGTAATGACGGCATTTTCCATTACGATTCCAACAGGCATGGAAAATTGTAAATCCTCCATTGTTAGTTCCCATTCAAGCTCTAATGGCTCCAAATCAAATTCATCCCATGCTAACGATTGATAGGGGGCACTCTGATTCTTTCCATCACGTTTTACCCATTGTCCTTTTGCTAAAACAGATACTGGAGTTGGGTTTTTTTCATTCGTCAAGAAATTGATATTAGCAATCCGACCTGTAGCTATGTTTCCATGTAAATATTCAATATTATAATATCGCGCAACATTAATAGTAGCCATGTTATAGGCATCAATCACGGGAACTCCTTTTTCAATCGCAATCCTGATCATGTTGTCAATGATGCCCTGTTCATAAAATTCAGCAGAAGAACCATCTGACGTTAGCATAAATTTATCATAGTTATGAATATCTAGCTTATGCACTTCATCCAAAAGCTTTGGTAAATCTGGACGAATCCCTGAATTTCTTAAGGTTACCATGTATCCTTGCATAAGCCTTCTATACACTTCCTGCCCTGTCATCGCTTCATGATCACAATCAGCACCTAACAGCACCATCTTGGCTAATGTTTTTTCTGACGCACCTGGAAAATGCCCTTCAATTTTCTTCCTCATCCTCTTTGCTTCTTGAATCCAATGTAGCATCATATCGTCGCCATCAAGTAACTTTGGCCAACCGGTTAATTCTCCCCCCTGCAATACGGCATCATGCTCTAACCAAGACTTAACATGACTATGTGAAAAAGTTACTTCTTCATCTTGAATTTCTGTTTGTGAATCAAAACGGGACCACCAATACATTGTCGTTGGAATATGTCTCATTTTCCCTAGAAAAGAAAACGCTTTCTTTTTTGGGAGTTGCAAAAATAAAAGCAAATTATCATTGATTAGTGTTGTTGTTCCAAATTGAGATGCATATGCAGCTAATGATAGGGGATTATATAAATGAAACGGATGGGCATGCGGTTCAATATAACCTGGAACAAGTAAAAAATCGGTACAATCGACCACTTCACAACCATCGATGTTGGATGGCATATTATCACCAACATAAACAATACGATCTTCATAAATCCAAATGTTAGCTGTGATCCATTTACGAAAAGTTTGGTTCAAATAACAGGCATTTTTTAATAATACTGTCGGTGCAAGTTTGCCATCAATAACAGCAACATGTTGTCGCAAATGCTTATTTTTCCATCGATAACGCTGTTCCAGCATATTAAGTCCCTCCCTTTTATTAGTTCTTTGTAAACCCTTTCATGGGTATTTTATATTCATATTATCATATTTCACAGTTTATCACACTAAAGATTGTGTTAATGAATTATTGATAAAGGAGTGATCATCATCATGATAAAAGTCAAACCAAATATTGGCATTTTGAATGCCCTTATTAGGATTACAATCGGTTTAACTGTTTTGTCTTGGAGTTCGGCCAAACTGGTAAAAAGGCCTTACTGTAATTCCTACTTATGGATGTCGATATGTAGCGCAATGAAAGTAGCAGAGGGGATTGTCCGTTTCTGTCCAGTAACAGCCTTCATTCAAAAATGGCAAGAATCTGCTCAATCACATGAGAAAGACGATCATTCTGAATCGCGACAAACCTTTGACGAGACAGTTCCTGTGAATCCCAGTTAAATATAGGTTCAAATGAAAAGAGATAGATTACCTTGTATGGTAACTATCTCCTTTTTTTATTGATTTATATGGGCAATTGCTTTATATCCAATATCTTTCCGATAAAATACTCCGTCACATTGGAGGTGTTCAAGCCCTTTATACACCGCTTGCTGTGCTTCCTTTAAAGTACTCGCTTTTGCACCTGCTAATAAAACACGACCACCATTTGTTTTAAATTCACCAGAATCCCCTTTTTGGGTCCCAGCATGGAAAACAAATAAATCTTTGCTTACCTCTTCCAAACCGTGTAAAACAGCGCCTTTTTCATACTTCTCAGGATAACCATTTGCAGCAACAACAACACCAATCATGGATTGTTCGTCCCAGCTAATTTCAACTTCTTTACCTTCTAGAACTTGCTCCATAACCTCAACAAGGTCAGACTTCATTCTTGGTAAGATGACTTGTGTTTCAGGATCACCAAAACGAGCATTGAATTCAATTACTTTTGGACCCTTTTCTGTTGAAATCAACCCGGCATATAGAACTCCACTAAAACTCCGACCTTCCTTGATCATCGCTTTTGCAGCCGGTTTTAACACAGTCTCAATTGCTGTATTAACGATATCTTGACCAATATGAGGAACAGGAGAATAGGCACCCATCCCACCTGTGTTTGGACCTTTGTCTCCATCATATGCACGTTTATGATCTTGAGCAATTTCAAGAGGCACAACAATTTCTCCATTTACAAAAGCCATTAATGAAAATTCTTCTCCACTTAAGAATTCTTCAACGACAACAGTTGATGAAGCAGAACCAAATTTCTCATCAACCATCATATCTTTTAGACTTTCTAAAGCTTCATCCAATGTTAAAGCAACCGTAACTCCTTTACCAGCAGCAAGCCCATCTGCTTTAATAACAATAGGAGCCCCTTTCTCCTTCACATAGGCAACGGCTTCTTCATAATTTGTAAAAACAGCATACTCTGCTGTCGGGATTTGATACTTTTGCATCAATTCTTTCGCAAATGATTTACTTCCTTCAATTTCAGCTGCCTTTTGTTTAGGTCCGAATACTTTTAACCCAGCCTCCTCAAAGCGATCAGCAAGTCCTGCTAATAGAGGGACTTCTGGGCCAATAATCGTAAGACCAACCTGATTTGCCAAAGCAAATTCAATAAGCTTGTCTTGATTACTTTCGTCAATTTGAACCAATGTTGCTACATCTTCCATACCTGCGTTCCCTGGTGCAACAAAAACAGTTTCTACTTTAGGACTCTCTTTCACTTTGCGACAAATGGCATGCTCCCGACCACCACGACCGATAACCAATATATTCATTCCATTCAGCTCCCGTGACCTTAATATTTATTCTTACACAACATGGATGATCTATATAAAAAGAAACAATGTCTTCTTAATATAGTAAAATTTACTATTGTAACGTCTGGTTTTTTACAATATTATGCTTAATGTTTAAAATGACGAACAGCTGTGAAGACCATCGCAATGCCATACTCATTTGCTTTTTTGATTGAATCCTCGTCACGAATAGAACCACCTGTTTGAATAATGGCTGTAATACCTGCCTTTGCAGCCGCTTCAACGGTGTCATCCATCGGGAAAAAGGCATCTGATGCCAATGTTGCACCTTTTGCTTTTTCACCAGCTTGTTCAAGAGCGATCTTAGCTGAACCAACACGATTCATTTGACCTGCTCCAATTCCAAGCGTCATTTGCTTGTCAGTGACAACAATCGCATTTGATTTCACATGCTTCACGACTTTCCAGCCAAGCTTTAATGCTTCCCACTCTTCATCCGTAGGCTTTCGATCAGTTGGAACTGTAATTGTGGCATTTTCTAAAGAATAATGATCTTGTTCTTGAACAAGTAATCCACCTTCAACAGAAGTCATTTTCATTTCTGGCTTTCCTTGTTGATCAAATGGAATCGTTAACAGACGAATATTTTTCTTAGCTGTTAACACGGAAATTGCTTCAGCTGAGAAAGAAGGTGCAATGACAATTTCTAAGAAAATTTCATGAAGTTTTTCCGCTGTCTTTTGATCCACCTCACGATTTAAAGCAATAATTCCACCAAAAATAGAGACTGGGTCTGCTTCAAATGCTTTTTCAAAAGCGGCAAAAACATCACTACCTGTTCCAACACCGCACGGATTCATATGTTTAACAGCTACTGCAGCGGGCTCAGAGAATTCCTTTACAATTTGCAACGCAGCATCCGCATCATTAATATTATTGTAAGAAAGCTCTTTTCCATGTAATTGAGTTGCATTAGCAATTGAAAATTTTGAACCTAATGGTTTGCCATAGAAAGCAGCCTTCTGATGTGGATTTTCACCATAGCGTAATGGCTGTTTTAATTCATATGTAACCGTTAATTTTTCTGGTGTTTCAACACCTGTAAGCTCAGTCATATAGTTAGCAATGATTGAATCATAGGCAGCTGTATGACGGAATACTTTTGCCGCTAACTTACGACGTGTTTCAAATTTAACCTCATTTGCTTCTTTCAAATCACTGATTACTTGCTCATAGTCAGTTGGATCAACAACAACTGCAACGTATTGATGGTTTTTTGCAGCTGAACGCAGCATTGTTGGACCACCGATATCAATGTTTTCAATCGCATCTTCAACTGTAACCTCTGGTTTTTCAATGGTTTGCTGGAATGGATATAAATTCACACACACAATTTGAATCGGATCAATCTTATGTGCATTCATTTGCTCTACATGACTTGGATCATCAAACTTCCCTAATAATCCTCCATGAATGAGTGGATTTAACGTTTTAACACGGCCTTCCAAAATTTCTGGGAAACCTGTTACATCACTTACCCCGATAACCGGAACTCCACTTTCTTGTAATGCCTTTTTCGTACCGCCAGTTGAAATGATTTCAAATCCTTGCTCTACTAATTGCTGAGCAAACTCTGTTATACCTGTTTTATCTGAAACACTGATTAATGCACGTTTTTTCATGAAGAGCCTCCCTTGGTGATACCCACCAACATCATTTTTTTAAGAATAAGAAAAACCATGACCTATTAAAAAAAGCGCAAGGCGCCCACCTATCGGCGACAAGTACAATCCAAGCCTCACGAAAAGGTGTTCTTTACCTTACCCTTCTCGGAGGATTGGCTTATGACCTCGAGCCGATGGCGCCTGGAGCTAGGTCGCTACCTTCGTTTAGAAAAGTTATACTTTCTTACCTTATTAAAAGAAGCATCATTGGTTTTCCTTTTTTATCCAAAATTTTAATCAAGGTTATCTTTTATCATTTAAACAGAAGCATTTTCTTTTTGGAATAACCTTTGCAAAACCGCTGGATAAAGCTTATGTTCAACGGCATGAATTTTTTCTTCCAAGTTTTCTTTTGTATCGTTTTCGTTAACGGTTACGGCCTTTTGTTCAATAATCGGACCTGTATCCATTCCTTCATCTACAAAGTGGACCGTCACACCTGTTGTTGGAACCTTCGCTGCTAAAGCCTGTCCAATGGCATCTTTCCCAGGGAAAGCAGGGAGAAGAGAAGGATGAATATTTACAATATGTCCTCGGAATGCCGACAATAAGGTATGTCCGATTAATCGCATATAACCCGCTAGGACAATAAATTCTATATTCTGTTCCTGAAGCTTTTGCAAAATATCCTGTTCATAACTTGCCTTGTCAGCATAATCCTTTGCTGAAAAAGCAAATGTTGGAATTCCTTCCAACTCTGCTCGCTTTAGGCATTGTGCACCTTTTCGATCACATATAAGAAGACCAATATGCGCCTCAAGTGCACCTTCTTTTATTGCATCTATTATTGCTTGAAAATTCGTGCCGCTTCCAGAAGCAAACACAGCAATCTTTTTCATGGTATTTCCTCCGTTTTTCCGAAATAACGGGCTGTCTTTATCCTGTTTTTGGAAGCTTTATTTTAGATGAATATTAATGTCTGATTCATTTGTGATAACCCCAATTTGATAGGCTTTTTCACCAGAAGAATTGAAATGCTCGATGACAGCCGCTGCGTCTTGTTCATCAACAGCAATTACCATACCTGTCCCCATATTAAAAATATTGTACATTTCTTTCCTATCAAGTTCTCCAATGGATTCCATTAGTTTAAAGACAGGGGGAACTTCCCAATTGGCTTCTGTTAACTCGGCACCAAGGCCTTCAGGAAGCATCCGCGGAATATTTTCAATAAAACCGCCTCCTGTAATATGGGCAATTCCTTTTAATGGAAACTTCTCAATAGCTGCCAAGACAGATTTGACATAAATTTTTGTTGGACGCAATAATTCTTCACCCAATGTACAGCCTAGTTCTTCGACATGATCATTCAAAGCCATACCAGCTTGTTCTAAAAAGATCTTACGAACGAGTGAATAACCATTGCTATGAATGCCACTTGAAGCCAAGCCAATTAATATATCACCTTGCTTGATTTCTTTTCCAGTAATAATAGCACTTTTTTCACATGCCCCAACCGCAAATCCAGCAAGGTCATACTCCTCTTCACTGTACATACCTGGCATTTCTGCGGTTTCACCACCAACAAGAGCACATCCTGCTTGTTCGCAACCATCGGCAATACCTTTGACAATCGCTTCAATTTTTACCGGCTCTGCTTTACCACAAGCGATATAGTCAAGGAAATAAATTGGCTCTGCTCCTTGCACTACGATATCATTTACACACATAGCAACAGCATCAATGCCGATCGTGTCATGGCGATCCATCATAAAAGCAAGCATTAGCTTTGTCCCAACACCATCCGTGCCGGATACTAATACAGGTTCCTTCAAATTTAATGTGGATAAATCAAACATTCCACCAAATCCACCTAAACCACCAAGTACGCCCGGTCTAATTGTCTTTTGTACATGCTTTTTCATTCTTGAAACAGCCTCGTATCCGGCTTCGATATTTACACCTGCTTGTTCATATGCTTTTGCCATACCGATCCTCCAATTAACCATGATAAAAAACGCAACTATTCTGCCAACCCTCCCCACATAACGCGGCAAGGTTGGCACTAGATCATTTAATTATTTGTTTTATTTTTTCACAAGTTCTTCAGCTTTTTCAATTTCTTCTTTTGATATATGAATATCTTCATAAATTTCAGTTGGATAATTTCCAGTAAAGCAGGCAAGACAATGGCCGCGTGTTTCTCCGCTACCTTCATTGCCAATTGCATCTAGCATGCCTTCTGTACTAATAAAAGTTAACGTATCCGCTTCAATTTCACGTCTAATCTCTTCTACTGAATTATCCGCTGCAATGAGTTCATCTCGATTTGACGTATCAATTCCATAAAAGCAAGGATTTTTAAGAGGTGGTGAACTGATGACAACATGAACTTCTGTCGCCCCAGCATCACGAAGCATTCGAACAATTCTTCTACTTGTTGTTCCTCTTACGATCGAATCATCCACCATAATTACCCTTTTTCCCTCTACCACTCCACGAACAGGAGAAAGCTTCATCTTAACCCCTTGTTCTCTTAAAGCCTGGGTAGGTTGAATAAATGTACGTCCAACATAACGGTTTTTGATTAACCCTAATTCATACGGTATTCCAGCAGCTTCCGCATATCCAATCGCAGCAGAAATACTAGAATCAGGAACCCCTGTTACGACATCTGCTTCAATTTTTATTTCTTCAGCTAGCTGTTTACCAAGTCGTTTACGAGCTGAATGAACATTGATTCCATTAATATTGCTATCAGGACGAGCAAAATATACATATTCCATCATGCACATTGCCTGATTTGATGCATGTGCAAATCTTTCAGATTGTAAGCCATTATCATCAATGATTAGTAACTCACCTGGTAAAATATCACGGATAAATTCTGCTCCTGCTACATCAAACGCACAAGTTTCTGAAGCAACGACATAAGCATCACCAATTTTACCAAGCGATAATGGACGCATTCCGTTTGGATCAACAGCAACCATTAACTGAGTTTCTGTCATAATCAGAAAAGCATAAGCCCCTTTTACCATGCTTAACGCATTTTTGATACGATCTTTAAATGGATAATTTCCCCCACGTCTAATTAAATGGGCTAATACTTCTGTATCTGAACTTGTTTGGAAAATACTTCCCTGTCCTTCAAGTTGATTCTTTAACTGATTAGCATTGACTAAATTACCATTATGGGCAAGAGCAAGACTTCCAGTTTGAAAATGAAAAACAAGAGGTTGGACATTCTCATAGCCGCTTCCTCCTGCTGTCGCATAGCGAACATGACCAATCGCAGAAGTCCCATATTTAAGCTCTTCCATTACTTCAGATGTATAGATTTCCGTTACAAGTCCTTCACCTTTTACACCTTTTAACTTTTCCCCATCCGTAACGGCAATTCCTGTCCCTTCTTGGCCACGGTGTTGCAGAGCATGAAGCCCGTAATACGTAATTTGAGCTGCATCAGGATGCCCCCAAACCGCAAAGACTCCACATTCTTCGTTTAACCCTTTTAATTCAGCAAGCATGGAATAGCTCCTCTCCAAGCCTTCTCCAATGTTTCAACAGGAGTATCGATAATCGTTTCTCCTTCATGAACCATTTGAAATATTGGTTGTTTTGTAACTTCACCAATAAGAACGGCCGATGTTACTTTTTCGAATTCACTTTGATGTTCTTTTCTAACCGTAAGAAGAAAACGTGATTGCGATTCGCTAAACAAAGCAGATATTGGATTACCCGTTGTATTGACTTTTACTCCTAATCCATTCGAACCAATTGCACTTTCTGCCAACGCTACAGCAAGACCACCTTCAGCTAAATCGTGAGCTGAAGAAACAAGTCCTTGTTGAATCGCTTCAAGAACGGCCTTTTGATTCTTTTCTTCTACTTCTAAATCTAACTCAGGTGCTTTTCCGAAAATTTTACCTGATGTTAACTTTTGTAACTCACTTCCACCAAATTCATCCTTAGTCTCACCTAATAGATAAACTAAATCTCCTGCAGCTTTAAAGGCCTGTGTCGTAATATGGTCAATATCCTTTACAAGTCCAACCATCCCAACAACAGGTGTTGGATAAACAGCCTCTCCGTTTGTTTCGTTATATAGAGATACGTTTCCACCGATAACTGGTGTTTTAAGAACCGTACATGCTTCACTCATGCCATCTGTTGCTTTTTCAATTTGCCAGAAGATTTCTGGTTTCTCTGGGTTACCAAAGTTTAGACAGTCTGTAATGGCAAGCGGTTCTGCTCCTGATGCAACAATATTTCTAGCTGCTTCTGCAACCGCAATTTTACCACCTGTTTCAGGGTCCAAGTAAAGGTAACGAGAATTACAGTCTGTTGTCATGGCAAGTGCTTTTCTTGTTCCACGAATACGAATAACTGCAGCATCTGAACCTGGAGAAACAACTGTATTTGTACGAACCATATAATCATATTGATCATATACCCATTCCTTGCTAGCAATCGTGGGCTGCTGTAAAAGCTTTACAAGCGTGTCTTCTACATTGTCAACAGCAGGAATCTCAAGTTTCATCGCTTGAAACTCACGATACTGTGCAGGCTCTTCTGAAGGTTTGTGATAGACTGGTGCTTCTTCTGCAAGTGCATCTGCAGGAACATCTGCCACTACTTCTCCTTTATGAATAAGTCGTAGCATTTTATCGTCAGTTACTTTTCCAACTGCCACTGCTTCAAGATCGTATTTATCAAAAATTTGTTGAATTTCTGCTTCACGACCAGCTGTTACAACAAGTAGCATACGCTCTTGTGATTCAGAAAGCATCATTTCATAAGCAGTCATTCCTGTTTCACGTTGTGGAACTAAATCAAGATTCATTTCAATTCCTGAACCAGCTTTACTTGCCATTTCTGCTGATGAACTTGTAAGTCCTGCAGCTCCCATATCTTGAATACCAACAAGTGCATCCGATTTTACTACTTCAAGACAAGCTTCAAGCAACAACTTCTCCATGAATGGATCGCCTACTTGAACGGCTGGGCGCTTTGCTTCTGAGTCTTCTGTTAATTCCTCGGAAGCAAATGTAGCACCATGAATTCCATCCCGGCCTGTTTTTGCTCCAACATACATAACGGTGTTTCCTACCCCACGCGCTTGACCTTTTTGAATATCTTTATGATCAATGAGCCCTACGCACATAGCATTTACTAATGGATTTCCGTCATAAGAAGGATCAAACTGTATTTCTCCACCAACGGTTGGAATTCCAATACAGTTTCCGTAACCAGCAATCCCTGCCACGATTTCTTTGAAAAGGTAGCGTACACGTGCTGATGAATCAAGTTCACCAAAACGAAGAGAGTTCAATATAGCAACTGGTCTTGCTCCCATTGAAAATACATCACGGATAATCCCACCTACGCCTGTTGCCGCACCTTGATAAGGCTCGATGGCTGAAGGATGGTTATGACTTTCGATTTTAAAGGCAACAGCTTGCCCATCACCGATGTCAACAATACCAGCCCCTTCTCCTGGTCCTTGAAGTACATGTTCCCCTGTTACCGGGAACTTTCGTAATACTGGTTTTGAGTTTTTATAACTACAGTGTTCAGACCACATGACTGAAAAAAGTCCAAGTTCTGTATAATTTGGCAGATGTCCAAGGATGTTTTCAAC
This sequence comes from Bacillus sp. V3B, assembly GCF_024494465.1. GTDB lineage: Bacteria > Bacillota > Bacilli > Bacillales > Cytobacillaceae > Bacillus_BD. The sequence goes on along the minus strand of NZ_JAETXM010000027.1, from coordinate 12,884 downwards.
CATCGCAAACTCTTCAGTTGTCAAGCCCATCGTTTTATATATTTCTTCTTGTTTAATTTGCTCCGGACTTGGTTCAAGCATTAACGACATTTGATTCCCTCCATTGTTTGACGATTGATTGGAATAATTTCAGACCATCAGCTCCACCAAGCAGTTCATCAACCGCTCTTTCCGGATGCGGCATCATGCCTAATACATTCCCTTTTCCATTTGTAATTCCCGCAATATTTTCAAGACTACCATTAGGATTAGTTCCTTCATACGTGAACACAATCTGATTATTTTTCTTTAACTGCGCAAGTGTTTCTTCATCACAGTGATAGTTTCCTTCTCCATGGGCAATCGGAATATTTATGACTTCGTTAGGTTGATAAACATTTGAAAACATCGTTTCATTGTTTACAACTTTCAAATCAGTTGGACGACAAATGAATTTTAAGCTTTCATTTCTTTTCATGGCCCCTGGGAGTAAACCAGCTTCAAGTAAAATTTGAAACCCGTTACATACACCTAATACAGGCTTTCCGGCATTAGCGGCTTTGACAACTTCTTTCATGATATTACTAAATTGGGCAATTGCACCGGTACGTAAATAATCTCCATAAGAAAAACCACCTGGGAGTAAAACACCGTCAAATCCCTCAAGGCTTTCTGTATCATGCCACACATATTCTACTTCTTCTCCCAATTCATCTTTAATGGCATGGTACATATCTATATCACAGTTCGATCCTGGAAAAACGATGACTGCAAACTTCACTGAGCAACAGCCTCCTCAATTTCGTAACGATAATCTTCAATAACTGGATTTGCCAGTAAACGATCACATACTTCTTTCACGACTTCTTCAACTGGACGTTCTGATTTCTCAACTGCTAATTCCATATATTTACCAATACGTACATCAGCAATTTCGTTATACTCCATTGCATGCAGTGAATGCATAACGGCAGTTCCTTGTGGGTCTAATACACTTTCTCTTAATGTTACATAAACCTTAACTTTATACATGTTACTGACCTCCCAATTTGGCTAAAATGATTTCATAAACATCCGTTAAATTTCCTAAGTCACGGCGAAAAACATCCTTATCAAGCTTTGCATTCGTCTTTTCATCCCAAAGGCGACAAGTATCAGGGGATATTTCGTCTGCTAACACAATTTTTCCTGAAGCATCTTTTCCAAATTCAAGTTTAAAATCGACAAGACGAATTCCGAGATCTGCGAAAAGGCTCGATAGTACTGAATTCACTTGAAGTGCCTTTTCCTTTAGTTCTTCTCGCTCTGCTACGCTCGCAAGTTGAAGTTCTTCAATATGATCATCTGTTAATAGAGGATCTCCCAGTTCATCATCTTTATAGTAAAATTCAACAATTGGTTTTGTTAATGGTGTGCCTTCTTTAATCCCTAATCTAGATGAAAAGCTTCCTGCAGCTATGTTGCGGACAACTGTTTCAAGAGGAATAATGGTAACCTTTTTAACAAGCTGTTCTGTTTCAGAAAGGCGTTCAATAAAATGAGATTCAATTCCCTTTTCCTTTAACTTCATAAAAATCAAACTTGTTATTTCATTATTTAGGCGGCCTTTACCTTGGATTTCTTCTTTTTTTACACCATTAAAGGCAGTTGCAGAATCCTTATATTCAATCCAAACAATCTGTTCATCATTTGTAGCATATATTTTTTTGGCCTTGCCTTCATAAAGCAGTGCACCTTTTTCCATTCGGAAAGCCCCCTCTTGTGGTAGGACTGTCTCATCAAGTATCTGACACCTTTACTTTTGGGACAGTCCCATTTTTATTCTTATCTTATAAACCTAAACGTTCAAATATAGTATCTACATTTTTTAGGTGATAGTTGTAATCAAAACAATCAGCAATTTCTTCCTCAGATAGCTTAGATGTAATTTTTTCTTCTGATTCAACTAAAGTACGGAATGGTACTTGAGTTTCCCAAGCTTCCATTGCTTTAGGCTGCACAGTATCATATGCTTCTTCTCTCGCTAGGCCTTTGTCAATCAAAGCAAGAAGAACGCGTTGGGAATAAATTAATCCAAGTGTACTTTCCATATTACGTTTCATATTTTCTGGGAATACGGTTAAGTTTTTCACAATATTACCAAAGCGATTGAGCATATAATTCAATGCAATTGTTGCATCAGGGATGATGATTCTTTCCGCTGAAGAATGTGAAATATCTCTTTCATGCCAAAGTGGTACATTTTCGTAAGCTGTCATCATATAACCGCGAATCACGCGAGCCAAACCGGTCATATTTTCTGAACCAATTGGATTTCGTTTGTGCGGCATTGCAGATGATCCTTTTTGACCTTTTGCAAAAGCTTCTTCTACTTCACGGATTTCACTTTTTTGCAAACCACGAATTTCAACAGCAAATTTTTCAATTGAAGTCGCAATCAAAGCGATAGTAGACATATAATGTGCATGACGATCACGTTGTAATGTTTGAGTTGAAATTGGTGCGGGTTTTGTGCCAAGCTTCTCACATACATATTGTTCAACAAATGGATCAATATTAGCGTACGTTCCAACTGCCCCAGAAATTTTACCATACTCGATGCCTTCAGCTGCTTGTTTAAACCGTTCCAAATTACGTTTCATTTCTTCATACCAAAGGGCTATTTTCAAACCAAGTGTTGTTGGTTCAGCATGAACACCGTGGGTCCGCCCCATCATTACTGTATATTTATGTTCTTGGGCTTTATTTTTTAAAATTCCAATGAAGTTTTCAATATCTTTTAAAAGAATATTATTGGCCTGTTTGATTAAATAAGACCAAGCTGTATCTACAACGTCTGTAGATGTTAGACCATAATGAACCCATTTTCTTTCTTCGCCTAATGTTTCAGAAACAGCACGGGTAAAGGCTACAACATCATGTCTTGTTTCCTGTTCAATTTCATAAATTCGATTAATATCAAAAGAGGCTTTTTCACGAATCTTAGCTACGTCTTCCTTAGGAATGACTCCAAGTTCTGCCCAAGCTTCATCTGCTAATATTTCAACTTCCAACCATGCTTTAAAACGATTTTCTTCTGTCCAAATGGCACCCATTTCTGGTCTTGTATAACGATCAATCATATTTCATCCTCCGATCTTTTCCATAGCTTTCTACCATATGCTGCTTTGTTCAATTTCTGTAAGAGCTTGTTCAATGGAATGACGTAAGAGCGTCACATGCCCCATCTTTCTTTTTTGTTTTGCCTCTTTTTTACCATACAAATGAATTTTCCAGTCTTTTACTTCAGGTATTTTCTCAATCACACTTGCTTGATGTTCCCCGAGGATATTAACCATGACTGCCGGTTTTAACAATTCTGTATTTGCTAAAGGCCAATTACAAACAGCGCGAATATGTTGTTCGAATTGAGATGTTTCACACGCCTCAATCGTATAGTGTCCAGAATTATGTGGTCTTGGTGCGAGTTCATTCACATAAAGGTCATCACCGGTTAAAAACATTTCAACAGCTAATGTACCTACAAGTTGGAATTTTTCAGCAAGTTGAATAGCTTTTTCGATAGCCGTTTCTTTTGCCTTTTCACTAATTCTTGCCGGAACAATTGTCTCATGTAAAATATTTTCACGGTGAATATTTTCTCCCACCGGGAAAACTGCCGTTTCGCCGTTGGCATTTCGACAAACAATAACAGAAATCTCCTTTTCAAAAGGAACCCATTTCTCCAATACACAAGTTCCAGCTTGTAAAAGTAAAGCTGCTTCCGAAACTTGTTCTTCACTACGAATAACAAACTGTCCTTTTCCGTCATAGCCTCCTCTCGCTGTCTTTAACACAGCAGGAAACCCAAGCTTCTTCAGATTGTCATAAATATCCGTTTCGTTTTCAATAACGGCATACGGGGCAACCTCTACACCCGCATTTTGGATCGCCTCTTTTTCTTTTGTGCGATCTTGTGTAATTTCAAGTAACTTCACACCTTGTGGTACATACGTATTTTCATTCAGCCATTGTAAACAATCTGCATCAATGTTTTCAAATTCATATGTGATCACGTCGCTTACTGCAGCAAGCTTTTGAATCGCTTTAATATCACCATAATCACCATTAATGGTGGTATCAGCGACTTGACCACAGGGACAGTCTTCTGTTGGATCAAGGACAGCAATGCGAAATCCTTGTGCTTTTGCAGATAAAGCCATCATCCTTCCAAGTTGTCCGCCACCAATAATCCCTATTGTTTGTCCTGGTAAAACGACTTTATTAGCCAAGCTGATCACTACTTTCTATCGCCGTTTCTTTCATTTCTTGCCGATATTGTTCTAATCGATCTGCTAATTCAGTATCAACTATCGAAAGAATTTGCGCCGCCAATAACCCTGCATTTTTAGCACCAGCTGTTCCGATTGCTACGGTTGCTACCGGCACACCACCAGGCATTTGTACAATAGACAAGAGTGAATCGAGTCCATTTAAGGCCTTGGATTGAACAGGCACACCGATTACAGGTAATGTTGTCTTTGCCGCTACCATTCCTGGTAAATGGGCCGCTCCGCCTGCTCCAGCTATAATGACCTTTAACCCTTTCTCTCGTGCTTCCTCTGCATATTCAAACATCAAATCTGGAGTTCGATGTGCAGATACCACTTTCTTTTCAAATGGTATTTCAAATGTTTCAAGAATTTCGCAGGCATGTCTCATCGTTTCCCAATCTGATTTGCTGCCCATTATGACTCCTACTTGAGCCTTCATATAATCCCTCCCACAGATCTACATCAATTAGTTATATAAACACTAAAATTCACTTACTCAACATGATTCATACCAAACATCCAATTAAAATTCAAACTAATTCATTAAAAAAGCCCAGACAGAAGCCTTTCTCAGGTAAGAGAAAGAAATCTGTTCGGGCTACAAAGGAAGTTTAACTGACATGGACGAATAGAGCCCTAGCGTTCTATTCATGAGATGGTTACCGGGCAATTAACTTTCCCTCATAGTCCGATCATTTATGGTAATCAGGTAGAAACTTATAGGCCATATTCCCATTATTATACGAGGGCATATTAAATTATTTCGTTACTCCCATTTAACAATGAATTTCGACAATTGTCAACATAAAACGCCGAACGATTTTATCATTACCAATTTTATTGTTCGGATTTAAATTCACTCCATTTTTCTTACCTCAAATACAATTTGTCTACCTGCTGGTTCATACAATACTTCGTTATTGTCCATTTTTTCTTGAAAAATTGGCTTTTCAGTTCTTCTTATTGGTGTGTAGCCATCTTTGTGAATCCGGTCTAAACATTGACTAACAGTTTCATGATCCTGTACTTCATAGGTCTTTTTGGGACTATTATTCTTCATTAATTGACAATGTTCCCTTCATATTTAATTAAATTGTCTTCCCTAATAGTAGCATTTCCTTTATTTATCTTCATTAACAAACAAAAACAACATCTAACTCTCAAATGATGTTTTTGTTTGTTTCTTGTTTAAATATATCCGTGATTTTGATGGGTTATCTGCAATTTTTAACTAAATATCCATAATTTTCACCCATATATCCGTAATTCAACATTTCCTTGTTTGTTTATAACCACCATCTCCCCTTGCGCAAGATTCGTAAATATAATCGGTATTATAATAGAAGGAACATGTTCTTTAAGATAATTCAAATCACCGTTTAGTAAAGGCTGACCTTTTTCCACCTGATCATTTGCAGTCACTAAAACTTCAAAACCTTGACCTTTCAGATTAACTGTATCAATTCCAACATGAATCAAAATTTCGCGACCTGTATTAGAAAGAATTTCAATCGCATGTTTTATAAGGAATAAATCAACAATTTTTCCGTCAACAGGAGATACAACAGTACCTTCAGTCGGGAGAATAGCAAAACCATCCATAAACCAACTGGAATCACGATCCACGCATTTGTCTGTGGATTGATTAACCCAAATAAAATATAGTCTATCAACCCGCCAGAGAAGGTCATACCGATTTTTATATTTAATAAATGCATGGTCATAATGGATATACTTTACCCATAAATCACTATTTCATTTTGATCTCTTTGAATTGGATTATGTTTCGATAACATCTTCATCATCTCAAGTATTTTATTACTTACATTTAAAACAAAAAGACTGTAGATAAACTCGTTTTTTTCGAGTCTGTCTACAGTCTGAATCAACTAATTAACTAGTTGATTTCTTATACTTATTTCGATCCTTTTTATTATTTTAAGAAAATAAAGTACAGAACAAAGATAACAAATAACAAATACATAATTGGATGTATTTCCTTTTTACGACCTTTGACAAGCATTGTAATTGGATAGAAGATAAATCCGATTGCAATACCTGTAGCAATACTATAAGTTAGCGGCATTGCAAGGATGATTAAAAAAGCAGGAACAGCAATTTCAAATTTCGTCCAATCAATCTTCCCTAATGAAGCAACCATCAAAACACCGACAATGATTAAAGCAGGTGCTGTAACCGCTGATGTAATAACTGACAATACTGGGAAGAAGAACAACGATAACAAGAATAATAAAGCTGTTACAACAGACGCAAACCCTGTTCGTGCACCAGCGGCAACCCCTGATGATGATTCGACATAAGAAGTCGTTGTAGAAGTTCCAAATACCGCTCCAGCAACGGTTGCACAAGAATCAGCAAAAAGAGCTTTACCTGCACGTGGTAGTTTATTTTCCTTCATTAAGCCGGCTTGGTTTGCAACACCTACTAAAGTTCCAGCAGTATCAAAGAAATCAACAAATAAGAACGTTAAAACAACCACAAGCATTTGCGTGGAGAAAAATGAGCTATCTCCAAAAGCTTTAAAAGCTGCTCCAAAAGTCGGAGCCACACTAGGAATTGCACCAACAACCTTGTCAGGAATAGCGATTAATCCTGCGACCATTCCAACGATTGCCGTAATTACCATACCGATAAAAATTCCACCGTTAATCCCTTTAGTCATTAAGATAACGGTAATAATAATTCCGAAAATCGCTAGTAGTACACCACCATCAGAAAAGTCACCCAACCCGACTAGAACTGCATCATCATTTATAATAATTTCAGCACTTTGAGCACCGACAAAAGTAATAAATAATCCGATTCCAGCACTTACTGCATATTTTAATTCAGTAGGAATTGCGTTAATAATTTTTTCACGAATACCCGTAAGTGTTAAAAGAATAAAAACAAGTCCTGAGATAAGAACCCCACCTAGTGCATGCTGCCAAGGGATTCCCATTGTTAAAACAACCGTATAAGCAAAGAAAGCATTTAAGCCCATGCCTGGTGCTAGCGCAATTGGATATTTGGCAAGCAACCCCATTATGAGGGTACCAATCGCAGCTGAGATCGCTGTGGCAACAAATACTGCACCCATGTCCATTCTCATTTCATCTGGTAAACCAGGTACATCTGCTAATGAAAGAACAAGCGGATTGACAACTAAAATATATGCCATAGCTAAAAAGGTTGTCAGCCCTCCGATCATTTCTCGACGATAACTTGTTCCAAGTTCTTCAAATTGAAAATACTTCTTCATGGTGTATCCTCCCAATAAATTAGTTCTTAAAACTTAGCTTTGTTATATACTGAGAAAATGTATAAGAATTTAACGTAATAGAGTCCATATTATTTATATAATAACCATACTAACCAACTATCACGCACATTCTTTTTCAGCAAAAACAAATAGCACTCCGAAATAAGTATCGAAGTGCTTGACTACAATAAATGACAAATAAGAGAAAAATAAAAAAATTCCTCATTATTACCTCGTAGTCAAGCTATTTACGGTAGCTTGGTAGATACTTATGGGCCATATCCCCAAAATTATACGACATTTTACGACAAAATAACTGCTTCATTATTTTATCAGCCTAATAAATAGACGTCAACAAGAAAAGCGAACATTAATTATGTCCGCTTTTCTGAATGTTCGTATTTTATTCCCACTCAATCGTTGCTGGTGGCTTGCTCGTAATATCATACACCACTCTATTGATATGGCTCACTTCATTTACAATACGTGTTGAAATAACTTCCAACACATCCCATGGAATACGTGCCCAATCTGACGTCATTCCATCAATCGATGTAACGGCACGAATACCAATCGTATAATCATACGTACGTGCATCACCCATGACTCCTACACTTCGAATATCAGGTAACACCGTAAAGTATTGCCAGATTTCACGCTCTAAACCAGCCTTTTTAATTTCTTCTCTTAAAATATGGTCTGATTCACGAACAATTTCCAACTTTTCATCCGATAAAGCTCCTAATACACGAATGCCTAGGCCTGGTCCTGGGAAAGGCTGGCGCCATACAATTTCATCAGGAATTCCAAGTTCCGTTCCTAATGCACGTGCTTCATCTTTGAACAATGTGTTTAACGGTTCAATTAGCTTAAACTGCATATCTTCAGGTAAACCACCAACATTATGGTGTGATTTAATCGTTTGCGCTGTCGCGGTGCCACTCTCAATAATATCTGTGTAAAGCGTTCCCTGTGCTAGAAATTCAATTCCCTCAAGCTTTGTTGCTTCATCGTCAAACACATAAATGAACTCGTTCCCAATGATTTTACGTTTCTTTTCTGGATCACTAACACCTTCTAACTTTGAGAGGAAGCGGTCCCTCGCATCAACTTTAATCACATTCATGTGGAAGCCTTCTCTAAAAGTTTTCATGACACTTTCTGCTTCACCTTTACGAAGAAGTCCGTTATCCACAAAAATACAAGTTAACTGATCACCAATTGCTTTATGAATCAAAACAGCCACAACAGAGGAGTCTACCCCACCACTCAAGCCACATAGAACTTTTCTATCGCCAACTGTTTGACGAATTTTCTCCATCTCAATTTCAATAAAGTTTTCCATTGACCAATCGCCTTTACAATTACATACAGAAAAAACAAAGTTTTTCAACATTCCTGTACCATAAACGGAATGCTGTACTTCAGGATGAAATTGAACAGCGTATAAATTTCTCTCCTTATTACTCATAGAAGAAATAGGACAAGAAGCACTTGTTGCATCAACACTGAAACCAGGTGGAGCTTCCACGACAAGATCTCCATGGCTCATCCAAACTACTTGTTCAGATGGTAACTCTGCAAATAGCTTTGATTCATTTTGTATTTGTATAGACGCTTTTCCGTATTCACGATGTGTAGCTGGCTCTACCTTACCCTTAAAATGCTTTGTCATTAATTGCATTCCATAGCAAATACCTAAAATAGGAATACCTAGTTCAAAAATCTCTTCGTCACAACGAAAAGCATTTTCATCATAGACACTATTTGGACCACCCGAAAAAATAATACCCTTCGGATTGATCTTTTTTATTTCTTCTGCCGTAATCGTATGAGGATGTAACTCACTATACACCCCAAATTCCCTTATTCTTCTTGTTATTAACTGATTATACTGACTTCCAAAATCAAGTACGATAACCATTTCCTGATTTTCTAACATTACTTTCCCCATCAGTGTATTCACCCCATCATTATTTAGTCATACTGCTATTATTCTCTAATTAACGATAAATCTCCACATAAAAATGATTTTTTCGACAATAATTAAGTAAAAAAAGCGCAAGCGCCTTGATCAGTCCCGACAATCATAAGACGAATCATACAGAAAACCCTGACTTTTAGAGTGATTTAACTTATGACCCAAGGGGCTGGCGCTAGAGCTGGATACAGATAACTAATACAACTTATCCACATTACAATTACTCTATAGTTTCACTAAACAATAAAAAAAGAATTCCCCTCCATCAGAAGGCAGAATTCTTTAACGTTCAGAACCTGTCTTCATAGTCAAATCATTTACGGTGATTTGGCAGAAACTTTCGAACCATATTATCGAAGGTATACGAAGGTAATTATTCTTATTCCGAACAACATTGTATCAATAGGTTATTTTTGTGGTCAAGCCATTGTCCTTTTAATTAAATTTTCCCATAATTCACGCATTCTCTTCCAAGCATCTTTCTCCAAACAATTACCATACAAATATCGTTCATACTCGACAGTCAACAAGGTCATTTCATTTGTCGAAAAATATTGATCGATAGACTGCCCATACTCTCTTAATGTTTGCCCATTCTCTCGGTTCAATCCGTAGCGATTCAATTGCTTTAATAAAACATGATACGCTTCGACAAAACTTTCTTCCTTCTCCACATGCTTAAATTTCCAAATATAATAAATAGGAAACCACCTTACTCGAATCTGATAAATAGAATACCCAGCACCAATTACAATGAAAACAGCTAGTAAAGTCCAGCCTTGATGATTAGTAAAAAACTCTTTTACACCCTTCCACATTTCCAGAAGAGAGAATTTCTTATTTTCCTCAGTAGGTTCTACAATACCAGTCTCTACATTATTCTCTTCTACCTGTTCCTCCCGTTCCGCTGGGACACTGGCTTCTATACTTCCATCCTGTTCTTCCTCAAGAGAGTAGCTTCCATCATTTGTAAAACCTGGTGTTGGTTCAAATGAAATCCAACCCACTTGTGGAAAATATACTTCTACCCAAGAGTGGGCATTGTTATTTGTAATTTCGTATATGCTCAATTCTTTATCCATACCAAGATATTCACCTTCAGTATATCCTTTCACCCATCTCGCTGGGATATCAAGTGACCTTAGTAGCACCACCATTGAGGTGGAAAAATTATCACAATACCCCCTCATCGTTTCAAATAAAAATTGATCAACGTAATCTTGTTCTTCCTCAGGAACTAATACATTTTTCGTATCATATGAAAAATTCGTTCCTTTTAAAAATTGTTCTACTGCCTTTGCTTGATCATACCAATTTTGATGCCCCATTGTTAGTTTAACTGCCAAATCTTCTACCCGTTGTGGCACATGATCAGGCAGCTGAGTGTATTGCGAAATAAATTCAGTACCCAAATTAGCAGAATTTACATCTTCAGTCGTTTTTAAATCCGTTATCCTATATTTAGGAATGTCAAATGTAACCGAATAATTTCCCATTACAACAGGTTCCGATCCTTCAAATGAATATATCTTCTCTATAGAAGGATCTACTTCATAAGAATAACCGCTTCCTGATTGAATGGTTTTGATCCCTAAAGGATATATAACATGAAGATACTCTTTTACTGGATAAACGGTGCTTGTTTCAACTGTTTTGTCAATTCCATCATTCTCTGCAAATGAAACAATTGGAACAGCACGATCCTTTCTAAACGGAACTCGTTCTTCCCCTTCGCCAGAGTGAATCCATCCCTTACCTGTATATATATCTTTTGTTTCCACCTTCCAGTAGTGAGGCGATTCCACTTCTGTTCGAAAAACAACTGTAGAATCCCCAATAATAGACCCACCAAGTGTCGTATCATCTTCCCCGTAACCAACTCGTTTTGCTCCACTTCCTCCCTTTTCATTTAACAATTGAATAAAGGGAACTGGATCCGGCCAAATGGGATCAGCCTTCGGAAGTACATATCCAAGGAAAGCACTTGAAACAACCATGACTGATAAAGGGATTATCCATTTACGAGTAATAGCATCTCCTGTTTCAACCTTTTTTTTATTTACTAAACGTCGAAAAGTTAAGATTCCCATTAAAACAAAACCAACTAGAACCGTTCTTACAATTGCGCCACTCGCATCATACGGAGTAAAAGTATCAAGAACGGTTATATACATGAGCGTCATAAAGAAAAAAAGGAAGATTTGATTGCGGATCATAAGCCAATAATGGAGAAGATAAACGATTAACCACAACAAAAGAAAAAATAAAAAACTTTTAAATAAATGAGAAAGATCGTTCCAATTTTTTGAGAAAATAAGGGCTAGATTTGTCTTAAAGTCTAATAGAAAAGAAGAAATCCAATCTAACTGAAAAAAACTCCCTTCAAAATAGAGAAAATACAGAGAATAAGCGATTACAGTTCCTTTTAATAAAACGCCAATAAGAAGAGGAACTTGAAAAAGAGAAAGAAGAAAGGAGACAGTAAGAAACATAAGAAACACCCAAATTTCTGCTGTTTCTGATAGAATTTCAATAGGCCAAATCCATTCTAATAATAAAAGAAACCCAAAGATATATAGAAAAAAAGAAGGTATATTCTTTTGTTTCCTCATCCCCTACTCACCTCCGAAAGCCCAGTTAGAAAACTGCCCCTCATGAATGAATGCAACTCTTATTCCTCGCATTTTAGCCCTCTCTTTCATCGATTGCTCGGTTAGAGTGACTGAATCCCCTGCTGCTTTTATAACAAAGATCACAACTGGGTAGTTTCTAGTAGTAAATCGGCTAGTTATTTCAATAAGAGGGGTGGATAAATGGGCTGTTACAAGCATCAACATTGCTTTTTGTTGCAATAAAAGACTCTCTGTTCCTAGCACTTGGTCAAATGAAACAGGACAATTATCCTTCGCCTGAGCTAGCTGATAAAATAACTGTTGTCTATTCACTTCCCCTCCATAAATAGGCATAGATACTCTTTCATTATCTACAGATAAACAACCAACTTGAATCCCTTTACGCAAAAGAGCTTGTCCAAGGGAAGCGGTAAAAGAGACCGTTGTTTCAAATCGATGATCCGGTGCACAATCCATCGTGATGAACACGTCTCTTGATTGACTTTGTTCAAACTCCTTTGTTACCATCCCATTTCTCTTCGCAGATGCTTTCCAGTCAATCCACGAAAAGCGGTCACCTGGCCGATACTCTCGAATCCCCACTACCATAGATGTTTCTCTTTGAATACGACTCTTTGAAACATTCATTCCTTGATCAACATTCAAAAAAGGTCCATCCATAAATTCTTCATATGCAGGATAGACCAATAGTTTCTCTTCTAAATTTATGTGTTTTT
>NZ_JAETXM010000026.1 GCF_024494465.1 Bacillus sp. V3B | reverse complement strand
GTTTCGTTATACCCAAAAATACTTGAAACTTCTTTTGCTACGGCTAGTAACTGTTGACTCGCCTTATGATCTGTATCTTGAGGAAAGAACTGTAAAAATCCGACAAGGATTATAGTACCAAGTAAATCCTGCTTGTAGTTAAATAAGGGAACGGCAGCTGATGTTACATTCTGAACAAGGGCATCCGCTGAAAATGCAATCCCATTTTTTACTACGACTTCCTCCTCTTTTGCAAGCTGTTCTTTTTCTTCCTCGGTCAACTTCTCTAATTCTCTTTCCTTCCAGTCCTTTGTTAAGATCGATGTAGGAAAGGCCGAAAATACTTTTCCTGTCGCTGACAAAATCGGTAATTGTGTCCCTATTTGAGCACCAACATTAAATAAATGGTTTGTATTCCATATGTTAGCTACTACTGGACCACTAGGAGTTCCTACTGCTAACAAAGCTGTTAGTGATGTTTGCTGACTAAGCTCTTGAAGATAAGGAGTGACAGTAGAAATGATATCCTGATGACCAATGGCACTTCTTCCATACTCAATAATTTTACTGCCAAGCATATATGCACCACTCTGTTTATTTCGATGTAGGAGTTGAAGATGTGTTAAAGTGTTTAAGTACTTGTATAGATTGCTCTTTGTAATTTGTGTGAGTTCTTGAATCTCTGAAAACTTCAAAGGTTGCTCTTTAGAAGCCATTAAATCAATAATACTCATTCCTACTTGAAGCGACTGAATCATAGAATTACTTTTATCATTACCCATTTGTTAGATCCTCTCTATTAACGGTTCATCGTCTGATCATATAAGTTTTAATATTGTCATCATGATATAGCTCAAGAAAACAAAAGATATTTTCATTCATGTTAGTAACTCTTCTTCAATTAACAAATCATACCATAGTTAATTTTTTGCCTTTACCTCTCTTACAGTCTCTTTTATCGTTTTAATTTTATTCATGAAATAATAATATTTATAGGCTACAACTAGAATTAATAGGATTTTAACGAGGACACTATCAATAAGAAAAAAAGGAATGGCAATCATGGCATCAGCAGTTAGTAGGATCGTCCATTTTTGTTTTAATGGCATCGCTCTTTCCCTAACAAAATCCTCTAAATACTTTTTATATAGTTTCGTTCCTCTAAACCAACGATCAAATTTATCCGACCCTTTCACAAAGAAAAAGGCTGCTAATAGGAATAACGGTGTTGTCGGTAATATCGGTAAGATAATCCCAATAATTCCCAATCCAATAAATAAAAACCCAAGAAGTATATAGACCCATTTGACAATCGTTTTCATCATTGATATCTCCTTTCTGTGAGAATGAGAAATATCATTACTTCTATCCATGGCGGCACTTCCTCTTGTCAAAGCCATTAATAAAAGCACAAGCTATCCTTATATAGAAGAGTATAGCTTATTGAAAAAAAAAATGAAATGATGCACAAACATTTATAACCCTCCATTTCATACATGCTTTACGAACCTATATCAAATTCGGCGGGGCGAATTTGCGCCCGGATTTTTATCACGCTTCAGAAAGCCACATCCTGTGGCTTTCGCCTGACTAGGACGTCCTGTCCGTCGTCGAGCTCGCTCGATAAATGACCTTTAAAAAATCCGAGGTATCCGCCGGAGGCTTAACTTCATTCAGCCGGGGTTTAAACCCCCACTGAATCAGAGAGCTTTTTGCATTCATCCCCCACTTACAGAAGTGGAGGACTTCTGCTGAATGAAGTTAAACAGAAAAACAAGTAGACCTGTCTACTGAATTAGACAGGTCTACTTGTTAGAACTTACTATCCGAACATTTAATTAGTTGAAAAGCACTATATAAAATCGCCTAAAAACCCCTTGTTTATACAGGTGTAACAATAGAAATGAGGACCCCATTCCTCACTTCCATTGTTACTCATTGCGAAAAATACTCTCTACCTATGTTCGTATTTAATAGTGTAAACGAACCAATATTAATCTATTAGACTTTTACTAGTTTATTTTGAAGCAACTGCATTCTTTTCTTTAGCAATTTGTGATGCTACATCAATGATCATATCTTCTTGACCGCCGACTACTTTACGATTTCCTAATTCGATTAGGATATCACGAGAGTCAACACCAAATCTTGCTGCTGCACGTTTTGCGTGAAGCGCGAAGCTTGAGTAAACTCCAGCATAACCTAGTGTTAAGCTGTCTTTAGTGATTTCTTGTGCTACTGGTAAAAGCGGTGCCACAATATCTTCAGCTAGATCCATCATTTTATATAAATCTACGCCTGTTTTGATTCCTAAACGTTCACATGCAGCTACAAGTACTTCTGTTTGTGTGTTACCAGCACCAGCACCTAGGCAACGGATACTTCCGTCAATACGTGTTGCACCTTCTTCGATAGCAGCAAGCGTATTAGCCATAGCAAGTGATAAGTTATTATGACCGTGGAAACCTACTGGTACTGTAAGGCTTTGTTTAAGAGCACTAATTCTTTCGCGTACCATATTAGGCATTAAATAACCAGCTGAATCTACTACGTATACACTGTCTGCTCCGTAGCTTTCCATTAACTTAGCTTGTTCAACTAATTTTTCAACAGGTGCCATATGTGACATCATTAGGAATCCAACTGTTTCCATTCCTAATTCTTTCGCATAAGCGATATGTTGTGGCGCTACGTCAGCTTCTGTTACGTGAGTAGCAATACGAGCCATTTTCGCTCCTAAATTAGCTGCTTCTTTTAACTCAGTTAAAGTACCGATACCTGGTAATAATAGAACAGCAATTTTTGAATCACCAGCAACAGAAACTGCTGCTTCGATTAATTCCATTTCATTCGTTCCTGATAGACCATATTGTAAAGATGATCCAGCTAAACCATCACCATGTGATACTTCGATATATGGTACCTTTGCTTCACTTAATGCTTTTGTAATATTAACTACTTGTTCTACAGTATATTGGTGAGCAACCGCATGGCTACCATCACGTAATGCTACCTCTGTAAGTAAGATATCGCGTTCAATTGTCATTATTTTATATTCCCCTTTCTACAGCTCAAACTGTTTCTTTCTTTGTATTTTTTGCAAACTCTTCTGCAACACGAACAGCAGCAGATGTCATGATATCAAGGTTACCAGAATATTTAGGTAGGTAGTCACCAGCACCTTCAATTTCAATGAAAACAGTAACTTTATTGCCGTCAAAAATTGGTTCTGTACGTAAGTGATATCCTGGTACATATGATTGAACCACTTTTTCCATTTCTGCAATAGATTCGCGAATAGCTGCTTCGTCCATTTTCCCTTCTTCAACAAGAGCATAAACAGTATCACGCATCATGATTGGAGGTTCAGCAGGATTTAAGACGATAATCGCTTTACCTTTATCAGCGCCACCAACTACTTCAATTGCTTTAGAAGTTGTTTCAGTAAATTCGTCGATATTAGCACGAGTTCCAGGACCAGCACTTTTACTTGAGATAGTAGCAACGATTTCACCATATACTACATTAGCTACACGGTTGATAGCGTGAACCATAGGGATAGTCGCTTGTCCACCACATGTAATCATATTAATGTTGTTTTTATCAAGGTGTTCTGCACTATTAACTGCTGGAGATACGTATGGTCCTACAGCTGCTGGTGTTAAGTCGATCATTTTGATTCCGCGTTCTTGACATACATTGTTGTTATAAATGTGAGCCTTAGCTGAAGTAGCATCAAAAATGATATCTGCTTCTAAATTAGGGTCTGCAAGGAAACCATCAATTCCAGTGTCAACACCTGCATAACCTGCTTCTCTTGCACGGCGTAAACCGTCTGATTGAGGGTCAATTCCAATAACCGCTGTTAATTCTAAATGTTCTGATCTTCCTAATTTGATCATAAGGTCTGTACCAATGTTACCTGAGCCAATAATAGCTGCTTTCAATTTTGCCAAGATAATTCTCCTCCTAAATATGAAAATGTTTTTATATTTAATCTGTTCTCATTTATAAAAATGAGAAACATCCTTGTAACCTAAGTTTTTTGAAATTTCAAATGCAGCTTCTTTTATTCCTTGTATTACCACCGGAAGACGATCCTCTGTTAGCCTCATTTTTGGTGAAGCACAACTAATTGAAGCGATTGCATTTCCTTTGTGATCAAATATCGGGGCAGCAACACATTTGAGTCCTAACTCAATCTCTTCATCATCAATTGAAAAGCCAGTTTCTTTAATCAATTGTAATTGATTCTTAATTTCCTCACTATCTGTCACTGTATACTCTGTAAACGATTCCAAATCAGCACATGATAGTATTCTATCAATCTCAACTTCATCTTGGTAAGCGAGGATGGCTTTTCCTACACCTGTACAATGAATAGGAGCCCTTTTTCCCACATTAGAGTAAATTCTTAATGTATGCGGCCCTTCTTCTTTTGCTACATAAATCAATTCATCCTGCTGTCGGACAACAAGATGTACAGTTTCTTTTAACTGCTCAACAAGATCTTTAATAATCGGATACGAAATTTTTGCAACGTCAAGTTGACTTCCGATAAGGTGGCCAAGTTCAAAAAGTCTTAGTCCTAATTTATATTTTAAGTCATATGGATTTTGTTGAAGATACCCTCTATGTTCTAAGGTCTTAATCAATCCATGTGTAGTGCTTTTGGATAAGTCTAGTTTTTGACTAATTTCTTTTACACTTAATTCTGGTTCAGAAGTCAAAAATAATTCAAGGATATCAGCAGCTCTTTCAACTGATTGGATTAAACGTTCTGACACGACCGCCCTCCTTCGTTCGACATTAACGAATGCCATTCGTATTTTTTTCTATACTTATATAATACCACCATTTTCTATTTCGTCAATATTTTTTTACTAATCTAATGTTTTTTATTTTCAGTAAACATTAAGCGCTTACATGAAATTCCGTCAGGTAATAGATTCACAACTTTTAAATAACCACTCGCCCATCCTCCTCAAAAAACAGGATGATGTCCTATCCTGTTTTCATTAGAGAAATGAAACTATTTTTCTCGCCACTCTCTCCCCATTTTCAATACAGTCAGGGATACCCACTCCATAATAAGAACAACCTGCAAGCAAAATTCCTGGATACAGTTCATCCATTTTACTTTCGAGAGCTTCTACGGTTTGAGGATGGGTGATTAAATAATTCGGCATGCAATCTGACCAATCCGTCACAACACTTGCCACTGGTTTAGCATTAATCCCAAGACTTTTATTCAAATCAGCAAGCGCCACTTGAAGCAGTTCTTCCTCTGACATTTCTTTTAAGGTAGAAAAAGCCTGATGGCTGCTTTTATAAAATAGCCTTACAAGTAAGTTTCCAGTATGTGATGTATGCTTCCACTTTCGGCTTGTCCATGTACAAGCATTACAGGTTATTTCATCACTATCCGCTTTGATAAAACCTGTACCATCTAATGGAAGTACATGATCAGGTACATTAAATCCAACATATACACTAATCATGCTACTGTTCTTTAAACGATCAAACTCTTTTCTTATCTCTTGATTATGGAGTAGTTTAATTGCCGCTGTATCCGGAATACTAAGTACCACATGATCTACTTCAATCACTTCATGATTCTTGAAAGACACATGATAGCTACTATTTACTTTTTCAATTTTGGTTACTACAGCATTCTTGACTATTTCCACATCTTCAAGTTCCTGTTCAAACCTATCAATGAGTGTTCCTAAACCATTTTTGAAAGCAAGAAACTTCTTTTCTCCACCAATTTGGAATTTTTCCTTATTGACAGAAAAGCCTTTTATAATGCTTCCGTACTCCTCTTTATAATCCAATAGATAAGGGAGTGTAGATGCAATAGTTAAGTTGCTAAGTTCCCCAGAATAAACACCGGAAAGTACAGGAGCGATTTGTTTTTCAACCAATTCTTTTCCGAAAAAAGATTCAAGAAAGGTACCAATTGAATCATTTTTTGTGAAGGATTCATTTTTTGTATAGAAATCCTGTAAGGCCTCTACTTTTCCTTTCGCAGAGACTAAGGTGCTTTTTGCTAATGATTCAATACTTGTTGGAATCCCAAATACTGAATCTGCAGGAATCGGCTTTAATTCTCCTTCTGTGAAAAGAAAAGATCGACCTGTAGCGTTGTATACGACTTCCTGTTCCAAACCAAGTTCTCGAATAAAGGACATGTGATTCGCTTTACGAGCAACAATGGAATCAGCTCCCGCTTCCATAATAAAACCGGCATCTTTTACAGTACAAATTTTCCCTCCAAGCTCAGAGGATGCCTCAGTAAGAATAAGCCTTACATCTGATTGATTTTCTTTTTTCCACTTTTGCAATTCACACATGGCAGATAGTCCAGTAACTCCACCACCAATAACTAGAACCGTTTTCACTCCGTTACACCTCAATTTCGTTCCAATAACTATCATTTAAAGTGTACCACTTTTCTGCCAATTTTAAAAAAGATATCAAGTACCACAAAAAGATATGTATCCATTTGTAGTGCCTGACGCCATGTGGTAAATTATAGAGGAACAAAAAGTGGAAGGAAGTTTGATTATATGACAAATCATGAAGAAACTAATGCATTACCACCAAAAACGTGTACGATTGAACGCCTCGTAACGGTGGAAGAAGATATTCAAAAAGTCCTTGAAGGCAAAAAAACGGCAACAAGACGGAATGGCCGATATGCTGATGTAGGTGAAATAATGGAGTTAAAAGGTCATAAGTTTATCGTAGATAAGGTTTATTCTCAGTCACTTGGTGAATTAACAGATGAACATGCTCGCCAAGAGGGTTATGCTTCCGTTGAAGAATACAAACAATCTATTCTGTCCTTTCATCCAGGCATGCCATGGCTTCCGCAAATGAGAGTATGGGTACACGAATTCAGTCCAGTAAATGAGTAATTCTTAAGAGTAGTGGATTTACTTTATCGCTTTCTTATCTATCTTCATGTTCTTAGCGCAATCGTATCGATTGGTCCATTCTTTATCCTTTTACCCATTGTAAATAAACTTCACCTAACAAAAGGGAAAGAAATGGATATTCATCTAGGTACCTTCTGGTTTGTTGTCAGGATGGCAAAGCATGCAGGACATGTACTAGTAATATCAGGAATACTCCTTATCTTATTAGGTCCTTGGACTTGGAGAACCTCGTGGATCGTTATGACGTTCATGATTATGTTTGGTTCAGTGTTCTTTCTTGCGCGTGCATTTTCACCAAGGCTGCGTAAGTTTCCAGAAACAAACGCTAATAAAGAAGAGCTGGCCGCTGGATTAAAGCGCTCCCTTTGGATGTATATCGTTCTCTTATTAGCGATGCTTTGGTTCATGGTCGTTAAACCGAATTTTTGGTAAATGAATTTAAAAGCGAGGCGGTCCCATAAGGTGTCAAATACCTTATGAGATCGCCTCGCTTTTTTCTTACTTCCAGTCCTGGATATCTAATTGCTGATTTTTGTTGAATAGGCTTGGATAAACGAGAAACCCTAGGATAATGGCCGTTAGGGAAGCCGCAGACATAATAAGAAAAACAATTAATAGTTGCAAACGAACGGCTTGGATCGGATCTGCCCCCGCTATAATTTGACCAGTCATCATACCTGGGAGTTGAACAAGTCCAATTGTTTTCTGCCCTTCAATGGTTGGAATTAAGCTTGACCGAATCGATTGTTTGAGAATTGGATAGATCGACTGCTTTATACTTCCACCGAGTGACAATACAAGCTGAATCTCCTCTTTTCTCATCTCGACTTCACCTTTTAAACGATTTAATAACAAGTTCGCGATAATCATTGAGTTCCCGATAATCATTCCACTAATCGAAATAATATACTGTGGTGTTGCTGGTACGATATGTAATCCTAGTAAAAACCCTTGTGTAATGATCTCAACGATAGAAATAGTTAAGAAGATTTTCCAAAAAACATGGGGGAGACCCCTTCCCCGCTTCGCTGCATTCTTCGCTGCTACTATAATCATAAGAAGAAGCATCAGAATGACTACAAAGGGATGACCAAATCCAAAAACCATTTTTAAAATATAACCAACAATGAATAATTGAATTGTGGCACGAATACTTGTAATAATCAGGTCACGACCAAGCCCTAATTTAAATGCTCTTGAAATAAAAAGAGCGATAATAACAAAGCCAAAACTAAGAATAATCGCTAACAAACTCATAGGGAAACCCTCTTCTGGTCTAAAAATTCCTTCGTACGAACTTCTTTCGGTTCGGAGAAAAATTGTTTAGTAGGTGCCGCCTCAATTAAGTTCCCATCCATCACAAGCCAGGTTTCATCTCCAACACGTTCTGCTTGGGAAAAGTCATGTGTAACCCAAAGAATAGTCGTATGCCGTTCACGGTTAATCCGTACAATCAATTCCTCCACCTCACGTGCCGATATGGAATCAAGTGCGGAAGTTACTTCATCAAGTAATAAAATAGAAGGTTCATTCACAAGCGTTCGGGCAAAGGATAACCTTTGTCTTTGGCCCCCTGAAAGCTCTTTTGCCTCTCGCGATAAAAGACCCTCTGATAATCCCACATATTTCATATATTTCTCGGGATTATCCAATATCTTTCCTTGCAAGCGTGCAGGTAGAGACAAATTTTCTAATGCCGTCCCTTGCATCATAGGAGCAGCTTGAAAAGCAATCCCAACCTTGCGTCTAAGTTCCTGTATATCCCACTCTCGAACTTCCTTTCCATGAATCCGGACTTCTCCTTCATCAGGAGTTTGAAGTAAATTACACAGGGATAGAATCGTACTTTTTCCAGATCCTGATGGTCCGATAATGGTTACAATCTTTCCTTTTGTGATGTTTCCACTTATCCCTTTTAATACATGCACAGCTTCTTTTTGATTTTTAAATAATTTACCAACATTTACTAATTGAATTTCAATTTTATCATGACTCGCTTCGTTTTCCTTTTTTAATAATTCCATGATCTGCTCACTTCTTTGCTATTTTTAAAACAATTTTCCCTCAGGTGATTGGCTATTTATATTTTAACATTGTACCCTTCCCTGAATGAATAGCAAAACGATTTCTTTCCATTACAGTGGAATAAATTGATTAAAGCTCTTATAGGGAGAATAGGAACTCATCAAGAATCCCTTTAGTGGTTAGACATAGCCTGCATGAATACTCCCACCACTTAATTTTCTAACGAAATTTTGAAGTCGGGGTTTCTAGCGTATCGAACATTTCCGAACGCTTAACGCTAGTGGAGTTGACACAGTGGTGTGCTACAAACACCCAACCCCTCTATCCCATTGGTCTTGCCTTTGGGACTTCTTTTATATGATTTTAGATTGTGGATTCCATACATTTACGGTTTCTTTTGTTACACATGCCACAGCTTTTTTTAAAATAGTCGCAGCACCATTTACATCAGCGTTTATGATCCACCCTTGACCCGAACGATACAAACCTCGTTTTATTCTTATTCCTGAAAACTGTTTTTTACCTTCATATTCTCCATAAGTAGGAATCTCATCACCATCAAGGAAACTTGCTTTGGATGTATAGGACTCTTCAGCTACGACTACTTTAATCCCGTGTTCTGCAGCTTTATATTCCACCATAGTCATGAACAAACTATGCGGAATACTGACAAAAGATTGATTGTTTCGTTTTCCCATACTCATTTCTTGTTTCCAATCTTTATTTTTTCCAATAATAATGGTGTTTGTCTGTTCTGCTAAAGCCATTTTCAGCATTTCAGAACTGGCTTTATGAAAAAGATCCTTTATTTTAAGATGCCTTTTTTGATGTAAATGCTCTAACTTTTTTGATGTAAAAGAGCCTTCATTTGTTTGTTTTCCTTGTCTTAAAACACTGAGGAAATGCGCTTTCCTTTTATTGTAATACTGATTAACGGATTTGATATTTTTGCCCTTTACCAATAAAGGTTGACTACCTGTATTCGTAACAATGGCTGCAAGGTTATCGACTCCTAAATCAATACTCATATATCGTCCATTATCTACATATTCTTTATGTTCAGTAGGAACATCCATAACTAACTCCACTACATACTCATTGTATTGGGGGATCACGCGAACTTGTTTTAATTTCCCTTCACAATAGCCTAGTTTCCCTATGTTTAATTGTTCTTTTGTTTTAGGAAACTTTAAAAATTTATCATTTTTAATGACGCAATCTTGATTCGTGAAAACGACTTCCTTCTCCATTGAACGAATATATTTTGGTATTCTTGGTTTTCCTTTATATTTTAATGGATTCTGCTTATAGTCTTTTAAACTAGCATAAAAAGACTTCCAATTTTGAAAGACCATTTTCATTACCCCTTGGCTTGATTGTGTTGGAAGGGAACGATAATCCTTTTGTCCCATTATTTTAAATAAACTATCCAAAAGATGGTAATCCACATATGGGTTTTCTCTTGAAGGTTTTTCAAACAAGTTGCATTTAACTTCTTTTCTCTTTTCTTTTGGTTTAGCTTGTTGTTTTTCCGTACTTTTTTGATGAGCAATCAATTGAACCTCATTCATTTTACCTAGTTTATTATGAATGATATCCAACACTTCTTTTTGAAGCGGTTGAAGTTGTTTTTCTACAGTTAAACCTGTATACACCTGACGTATGTAAAAGTTAGTTGTATTGTACATTTTTTTTGCATGTTGAGTCATCGTTTGAAAATACCCATACATGCGATGACCTTTTTTAATCCAAATCTGATGTGTTTTATACTTGTTTTTTGTTTCATTTTCCTTTGGCATTTTATTCACCCCCTTAAAAACATTATACCGAATATACGTTCCTAAAGGCAAATGATATCATTCTCTATAATAAAAAACCGCCAATTCACCCCCTCCTTAATTTTCCAAAGAAAATTTGAAGAAGGGGTACTCTTGGCAATATTGATAGAATTTTTCACAACCGGATGGCTTTATCTATTCTTTTTCCATGACTTTATCAATTTTATCAATAAACATTTGAAATACTCTTTTCCTTTCTTCCAAGTCCTTAATACTCACCTTTAGTTCATTATACTTATGTTCAAAAGGCTTATTATACAGTTCACGAATATTTCGAATAATATCTTCATTAACCGTTGATTGAACTACCTGCTTGGTGATGCTGAATTTGTAAGAATATACTTGAAGTTCACGTCTAACTTCTTCATATTCTTTATCTATCCCATTTAATAAATCACAAATTTCCTTTTTCCATTCTTCTAATGCGCTTTTCACATGTGATTCCATCAAAATCTCCTCTATCTTACTTATTATTATATAATTGAATAAACTAAAAAGAGCTTTTCTATCCATTTTATCAATTAACCTTTTCAGTTTCTTTTCTATTCGATTACATAACTTCGTTTTTTTATTAAATAGAGGTAACATGCTCAAGGATAAAATAAAAAGCTACCAATTTTGAAGTTAAGTAGTTCCGATAACGTGGAGAACAAGCAAAATAACAGTAGATTTAGTACACAAAACGCTTGATCTTTAATCAAACGTCAATTTGCAGGCAAAAAAGGGTAACAACCATCTTTATTCAGTTTCACACTGAATAAAGATGGTCATTTTTGCTATATCACTAGAGATCAGTCTAAAAGAAACTTAAAACTATTATGAAATTAATTCCATATAATAGCTAGCTTTAAGTTTTTTAATACGATTACTTTCTATTCCCATTCCAACTGTTAATTGTTAGTCGTTTTCACTGAATCTTGCAACTGATCACTACGAAGGAATTCCTCTATCCGTTCCGCTGCCTCAGCAAGTTTTTCAGGAGATTGAACGAGGGCCATTCGTACGAAACCTTCCCCTTGCTTTCCAAAAGCGCCACCAGGAACAACAGCCACTCCTGCCTTTTCAATTAATTCAAACGCAAATGAACGAGATGTCCAACCGTCAGGTATTCTTGCCCAAACAAACATCGTGGCAGGAGACATCGCTACTTCCCAACCTGCCTTTTGCAATCCTGAAATCAAGATATTTCTCCGATACTCATACTCTTTTACCTGATCCCCAAGTACAGAATAGTCCGATGTAAGAGCGGTTACTGCTGCCATTTGAATCGGATAAAACACACCATAGTCTATATGTGACTTCAGCGAAGCCAATATATGAATCGCTTCCCTATTTCCCACAACATATCCTATCCGACAGCCTGCCATATTAAATGTTTTAGATAGAGAATTAAACTCAATCCCTACCTCTTTCGCTCCTGGGACAGACATGAAACTAGTTTGAGGATGATTATCGAAGATTAGTTCAGAATAGGCAAAATCATGAACGACAAGGATATTATGTTTTCTTGCAAACGATACAACTTCTGCAAAAAAGGTTTCATCTGCTAACGCTGTTACCGGATTTCCAGGATAGCTGATAATCATCATTTTTGCCTTCTCTAAAACGTCTAGTGGAATTCTATCCAACTTTGGTAGAAATTGATTTTCTTCTACTAATGGCATCGGATAAATGGAGCCACCCGCGATTGTCACGCTTGCTTCATAAATAGGATAACCTGGATCAGGCACGAGAACATATTCACCTGGATTAACCATTGCCGTAGCCAAATGGGAAAGCCCATCTTGAGAACCCATCAACTGTAAGACTTCTTGATGTGGGTCAAGTTCTACTCCATAGCGTTTTTTGTAAAAGTAACCGACTGCTTCATTGAATTCATCAATTCCTTTTAATGTATACCCATATTTTGAGGTGTCCTTACTATACTCCACAAGAGCATCCACCACGAACGATGGAGGCGACATATCAGGGCTTCCAACACTCAAATCAATAACATCAATTCCTTTTTTAATCGCTTCCTGTTTTTTGTTGGCCAACTCTGTAAAAATACCAGTAGTTAATTTTTTCATTTTCTCAGATGCTACAAGATTCATGGTCTTGTCCTCCTCTTAACCTCTACATTTTGTTTATTCGCCATTAATTTTGCTAGCCATTTTATGTTTAAATGTTACCATATTTTTAATAAGGGGTTATCTGATCATTATTTTATTTTGTTGACATTAGGATAAAATATCCTATATAATTTATCTTCAATTAAGATATTTTTATTTCTAATTAACTATCCAAAACAAGCATAACAAACTCATAAATTTATGTTCTGATTATGTGAATAATAGAATTGAGATGCAACTAACAAAATCATAACAATGAAGAAGGAGCGATTGATCATGCTAAGAAAATTAGATCACAACAAAATGGGACGTAGTAACCTCGGATGGCTAAATAGTATCTTTCACTTCTCATTTGCAGACTACTATAATCCAAAAAATATGAATTTTGGCGTTTTAAGAGTCATCAATGATGATTTGATTGCACCTAAAACCGGATTTGATACACATCCACATCGAGATATGGAGATCATCTCATATGTAGTTGATGGTGAACTTACACATGGAGATAGTATGGGAAATCAAAAAACGGTCACTCGTGGACATGTTCAATATATGAGTGCCGGAACAGGTGTACTTCACAGTGAGTACAACCATGGTGACAACGTTTTAAGATTGTTGCAAATTTGGGTATTGCCTGACCAACGGGGATATACTCCTAATTATGGGGATTATCGATTTGATTGGGACGACAGACTTAACAACTGGCTTCATATGGTGTCAAGTAAAGCAGGTGATGCACCTATTAAGGTGAATCAAGATGTAAACTTCTACTCATTAGAACTTGAAAAAGAACAAGTCATCCATTTTCCTGTTAAAGAAGGAAGACAAGCATACTTAGTTCAAATTGAAGGTACTTCTGACATCAATCAAATTCCTTTAGTTGGTAGAGATGCACTAGAAATTGTTGAAGAAGACATTCAAATCAAAGCAACTGAAACCTCTCACTTTTTATTGATTGAGATGAAACATGGTGCCTGACACCTTAAAAGGACACTCCCACCGAGAGTGTCCTTTTAAGGTGGACAAATAAATAAGAGAGAACAATGAACCAGTCTCTCTAAATGTTGAAACTCCTTTACATAGAATGTGCTTGGCTTATATTAAGCGAATCGCATCTTCAATGAATTTTTTTGATACGACCGATTGTGTTCTATTAATATTATAAACAAGGTAAAAATATCTTTCATGATCGAAATCCTCGATATCGTACATATGAATCAAATTTCTCGCATCATATTCTTTTGAAGCAATTTCTGAAATAATTGAAATACCGATCCCTTCCTTCACAAACTGCATTAAACTCTGACCGCTATCTGTATAAGCGATAATATTCATTTGATCTTTCGTAACCTTATTCTCTTTCAAGAACTTTTCAAGAATAGAGTTCGTTCCTGAATTAGCATTTCTCATTACAAAAGGGTAGTTCAGAATCTCTTGGATATGAACCGGGTTTTTGAACTCAATATCCTTTGGTGAAATGAGCACTAATTTTTCTTTTAACAAGGGTATATAGTGAAGTTTTTCACTATCGTATTTTTCACCTAAAATCCCAAGGTCTACAGATCCATTTAATACTTTCTCCGCTACAATTTTTGAAGAGGATTGATTAATATGAAACGTGACGAGAGGGTACTCATCTCTATATTGCTTTACCATTTTTGGGATCATATATTGCCCTGGTACAGAACTAGCCGCAATTCGAATATCTCCCCTTAATTCTGTCATCTCGTGACTTAAATCAAGTAAGGCTTGATCTTTTAATTGTAATAGTTTTAATGCCCATTCATACAAACGTTCTCCATAAGGTGTAAGGATGCTTTCTCTTCCTACACGATCGAAAAGTCTAACATTCAGCATTTTTTCTAGCGAATGAATATGTGTGCTCACGGTTGATTGACTTAAATAAACATCATCCGCAGCCTTAGAAAAGCTTTTATGTTCAACCACTTTCGTAAAAATATACAGTTGATGTAAATCCATCCACACTACACCTCAATTTATTAAAACGATTAATTAGTATCTAAATAGTAGATAATTCTAATACTATAATAACACTAATAGCTAACAGACATAACGAATCGTATGAATAATTATTGACATTTTGAAAATCCGACTTTTTTTTCCATCGTATTAAACATTCTATCCCAGTAACGTCCCCTTCCCCCTTTACATATCCTAAAGTGACATAAATATCGAGGTGATGCTATGCGTTACAACCAAGGATACAATTACTACTCACATACTCAGCAATTTTCTCCCGTCTTAACGGGCAGTATAACCCCTACCTCAAGACTTCGAGAAAATCGAGAAAGGATCGGTAGGAGATCAACTGCCCGTAAAGATCCGATAAGTACAGTTAACCATCAGTGGAGAATAAAGAACCCTCCCACTAATGGAAGTTTTCTTTATAGAAATAACCCTACTTTTACCATGGCAGTAGAAGGGCAAGGTCAAATAACCGTAAAACCTGATCAGGCCAAACTAACTTTAGGTGTCGTAACAGAAAATCTTAATGTACAGCTAGCCCAACAAGAAAATGCAAACATTTCAAATCAGGTAATTGATGCGTTAAAACAAATGGGCATTGAAGAAACTTCGATAAGAACAACCATTTACTCAGTTTATCCTCGATATGATTATATTGAAGGAAAATCAATCTTAAGAGGCTATGAAGTAGAGCATCTATTAGAAGTGATTGTCAAAGACCTTTCAAACGTTGGGGTCGTGTATGATGTCGCTATTAAAAATGGAGCAAATCGCAGCGGCGGAATCCAGTTTCTAGTAGCAAATCCAGATGTTCATTATCGAGAAGCACTAAAAAGGGCTATTCATAATGCAAGAGAAAAGGCTGAAGACATCGCCCAAACCATCGGGACAACGCTAACAAAAGTCCCTATTAAAATAATCGAGCAGGGTGAGCAACAGGAAAGAGTCTATCCTGCATTTTCTACTCAAGTTGCCGCTGCTACAACAACTGAAACACCACCAATCCAAACAGGAGATTTTACGATCGATGCACGTGTGAAAGTCGTTTATGCTTATAGTGGATAACTAAAAAGGAATACGTTATTGCCTGATAGAACTCTTCATCCTATTTAAACAAACGTTTGTTTAATAGGGCAAAATAGCCGTTACCAAGCCCTTTTTGATAACTTAATCAAACGTTTGTTTAACAGATAACCCTGTTCAATAGTTGGAGCACAGCAACCCTATTAACCCTTTAATATTCTCTTCGCTTCTAACAGTCTTTTCGTACCTGTTATTAATTCAACAACGATATAAACAATCGTCCAAAACACTAAAATAGAAACGAATAATGGTTTTAAATTCATTTAATCTATTATAAGGATTTGTATTTATTGATTTTTCCGATAGTAATTTGTCAAATAGATTCTTATCCCATATGATCAATACTTCACAAACTTTTACACTTCATTTTTTTCAATAATATACCATTCCTATCACTCTTCATGAAACTTTTCCACTTTGTTATCCGTAAATAAATAGTGAAACTACTTTGAAAGGAGACACTATGGGAAACATATTTTTATTTTCACTCATTATAGGTTTAGCATCTGCACTCGTACTCATCCCCTTCTCTAAATCAAAAAAAGAGGATAAACAACCAAAACTAGGAATTATTTTAACAACAATCATTCTTTTAGTCATAATTATTTTTGCCTTCTATTACATTAGTAATCTTGACCGAAATTTGTCTTCCCTATGGTTCTTTGCTGTTATCATAACAGCGGTAGGAGCTGCACTATCATCTGGAAAAGAACGATTCATTAAAGCGTTTCTTTGTTTAGGGAGTCTTGTCTTGAGCATTTATTTTCTAACTGCATTTATTTTTAACGCGGATGAAAAATATGAAGTTGCTAACATGACGGAAAAAACAGAAATAGAAACGTTTGACGAAAAAGAAACACCTGCAAGCGTTCCACCAAAGTTTGCCCGCAACAAAATGAAGAAGGCGTTCGGACAAGTTCCGAATACAAGCTATTATGAACTTGGAAACCTCCAAATTCAAAAGGTAAACGGTGAATACGTTTATATTGCACCTGTTGAATTTTCTGGTTTCTTTAAATGGTGGAACGGTGATGTAACCCCTGGTTACTTTACCATCAGTGCCACTGACTCTTCTGCTAATCCTAAATTTATGAAAGCAGAAATGGCTTATACTCCATCATCCTTCTTCCATAAAAATCTTAAACGTCATATTCGTATGCAGTATCCAGAGCTTATTTTTCATGGTGATGTTCAACTAGAGATTGATGATAAGGGAAAACCTCATTATATCCGTTCATATGGTGAATTTATTTCTGCCCGAAATGGATTTGATGTAAAAGGAATCGTGATGGTAGAACCAATGACAGGTGATACGAAAATGTATCCTTTAGCCGAGATTCCAGCGTTTATAGACGGTGCGGTTGCGCCTGAAGTGGTTAGTTTACAAAATAGTTATTTTGGAAAGTATATTCATGGCTTTTGGAATAGCCTATTTGGTAAATCTGACGTAAAGCTTCCTTCAGATGAAGGTACCGAAACGAATGTCAGCCCTATTTTTGATGAAAACGGAGACATGTATTATTTCACTGATTTTACTAGTCCAAAAGAAGGCGTTGACTCGATGCTTGGGTATTCACTAACCAACTCAAGAACGGGTGAAGCAATATACTATACCGGTAATTTAGAAAATTCCTATATGGATTCACAAGGAGCCTTGCAAATTATTGAAAAGAAATTCATTGAAAAGAAATGGAATGGAGAAATGCCCGTGCTCTATAACTTTTATGGGGAAGCTAGTTGGTTAACACCCGTATTAGATGCAAATGGCTTTCTGCAAAATTACTTTATCGTTTCGGCATCTAACCCGGAAATTTCTGTTTATGCCGCTACCCCAAATGAAGCTTTAAAACAATATAAAACAGCCTTACAACGCGGTGGTAGCTCTGTTGATGGCAGTTCAAAAGCAGAGGAAAAACAAACAAGTGGAACAGTTGTGAGAGTGTATAAAGAAAAATCAAGTGATTTCACACTTGTTTCCTTCTTATTAGATAACCGTCAAAGCTATAGCATTTCTTCTGAAAATACACCAATGGCCATTTACCTACAAGAAGGTGACCAAGTAAATATTACCTACATGGACACAGGAGAAGAATTCTTACCTGTAAAAGAGATCGTAATTGAAGATTTAGAATAAGGTTTCCTAAAAAAGGATGAAGCTCATTTACTGAAGCTTCATCCTTTTTTTACTATAAAGCTATGTTCATGATGATTTTTGTAGAATTGCCCGCGTACACCAAAGACATTTAAGCAGAAGCACTATGGTTTAACAAATCCTATTATCATAAAATTACTTTTCAATGAATCGGTTGATCAACAAATTTCCCATAGTCAGGAATAGCAATCTGATCAAATTCTTTCACAAGCTTTTGTAAACTATCTGTCAATAATTCACCTGACATAGGTAAGCCATGTCCTGTCACTGCTACAGATGGTTTTAGGGCTTCTAATTTTTTTACAGACTCCTTAGACGTCTCCCAATCTGGAGTTAAATATCGTGGTGGACCACTGATTTCTTGTTCCTGTGTTAATACTTTATAAAGATACTCCTGCTTCACCGTAACAAATGCATCCCCTACAATTAAAGCTCTATCTTCCGCTCTAAAAAGAGAGATATGCCCTGGTGTATGTCCTGGCGTGTGGATCCAGCGGAATTCAGGCATATGTGGAACACTTCCGTTAGAAGGAAGGATTTCGACTTGATTTCCTAAATTAATCGGTTCATTCGGGAACATGGGTGACATTTTTGAAACCATTCCACCCTCAACCGTCGAATCGGGTTCTGGATAACTCATTCTTCCTGTAAGGAAAGGTATTTCCAATTCATGAGCATATACAGGAATTTGCCAATGCTTCACTAATTCAATGATAGCCCCAACATGATCAAAATGACCATGTGTCAAAATAATGGCTTTCGGTCGACTATTTACGCCAAAACGATCCTCTGTCACTGAGATGATTTTGTCAGCAGATTCCGGCATACCCGCATCGACCAATACAAAATCTTTTGTATTAGGATCACCCACTAAGCAAATATTAACGATTTGAACGGTATGGCAGAACAAATCTGGCAATACATCTATCTCAACACCACTTGAGACCGATGTGGCGGGAATATATTTATAATCACTCCCGTACGAAACCTGTTTATCCATTGAAAGCCCTCCTTGTCCAAATAACGATGAACCCTGATTAGTTTTCTCTCCATGTTTTTATTTATGTAACAAAAAAGATGGGTTATTTTTTAAGTATAAAAAATCATGACAGTTTTAAACTAGAATGGGAGGTGAAATTCATATGACTAACGAATGTTTTTATTGCACCCATGATGCAGGAGAAAATGAAAGTCATCTAGTCACGTTTCATGTTACCAACAGTGAGAGAGAAGAAATATTATGCGAGGAATGCTATCAAGAGTGGTTACATGGAATTAAAGAGTAACCACATATCCAATAGTCACTATACATAAAAAGGATGGGACTGTCGATGTCAGACCACCACAATACACTATCTAGGAACATGATGCTAGATCAATGCAATTTTGTGGATGTCAGACACCTTATGGGACAGTCCCATTCTTTTTGCATTCCATTAGAAAGGTTTTTATTCTCATTACTTTCACCCTGGAGCGATTTAATAAATACTCTCTATCTTTCAATAGATAGATTCTTTATCTTTTTGAAAAAAAAGTTGCTTTCAGCTTGGATAACGGTCAAACTTAAGTAGATAGATAATCCATTGAAAGAATTGTAGGTGACTAACATGATTGAGATCAAAACTTCAACGATCAGTGATGGGGAATTCAATAGAGGAGTGTTCGCAAAACAGGATATAGCAAAAGGCACACTGTTTCATGAAGCACCCGTTATTTCCTATCCAAATGCAGAGCATGTTCACATCGAGAAAACATTACTAGCTGATTATGCATTTGAATATGGTATAAACCACACAGCCATCCTTTTAGGGTATGGGATGCTATTTAACCATTCATATACACCTAATGCGATATACGATATTAACTTCGAAAACCACACATTTGACTTTTTTGCCTTTAAAGATATAAAAGCAGGTGAAGAGATCTTCATTAATTACAATGGAGAGGTAGACGATAACGAACCGCTTTGGTTTAATAAAGAGGAAGATGAGCAAAGTAAGGAATAGACCATTGGGTTATC
Organism: Bacillus sp. V3B; assembly: GCF_024494465.1. Lineage (GTDB taxonomy): Bacteria > Bacillota > Bacilli > Bacillales > Cytobacillaceae > Bacillus_BD. Next base: position 30,525 of record NZ_JAETXM010000026.1, on the reverse strand, counting down.
TTTTTCTTAAGAATACGGTTAAAAGAATCGCCTCCCAACAAAAGGGGCGGCGATTCTTTTATAAATTCATAAATTTTGTCCCCTATAGTATAGCCTTTGCATTGAAAAATTGCTTCACCTTTTGACGAAAAAGGCACCAAAAAAAGGAACTCTTGAGAAGTTACTTAACAAATGATCGTTTGAACGCCCCATTCCTCTATCATCCATTTGATACCTTTTGTCTATGTGTCACTTTTTCTTGCCATATATGCTTCACAACAGTTACCGGATGATACAAGAGCATCCATGGACCAGAAAAGATCATAACCTCTTTTATTTTTTGACGGTAGTCTGGTTTATAACAATGGACAGGACAGTATGAACAAAAGCTTTTCTCTTCACCAAATTGACAAAATGATAGTCTTTGCATCGCATAGTTATCTAGATCCTGACATTCTTCACACAGTTCATGGCGATGATGATGCTTCTTCCGACAATAAACTTCAATCATTTTCGTGACCGTCTCTTTTTCTTTTTGAATTCTCGGCCCATTATTGAGTTCTCTTGTTTGTCTAGTTGTCACCGTTCATAAACCTCTTTTCTTCATAGATTTAAGGCATCTTATATAAACCATATCATAGAATTCTTTTACGTTATTTGATTTATATCACATAATCAGAAAAAAGAGTGGAAGCTAGATACAGCAAACGAAATTACAAAACCACACACAACTTAATCATAGATACTGCACCTCTACCCCAATGGAATGATAAGGTGATATTCATTTTTCCAAAATAGTATATCGAAGTTTTATATACCTTCCACTACTTTGATAATATTCATATAAAACCATTTTTTACTTTTTAAATATAATAAGTATTCATATAAACACCAAAAAAACTCCTGTTGTAAACGACATGTTTTTTATCCTACACAATCAAGTCTTCTACAAAGAAGTTTTTCTTTAAGTAAGGGCTATCGGTTATTTAATTCCCGCCAGCTTTGTTACCGTTGTTTTTGTACTAGCCGTTTTTTCCTGTATTGGATCTGCTGCTTGTTTTGCTCGCTTAATAAAGAAAGCAAGTATAAAGGCAATAGCGATAATAAAAGTAGAAATAAAGAAAGTAAAATTAATTCCTTCTAACATAGCTTCCACTGCAATTTGCTGTTGCATTTCAGTTGTTGGTTGCCCTACAACATCTGTCAACAAGTTAGCGGTATAGGTTTCCGCACGTTTGGACATGACGGTGACCAATAACCCTGTACCTATTGCTCCTGATACTTGATTTAATGTGTTATTCATCGCCGTACCATGTGGATAAAATCGTGTTGGCAACTGATTTAAGCCATTAGTAGAAATCGGCATCAGTACGAGAGACATACCAAACATACGTATGGCGTGCAAAATCACTAAGTGGTTATAAGATGTTTCAAATGTTAATTGACTAAAAGAATAAGTCGCTACCGTTGCAATCCCTAAACCGATGATAGCTAATATACGTCCTCCAAACTTATCAAATAACCGCCCTGTAATGGGTGACATGATAGACATCACAAGTGCTCCTGGGAGTAGCATTAGCCCCGCATCCATTGGCGATATTCCACGGACCGTTTGGACATAGATAGGCAAGAGTAAAAAACCAGAAAACATAGCCATATTCATAATCATCGTAATCGATGATGACAGTGCAAACATGGGAAATTTAAACACGCCAAAGTTAAGCATAGGCCGTTCTAGTTTTGATTGGCGTAAAATAAACGAAATTAAAGAAACAACCCCAATAATGATCGTCAAATAGACAACAGGACTATCCCATCCTTTATTACCAGCAGAACTAAATCCATATAATAAACCGCCAAAACCAACACTAGATAATAAAAGCGAGAACAAGTCAAGCTGAATATTCACTTTCTCCTTTTTATCTTTAAGCAAGAAAAAGCCGAGCAATAGGATCACAACGGCGATTGGTGTAACAAAGTGGAATAGCATTCTCCAGTTATAATGTTCAACAATCCATCCCGATAGAGTTGGGCCAATTGCTGGTGCAGACATTAGAATTAATCCAAAGACACCCATCGCTGCTCCCCGCTTTTCAATTGGGAAACTTACCAACATCACATTCATTAATACGGGCATCATGATTGCTGATCCAGAAGCTTGAACCATACGTGCTATTAATAAAATAGGGAAAGCATGGGCAACACCCGCAATCAATGTCCCGATTGTAAACAAACCCATGGCAGTTAAAAATAAACGCCGAACGGAATATTTTTGAATTAAAAATGCCGTAGCTGGAATCAAAATCCCGTTAACTAGCATAAAACCTGTTGTCAGCCACTGCACAGTTGTTGCCTCAATATCCAAATCTATCATGATCGATGGGAGAGCAATATTTAATAATGTATTATTTAAAAATGTAATAAAAGCACCAACCATTAGGACAGCAAGTATCCCATATGGTGGACGATCTGCCTTTTTTATGGATTGATTCATTATGGTCCCTCCCTATATACATTGAGTTCATTAAATTGAACTATAGTTTCATATAAGCTATATCATAAACCAGGAAATCAAATATTGCAATTTAAAAATATCGGTACTCATTCAGGTGTTTTCTATATATATTCAACTAAATTCTCTTCTTTATGAATCCGTCATTACTTAATAATATTCCAGAAATATTAGGAGAGTTAGGGGGTAAAGAGGAGATATATTGAAGGAACACGTCTTAGGGATATTCCAAAACAATATAGACATTAACTATTTAAACATAAAAAAAGCGAACAATCTCCTGTTCGCTCTTTGATTCTTTATAATTGAATCAACGGATAAAGCCATGGAAGGATGATTGAAGTGAGTATGGCTGCAAGTCCCATGGCCATACTTGACACAGCCCCTTGAATAGGTCCTTCCTTTACTGCCTGGCTCGTACCAATTACATGTGAGACTGTTCCAATACCAAGACCTCGTGAAAATGGATCCGTAATCTTCATCCAATTTAAAAAAGTTGAAGCAAATACTGCACCGAAAATACCTGCGATAATCACAAATGCGGCAGCCAATGCCGGATCTCCACCAATAAGAACAACCGCTTCAATTGCCACAGGCGTTGTAACCGCTTTGACAGCAGCTGTGGCTTGAATTGTTTCAGTTAGTCCAAAAGCTTTAGATAACCAAACCGCAGAAATAATTGTTGATAAAGTTCCGATAAATAGTCCAAGAAGAGCAGGAATTAATTTTTCCATAATAACGGCCCGGTTGTGGTACAAAGGTACAGCAAGTGCCACAGTAGCAGGTCCTAACAGATAAGTCATCCATTCTTTCGCTGTTGTATATTGTTCATAGGTTATATCCATTGAATAAAAAATAATGATGATGACAATTGTTGCCGTCAGTACGGGTGTTGTGACGGGCGATGATACACGTATCGAAAGCCATTTTGCTCCGATGTACACGACAATAGTTAGCACAATGCTAATGAGAGTTAGACCGTTCACGCTTTGTCTCCTCCCTTCTGGACAGATACTGTGTCAATCCCGATGTTATCAGTAAACCGACAATAGAACTTCCTCCAATCATAATCAGCAATTGTAACCCACTAGATTGAATTAACCCACCATAATTCATTAATCCCACTGCAAATGGAATAAAAAAAAAGGCAAGGTGTTTATTTAAAAAAGCTGCCGCCCTCTCGATATACCGTACTTGAAGAATTCCGCTTACTAACAATAAATATAATAAGACCATACCAAACACGCTTGCTGGTACGGGTAAATGGAGAAAGCTAACAATAAAATCAGATAGCGTATAGATCGCCCAAATCACAAATAATTGAGCGAAAAAAAGTAAAGCCTTTTTCACAACCTAACATTCCTTTCACTAAGCAAAGCGCTAACGCTAGAACTTTTCAATTTTCAAATTTTAAAATTCCCTTCAAGAAAGATCATCCGTCTTCCTTTTTAGAGTTACTCTTCCCGTCCCTCCACTCCTTTTATACTGCACGGGTGATTCACCCATTGTTTTTGTAAAAGTCCTTGTGAAATAGTTTGGATTTTCATATCCAACTAATTAGGCAATTTCTCGAACTTTCATTTCCGTATTAATTAATAACCTTTTCGCTTCCCCCATTCTACGATAAATCATATAGTTGATAGAAGATTCTTCAAACATCATAGAAAAAAGAGTTTCAATTTGATCAGAATACTCATTTCTCCTGATAAAAGGTTTTACACCCTTTGAAATAATATCATATTTTGGAAAACCTTCTATTATTAAATTAGCAATCCCATAATAATAAGTGGCTAAAGGATTACTAAATGAAGACTTTTCTTCGTGAATAACCCCGTCATCCTAAATCAATAAATCCCCTGTTTGTGCAAAATAAGATTGGTCATCTATTAAGAAGTTTCCCTCTCCATTAGATATATAAACAATTTCACTCAAATCATCATGTTTATGGGAAGGATATCCTCATTTGGTACATCGTTTATGAATTGAATCATATATTGAACTTAGGATTATTCATTTTTTATCTTTATTACGATCGTAAGTTTAAATTTATGAGAGGAATTTATAATCATGAGCCAACCGTTTTCTAGTTTAAAACGAGACGAAGTTTTAAAGAAAATGCAAAATGAGGAATTTGATTTACTAATCATTGGAGGAGGTATTACTGGAGCAGGAATTGCTTTAGACGCGGCAAGTCGTGGAATGAAAGTTGCTCTTGTTGAAATGCAGGATTTTGCTGCAGGAACGTCCAGTCGCTCATCCAAAATGATTCATGGGGGCCTCCGCTATTTAAAGAAACTTGAAGTGAAAATCGTTTCAGAAGTAGGGAAAGAAAGAGCCATTGTCTATGAAAATGGTCCACATGTGACAACACCTGAATGGATGATCATGCCAATCTATAAAGGCGCTAAATTTGGAAGATTCCTCACCTCTATTGGACTACGACTTTATGATTTTTTAGCAGGAGTGAAAAAATCAGAACGAAAGAATATGCTAACGAAAGAGCAAGTACTACAAATGGAACCTAAGTTTAAACAAGATGGGTTAGTCGGCGGCGGTCGTTTTGTTGAATATCGATCAGATGATGTTAGATTAACAATTGAAGTAATGAAAGAAGCGGCAAGCCTTGGTGCAACCGTTATTAATTATACAAAGGTCACTGATTTTATTTATCAAGAGGGGAAATTGGTCGGAGTTTCAACAATCGATCAGTTAAATGATCAGGTTAGTGAAATACGCGCAAAGAAAACCGTCAATGCTGCTGGTCCGTGGGTCGACAATTTGAGAGAGAAAGATCGTTCTTTGAAACATAAGAAATTACATTTAACAAAAGGAATTCATCTCGTTTTTGATCAAAGGGTATTTCCATTAAAACAAGCCGTTTATTTTGATACTCCAGATAAGCGGATGATCTTAATTATTCCAAGAGATGGAAAAACGTATGTCGGCACGACCGATACTGCTTTCAAAGGTGATTTAGTACACCCTCGGATGACCGCTAATGACCGAGATTACATTATAAATGCCATTCATTTTATCTTTCCTGACTTAGAACTTAAAGCAAGTGATATCGAATCTAGTTGGGCAGGCGTAAGACCGTTGATACATGAAGCGGGAAAAGGGCACTCTGAAATTTCAAGAAAAGATGAAATTTGGGAATCCGAATCCGGATTAGTAACCATTGCTGGTGGTAAGCTAACAGGCTATCGAAAAATGGCAGAAAAGATTGTTGATTTACTATCTTCTCAGTTCAAGCAAGAGGATGGAACATTATTTTCTTCATGCAAAACGAAAAAGATGTCTATCTCAGGTGGTCATGTTGGCGGATCACAAAATTTTCTGACCTTCGCAAAAGATAAAATGGAGCAAGGAATAGCAATCGGTTTAAACAAAGAAACCTCATCTAGACTTGTTAATATGTACGGATCAAACATTGAAAAAATTTTTGAACTGATCCAGCAAAATGAAAAAGAAGCGGAAACATTCGGACTACCGGTCGACCTTTATGCCCAAGTTCTCTATAGCCTTACAGAGGAATTTGCTTATACACCCGTTGATTTCTTTCTACGACGAACAGGGGCCCTCCTTTTTGATCTTGATTGGGTTAAAAAATGGCAGACACCCGTGATAGAAATGATGAGCAAAAAACTCGGCTGGAGTTCCAAGCAGAAAGAAAGCTTTCAAGCAGAATTAGAAAAACAATGGCATGATCTTACCGTTCCGATTGATGAAGAATAAAAAACAAGGGAGTCATACTTTAATGAAGCACTGATTCCCTTGTCTTTTTTTCGTGTTTATCTCCTGTGCATTTTGACTTTATAAACTGTCCTCCTATCCAAGTTGAATTGTCTGGTTATTACGCTGCTTCTATAGCTGCCTTTACCTCGCCAACAATGCCATTGCTTGTCCTCGTTGACCCTGAAATAGCATCAACTTGAACACTGTTTTCTTCTACGATCCATAACAAAGACAACGGATATGATATGATAAAATTGGCATCCCAGTATAAAGAAGGATGGACAAACTCTCGCTTCTATAGCAAGGTCTAATATCATTCGATCAAACCATTGTATACAAATAAGGAGGGCTGATTTTATGACGAAATTAACAACCCCGTTTTCACTAAAGGGCTTAACGTTAAAAAACAGAATTGTCATGGCACCTATGTGTCAATATTCAGTAGAAGCAAAGGATGGGATTCCAAACGATTGGCACTTTGTTCATTATGTTTCAAGAGCTGTTGGAGGAACCGGACTCATCATCATCGAGATGACAGACGTGGATCCAGATGGACGCATTTCGGATTATGATTTAGGTTTATGGTCCGATGAGCAGATTCTTCCCTATCAAAGAATCGTAAACGAAGTTCACAAATACGGAGCCAAAATTGGGATACAAATTGGTCATGCTGGCCGTAAAGCACAAGATGCGGTCCAGCCAGTTGGTCCGTCTGACGTTCCTGTCAATCGTTTAGCTGACGAAAGCAGACAAGGAGAAGTGAAACAACCAAGAGCACTGATAACGGAAGAAGTAAAGGTTATTATCACTCAGTTCAAAGATGCGGTTAGACGTGCTGTTGCAGCGGGGTTCGATACGATAGAACTCCATGGGGCGCATGGCTATTTGATTCACCAGTTTCACTCACCAGGGATTAATACTCGAAAGGATCAGTACGGACAAGACTACTCTAGGTTTGGGGTAGAGGTTATCGAAGCAGTTCGCAGTGTGATTCCTGAAGAAATGCCTCTTATCATGAGAATGTCGGCTATTGAATATATGGACGGTGGTTATAATTTAGAGCATTCTATTGCGATAGCAAAACGCTACAAAGAAGCTGGTGTAGATATGTTCCATGTATCCAGTGGTGGGGAAGCACCTCCAGGAAAGTTAAAGCCAGCAAACCATCCTGGATATCAAATTCCTTTTGCTCGTGCATTCAAGGAGGCATTAAATACACCTGTTATTGCGGTAGGACTTCTTGAAGACCCCCATCTTGCAGAAGCAACCGTAGCAAATGAAGATGCCGAACTTATCGCCGTTGGCCGTGGGCTTTTACGTGATCCATACTGGGCTCTACATGCCATTGAGACTGTATCCAAACAGATCGTACCGCCTGTTCAGTATAAAAGGGCATTTAGGTCAGAACAGTAAATCAAGAGATTATCGACCTTTCATTTTAATCAGTAATCAGAATGTCAATACATTGGCAGCCTGATTACTGATTAACTAGATGATAAAATGAAAATATAAAATGGCTTATAACCCTATTTTTGACCAATTGAATAATGATCCTGGATCCGTTTTTCTTCCTGGTGCATATTCATCATGCCCAACTATGTAAGTTCAAGCTTTTTTAATAGAAGGGTTTCGTACCAATATATCCTCAAGTAATCTGTTAAGTGCTTGCTACTGGGCGTCCGTGTATCCTAAATGATCAGGGCTAATAGAACGATAGACAGAATCAGAAATCATGGAACGCATTTCATCATTCGTACCAATTGCCCTCAGTTCAATCCCTATTGAATAGTGATTCAATTGATCTTTATATTGTGGGAAGTTGGGTAAAACCCCTTTGCCCGCATGGTACGCTACCCTATTTTCAGGTACTAGATCATAAGTTTCTCCCTTTCTACCAACCATATAGTGTGCTGATACCCCATAATCAACAAAAATCTTACTTATATCTTGAACACGATAAGGATCTTGAGAAGAATATTATATTAATCAAATTCGCCCCGCCGAATTTGCGCCCGGATTTTTATCGAGCTCGCTCGATAAATGACCTTTAAAAAATCCGAGGCATCCGCCGGAGGCTTAACTTCATTCAGCCGGGGTTTGAACCCCCACTGAATCAGAGAGCTTTTTGCATTCATCCCCCACTTACAGAAGTGGAGGACTTCTGCTAAATGAAGTTAAAATTTTTGATAAAATTCAAGCATAAGAAAATAAGCAAAAAAATAGCCCTTATTTAGGGCTTAACCTAACAACGGTCTACTCTTATAAGGGAGCTCTCCAACTATCCTCTATAATTCTATCCCCATTAGGAACAATTCATTTAATCTATCCCAAGAACTATTTTTATCATTCTCTTGTAAATCAATCATACCCTTTAGTTCTGCTAGGCTCGATTCAATATATGTGTTAATCGCACCAATTCTTTTTCCTTCTCCAACTTCAGGGGCTTCCATTTTTACCTTCAAAAGATCCCCAATAATGGGTTTCATTGATGCTTCTAGTTCAGCCTCCATTAATTCTGAAAATAACACAGGTGGCGAAACCTTTTTATCTAAAATCCATTTACATGCAAGGATCGGTCTGACTACATAGAAGTAATTCTTAAGTCGTACATAGTCCCCTTTTAAATATTTTCGGTAATTACTATGAGCAGTGCTCAAATAATGATATAAGCTTGCTTTACAAGAAAAGAAGGAGTCAATTTCTTTCTTCAATTCCTGATAATATGATGTAGTCTTATAAATAATTGGTGAATAACTCCACTCAAATAGCGTTGGATTTGACTTATACAAAAGCCTAAGTGCCTTTTGCAAATCCCAACCATTAATATCTAGCGTATCATCTAATTGCCACTCAATAACATCTCTTGCTTTATCTAATTTCAAATAATACTCCTTTGGTCTAACATAAATAAATCTTACGTCATAATCGCTATCCGGAGAAGCAAACCCCCATGCTCTACTTCCCGATTCGATTGCATGGACAATCTTAACATTTTCTTTTTCTTCTATCTCAGACAGTTTTACTTTAATTACCCTTTCCATATTATTCCTCACACCGCCCCATTTTTTCTCAATAGCATTAGTATCTCCAACCTTTATTTATAAAGTTATTCATAAGTCAAACTTTTTTCTCCACCAGCCCTACTTATAATATTGTCTAAGCTACTTTTTAAAAACACAATTAAAACACGAATACTAAGGAGAAAATTTAATGATGAAAGTTGAATTTAAGGATGATCAAGAAGAAATATACGAAACCTGAGGATATTTTTTTGTTTGACATTGGATCGAAAAAGTTAAACAATTTACCTCTGAAATGAAAACAAATGCTTGTACATGGTAATAAAGAATTAGTAAGTATGGTAGACAGTCTCGTTAATTATCTATGTGACTTATCTCTATTTCGATTTATGCACTGTTTAACTTAGACAAATCTAAGCTAGCTTCTAAGCTTTAAGTTTTTCCGAATAACCTTTCCCCCTCTGTGAAAACTAAAGGAAGACTAGGACAACTGATTTTAATCACAACAAGGAGGGGTATCAAATGGTTTCTTTTAATGATATTGTAAAGGCTCATGAAAAGATGATGGACATCGTACATAAAACTCCTTTAGATTACTCACATACATTTAGTCAATATTCAGATAACAAGGTTTATTTGAAGCTTGAGAATTTACAAAAGACGGGATCCTTTAAAGTACGCGGATCCTATAATAAAATGATTTCGTTGAGAAAAGAAGAATTACAGCAAGGGGTCGTTGCTGCTTCTGCAGGAAATCATGCACAGGGTGTTGCCTATGCCAGTACGATGCTCGGCATTCCTTGTACAATTGTCATGCCAACAGGGGCTCCCTTAAGCAAAGTGCAAGCAACGAAAACATACGGTGCAAATGTCGAATTACAAGGAGCCGTATTCGATGAAGCTCTTGCCTATGCTTTAGAGCTAAAAGATCAAACAGGTGCTGCTTTTGTTCATGCTTTTGATGATGAGGCCATCATCGCTGGGCAAGGAACCGTTGGACTGGAAATTATGGAACAGCTTCCTGAAGTCGATGCCATTATCTGTCCGGTAGGTGGAGGTGGATTAATTGCTGGGCTGGCAGCAGCAGTAAAAGAGAAAAATCCATCCATCCAAGTATACGGAGTGGAAGCAATGGCCTGTCCAAGTATGGCGCAGTCACTGAAGGCAAAGAAACCACTTACAGTCGATGCGAGCCCAACAATGGCAGATGGCATTGCCGTTAAAAGACCAGGAGAACATACCTTTCGGTTAGTTCAACAATACGTGGATGAGATGCTCTCAGTTAATGAAATGGAAATTGCGCAAACGATGCTCATGCTGCTTGAGAGAAACAAATTACTAGTGGAAGGATCTGGAGCCGTTTCACTTGCTGCCATGTTATATGAAAAACTTCCTATTAAAAATAAGAAGGTTGTAACAGTTATAAGCGGAGGAAACGTAGATGTAAGTTTTATTTCGAGAATCATTGAAAGAGGAATGGTAGAAGCCGGACGTTTTATGCATTTCACGACTCTTCTTAAAGATAAGCCAGGGAACCTTGAGAAAATCCTACAGGTTGTAACGGAACGACAAGGAAATATATTGGACATTTCCTTAAGTCATATGGGAGATAAAATTTATCCGAGCTATGCACAATTATCCATGTCTGTTGAAACAAAAGACCGACAACACATTGAAGAAATCTTTAAGGCATTGAAGAAAAAAGGATACATAACGGAAATGAGCTAAATGAAAATAGTTATTTTCCTTTTTACGTTCCTTTTACACAATGAAAGCGAATAAAGAAGGTACAACTACTCCATTTTGTTAATTCTACCTTCTAAGCTTTTTTATTTGTTTACATAAATAAATACATACTACTATAATTAGATTATACATATTAACTATTTCCTATGATAGAAAGGAGCCCACCTTTGACCAAGTTTCTCACAAAAAGAAATATATCCACCTTTATTGTCATTCTCCTTATAGCATTATTGTTTTATTTTATCCTTCCTGTTTCCGTTCCTTTAATTGGAGCACTGATTACAGCATTGTTCCTTGAGCCTTTGGTCCGCTTTATTCAGAAACGCACCAATTTAGGGCGGAAGATTACAGTTAGTATCACCTTTATTGCATTTGTGATCTTAATTGGATTCTCTGGTTATGTTATTACTACAAAGGTTATCACTGAGGCAATAAACATTGTAGAAAATGCCCCAAGGTATGTAAATGATATCACGAATGTCTGGTTTGATGTCCAAGAACGTTTTGTAGAAGCGGCTGAAGACCTACCTACTGAACTTGTACATGAAATCAACGATCGTGGTGAAGAATTTCTAATAAACGCAAGAGATGATTTATTGGCGTTTATCAACATCAATAACTTGAAAGCTCTACTAACGAATATACCCAATTTTCTTGTTAGTTTTCTCGTTTATTTAATTGCCTTGTTCCTTTTCCTACTTGATCTGCCACGACTTCGTCAAGGGTTTTATAGTTTTCTATCAGAGAAAACAGCAGAGAAGGTTCGCTTCATGACTTCGCGACTATCGAGTGTGATTATTGGATTCTTTAAAGCACAATTTCTTGTAAGCATCATTATCTTTGCCGTATCACTGATTGGACTATTACTTATTGTGCCTGAAGTCGCCTTATTCATGTCCCTCGTCATTTGGTTGATTGATTTTATTCCGATTATCGGCTCCATAGCCATTCTCGGCCCGTGGGCAATCTTTCAACTATTAGCTGGTGATATCGTCATAGGGATGAAGCTTGCTATTTTAGCAGCTGCACTATTAATTATTAGAAGGACTGTGGAACCTAAAGTGATGGGAACGCATATCGGCCTATCACCACTCGCAACGTTAATTGCCATGTATCTTGGTTTAAAATTAATTGGCATGGCTGGATTTATCATTGGACCACTAGTGATTATTGCCTTTAATACTGCTCGAGAAGCAGGAATTATTAAACTGAATTTCAAGATTTAAAACGGACATTTACGTCCGTTTTTTTGATTTAATGAACCCTCTGTACAAGCCACAAATGATATCATCCTAGTTGCAAAAAATGAAAAAAGAAACAGAACCCCCCCCCCCCAATATTTACTGCTTCCTTTTTTAAAACGATTTATAGGAGCTGTTCCAAAAGCAAAGGTGTCAGACACCTTATGGGACAGCCCCTACAAATCGCCTAAATAAATTAGATGTAACATTTTGCTGAAAATATGTTTTCAGCAAAATATCACTATTTAAGTATAAAGAAGACTTCCATCAGTGGGACAAAACTTAAGTACATATTTTATTTCTAATTTCATATATTTTTCTAAGGTAAATTGGTTTTACCCATTAAATATCTATCACATTCTCTTGCTGCTTCTCTACCTTCATTAATGGCCCAGACAATCAGACTTTGGCCTCGACGCATATCACCGGCAGCAAATACCCCTTCAATGTTTGTTTTATATTTTCCATACTCAGCCTTTACATTTGAACGTTCATCTGTTTCAACATTTATTTTTTGAAGGAAGTTTTGCTCTGGACCACTAAACCCAATTGCAAGTAATACTAACTGTGCAGGCCAGATTTTTTCTGTACCTGGAATTTCTTTTCGAATTCGTCCACCATTTTCATCAATGGTCGTTTCAACATTAATAGTATGAATCTCTTTGACATGACCGCTTTCATCTCCAACAAACTTTTTCGTCATCACGGCATAGGCTCGAGGATCTTCTCCGAAAACAGCTGCTGCTTCTTTTTGACCATATTCAACGCGATGAATGACCGGCCATTGTGGCCATGGATTATCATCAGTCCGGACATCACCCTTTTTCTCATAAATATCAAACTGTGTTAAGCTTTTGCATTTATGTCTGACAGAAGTGGCCAAACAATCTACACCTGTATCTCCACCACCAATGACGACCACATCTTTATCTTTTGCTGATATATACTGACCATTCTCAAGGTTAGAATCTAATAGACTTTTTGTATTCGCATGAAGAAAGTCCATCGCGTAATGAACTCCCTTTAACTCTCTCCCTTCTACATTTAAATCACGATGCTTTGTTGCACCCCCACATAGAACGACCGCATCAAATTCTGATTGTAACGTAGAAATTGGATAATCCTTGCCCACTTCTGTATTTGTCATAAACGTAATCCCCTCTGCTTTAAGAAGATTTACTCTTCTCTCAACAACAGAATAAGGAATTTTCATTTCAGGTATCCCATATGTTAAAAGACCCCCAACACGATCATGGCGTTCAAAAACAGTCACATGGTGTCCTGCTTTATTAAGTTGGGCAGCGCAAGCCAATCCTGCTGGACCGGAGCCAACAACCGCTACCTTTTTATCCGTTCGGATTTCTGGAATCTCGGGCTTCACCCACCCTTCCTTAAAACCTTTACGAATAATTTCTAACTCTATTGACCTGATGGCAACCGGTGGCTCATTAATTCCAAGTACGCAAGCTCCCTCACATGGTGCTGGACAAGCCAACCCTGTAAATTCAGGAAAGTTATTCATTTTATGTTCCCGCTTCAAAGCTTCTTCCCATTGCCCTTGAAAAACTAAATCGTTCCACTCCGGTATTAAGTGATGAACAGGACAACCAGAAGTCATCCTGTTTATGATCGTACCTGTATGGCAGGTTGGAATTCCACAATCCATGCAACGAGCACCTTGTTGTTTTAATTCATTTTCATCCAGAGGTAACGTATAAATATCCCAATCATCCGTTCGTGTTACAGGTTCACGTTCGGGCCTTGGTTGACGTCCATAATCCATAAAACCAGTTGGTTTTCCCATCGTTCACCCTCCATCTTTTATCGAATTCACTTCTTCTTTACTTTCTTCAAATGCTCGGAGCGCTGCTTTATGTTCACTTAATCCACTTTCTTTTAAGAACTTTATTCTCTCTTGCATTTCTAAATAGTCTTTTGGAATAATCCGTATAAATTCTCCACTCATCTCTTTCCAGTTATTCAGCACTCTCTTCCCATATCCACTGTTTGTGTAATGAACATGTTTTTCAATCAATTGATAGACCGCTCGGAGTTCTACCTCATCTTGAATTGAATCGAGATACACTTGCTCTTGATTACATTTCTCTCGAAAATCCTTAGACACATCCAATACATATGCAACTCCACCTGACATACCAGCGGCGAAGTTTTTCCCCGTTGCTCCTAACACAACGACTTTCCCACCTGTCATGTATTCACAACCATGGTCTCCAACACCTTCTACGACAACATTGGCTCCACTATTTCTTACACAAAAACGTTCTCCTGCCATTCCATTAATATATGCTTCTCCTGCAGTTGCCCCGTAAAATGAAACATTTCCGATAATGATATTTTCTTCTGGGATAAATGTACTCTTCCGGGAAGGGTGAACGATAATTTTCCCACCCGATAATCCCTTTCCGATAAAATCATTTGCATCCCCAACAAGTGTCATTGTTAAACCAGGTGGAATAAATGCACCAAAGCTTTGCCCAGCAGATCCTTTAAAAGTTAGACGAATGGTATCCTCAGGTAACCCCTTTGCACCGTATCGTTTTGTAATTTCACTACCTAGCATTGTCCCTGCCACTCGGTTAATATTTCGAATCGATAAAGTCGCCTCTATTGATTCTTGGTTTTCAATCGCTTCTTTACATAACGGAATTAACTCTTGTTTATCTAATGTTTTATCAAGTCCGTGAACCTGTTCAACGGTTGCATAACGACTAACATTTTCAGGTACTTTCGGCTGATAGAGAAGGGATGATAAGTCAATCCCCTTTGTTTTCCAATGGGTAATGGCTTTATTCGCCTCTAAAACATCGGTCCTTCCTATCATTTCATTTATTGTCCGGAACCCGAGTTCTGCCATGAGTTCTCTCACTTCCATTGCAATGAATCTCATAAAGTTAGCAACATGCTCAGACTCACCAGTAAACTTTTTCCGTAAATCTGGGTTTTGTGTTGCAACCCCTACCGGACACGTATCAAGGTGGCAGACACGCATTAATATACATCCTAAGACGACTAACGGTGCGGTTGCAAATCCATATTCCTCTGCCCCAAGTAAGGCAGCAACCACAACATCCCGACCTGTCATCAATTTCCCATCAGTTTCCACAACGATTCGATCACGCAAACGATTTAAGAGCAATGTTTGATGTGTTTCTGCTAACCCTATTTCCCATGGTAACCCAGTATGTTTCAAGCTTGTCCTAGGTGCTGCCCCAGTTCCTCCATCATATCCACTGATAAGAACAAGGTCCGCTCTCCCTTTAGCCACACCCGCTGCAATAGTTCCAACACCAACTTCTGATACAAGCTTGACACTAACTCGAGCAGAAGGATTTGCATTTTTTAAGTTATGAATTAATTCAGCTAAATCTTCGATTGAATAAATATCATGGTGTGGCGGCGGTGAAATCAAGCCTACACCTGGTGTTGATCCTCTTACCTCTGCAATCCATGGATACACTTTTTTTCCAGGAAGTTGTCCACCTTCCCCTGGTTTAGCGCCTTGAGCCACTTTAATTTGAATTTCATCGGCGTTAACCAGATAATAACTATTTACTCCAAATCGACCTGAAGCTACTTGTTTAATGGCACTACGTCTTAAATCACCATTTGGATCAGGTTTAAACCTATTAGGGTCTTCTCCCCCTTCTCCCGAATTACTTTTTGCACCAATTTTATTCATTGCAATGGCAAGTGCTTCATGCGCTTCACTACTTATGGATCCGTAAGACATCGCACCCGTTTTAAATCTTTTATAAATTTCTTCAATGGACTCTACTTCATCTATCGGTATCGCTTCCCGTTCTTTAAAAGATAGCATGCCACGAATTGATTGGAGATTATGATCGGTATCTGTAAGTAATCTTGAATACTCTTTAAAAAGCTTATAGTTATTTGTTCGGCAAGCTTGTTGTAACAGATGAATCGTCCCAGGGTTGTATTGATGATCTTCCCCATCATGACGCCACTGAAAATCATCACCTGATTCTAATGTTTTCTCTACACCTCTTTCCTCATTAAATGCCCTTCTGTGCCTCATCATAACTTCCTTGGCAATAATATCTAATCCTATTCCGTCTATCCGTGATGCTGTTTGAGTAAAGTATTGATCGATCACATTCTTATCAATCCCAATAGCCTCAAATATTTGTGCACCACGATAGCTTTGAATCGTCGAAATCCCCATTTTCGATAATACTTTAACGATTCCATCTGTTGTTGCCTGCCTATATACTTCAATAGCATCCTCGACCTGGGTTTCGCGTATATCATTCACTTCAATCAAACCTCGTAGTGACTCAAATGCTAAATAAGGATTAATTGCTTCTGCCCCAAAGCCAAGTAATGTTGCGAAATGATGGACTTCTCTCGGTTCTGCAGATTCAATTATGATGCTTACCTTCGATCGTGTTCCATTTCGAATAAGGTGATGATGCAAACCTGAGAGAGCTAGGAGAGCCGGTAACGCTGCATATTCGGCATTTACTCCTCGATCAGATAAAATCAGTAACGAAGCTCCATTTTCAATAGCCGTGTCAGCCTTCAAAAATAACTTTTCCAAAATTTGATCAAATTTTGGAATTTGTGTTTCAACAGAAAATAGTATAGATAGCGTTTCGCTCTTAAAGCTAGAATGACGAATTTTTTCTAACTGACTATTCGTCAAAATCGGAGTCTGAAGTTGAATTTGTTTACAGCTCTCAGGCTCAGGTTTAACAAGATTTCTTTCTGGTCCGATTGTTGTTACAACTGAAGTAATGATTTTCTCTCGAATCGCATCAATTGGTGGATTCGTGACTTGAGCAAAAAGCTGTTTAAAATAGTTATACAGTAACTGTGGCTTTTTAGATAAAATAGCTAAGGGAGAATCATACCCCATAGAGCCAATGGGGTCTTTCCCATCCGTTACCATCGGTTTCAATACTTTATTGAGTTCTTCGTTTGTATACCCAAATGCGAGTTGTTGTTTCCTTCGTTCATCTGCGTTAAAAATTTGGTTAGGATTACCCTTTTCTAATAGATCATCTATATTCACCAAATACTTAGCTAACCAATCTTTATATCGTTGTTCAGACAAAATTCCCCTTTTAATTTCTTCATCTGGAATAATTTTTCCTTTTTCTAAATCAACAAGAAGCATCTTTCCAGGGTGAAGCCTGCCTTTATAGTCAATGTCTTCAGCAAAAATATCTAAAGCACCTACTTCAGATCCCAAAACGATCATGCCGTCTTTTGTTACGTAATATCGAGCAGGTCGTAGCCCATTTCGGTCCAGGCAGGCTCCTATTTGTTTTCCATCAGTAAATACAACCGCTGCAGGTCCATCCCAAGGTTCCATTAAACAGCTATGAAATTCATAGAAAGCTTTCTTTTCTTCATCCATTGTTACATCATTAGCCCACGGCTCGGGAATCATCATCATGGCAGTATGAGCCAGTGAACGTCCTGAAAGATGCAGAAATTCAAAACAATTATCAAACATCGAAGAATCACTGCCCTCCGTATCAATTACCGGAAACAGTTTTTGATAATCCTCACCATGAAATAATTCAGATTTACATTGAGCCTCTCTTGCTTGCATCCATTTAACATTTCCTTTAATTGTATTAAACTCTCCATTATGTATCGTAAATCGATTTGGATGTGATCTTTCCCAACTTGGAAATGTATTCGTACTAAAGCGCGAGTGAACAAGAGCTACCGCTGACTTAAAGTCGCGATGATTCAAGTCAATATAAAAGGAATCAAGTTGTTCTGGAATTAACATACCTTTATACACGATTGTTCTCGTCGATAAACTACATATATAAATACCTTCTTGTTGTTCATTGTCAGAAGGAAACAAATCATTTTCTAACCGTTTTCTAATCACAAATAATTTTCTTTCAAAATCGTTCTGGTCATTGAGCTCAGCAGAAGGTGCAATAAACATTTGGCGAATAAACGGTTTGGATTTTTTTGCCGTATCACCAACAAAAGAATCATTAACCGGAACGGTCCGCCAGCCCAGAAAGGTCTGCCCTTCCTCTTCAATGATCTTTTTAACTAATTTTTGAGTCTTTTTCCTAATCTCAGGATCCTGTGACAAAAAGACCATTCCAACCCCGTAGCCCCCTGCTTCAGGAATTTCAATATTTTCTTTTTCACATTGTTTCTCAAAAAAGGAATGTGGGATTTGAGTTAGAATACCTGCACCATCACCACTACTCGTATCTGCTGATTGTCCACCCCTGTGTTCTAAATTACATAAAATTGTTATTGCATGTTCAACTATGTCATGTGACCTTTTACCATCAATATTAGCGACCATTCCAATCCCACAGGCTTCATGTTCATACTCTGGAACATATAAACCTTGAGCAATCGGATACCCTTTCTTTTTCATGACAACATCCCCTCTTAAATTAAGCTTTTATCATGGATGAAGTTAGCCTAGTTATACACATCTACTCCAATACTGATAAAATAATTTATTTACTCGCTGATCTTGAATTTTAGAACACACCTATTACATAAAAATAGTTTATACATCCCTATTACATTTAATGCAAATTCATATTAAATAATAAGTAGGATAAATTATTATTTCTGGACAAAATATGATCAAAAACATAAAAACATTAAAAGCGGAGATGATTATTTTGATACAGCAATATAAGTTAGCTTTTATTGGTGCAGGCTCGATGGCTGAAGCCATTTTATCAGGATTACTACAACAAGAAAAACTACCTTCCCAAAATATTTATGTAACAAATCGGCAAAACGAAGATCGACTTTTCGAATTGAAAGAAAAATATGGTGTACAAATAAGTTCAAGTAATGAACAAGTCTTAGCAGAAGCTGATATTGTAATACTTGCTATGAAACCGGCAGGAATTAAAAGTGCCATTGATTCAATCCGACCATTCACAACAGAAAGACAACTAATGATTTCGGTACTTGCTGGGATCACAACGGATTATATTTCATACTTATTAGGTGATAAAACCCCTGTTATTCGAGTTATGCCAAACACATCCGCGGCTGTCGGATCATCTGCGACCATTATTTCACCAGGAAAGTATGTAAACGATGAACAGCTTACAGTGACAGAGTCTTTGTTTCAAGCTGTAGGTTTGGTTAGACAAGTAAAGGAAGAGGATGTTGACAGTGTTACAGCAATTGCAGGTAGTGGTCCAGCTTATATCTATTACTTAATTGAAGCTATGTTCCATTCTTTAAAAGAACTTCATTTGGAGAGCCAATTAGGAGAAGAGTTGATATTACAAACGATCCAAGGAACAATAGATGTATTAAAGTCCACGGATCAAACTCCTGCTGAATTATACCAAAATGTAAAAAGTCCTGGCGGAACAACCGAAGCAGGATTGAATGTATTAGAAAACAATCATTTTCAAGAAATCATGATAAATTGCATAAAACAGGCCGCTAATCGCTCAAAAGAAATAACTAAGGAATTGTCTACTATTCCGGAAAACATATTAACTTAATTTCGCTTGACTATATTTAATACGTTAGAGGTGACAAGATGGAAAAAGGTAATGAAAAAAAACGCATTGTGGTCAAAATTGGAAGTAGTTCATTAACCAGTAGAAACGGTGAAATTAGCTATCGGAAATTAATACGTTTAGTTGACGAGATTGTACATTTAAAAGAGGACGATCATGAGGTTGTCCTCGTATCTTCAGGAGCTGTAGCAGCGGGGTATCGAAAATTAGGTTTTATAGAACGCCCTGAAAATTTAGCTGAAAAGCAAGCAGCAGCTTCAATTGGCCAATGCCTTTTAATGGAATCTTATTCAGAGCGTTTTTTATCTCATGGATACGTAGCTTCCCAAATATTAATTACTCGAGGTGACTTTTCAGACCAAACAAGATATATGAACGCTCGAAATACAATACAGGTGCTACTTGAACGAGGAGTAGTACCGATTGTTAATGAAAACGATACAATTACCATTAAACAATTAAAATTTGGAGATAATGATACATTATCAGCTAAAGTAGCTGGCTTGGTAGAAGCAGATCAATTGATTATTTTATCTGATATTGATGGTCTTTATGATGATAATCCTCGAACGAACCCAAATGCGAAGCTTTTAGAGGTTGTTCATGACATTACTCCAGAGATAGAAGCAGCAGCAGGTGATTCAGATAGTGCTGTTGGAACAGGAGGAATGAAGTCTAAAATTGAAGCAGTTAAAATGGCTTTAGCTGCAGGAATTCATACGTTTTTAGGAGATGCAAATAAACCTAATATATTAATTAATGCGGTTAATAGTGAAGCAAAAGGGACCTATTTTAAACCTAACGAGGAACAGGATGACTTAAGTGTACAAGAGCATTGGATTGCCTTTAGTTCAGGACCAAAAGGTGAAGTCATTATTGATGAAGGAGCCCGAGAAGCTATTACAGAAGAACAAAATCACTTACTTCCCCAAGGTGTTCGAGAAGTTAAGGGAACATTTGATTGTGGCGATGTTGTGATTATACGACATCTGAATGGAGATGAAATTGGGCGTGGGGTTATTAATTACTCTGCAGACCAGCTCCGTGAAATTAAAAGACTTAAGCTAAAGGATATTCCCGATCATATAAAAGTGATAAAAAGTGAAGCCATCAGTCAAAAGAACTTTGTATGCCATACGAACATAACGACAAGCCATTAACGAAGGAGCGAATATTGTTGAATACAAATAACATTACTGAAGTAAACGTTGAAGAACAGGCTAGAAAGGCACAAAAAGCTGGGAAGCCGTTAAGTATGCTATCAACTAATGATAAAAATCAAGCACTACTAACCATTGCAGATGAATTAGAAAAGGAATATGCTTTTATTTTGGAGGAGAACCAAAAAGACTTAACAATAGGCAAAGAGAAAAACTTTGAGAGTGCGTTTATGGATCGCCTTTTATTAACCCAAGAGCGTGTTAAAGACTTTGCAAACGGTCTACGTGAGGTTGCTCGCTTAGATGATCCTGTAGGTGACATCCTATCTGAATGGACATTAGACAATGGGTTGAATGTAAAGAAAATACGCGTTCCCCTTGGTGTAATCGGTATGATTTATGAAGCTAGACCGAATGTAACGGTTGATGCAACAGGACTTGCATTAAAATCTGGCAACTCGATAATCTTAAAAGGAGGATCTTCTGCACTGTTCTCAAACAAAGCGATTGTCTCTGTTATTCATAGAGCACTTGAGAAAACCAAAATCCCAGTAGATGCCGTACAATTTATTGCGAGTACTGACAGAAGTGCTACTGAGCAACTGTTTACATTAAAGCAATATATCGATGTACTCATCCCTAGAGGCGGCGGTTCCTTAATTGAAACAGTTGTCAATAAAGCAACCATTCCTGTACTAGAAACCGGCGTTGGAAATGTACATGTGTATGTAGATAGTGAAGCCGATGAAGAGAAAGCACTAAATATTATTATAAATGCTAAGACTAACCGTCCTGCCGTTTGTAACGCTTTAGAAACCATACTCGTTCATAAAGATTGGTTTTCAAATCATAAAGATTCACTGATCTCAAAGCTAAATGAATATCATATTATGGTTCATGGTGATACCGAAGTGGTAAAAGCTATACCTGGTTCTATACAGGCAGAAGAGAAGGACTGGGCAGAAGAATATTTAAGTTTAGATCTTGCTGTAAAAATTGTAAACGATATTCAAGAAGCAATTGATCATATAGAAAAGTATGGGACTAAGCACTCAGAAGCTATCATTACCGAAAATCAGAAAGCAGCAACTCAATTTATACAAGAAGTTGACGCTGCTGCTGTTTATCATAATGCCTCAACACGCTTTACTGATGGAAGTGCATTAGGTTTTGGAGCTGAAATAGGGATTTCAACCCAAAAACTACATGCCCGTGGACCAATGGGTCTCCCGGCTTTAACAACAACAAAATTCTGCATTTTAGGAAACGGACAAATTAGAGAATAAAATCCCTGTGACATCCCGAAAAATCTTATTTCACAGAAATATTTCACGAGGGATTTATATAAAATAAAAGAACCTAATCTAAGCGATTAGGTTCTTTTATTTTATACAAACTTTGCTATATGCCTAAAACGATCTGCAACACACACAAAGCTTGTATTATCGTTCATTCATTTCCATATAATTTTTTTCTGTCGCAATACTTTTATATGCAGGTCTTATTATTTTATCTCCATTGATAAGTTCTTCCATACGATGTGCACTCCATCCTACAATTCTCGCTATAGCAAAAATAGGGGTATATAGTTCTACTGGGATATCTAGCATGCTGTATACAAAACCACTATAAAAATCAACATTTGCGCTGACTCCTTTATAGATACGCCGTTCTTTTGCTATGACTTCCGGAGCCATTCGCTCAATCATCGAATATAATTCAAAATCAGCATTTCTACCTTTTTCATCAGCTAGCTTTTCTACAAACCCCTTAAAGGCTCTTTCCCTTGGATCAGAAATGGAGTATACAGCATGTCCCATTCCATAGATCAAACCGCTTTTGTCAAAGGCTTCCTTGTTCACAATTTTAGATAAATAGCTTCTTACTTCTTCTTCATCCTTTAAATCTGCCACATGGGATTTGATATCTTGTACCATCTCGACTACTTTAATATTCGCCCCTCCATGTTTCGGTCCTTTTAAAGAGGATAAAGCTGCCGCAATAACTGAGTAAGTATCAGAACCTGAAGAGGAAACGACTCTTGTTGTAAACGTTGAATTATTTCCACCACCATGCTCCATATGTAATACTAAAGCAATATCTAGTACATTTGCTTCAAGTTCTGTATATTGTTTATCTGGTCTTAACATTCTTAGTATATTTTCCGCCATAGAAAGACTGTCATCCGGTCTGTGAATATAGAGACTTTCATCACATTCATAATGCTTATAGGCATGATAACCATAAACAGATAGCATTGGAAAAACACTGATAAGCGTAAGACATTGTCTTAGTACGTTATCCAATGATAAATCCGATATGTTCTCATCATAGGAAGCCAGTGTAAGAATACTTTTTGTTAAAGAATTCATAATGTCTTTACTTGGTGCTTTCATAATGACATCTCTCACAAAATTTCTTGGTAGATTTCTGCTATCATTTAGAATTTCTCTAAATTCTGTCAGTTGTTCTTTATTTGGGAGAGAAGAAAATAAAAGCAAATAGGTTATTTCTTCGAATCCATAAAGTTTATTATTGAACCCCTTTACTAAATCAGTAATATTATAGCCCCGGTAAAAAAGTCTTCCATCACAAGGCACATTCTTTCCATCAACCTCTTCACTAGCTTGGATTAATGAAACTTGAGTAAGTCCGGCCAGAACACCCTTTCCACTCTTATCTCTAAGACCACGCTTTACTCCATACTTTTCATCTAAACTGCTGTCAATCAAACTATTCTCTTTAAAAATTCTGCTGTACTTATTTGTGAAATTTTCGATCATTTCTTTTTTATTATCCTGCATACTCTTCCTCCAATTTAGGATTTTTCATCCTATTTCTTTATTTTCTAGTTATGCCCATTACCCTTTCTTTTCTTGCTCTAATTTCAACATCTTGTTATATCATTTATTTTTGAACGATATGAAGTTTAAAAAGGAACAAAGAATGATGCTAACTTATCGTTCTTTTCTGGTCTTTATGTGGTTTAGGTTTGGGATTAGAATATAAACCCAGTTCTTTTTTTTCTTTTGTTAAAGAACGGTAAAGAGAAACCATCATCAGAACAATTATAAAGGAAAATGGGAATGCTGCCGCAATTAACGCATTTTGAAGTGCTTGTAACCCACCACTATATAAAAGAATCAAGGCTACAGAAGACTGCGCTATACCCCAAGTTAATTTTACCCGATTTGGTGGTGTTAATGATCCGTATGTTGTTTGCATTCCGAGTACGAATGTTGCTGAGTCAGCAGAAGTGATAAAAAATGTTCCAACCAGTGTTAATGCCACAACCGATAAGATGGTTGACCATGGGAATTCGTTAAAGACAACAAATAATACTTGCTCTGTAGCAAATTGAGTTAAATCAATATTTCCTGCATTCTGAACTTCAATTGCTGAAGTACCAAATACGGCAAACCAAAAAAAGCTGACGAGGGAAGGAAGTAGTAAAACTCCGATTAGAAATTCACGAATGGTTCTCCCCTTTGATACACGTGCTATGAAAATACCAACGAATGGTGACCATGAAATCCACCATGCCCAATAAAAGATGGTCCAACCATTAATCCATGAACGATGTTCTTCATTAAGAGGTGCAATTCGGAAGCTCATTTGAATGATATTTTGAATGTATCCACCAAGTGAATCAGTAAACATATTCAATATTAGGATCGTTGGTCCTGTGAAGAACATTAATAACAACAATGCTATAGCTAAAAACATGTTTGAGTTACTTAAATATTTAATCCCTTTTCCTAATCCAGACATTGCGGAAATCATAAATAGGACTGTAACCACCGCAATAATGATAAATTGAATGAAAAAGTTATTTGGGATCCCCAATAAATAGGATAAACCACCATTAATTTGCGCTGCTCCAAATCCTAGAGTCGTAGCAACCCCAATTACTGTAGCAAAAACCGCTAACACATCTACCACTGTTCCAAGTGGACCTACCATGCTTCTACCTAATACTGGCTTTAATGTTGCTGAAATTAAACCTGGTTCACCTTTATGAAATTTATAATAAGCTAACGATAAGGCAACAAGAGCATATATCGCCCAGGCATGAATTCCCCAGTGAAAAAAGGTGTATCTCATTGCCTCTTTATTTGCAGCAACTGTCCCACTCTCTGCCAACGGTGGCTCAATAAAGTGAGATAGAGGTTCTGCAGCACCCCAAAATACGAGACCAATCCCCATACCTGCACTAAATAACATGGCAAACCAAGAAGCTCTAGAGAACTCAGGCTTTTCATCTGGCTTCCCTAATTTAATTGCTCCAACAGGACTAAAAATAAGATAAATACAAAAAACAACAATAAGTGTAACTAAAATTAAATAATACCAGCCAAAAGAGGTTGTAAGAAATACCTGTAGATTGCCTGTTGCTTCTTCAAACATGTTCGGTGCGAAAACACCAAAAGCTACAGCTGCGAATACAATCGCAACCGAAATCCCAAAAACGTTTGATATTTTTTTCATTTATTGTTCCTTTCTTCTTGAATTACGTGCCCATAAATATGAAAATACACCAAGAACCTTCCTAGTTTTCTATTGATATGAGCTTAAGTTTGTTATTTACTCTCTTTAAATTTTCAATCCAATTACAATAAGTTAATTATGTATGATTTTTTCAAAAAAGCGGTATGAAAATGAGGTGTAACTCAATTAGTGGGAAAGTTCTTATACTTCTTTATATACGATTATCGAGCTATTCCAGCATTTTTCGACAAGAACATCCCAACTATTCCAGTTTACCATAAAAATGATAATTCTATCTGCTTTAATTTGGTTTTTTTACCGATATAGGGCATTTTAGTGACGCTCAGAACTTTAGCACTTGAACTACCCACCACTTAATTTTCTAACGAAAATTTGAAGTGGGGGATTCCTAAGAACACCGATCTATCGATCAGTTATGGATTAGGCGAGCCCCGTCATTCCAACGGTTAGAAGTCTTACGGCTTCATTTTTAAGATTTAAACTTGCGTTAATATCTCGGTCATGATGGGTATGACATTCTGGACAATCCCACTCACGTAATCCGAGATTCTTAACGTCTTTATTTTTGTAACCACAACAAGAACAAAGCTGACTGGAAGGAAAGTTTTTGGCAACCGTCACCACTTGTTTACCGTACCACTTCGCTTTGTATTCAATCATGGTTTTGAATTGTGACCATGATACTTCACTAATGGCTTTAGCAAAATGGTGATTTTTAAGCATATTCGATACCGACAAATCTTCCATTCCGATGATGTCGTGGTTTTTGACCATTTCGGTGGAGATTTTGTCCAAGTAATCTTTACGTGTATTGGCAATCTTTTCATGAATACGAGCCACTTTACGTTTGGCTTTGTACCAGTTCGCACCGCCTATGGTTCGTCTACTCATGATTCGCCCGGCTTTGGCTAACTTTTCTTCTAAGGTGCGAAAAAATTTTGGATTTGTATAAGGGGGTGTTCCATCTGAAAGAATCGCAAAGTCTTTGACACCCACATCAATGCCGACAGCCGAATTGGTTTTAGGTAATTCTGCGACTTCTGTTTCCGTTCCTAAAGAAACAAAGTATTTTCCAGAAGGATTGCGTCTGATGGTAGCGCTCAAAATTCGTCCTTCTACTTCACGACTTTTGGCAAAACGAACAAGTCCTAATTTTGGTAGTTTGATATAATGATCGACTACTGCAATATTTCCGTTCGTATGCTTGGTTGTGTAAGACTGAACCGGATTCTTTTTAGACTTAAAACGGGGTTGTTTGTTCTGTTTTTTGTAATATCGCTCATAGGAGTCACTTAGGTTTTCAACAGACTTTTGCAAAGCAATACTATCTACTTCTTTTAAAAAGGGATAATGCTGCTTTAGTTCAGGAATGGATTTAACGGTTTCATATTTATTTAAGCCTTTGCCTTTCCAATGATTCATGGGAAGCTGACCATTCTGTTTCATTTCTTCTACGATCGACCAATAAGCATCTTTTTCTTTTTGTTTGCCAAGAAAGAAGTTAAAGACGAAACGAGAACAACCAATGGTCTTATTCATAAGCTCTGCTTGTTTTTGGTTAGGATAGATACGAAACTGATAGGATTTGTTCACCAACATACGTTGACACCTCCTTTTCCTCCTTCTATTTTACCATTTTTATGAATATAACACAAACATTTGTTCTTTTTGAATTGAATTAAAAAAAGGGCTATGTGGAACTCGTATGATGTTTTTTATGTGAAGCAATAGATAGGCTCTCGAACAGTCGGACAATCGAGATGGCAAGAAAGCTATCCCTTGTCCGAAGGCGATTCATCCCCTCCCTACTCATTGGGCTAACTCCCTTCACATTCCTTGAGGAAGGGGTATTCTCGCCTATTTTAGATAAAAAAATCTTAGCTTGGTTGGTAAATAAGCTAAGATTTTTACTATTTTAAATACAACTTTACAAAGCACAGTACTCCACATATATTTTAATAAAAAGATTTTAGTAAGCATGCTTTGATGGTCCCTTATCCCCTATATTGTATAGCTAATCCTTTTAAGAAATTCCTAGCGTATCTATCACCACACACTTTGTAATTCCTATGTCCTTCTTTTCTTAATACAGCGCTTAATTCTCCTTTTGTTATCATGACTCCGGCTTCCTCTAATATACCAAGCATATCCTCACTCGTTAAGGCTAGTGCTATTTTCAATTTCTTTAGAAGGATATTATTAACACTTTCATTATTCTTTATAGACAGTTCTGGTCTTTTAGGTTGTCCTGGTTTTGGATCTTGTTTTCCTCTTTTAAAAATAATTAAGCCATTTAAAAATGACTCTAACATAATATTATCGCATTTTATATTCTCTTCATTGTCAGCTAAATCACTATCGTTATCGTAACTGTCCGTTGATCTTGTGAGCATTTTGAGCACTTCTTCTTTTGTTACTTCAATGCCACCAAGTTTAAATACCTCTACCATATCTGTATCTTTTATATCTAGAGCATATCTTAATCTAATTAATATATCATTATTATTCATCTATAAACCCCCTATAACATTGCCTATTTGCCCAGCAACTTCATCATTTTTATTATCCTTTTTTAGAGTAATAGTATCAGTATGTCCAAGATTTAGAGGTTAATTGCAATTGTGTTGAAGTTTTTGCATCAGAACCCTATTTACCGTTTTAGTTTTCGATAATATAGAAACAAGGAACAAAAAATATAGGAAAAAGCGACTAATCATTTAGAAAGCCTTTATTTTCATTTTAACTTACTAAGGAATACATCTTATAATTGTTTCGCCCGTCTTCTTTCGCTTTATATAAAGCTATATCTGCATTTTTCATTAGTTCATGGCTTGTCGTTCCATTCGCAGGGTAAACAGCAACACCGATACTGGAAGTTGTCTTGAAGACATGCTCTCTAATCTTCCAAGGTTCTTGTAAGGATGCAAGAATTCGATTTACGATTTGTAAAACATCTTGTTCTCCTTGAATTTCAGGAAGAAGAATAGTGAATTCATCTCCTCCTTGTCTTGCAAGGGTATCATTAACTCGAAGACATCCTTTTACTCTTTGTGCAAAATGTTTAAGCAGTTCATCCCCTACATCATGTCCCAAGTTATCATTAATATGTTTGAATTTATCCATATCCATATAAATAACTGCCATATTACGATTGTATCTTACCGCTTCTTTTAAGGATTGTTCTAACCGTTCATTAAACAGCCTTCTGTTTGGAAGTCCTGTCAATGTATCATGATATGCCATATGGATTAATTTTTCTCTATACATTTTCCTCTCCATAATGTCTCTGGCTACAATCAGAAAATGAAGTAGATTCCCATCTCCATCAAGAATAGGCTTCCCTTTTGCTTCTACCCATACCCAATTGTCTTTTACATGTTTGAAGCGAAATTCTATCACCTTTTCTCCTTTGGATAGAAGCATCTCTATAAACTGACTTTGTACATTTGGAAGGTCATCAGGATGAATTAAATCAAAGCCATGATTTCCTTCATAAACTTCAGGGGCGTATCCTAATACAAATTCATGGGATGGCGAGGCGTAATTAACCATTCCATTAATATCCATTATCGCTACCAGGTCAGTCATATTTTCTGCAATCAAGCGATACTTTTCTTCATTCTGACGAAGAGCTTCTTCTGCTCTTTTTCGTGCAGTGATATCACGTAATATCAGTTGAGCAGATGGTTTTCCCTTATAAATAACTCCAACCCCTGTAACCTCAACATCAATAATACTTCCATCAAATCGTATAATTTTTTCTTCCATAAGGTCAATAATATTTCCTTCTGTTTTTAAATTCTTCATCCGTTCGACAACCTTTTCCCGATAATCTGGATGTACAAAATTTAAAACAGGTTTGCCAATTAATTCTTTAGGACTTTTAATCCCAAACACTTTAACCCCTGCTTTGTTTACATATCTCATAATACCTTCAGTATGCACAACAATAGGTTCTGGGGACATTTCAACTAATTTCCGATAACGTCCTTTACTTTCTTTTAGAGATGCCTCCAAATGTTTTTGTTTTGTAATATCTCGCGCTATACTTGAAGTACCCACTATATTTCCATTTTCATCTCGAATAACTGATAAAGTTACACTAACTTCAATTGTATTTCTGTCTTTCTTGATTCGAGTAGTTTCAATACCGTTAATTTTTTCTCCTTTTTTTACCCTGACTATCATATCTTTGTATTGAGGTACTAAATCATGTGGTACAGTACATAAAGGTTTTCCGATAACTTCGTCTCTCTTCCAACCGTAGAGTTCTTCAAATGCAGGGTTTAGTTCTATAACATTCCCATCTAAATCTAAAAGGTCTATAGCATCAGTAGTTGAATCAAAAACTGCTTTAAATCTTTCTTCCATCTTAATTAAAGATGCTTTTGTTTTATATAACTCGGTCTTGTCTATCGCTACACCGAAAATACCGACAATTTCACCACTGACCATCAAGGGCATGTTCTTTACCAATAAATAAACAATCTCTCCACTTTTATGAAAAGCCTGTGTTTCATACTCACAAGGAGTTCCTTGTAATGCTTGTGCAAAATACTGATTCGTTGATTCCAAATGGTCAGGAACGATGGTATCTTGATAATATTTTCCTTGCATTTCTTCCTTGGAATATCCATATAGTTTTGTTATCGCCTGATTCACTTCCATTACTTCCCCATCTACAGAGAGAATAAATATCGCATCAGAACTATATTCCATAATGGATTTATATATTTCAATTGATGTATCATTCAATAGTAAGTTCATTCTTACTGCTCCTTTTTTGGTAGCCCAACCATCATAGCAATGATGCCTTAGACTTGTGGCTTTGAGTCCCTGACTTTCATACAGGTTTTCCTTTTTCAAATAGGTTATTGACAAGGGATATTTCTCTTAAATGGCTAAATTTCTTTATATCTACACCATGAATAAATATTATTTGATTATCAATTTTAACATAAAAAAATAATAAAAAACGACATTTTTCAACAATATTTTCAGGTGGGATTTCTGCGCTGTTTTCCCTTTATTTATTCATGCCTTTTCCTTGTTTTCTCCTGCTTTTAGGAAACAAACACAATTAAAAACGCCCAGTCC
>NZ_JAETXM010000025.1 GCF_024494465.1 Bacillus sp. V3B | reverse complement strand
AAAAAGACTAAAATATAAAATGTTGACGTTTTTGTTTGTTTAGTTTTCAAAGAGCAATTTGTATTGGAGCGGGTGAAGGGAATCGAACCCTCATCATCAGCTTGGAAGGCTGAGGTTTTACCACTAAACTACACCCGCATTATTAAAATAAAATTCTTCCTGGTCGGGAAGACAGGATTCGAACCTGCGACCCCTTGGTCCCAAACCAAGTGCTCTACCAAGCTGAGCTACTTCCCGCCTTAAAAATAAATAGCGTGCCCAGATGAGCTAGTCAGATACTCGATTTTTCTATGAATGAACGACTTTAATATCTTATCGAATTATCTTTCAAATGTCAATAACTTTTTTTGGTGCGGCCGAGAAGAGTCGAACTTCCACGGGGTTACCCCCACTAGGCCCTCAACCTAGCGCGTCTGCCATTCCGCCACGACCGCATATTAAATATCGAAATCAAAATTACGACCCAACTTTTAATCTCACAGCCTAAAGGTGGTGAGCCATGAAGGATTCGAACCTTCGACCCTCTGATTAAAAGTCAGATGCTCTACCAACTGAGCTAATGGCTCAAAAATAAAAATGGCTGGGCTAGAAGGATTCGAACCTTCGCATGACGGAATCAAAATCCGTTGCCTTACCGCTTGGCTATAGCCCAACAAGAATATTTATGGCGGTCCGGACGGGACTCGAACCCGCGACCTCCTGCGTGACAGGCAGGCATTCTAACCAACTGAACTACCGGACCATATTGATATTTGTTATTAGTATCTACTAGATACTTTTTTCTTTCAAAAAGTGACCCGTACGGGATTCGAACCCGTGTTACCGCCGTGAAAGGGCGGTGTCTTAACCGCTTGACCAACGGGCCATAATGAATTTATGGCGGAGAAGGAGGGATTTGAACCCTCGCGCCGCTCGCGCGACCTACACCCTTAGCAGGGGCGCCTCTTCAGCCACTTGAGTACTTCCCCTAATGGCTCCGCAGGTAGGATTCGAACCTACGACCGATCGGTTAACAGCCGATAGCTCTACCACTGAGCTACTGCGGAATAAGAAATTATATCTTTTTAAATCAAGTTAGTGGTCTTTCGTCCTGAAAGATCACTTTTTAATGAAGCAACCTTAAAAGTATTATGTTCCTCTACCACTCTGTTACTGTGAAAAATCATCGATTTCATTATCGACTCTTTATATTATATTTATACTTTGCATGAAAGTCAAGAAAAAATATTATTTTTTTCAAAAACTATCAGAACAACCATTGAATCGTTAATTACAAGATAACAATATACCACCAAATAGAAAAAGCGTCAACCATCAATTAAAATTAATTCACCTCGACAACTACCACACACATATCTATTTGTATCGATTCTCTTTTTTCTTTTATACTCCCACTTACACTTAGAACATATATAGGTTAATACCCTCTTACTCTTTCTTTTTTCTACAGCCTCCGGAAGAGGTGAACAATACCTTGGAGCCCCAACCTCATGTAATAGCCTTTTAAAATCATGATCTCGATGTTTATAACCCTTCCCTTCTAAATGAAGGTGATAATGGCAGAGCTCATGTTTAATAATCCCAACCAATTCATCTTTACCAAACTGCTCAAAATACTTTTTATTCATTTCAATGTTATGATTGCTTAATAAATAACGACCACCTGTCGTTTTGAGTCGGCGATTAAAAATAGCTTTATGACGAAAAGTTTTATTAAAATACTTCCAAGAAATCTCTTCAACTAAACTTTGCAACTCTTGATCATTCACATTAATTCAATCCCCTTTCCGATCACAATGAACCTGACAACCTATGCAAGCATAAACTAATTAGAGTTACTTATCGAGATTTTAATCCGGGAGGTCATCGCATGCCTACTTGGTTTCAAAGTCAAATAAAAAAAGCATTTTATGAAAAAAATCGTTATCAAATTAAACTGTTAAATCAATGTTGGTTTTTCTATAAAAAAAAATATTTTCAATAGAGTAATTAAACTCCATGAACAACTGATCACAATATATAAAACTCACCCTTAGCCACATAAGTACTAACCACTTTTATAGCATTGCAACAAACAATATAAGGAGCAGGAATAGGATAATGCAACGCGGAGGCATAACTAACTTCGCGTTGCATTATCCTATTTCCTTTCTAACTTTATTTTATGGTAAGAACTGACTCATTTAATCAATCAAGGTCAGCTTATGCCTCATTGGGTGAGAGCATTGTCAATGCCACCCTGCCTTTTTTCAAATCGACGGAATCAACCCAAACGGTCACTACATCTCCTACTGATACTACATCAAGTGGATGCTTAACAAATTGACGACTCAATTTAGAAATATGTACGAGCCCATCTTGTTTTACACCAATATCGACAAAAGCACCAAAATCAACTACATTACGAACCGTACCTTGCAGCTCCATATTCTCCTTTAGATCTTCCAACTTAAGAATATCCTTTTTGAGCAGTGGAGTCGGCAATTCGTCACGCGGATCTCTTTCTGGTCTCATCAATGCTTCAACAATATCTTGCAACGTGAGTTCTCCAATAGATAACCTTTCAGCCGTTTCCCTTAAATCAATCGTCGTAAGGGCCTTTCTTAATTCATCTGCACCAAGATCAGCAGATTGAAAACCAAGAGACTGTAATAGATTTTTAACAGCTTCATAATTTTCCGGATGGATCCCTGTTCGGTCTAACGCTTCAGTCCCACCTACGACTCTTAAGAAGCCAATAGCCTGTTCAAATGTTTTAGCCCCTAAACGAGGAATTTTCTTTAACTGAGCTCTCGTAGTAAATCTCCCTTCTTCTTCTCTCTTTTTTACGATATTATTAGCAACTGTTTTTGAAAGCCCAGATACATATTGTAAAAGGGAAGGAGATGCAGTGTTTACATTCACCCCTACTTGGTTAACAGCCGTTTCAACGACAAACGTAAGAGATTCAGACAACTTCTTTTGCGATACATCATGTTGATACTGACCAACCCCGACTGATTTCGGATCAATCTTCACAAGTTCAGCTAACGGATCTTGAAGGCGACGAGCAATCGAGACTGCACTCCTTTCCTCAACCTGCAAATCAGGAAACTCCGCTCTCGCTATATCAGAAGCAGAATATACACTTGCCCCAGCTTCGTTCACAATTAAATAAAATATTTCTTCTTGTAAATCCTTTAAAATATCCGCTACAAATTGTTCTGTTTCACGGGAGGCAGTCCCATTCCCAATTGCCACCATTTCTACGTTATATTGCTTAACAATATGAATAAACTTTTCTTTTGCTTCTTTTGCCTTTGAAGCAGATGAATGAGGATAAATAACACCAATCATTAATGCCTTTCCCGTATCATCAACAACAGCTAATTTACAACCAGTCCGATAAGCCGGATCAACACCAAGGACAACCTTTCCTTTTAACGGTGGTTGCAACAAAAGCTTACGTAAATTCTCTGAAAAGATATGAATGGCCTGCGCTTCCGCCCTTTCTGACAACTCATTGTGAATATCTCGTTCAATCGATGGCTGTATGAGGCGTTTATACCCATCCTCAACGGCTTCAGAAATAATATTCGCAGCAAAAGAACTTGAATTACGTATCCATTTTTTATTTAAATATTGAAGGATAAATTCGACATCTGGCTTAATGTTTACGCGGAGGATATCTTCTTTTTCTCCTCGATTTAACGCCAAAATACGATGAGGAACAATTTTGCTAACCGGTTCCTCATAAGAGTAATACATTTCGTATACTTTTTTATCGTCTTTATCTGCATCCTTTACAGTGGACTCAATCACACCTTTTTTACTTGTTTCTCTTCTAATCCATTTACGACTTTCAGCTTCATCGGAAACCATTTCCGCGATAATGTCTTTGGCACCTACCAAAACGTCCTCAATGGACATAACTCCCTTTTCATCTGAAAAGTATTTACTAGCTTCTTCCTCAAGTGCTCCTTCTTTCGGAAAAGTTAATAACCACTGAGCGAACGGCTCTAATCCTTTTTCTTTTGCAATAGTGGCCTTTGTTCTCCTTTTTTGTTTATAGGGACGATATAAATCTTCAACTTCTTGCAACTTAACTGCCTTCACAATATTCTGCTCTAGTTCAGGAGTCAATTTCCCCTGTTCATCTATCAGTCGGATCACTTCTTCTTTTCGCTGTTCTAAGTTCTGTATGTACTGTGATCTTTCCATAATATCCCTTATTTGCACTTCATCTAAAGATCCCGTTTGCTCTTTTCGATAACGAGCAATAAACGGAACGGTATTCCCTTCATCAAGCATCGCAATCACATTTTTTACCTGTTTAATGGAAAGAGATTGCTCTAATGCGATTAGTTGATATAATGACTCTTTTTTATCTATGGTTTTTTCCAATCGTACAGCCTCCAATGGTTATTATTATTTTTTATTTTAACAAAAAAACACATGCGATACACAACCACAACTCTATTGAATCTATAGACAAATTTCTACAAAGTCACAAGGCTATTTTGTCAGTGCTTCAAAAGCCTTTGGTATACGCGGGCATTAAGTTATTCAATAGAATAAAACACATGCCCACGTATACCAAAGGCTATTTTCAATCGCAATCATTAACACAGCTTTGCCAAAATAAAAACGTCCCTATATTAAATAAGGACGTTTACATATAAAGAAGTTTAAAATTCAATAAGACCAAGGCTAATTTGCAGGGCTTCATCGACCTTTTCCATCATTTCATCATCGAGATGAGTTATCTTATCGGTTAAGCGTTGTTTATCTATTGTACGAATTTGCTCTAATAGAATGACCGAATCCCTTTCAAAGCCATAACGTTTCGCATCAATTTCAACATGCGTAGGCAGCTTCGCTTTTTGTATCTGCGCTGTAATTGCTGCAATAATTACTGTGGGACTAAACCGATTCCCGATGTCGTTTTGAATGACGAGTACAGGGCGTACCCCGCCTTGTTCTGAGCCAACAACTGGGGAAAGGTCCGCAAAATAAACGTCTCCACGTTTGACAATCAAAGGATTATCCTCCGCTTACTAGACGTTCAACTGTATGTTCTGCCTCATATTCTGCTTGAAATGCTTCAGATGCAATCGTCAAATTTATTTTGGCCATTTCCATATAGCCTCGTCTCATGGATTCACGAATATGTCTTTTTTTTCGTTCACGCAAATACATTTTTGTTGCTTGATAAATAAATTCGCTACGATTTACATTCTCTTGTTTGACAAAACCGTCTAACTCACTTAATAGATGTTGCGGTAATTTTATCATAATCTCTGTCGTTACACTTGACTCAGACACAACTCTACACCTCCACCATCAATACACACCAATTCACTCTACCATTTTTTATAATATCATTATTTTAACCTAATGCAAAGACTATTCAAGAATTCTACAATATTAAGTCCAAAAAAATCTCCTTTTATGCATACATACGCTTTATTATCTAGAATATGTTGGGATTCTCACTTAAAACAATCTTTCCTCCAATGAATTATACCACAAATAAACTGGGAACCCTCCTGATTTTCATTAAAGCAATCCATTGACCACTTCCACTACTTCTCCCTCTTTCATAAATACGCGTGGAATTCGATTAGATACCATACAAGTGACCTCATAGTTAATCGTCTCCAACTTCCCAGCAATTTCATTAACCGAAATTGTCTCATCCCCTTGTGTACCAATAAGCGTAACAACCGTTTCTAACGGTAAACACGAAGAAAGTTTTATCGTCGATTGGTCCATACAAATCCTGCCCACAAGAGGTGTTCGTTTTCCATTCACTAAAACATCTTGCCCTTGAAGTTTTCTAATCCATCCATCAGCATACCCAATTGGCAATGTTCCAATCCATTCATCTTCTCCCGCTTCGTAGGTTGCCCCATAACCCACTTTTTCACCCTGCTTCATTTTCTTCACATGAATGAGTTTTGTCCGTAGAGAAAAGGCCTCTCTTAACTGAAAAGGTAATACAGGTATCATTTCGAGCGAGGGACTTAACCCATACATGGAAATCCCCATGCGGACGCCATTGAAATAACTTTCTGGAAATCGAAGGGATGCAGCCGAGTTACTACAATGCACGATATCAGGAAGTTGTTGAAAACTCTTCAATAGACCATTAAATAAGGTTAACTGTTGTTTGTAGTATGTTCGATCTAATTCATCTGCTGTTGCAAAATGGGTAAAAACCCCTTCTAAATAGAAGCAAGGATTTTCTCTAATGAAGTTCTCAATTTCTTTAAGCTCTTCCCTTGTCCTTACACCGATTCTACCCATTCCAGTATCTATCTTTATATGAACACGAACCTGTTTGTTCGTTTTTAAACATTCTTTTGCCTTTAACAGCCATTCTTTTCGAAAAACGGTTAATGTAATATTCTGCTCTATAGCCAATTCAACATCTTCTGGTCGACAGGCACCTAAAACAAGAATCGGTGCAGTAATCCTTTTCTTTCGTAAAGCAACTGCTTCATCAATAAAAGCAACTGCTAAATAAGAGGCACCGGCACGAAGAGCTGTACGTGCCACTTGAACATCACCATGCCCATACGCATTTGCTTTTACAACTGCAAACAAGGTCACCTTCTCCGGTAATATACGCTTCAATGATTGTACATTATAATAAATATGATCTAAGTTAATTTCTGCCCATGTATCACGATAAAATCTCTGTTCCCCCATTTTTCCAGTTGACCCTCCCTAAAGTCGGCAAGCACCTACATACGTTATATTATCAGACTCGAATCAATGCTTGTCAAATAGGTTAAGAGGATCTTTTGAGTATAAATATCTCGTTATACCTGAGCAAATCCTAAAATAAAAACAGGCTCTTTATTCCGAGCCTGTTCCTTTCCTTATTTTACCGCATTGCTTTGAACTGTACGAGCAATTGTCACCATTTCTTCAGAAGTCAAATCATTGGAGGCAATCATATAATCCACTCCGTTATTTGTCCAAGTGAGACTATTATCTGTCAGTGCTCCAATAGTAAATCCTAAATCAACAAGTTCTCCGGTCACATTGGTTGGTCCGGCTGTAGCAGGCATGACGGTTGTTTTTTCTTGAACTAATGTAAACGACTTTTCACCCTCATAAGTGAGTACAACTCGTTTCCCATCTTCCACTTCCACTTCTTTTTCACTAATTAAACTAACACCAGGCATTTCTTCCGGATACTTAACTGAAAACTCCTGATCCTTTAAATCGGCCATGACGGTTTTATCGAGTTGGGCACCTGTCATATTTTTCTGTACGTTAAAGTCATTTTTATCAAAGCTAGCGTTAAAATCCATTTTAGAAAATTCAACAGTTACAAGTGCATTGCGATCAGTATCCATTACTTTTACACTTATAGGTGCTAGATCTTTTTTATTTAGGGTAATTTCTTGATAAGGGAGCATTTTACTGTTTTGATAACGTGTTTTTGTTTCAAACACATAGTGATCTTTTGTCGCTGTAAACTTCGCTTCTTTGTCCTCTATAATATCCTTTACAAGTGACTCGTATAAATACGCTTGGCTACTATTTTGTGGCCAATCACTTTGGAATTTAAAGCTCTTGTTTAGGGCTGGCGTCAATACAAAGACCCCCTCCTCATTGCGAAGGATCATTTGGTTCTGATCTTTTTTGGCATTTTTTAAGTCAACCCGATAGAAGTTAGGGTCTTTATGCCAAATCTCCACATCATACGTATGTGGTTCACTTCCCATTTGTAAGGTCATTTTTGCCTTTGCCTTATAACCTGCTAACTCATCCACCTTCCCTCCTAGCGTGTTCAAGACATCTTCTTGTGATTTTTCTCCACAGGCAGATAATACAAGGACAATCATGAGCCCTAAAGCCAGCATGAATAACTTTTTCTTCATTCCTTCAACCCCTTTGTCTCATTTCAACCTAGAAGGAGAAAACTAAAAGCAGAAGTTACCTAGCCTTGTCTCTCCTATTGCACTATGAATATATGAGACAACCTCGTATAATATGACGGACTAAAAGAAAGGGATTAAAGGCATTTTATTATATTCTTTTATTATTTAATCCCGTCTTAACGGACAGTAAGACCCCTACCTCAAGACTTCGAGAGAATCGAGGAAGGATTGTTGGGGATCAAACTGCCCGTTAAGATCCGATAAGGGCGATAAGGGCGATAAGGGCGATAAGGTCTTTTCTAAGAGCTTCAGCTCTTAGAAAAGACAATCAGGCTTCGCGTGACTAACCATCAATGGGGGATGAAGAAAACCCCCACTGATGGAAGTCTTCTTTATAATTCCTTTTATCAGGAAACTAAAGCTTTTTTCAGCTCAAATAAGGAAAGAATTTTTTCACTGTCCTTGCATAAAAAAACGTTCTTCTTTTGCAAGGAGTATTCCTTCAACTTTTTGAATACCCAATATCCTAACACTCCTTTTCAATGATTACTTGTGCTACTGCATATTCAGCACTGTGCGTAATAGAAAGGTGTATTCCTTCTTGCTGTGGCTTACGAATAAATGGCTTTCCCTTTTCATCATTTTCTACTTGAATATCAAGGAAAGATAAACTTTCACCAATTCCTGTTCCAACTGCCTTTGCAAACGCCTCCTTAGCAGCAAATCTTCCTGCTAAGTATTCCACCTGTCTTTTTTCAGTTAAACATTGATACGTTTCTTTCTCAAATGAAGTAAGAATACGATCCACAAATTTTATTTGACGCTCAGAAATGTTTCTTATCCGTTGTAATTCAACTATATCAAGTCCAATACCAGCAATCATTCTGCATCTTCCTTCTATCTATAATAATATTTATTAACATACCGATGTCAGCCACCGAAAAAGGACAGAGGACATTGTAGCAAGAGCCCTTTCAGTTTTGATCTAAGAAGGGCTATGGTATGATTTAAGAAAATAAATTTTAGGAGGGATTATATGTTTACGAGAACAGAAAGCTTCCAAGAATTTATTCGTTATTATCCTATCGTTTCTTTGATTGTTCTGATCCATATTATATTCTTTTTATTAACATCATTACCTATATTCCCCAACTCATTAGTGTTTGAATATTTAGCAGGCGTTAATTTGTATATCTGGCAGGGAGAACTTTGGAGACTCGTCACACCTATCTTTATACATAGCGGATTCTCTCATGTACTTTTTAATAGTTTTTCGCTTGTTCTTTTTGGACCTGCTTTAGAAAGAATACTAGGACCCGTTCGCTTTACAGCGATTTATTTGATCACCGGAATTTCAGCAAATATCGCCACTTTATTCATTGAACCTGTTACATACATTCATGTAGGGGCTAGTGGAGCAATTTTTGGTTTATTCGGTATGTATATCAGCTTAGTTATTTATCGCAAGAGCCTACTTTCAAAGGACAACAGCCAACTCATTATTACCATTGCCGTCATTAGTGTTATCATGACCTTCCTTCAACCAAATATTAATATCATTTCCCATATTTTCGGCCTTCTGTCAGGGTTCCTAATTGGTGCTATTGCATTACGAAAAAAAGGCTGACCCTAAGAGACTCGACTCCCTTTAAATATGCTAATGTACACATCGGCACTAGTCTCCTCTCTATTCTTATGGAGCCAACCACTCGATTAAGTATGTTTATACCAAATATAAACCTTGTGGCCATCCCTTTTTTCAATGTCCACAACAGTTCCTCCTGAACCTCCTATTCCTGATTTTATAGTTGCTTTAATTGAGGTAAGTTCCTGTCTTTTCTGAAAGTAGCTTCTACTCACAGATAGTGATTGAATTTTATTTTTTTTCATCAAAATAGTCCTTTTAACTATTCCACGGTACGTTAGCGTTAATTGTTGATGCTGCACATTCCATCCAGCATCTTTATGTTCTAGAAAAGCCCAGATAGCTCCAACAGGAATAAGTAACAGTGATAAATATCCCCACGGTTGGAAGAAAATTAATGAAACAACTACAATGAACAATGGAATGATTAAATTGCGAAACATATACCTTTTTAAAGCCCGCTTTGGAGAAGGTACGATGTCAGGACGAAAATGATAGTCAGCTAAAAAAGGAGATAACAGACCCGCAATTTCTTTTTTCTTAATAATCGGCAGAATAAGCGCCTTCGAACCGTCTCCTTCCTGTGATCCTCCTGCACTCTCTATGTATACAGACCCAAACCCCAAAGGTTGTCTGATTATATTTTCACAAATAAGAATCCCCTGCACCCGATTTAGAGGGATCGTCAATTGTCGTTTTTCTAGTAACCCTCTTGATATAATTAGATCGTCATCTACTTTCTTCACTGTAAAACCAGCATATTTCATAATCGTTCCCACTACAGCAACCAACCAAGCTAGCAAAAAGATCAGGAATACAATGGTGCTCACAAATACAACCCCACTTGAAATAAACCCTTGCAATTCTTCAAACATCTTTTTATATGGAATTAATTCATCAAATTGAGCAATAAACGCGATAGCTGCTGAAATCACAACCCCTGCTCCTCCTGATGTAGAAGCTAATAACAAAAGTTGCGATGGCTTAATTTTATAAATAACCTCAGCTTCGTCCGCTGCATCTTCCATTTCTACTCGTTCAGTATATTTTACTGAAGCAAGAATATCCTGGATTGCCTCTGCTTCTGTTTTAGTGATCGCTGTCAAAACCGCTTCAGCATCTTTTAAACCACTTGATCCAGCTGTCTCCACCCTTACTCTCACTAGGCCAAATGGACGTTGTAAAATCCCCTCAGAAAGATCAAGACTTTGAATCCTTTCAAACGGAATATAGCGTTTCTTTCTCACAAACAAACCTGATTCAATTCTAAGTTCTCCGTCCTCAACTCGGTACGTAAATCGAAGCCATGATAGTACTCCGGTAACGAGTGAAAGGAGTATAAAAACAACAGCCAACGAGACTTGCCAAAAGTTGAAACTAATCCCATTCCCACCAAATAGAAAGATGAAAACAAATGGAAAAATTAATTCCTTTAATGATTTCAAGAAGTTTATAACTGCAGATACTGGATGAAGTCGTTTCGGTTTAGACATCTTCATCAGCTACCCTCGCAAGCTTCGAAATAGAAATTCTCATTTCTTCTGCTTCCTTCAAATCTAAAGCGGGTATTTCATGGACCGTAGCCGCTGTGGAGATTGTAACTGAAGCTAAATGGTATTTTCTTAAAATAGGCCCTTGCAGTGTATCTACATGTTGAACACGAACCATTGGGATGAGCGTACGTTGAATCACAAAAATCCCATGCTGAAGCTCAATTTCCTGCTCACGCACTTCATATCTCCATCGTTTCCAGCGTAAGATTGGAAAAAGAAACACTATAAAATAAGTGAAAAAAAGAAATAAAATAATAGCCACGATACTAATCCAAACGGGCCAATTAAATGCAATCGTTAAACCAGTTATTCCTCCTGCCAATAACAAAAATAAAATAGAATAAATGGCACCTGAAATTTTCCATACGATTAATGCTCTTTCTGAAATCCTACTTTGCGGCTCAACCAACATCATATTCCCCCTTATTGACTAATCTGATCAAGAAAACTTCTATCAGTGAGTTTTTTCTCATCACCCACTAATGGTTAGTCACGCAAACTCTTATTGCACTTATCAGACTTTTACGGACAGTTCATCCCCTACCTATCCTTTCTAGATTTTCTCAGAGTCTTAATTAAGGTAGGATGAATGTATTCGTTTACTTTACGTAATAACATTTATTTAGTTTCACAAAATTCAATTACAACTTAATGAAAACATAAAAAAAGAGGGTGACCCATAAGAAGTCTAACTCCACAAAATAATCTTGCTCTAATCTGGTTATTGACCAGTCTACACTAGATAGTAATTTTGGGGATCCTTGACACCTTTTTGAGTCAGCCTCAGACATGGCTACTTATTATAACTATTTGATTTTGATTTATACTGAGAGTTATTTGAACGCTTTCCACTATGACCTTGACGTGATTTCATCGGTTTTCTGTTACGATTGTTAGAATCGTAGCCACGCTTTCGATCATCAAATCTCCGATCACGCTTAGAAGGCAAAGGTTTTTCCTCTGTCAACTTCACTGGAGTTGTATCAGGCTCTTTTGTGAGCATTTTCAAGACTGCTGCCACAACCGTTGAAGCATCATGACCTTCTAATAGTTCATCAGCTGTTTGCTTATAATATTTGAGATTATTGGAATCAATCGTTTGGACGATTTTTTCCATAACGGCTTTTTGCTGACCTTCTAATGCTTCATCTAAAGTAGGCGGTTCCATCCGTTCCATTTTTCGTTTCGTCGTTCTTTCTACAACATGTAAGTATGACTTTTCACGCGGTGTAATCAATGTCATCGCTACACCTGTTTTCCCTGCACGTCCTGTTCGCCCAATCCGGTGAACATAACTTTCAGGATCTTGTGGAATATCAAAGTTATATACATGGGTTACACCAGAGATATCTAAACCACGAGCTGCAACATCCGTGGCCACAAGGACATCAATTGAACCTTCTTTAAACTTTCGTAAAACCGACATACGTTTTGCTTGGCTCAAATCTCCATGAATGCCTTCCGCATTATACCCACGAAGATTTAATGCTTCTGAAAGTTCATCAACCCGTCTTTTTGTCCGTCCAAAGATGATTGCTAATTCTGGTGATTGAATATCCAGTAGTCTTGTTAAGATATCAAATTTACCCTTTTCGTGTATCTCAATATAATATTGTTCAATCGAAGACACTGTTACTTCTTTTGTTTTCACACGAACAATTTGAGGGTTTTTCATAAACCGTTCAGCCATCCGTTGAATCGGGGCAGGCATGGTTGCTGAGAAAAGTAATGTTTGGCGTTCTTCAGGAATTTGCGCAAGTATCGATTCAATGTCTTCAATGAATCCCATATTTAACATCTCATCCGCTTCATCCAAAATAACGGTTTGCACATGATCAAGATGCATTGTTTTGCGGTTGATATGATCAAGTAAACGACCAGGAGTACCTACAATAA
The DNA here is from genome assembly GCF_024494465.1 of Bacillus sp. V3B. GTDB lineage: Bacteria > Bacillota > Bacilli > Bacillales > Cytobacillaceae > Bacillus_BD. The sequence goes on along the minus strand of NZ_JAETXM010000025.1, from coordinate 38,182 downwards.
TATGTGGAGGCCTTTTTAACGCCCGTATTTGTCGATTAATATCCTGCCCACCATAGATAGACAGAACTCTTGCTCTTTTTCCATACCCAATCTTATAAAGTTCCTCTGATACTTGAATGGCTAATTCTCTCGTTGGAGCGATAACAATTCCTTGAATGACGTCCTTACTATAATCAATTGTGTCAATCATTGGAACTCCAAATGCTGTTGTTTTTCCTGTACCTGTTTGCGCTTGACCGATTAGATCCTTGCCTGATAGACCTAATGGAATCGTCTCAGCTTGAATGGGGGTGGCTTCTTCAAATCCCATTCTATTTAAAGACTTTAATGTAGCTGGACTAATTCCTAATTCTTCAAATTTTGTCAACTTATTCAATCTCCTTTAATTGTAACAAAATAGTCTATATTAAAGTGGCTAGTGTGGATTTCTCCCGAGCCTATTAGAAAAGTGGAATGCACCTGCCTATCGGCTTATGAACTGAGCCGATGGAACCTGAATCTAGACAGATAGCTAAATTCAACAAGTCTTGCTCACTTTTCCACTGTAAAATTCCTGCAAAAATTTATTTTAAGACGCAGCAATACATACAAAAATGAAAAAAGACATTCTCCAAATGGAGTATGTCTGGGTTCGAAAGAAATTCTCTCATTGGCACTTTTAAGATAATTTTACCAGTTTTCTCTCCTATTTGCAACACAGACAACTTTGGAATAAGTAGAGTACAGAGTATTTTTCAAATAGGTTCATTTTAAAAGTTTGTTTACTTACTTTTATTTTTCGTTTCTAAAAAATAAAGAATATTTTTAAATAATTCTTCTCGTTCTTCACAGTGACAGATGATATGTTTCGAGTTTTTTAAATAAAAGAGTTTTTTTGATGAAGAACGAATATGGTTATATAAATATTGGGCTGTTTTTGGTGGAACAACACCATCCACTTCACCTTGGGCAATAAAAGTCGGAACACTTACTTGAGGCAGTAAAGGCCTTATTGAATTCACAAGCTTGCGAAATTGGAGCGTGGCCGCTACAGGGGTTTCCTTCCATTTTCGTCGATAGCGTAAAAACAGTTCATTTTCTGAAAGAGTGCCTCTACATAGATCCTTTGCCATCATTCCCATATCAGTCACCAGTTGTTTCGGGTTTACATAGTACGCTGCAGCACTTAAAAGCACAAGCTTTTCTACTGGAAAATGCACCGCCAAATAACTCGCAATCATTCCCCCCATGGAAAAACCAACAACATAGACCTTTTCACATGTACATAGTAATTTCTCTAATTCCTGTTCAGCATGCGCAATCCACTGCTTGTACTGAACCCCTTTTAGTTCAAGTGCTTCACCATGTCCTGGCAGGGTTGGTACAGATATCTTCCAATCTGTATTTCTTTGCAAGAAATATACAAGTGGTTCAACTTCAGTAGGAGCACCTGTAAACCCATGGATACATAAGCAACCAATCATTCAAGACACCGCCATCATAAGAAATTGAGATAGATTCATTCCTTATTTTTCACCCATGTAGTATTATGCTACACATGGAAATTTTTAGTTTCATAAAAAAGAGAAAATCCTTTACCACTTTCTCCAGCCCTTACAGCTTCAATAGCCGCATTTCATGATAAAATATTGGTTTGATTCGAAATCCCCCTGATGGTACCTACTATCTTACCAATTCTTTGAGAACTTTCATTCAATGTTTTACTAAAAGGCTTTTACAATTTAGTGAAACTTTTCAGCAATTAGTGACATTATTAAAATCAACCTAAATGATTCTACAACATAAAAACGAGCATCTTGCAACAATGCAAGATGCTCATTTTTATTCTAGCAAAGCAGTAACCACCTCTTCTAGTTTCATTCCCCTAGAAGCTTTCACCATAATAAGCGTCTCTGCATTTGTATATTTTTTCAACTCTTCGACAAGAGTTTGTTTCTCTAGAAAAGAAAGAACTCTTTCAGATGGAAAAACGGTTTTGGCCCCTTCAGCAATCTGGGCTCCTAAATTTCCAAGTGTAAAAACGAAATTAATTTTTTGCGGATCAATATTTCTTCCCATCTCAAAATGAAATTCTTTTTCCTTTTCACCTAATTCAAGCATATCTCCAATTACAAGGATTTTTCTTTCATAGTCTGGAAGATTGGAAGCAAGATCAATGGCCACTCTCATCGATGTTGGACTTGCGTTATAAGCGTCATTAATAATCCTTTCTCCTCGTTTTCCTTCTACTAATTCCATTCTCATATTGGTTAATTTCAAACTAGAAAAGCCATCATTCATTTTTTCATATGGGACCTCGAAATAATGGGCGGTCAGCATCGCACCCAGTGCATTTAAAATATTATGGGTACCTAGCACGGGTAAATAATATTCTGTTTCTGATGCGTTGATTCTAAACGCACTCCCCTTTTGATCAGTATCCATTTCAACTGGGTACAGGTCATTTTTGCTACGACGCCCAAAAGTCTTGATTTGTGCACGACCTTCATAATGAGAAAGCCCTTCCTTTAACAGAATCTCATCACCCATATAGACAATTAACCCATTGTCCACAATGCCTTGAATAATTTCTAATTTCGCTTCAGCAATTCCTTCTCTTGATCCTAAATCTTGTAAATGTGATTCACCAATATTCGTAATCACTGCAACATTTGGTCGCGCAAGCTTCGATAAGAATTCAATCTCACCTTTACCGCTCATGCCCATTTCTAGGATAGCAATATCTGTATCCTCATCAAGAGATAGAATCGTCAATGGCAATCCAATATGATTATTGTAGTTCCCTTCTGTTTTTTGCACTTTGTATTGTAGCGCCAGTAGGTTGGCTGTCATATCCTTTACTGTTGTTTTACCATTGCTACCAGTAATCCCGACAACCTTCATATCTAGTTCATTTCGATAGCTTCTAGCTAGCTCCTGCAGTGCAATAAGTGTATCTTCTACCATTAAAATAGGTAGGTGTGTGGGTGGATCGGGGACATCTTTCTGCCAAAGAGCAGCTGATGCTCCTCTTTTTAAAGCATCTTCTACAAAACGATGACCATCAGAGCTCTCTCCTTTAAAAGGTACAAATAAATTGCCTGATTCAACTTTTCGCGAATCAATGGAAACACCTTTTATAACAATATCTTTAAAAGCCGTAGGATTATTCTCTATTTGTATCATGTTCTGTAATTGTTCTAACGTTCGATTAATCATCGTCTGACCCTCCTCTCATCAAAAAAATGGAATTTTACCATGTTTTTATACGCATTAAAATGTATATTTAATACTTTGCTTTTCTTCATGTCGTTCAATTGCCAATTGCACAAGACGCTCAATTAATTGTGGATATTCCATTCCCGTATGTTTCCAAAGAAGAGGGAACATACTCACTGGTGTAAATCCAGGCATTGTATTGACTTCATTAATCATTGCTTTTCCGTCCTTTGTTAAGAAGAAATCCGCTCTTACAAGTCCAGAACAATCAAGTGATTTAAATGCTTGAACCGCTTTCTCGCTCAACAGATTGTATTCCTCTTCTGTAATCTCGGCAGGGATAATAAGACCTGTATCCCCATCTTCATACTTTGCCTTGTAATCATAAAAATCTTTCTTCGGAACAATCTCTCCTGCAACTGAACATTTAGGATCATCATTCCCTAGTACAGCTATCTCCACTTCTCTAGCAGTGACGCCTTCTTCAATAATTACTTTCCGGTCAAATTGAAAAGCTTCTTGAAACGCTTTATCTAATTCAGTCATGTTTGTACATTTACTAATTCCAACACTTGATCCAAGATTGGCAGGCTTCACAAAACAAGGATAACCAAGGGCACTTTCAACTTGCTTATACACTGATTCCTGTGCATCCTTCCACTCGCTTTTAATAAATGATACATACTTCACTTGTTCAAGTCCTGCATGGGCAAAAATATCTTTCATAATGACTTTATCCATACCAGCTGAGGAAGCCAGAACACCATTTCCAATATAAGGGAGATTTAGCAACTCTAAAAACCCTTGCACCGTACCATCTTCTCCATTTGGACCATGAAGAAGCGGGAAAACGACATCAACTGATTCCTTTCCATCACTCGTTTGAAAAAGAGTCGAAGACAGAGCTGTACTTGAAGAGGTTTCTGTTTGTGAAAACTTTAAATCCTCTACCCTTTCAACAGGTTCTGTTAATTGTGACCCTTTGATCCACTCGCCTTTTTCATTAATATAAATAGGATGTATTTCAAATTTTTCATGATCTAATGCTTCAATAACGGCCAACGCTGTCCGTAATGAGACTTGATGCTCTGCCGATTTCCCGCCATATAATAAACCCAATTTTATTTTCATTTTAGAACCTCCAGTTTATAAGTCGCACTCAATCATTTTACCATTTTATGAAATAGGAGAGGGAGTGATTATTGTAGGGTATGGATCAAGTTTTTTATTTCTCTATCATTAACCCTTGATACCTCTTATGCCTATTGCCTAAGAGGGAGTATTTATTCTTATAAGTATGTATCAATAGGCTCCATCGAAACCTTTAAAAGGAAAATAATGATGGAAAAAGAGCTCAATAACTTAAAACTTCTTTTCCTTTCACATGACTCATATCGCCTTCCAATATAAGTTCGATCCGATCATGATCTATTTTCACTATCGTTAAGCTAGTCCCCTCAACCGTAGGCTCTGTCCATATCTCCTTTAAATCAATCCCTTTAAAAAGAAGATAGAGTGATTTGATGAACAATCCATGTGTCACAACTAAAAGATTTCCACTTATCTTCCTAGATCTGATCTCATTAAGGAAATCGACCGCCCGCTTGTTCATATCTACAAACGATTCAGCACCTTTATTTCGATAACCATCTGGTTTATTCATAAAGTGATCATATTCATAAGGGTATAGAGCTTTAATTTCTGTTTTCTTCATTCCTTGCCAAGGTCCCATATGCATTTCCATGATACGTTCATCTGTTCTAATCCTTATGTTTCTATTTCCTTTGATCAACTGTGCTGTTTCAAGCGTTCTTTCACTTGGACTTGAAAGAATATGGTCAAATTCGGTATCCTTTAACCGTTCACTTAAGAGCTTAGCATATTCTTTTCCTTTTGTAGTCAGGCTAGAATTTAGTCTACCTTGGATTCGCTCCTCTTTATTCCATTCGGTTTCCCCATGTCTAACAATATATAAATATACCATTATCCTACACTCCCGTTTATTTTTATTCCAAAATTGCATATAGGAATTCTCTTTTCTTTTAAACATAAGCTGTATTAAATACTAGTATTGATGGTCAAATGGCCTTTGGTGTACGCGTCCATTAAGTTATTCATTCTGAATAACACGCATGGCCACATACACCAAAAGCTATTTATCAACAATAACCTTTAACACAGTCTAAACATAAAATATCGTTTTTCGTCTATTCAATACGTACATTTGTCTTTTTATGGCGCCTGACACTGAAGGGGGTGGTAGAAGTCGGAGGTTAGTTGTTTAATGATTGGTTCAGCGTTTGGTGGGAAGGCTATGAGTATACATGTGGATGGACCAGTTGATTTACGTAGGTCAACTTCACAGTTCCAATCATCTTCTACTAATTTATGATCGCCGAGCATAACCTTTAACTCATGTAAAACGCCTTTTGATCCCACTGGTAAAACTACCACATCATCTAACTGACAAATTTCTTGAAACAAGGAAAGCGGCAACACTTCTCTTTCCTTGTCTAATACCTCTTTGCCAACTAACGGCGAACCAATAACAGCCAACTTCATCTCCATAGCTGCAATAGGCTCTTCCTGAAAATCACGATCCCTTTTCCCGATCACAACCATACCGAGTGCCGATTGCAACATCATAAAGTTACTTTCCGTACTACCAGTGATTGGCACAGTCACCATTCCCATTTCTGCCAACCCTCGACCTACTCCGTTCACAATGGCTTCCCATGAATCGTCTTCACAAAAATTATGAATAACCACAGAAAGAGGAACCCCTCCTGCCGCCATACATTCCATCACAGCTACCCTAAAACCATAATAAGCGACCACTTCATACAGAGTTTTAACAACATCTTTCTCCTTCAACCCAATGGCCCCACTGTTATCTGAAGATATCACAAGCGACTCCCACTCGTTCATTGGAATAACTAAAACATCTCTTTTCATTTTACCGTTTCCTTATGAATACGCCCAGCAAAAAAGGATGATAATCGCGGTGCCAATAGGAGACCTAACACGATATTAAATAAGGATCCAATCAATAATGAAGGAATCATTCCAATGTAGAATCCAGCACCTAGTAAAAATAAAAACGGTAACGGTGCTACAAACGTATTCCCTAAAACAAATAAAACGCTAGCCAACACTCGCTTCCCTTTCCTATAAAAAATAGCAAACAACCAAACAAGCACAGCCATCTCAACAGCAATCACTAAATGAAGTGGACCTAATGGCATCCCCCCAATAAAAGCCGATAAAAGGTGACCAAGAAAAGCGATAAAGGCTCCTGGTCCTCCTCCAAATATCACACCTGCTAACAATGCCGGAACCACATCTAGCGCAACACTTGATACAATCGCCGGTATTTTAATTGAAGCCCCCGCAACAGACAGAGCTAGAAATAAACTAATCAGACTAATTTTCTTTACGTTCATTGTCACTTACTTCCTTTCTTTTCCCATCACGGAAGACTGGAGCACTTCTGACGTACTCAACATCCTTCACGTTAAGACGAAAATTGACGACCCTTGCTACAGCAAAGAAATAATCAGAAAGCCGATTGAGATATTGCAAAGGTAATTCAGCTAAGCTAGGATCCTCTTTCGAAAGCTTTACCACTAATCTTTCCGCCCTTCTTGTTACTGTACGTGCAATATGAAGAGACGCAGCGGCCGGTGCTCCTCCAGGTAAAATAAAACGTTCCAATTCAGGCGCTTCTTCGATAAACGCATCGATTCTCGTTTCCAAATAGGCAATGGCTTCGTTTGTTAATTTAAGCTCACGTTTTTTCGTCACATTTGCTAGGTCTCCACCACAATCAAATAGCTCATGTTGAATTTTTTCCAAATCATCAATCACATCCTGAAAAAGTTCAGCTTGAAGCTGAGTCACAGCCTGCCCAACAAAGCAATTGACTTCATCGACGGTTCCATATGCCTCTACCCGTATATCGTCCTTCCCTACTCTTCCACCAATAATACTTGTTTGCCCCTTGTCACCAGTCCGTGTATAAATTCTCATTTCATTTCTCCCCTTTTTTCCTTTTATTTCAACCTTTGATTGATTCCGTACCAAATCAGATCAACTCGCTCACAAACAGAGACCGTATCCTGAAAAACCCTTCCTGTTACATCACGCCACATTCGCTCGCTTGCTTCAATAGGAACAATTCCTTTTGTGATGTCTGAGCCAATTAAAATAATCACTCTACCTTGTTGACTCTCTTCCCATATCAGCCACTCTTTCAATAATAACTGCCATTTCTGCCGAACTTCTACAGCATTAAACACAGTCAATAACGCTTTTACCCACTGTTCAACCCCTTCTAATACAACGGTCCCATCATGCAAAATATCTAGACTGTCTGGTAAAACATCCTCCTGATAAGCGGAAAGCCAAAGGCTATTTTTTTCACTTATCCCATTGTATGCTTTTACCCAACCTGATTTTCCGTTAAAGGCACCACCCGTAACAAAGTACACCGCTCACCCCTCCTAAAAGCTTCTTCTGTTGACCATACGAGTTCAAAACCATTTCCATGAGGAACCTGCCACTCCCAAAAACCACGTTCTTCGTGCCCTAGTTTTGATAGCAGATAACGAATCACACCCCCATGAGTCACGATAGCCGTACGGCCCAGATCCCCCTCTAACATCATCAGAAATACCTTTTGCCAGCCCTTTTCAATCCGCTCTGCAAAAGTGGAATATCCTTCACCTTCAGGCGGTTCACTCGCAAAATGATTCTTGATCCACTCTTCATAATAAGGATCCCCAGCTAGCTCTTCATACATTTTCCCTTCCCAACGACCAAAATTCATCTCGCGAAATTCCGGCCATGCTTGTGGATCTTGATCTGGAAACAAAACTTCAGCTGTTTGCAAACAACGTTTCAAGTCACTTGTCACAACCCTCTCATATGGTGACAGTTTAGACGTCTGATTAGCTAAAACCAACCTTGCGTCCTCACAAATCGGAGCGTCTGTCCAACCAATATAAGCTTTTCGTTTATTTTCCTCTGTTATCCCATGGCGAAATAATGCCACAACCACAGCGTCATCCATAAAACAGTTTCCACTCCTTCTACTGATGCCCCTAATACATCACCTGTAATTCCACCAAACCATTTAACAACTTTTCTTGAAGTAATAAACAAAAATACAGTAGCTACCATCAATAATAAAAGAACCCCGTTAACAGCTTCTGGCAGCATAAGCAACACTCCACCAAACACAATCACTATATAAACAGGATAGACCCATAGAGTACGTGGTGTTGCTGCATTTTTAAATAACATTCCAAGTCCATCCTCTTTTGCTGCCCGTACTTTAAGTAAAAGAATCCCCATCACACTTTTACTAAAAAAAGGGATCAATAGGATGAAGAGATAAGTAGCATCAACCGCTTGAAGTGTGATCTCATAAATAAATAGAAAACGAGCACTTAACAGAACGATAATCGAGAGCACACCAAATGCTCCTACCCTAGGATCCTTCATAATTTCAAGTCGTTTTTGCTTGTCACGATAAGAAAAGAAGGCATCACTTGCATCCATCCATCCATCAAGATGAAGTCCACCTGTTAGAGTGATAAGTGAAAGCCAAATAATAAAAGCAACAGCAAGTGGAGAAAAAGGCGTCCAATGCATAAGCCCATACAATAGAAAACTATAAAAGATCCCTTGTAATAAACCGAGTAACGGGAACATTTTAATCGCCTTTTCCATATGAATACGATCCATTGGAACTTCATAGGGAATCGGAATACTTGTAAAAAATTGAATACTCATAATCAGACCTTTAATGGTTTTCATGAACAAAGTTCCATTCCGAGATGATCTTCTTTATTTTTTCCCAATCAAGATGTTTTCCCATCTCTTCAGCTAATCGATCATAGCGTTCATCTTTCAATACGCCGACACTCACTTTTGGCTTTTGTGGTAGATTCACATTTTTACGAACCGTATTCAGCCAATAATGACGCCAGTCATCATTATGAAAAAGATGATGAAGGTATGTGCCTACAATACGCCCATTCTCGCTATAGTAACCTTCCTCACGATCTGACTCAAACAGGAACAATCCTCTCTTCTCTATTTCATCAGAAAAGACCGTATCACCTAAATGAATTTCGTATCCTTCTACTTTACCTTCGCCAATACTCGTTTGTGGATGATAGATACCTTTAACACGGATCGTCTGCTTTTCTTTACGAAAATAAGTTACGGCTTCCATAAGCCCTAAACCTGATTCTTCAAAGGCTACTGTTCCCGTATCTGTTCCTTCCTCATCGATAAGCGTTTTCCCAAGCATTTGATAACCACCACATATCCCAGTCACAAAGCCGCCATTACGTGCAAAATCTATGATTGCCTCAGCAAGTCCGACCTCCTTTATAAACTGTAAATCATGAATGGTACTTTTCGTCCCTGGAATGATTACCGCATCTGGTTGACCAAACTCAGCACTGTTTCGCACAAAACGCAAGTGTACATCTTCTTCATATAGGAATGGTTCGATATCACTTATATTTGATGCATACGGAAGCTGAACCACCGCAATCTCAAGACGACCGTTTTTTTTCATACTCCGAAACTCATTGATAGATAAAGAATCCTCACGATCAATCATATGATTGTTTATGTAAGGAAGAACCCCCAAGACTGGAACTCCTGTCTTTTCCTCGATCCATTTCACACCGTTTGTAAACAAACTGAAGTCCCCTCGGAATTTATTAATAATGATTCCTTGCACTCTTTTCCGTTCCTCACTTGTTAATAAGTCAAGCGTTCCGACAATGCTAGCAAATATCCCGCCACGATCAATATCAGCAACTAAGAAAACAGGCACATCAGCTACCTCGGCTATCTTCATATTCACAAGCTCCCGGTCTTTTAAATTCATTTCTACCGGACTTCCTGCTCCTTCTAAAATAAACACCTCAAACTCTTTACCAAGCTGATTTAATGCCTCATCGATCACCTCAAGCCCTTTATCATAAAAGGTTTCGCGATATCCTTTACCAGAAAGTGTTTTAACAGCTTCCCCAAGCAACACAACCTCTGCTTCTTGGTCTGACCGTGGCTTTAGCAGAATTGGATTCATCCAAACCGTGGCTTCTGTTTTCGCCGCCTCTGCCTGAATTCCTTGGGCACGCCCAATCTCCAATCCATCTATGGTCACATAAGAATTATTAGACATATTTTGTGATTTAAAAGGTACTACCTTCGTTCCTTCCTGAGCAAAAAGTCGACAAAGTGCAGTCGCAATTAAACTTTTCCCCACATCAGAAGCAGTACCTTGGATCATAACTCCCTTCATCTCGCTTCCCCTTTCATTAAAACAGGAATCCCTGCTTCTACTAAAAACGCTTGATGAGCATTAGCGACAATCGATTGGTGTAGTTTCCCTAGCAATTGATGATAACTAAACACAAGGTCATTGTTCCCCATTGGCTCGTAAAGCACTTCATTACTAACAATAATGAGACATTTCACCTTCTGACTAATCGCACTTATCCCCTGATACATTTTTTCAAAAAGCGTAACTCGAAATTGGTCTTCCTGCCACTTGTCCTCTACAAAAAACAATTCATTGTTCAGCCACGTGGTTAAACAATCAAGTAAAACAATGTCATCCTGTTGGAAAAATGGCGCTAGCTCCCCAATCGAAATAGGCTGCTCCCATGTCTTCCATTGATATCCACTTTGAAGCCGCTCCTCTTGATGACGGCTAATTCTTAAATTCATTTCAGAATCTGATGCCTGCATCGCTGCAATATAATGAAGTTGCTTCCCACTAGAAAACGACAATAGCTCCATCGCCATTTTTTCAGCAAAACGGCTTTTTCCACTGCGGACCCCGCCGGTTATAAAGATAATGGATGAATCATTCGCCATTCCTGCATCGCCTCCTTCAGTTTCTGATTTTCCTCCCTGTTTCTGATCGCAAAGCGCAGCCAGCGCCCTTCCAGTCCTGGAAAATTAAAGGTATGTCGAGGGACAATACCTTTTTGGAGTAAAAATTGAAACAACGGATAAGGATCTACTAACTGTGGGTCTCTAAGCAAATAAAAATTAACCTTTGAATAGGACACTTCAAAGCCATTTTTCTCGTAGAATGCAACCAACTTTTCACGCTCTGAATGGATGAATTGAACCGTTTCCTCTATATAGTTTTTTTCTGCCACACATATATCCCCTACTGCAAGTGCCACACTATTCACACTCCAATGGGGCCGGTAGTCAGACAGTTTCGTAATAATTTCACGACTAGCTATTGCGTAACCAAGTCTAAGTCCAGGAATAGCGAACATTTTCGTTAAGGATCGCAATAAAATGAGACGAGTATATTCCTTTATCAAAGGTGAGAGTGGCTCATATTCCATCAAGAAATCATGAAATGCTTCGTCTACAATCAGAAAACAATTTTGTGTCTCACATTCTCGTAAGATCGGTAGAATCGTTTTTAGAGGATAATAAAGACCCGTTGGATTATTCGGATTACAGAAAAAAACAGCATCCACCTGTGAAAGCTTCTTTCTTAAAGCGTCAGAGTCAATCTCCCAGCCTTCCGCCAACTGAAAATAAGAAATGTCACAGTCATTTATCTGACAAGCTTTTTCATATTCAGAAAATGCCGGTTCCACAATCAGAACCTTCTTACCTGCCAAAAGCCTCCCAATAAGACTAATCATTTCGGCGCCGCCATTTCCAATTAAGATTTGTTCTTTCAAGACACCTTCTCGTTCAGCTAGCTTCCCTTTTAAAGAAGCTGTATGAGGATCAGGATATTGCCAAATCCCTTGAAAAAAATCGATCCAGTTCTCTTGAATCGAAGACGGTGGTCCAAATGGATTAATATTGGCACTGAAATCAAGTACATGATCTGGTTTCTTAAGTCCAGCAGCTTCGTATAAATAGTGCGGATTAGAACCATGTGATGGCCATGTCAACGAACACACCTCCAAGCCATAATATTAGTAAAAAGAAGAAAGTTGTTTGTAATAAAATGGTATTCATTTTAACGATATCATTCCGTTCAAGCGGATCCAGTGGATCTCCCATAAGCGCTCGATTTGAAACGATTCCTTTATATGTATTTATTCCACCAAGCTGAACACCAAGAAGAGCAGCAGCCGCCGCTTCACACCAACCACTGTTTGGACTTGGATGTTTCTTTGCATCACGATACAAAATCCTCCAAGCAGTCCTTGTCTCTGTTTTTTTCGGTCGATTGGCGAGTAACATGATAAAACCAGTCAATCTACTTGGAATCCAATTCACAACATCGTCCATCCGAGCAGATGCCCAGCCAAAATCAAGATACTTGTCATTTTTATAACCCACCATCGAATCGCAAGTATTAATCGCCCGGTACAAAAGTGCAAAAGGAGCACCACCAACCCACGCCCAAAACATCGGTGCAGTTACCCCATCACTCGTATTCTCAGCCACCGTTTCAACCGTTCCACGGACAATTTCACTTTCATCCAATTTTTCAGTATCTCTCCCTACAATATAGGAGAGCTTTACACGCGCTTCATCAAAATCATTCCGTTGCAGTGGGTGATAGACTTCCAAGGCAGCTTCCTTTAAACTTTTTTGGGCCATCGTCGTAGAAATCAAGATACTTTCTACGATAATGCCTACCAAAGGATGAATCTGATAAGCGACAGTACTGATAAACAATGCTGGTACAAACACAACCAACAGAACAATAAATAACATCATGAGGCCTTTCCACTTCCGGTTAGGTCCTTTATTGTACCTTTTATCAAGCCTGTATATGAGTGCTCCGATCCATTTAACCGGATGTGGCCATGAAGGTGGATCTCCAACAATGCGATCCAGCACAAACGCAATCGTAATAGCTAGTAAATGTTCAATGATCATATGCTTGCTCTTCTTTGGTTACTTTTCTCAATCGCCTCTATTGTACATTCATATATGCCCCTACCAATCAGTTTTCCAAGGGGCGTAATCGTACCAGCAAACTCAAGAGACCTGCCCTTTTGGGTAGCGGCAATCAAAATACTGTCAGTCGACGTTCCTGTTGCAATCGTTCCTGTATTAGCATCTTTAATCCCTCTATCCTGCAGTACCTTTACTTTCGCCTCTGTCGCCGTCATAATCGATTGGATAAACGCCTCCTCTGTCAGTTCTCCATTGACAAATAACCATGTATTAATGGTACCTGGTTTTACTTGAAAGCTGTTTTCATAGCTTTTTGAAACATCAACCGCATTCCCTACACCCGCCGTCACGACCACCAATAGGGAGAAATCCTTTTCTTCATACAACCGAAAAACAACATCTTCCGTTACAACAGCTGTCATCATACCAACCGTTTCAGAAGGATCAAACCCATTCTCCTTCAAAAAGTTAGCCATTTCTTCACGATGATTGTCACAATTATAATTTTTATCAACATGTCTATTCACAAATGTATTATGCCAGCCTGTTCCAGATCCGATCACACCTGAAGACATCGTTCGTAAAGAATAAGGGGCTTTAAGATCAATATAACCCTTATGAACTGTTACACATTCTTCCGTAATTTTTTCTTCTACCCATTCAACATCATTGATCTCAGGAAGCAATACCATTTGTGGTGCTGGCACCTTCGGATGGGATTGTTTGATCACTTTTGTCTTATAAACGGCTTGGATCGTTTCTTGTTTTAACACTTCGTTTGGCGTATCAAAGCGATGAATCCTTCCATTTTCAAGAAGCAGCAAACGATCGCAATAAAGGCCTGCTAAGTTAAGATCATGAAAAATGGACACGACCGTCAAGCCCTTTTCCCTCGTCCATTTTCGCAACAAGTCTAATAGCTCCTTTTGATAAGACAAATCGAGATGATTCGTCGGTTCATCAAGCAGAAGAATCTCTGGTTCCTGTGCTAGTGCTTGGGCTAAAAAGACACGTTGCCGCTCTCCTCCAGAAAGGAGTTGAATGGAATGATCTTGAAAAGCCGTGATTCCCGTCCAACTCATTACCTTTTGAACCATTTCCTCATCTGTCTTACTCCACTCTTTGAAAAATCCCTTTTGATGGGCGTACCGACCAAGAGAGACTGTCTCTTTGACCGTATAAGAAAAGGCTTCGGAAGTATGCTGAGAGAGAACAGCAATGACTTTTGCAAGCTGTTTGGCTGAGTACATGTTCAACGAATGGTCTTTTAGCAAAATATCCCCTTGTTGATAAGGCAAAACACCGCTGATCATCTTTAAAAGCGTTGTTTTGCCGCTTCCGTTAGGTCCAAGAATCCCAAAGAGCTCGCCCTTATGTACATTAAATGAAACATCCGAAAGTACCTGTGCATGGCCATAGCCCCCGTTTAAATCTTGAATTTCCAGCATTGTCACCCTCTCCTTTCTTTCTTTTTGCGACCAATTAAAATAAAGGCAAATACCGGTGCACCAATTAATGCCGTGATCACACCAATCGGAAGCTCTGTCGGAGAAATAATCGTCCTTGCAACAAGATCAGCCAAAATTAAAAAGCTGCTTCCCGTTAGAATAGATAATGGCAATAGATGCTTATGGTCAGGACCCCCTAGTAGCCTTGTTAAATGTGGAATGACAAGACCGACAAATCCGATCGTTCCTGAAACCGCCACGGCCGCGCCTGTTAAAACAGAGCCCGCCGTTAAAATCATCATTTTTCGTCTTTGCACATTGACACCTAAATGCTGGGCTCGTTCTTCACCAAATGACATCGCATTCAACTCATTGGCATTCACTAAAATAAACAGTGCACCGACAATAAAAAAGGGAAGGATAATTTTAATATAATCCCAACCTCTCATGGACACACTTCCTAGCAGCCAACCAATAATCTGTCGAAGTTCATCACCCGTTAACGCAATCATAAGAGAAATAAACGCACCTAAAAATGAACTAAAAATAATACCGGTTAAAATGATTGTCTCTACTTTCATCGAGCGTTCAATTTTTTGAGCGAAAAGAAGAACAATAAGAATCGTCATGAATGCGCAAATGATGCTCAAAAAAGGAAGGGTGAATGCTCCAATAAAGGGGATTGATAAATTAAAAAATATGGTTACAACGGCTCCAACGGATGCACCTGAAGAGACACCAAGCGTATAGGGGTCAGCGAGTGGATTCCTTAATAACCCTTGAAAGGCGGCTCCTGCAATCGCAAGAGACGCCCCAACTAGACCAGCTAATATAACCCGTGGCAGACGAATATTCAAGACAATATTCGTGTACATCGGATCCATTTGTTCAGTAGATAAACGGAAAATTCCCGCACCTAAAATATGCAGAAGATCTGAGACCGGTACATGTACTGAACCGGTCGATATAGCAACTAGCATTGTGACTAGTAAAAAAGTAGCCGCAACTAGATAAGCTATTAATTTATTGGTTAAAAATATCTGGGTAAACCGCTTTTGCAAATTCCTCTACTCCTTCAACAAGACGAGGTCCTGGGCGCGACACTTTATCGGGATGAACATCTATTACTTGTTTATTCTTTACGGCATTAATATCTTGCCAGCCTTCCCGTTTCAATAGTTGTTCAACAGCGCCTTCTGTATATAATCCATATGTTGTGATGATAACATCTGGATTTCTGGCAATAACAACCTCCTGGTCAATCGATTGCCAGCCTTCCTCTGATATTACGTTCTCGGCATGAATCATCGATAACATTTCATCCATGAAGGTATTTTTCCCTGCACCAAAAATATTAGGCACGATGTCTAATTCAACATAGACCTTTTTCTTATCCTCTTCTTTGATGAGTGTAGCTTTTTCTTTAACTTCTTCCACTTTTGATTTCATTTCATTTACAATCGTTTCGGATTCTTCCTTTTTACCTGTAGCTGTTCCAATCATTTCAATTGAGTCATAAACCTCAGCAAAGTTTTTTGCTGCATTAACCACTAGTACCGTAATACCTGAATCACGAAGCTGTTGCAATCCTTCAGAAGAAGTTCCTCCCATGGAAGATCCATGTGCAAGTACAAGATCAGGCTGTAATGAAATGATTTTCTCTATATTAAACTCCATACCACCAATTTTCTCTTTTTCTAGTGCTTCTTCTGGATAAGTATCATGATCAGAAACACCTACTATTTCATCACCAAGCCCTAATGCAAAAGCAATTTCTGTATTGCTAGAAATTAGCGAGACAATTTTTTCTGGCTTTGCCTCAATGACTACATCTTGATCCATAGCATCCTTGATCGTAATAGGAAAAGCAACCTCATTCGTTTGTTCTGTTTTTGCCGCTTGATCACTTTGACTCGTTTCTTTCTCATCCGCTGCACCACAACCTACCAGTACACCGACTAATAACAGCAATGAAAATAACAATAAATAAAACTTTTTCACCTTTAAAATCCCCCATTTTCTTTAAACTAAAAAGCATCTCCATGAATGAGGAGATGCCGGAATGCTAGTGATTTATTCCAATGAATAAAGGCTAGTTTTTGCCGTACGCCCCCTATCCTCGTAGGTTGTTTTGGTGCGTAAGAAACTAGGCAGGTCTCCTGGCTTATGGTCATTGTTCCCTGCTCCTTCCCATACAAATTGTACAGTGGATATGCAGTTCACTCCCATTTTACAGTGGCGGGACCGCGTTGGATTTTCACCAACTTCCCTATTAAGTCTTCTTAAAAAAGACACCCATTTCATCATTATAAAACTTTTACTTTTATCGGAATTATAGCATGACATGAGAAAAATAGTAATATTTTTTCGCTTTTGCTCGTATTTTGTCGTTTTCTATTATCTCGATTGACCAATAATTAACTTGACCGTATTTTCCACTCCTGAGACTTTTTATCAAAAATGAGCTTTGCATCACATGGTTTTTTGCTACTTTTTTCGTATTCTTCGTACACATCATCCATATTCGCAAAGTCACCAATTACCCATATTGGTAACTCCATTCGAAAGCGATTTTGGACAATTCCCTTTACTGACAACACCATTCCTTCACTCATAAACCCTTTTAAAGATAATAAAAGATGTTGATCGACAGATGGATATATTTTTTTCCTTTTTAGACTTAATAAACCTTTTTCTGGCTTTCCTGACCCAAGCTTCATCGGAATTATTTGACTGAGCAATTTGTAAAATTGATTCAAATCTCGATAGTAGGTTTTGTTAAGCCATCCATCATCACGAGCTAAATAAGCATAGGAGTTCCCTAAATAACTATAGAAAGGAGGTCGCAAAGGGTCTTTGACATGTCCAAGATAGAGCAGTTCTGCTAACACTTGACCTGGAACTTCATCTAACCCTTCCATCTCCTCGAAATCAATCCAACAAAAATCACCGTATCCATAAACGTCTTCTTCTGCAAGTTTCATCACTCTTTTTCTTGGAACGTACTCCAACATTGTATGCATATTAAAATCAGCATCGTCAAATTGATGCTTAAGCAGGAGTAAATGATTGATAGAGTCGCCTAAAGATTGCACAAACTCCTTAAATTCAATCCCGTATGATAGCACATAGTGATCCTTTTCATTTAAATGGACATAAATAACATCTCGTATACTATTCCTTTTCAACGATGAAACCCCCGAATACGTAATAAAGTACAATAATTGGTTACACTACATCTAATCTATATATAATAGCAGATATTAGGAAAAATAGCCTAATATAGGACCGGATATATATGGTAGGTGCGTATTACACGTTAGTGAAATAGTAAAGATCAAGATTGTTTTCAAAACAGCCTTTTTCGTATAAATGCCTATTCCCTTTTTCCATCTGATAACATATCCTACAGTACACTTATGGAATAATTATCTACTAAACAGCACTGTTTACGAAACTTTCATTTTAATTCACGATACTTTTTCATTATAATAGTCATGGCAGATAAAAAAACAGAAACCTTCATTAGAGGAACATTGACTAGAGACCAACAATGCCCTGTGGTGAACATCGAAACCAGTATAACCTGCGCAAGTCTGTTGGAAGGAGCGTGAGAAGTATGATTCAACATATGACTGAAGATCAAATCACCCTGTATATTATCAAAGCTTTAAAAGAAAACAGACAAAAAGATTTGGATGCCATTCTAGAAGAACTGCAGCCGTATGATATTGCCCAAATTTACGAAGATCTACCGGAAAAACATCGAATACGCTTTTTACTACATTTAAAAATAGATCTACTTGCAGACTTAATACAGGAATTAAGTAGAGAAGAGCAGTTTGATGTTCTTAACAAACTTGGGATCGAAAGAAAAAATAAAGTCCTTGATGAGATGGACAACGATGACCTGGCTTCTCTATTGGATGAATTATCACCTGAAAAGATGGCTTCCCTACTGTCAGGTATGAAAATAGAGGAATCCAAAATTGTTCAAAACATCATGAACTATCCTCCCGAAACCGCTGGTCGATTGATGACAAACCGATTTGTCTGGATTCGCGATTATTATTCGGTCAGGGATGCAGTAGGTAAGCTAAAAACGTTTGCGGAATTTGCTGAAACAATCAACTATTTATATGTCGTTGACCAAAATCGCAAACTAGTGGGCGTTGTTTCCTATCGTGATTTACTCATTGCAGATGCCAATGAAAAAATCCGAAACATTATGTATGAACGAATTCTCTCTGTCTCTGTTACAACAGACCAAGAAGAAGTGGCTCGTATGATCGAGCGCTATGACTTTCTTGCTATCCCTGTTGTGGATGAAGACAAAGTGTTAATGGGAATTGTCACTGTTGATGACATCATTGATGTTGTGATTCAAGAAGCAACAGAAGATATTGAAAAACTATCCGCATCAGGGAAATCAATCGATTTTGATACAAAAGCTTTTGTTGCTGCATACCGCCGACTGCCATGGCTTATTTTACTTTTATTTATTGGACTTATATCAGGAAGTATTATTAGTGGTTATGAAAATACATTGCAGCAAGTCGTGGCGCTTACTTACTTTATGCCGATGATTTCTGGTATGACTGGTAATACAGGTACTCAATCACTCGCTGTTGTGGTACGTGGACTTGCATACAATGACCTCGATAAGAAAGCCATCCTTAAACTGATCATGCGAGAATGTGGTGTGGGTCTCATTATCGGTTTAGCATGTGGAATCCTCATTTCCATTATCGCTTATGTTTGGCTTGGCAACCCAATTCTAGGTGTAGTTGTAGGTTCTTCACTTTTTCTAACACTGATTATCGGAACGTTGGCAGGTACGATTATTCCTATTTTTCTTTACCGGATAAAAATTGACCCTGCTGTTGCATCTGGACCACTTATCACAACACTAAACGACATTTTCTCATTAATTATTTATTTCGGCTTTGCAACGATGTTTATTCGTTATTTGATGTAAGCGACCTCGAAACAAACTAATTTTTCATATTCTATCTAAAAGATGTTTAGTCGGTACTACGATGGTAATTTAATAGATTTACTTTTCAAGGCAAAGGGGCCGTCCCAAAAGGTGTCTAACATCTATAAGACAATATATGGAATTATGTTCTACTTAATTGTACTAGGTATTATTGTCTTATGGCGTCTGATATCTTTATTTTTGGGACGTTCCCTCTTTTAAATGAGAATACTATTGGAAACAACATTCAATATAAGTAAAAAAATTTCGACAAAACCATTGTTTTATAGATCCAATCTATTGTCGAAATTTTTATTATTTGATAGTCTGAATAGGAAAGTATATGCAAATGAGGATGAAATTAGGTGTTTGGGGATGGATCAGAAAAATAAGGTTTCTGAGAGGCTTGATTGGACTCTAACTCTTTTATTATTGTTATTTTTTTTAGTTAGCTGCATAGCGATATACAGCGGACAAGCATCAGGTCAATATACAGGAACAAACTTCCTCTTACAGCAAATATTTTGGTATGCCGTTGGTGTAGCCATTATTGCCGTTGTCATGTATTTTGACAGTGATCAGATTAAAAAACTCACTTGGATACTATATGGAATTGGAAATCTATTATTACTCATATTAGCTGTCGCCCCTGTGACAGACCTTACTCCAAGAATAAATGGAGCACAAAGTTGGTTTGCTTTACCGATTGGATCAATTCAACCATCCGAATTTATGAAAGTATTTCTGATTTTGGCTTTAAGTAAAACCGTCTATCACCATAACGAAAACTACTACACTAGAAATAACAAAACAGATTTTATTCTCTTATGCAAAATTGGACTCGTTACCGGTCTACCGATCGGACTCGTTATGCAGCAACCTGATTTAGGAACATCTCTTGTCATGCTTGCCATTATGACTGGTCTTATTTTCATTTCAGGGATCACATGGAAAATAATTGTCCCTTTATACGGAACTGGTTCCGTCATTGCTGGCATCATCTTCTATTTTGTGATTTGGGCTCCAGAAATTCTAGAAAAATATTTAGGTGTGAAATCCTACCAATTTGATCGTATCTATTCCTGGCTGGATCCTGAAGGTACCGCTGCCGGCTATCACCTCGCTAATTCATTAAAAGCTATAGGATCTGGATTATTAACTGGAAAAGGCTTTGCAGAGCGTAAAGTATATATTCCGGAAAGTCATACCGATTTTATTTTTAGCGTGATCGGTGAAGAATACGGTTTTGTTGGTGGTAGTATTGTTATTAGTTTATTTTTTCTTTTAATCTATCATCTGACAAAAACAGCTTTGGAAACAAATGATCCATTTAATGCCTATATTTGTGTTGGAATCATTTGTATGGTCACTTTCCATGTATTTCAGAATATCGGAATGACTATTCAAGTACTACCCATTACCGGGATTCCTTTACCTTTTATTAGCTACGGAGGAAGCTCTCTCATGGGAAATATGTTTGCCATGGGTCTCGTATACAGTATTCATTATCACCATCGAAACTATATGTTTTCTTCAGATCAAAACTATACTCCTTCTCGATCTCAAATAATGGAACGAGACCATTAATCCTACTAAACAAACGTTTGTTTAAGTAACCGTAAGGCCTTTATTTATATACTTTTGAAGACATAAAAAAGCTGACACCCTATGGGTCAGCTTTTTTATTGCACTTAAATTATAATAATAACTTGTTTAAAATAACTTTAATATAATACCAATTTTTAAAAACTATTTGATATAATAAATATATAAGCTACTAACAAGGAGGAATTATTTATGACAATTCAATCAGAATTAAATTTACAAATCGCTAACTGGAGTGTTCTTTATACACAACTTCACCGTTTCCACTGGTATGTGAAAGGACCTCTGTTCTTCACTCTTCATGCTAAATTTGAAGAACTTTATGACGAATCTGCTCTTGTTGTTGATCAAGTCGCTGAACGTCTACTCGCTATTGGTGGTGAACCAATTGCAACAATGAAAGGATACTTAGAATCAGCTAATGAAACGAAAACAGCTGATATGGTTGCCACTCTCGTTAAAGACTATAAACACATCAATGAAAGCCTTAAACAATTAGCAGACCTAGCTGAATCAGCAAATGATACAATTACAAATGATCTTGCAGTTGGTCTAATTGAGAAAATTGACACTCATGTTTGGATGCTTAACGCATACTTAGGAGAATAAAACTGGTAAGCTTTTCCTCTACCTTCTATCATAAACTTAAAAGCAAAAAAGAGTCTGTGAGTTAAGTCACGACTCTTTTTTCATCTTTAATAGTATCCAGCACCGCAAAAGGATAATAGTCTATACGAGGTGAACACTAAATGAATTCCTTATGACATATTTTTATCTATCATCTCTGATCCTGGAATTAAAGTGGATAGAGGTACGATTTCAGCTTGTGCCTTATATTGCGGGATATACGCTTTTAAAACCCCTACAACTTTATCACCCGTAATCCCCACATGCCCAATGGCTATTAACTGCTCCGTGTCATTAAGCTGCTTCATCAATAGCGTAGCCTGCTTATTAATATGCTCTTGTGAATAAATATGATCAAAGAACATATTATTTTCTAAATGAGGAACAGATAATTCATCGGCAATTTTGCCAATTACACTGTTACCTGTTGTTCTGCTATCTAAATAATAAAGCCCTTTTTCTTTACAAACCTCCAACACAATTCTCATAACTCGCTCATCTTCCGTTGCCTTTGAACCCATATGATGGTTCATTCCAACCGCAAAGGGAACCGCTTCAATCGCTTTTTCAACCTGCTCCCTGATTTCTTTATCGCTTAAATCAGTTGTGATTGCCCCTGGTCCAAGCCAACTTTTCTTTCCTTTCTTCGGTTCCATCGGCAAATGAACAATGACCTCATGTCCTTTTTCATGGGCCAACTTAGCATCTCGCTCTGTTGTTGATAAAAAAGGCATGATGGCTGCTGTAATTGGAATAGGAAGATCAAGCATCTCTTCTGTACCTTTCATATCATTACCAAAGTCATCTATCACGATTGCCAACTCTTTCTTTTCCGGCAAGCTCTTAGTTTCAGCCCCAGCGAAATCTGTACATGTTGTAAAAAGAAGAAAAATAGTCATCATCATTATTTTCATAGTAGTCACCCCTCTTTTTCATTAACATTCCACATAGCACTTTAATTCATCCGAATATTTCCATCGCAAAATACTTAATTAAAAAGACGATGCCTGACACCATAAAAAGACACTTGTCTTTTTATGGTGTCAGGCATCGTTCCTTTGAATGATTTTAATAAAAAAGTGTATTATATTATACTATAGAAAACGTTCATTTACTATATAAAAATAGAAAATTGAAAAAAAAGACAAAAATTAATATATAATATTGACAATTTTGTGAATTATATGAATAATATAGATATATATATAAGGAGGCTGATGAAAATGAAGTCATACACAAGAGTGTTAACCGCAACAAAATATGTTGGTAGTATTATTCTAACTATCGGAATAGCTATTTTCTTGTACGGTTTCTTTGTAAGCGATTACAGTTCAGTGACTGGCATTGGAATTGGTACGATCATGGGCGCTGTTTTTATCTTTTTAATAGGGATGTTTCTCTCCGCTTCAGAAGAAATGCTGTTAAAGATTCAAGACAAAAAAACGAAATAGTTGGGATGGTTAATTAACGCTATTAAGATAGAAATAAATTTATTATCGGAGGTCTATATGATTTCTTTTAGAGGCGCAATAACCAAAGGACATTTGCGCCTAATATAAAAAGAAAGAGAGCGCCCCTATAGACGCCCTCTTTCATCCTTCGTATTACATATCCCAAAGGAAGAGTAGTAATGTACCAAAAATGGTAACTAAAGCTATGAATATCATAAAATATACGTTCCCGTAAATTGACCATTTATCCTCTGTTTCACCCGCATGCATAAACACCATCAGCTGAAGAAGTGCTTGGACAAATGCTGTAAGAAGAAGAATGGTCATGCCTGCTGCAAATGACAAGTCCATGAAATAAACAACAAGAGCAACCGCAGTCAAAATCAAAGAAAATACAAAGCCCATTACTTGTTTAGCTGGGAATAATTCTTTCATATTACATCATTCCTTTCAAGTAGATGAAGCTAAAGATAAAGATCCAAACTACATCTAAGAAATGCCAGTAAAGAGAGAAAATGAATGATTTATTAGCTGTTTCTGGAGTCAACCCGCGTTTTTTCACTTGTAGGAGGATTGCTATTCCCCAGAATAAACCAAAGGTAACGTGTGCTCCGTGTGTTCCTAATGTTGTTAATAGGATCGCTGTAAAGGCACTCGTTTGTAATCCTGCACCAATGTGAATGTAGTGAGCGAACTCATAAATTTCAACACCTAAGAATACTAAACCTAGAAGAAGCGTAATGGCAAAGAATGTCATCATCGCTTTTTTATTACCAAGACGCATTGCATGAATTCCAAGACCAATCACAAAACTACTTGTTAAAAGCAACAGTGTTTCAATTAGGACTGGAGTGATTTCAAAAATCTCCGTTCCAGGACCGTTACCAGTCCCGCTCTCCAATGCAAAATATGATGTGAAAAGTGTTGCAAAAAGCATAATTTCAGCTCCAAGGAAAATCCAGAAACCGAAAATATTTAAATCATTTTGCCCAGTACTATATTCAAGAGGTTGCGAGTGATCTATTTTCATTTTTTAGCACCCCCAATTTTTTCTTCTGGCTCTTTAACTTCTTCTAATTTTGCTTCTGTCTCTTTAATTTCTTTTACGGAAATATGACGTCCATGATCTTTTTCGAACGAACGGTAAGCCATACATGCAAAAATCGCAATTGTTGAAATAATAACAAGAGGCCATATAGCAAATACAAATGAGAAGCCCCATACAAAGAAGATCGCACTCATGATAAATGGTAATCCACTATTATTTGGCATGTGAATTTCCTCAATTTTATCTGGGAATAGCACATGACCATTTTTCTTATAATCCCAGAATGTTTGATCTGAATTCACTTGTGGTGTAACTGCAAAGTTATATTCTGGAACTGGAGTATGTGTAGCCCATTCTAATGAACGCGCATCCCATGGATCGCTTCCAATATTTCTTGGTGAATAACGGATACTATAGTAAACGTTATATACGATTAAAGCAAAGCTGATTGCCATCACACCTGCTCCAACAAATGAAAGCATATTTAAAAATCCATAGCCACTTGCTTCAGAGTATGTGTACATACGACGTGCTTGACCATCTAGACCAGTGATATACATCGGGAAGAAAGCTAAGCAGAATCCGATAGAAAGAAACCAGAATGCCCATTTCCCTATTCTTTCATTTAACATAAATCCAAATATTTTTGGCCAATAGAATGTAAGACCCGCAAGCATCGCGAATACAACACCAGGAATAATTGTATTATGGAAGTGAGCGACTAAGAACATCGTGTTATGGTATTGATAGTCAGCTGCTGACATCGCAAGCATAACCCCGGTAACTCCACCGAGTGTGAAAAGTGGGATGAAACCTATTGTATAAAGCATTGGAACGGTAAAGCGTATTTTACCTTTCCACATGGTGAACAACCAGTTAAAAATCTTAACCCCTGTCGGAACAGCAATCGCCATTGTTGTAATGGAGAAGAAACTGTTTGCTAGTGCCCCTTGACCCATTGTAAAGAAATGGTGAGCCCATACTAAACATGAAAGGGCTGAGATAAGCACCATTGAAGCAACCATTGATTTATAACCATAAAGATTTCGACTTGAGAATGTAGAAATGATCTCACTATAAATACCAAATGCTGGTAAAATCAAGATGTATACTTCAGGATGTCCCCAAACCCAGAAAAGGTTGGCCCAAAGCATATCCATACCACCATTAGTTGTTGCAAAGAAGTGTGTACCAAATAGTCGATCCATTGTTCCCATAGCTAAAGCTACTGTTAGTACTGGGAATACAGTAACGATAATAAGGTTAGCAACTAAAACAGACCATGTAAACATCGGCATTTTCATTAATGTCATACCAGGTGCTCTCATTTTCATAATGGTCGTGATCATATTAATACCCGTCATTAATGAACCTAGACCAGATATTTGAATGGCTAACATATAATAGTTCGTTCCTACAGATTCACTGAAATCACTCCCTGCAAGTGGGAAGTAAGAAGTCCAACCTGCATCAGGTGAACCACCAATAACGAAAGAAATATTAAATAGCATTGCCCCCATAAAGAATAACCAGAAACTAATGGCATTTAATCGTGGGAAAGCTACATCACGAGCTCCAATTTGTAATGGAACAACATAGTTCATAAAACCGAAAATGAATGGCATTGCCATAAACATAATCATGACAACCCCGTGCGTTGTAAAAATTTCATTATAATGCTGTGCGTCTAGTAACTGACTCTCAGGTGCGGCCAATTGCGCACGCATCATGATCGCATCTACACCACCACGGAACAGCATCAATAAAGCAGATATCAGATACATAAGACCGATACGTTTATGGTCAACCGTTGTTAACCATTCACGCCACAGATAGCCCCATTTTTTAAAATAAGTAATACCGGCTATAACGGCTATTACAGTAAGACCAATGGCAACCATTGATGCGTAAATCGCAGGACTTGGATGTGGTACAGCAAAACGTTCAAAGAATTCCATCCGTTTGTGACTCCTTTCAAGAAATATATTATTCATCATGTAAAACTAGTTATTTGATCTTAAAAAAGGTTTGAAATCAAGTATTCATTCATTCTTAATGATTACTATGATCGTCAGCTTCCATTGAATCAGAGTGTTCCTCGTTTGAATCTGCGTTTACCTTATCAGAATCTCCATGATCATGTTCAGGAGGCGGCATAAACTCTAAATGAGTCCCCGTAAATGTCATCCGCCCAAGGTGACCAGGTTCTAATAGTTCATCAAATTTTTCTTCAGTAAGAGGTTCAGCTCTGTCTTTCACTTCTTGTACCCATTCAGCAAATTCAGCAGGGGACATTGCTGTTACATTGAACATATTTTCAGCAAATCCTTTTCCACTAAAGTTTGCATTACGTCCCATATACTCACCTGGTTCATCAGCTGCTAAATGCAATGTAGTGACCATATCAGACATCGCATATTTTTGTCCTCCAAGCTGTGGAACCCAGAAGCTTGTAATCGGTCCGTATGAATAAAGTCTAAATTCTAGCGCTCGGTCTGTTGGAATATAAAGGTAGTTAACGGTTTCAATATCTTCCTCTGGATAACTAAAATGCCATTTCCAGTTTGACGATGAAGCGTAAACCACTAATGGTGCTTGATCCTCATATCCTTCCGGTGTTGCTTCAACAATATAGTTACTTTGAACAGATACAAAGGAGAAGTAGGCAACAATTAATACCGGAATACCTACACAAATCGCTTCAACCCATACGTTCCCTTCAATGTGAGGTGGTTCATAATCTGGACTTTGATTTGAAGCACGATACTTAATTAATACAAATACTAAAATTGCAAAAACAACAATGACAATAACAGACATAATTCCAATTGATAACATGATATCTCTTGCTTGTCTTTCAGCTTGAGGCCCTTTAGGATCTAAAACCATTAATGGCTCACAACCCGTTAGAACCGTGGCAATAGCAAACATCGCCATGAATAACGCCCATTTCAATTTCATACTAATACCCCTTTCTTTTAAACTATTAAAATATATTTTTTATTAGCTAAAACATAAATACTTAATAAACAAACCCTCAAATGTTCAAAACGAAAAAAACCTAAATTCCCATTGCCTAATAAAAGAATTTTTAAAGTTTTTTGCATTTGTTCGTAAGTGTGTAACTTAAATCACATTCATAAAAGTTATCTTATGCTAGTTTATATTAACATCATCGTTATGATAATAACATAGCTTCACCATTATAATTGTTACAAATTTCGTAAGGGAAAAATTTACAATTTATACCCGAACAGAATTTCTATTTATCTCTCTAACTATTGAAAATTCGATTATATCAGCACTTTACTGGATGAATCCGCTTTCAAATTAATAAAATTAATAGAGATATCTATATAAGAACCAGGTAATATATTACATCAAATAATATTGTAATATATAATTTTTATTATTACTACTATTAAAATAGAAAAGTCCGGAAAAATAACTGTAAACTAGTAGCATGCAAACAAAAAAGAAGATGAACACGTCAAATAGATTTGTGTTCACCTTCTTCTTTCTATTTACTTTCTATTATCTATTCAAAAGACGTCGATGATGAATTAACATTCTTATATAATAAATCATGCTAATGAGGAAAAGTCCGGAACTTCCGTATAAAAGATAAAGTTGATTGAAAAAGAAACTAACATATACCAGCACACAGCTAAGCAGCCCAAGAAGAAAAGCATCCTTTTTTCTTGAAACCACCATTTCGTGCTTCATCTTCAATTTCTCGCTTGCCTTTTGCCATTCACGATTCTTTCTTGGTTCATCGAATACTTGCTGAATCTGATTTGGTAATGAAATAAGCGGCTTTAATGTAGATTTAACAAAATTTAATACGGTCGTTTTTGTTCCTTCTTTGTTACCCTTTAACCAGCTCAAAACAATCGGCTTGCACATCTCTAATAAATCCATCTTAGGATCTAAACTATATAAAATACCAATAAAGGTTGAGATGGCTCGTCCTAAAAAGGCATACTCACTTGGAAGCTGAATGGGCTGATTATTCACTAGTTTTTCAATGTCCCTCATAATCTCTTCAATAACCCTAGTATCATTTGCGTTTAACCCATTTTCACTATAGGTCTCAGTCAAAATCCTTAATAATCGCTCAATTTCTCTCTTATCCGCATGTGGAAGTAGAAATCTCATTGCTTCAATGGAATCGACTACTTTCTCGTAATCCTTCAAAAAGATCCCTATTACAATATCACGTATATGCATGGCGTCCTGTCTCTTGATGACTCCAACCATTCCAAAATCAATTAGAACAAGCGTGCCATCAGATTTCACCATAATATTTCCTGGATGAGGATCTGCATGGAATTTCCCCTCTTCAAGCAGTTGCCCTAAGAAACATTCAATCAAAACATTAGCCAACTTGTACTTATCAATCTGATGCTTTTCCAAAAAGTCTAAATCGGTAACTCGGTTCCCTTCCTTCCACTCCATTACCAAAACCCTTTTAGTTGAAAACTCTGGATAGTATTCAGGAATTTCTATTTCAGGAAAATCCTTATATTTCTCTTGAAAGTAATGACCGTTTTCTAACTCTAATTCAAAATTCAGCTC
Source organism: Bacillus sp. V3B (assembly GCF_024494465.1). Lineage (GTDB taxonomy): Bacteria > Bacillota > Bacilli > Bacillales > Cytobacillaceae > Bacillus_BD. Next base: position 9,328 of record NZ_JAETXM010000025.1, on the reverse strand, counting down.
ATTTCCAATCACTCTCACAAATTCTCTATAAAATAAAGAAAGATCCATTGAATTCTCTAGTTTTGTAAAACGTTTTGCCATCCACAATACAATTTTTACTGCTCTAAAATCACTATAAATAATCTCGCCAATTTTTGGACGTTGAATTTTGACAGCCACTACTTCACCCGTATGTAAAACACCTTGATAAACTTCACCTATTGAAGCAGAAGCAATTGGTTTTGGACTAAGATCATGAAGAACATTCGTATAAGGCTGCTTCCATTCATCTTCTAAAACCTGTTTCGACTTTTCCCATGGAACAGGAGTAACTTGGTCAAGTAAACCTTCTAATTCTATTATATATGCAGTAGGAATCATATCTTTACGAGTACTTAAATACTGGCCCAGTTTAATCATAACACCTTCTAGGTGCAATGCTTTCTGCTTATAACGGTGAGCCTGTCTCCTAAGTAGCTCCTCCCACTTTTGATCCGTTTGATCTGTCCAATTCTTACGATGCCTTCTTCGGAAAAAAATAATTTCAATAAAAATCCTCACTGCCAGCCACACGATGGTACATATTCTATAGAGGGAGATATACTTCATCCTTAAGACTCCTTCCTAAATGATGTCTATATCCATTGTATACCAATAGAATCCTATTCGCATTTTTCTCTATTCCCATTCTAAACATCTTAATAGATTATAATCCAAAGTGGTCATACTATTGTAACTTTACTTTTTACTTCTCTTCTAACAAAAATACTTTGACAAAAAAGGAAAAACGTTGTAAATTCGTATAACAGTATATTCAAATATACAAATATATAAATATTAAAAAAGAAGAGAAGGGGAAAAAATGCAAGGTACATTTCTTTTTGATGAGAGATTTCAAAATTATAGTTGGAAGGCTTTACAGAAAGATTTTATATCCGGAATTATTGTTGGGATTATTGCGATCCCACTAGGAATGGCTTTTGCGATAGCTTCAGGCGTAAAGCCCGAGTATGGTATTTATACAACAATCATTGCTGGGATTCTCATCTCACTTTTTGGTGGTTCTAAATTTCAAATTGGTGGACCAACTGGTGCTTTCATCCCTATTCTTTTTGGTATTGTGATGACTTACGGATATGAAAATCTTCTTGTAGCAGGATTTATGGCGGGGATCATTTTAGTCTTAATGGGTGTTTTCAAACTTGGCTCATTAATCAAATTTATCCCTCGGCCTGTAACCATCGGCTTTACAACCGGGATTGCGATTACTATTTTTACAGGGCAAATTGCTAACTTTCTTGGTCTGACAGGGATAGAGAGTAAAGAAAGCTTTCTTGCCAATATGACAGAAATATCCAATCGGTTATATACCGTGAACACCTTTAGCGTTGTGACTGCGATTATCTGTCTGATCACGATATTGATCACACCCAAACTTCTACCAAAGGTACCAGGTCCTTTAATTGGATTACTATTATCGACTATTGTCGCAAGCTTATTATACCCAGGACATGTGGAAACGATCGGTACAGCTTATGGAGAAATTTCGAGTTCACTTCCAAAAATGGCCATTCCTCAGGTGAATTTCAGTTTGATCCAACAACTAATTGGACCAGCCTTCGTCATTGCTCTTCTTGGTGGAATTGAGTCTCTTCTTTCTGCAGTTGTAGCAGATGGAATGACAAACAGTCGCCATAAGAGTAATAAGGAACTCATTGGCCAAGGAATCGCCAATATGGTCACTCCCCTTTTCGGTGGAATTCCAGCAACAGGTGCGATTGCAAGAACCGCTACAAATATTAAAAATGGAGCTGTTTCGCCACTATCAGGCGTGATTCATGGGGTTGTTGTTTTGATCGTTTTAATGGTCTTTGCACCCTACGCATCACATATTCCACTTGCCAGCCTTGCTCCCGTCTTAATGGTTGTTGCCTGGAATATGAGTGAAAGACATGTTTTTTCCTATATATTAAAAACAAAAACATCCGATTCTCTTGTATTAGTTGTTACCTTTCTCTTAACCGTATTTGTTGATTTAACGACGGCAGTTGAAGTAGGACTCATACTTGCTGTTGTCTTATTTACAAAACGGATGGTCGATGCTCAGGTCATCGCTAAAGCTTTGCCTAATTTAAATAAGATTAGTAAAAAAGTTGAAACACAAATGGTAGCGGAAGGCCATGACTGTCCGCAGATTACCATTTATAATATAGAAGGACCTCTGTTTTTTGGTGTTGCCCAAACCTTCCAACAAACGATTATGAATACGATCAATCATAAACCCAGGATCCTTTTATTAAGAATGGGAAAGGTTCCTTTTATTGATATAACAGGTGAAGCCCATTTATCGAGTATGGTTAAAGACTTTTCAAAGCATGGTATCGTGATCGTCTCTGGCCTGGGTAGTCAGCCAGAAGAAATCTTAAAGAAAACCGGTTTATACGATGTGATTGGTGAGGAACATTTTTTCCAACATACGGGTGATGCGATTCAATATGCATTGCATCACTTAGATACACAAAAATGCGTTGGTTGTAAACATTTTGCTTTTCATGAATGTACGAGTCTTTCCTGTTCAAAAGAGTTGGTTATAGAAAAGAAAAAGGTATATACTTCAATTAGTCATTAATTTAGGACGTTTCACATAAATAAGCGTCCAACTCTTTAAGGAGCTGGATTTATTATGAATCTTGAAATGCAACAATTTAAAGCGGAGTTCTTTAAGGCCCTTGCCCATCCACTCCGCATCAAAATTTTAGAGGTACTTGCTGAAGGTGAAATGGGTGTAAATGAAATTCAAAGTGCGATTGGAAGCGAAGGCTCTACCGTTTCTCAACAACTAATGGTTTTAAGAAATAAGAACATCGTGGTTGGAACGAAAAATGGCAATCGTGTGATTTATTCATTAAGGGACCCTTTAATCATTGATCTGCTTCAAGTCGCGAAGCAAATTTTTAATAATCACTTAGTGAATGCCATTAGCATGCTAGACAAAATGAATGATCAAGACGACGACGGTTCTGTAGCTGAATAATGAATTTATTTACTTAAACTTTTGTGGTTTTGCCGCGAAACTAAATTTTAATGGTCTTATAAACAAAAACAGGGTTGACGGCTTTTCGCCGATCAACCCTGTTTTTATTATCCTTATTATTTATCACTAAACATATTAAAGAGACCACCAATGCCACCTTCACCTTTTGAGACTCCACCCGTTTGCGGTGCAGCCGCAAATACACGACTGGCTAAGCGACTAAACGGAAGAGATTGAATCCAAACCGTCCCTGGTCCTCTTAACGTCGCAAAGAATAAACCTTCACCACCAAACAAGGTGGTTTTCACTCCTTTTACCATCTCAATATTGTAGTCAACATCGCTCGTCATTGCGACTAAACAACCTGTATCCACGCGAAGAACGTCTCCTGTCTGCAGTTCCCTTTTTATGATCGTTCCACCGGCATGGACAAACGATAGTCCATCTCCTTCAAGTTTTTGCATAATGAAACCTTCACCGCCAAAAAAACCAGCACCCATTTTGCGTTGGAATTCCACGCCGACTGTAACTCCCTTTGCTGCTGCGAGGAAAGCATCCTTTTGACAAATAATTTTGCCGCCAAGCTCACTTAAATCCATCGGAATAATTTTTCCCGGGTATGGAGAAGCGAATGAAACATGTTTCTTGCCTTGACCTTGATTCGTAAAGGTCGTCATGAATAAGCTTTCGCCTGTGATGACTCGTTTGCCAGCACTAAACAGCTTGTCCATTAAGCCACCACCACCACCGGATCCATCGCCGAAAATGGTTTCCATTTGAATTCCATCATCCATCATCATCAATCCGCCTGCTTCTGCTACCACCGTTTCACCTGGGTCTAACTCCACTTCAACAAACTGCATATCGTCGCCATAAAGTTTGTAATCAATCTCATGATTATTCATCATCATTCCTCCGTTTTGAGTCCCAACCATCAGTTTAGAAGGTTGCTATAAGCCTAATTTTATTCTTATTTCTTATTTTATCATGTTCAGTAAATAAAGTGACTCTGTTACTATGTATTCTTGTTAATTTTCTGTTAATTCACTAGTTTAAGTTGGACTGTTTTTTAAACCTGACATTAATAGTAGTATGCGACAAATTCACAAATATTAGCTACAACTTTAATAGAGACAAGCTAGCTACGAACATAGGGGGTTAATCAAACGTTTGATTACATATTCATTTAAAAATCAATGTCAGAATAATTAATAAGGGGGTTCTTTTTCTATGTCATCAATGGCAAAATGTACAAATATAATAAAAATAAGATGTTTAGAGAATAAGGGAGTGAAAAAATGGAGAAATATATGGGGATGGCTGTCAAAACTGCACTTGAAAATGTAACGATTAATAACGGCGGTCCATTCGGGGCTGTTGTCGTAAAAGATGGGAAAATTATTGGGGTTGGGAGAAATCAGGTAACGGCATTAAATGACCCCACTGCCCATGCAGAGGTTCAAGCGATTAGAGAAGCTTGTCAAACCTTACAAACGTTCCAACTTGATGACTGTGAAATTTATACAAGTTGTGAGCCCTGCCCCATGTGTCTAGGGGCCATTTATTGGGCTAGGCCAAAAGCTGTTTACTATGCATGCACACAAAAAGATGCTGCAAAAGTTGGATTTGATGATCAATTCATCTACGAACAGATTGCACTTCCTAAAGACAAACGGACAATTAAAATGGTTCAACTTTCCCTCGAACAAGCAGATTCACCGTTTCAGGCTTGGGCTGCATCTAATAAAAGAATTGCTTATTAAATCTCAATCAAAGTGAGGAGATTATTTATGGACAGTGATATTTTAACAAGGAGAATGGCTGTAGCTGCTGGCCGAGAACCAGCGGATCTTGTCATAAAGAATGGGAAAATCATCGATGTATTTAATGCTGGAATGATTGAAGGAGATGTGGCCATTACTGATGGATATTTTGCTGGGGTCGGAAAATTTGAGGGCAAAAAAGTAATCGATGCAAAAGGCTGCTATGTCTCCCCTTCCTTTATTGACGGCCATGTCCATATTGAATCCTCCATGGTAACACCTCAAGAATTTGCGAAAGTCCTACTTTTACACGGTGTCACTACGGTTATTACAGATCCACATGAAATCGCCAATGTTTCTGGGGTGCAAGGTATACAATTTATGCTTGACTCTAGTGAAGGGCTACCAGTCGATATTTTGTTTATGATGCCCTCCTGCGTTCCTGCTGTGGAGTTTGAGCATTCTGGTGCGATATTAAACATTGAAGAATTAAAACCTTTTTACAGCCACCCTCGAGTACTCGGACTAGCAGAAGTAATGAATTTCCCTGCTGTCAGGGATTGTGAGAGAACAATGATGGAAAAACTCTTGGAAACTACAGTTGCAGGGAAGAAGATTGATGGTCATGCTGCAGGATTGACGGAAAGTGACTTGAATGTCTATATGGCTGCCGGGATTCGAACGGACCATGAATGCACAACCATCGATGAAGCAAAAGCAAGACTGCAAAAAGGCATGTACCTCATGATTCGTGAAGGAACTGTTGCAAAAGATTTGCGTAACCTGATTGGTGTTGTAAATGAACGTAACTCTCGACGCTGCCTGTTTGTGACCGATGATAAACATCTAGACGATTTGCTAGAAGAAGGAAGCATTGACTATAATGTAAAGCTTGCAATCCGTGAAGGAATTGATCCGATTACCGCTATCCAAATGGCGACGATTAACACAGCAGAATGTTTTGATCTTAACGACAAAGGAGCGATTGCACCGGGGTATCAGGCCGACTTTTTATTGATTGATGACCTAAAGGAAATGACGATTCAGCAAGTTTTTAAAAATGGAACAGCCTTAATGGTTAATGGAGAAATATCTAGTTTTGCTGAGAATACTATAGAAGTACCTGATAGTTTAAGTAAGACGGTGTCCTTTCATGAATTAAAAGTCGAGGATTTACAAATTCCTCTTAAAGAAAATAAAGCCAATATTATTGGGATTATACCAAATAGTCTTCTTACCCAGCATTTAGTAGAAGAAGTAGATGTTAATCAGATAGGAATGTTCCAACCCTCTACTAAAAAGGATCAACTAAAGTTAACCGTAATCGAGAGACATCATATGACAAAACATATTGGATTAGGTATCGTTAAAGGATTGGGATTAAAGGATGGGGCTATCGCGTCAACCGTTGCCCACGATTCTCATAATCTCATTATCGCTGGATTAAATGACAGCGACATTCTCTTTGCCGCTAATGAAATAAAAAGGATGCAAGGAGGATTGGTTGTTGTAAAGAACGGAAAAGTTCTTACCGCTTTAGAATTACCCATTTCGGGTTTAATCTCTCCCCTTTCTTATAAAGAGGTTAACGAACAACTACAAAATCTAAACGTTGCGCTAAAACACCTTGGTGCAAGCGATCATTTCAATCCGTTTTTAACACTCTCATTCCTCGCACTGCCGGTTATCCCAGAATTAAAACTGACGGTACAAGGACTATTTCATGTTGGAAGGTTTGAACATATTAATACAGATGTAATTGTTTGAACTATCCACCACTTGTCTGCTTTTAACATGACTCCCTCATCTTTAGTTCAGGGGAAAACCGATAAACAATCGGAACTCTCGATTCACTCTCTTTTATAGAACTAAGGATAATTTCTGCTGTTTTTAGCCCCATTTCCTGTGTTGGCTGGGCAATAGTCGTTAACGAAGGATGATAAATATCTGCATATGAAACATCATCAATTCCGATAACAGAAACATCGCCTGGTATCGATATGTTGTTCTCTTTTAAAAAACTAAGTACTTCTTTTAAAACTAGATCGTTCCCTGCAATAATTGCATCTGGTTTTATTTCAGCCTTAAATAGACGTTCTAAATCACCTTTTAATAAAGGAAGGGGATTCGAGCATAACAGTTCTGCATGATCATCAAAATTGAAAAAGGATAGAGCTTTTTTATAGCCTTCAATCCTCTCCACACGAGGAGAGATTTGATGATCAACCGGTTGAGTAAACATAGCAATTCGATCCCGCCCATGCTCCACAAGAGTTGAAACCGCCAAGAAAGAAGCCGCTTCATTATCAAGAAGTACCGTATCGGCAAGGATTCCTTCCATTTTTCTATCAATAAAAACTACCGGGACCTTGTCATTTATTAAACGGCTATATTCTGCGTAGTTGGAACCCGTCGGAAAAATAATTAAGCCATCAACACTTCTTGTAGCAAGTAATTGAATATACCCCCTTTCCTTTTCCGGATCATCATCCGCATTACAAATAATAACCTGCATCCCTTGTTCTTGTAACGTTTGTTCAATGATTCTAATAATCTCTGTAGAAAATACATGGCGAATGTTAGCTACAATAATCCCTACCATCTTTGTTTTTCGCTTTTTTAAATTACTAGCAAAGTGATTGGGTTGAAAATTCATTTCTGCAATAATTCTTTCGATTTTCTCTCTCGTATTTTGACTCATATATTCATACCTTTTATTTAAAAACTGCGAAACCGTACTCTTAGACGTGCCTGCTGCTTTAGCGACATCTTCAATTGTAACCGTTTTACCTTTTTTCATAAGAAAACACCTCCAAAAGGATCCAAAAATAATAGGATAAATTAATACGCTTCCTTAACGCTCTAAAACGTACAAAGCAAAATAGAAAGAAGTTAACTGATGGCCTTTCGTTCTATATAAGTCTAACTTGATTTTCCGACATAAGATTGGATGGGAATACCGCTCCATGTTGAAAAAATCAAATTCGCCCCGCCGAATTTGCGCCCGGATTTTTATCACGCTTCAGAAAGCCACATCCTGTGGCTTTCGCCTGACTAGGACGTCCTGTCCGTCGTCGAGCTCGCTCGATAAATGACCTTTAAAAAATCGAAAGGCTCGCCGGAGGCTTAACTTCATTCAGCCGGGGTTTGAACCCCCACTGAATCAGAGAGCTTTTTGCATTCATCCCCCACTTACAGAAGTGGAGGACTTCTACTGAATGAAGTTAAATGTGATTTATTTATATTTTGATCGTTCTTTTTATTATAGAAGAAAGCAGGAAATTAGTATATTTAGTAATTATATTAGGTTACTTTTTAATATTCCCATTCTTAATTATAGAACTATTGTAAGTATATGACAATAACAGAACTAAAACGTTTTAGTTCATGTGTTAAGGAATCATGATATTAGACTATATTTGATTAGATTATTTAAAAAATACCCAAGAAATGGACACTTTTACAATAAAACCATTCAAATATTAACATCTTTTCATTTGTTCATATTGTAACCGCTAACAAAAGAGTTTATAATATGAACATAAAACGGTTTAGTAATTCCGTGATTAGTCTCATAGAAAGTTGGTGCACATCAAATGATGGATGTCATTACTATAGGAGATGGAATGATTACAATGGATCCGGTTTCAAAGGGACCTCTTCGTTTCTCTCAGATGTTTGAAAGAAAAATAGGTGGCGCTGAACTCAATTTTGCCATTGGCTGTTCACGTCTTGGTTTACAAGCAGGATGGATTAGTAAACTCGGTAAAGATGAATTTGGTAGATATATTCAATATTGTGCTAGAGGAGAAGGAATCGATACATCTCAAGTTGAGTTGATCGAAGGCCACCCTACCTCTATTTACTTTCGAGAAGTACTGGAAGATGGAAACGGAAGATCTTTTTATTACCGTGACAAATCACCTACTTTAACGATGTCAGAAGATGATTTACATGAAGAATATTTTCAAAAAGCAAAACTACTGCATGTTACTGGCGTTTTTCCTTCCATTTGTAGCAATAACCGCAGGATCATCAAGAAAGCGGTTAAACTTGCGAAGCAAAACGATTTACTTGTTTCATTTGATCCGAACATTCGCCTTAAAATGTGGTCAAAAGAAGAAGCACGAGCATTCATTCATGATCTTCTACCAGATGTTGATATATTACTCACTGGCGAAGATGAAGCAGAAACCATTCTTGGAAGTGATTCATTAGAGAACTATATCAAGAAATTCCATGAATTTGGAATCTCAAAGGTTATCATTAAACAAGGTGCCGATGGTTCTATCGGATCAGATGGTATACAAGTATATAATATGCCCCCCATTAAAGCCCGCGCTGTTGTCGATACAGTAGGAGCTGGAGACGGGTACGACGCTGGCTTTATATCAAGCCTTCTAAAAGGGATGTCTTTTGAGAAAGCGCTTCACTTTGCTAATGCTGTAGGCTCTATGGTTGTTAGTGTAAAAGGCGATAATGAAGGACTACCTTATTTTGAAGACGTACAAGCATTTTTAGGAGAAACAGAATTTATTGAACGTTAGATTGC
>NZ_JAETXM010000024.1 GCF_024494465.1 Bacillus sp. V3B | reverse complement strand
GTTAAAGAGGGGTTTTAAATTAACACTTTTGGAGACCCAACCATCGTTATTAGCTGATATGCGAACATCTTTTATCCTATTTAGTGAGTTCTAAGAATCTCACTCAAGTGATGGCTATTCAGCAAATTTGTGTTTGTTCCACATTCATTATCACGTAGTTTAATCGATTTAACGATAAACGAAATGGTCAAGGGTACTTAGAATTCCAATCATATACCTTTAGTGAAATAGCTATTTCACTTTCATTAGTATTATGATTTTAGGTCAAGAGTTTTTAATTAGCCTATTATTATTTTTCGTCTATCATAACGATTTTGCAAATTAGGTGTCCAATTTATCTACAACACCGACTATGACTTCCTTAATAATATAGACTTTATCTTATCACTCTATTCCGCTTGAATGCCTCCCTTGTATTCAATTTTTTTCTGCTCACTTTCATTCTCTTAATTGTTTTCCTTATCTTATAAAACTGAATTTATAAGACTAAGTAGTTCCAATTAATTTTGAAAGAGTATAGCTTTTCGTTCTTAAATATTTTTCGGAACGAACACTATATGGTTGAGCCTCCAAAAGTGTTAAAGCTTTATTTCTTTTTCTTTTGTATTATCTTTTCTACACTTATAGTATAGCTCATCATTTCAATAATGTAAACGCTTTAATTATGAATATTCTGCGAACATAACTCTCTGTTTCATTTTTATGTAAACAAAGGACCGTATCAAATGAAGTCATTTCCAACCGCCCTTTTAAAGCTACAATTCCAAAAAATATTACACCTTGTCAATAATGAAGAAACAAGACATCTTCCTATTTTTGTTTCATGACCCAAGGTAACTTTGGAAGTGGAAAAGGTCTATGATCAGTGAGAGTGAGAACACTTTGCAGTGAGTTGCTTTCTATTCTATCCATATTCTACATTCCTCCATCGTTGTCATTTCATTCATTATCATTAGGAAATTACCAAATTCTCAAATATCACTAAGCCCATCAGACGATCTACCTGGTTTTTAGTAGATGAATACACCAAAGGGTCATTTATAACAATGCAAGTGTAGAAAACGAATGAAAGATCTATTTCTGAACAATATTATAAACGAAAGGAGTGTGGAACATGAAAAAACAAAAACATACTGAAGAACCAACAATTGCTGAAGGAATGAACACTGAAGACGAACTAGATCGGGAAGCAACTTCACAAGAAGTTTCTAAAGGCGAATATACTAAAGTCGTCACTTTATCTCTAGATGAGCACGACCCAAGCTAATTTACATCACTATTTAAATTAGTAAGAAAAATGCGGAGCTCATAAAACTCTCCGCATTTTTTAATAAACTCCTGATCCTATATACTTTAGACACTGGCTATTCTTCCACATAAGGATCATGTTCAACAGCAGGTAAATCTCCAAATTCTGTCATGATTCCTTCTTCATCAAGGCTATCTTCATACTGTTCATGCTGCTCATTCGGATAAACCATTATATTTTTTCCTTCAATATCATTCCCAACAAAGTTCTCAAAGTCTTCAACATAGCCAACATTTTCTTCATATTCTATATTCGTGTCATTATAACTCAAAGGAGGAACTTCAAAATCTGAAGGAGATTCAGAAGTTCCCCACGACGCAACTTCCTGCCAAGCGTCTTCAGCATCGTATCCTACAGATTCATCCTGTTCATCCATATCGAATTTTCCAAATGGTGGCATTACTACTCCTTCTTCAATCGGTCGGTTATGGGAAACCGTTTGGTCTAGACTATGGTCTTTGCAATATAAGGTAGTTGGAATGGCTTCTAGTCTTTCTAAAGGAATATCCTGTTGACAAGTTAAGCATTTTCCATACGTTCCTTTTTCCATAGCAGTAAGTGCCGCTTGAATATTTTCAAGTTCATAATCTAGATGTTGATGCAATGCGATATCCTTTTCACGCTCATACAACTCAGTTCCTTCATCACCAGGATGGTTATCATAACTTGATAATTCACCCATTGACTCATGGTAATGACCTTCATTTAAATCGAAATTATTATTTTTCTCTTGTCTTTCATTAATATCCTGTTGCAAATCTAATAAAGTGGAACGGAAGGCAGCTATTTGGTTTTGATCTAATGTCATTTCATCAATCCTTCCATTAGAGAATTTTTCTTCATTAGTATGATCTTATGGCATAAAAAAATAGATATTAAATTAAACCGCTTAAACCATGAATTGGTAGAATTTTTCTTCTTAAAAAGGATAGGATATAGTTACAAAAAAGAATAAAAGAATAAAAAAGAAGTGAAAATCCTGTCAGGTTTTGACTATCTCCACTTCATACTTTTAATTAATACTGGGATCATTAAACTTTCTTAAACGAATAATAACTCATACACTTCATTCAATTGGCGGGCTCTCTCGTAGTCCTGTTCCTGATTAGAATAGTCGATTGCCTCAACCAATATTTGATTCAAATAATTATTTTCTTCCTGTGTTAAACCATCGACAAACTTTCCCTCGGTTGGATAATTTTCAGTCGAAATCCTATCGAAAATTCTCTTTCCGACCGCATCATTCTCTGTATGCGCAGACAGTATTTCTCGCAAATATCCTAGTGATTGATCCATTGGTTACACCCCTTAAAAGATATATAAAGCAAAGAAGACATATAGATAAGGTTAGTTTCTACAGAAAAATCAAATTAATACCTATCAAAATAAGCGCCAGGCAACATCCAAAAAATGGATGTTGCCTGGCGCTTATTTTGAGCTCTAACAGCACCTAGAAATTAATACTCCCTTATATCACTGTATTTAAAAGTGTGACAATCTAGGGCTTAGATACATAGTTTATAGTAACATGCATGAATGAAGTTCCGTTTTACCAAATCAATCTACTCCCTTGATAAAAAGCTTTTTAGGGAAAAAGTGAAAGTTTAAGGAGAGGAGAGGAGAGGAGAGCAACGAATGAATAAATTTAAAGAATATATACATGAAGGACTCATGTATAAACTTTATGTTCCGAACGGTTCTACCAAAGAAAACTCTCTGCCATTAGTCGTCATGCTTCATGGTTGTGAACAGGATCCTGATCAATTTGCTGAAGAAACAAAAATGAATCAACTAGCTGAAAAAGAAAATTTCATCGTCCTCTACCCCACAATGAATCGCTGGTATAATCCTCTTTTCGATACTCCCCATAAATTCAATCTCGCTGGATGCTGGAACTGGTTCTTAGATGAAAACCAACATCGAGGAAAAGGACTTCCTAAAAATATAGTCGACATGATCTATGGTGCAGAAAGAAATGTAAAAGATAATAATAACTTTTCTATTGATTGGAACAAAGTTTATGCAGCCGGCTTTTCCTCAGGTGGGGCAATGGCCTGTATCCTTGGAGTCACATACCCTGATATATTTAGCGGAATTGCCGTATGTTCCGGGTTGCCCTATCAGGCTGCAAGTACAAATTTGTGGAATGACCCATGGAATAGGGAATCCGAAATGGCCATGAGAAACGGGGTAAAAGACCCCTATGAGTGTGGAAATAAAGCCCTTAATGAAATGAAAAAGGCATTTACCGAAACAGGGATCAAAAGAAAAATTCCCATGATTGCTTTTCATGGCATGAATGATACGACAGTTCATCCGAAAAATGGAGAACAAGTCGTTACTCAATGGGGGCAAACCCATAACCTCATAGAGGGTGGTCAAGATAAAGTGAACTTGGCCCCTACTACTATCAAAGTAGATACAATAAAAAATGGCAGAAGCTATACCCAAGAGGTTTATAACGACAGTAATGATGATCCTTTTATGGAACTTTGGCTGGTCCATGATATGGATCATGGATGGTCTGGAGGAAGTGAAACCGGGAAATTCACCGATCCTCTTGGACCAGATGCCACATCAATGATATGGGATTTCTTTCAAAAGGTCAGTCCCTAACTACATTAAAGTAGCTGTGGACTGACCCCTGATCTAAATTATTTAACTTCTGTTTTTTTGATTTGTTTACTTCTTAATTGTCCACAAGCGGCATCAATGTCCGTTCCATGTTCTTGGCGAATTTTACAATTGATGCCTCTCTTTTTTAACGTATCATAAAACGATAACACCGACTCCTGCTCACTTCTTTGATATTGACTATGTTCATCCACAGGATTATACGGAATTAAGTTCACATATAGTTGATCTTTCATATGACCAAGAAGATCCCCAAGTTGCTCCGCTTCTTCTTTATGATCATTCACATCCTTTAAAAGGATATATTCAATCGTCAGTCTTTTGTTTGTTTGCTCTAAATAATATTCAAGTGACTCCATTAACTTTTCGATTGGAATCGCACGATTAATTTTCATAATACGAGTTCGCAGTTCATTATTTGGCGCGTGCAACGATATGGCTAAGTTCACTGGTATTTTCGTATCTGTAAACTCATAAATCTTGTCAGCAAGCCCGCTCGTTGATACAGTGATGCGTCTAGGAGCGATCGCTAGTCCCTTATAATCAATCATAATTCGTAAAAAGCTTAACAGATTATCAAAATTATCAAACGGTTCACCAATCCCCATTACGACAATATGACTCACTATTTCCCCTTGACCCATTTTATCTAGATGCAGTTGAACATTCATAATCTGTTCGGCTATTTCACCACTCGATAAATCACGACTTTTTGCTAATAAACCACTCGCACAAAAACTACAACCAATATTACAGCCTACTTGCGTTGTGACACAAACAGATATACCATATTTATGTCTCATCATAACCGTTTCAATTAAATTTCCATCCAGTAATTTGAACAAAAACTTGATCGTTCCATCCGCTGATTCTTGCTTTACATGCTCGTTTAACGTTTGAATGCTATAGTGATCTTCCAATAATTGAATACATTCTTGATTCACATCCACCATGTCAGAGAAATTTGTTACACGCTTTCGATAAAGCCAATCCCAAACTTGTGATGCCCTAGACTTTTTATGGCCATGTTCCATAAGCCAATCTGTCAGTTGATCTATCGTTAATCCATAAATGGACTCTTTATTCATCTATTTCCCTCTTTTCATAACAATTCACCTATTAACGGCTATTTCTTCACTTCGAAGTAGCTTTTAACTACTTCGAATACTTTCTTTTTATGATTTTGTTTTTCATCTCTTACAGTAGCATGGAATCCGTACCATTTAGTATCTTAACATATTACATAGTATCCAGCATTCTAATAATGTTAATATCCCCTGCTGTTACACTCTTTATTTTAACAAGTGTCCCAACGAAATCAACAACTCTAAGCTTCCTTTTCTAAAAAAACCCCTATCATAATAACCCAGTATTTGATATTTCTCATAAGAAGATATCTTTAAAAACCATCTTACACCTAATACATTTATACAACGTATTGAAGGTTCTAACGTACTTGTTGTCGAACTCTTAAAAGCATACGATTCTTTTTTCTTAGAAAAAAAGGATCTGCAAGAAAGAAATTAAGGTTCGTTAAATTTAGAAAAAAGAGGGATGTAACATGCAAAGAGAAGTCGGCACTCCAGAAGAAATGCTTGAAGGATTGGGGCTTACACTTGTCCCATCAAGGAAACCTTTAGGGAATTACGTTAGTTGTGTACGTACAGGAAATTTAATCTATACCTCCGGCCAGGCTGTTGATCAATATCATGGAAAACTAGGAATGGACTTAACGATAGAAGAAGGATACTTAGCTGCACGACAAGCAATGATTAATCTTCTATGTATACTAAAAGATGAACTTGGTGAATTATCAAAGGTAAAAAAGGTTGTTAAACTTTTTGGAATGGTTCATTCAGCTCTGGATTTTACAGAACAGCCACAAGTGATGAATGGAGCTTCTGATTTATTAGTGGAAGTATTCGGTGAAAAGGGGAAGCATGCTCGCTCGGCAGTAGGAATGGCTCAACTTCCGAATAATTCTGCAGTTGAAATTGAAATCATTGTAGAAGTGGAAGATTAAATAGACAATACGATTATCTAGACTAAATTGAATGATGAGATCTAACTTATATCACATATAACGACATATATTTACAAAAATTCACAAAATGTTCATATTTATAGTATTCATAATAGCGCTTACATGGTAAAATAATAGAGAATTCTAAATGGGGGAATTCACAAAAAAAAACCAGAATTCTAAATGGGAGAGGGGATTTAAAATGGAAAGTGTTTGCGCTAAATGTAAAGTGGAATTTAAAGACGAGGATCAAGTAATTTTAGACATTCTGAATAAGCTTACTCATGAGAAGTGTTATGATGAAAATCCTGGTTTCATTACCACTTCCGGCAATTACAAAGAAATATTTGAAAGTTACGCAAGTTTAGTTGACTAATGAATTCAAAAAACAGAATTAGACCTCCAACAGAGTCAAACATTGACTCGCTGGAGGTCTAACCATAAATAAAGCGAACAGTGACAAACACTGTTCGCTTTATTTATGACTTTTCTATTGCATAGTCAAGAATGATGGATTCTAATACATCAATTCCATATAAGATATCTTCAAGGTCAGTATGTTCATTTGGGTTATGGCTAATCCCATCTACAGAGGGAATAAAAATAAGACCCACTGGACCTAATCCTACCATATTCATGGCATCATGTCCTGCACCACTTTGCATAATACGATACGGAATTCCCCTTTCCTCACAGATGTCTTTTAGATCACCCCTAAGGTCCTCTGAAAGTGTCACCGGTGACTCCATACTGATCACATTGTCTTCAATCTCAAGATGTCTTTTATTTTTCACAAGCAAAATAGTCTCACATAAATAGTCTAAAACCCTCTGTCTAGATTCTATCGAGGAAGACCTAATATCTATTTTCATCTCGATTTCACCTGGAACTACATTCATCGCTCCCGAGCGGACTTCCAAATCACCAACAGTCGCAACCGTCCCATATGTATGTTCTTGTATGGCTACTTTCTCAAGCTCTAAGGCAATCTCTGAAGCCCCAAGTAAGGCATCTTTTCTCATATTCATTGGAGTTGTTCCTGAATGGGATGCTTTTCCGATTATTTTCAAAATAATCCTTGCTGGTGCAGCAATGCCTGTAACAATTCCAATACTTTTATTTTCATTAATTAATAATGGTCCTTGTTCAATATGCAACTCGAAAAAGGCCTTGAATTCTTCTCCTTTTCGGCTTGCTTGATCAACACTATTATAATCAAGAGCACATAAAGAAAAAGCTTTTTCCATCGTAATTCCATTTCGATCTTTTAAGTGACGGTACTTTTCTTTTTCAATAAAACCAGCCATCGCCTTACTTCCCACTGTTGATACACCAAAGCGAGCTGACTCCTCACAGGCAAAAGAAATAATCTCAATCGGGTGATCGGTTTGAATTCCCTTTTCGTTAAAGCGTTTAATAATCTCAAGAGCCGCCGTTACACCAACCGTTCCATCATACTTACCCCCTTGGTAAACCGTGTCTAGATGGGACCCTATTACGACAGGTGGCAACCCGGCTATTCTTCCTTCTCTTCTTGCAATAAGATTTCCACAGTTGTCTAATCTCACTTCTAATTTTTCATCTTTGCATAGTCGCATAAATGCATGAGTACATGCCTGCTCTTCATTCGAATATGCAACTCTAGTAATCCCATGTTCTCCAGAATTGTACTGATTCATCTTGTCTAATAGTTCTTGATATCTTTTTTTATACATCATTCAAACCTCACCCTGTTTGGATTAATTTAATAAGAACCTCTTATATATTCATTTTAACTTTACCCATTCATTCGTTTTTATAAAAGAAAATAATCTTTTTACTTTCAATATTATCAAATCAAAAATTGGACGTTTTTTTACATCCTTGTCCATTCCTTTTTTCCAAAGCAGCATATGTATATAGTAACCGTAAATAAAGGAGGTGAAGTATAGATGTCAGATAAAAAAAGAAGACGTGACCGAGTGGATCAAGAAGATGTACTTGGTGTATTTGATCGTAGAGGAAACTTAGTATTGGATGTTGATAAAGTAATTATCCGTGCAGATGACGTGATTATTATTAAAGATGATGATGACAGAAAACGCCATGATAGACCCGATAGAAAAGACGATAGAAAAGACGATAGAAAAGACGATAGAAGAAGAGATCCTTGGTTCTTCTAAAGTAAATGCATTTAAGTGCCAGGCACCATCCCATT
Organism: Bacillus sp. V3B; assembly: GCF_024494465.1. Classification (GTDB taxonomy): domain Bacteria; phylum Bacillota; class Bacilli; order Bacillales; family Cytobacillaceae; genus Bacillus_BD. The sequence continues at coordinate 45,532 of NZ_JAETXM010000024.1, read as the reverse complement.
TTTGGATGGTGCCTGGCACTTGTAATAATAGTTATTTAATCGCGTTCTTCATATTACGTACATATTCCACAACATGTGGCACACAGTCCGAACCATATTGTGCTACTATTTTTACAATCGCACTCCCCACAATAACACCATCTGAAATTCCAGCCATTTTCGCTGCTTGTTCCGGTGTGGAAATACCAAACCCAATAGCACACGGGATGTCTTTGACCTCTTTTGCAAGCTTGATCATTTCTTCCACATCATTACTAATCTCCGTCCGTACACCAGTCACTCCCATAGAGGATACACAGTAAATGAACCCTTCTGCTTCGCTTGCGATTATACGGATGCGATTATTAGATGTCGGAGCAATCATTGAAATCAACGTAATGCCGTATTTTGTACAATAAGACATGAGTTCTTCTTTTTCTTCATATGGCACATCCGGAACAATGACAGCATCAACCCCAACTTCTTGACAGTTTTTCATAAATCGATCCGTTCCATACGTAAAGATTGGATTCATATAAGTCATAAATGCGACAGGAACATCGCTTGACCGACGGATTTTTCGCATCATGTCAAAAAGTTTATCCGTTGTGGCACCACCCGCAAGAGCACGATAATCAGCCTCTTGAATGACAGGTCCTTCTGCCATCGGATCAGAAAAAGGAATACCTAGTTCAATTAAATCAGCACCAGCCTCTGCCATTTGCAAAACCAATTGCTCCGTTATTTCCATTGATGGATCCCCTGCTGTTATAAAGGGAATAAATGCCTTACCATTTGAAAATATCTGTTGTATTTTATTCATAAATTTGCACCCCCTTGTAACGTGCTATTGCAGCAACATCTTTATCGCCCCTGCCAGAAAGACAGATAACCATGACTTGATCTTGACTCATCGTAGGAGCAAACTTTTTTGCATAGGCAACAGCATGAGCACTTTCGATTGCCGGAATAATGCCTTCCGTACGTGAGAGATATTCAAAGGCTTCTACTGCCTCATCATCTGTTACTGGTACATATTCTGCTCTTCCTAGATCACGCAAGTTTGCGTGCTCAGGCCCTACACCTGGATAATCAAGTCCCGCTGAAATGGAATAGACTGGGGCAATTTGCCCATACTCATCTTGACAAAAGTAAGATTTCATCCCATGGAAAATACCAACTGTTCCCGTTGCCATTGTGGCAGCCGTTTTATCTGTATCAGCACCCAGCCCAGCTGCCTCACACCCAATAAGTCGAACAGAAGCGTCTTCGATAAAGTCATAAAATGCCCCGATTGCATTACTTCCTCCTCCAACACAGGCAAGAACAGCATCAGGAAGCTTTCCTTCTGTTTCCAACATTTGCTGTTTAATTTCCCGGCTAATGACACTTTGAAAGTCGCGAACAATCGTTGGAAATGGATGCGGACCCATGACAGATCCAAGCACATAATGGGTATCGTCAACACGTTGTGTCCATTCACGCATCGTTTCGTTCACGGCATCTTTCAGTGTTTGAGTACCGCTTGTTACCGCATGCACCTTCGCACCTAGTAACTCCATTCGGTAAACATTAAGTGCCTGCCGATCTGTGTCTTCTTTCCCCATAAAGATCTCGCATTCCAGCCCCATAAGTGCAGCTGCTGTTGCTGTTGCCACACCATGCTGTCCTGCACCAGTCTCTGCAATGACACGTGTTTTCCCCATCCGTTTTGCAAGAAGTACCTGTCCCAATACATTGTTAATTTTATGGGAACCAGTATGGTTAAGATCCTCACGTTTAAGATAAACCTTTGCTCCACCCAAATCTTTCGTCATCTTTTCCGCATAATAGAGTCTTGATGGACGTCCAGCATAATTATTTAATAGATCATTTAATTCCGCTACAAATTCCGGATCGTTCTTAAAGTGATTGTAAGCTTCTTCAAGCTCAATTACGGCGTTCATTAGCGTCTCAGGAATATATTGCCCTCCGTGAATTCCAAATCTTCCTTTAGACATATGCACCAGTCTCCTCTTCATGATTTAATATAAAAAAGCCCTTATCCCTATAAAAAGGGACAAAAGCTTGCAACTTCTGCGGTACCACCCAAATTGACGATAAATCGTCCACTTATTCTGTATACTATGATATACAGCCCACTGATAACGGACAGGTCCCCGTAAGCGCCTACTCTCTCTAAATTTCAGGCTTCCCTCACAAGTCCATTCAGAATCATCCTTGCAACCGCATTTTCACCAGCTAGCGGCTCTCTATGTACAAGTCATAATCCTTACTACTCTTGCTCATCGGTTTATTATATTAAGAATATTCTAGCACTCATTTATATTTTTTGTCTACAATAATTTTTTACCATACATACTCACTGCATTTCACCACTTACTATATCCCAGCTATTCTTCATTTCTTCTCTTAACGTTTGAATTTCTATAGAATTATAATAGTTGAAAGATTTATAATATTTTTATATATTTTATTATAGAACTATGACAAAATAATTTTAAGTAAAGTTAGGAGATCTTAATGAAAGAGAATCATGTACGTTTGGGATTTAAAAGCTTAGGTAAGGATCTAAATATGAATACCATTAGCGCAGGGACGGTTGCCGCAATATTTGGATGTACAGGGCCTGCCATGATTGTCATTGGAGGAGCTACAAGCGGTGGCTTGACTTATTCTCAGACAATCAGCTGGCTGTTCGCTGCTTATTTTTTTTGCGGTTTACTCGGCATATTTTTATCTTTAAAGTATCGTATGCCCCTTTCTGGTGCTGCTTCCATTGCTGGATCTGTTTTAATGGCTGGGGCTTTAACTCATTTTTCACTAAATGAAGCAATAGGAGCTTACATCGTTGCCAATCTCCTTATCTTTGTTTTAGGTTTATCAGGTTTAATTGAAAAAGTGATGAACTGGATACCTGTTCCGATTGTGATGGGAATGATTGTTGGGGTCATGATTCGTTTTGCGACAGAAATGATTACCTCTCTCTCACTATCACCATTACTTGCAGGTTCAGCTATTTTAGTGTATCTGCTTTCTTCACGATTTTTGAAAAAGCTTCCACCTATTTTACCGGCGTTAGTCGTTTCTATTTTGCTAGCCTTTTTGACAAGTGAGTTTAAGGTCGAGACTATTCAAAGTGCTTTTATCCTACCTCAAGTAGAAATGCCATTATTTACTCTTGAAGCCATTGTGTCTATTTCCATTCCGCTTGCATTACTCATTATTTGTACAGAGAATGCACAAGCCACAGGCGTGCTATTGGCTCAAGGATACAAGCCTCCGGTAAGTGCTATGTCCAGTTACGGTGCAAGCGTCGGATTTTTCGCTTCATTCTTTGGTTCTCATGCTGCCAATATTGCTGGACCCATGACAGCCATCTGTTCGGCAAAAGAAACAGGAAAAAAAGAAAGCAGGTACGCAGCATCCGTTGTGAATGGAGTATGGTTTGCTATTTTTGGATTATTTGCATCACTTGTTGTTCCCTTAGTGATCGCCATGCCTAGTGCTATTGTGAGTGCAATCGCCGGATTAGCCATGCTAGGTGTTCTCTTAAATGCACTAAAAACAGCTTTTTCCAATAGTAAATTTCAAATGGGTGCTTTTTTTGCTTTTATTATCGGCATGTCTGGCGTCAACTTCTTCAACATTAGCGCACCGTTATGGGCCATTGTCGGAAGTTTACTAGTCTCTCTTCTAATTGAAAAGGACCATTTTGAATGGAAGTCAAAGAAAGATGAAAGAATGGAACCAATAGAACGAAAAATAAAAATAAGTAGGTAAACTTATTTACAAGAAAAAGGAAGGGCATACTCCCTTCCTTTTTTGGACTTTATAACGTACGCTCGTTAAAAATAAGAACAAAAGAAAATTCACTTTAAAAGTTTATTGTAAAATTCTAATCTTTGCTTCGCATTCTCTTTTGTGATAATATCCACACCACTATCAATGATTGGGTTTGCTTTCTCTCCCTTTGTCACTTTCGTGGCCGTTTCAACACTTAAATATCCCATGTCATAAGGGTTTTGTGTTACTGCAGAAGGTAATGTTCCTTCTTGTATTACTTTGAGCATTTCGATACTTCCATCCGCTCCTGTGACAGGAATATCGAGCCCTTGTTCCTGGATAACCTTTAATGCAGGAATAGCAAGATACTCACTCGTCGTAATGACACCTTTAAGATCTGGATTATTTTGTAAAATTACTTCCATTCGGTTTTCAACTACTTCAGGATGATTAGGTGGTAATCCTTCTTTTTGTACCGTTATTTTAATCCCTACAGCTTCTAAACTAGCTTTAATGCCTTTTGTCCGTTCACCTTCAACGGCAACTTGTTCTCCACCAAGAAGAGCTACCTTATCTCCTGGTTGCAACTGTGAAGCCATTAATATTCCCGCTCTTCTACCTAACTCTAAATTATTCGTACCAATATAGGCAGTCTTATTCTCCCAAGAGTCATCTGAATGTATCAGTAACACAGGAATGTCATTTTCTACAAACGTTTCCAATTCAGGAATGAGAGTAGGTGCATAAATCGGTGAAATAATTAATACATCTGGCTTTTCTTTAAGGATATCTTTCACCATATTCTTCTGTTCCTCACGTGTTCCTCCTTTAGGTGCAATCACTCTACCATCTACCCCAAAATCTTTAAACCCTTTTTCTGCTCCAGCTTTAACAAAATCCCAATAGTGGAAGTCGAAATTTTTTAAAACTATAACTACTTTTGGCTTTTCTTCTTCAAACTGTTTGAATACAGTGACGATTAAGATCACAGAAATCATAAACGTTATAAGAAGAAGCCATTTACGTTTTTTTAACATTTAATCCTCCTTTCTTCTAATAAGGAACATTTCCATGACTAGCATCTACCGTTATATCTATCTATTCGTTTTAAATCGGATTGAAAAGGTTGTCCCCTTTGTTCCTGTATCGATGTCAATATCGGCATGATGGCGTTTCGCAATACTATAGCAAATGGCTAAACCTAACCCTGTGCCTTGCTCCTTCGTCGTAAAGAATGGTGTGCCAACTTTCTCTAAAATCTCTGGATCTATGCCTCTTCCTTGATCGATTATTTCCAAAATAACGGCTTGTTCTTCCTCATACGTCCTAATCGTAAGTTCCCCTCCAGGACTCATCGCATCAAGTCCATTCAAAGCTATATTTAAGATCACTTGACGAATTTCCTTTTCATCTATTAATATATCTAAACATTGATTTAACTGGAGGTGTACCTGCTTACTAGCTCGCATAGCTTCTGCTTGAATCAATGGAAATATCGCTTCAATAATTACATTTAAATTTTGTGGTTTTTTATCACTCACTTTATTTTTAGCTAAATTGAGAAATTCAGTAATAATCGAGTTAGCTCTGTTTAATTCATCCAACATGAGCTCAATGATTTCATCTGACACTTGATTTCCCTTTGCTATTTGCAAAAAACCATAAACCGTTGTCATTGGATTTCGAATTTCATGAGCAATCCCCGCAGCCATCTCTCCAATTAAATTTAATCGATCTAAGCGAGATAGTTCTTTCTCAAAAAGAACCCTTTCTGTAATATCTGTTAATACAAATAGAATACAAGGTTCTGGTTTAATATCGATCATTTCTGATGATAATAAACCAGAACGTATTTCTCCTTCTTTTGTCTTATAGTGAATTTTTATATTATGAATGGATTGCTCTAGATGGATAGAATAGCCTCCATCCTCTTCAATAAAATCTTGTACATTCATTTTTTGATTTTTCAACTCACCATAACTGTAACCAGTAAAGTCGATCCAGCTTGTATTGATATCCACATAGGTTCCATCTTTTAATGATACTATGGCCATTAAGTTCGGACTGGACTCAAATATTTTTCGGAATCGTTCCTGTGAAACAAAAAGGTCATCCGTAATCTTTTTCCTCTCTACAATTTCTTGATTTAACTTTTCATTCGCTAATAGCAGATCTAATGTACGCTCTTCCACCATATCTTCTAAATTATTAAACTCTTGCTTTTTCACTTTCTCTATTTGTTTTCTTTCTGTTACATCACGAATCGTACAAACAAATATTTGACTGCCCTCTATTTGCGTCTCTCCCATTTGTAGATCTGCAGGAAAATAACTTTCATCCTTACGCAATGCAACCGACTCAATCACTTTTCCTTTTCCTTGTTTCATTAAAGATAAGAAAATATACGGAGAGCACTCACTCTTTTCTTCCATGACTTTTAGAAAGAGCTTGGAGACATCCTGTCCTATAAGTTCTTCAGGCTGATATCCGAACATACTTTTTACAGCAGGATTTACTGATAATATACTACCTTGTCCGTCCAAAGTAATAATTGTATCGATTAATGTCTCACCTATGACTCTATTTAATGCCGCCGTTCGACGCAAGTCTAAGGCGGTTCGATCTAACTTTTGATTCACTTCCTTTAGTTCTACTGTACGTTTCCACTCACTCTTACTAATTTCCTCTTCATAATTCTGGTGTATTTCAACGAACTTTTCTATTTTTTGTTTTAATGTTTCAGGATGAAATGGTTTAAAAATATAATCAATTGCTCCAACAGAATAACCGCGTTGAACATTCTCGCTATCTTGGCTAATGGCCGTAATGAAAATAATAGGCGTATGCTTTGTCTTTTCTCTCGCCCGTATCAGTTTAGCTGTTTCAAAGCCATTTAATCCTGGCATCTGTACATCTAGTAAAATAACAGCAAATTCTTGTTGAAGTAGACATTTCAGCGCTTCTTTCCCTGAGTTGGCACTCACTAAACGATAATTTGGTGATGAAAGTACAGCTTCCAGCGCTAGCAAATTTTCAGGGTGATCGTCCACCATTAATATATTTACCTTTTTGGAAATGACACTATTTACATTTGCGGTATAATCTTTCTGTTGAGTCGATTTCTTCATAGTAATTTTCATAACGAGTAAATTTAATCCCCTCTCTTTTCCCTAGTCCTAGAAAACCAGATAAGCTTAGACTTTCATAAAACAGCTGGTGTACCTCATTTTGTAAACTCTTATTAAAATAGATGAGGACATTCCGACAAATAATTACATCAAACTCATTAAAGGAAGAATCTGTTACTAAATTATGCTCTGCAAACAGCATATTTTTCTTCAAAATAGGACTGAAAACAACCTGTTCTCCGACAACCTTATAATATTCTGAGAAATCTTTTATTCCTCCAGCTTCAATATAATTTTTTGTGTATTGCTGCATGTTCGCTAAAGGAACATTCCCTTCCTTCGCCTTCTCTACCATATTTGCATTCATATCGGTTGCATAGATCCTAGCTTTTTCGTAAATTCCCTCTTCGTGTAAAAGAATAGCCATAGAATACACTTCCTCACCAGTCGAACAGCCAACATGCCAAATTCGAATAGTCGGATAATCTTTTAGAATTGGGATGATATTTTTTCGAAACGACTTAAAAAATTCAGGATCGCGAAACATTGCTGTGACATTAATAGAAAAGTCAGAAAGCAATTTCTTTATCATTTCAGGATCACGAAGAACCTTTTCCTGTAGGGCAGAAATACTTGCTAGATTCTCCTTTTGAACACGCTGAAGTATTCTCCTCTGAATAAATGATTGTGCATAATTTCTAAAATCATACCCATAGTAGCGGTGAATAGCTTCTAGGAGTAACTCTATTTCTATTTTTTCAATCTCTTCATTTTGTATTGGATCTTTTATATCCTTATTCATTCGTCATCACTTACCCTGCCTTTCTATATAACCATACATGCATGAGTGAGAGTAATTGATCAACGTTAATGGGCTTACTAATAAAATCTGTTGCCCCTGCATCTAAACATTCTTCTCGACTTTTTTTCATCGCCTTCGCCGTAAGAGCAATGATTGGTAATGTTTGATACTTTGGTAGTTGCCTAATTCTACGTATAGCTTCAAAACCATCCATCTCAGGCATCATAATATCCATTAATATCAGATCTGTGTCTGGATTACCTTGTAACATTTCAATCCCTTCACGACCATTTTCCGCTACAATAATCTCCATTTCAGCCTTTTCAAGCGCAATCGTTAAAGCATAGACATTTCGTATATCATCATCGACTATAAGTACCTTTTTATTTTTCAACGAAGATTTCCCTTGTTCTTTTAAAAGACTAGCTTCTTCAACTACTTCATCACTTTTGTTCAGTAGATCAGGCTCATACGAAGGAGCTGCTGCAGCTACCTCTAGATAAGGTTTCCTTTCGATCCTTTTCACTGGTTGTTCAATGGGTAAATAAAGAGTAAAGCTACTTCCTTCTCCTACTCTACTCTTTAATTCAATAAATCCACCTAATAAATGAGCGATTTCACGGCTTATTGATAATCCTAACCCTGTCCCGCCATACTTTCGGCTTGTCGTACCATCAACCTGCTTAAAGGCATCAAAAATGGAGCCCTGTTTTTCTCTAGGAATTCCAATACCTGTATCAATGACGGAGAAAGCTAAAAGATCTTCTATGCTTTCGCTCGGTTCCATTTGTTTATTCATACTTTCTTTCATGATCTTATGAATAACGAGTGATATACTACCTTTTTCTGTAAATTTAAAAGCATTTGAAAGCAAATTATTTAAAACTTGCTTTAAACGGTGTTCATCCGTATAAAAATTCTGTGCGACATCTGGATCTAGTTGAATGTTAAACTGAATGTCTTTCTGATGAGCAATCGGTGAAAATTGCCTGATCATACTATGTTGAATTTCTTCTAAATCTACTGCTCTGCGTACCACGTCTAATTTCCCTGATTCTACTTTTGCTAAATCTAAAATATCATTTATTAATAGAAGTAAATCATTCCCGGAAGTATAAATTGTACGAATATACTCCTCTTGTTTCTCTGTAAGGTTACCATCACCGTTTTCGGAAAGGATCTGCGCTAAAATGAGTAAACTATTCAGTGGTGTTCTAAGCTCATGAGACATATTAGCGAGAAACTCAGATTTATATTGTGAGCTGATCTCTAATTGTTGCGCTTTTTCTTCAAGATCCTCTTTCACTTTCTCTAACTCTTCTTTCTTTTGTTCAGAGGCGATATACTGTTCTTCAAGTTTTTCATTTGTTGTTCTTAACTCCTCTTGTTGTAATTGAAGTTCTTCCGATTGAACTTGCAGTTCTTCTGTTAAGGTCTGTGATTCTTTCAATAACTTTTCTGCCTTCATATGATTTGAGATACTATTGATTGTTATACCAATAGTACCCATGACTTCCTCAAGAAGCTTTATATGGCTAGAAGTAAAGGATTCATAGGAGGCAATTTCGATAACAGCTAGTACATCATCTTCAATTAGCACAGGTAAGATGATAATATTTTTCGGTGAACCTTCTCCTATACCTGAACGTATTTTTAGATAATCATTTGGTATTTGATTGAGTAATAAGGTCTTCTTTTCAAGTGCACACTGTCCTACAAGTCCTTCTCCTATTTGGAAGGATTCATATACCTTAAGGCTATTGGAATAAGCGTAGCTAGCCATCCTTTTAAGGGAAGGCTTCTCTCCTTCATCACTCTTAAAATAAAACACCCCAAAACTTGCACCAACCGTGGGGACAAGCTTAGATATAATTAACTCTGCTAACATCCTTATATCCTTAGCTTCAGGATACATCGTTACGATTTCCGCAATTTTCGTTTGAACCCAGCCCTGTTCCTCTGCTTCTTCTAATAATTTTTTTTCAAGCTTGTTGTGTGCCTCTAGCTCCGTAACCATTTTGTTAAAAGCATTGGCAATTGAACCAATTTCATCTTTTGAGGAGATCGCAACCCTAGGCAATTGGTTCACATTATGATTGCTAACACCTTCCATGACTGTTGTTACTTTATGGAGGTTCTTTGTCATACTCCTAATGACCCAAATGATGAGTCCTATTCCTAAGGTCAATGTGATTCCTAGATAAAAGTATATCGTTGTGATAGCCCAATTATAGGTTTCTCTAGATCTTACAAGTTCATTTTTCAACTCTTGTTCTTGCAATCCAATCAGAAGACTAGAAATTTGCAGCATTCTTTCCTGGGTAATTTTTAAATCATTCAAAAGTTCCAGTTGAATATCAACCTCACCATCTATTTTTTGCATTATAATCACTTGCTGTACGGTACTTTGGTAACCATCATGTAGAGCTGTATATTGTTCCATTAACTCGATGGACTTTTCTTGAGTATCCATTTCTTTAAGTGATTCAATTCTTTGTCTAATCTTTAAATTTGATTCTTCCCAAGCGTTAATGGATGTTTGATCACCTTCATTTGATGGATTATCAATAATCCCCCTAAAAATCCTATCTATATTAGCCGTCTCGTATCTTATATCTGAAGCGTTTTCAATTCGTACATATAGTTCATTCACAACTACATGCATATTTACCATAGATTTTTCCAGCATATTCATTAACACAACTACACTAAATGAAATTAATACTAAAATTAATCCTATGCTCGAATAGAGCTTTGTCTTAAATTTCATACTACCTCCTACTAAAAGTAAATTCATTTTTTATCAAATACATTATGTCATAATACTATTTTACATAAATTATCTAGAATTTCCTTAGTTACTTTCTTTTAATAGACAAAAGAAATACCCATTCTAGAAAATTAACATTCTATTAATTAAATAATATCATAAGAGCTTGATAATTCGTTATAGTTAGTTTTTTCAAAAAATATTTCTATATTACATACAGACTCACTTCAGAAAAGAGTGTCAATTACTTCACTAACTTGTTTAATCCTTACAAAGCTTGTACATAAGGATACACCTTGATTTATTTCGACTCATTCAGTAAAAATCTTAACATTCCCTTAACATTTTGCAAAAAATTTCTGAACGGTTCTTCGATAAAATGAAATGGAAAAAGGTGCCTGTTCCCTAGTATTTTCATACATCAGGGGGCAGACACTCATTTTTAACAAGAATAAACTCAACTGAAACCTAGTTTTTGAAAAGGACTCTATCTCTTTATACTTTAATACAGTATTGTACCAGGAATCCCCTTCTTTCACATTCTACCTACTATTAAAAATTTTTTTACATAAAAAACCAGCTCCCGATTGGAAACTGGTTTGATATCAAAAAATATGTAGCCGCCTTTGTCGTAAACGAATTAAGAAAGTTTTAAACCACCACTCCTCAAAGTGGGTGTTCGCAGAAACATTCTTGCATGTCCTCCTTGTCCTATAGACAGAGGCTTGTCATTTCTGTTTCAATGTTAAACTCCCTATTACAGCTTAAAGGTTAAAACTTTGTTATGCTTACGGACAACGCAGCTTGTATTAGTATAATACTCTATATCCTTTCATCTTTCAATGGTAATTTGTTCCCTTTACTTCTCTCGAGCCAATTTATCACTAGATTTGAATGGGAATTTCTTTATGATAGAAGAACTTCTTCAAAAATTTATTCAATCTAATATATAAAAGCATTTGCTTTCCAATTCATTTCCTGTTATGATATAGAAGAATTATTTTTGTTCTGTAGTAATGGATCGTATAAGTTATTGCTTTTCGTCTAAAGCTCTTTGAACAAGGATAGTTATATAATCGTGTGTGAACGCACTAGGAGGCAACAAAAATGGAACAAGGTAAAGTTAAATGGTTTAATGCAGAAAAAGGTTTTGGATTTATCGAACGTGAAGATGGAGACGATGTATTCGTACATTTCTCAGCTATCCAAAGCGAAGGGTTCAAGTCTTTAGACGAAGGACAAAGCGTAACTTTCGAAGTTGAACAAGGTCAACGTGGACCTCAAGCAACTAACGTACAAAAAGCTTAATAACAGCTAGATACAACAGACTCTCTTAGAGAGTCTGTTTTTTTTGTCTTATTACCATGAAAAAGGACTGTCCTAAAAAAGGATCTTAGACACCTTTTCCTTTAGGACAGCCCAAATGAAGAGCATATGATAGTAAAGATATAGTTATGCATAATCTTCTAATTTCGGATAACGATCACTTTAATATGATTAAGATAGATAGGATCCAGTCAGTATTTATTTAAGATCAAAAGGTATCCTCCTGTGTCATCCTATTAAAACCTTCTTTTTCGATTACGTAAAAAAGTTGGAATATCTAGTGATTCTGCTTCTTGCGATGCTTGGTGTCGGCTATGAGCTTGAGCAGGTTCCTCACGTTTTAGTGGATTTCTGTCTGTTTGTTGTACTCCTAAACGTGGATTCATCCCCCTATCCATTGAAGGGCGAGAAGTCGTTTTCAATGTTTTAGCCTCTTTATCATCAAATCCAGTAGCAATGACTGTTACAATAATTTTATTTTTTAAATTTTCATTAATGATCGAACCAAAAATCATATTAAGTTCCTCATCTGAAGAAGAAGCAACGATATCCGCGGCCTCTTGTACTTCATACAAACTTAAATCACTGCCACCAGTGATATTCATTAATACCCCTTGAGCTCCAGTAATAGAAGTTTCAAGTAATGGGCTAGATATTGCTTGTCTTACGGCTTCAACAGCTCTGCCATCCCCTTCAGCAATACCGATTCCCATTAAAGCTGTTCCTTGATTGGACATAATCGTTTTTACATCAGCAAAGTCGAGGTTAATTAAACCCGGTACCGCAATTAAATCTGAAATTCCTTGTACACCTTGTCGAAGAACGTGATCCGCTTCACGGAATGCTTCAAGCATAGGGGTTTTTTTATCTACAATACCCAAAATACGATCATTCGGAATGATGATTAAGGTGTCCACGGCCTGCTTCATCGTTTCAATTCCGACTTCTGCATTCTTCGCACGCTTACGTCCTTCGAATGTAAATGGACGCGTGACAATTCCTATTGTTAGAATACCTAATCCACGGGCAATCTTGGCAATAGCTGGTGCTGCTCCTGTACCAGTACCACCACCCATTCCCGCTGTAACAAAAACCATATCTGCTCTGTTTAATACCTCTTGGATCTCATTTTCACTTTCTTCTACTGCTAGTTTACCTACTTCTGGATTGGCACCTGCCCCTAAACCTCTAGTTAATGAAGTACCAATTTGCATCGTGATTTCTGCCTTCGAGTATCTAAGAGCCTGTGCATCTGTATTCAGAGCAATAAATTCGACACCCTCAATTCCATCCTCAATCATACGGTTGACGGCGTTGTTTCCCCCTCCGCCAACACCAATTACCTTAATTCTAGCATTCTGGTCTATATTTGTATCATACTCAAACATCCCATTCCTCCATTCACCTTGTTTCACACCAATATAAGAGTTCCATAAGAATTTCTTTAATAATTGTAGTGCCCTTAAAACCACGATACCTTTAGGTTCGTGGATATAGGCTTGCTTTCAACCTTCATATTGTTCGAATTATTAAACGTTTTTTACTTAGTTTAACAAATTAGATGAATTCTTTCGATTCATTAACCCTTTTTAGACTCCAGTATCTATACATTCTAGAACACATCCTATAATACCTGCTAGTAAAACGACCTAATCCTCAAAAATAAAGATTCAATATGCCTTTATACTATTCTTTTATTAAAAACAGTTTACATTTTAAATAAAAATATAGATTAGTTCAATAATTCGACAAATTATTAAGATAATCTTATATATAATGTCTAGTGGAGAAAAAATCATTAACTAAGAAAGAGGTAAATAATGGAATTATTACTTTACATAGGTATGTATTTATCTGTTGCCCTTAGTGCCCTATGGCTAATTAACCTCGCTTTTGATCTATTCTTTAGTTGAACTAATGGGTTAGACGAATCCTCATTACTCTATAAAGGACTGTCCCTATAAGGTGTCAGACATCCACAAAATCACATTTATCTAGTATCATCAGGTTCAACTTGATGATACTAGATATTGTCTTGTGGTATCTGATACCTTTACTTTTAGGAAGCCCCTCTTTCGATTTTAAAATGGCAGTAATAATCATTTGCTCTTTCATGTTTAATCTTCTTTTTAAAGAATTCATTGGGGAATTATCTACTTCCTACGTAATATAAGAATAATTTTCTAAACGCAACATCAAGAAAAAAGTGATTCATAAAGGTTTATTATTTAAGATGGAGACAACTGGTACGATAAGGTTTTACGCTTTAGTTTAACAGTCACTTCTTCCCAATACCATATAAAACATTTGCTTTCCTCTTCATTTCCTGTTATGCTATAAAAGAATTATTTTTGTTCGGTGTAATAGATTGTATAAGTATTAACTTTTCGTCTAAACCTTTGAGCAAGGATAGTAACATTGTGTTTGAAACGCACTAGGAGGCAACAAAAATGGAACAAGGTAAAGTTAAATGGTTTAATGCAGAAAAAGGTTTTGGATTTATCGAACGTGAAGATGGAGACGATGTATTCGTACATTTCTCAGCTATCCAAAGCGAAGGGTTCAAGTCTTTAGACGAAGGACAAAGCGTAACTTTTGAAGTTGAACAAGGTCAACGCGGACCACAAGCAACTAACGTACAAAAAGCTTAATAACTGACTGCCGATATAACAGACTCTCCTAGGAGAGTCTGTTTTTTCATGTTTTCTGCACATTTATATAATTTCTCATATATGCCCAATTTTGTGGTACTGGTAGGTTTACATGTCAAAAAGTTGTCCCTGATAATTGATAAACATCCATCCATCTACGCTTCTCCATATCACTTTTACTATTTCAAACCAAATGATATACTCTTCTGTCCCTTCTCATTGGCATAACGAACTACCCGCTCAATTCATCAAATAGATTCAAGGTGGAAATTATTTTTAACGGTTATTAATTAAGCTTGAAACAAGTGATACCATAAGGTTTTATGTTTCAATATAACAGTAACTTCTCTCCAATATATAATAAACCATTTGCTTTTCTCTTCAATTCTTGTTATTCTATAAAAGAATTATTTTTGTTCGGTGTAATGGATTGTATAAGTATTAACTTTTCGTCTAAATCTTTGAGCAAGGATAGTAATATATTGTGTTTGAAACGCACTAGGAGGCAACAAAAATGGAACAAGGTAAAGTTAAATGGTTTAATGCAGAAAAAGGTTTTGGATTTATCGAACGTGAAGATGGAGACGATGTATTCGTACATTTCTCAGCTATCCAAAGCGAAGGCTTCAAGTCTTTAGACGAAGGACAAAGCGTAACTTTTGAAGTTGAACAAGGTCAACGCGGACCACAAGCAACTAACGTACAAAAAGCATAATAACTAACTGCCGATACAGCAGACTCTCCTAGGAGAGTCTGTTTTTTATTAGCTTGTTATCTGAAACAACCTACTTCACATATAAGTAGAGATCAATAATCCATTAAAAATTTTCTAGAATGGGA
This sequence comes from Bacillus sp. V3B, assembly GCF_024494465.1. GTDB lineage: Bacteria > Bacillota > Bacilli > Bacillales > Cytobacillaceae > Bacillus_BD. Next base: position 30,250 of record NZ_JAETXM010000024.1, on the reverse strand, counting down.
AAACAAAAAAACTAACCTTTGTTGGTTAGTTTTTTTGCATACAGAACATATAAACCCCTAGCAAGCGGTCTAGCTGACTATTCACATCTATCCCGCTTGAGATTTTCTTTTTCTGGGAGGTGCCTAGCACCTATTAAATAATCCGAACAGTAACGACACCTTCGATTTGGCCAACTTCTTCTTCTAAAGTAGGAGTCAGATCACCGTTAAATTTATTATCGATATCAATCATCGTGTAAGCGTGATCCCCACGGCTTCTGTTGACCATATCAGCGATATTTAAGCTATAGTTTGATAAAACGTTTGTGATTTGTCCAACCATGTTTGGTACATTTTTATGATAGACTGTCACGCGACGCTTTCCTGTATAAGGAATGAATGCATTTGGAAAATTTACTGAATTTCTAATATTTCCTGTTTCAAGAAACTCTTTAACCTGTTGAGCAGCCATAATCGCACAGTTTTCTTCTGATTCCTTCGTTGAAGCACCAAGATGAGGAATCGGAACAGCATTTTTCATTTTCAATACGGCTTCATTCGGGAAGTCTGTAATGTACTTACCAACTTTTCCGCTTTCAAGTGCAGCAGCCATATCTTTTTCATTAACAAGCTCACCACGAGAGAAGTTTAAAATATGAACCCCATCTTTCATGATGCTAAATGCTTTTTCGTTAAACATCCCTCTTGTTGCGTCAAGTAATGGAACATGTACCGTAATATAATCACTGTTTTCAAACAGCTGCTCAATTGTCATGGCACGCTGTACGTTACGAGCTAAGTTCCAAGCCGTATCTACAGATATAAATGGATCAAATCCGATTACATCCATATCCAAATCTAGTGCATCATTTGCTACACGAGCTCCGATGGCCCCTAAACCGATAATACCGAGCGTTTTACCTTTAATTTCTTTACCGGCAAACTGTTTTTTTCCAGCTTCCACAAGTTTTGGAATTTCTTCACCTTTTCCATCTAATGATTTCGCCCAAGACACTCCGGCAAATAAGTTACGTGAAGAAGCCATTAAAGATGTCAGTACAAGTTCTTTCACCGCATTCGCATTGGCACCTGGTGTATTAAATACAACAACTCCACGCTCTGTATAAGCATCAACAGGAATATTATTAACACCTGCACCAGCTCGTGCAATTGCTTTAACATTACTGTCTAATTCCATACCGTGCATATTAAAGCTACGTAGAAGAATTCCATCGGGATTCTTACTATCATTATCAATTTTGTAATTTTCTTTGAATACATTTAATCCACATTCAGCAATATTATTTAACGTTTTAATTGTATACACTTGTGTCGTTTCCCCTTTGTATTATAATATTTTTTTGGCTAGCTGTGTTAATGATTATTTCCTTAAAAACTCCCTTTAATGTAAACAGGCATTAAATTATTCCATAGAATAATTTAATACTCGTGTACCCCAAAAGCTTTAAAAGCAACAACACGATTGTTTAGCAAGGCCCTTTGATTAATAAGATGACTAGTAATTCATTCATTTAGCTACGAGTGGACAAGACTATTTCACAGCCAATAAAAAAAGATTGGTATTTTCCCAATCTCATCATACGTCAGAATAACAAATAAATATACATATTTGCTACTCTTCTGTCCTTTTGCCTGAGATTGTGAACCCTTCGGCGTTGCATTTATTTCATTGCATTCTCTCCAGAAGCTGCTCCTGTTATAGTGAAACCCATAACAATCAACGCATGCTTATTATTTGGTTATTTACTAAGGGCAAATGACTAGATTTTCAACTTTAAAGTCGATCTTTCTAGCTATCATTTATTCTCATAACAACCATATTTTAAATATTGTAAAATAATTAATTATTTTACCAGTTTAAAATAAAATGTCAATACCTTCATAAAAAAGCACCATTCCCCTTGTACGCCAATACATGAACGAAATGGGGAACAAGCACCTTAACAAAGAAATTTAGCTATTCTTTATTCTTCTATATTGACAATCATATCGTTTACTTCAGGTGCGGTTTCAATTAAACCAACATCCTGCAGCCAAGCTCCTACTTCTTCCCAATTTTCTTCATCTTGTGAACCAAATCCTACTCCCTTAGTTTCCATTTTCGGTAGCAGGATGTCAAGGCTTTCCTTTTCTACTGTCTCATCTAATCGGAAATTCGCTTCATCTTGATGATTGAAAAGAATCGTTAGTGCTTCTTCTGGATTTTCCTTCATAAACTCATAGCCTTTTTTGGCAGCTTTCCAGAACGATTGAATCGCCTCTTTATCCTGCGCCCATGTTTCATCACTTGTAACAAGGACAATTTCATTATATGCAGGTACTCCATAATTAACTGGGTTAAAGTTACGAGTTTCATATCCTTTATCTTTTAATACCGGTACTTCATGGTTAATAAAAGCCCCTAATACAGCATCAACCTGTTCCGATACAACCGCGGTACCAAGATCAAATCCTACATCAATCAAATTCACTTTACTTGTGTCTCCACCATCATGGGTGACCATCGTTTCTAATAAGGCCTCATTTAACGGAATCCCTGGGTAGCCGACTTTTTTACCTTCTAAATCTTTTGGAGACTGAATCGGACTATTCTCTAAGAATACCATATGATTTAAGGGTGTCTGTACGATCGATGCAACAGACTTGACTGGAAGGTTCTCATTTGCACGCGCCATAATAACGTCTGGTTGATAATATAAACCTAATGTAATTTTACCAGCAGCTGCAAGACTCAGTGGATCTGTTGGATTTGCTGGAAATTGAATATCGACCTTGACACCTTCTTCTTCAAAATAACCTTTCTCTTTTGCAACATATAAGTAACTATGTACAGCATTTGGATACCAATCCAACATAATACTTACTTCTTTTAATTCTGTTTCTTCTGATTCTTGATTTGATTCTGTTTCGTTATTTCCCTCTTGAGTGGTATTATTTCCACCACAAGCAGCTACTAATAAAAGTAACAATACACTTAAAACTCTACCTACATATTTTTTCATTTTTATTTTCTCCATCTCAAACATATTTTTTCTAACCATACTACTAATAAAAATAATAAAATGCCCACTATTGATAATAGAACGATAGGCGCAAATACAGCGGCACCATCGAATTGTGTCATCATTCGGCGGCTAAAATAACCAAGCCCTGCCTGTGCTCCTAGCCATTCTCCAATCGCTGCTCCAATGACACTGACAGTAACCGCTACCTTTAATCCTGAGAAAATGGAGGGCAACGCAGATGGTACATCTAATTTAAAGAAAATATCTTTCTTAGATGCTCCCATTGTCACTAATAATTCTTTTAAATCCTTATTCGATGAACGCAGTCCATCAAAAGTACTAACCGTAATCGGGAAAAAAGTAATTAAAAATGTAACGACCACTTTACTCCAAATGCTATAACCAAACCAAACAACAAAAATAGGAGCCAAAGCAATGATCGGGATCGTCTGTGAAGCAATAATAAGCGGATAAAATGTTTTCTCCACAAGTTTACTCATGTTCATCCATACCGCCAAACCAATACCGATAATGATGGAAGCAGTTAGTCCAACCACTATGACCAAGAAGGTTGCTGGAAGATGCTCAAATAATAAAACAGACTTCAACTCCCATAGCTTTAACACAATATCTGTTGGAGTTGGTAAAATAAAACTTTTATCATACGCTCGTGCACCAATCTCCCAAATGATAAGCATCACAAATACGAGTATACTTGATGATAAATAGGTTGTAAGACTTTTCATCTCTCCACTCCTGAACGAAGCTGTTCAATTAATTGCTCTTTCAGTGTGACAACATCCATTTGGCTTACATCATGAATACTTCGCGGACGACCTAATGGAACATTTACCTCTTTGATGGCATCATATGGCTTTTGCTGCAAGACAAAAATACGGTCTGATAAAAATAACGCTTCATCCACATCATGTGTAATAAATAGAATCGTTTTCTTCCATTTTTTCCACTGCTCTAGCAACCACTCTTGCATCGTCAGTCTTGTAATCGCATCTAAGGCACTGAATGGCTCATCTAATAATAGAATATTGGATCCACTTAAGATCGTTCGTAAGAAGGACACCCGCTGTCTCATCCCACCTGAGAGATCACTAGGAACTTTATTTTCTACCCCTTTTAGACCAAAATCATCAAGTAATTTTCTTACTTGGCTTTGCGCCTCTGCTTTTTTGATTCCCTTAATTTCTAAAGGAAGCACTGCATTTTCCATGATGCTTCGCCACGGCATTAATAAATCTTGTTGTGGCATATAGCCGACATGTCCTAATCGGTTTGTCCTGATCTTTCCATCTATTAAAATCTCGCCATTTGTCGGTTGTTCAAGCCCTGTGATTAACCGAAAGATTGTGCTTTTACCAGAACCACTTGCCCCTATGATACTGACAAATTCACCTTCATTCACACGAAAGTTGATACCATCGAGAATTGAAATAGGAACTTTATTTTTTTCAGATGGATATTGAAAGGTAACACGATCAAACGCTAATACTGGCTTACGCATCTATAGCCCACATTCTCTTGTTATAAGCCATATCCCAGAACATATATTCATATCGTGTCGTGTTTAAGAAGATTTTTTCTAATTGAAAAAGGTCAGCTTCCGATTTTCCCTCGGCTAATCGATCTAATAAATCAATACACCATGTTGTATGCTCACCAAAGTCTTCAGAACTATACATCTTAATCCAATCCCCATACCATTCATGGTCAATCGCTCCTGGGATTAGGCTGAGTTCTTTCCCGATTTCCCAATAGCTCCACGCACATGGAAGCAGGGCCGCCACTAATTCTGCAAGTGTTCCATTTTGTGCAGAATGAAGCATATAATGTGTATAGGCTAATGTAATCGGAGAAGGTTCTGCATTTTCAAGCTCGCTAGTAGAAATGCCAAAACGAGCAGCATATTGGCGATGTAGTGACATTTCTTCATTCATGGTTGCATGTAATAAAGTGGAAAATCTCCCCATATCCTCTAAGTTCGTTGCTTTGACAGCACCGAGCGCAAATAACTTCGAATAATCGATTAAATACAAATAATCTTGTATCATATAGAAACGAAATTTCTCTTTATCTAATGTTCCATCACCCATTTCCTTCACAAATGGATGGGCATGATTCTTCCGCCAAACAGATTGTAATTTCTCATGTAAACGTTCGGAAAACTTCATTTACTATCCTCTCTCCATTTCTCATAATCTAGTTTTATCAACTCAATGAACTGGGTTCCCCCATCTATCCCCCTTTAAAAACGAAAAAACCACCTTTTTAGGAAAAAAAGGTGGTTTTAATCTCATCACATTATTTTATTGATATACGAAAAAAAAGGTATATCGACCATGTTATGTTATGTACCACTTTCCTTCGCCAGCATTACCTAGTGCAGGTTCAAGGGTTAAGACCTTTCATCTCTCTCAGCTTTTAGCGCACCCCTAGTGTTATTAAATATTAAGTTTTCTTTCTATAATATTGTCACAATTGCGAATATAAATCAACCGTTAATTTGTTCATCTTAACCTTTACATAATGAAACAAGGCTCCCTATTCCTATTAATCGATTAGTGAACCAATCCTAATGTCTTTAGTCCATTAAAAATACCTGAATCAGTTACAGATGTTGTTTTATGCTTTGCATATTGATAAAGATCAGGCTGCGCGTTTCCCATTGCAAATCCTTCTCCTACAGCCTGGAGCATTTCTACATCATTCATTCCATCTCCAAAAGCAATAGATTGTTCTTTTTCAATATTTAAGTGTTGCAACACTTTCTTTACCGCTTCCCCTTTATTCACATCTATCCGAAGAACATCATATGCATGCTCGTTCCCTGGAGAATTCACTTGGGCAAGACGAATATTTTCATCTAATTCATAAAGAGCAATTTGATCAGGAGTTACATTCATCACCGTAATTCCAATAATTTGATCGATTACAGATTCTGTAAACAATGCATTATTCTTCAGTTGAAAAGTCTTGTTGAAAAACTCAACTACTGGATGATCTAGTGTTGTATAATAATTTTTTTCACTTGTATACAATACCATCTCATGCTTATTTTCTTTAGCCGTCTCTAAAAATTGCTTTACTTGATTCCCCTTCAACGGTTCATCAAGAATCGGTTTATTTTTGTACAAGGCATATGCACCGTTATTTCCAATAAATGAATCTACATGTAATTCATCTGCAAGATCCTTTACTTCATGAACTGGTCTTCCCGTAGCAAGAAATACTTCAATCTCTTGATGTTTCAATTGAGAAATCGCTTCCTTAGTCGAAGACGTATAGGTATGGTCAGACTTTAAAATGGTTCCATCTATATCTAGAAAAAGTACTTTGTATTCCATCATTTACTCCTTTTCAGGATCGTTATTATTTGAATGACAATTGATTATAGGGTGGTTCTTATCTGTATTCAAAGAAAATAAAAGGAACACTCCCTTTTTTCCATCACGATTTTCCTGATGTGTCGCTGCCCGTCGTTGTATCGCGATTTTTTACACCTTTACTTTTATAAGGTTTGACCTTCGCCTTTTTTGCACTCGTTTGCCAACGAGTCCACCCCTTCTTCCCTGTTCCTCTTCCTGTTCCGCCCTTACCTTTAGCTTTACTCATAAAATCAACTCCGTTATTCTGTACAATTATGTACTTATCATTGGTTAGTCTTATCCGTTTTACTTCTTTAAAACCACGATAGGGAACAAAAGAGCCCCATCGGATTTAACGTGGGGTTAGCTTTTTCTCCATAAAGAGGCATATTTCTTTCTATATTTCGGGTCTTCTTCCCCTTCAATTAAATCGAGTGCGACTCGCTTTATTTCCTCGTCCTTTTGTACATCAAACAAATTCCGAAGGCCTTGAATGATATCAAAACGAATCAATGTATCGTTTTTTTCATCCACACAATGGGTAAACCGATCCATAAGACGATTAATAACCATCTCTTTTTGCTCAGGACCAGCCAACCCGATTTTCCAAATAGATTGCAGACTATGTCTTGCTGTAACAAACTTCTTATCTTTTGTTACTTTTCAAACGGCAGGAAAGTCCACAAGTATTCTTTTTTCAGGATCACTTTTTGCCAATTGACAGAGAAACTGTGCGGCTCTTGATCTTTGATGATTGTCTGAATGCGTCAAATTCGCCTTCAATTGATCCCATACGTCATAAGCCCAGTCTACTGATTCATTGGTTGCATCTATAATTTGCTGAAAAGCTTCATATTGTTCGTTCTTATCTTGAGATTGTAACCTTTCAAAATAAGGCTGTACGGCTTGATCCATATTCGGCGCTCCTTTTTTGAATACTAGCCACTTCGTCACCACGAATTCTTATCTAAAAAATACTTTATCTATATTATATTTAGCTTTTAGTGTATTCACAATATAGGTTTCGTAAATCTCTCTGTCCATCGGGTCTTCTACATAACAAATATCAATTCGATACACTTCATCTCTATGCATTTTAATCGGTGAAACATTGTCTTCAAAATGCTTTTTGATTCGTTGTCTTAATTTTCTTGCCTTTCCAACGAAGAGAAGTTCATCATTAATATTATAAAATTGAAAAATACCGCCTTTATCTCTTGGAATCAGGTGGAAATCAATAAATCCATAAATAGGCTTTATTTCCGGTTCATTTTCTTTCGGGATTTGTGTTCTCTCTGTAATCGTAAGATCAGGTGTAGGGATATCGATTTTTATCATAATTCTTCACGTCCTCTTTCAATATAAAAACTAATCATATCATACGTAGGAAAAAAAAGATATTTCACCAATAGTATGAGAAATAACTAACGATTTATACTGGCATCTTAAAATGAATCTCTCTCGAAAAAACTGCTTTAAAAATGGATCCAAGCAGGTACTTCTATTCTTTTGTACTGATCATTCCTCTTATTGGATAAAGAATCCAGCAATTTTTTGATTCTCGTCAAAAGTTACAGTAAAAACAACATCTTGCTTTTCAAATAACCCTTTTATGAACACAACCTGGTACCCCTCTGTCTCCTGAATAGAACCATATTCCTGATCAATGAATTTCCCTACCTGTTCCTGAGTTGTGTTCCATATCTCTTCAAGTGCTGCGGGTCTAAGCTCTGCCGTCATCGTTTCATCAAAATATCCTGTGGCTTCTTCAAATTGTCCTTCATTCAACATCACAATAAATTCTTCTGCAAGAGTCACATTTTCCCCTGATTCATGATCTTCTACTACTAATTCCGGTTCCTTTTCATCTTGGTTACAACCTACTATGAACAACGTCATAAATAAAATAACGACTAAATGAAGTCCGTACTTTCTCAAAAAAACCCCTCCTAATCTAATTGCTATAATAAGCATAACATGAAAAATCCCCCAAAATGTTCACCCTTAATAGAGTTAGATTTATTAATAAATATTTCATTCATCATGCTCCAAAATCCAGTCAACCAAATCATGAATAACCTTTTCATCTCATAAAAAAATAGGACAGTTTGTGAAGGTGGAAAACTGTCCTATTTCCTTTATTTTATAAAAATTGTAATCATATACCTATACTTGTTCGTTAAAAACTATTTTTAAGTTCGTTTATCTAAACCATTAATGTTTATAATTATTATGATTGACTACTGTTTTGATTGGTTCTCCTGTACTTGGGTTTACTCCCAATTCCACAATAACGGAGTTTTCCCGCAACACAATAACTTTTCCCTTTTTCCCTTTTTGCTTTCCCTTTTTAATATGAATCGTATCTCCTATGTTCGGTCTTTTCTCTTGAACATCCTTATTCTCATCCATGTTTTTTTCTTCTGCCATCTCAACTGCCCCTTTTATACCATTTATTTAAAGTAGCCCTACTAGTATGTCCTATAAAATACTACCTATTAGAGACAAAAACAACCCTAAAGTTAGTATCATCTAATTATTTAGGAGCTACCACTTATCAAATTTACATTATATGTATTTTAAGAAAAGGTTCATACAATTATTTAATAATCTGAACTTTCTTGATCGTTCTTCCTTCAATTTTCAAGATCTTATACGTTAAATTATTTCTTTCTATTACCTCTCCCTCTTCAGGGAAATCATTAAATTCTTTTAATAGGTATCCCGCAAGAACATCTTCTTCTTCCGGTATATCTGTACCAAAAATGGAATTTAGTCGATAAAGTGTTATTTTTCCATCACATATGATTTCAGTATCGGTAAGCTTTTCAACAAGCGCTTCTTTTTCAAGATCTGTTTCATCTTCAATTTCTAAACCAATCATTGCCTCGATAACGTCCTCATGTGTTATGATTCCTTCAGTTCCCCCATATTCATCTAATACGATTGCCATATGCTTTTTATCCTTCGTCATTTGTCGAAAAACCCATTCGATTGAATGAAACTCATAAATAACTAAAGGATCTGTATCACTGAATGCTTTAAGAGACTTATCTGGTTCTGTTGACCATGATAACAAGTATTTTGAATGAAAGACTCCAACAATATTATCAATATCCTCTTTATAAACAGGATATCTAGTGAATGGATTCCGAATGACAATATCTCTTACTTCTTTAAATGTTGCCGTATTAGGGAGAGCAACAATTTCAACCCTTGGTGTTTTCAGTGCATCTTTCACATTTAAATTATAAAAATCAAGAACACCCTTAATACGATAGGATTCTTCTTTTTTAAACATCCCTTCCGAGTCCGCAATATCGACCATTGCTCGTAACTCTTCTTTTGATATGGATACAGCCTTCTCCTGGCCATTAGAAAGTGCTCTTGTAATGAATCCTGTAAATCCATTTAGAACAATCGTTATTGGCTTCAAAATGACGACAACTAACTGAATGATCGGAAAAACAAGGTATGCAACACGATCTGGGAATGTTGCTGCTACTGATTTCGGAATGACCTCAGAAAAAATGATAATCGTAATCGTCAAAACGGCGGATACTAGCGCCACATTGAATCCATATTGAAGAGCGAGCATTGTCGCAAGTGTCGGAAGCAATATGTTGGCAATATTATTTCCAATTAAAATAGCCGTAATAAATTCACTTGGTTGGGAAACTAACTTTAAAAGTTTTTCAGCCTTCTTATCATTATTATTAGCCTTTGTTTGAAGCCTCATCTTATTCGTAGCTGTGAGAGCTGTTTCACTACCTGAAAAGAAAGATGAAACAAATAATAGAACAATGATCGCAATGATCACGTAAAAATTCCTCCTTGTTTATATTCCAATTTATTTTCTTTAATATGTATTACAATTTCATTATAGTTTATTTTTATACCATCTAAAAGAGATAACACCTTCTATCATTAATAAAAATCCAGAATTATATTCAAAAAGGGCTATGAGTTATCACGGTTTAAGAAAAATGTAATCTTTCATTTGTTACGCTCGGAACATTGGCTGGCTTCATTTCAGTCGTGCTGTTAGCCAAAATGGCACATCTAAGATTACAGGACCTCTATTTTTAAAAATCGGTCGTATCAAAGGTAGAATTGTAAAAGGACTCTCATTAGGAACTTCCGCCCAAATAGTCGGAGCTAATCGTGCCTTTGAGTGGGGTGAACTAGAAGTAGCTATGGGAAGTATTGCCATGATTACATCCGCATTGTTTATGTCCATCATCATCCCACTTCTGTTCAATCTTTAGTTTCTCTAAACATCCTGTTTATAACTCCTTAATCCCTACATGATGTAACTTTCTAACCCATTTTTCCGTAGAAAAAACGCAGTCCATTTTTTTACACATGGCCGTGAGCGGTGTTTTTAAACTAGAGAAGCGATTGATTTAAGCCCCACATTGTTGAATGAAGAAAGAAAGAAAAGGAGAGTATCTTGCCAAGTTAAGGCAGTCTACTCCCCTTTGTTCACTTTGATTATTCTGCTATTTTCTGGATTCTTTCTGCTACTTCTTCTTCGGTTAAACCATGTTCAGCTGCATATCGGTTTCTTGGATGCGTACGGCAATCATGGGAACAGCTCCGTAAATATTTATGTTCATTTTCTTCTGAACTGATAATTTTTTTATTACATTCTGGATTAGCACAATTCACATACCGTTCGCAAGGCTCACCTGAAAAATAATCACGGCCAACAACAACATTCTCTTTTTGATTAACTGGTACTCCTATTCTCTCATCAAAAACATACAATTGGCCATCCCATAATTCCCCTTGAACTTCTGGATCCTTTCCGTACGTAACAATTCCTCCACCTAGTTGAGCTACGTCCTCGAACCCTTCTTTTAGTAGCCAACCAGAGAATTTCTCACAACGAATTCCACCCGTACAATACGTAATGATTTTTTTATCTTCTAACAGGTCTTTATTTTCTCGAACCCACCCCGGAAGATCACGGAAATTCTGTATATCGGGTCTAATCGCCCCTCTAAAATGGCCTAAATCATATTCATAATCATTTCTTGCATCTAATAATACGGTATCTTCATCCTTTATTCCCTCAAAAAACTCTTTCGGACTTAAATGTTTACCTGTCAGTTTATTCGGATTAATGTCGTCTTCTAAGCGAAGCGTCACTAATTCATTTCGATGACGAACCTTCATTTTCTTAAAGGCATGCTCATCTGCTTCATCTATTTTGAAAATCATTTCCGCAAAACGAGGATCCTGTTTCATCATTTCCATATATTGATCTGTTTGTTCCACTGTCCCCGAAACGGTTCCATTGATCCCTTCAGCGGCAATTAGGATTCGACCTTTTAAACCGATGTCTTTACAATAGTTTAAATGTTCCTGCGCAAATTCCTCAGGATTCTCAATCTGAACGTACATATAATACAACAATACTCGATAAGGTTTTTGATTCATTTTTCTTATTCCACCTATTAATTTATATTTGCAAGATATAACTATATACATAGGTTTTATGTTAGATATTCTTACCGTTTATAATTATATCAAAAAAATAAAATAAAAAAAGGTATGTGAATAAGAATATGATTGACAAAAAATAGTAAAAAACACTACCTAATAAACGAAATAATCGCTATTCCAATAAAAGCAACAGCCAATAAATGCAGACCATTGATACGAAGACCTACTTGAATCCCAGAAAGACGGACAAAGCGACTTACCATAAGATTCAAACCTGAGAATGGACTTAAAGCGGTAGATGTAGCCCAAGTGAGCAATAGAATCATCGCTAGTGCTATGTTACTCATTCCTAATGCTGCCGCATTCAATTGCATAGCTAATGCACCAACAACTGCAATTTGGTGAATTCCCATGTAAGTGAGGCAAAAAACAATGACCATGATGGCTAAGGCAACTAGAAAAAAGGAATAATTGGCCAGGGCATTAAGAAATACACTCACTCCATTCATTACAGTGGTCCCTTTCAAAGCGAACGCTAACATCCCCGCACTCATAAAAAGCATAATTTCATTGTTCATCATCGGTACAGCACGATCGCGGAAGTCAATCAATGAAGGAATGACTTTTCTCCAATCTGAAGAGAAAATCGCAAAGAGCAGTGGAACAATGATTGAAATGAGACAAACGATCACAATCATAGACCAACTTGTCAAACTTTCGATTAAGAGACAAGCACTCATTAATATGACAACAAAAAGCACTAGCTTAAGTAGCTGATTTCGTTGAACCTTTTCTAATGGAACCACTGCTGAATCTACTCTTTCTAAAGGATGTAGTTTCTCCCAGAAAGCAAACAACAAATTTCCAATTAATAATGATAGTAAGGATAATCCTAGTCCATAGATCATGTATTCTTTGAATGGCACATTTAAATAATGAAGAACTAATGAAACCGATGCAAAATAAGGTGACCACATCATAGCAGTTGAAAAACCTACCACATAGCTTTTTGCTGACATAGCCGATGGAAGCTTAAGGTCTTCAAGAAACTCATTTATAATTCTGACAGAACCCAAGTTTAAGATCGGGCTTAATAAGAATAAGGTTCCCGTTATTCCTGCATATAATTTTTTCGGTTTATGTAATAAATTATGTAGCATATGTGAAACAGATCCAAAGTATCCCCCGAGCCTTAAGGGAATCGAAAGAAGTGGTGCTAACGTAATCAGACTGAGCAGCGGAAGGATTAAGAAAATTCCCTCACTAATACCGTCCAAACCGGTTCCTTTGCTCCATTCAATGCTGATTCCTGCAATCATCATTACAATGCCAAGGATACGAGGAAAACGATCCGCACTTGATGCACTACCAAGGAAAGCCAGTAATGACAATAGGACAACCACATACTGTAGCCACCCGATTTGAGCAAAATATTGAATAATAAATAAAGTACACATTCCCAAAATAAGATAACTTCGCATGTTCCCCTCTCCCTGTTTCAAAAAAATATTTCATTGTATATAATCTGATAAAGTATGATCCACTAGTCTATGTCCCAAAGCGGCTTTGAACGAGTAAACCTTTAATCTCAAAACTTATATACTAGTTTAATTTTATAATTCGAAATATTCACTCGTACAGTATACTCCTCAAACAAGGATAACGTCCAACATTCTTTAATGGAAAAGAATCCTGTCTTCCGCTACACTAATACATTAGCGAAGGATAGACACCCCCTACCCTTAAAACTCTCCCCTTTCAACTCATAGACTATTGTTTTCTTTATTTTTTGAGTGCCTTTACGGTTAATCAAATAGAAAAAATAAAGAGACAGGAATTCAAAATCCTGTCTCACATACATCCTAATTATTCATGAAAATTTGTGCCATCTGTCGTTTCTTTGATGATACCCGCACGAATCACAAAGTCACCAAAGTGTTCGCCTTCTTCGCGTTCTTTCGCATAGCGAGGAAGAATCTCACCTAGTTCATTCAAAATTTCTTCCTCACCAACGTTTTCACGATGCATTTTGCTTAGACGACTACCATCAAAGGCCGCACCAAGATACATATTATACTTGCCCGGTCCTTTTCCGATAAATCCAATTTCACCTAACGCATGTCGTGCACAGCCATTCGGGCAACCTGTCATACGAATGGTGATTTCTTTATCACGCAAACCATTTTCATCGATAATCTCCTCAATCTTCCCAAGAAGAGTCGGTAAATAACGCTCTGCTTCCGCCATCGCCAATCCACAAGTTGGCAGGGACGTACAGGCCATTGAACTGCGACGAAGTGCACTATAATGGCTGCCATCTGTGATACCGTATTGTTCAATCAGTTCGGTAATCTTTTCCTTTTCTTCACTTGATACATTAGCAATAATCACGTTTTGATTGGCTGTCAAACGAAATTCTCCCGTATGAATCTTAGCAATCTCACGCAGACCAGTCTTCAACTTATAATCACCAGCATCCGCAATACGACCACTTTGGATAAACATTGTAAAATGCCATTTTCCTTGAAGACCTTTTACCCAGCCATAGCGATCTCCGTTACTTTCGAAATGATAGGACTTCGCTTCATCTAGATTCCAACCAAGGCGGTTTTCAAGTTCAGTCTTGACTGTTTCCAGTCCAAGACGGTCAACCGTATACTTGAATCGAGCATTTTTACGCACAGAACGATTTCCATAATCACGCTGAATCGTAATGACTTTTTCCGCTACATCCTGAACTTGGTCAGGCGTACAAAAACCGATGACTTTCGCAAGCTGCGGATATGTCGCTTTGTCACCATGCGTCATGCCCATACCGCCACCGATCGCCACGTTAAATCCGATCAACTTGTCATTTTCCACAATCGCAATAAACCCTAGATCCTGTGAAAAGACATCAATATCATTTGATGGTGGAACGGCAATCCCAATTTTGAATTTTCGCGGCAAATAAAGCGGTCCATACATATGTTCAACTTCTTCCACTTCAGGAGTGCCTGCCACTTTTTCTTCATCCAACCAAATTTCATGGTACGCTCTTGTGCGTGGTAATAAATAATCACTCAATTGTTTCGACATTTCATATACTTCGCTATGAATCTCTGACTGATATGGATTCACAACACACATAACGTTCCGGTTCACATCACCGCACGCTGCTATCGTATCCAAAAGAGTGTTATTAATTTCCTGCATCGTTTTTTTCATATTCCATTTTAAAATACCATGCATTTGAAACGTCTCACGTGTCGTAAGTTTTAACGTTCCATTGCCGTATTTATCGGCAAGCTCGTCTAGGACTAACCATTGATCTGGATTTGCTACTCCTCCTGGCAAACGGACGCGTAACATGAATTGATACGCAGGTTCAAGTTTTTGCTTTTGACGCTCATTACGAAGATCACGGTCATCCTGCAAATAGCTTCCGTGATGTTTCATCAGACGGTTATCATCGTCAGAAATCCCAGAGCTAATCGGTTCTAACATTGATTCTTTCAGCGTGCCACGCAAATAATTACTTCTTTCTTTTATTTCTTCAACATCACTTGGCGAGCCCTCCGGCGCTGTTAAATTTTTCGTCACCATGTAGAAAAAACTCCTTTCAATCCAACATTAATATACATCACGTTGGTAGCGTTTTTGCTGTTGCATATCGGCAAGATACTCTTCCGCTTTTTCACGGCTCATGCCACTTTCTTTTTCAATAATGTCGATTAATGTATTGTGGACGTCATGTGCCATGTTTTTCTCATCGCCACAAATATAAACGGCCGCTCCTTCTTGAAGCCACTCGAACAATTCCTTACTTTGTTCAAGCATGCGATGTTGCACATATACTTTTTCATCTGTGTCGCGTGAAAACGCAACATCCATTTTTGTTAGTACACCATCTTGTAGCCATTTTTGCCATTCCGTTTGATAAAGGAAATCTGTTACGAAATGCTGATCGCCGAAGAACATCCATGACTTTCCTTCTGCACCCAATTCCTCGCGCTCTTGCATAAAGGAGCGGAAAGGTGCAACCCCTGTTCCTGGTCCTACCATGATAATCGGGGTATCTGGGTTATTTGGCAGCTTAAAGTTTTGGTTATGCTGAATATAAACCGGTAATGTATCCCCTGGTTGCAGACGATCTGCACATAAAATCGAGCAAACTCCCTTTCGTTCACGACCATGCGCCTCGTAGCGGACAGCACCGATTGTTAAGTGTACTTCCTCTGGATTCGCTGATAAACTGCTTGCAATCGAATAAAGTCGAGCCGGCATTTTTCGAAGAATCGAAACAAATTCTTGCGCTGATTCGCCCCATGGACCAAAATCTTGAACGAAGTCAAGTAAATCGCGTCCTTCAAGGTAGGCTTTTGCCTTTTCTTCATTCCCCGGCGCTACAAGCTGTTGCAAATCATTATTCGTTGAAAGCTCTGCAGCCTTTTGGAGAAGCGGTTTTGTTAAGGTTGTAATTTCATAATAAGAGATCAACGCATCTTTTAGCGTTCGATTATCTCCTTGTTTTACCGTCACCATTTCGTCAGCATTCCATTTCAATGCCTCAATCAGCAACTCTACAAGAGCCGGATCATTTTCCGGAATGACGCCAAGACTGTCACCTGGTTGATACGTTAGACCTGAATCTTCAAGCGATAATTCAAGATGGCGTGTTTCTTTATTCGAGCCACGGCCATTCAAATTTAAATTTTCAAGCACTTCTGCTTTAAATGGATTTGTTCTTGAATACACTGATTCAACTGCTTGTGATGCTGTTACCGGAACTGGAGCAGTACTTCCACCCTGTGCCTGTGCTTCACTCAATCCTTCTAATACACCTTCAAGCCATTCGCTTGCAGGCTCATCATAGTCAAGATCACAGTCAAAACGAGGATATAGTCGAGTACCACCAAGTTCTTCAAGTCGTTTATCAAAGTCTTTACCTGTCTGACAGAAAAATTCATACGAACTATCTCCTAGTGCTAATACAGAAAAGCGGAGATCCTCAAGCTTTGGTGCCCGTCTTCCATGAAGAAACTCATGGAAAGATAGTGCGTTATCCGGTGGGTCACCCTCACCATGTGTGCTCACAACAATAAGTAGATTTTGAATTTTCTTCAAGTTATTCGGTTTAAAGTCATTCATGGACGAAACCGTAACCTGAAAACCTCGCCCTTCTAAGGTCTTACCTGCATTTTCAGAAATCCCTTGTGCATTTCCTGTTTGTGAACCATAAAGAATAGTCACTTCTTTTGAAACTGCTTTCCCTGTGCTTTCTGCTGGAAGTTGTCCTTCCAATGCTACTGGTGTTTCCAAAGCCGCAGAAGACTGAGAAACTGACAATGATGCGGCCAAATAACCGCTAAGCCAGACTCTTTGCGATTCTGTCAAAGATGGCAGAAGACGATTAAGGAGCTCTGCCTGCTCCTGATTAAACGGACTGTTCATGACCTGAAGTTGCAACGATATCCACCTCACAAAAGAATATAAAATTTCTGTACTTCTTACTTTATTAATAAAGAATGTTTAAACCATTCATACTAATTACCCTTTAAATTGACTATCTCTATAGTAATTTTACTATTCATATAAGTCAAGTAGGAATTGCGCAAATCTCGAAAGAATTGACGTTTTCACTATATACATTATCCTTATAGGTTAAATATATTTTGTAACATAGACTAATTATTTACTAATTTTCTTACTTACACTTTACCAAAAGACATAAAATTAGTAAAATACATATAAATTATGATAACTATTAGTATTTCTAATAATGAGGTGAAATTCTTTTGAATTATGACGAGTTAAAAACCTTTGTCACCCTTGCAGATGTAAAAAACTTCACAAAAACAGCTGAAATTCTTCGTATGTCACAACCAAGTGTTAGTTTACATATCAAAAATTTAGAAAAGGAATTCCAAACTCAATTATTTTTACGATCTCCAAAATTCTTAAAGATTACTCCAACTGGCGAGATATTGTATGATCGTGCCAAACAAATGATTACGATATACGATCAGACAAAACAAGATATTCTTGAATATAACAACTCGATCAAAGGAGAGTTAAAGATCGGCGCAAGTTTTACCATCGGCGAGTATATTTTGCCTTCATTGCTTATTGACCTCCAACATGACTTTCCAGAACTGGAACTTCAAGTTTTCATTGGAAATACAGAAGAAATTACTCAATCCGTTCGATTGTTTCAAGTCGATATCGGATTAATCGAGGGTCAAACAAATGAAAAGGAGCTTTCCGTGCATCCTTTTATGCAAGATGAGTTATACATTGTTTCTTCGAACGACCATATACTCGCATCTAAAGATGAAGTACGAATGACTGACCTTCAAAATCAAGCATGGATAACGAGAGAAGTGGGATCAGGTACTCGCGAATATCTTAACCACGTGTTTCGTTCAAATGGGTTAAAAGTAAAATCACTTCTTACCATAAGCAGTAATCAAGGCATTAAAGAAACGGTTATAAATGGGATGGGATTAGCCCTTCTCTCCCATAGTGTCATCGAAAGGGACGTACAGCATCGGAATCTTTCGATTATTAAGTTAAAAAATGATTCCTTTAACAGAATGTTGTCCTATGTTTATTCTCCTATCATGCAAGATAAAAAGAATGTTAAAACATTTATAAGTGCATTAAACAAAAAATGGCCTAACAACAGGAACTGAAATAGGAAAAAGACCGGTATGTATATATATCAACTTGTTAAATCGACATAAGAAACGGTCAGTCAGCCTGCTTGAGCAAGCCTTTTATTACGCAGGAATGAACAGCGCAGGGAAAGGAGAGTGGAGTGGCATTCCCATCCAATCTTATGTCGAAAAATCAAGTTAGACTTATATAGATGCCAGTCTACGTTATTATGAAAATACGTATATCACACTATCCTGCAAGGTCTCGTTTGTTGTAACCAATAAATCCTATAATCGTCAAAACGATAGAAATGAAGACAAGTAGGATCATTGACACAAAACTCATGTCTTCAATTGGAATTTGCGGGATATGTTCAAAGACAGATAGATTATTCATCCACTCAGGGAAATCGAGTATTCCGCTCAGATATACAACGATAAAGCAATAGATCACATAAAACCAAACCAATCCTGTTGCTTTTGGAACAACCCCGACAAATAAAACCGCAAAGCCAATCACAATCCACATAGCAGGTAAATAGACAAGAGCTGAAGTGTAAATGCTATCAAATGTTAGTACCCCGTCCATCATGGTAGATCCTACAGACCAAAGGCCAACCGCAACGAATGATTGCATAACAAAGCTCAACACAATGGCTAAAAGGGAGTAACTACCTAGTATGCGTGTACGTGATACGGCACGACTATAAAAATGTTCTGTCCGATTCTTATTTTCTTCCCCCTTCAATTTTAATACTAACATTACTGCTGGAATAGTGCTAAGTAACGCCATAATCGCCATCAGCAAGGTGATAAACTGCTCAGTCATCGAATAGGCTGGGTCTTCTGCCAAAAAAGCCTGAACAAACTCATTGTCGGCAAAATACGTCTCTAAATCTCCTAGAACAGAACCAAAAGAAGCACTCATAAGAAAAAGACCGATGGACCAGGCAATAATATGGGTACGTTGTAGTCTTAGAATAAGGCCTAATGGTGTTTGTAAAAAGGAAGAAGCATACTTTTTCCCCTTTCTTTCTGGTATAAATCCAGAACCAACATCACGAATTGCATTTAGGTAAAACGCAGCAACTAGCATCACAATAGCTACAGCTACCGTTAAAAAGATTGGCCACCAATCATCCCCTGCAAAAACTTCTGTTCTGACTATCCATCCAAGCGGTGACAAGAGAGAAAGAGTTTCATTACTTACATCCCCAATGGCCCGAATAATATAAGCCACAATTAAAGTGGCAAAGGATAGTGTCGTCGCCCCTCTTGAAGTTTCTGAGAGTTGAGCAAAAAAAGCGGTGAAAGCGGTAAAAATCAAACCGGTCGCACCTAAAATAGAGCCATATAAAATAGAACCTTCAAAGTTGATTCCATCAACCCTTAATGCACCTAGTCCAATTCCTATAAACAGTGCCAAAAGAATATTGATTAAAAACATAACAAACATGGAAGCACTCATATAAGATAACCGACCAACGGGAAGCGAACGAATCACCTCAGTACGACCCTCTTCTTCATCTGCTCGGGTGCTGCGCCCAACAAGCAATATATTCATAATGGCTACGGTGATCGCCGTAAAAAGTAACATTTCATTAGCAAATATAACACCTATGGTGTAATAGACTGCTGGATATACGGGTCCAATCATGGCGATCATTGCCGGGTTTTCCATCGTTAAAGCAAAGGCCAACCGTGACGGTTCATCTGGATAGATACCCGGATAAGCTGAGGCAGCCGCTAAGGTCACAGCGATCAATCCGATCAGCCAGATAAGAATCCTAAAACGTTCTTGCCTGAACATTAAATAGGTTAAATGGCCAGTTCCTTTAAATAAACGGGCATACATTACAACCCACCTCCCACTCCAGAATGAGTGTGCTCCGTTCCTTGATAATGGCGCATAAATAAATCTTCTAACGTTGGCGGTGTGCTCTCTAATTTAATAATTCCAAATGGACTAATATAACGAATAAGTGCATCCATTTCATCTGTATCTACTTGGAAAGAAAGTTCTGAATCCTTCTCCACAAGATTGTGAACCCCGCTTACTTCAGATAAAGATGGGATAGCCTCTTTCGTCTTAATGGTTAATTTTGTACGGGTCAGGTGTCGCATCTCACGTAAAGTTCCTGTTTCAATAATTTTACCTTCGCGGATGATAGCAATTTTGTCACATAATTTTTCGACTTCTGATAAAATATGACTGGAAAGAAGCACGCTTTTTCCGGCTGCTTTTACTTCCATTACAGATTCTTGAAAGACTCTTTCCATTAGTGGGTCCAACCCTGAAGTGGGCTCATCCAAAATATATAAATCCGCTTCAGAGGCAAAAGCAGAAATTAAAGCGATTTTCTGACGATTTCCTTTTGAATACGTACGACATTTTTTAGTGGGATCCAAACCAAATCGTTTAATCAGCTCTTCACGCCTATTCTTGTTTCCATTGCCTCTCATTTTTAAAAATAGATCGATTACCTCTCCACCCGTTAAGTTTGGCCAAAGATTAGCATCTCCTGGAACATAGGCAACCCTTTTATGAATCTCTACAGCTTCTTTCCAAGCATCCTTACCGAAAATCTTCACTTCACCCTCGGTAGCTTTTAACATTCCCAGCAACACGCGAATCGTAGTTGATTTCCCGGCACCATTTGGACCGATAAAGCCGTAAACCTCCCCTTCCTTCATACTAAGATTAACGTTATCCAATGCTGTAAAATTCCCGAATTTTTTCTTTAGGCCTTTTACTTCTAATAAACGCATTTATTTCGCCTCCTGTTTATAGAAACTAGTCTTTTCCTTCATTTCTTGTTTTGGCAATTTTATTAGACCAAATGGATCGATTAAAGTATAACAAATTAGACCATACTGGTCAGTTTTATTTCAAAAGCGTTACCATTTTACTTTACACACTTAATTCATGTATTTTCACAACACTATTTAAGTATAATTATTTTAGTGATCACACATAATAAGTAATAGTTACTGTTAAAATAGCTTTTCACCTTTACTTATTTGCAACTTGGAGAGCTTAAAATAGCCTTACTCTGTGAAAATCTCAAACAGTAACTTTTTTATGGCTATTTAACTCTTCCAATCAAATTCTGGGATACATCAGGAGGATGAACAATGACAAACCGTAATAACAATCGAAATCAACCACATACCGGAAGTAAAGCTGGACAAAGCGATACGGAATTTGGAACAGATTTAACACTTAGTAAAAAAGCCAGAAAAATAGCAGCAAGAAAAATAAAATAATAAATAAAAATGGATCACTAACCACAG
The DNA here is from genome assembly GCF_024494465.1 of Bacillus sp. V3B. Lineage (GTDB taxonomy): Bacteria > Bacillota > Bacilli > Bacillales > Cytobacillaceae > Bacillus_BD. Next base: position 8,482 of record NZ_JAETXM010000024.1, on the reverse strand, counting down.
CATGTTGATATGGTTAGTGATCTATTTTCTTTGATAAACTGAATATTTTTTTAAAGGAGTTAAATTAATGGACATTCAGCGTTCAATGGAAATTATCCATTCCCCATCAATGATTAATGTAAGTTACCGTGGGATTCCCGTTTATATTAAAGAAATTCATTCAATTGATCAGACAGCAACTGTTTTTCCACTTGATGAAATGGGTCATGAACAAGTGGTGGATTTAGAAGGCTTATTCGAAGATAACCCCTCTGTTTAAATATTACTGAAGAAATGCTTCACCTTTTTTAATAGGTGGAGCATCAGAATATGCTTAGTCTGTAGACATGATCCTAAAATCCCTCTCTGTTATTCCTTTTATCGAGTCTCCAATACTTTCACTAAATATAATCATAATCTCTTTTATTTTGTTAACAAGTTGTTTCGTAAAAATGAAGCATATTCCTACAAAACGATATTCTACCTTTGGCTAATTGTGTCACGAATTAGTACGTTAACCATTATAATATATAAGTACATACACCTTATTCGATCGTTACCAAAAGAATTATGTCAAAACGTTTAAATATTATACTAAATCAAAAGGGTATAATATAAGATATAAAAACAAATACTTCCACCATTCAGATTCTTACCGTCATGAAAATAAATGGAATGTCGACGATGGAAAAACATTAAAAGGAGTAATTCTATGCATTGGTATGAAAAGTTAAATCGATATTTTCCAATTGAAGAAATGAAATCGAGAGATCACATGGAAACCTTACTCAAAGAACGTTCAGACATCTATCATAAAGATGAAGGTCCTCATCATATTATTATGTATGTTGAGCTAGACAATTTTATCTTTATTGATTATCTTCTAGTTTCTAAAGAAGCCCGCGGCCAAAGACTTGGTCATAGACTATTGGAAAAATTAAAACAAAAAGGAAAACCAATCATACTTGAAGTTGAACCCGTTAACTATGAGGACACCGATACGAAAAAAAGACTAAACTTTTATAAACGGGAAGGATTTGAACACGCAAAGTCAATCGGATACGAAAGAAGATCCCTAGCAACAAAGGAGATAAACGAGTTAGAAATCCTTTATTGGGCTCCAAATCATGAGTCTGAAGAAATAATCTTTGAAGCCATGAAAAAAACCTATAATCTGATCCATACGTACAAAGACCAACAATTTTACGGTGAATCCTATCAACCCACTGATGAAGTATTAACCTTTAACAAAAAAACGAAAACTAATCATTCATTAGACAATCTCTGACCTCCAATTCTTATTGGATCAAAGAAAAATTAATACAATTCCATTAATGGTGTCAAAAGTATATCTTTTGAACACCCTTTTTTTCATGAAAGAATATACACGATCAATCATGCTAAAAGAAGCAAACTTTAACCTATTCTTGATATTTTCTTCTTTTCACCATCTTCACAAGACTCAGTAGCTTATCTATAATTAACTTGTTGCTATAACTAACAAAAGCAAACACTTATGTTAACGAAATGGAGCTAGTATTTAAAGTGATATTAGTAATTGATAACTATGACTCATTTACATTCAATTTAGTTCAATATATAAAAAAAATCGGTGAAGACGTTGTCGTCATCCGCAATGACCAAGTGTCATTGGAAGGGATCGAAGAAATGAAACCAGATCATATTCTCCTTTCTCCTGGACCTGGGAACCCTAATACAGCTGGTATTTGCTTAGACGTTGTAAAACGGTTTTATCAAGAAATACCTATATTAGGTGTTTGCCTTGGACACCAAATTATTACGCAAGCATTTGGTGGACTCGTAAAAAAAGCAAAGAAACCGATGCACGGAAAAGCTTCTCTTATTATCCATGATGAAAAGCATATTTTTCGAAACATACCTTCACCATTACAGGTGGCAAGATATCATTCATTAGTTGTGGATGAAACTACCTTCCCACCATGCTTAGAAATCACAGCAAAAACAGAAGACGGTGAAATTATGGCACTTCGACATAAGCAGTATAAAATTGAAGCCGTTCAATTTCATCCCGAAGCAATCTTGACCGAAAAAGGATTACAGATGCTACAGAATTTCTTTCAGGAAACGCAAACGATCATAAAGGAAGGTAATCATGCAAACCAACCATTTAACAAAACAAGAACCTCTCTTATCTTTTGAATTTGCGAATTCAAAAGGACAAGTAAGACCACTTACATTTAAAAATCCACAGAAGATCATTATTGCCCGTACAATCGAAGAAGTTTTGCCTAGCTTTCAACGTGTTCAAGAGGCTGTGAACAACGGTTATTACGTTGCTGGATTTCTTTCATACGAAAGCGCAGCTGCATTTGATCCTGCGTATAAAGTCAAAAAAGGCCAAACCATGCCATTATTCTGGTTTGGCCTTTTTTCAGAGCCACAGCAAAACTCGATCAGCAGCACTGGGTCCTACAAACTTACCGAATGGGAGCCATCTGTGAATATGGAAAATTATCATGCATCCATTACGTCCATTAAACAATCCATTGAAAATGGAGATACATACCAAGCAAACTATACGATCCGCTTGAATTCTGAGTTCCAAGGTGACGACATCTCTTTTTTCGAAAAACTAAAACGAGCACAAGATTCACATTACTGTGCTTACATTCATACAGGAGAACACAGTATTTTATCTGCCTCACCTGAACTATTTTTCCACTTAAAAGATGGTACCATTACAACCCGGCCCATGAAAGGAACAACAAAACGAGGAAAATCATTTGCAGAGGACAACGAAAAGATGAGCTGGCTATATCATTCAGAAAAAAATCGATCTGAAAATGTCATGATTGTTGATTTATTACGTAATGATTTAGGCATCATTGCCGAACCTGGTACAGTGGACGTCCAAAAGCTGTTTGACATTGAACAATACCCAACGGTTCATCAAATGACCTCAACCATTACAGCAAAGCTTTCAGAGAACATCCAACTTGTTGATATTTTTAAAGCCCTTTTTCCATGCGGTTCCATTACAGGAGCACCTAAAATCAGTACAATGGGAATTATTGCAGACTTAGAAACAGCACCACGTGACGTCTATTGCGGAGCGATTGGCTACATCACACCAAATAAGGAAGCTGTCTTTAATGTGCCGATCCGAACAGTCGTAATTGAACAACAGTCCGGGAAGGCAACCTATGGAGTCGGCGGCGGGGTTACATGGGATTCCACTTCTGAAGGGGAATATGATGAAGTAATTGAAAAAGCAAAATTACTTGAGGTAGATCGACCGGAGTTTCATTTACTAGAAAGCTTGTTGTTACACGAAGGACGTTACTTCTTGCTCGAAGAACATCTCTATCGTCTACAGAACTCGGCACAATACTTTGGATTTCAACTGAATTTAGAAGATATAAAAAAGGCTTTACTAGATTTTGCACAGTTAAATCGTCATGCTGTGTTAAAAGTTCGTTTTCTTGCAGCAAAAAATAGAGAAATAACAATTGAAGGACAACCGCTTGCACAACCGGAAACAACATTGAAAGTCATGCTTGCAGACAAACCCCTTGATCGTAATAACCCTTTTTTGTATCACAAAACGACAAATAGAGAAGTCTACTCTCAATTTCAAAGAAACAAGCCCTCTCTTGTTTTCGATGTGCTCCTTTGGAATCAGGATAGAGAGCTCACTGAATTTACGAATGGAAACGTTGTGTTAGAAATAGATGGTTTATTATGGACACCACCTGTAGATAGCGGCTTGTTAGCTGGTACCTTTCGCGAAAGGTTAATCAAAAATGGAGAAGTTCAGGAGAAAATATTAACTATTGCTGACTTAAAAAAAAGCTCGAGAATTTGGTTTATTAATAGTGTACGAAAATGGCTGGAAGTTGAGTTGATTAATGTACCATGATTCGTTTTTAGTGAGCATTTTCCCTTATATATCGAATTTCAGTTAGCACTGTCGATTTTATTCCAAATGAAAGTAGCATGGCAACCTCTCTCCACTTTGGTTTTAATCATCTATTTTAAGAGAATTTAGCTAAATTAGTAGATTCTCTTAAAATGGACCTTCATAATTATTTTACAATTACTAGGAATCAAATAACTTGAATTATACCCATCTTTCCTCCTACCCAATAGGCTATTAATACCAATGATGCTACAGCTAGGATTTATACAGATATGGGATTAATTACATCTGATGAACAAATAGGGGTCGATACCACGAACTTTTTTAATTACTTAAGGGGCCATATGGAAAAACCAAAATATCACCATTTAATTGTTTCTCCTTTTGATATAAGAGATGAATTTATGCAGGGGATTGACCAGGAAATTACATACCACCAACAGTTTGACGATGGCCATATTATCGCTAAAATGAATTCACTTACGGATAAGAAAATCATTATGAAACTATATGAAGCCTCTATTGCAGGGGTAAAGATTGACTTAATTGTAAGAGGAATTTGTTGTTTACGACCAGGTATAAAGGATATCAGTGAAAATTTGAACTACCCACCACTTAATTTCTGACGAAATTTGAAGTGGGGGGATTCCTGCGAACTCCGTTCTATCGAACAGATATTGAGCAGGCTAACCCCGTCGCACCGACGGTTAGCAGTACAAAAGACTAATTTAGCCTCCTGCCGGTCATGCAAACTTGTACGTTGACTCGCCACACGTCCTACTTTAGCTAAGGATTAGCAACTTCGGTACGTGTGGGACGAAAGAACGTTGAAGATTTTACCTAGCAGACGTTTTTCCTGCTAGAACCTCCTATCTTCAGTTTTCAAAGAACAACTTGTACAGGTATATTATACCATGCAAACACATGTTTCGCTACGCAAAAAGACGATTCATCTCCCACTTATTTTTGGGCGTTGCCCTTCACAAGATTGAAGTGGGAGTCTTCTCGCCTAAAATGATAAAAGTTCGACGCATCGTTGGAAAATTTTTAGAGCACACCCGAATCTATTACTTTCATCATCATGGAGAGAAAAAAGTTCTTTTATCATCGGCAGATATGATGACACGAAACATGGATAACCGTGTAGAAATTTTGTTCCCAGTCTTGATAACTCATTTGAAAGAGAGAATCTGTACATGTCTTCACTTAATATTAAAGGACAATGTAAAAGCACGTGAACAAGTTTCTTCAGGAGATTATCATTATGTAGAAACAAAGTCTGATGAAAAAGAAATCAACAGTCAACTTATGTTGTTTAAGATGGCTTATTGTACAAGAAAATGGGCAGGAGAAAAAAAAAGACAGGAATTAAGTTTTAAGAGAAAACTATCTAATCTAAGTAACTATTATTTTAGTAGGTTAAAGAAAACTCTCCTATTGTGAAGACATTTTATTTGTAAAATTCTTTATGATCCATTCAGACTTCTCACACTTCAATAACGAGGCGGATTCGCTTTTCCTTGCTGGTCTGCCTCCTCACACACAAAAAAGTGACATCCCCTAATCAGATAGAGATGCCACTTTTTTTATAAAGACTTTTTCAGGTGACCTCTATCGATCCCACTATACTTTCTAATGAGATTAGATATGGGTATCAACAAAGCCACAGTACGCATCAGCAGGACTTTCACCCTTAAATTCAGATTGTCCCATTAATTTTTCTACTAATACTTCTAGTGTTTGCTGTCTACTATCGTACGTATTGATGTATGTTTTTACTTGTGGTACGTCAGCAAGATGATATGGGTATTGAACAGATACAAAGATAGTCGGCACTTCATGTACATAGAATGGAATATCTGGTGTACCTTTACTTGCTGGCCATACGATTCTTTGAACTGTTCCTGGGTTAACACTGGCGAGATTAATGATCATATCATAATTATCCGTCAACTCAGTAATCGGTCTCTTTTGTGCATATACATTTGCAATAGCTGCTCCTCTTTCTTCTTCTGGGAGTTTCATAATTTTCTCTTCTGTTGATTCCCAAACTGTTACTTCGAATCCTTTTGCTTCCAACAACTCTTTCATGATATCGACAGCCTTTTCTTTACTACCAATCAATGCACCAAATCCACCTTGTACACCTTTAACATCGACCAATAATACGCGTTTATATTTTTCAGGAGTTACAGGCCAGATATCTTGTTTGTCTTTTACTAAAGTAATGGCTTTATCAGCAACTTCTTTGAACAATGCTTTGTTTTCTGGAAGGCCGATTTTTGCCATTGCTTCTTCTTTTGATGATAAAATTTCAGTTTTTTCTTTTTTATGAAGACCTAGGCTAGCTTTCAAACCTAAAATACGTTCTAAAGCTTCTTGTAGGCGGTCTTCAGTAATGATTCCTTCTTTATATCCGTTCATCATGTATTCGAAGTCTTCATCGGGATCATTAAAGAATAAGAATAGGTCACAACCAGCAGCAATTGCTGTAGGAAGCATTTTACTTCTCTTCATTGCACCTGTCATCCCTACCATGTGGCTGGCATCTGTGACAACAACCCCATTAAATCCTAATTTTCCACGTAATAAGTCTGTCGTGATTTCTTTAGAAAGAGTAGCAGGTAATAGATCCTCATCTTTCACATCAGGATTAAAAAATCTTTCATACGCAGGCAAATGAATATGTCCAGCCATAATGGATGGTAGACCAGCATCAATTAATCCTTTATACACTTTTCCAAAAGTCTGATCCCATTCTTCACATGATAAGCTGTTCACACTGAAAGATAGATGCTGATCTCGTTCATCAATCCCATCACCAGGCCAGTGTTTAGCGGCAGGAGCAATCCCGCTTTCTTGAATTCCCTTCATGTAGGCAAGACTCATTTCTAATACCAAATCTGGATCAGATGCAAAAGAACGACTAGAAATAATTGGATTACGCCAATTGTAGTTAATATCAACAATAGGGGCAAAGCTCCAGTTACATCCTATAGCAGCAGCTTCTACACCAGAAACTCTACCCATTTCATAAGCCCATTTTGCATCATTTGTTGCGCCAATTTTAACTTCTAATCCAACTTCCGTTCCATCCGTACAAGCCCCGTTTCCTCCTGCTTCTGTATTCGCTGCAATGAGTAACGGTATTTTACTATTTTCTTGGAGAATTTTATTTTGGTCGTATACTTCATCAGATTTTCCAGGATTATAGCGAACAGCACCAATATGATAATTATTTAGAATATCTGTTAAATATTCTTCATCTCTACGGGCTCCCATATTTACAAATAATTGACCAATCTTCTCTTCAATCGACATAGAATCTATCGTTTCTTTCACCCAATTTATATCAGAATCGGATAAATTGTAAGGTTTTGCTTTCAAATCTACATTTTTCATCGTATGTACACCTCTTTTTATTTTTAGATGAGCTAGAATTTACTATTTACTTCTCTTGATAAAAATATGTATTTCTATACATTCACCTAGATTCATAATAAATTCGCTCTCAAAAATAGACCTCTTTGCAAACAAATAAAGTATCTCATTCGTGTTAGGCCTACCTAAAAAACTCTTTTAATATCATAAATCAAAAGAATTATGTATACTAGTATATTACAATAGCAACTAAAAAATTGCCATACTTTTCTAACGTGTTAACATAAAATTTATAAACTTATCTGCATTTTATTATGAACAGTTTTATTAAAAATACTTCTTTAAAAATAAATGAAACCTTTTTTATTTTCAATCGTAAATACTATACAATATGAAAGGTGATATACTATGGTTTTAGTACAGAACCGTATACACTAATCATACTTACATTTTGGAGGGGAATATCGTAAATGAAAAAAATATTATCAGTTTTACTTATGGCAACTCTTGTATTTTCACCTCTCGGAAACGTCGTTTTCCAAGATGAAACAACAACAGCAGAAGCAAAATCGTACAAGTCAGGCAAGAAAAGTTTTAATAATAATAACAATAGTACAAACAATAACAATAACTTTTTCCAAAATAAAAAAGATGACACGACAACAACCAATAAATCAGCTGCTACACAAAATAATAAAGGTGGATTTATGTCAGGTGGATTAATGAAAGGTCTCATGTTAGGTGGACTTGCTGGATTATTGTTCGGTGGTTTATTTGGAAACATGGGAATACTCGGTTCTATTCTAGGTTTACTTGTAAATGTTCTAGCGATTGTTGTTTTAATCTCTGTTATTCGTAAAATTTTCACCTATTTCAAGGATAAAAAGAAAAAAGAGGAAACGAATCCATGGAGAGGGTAATCATTTCTGAACAAGATATTGTTAATGCTCTTTGCATTTACATTTCTAGAAAAAAACAAATAAAGCCTGAAGAAATAGAGATAGAACTAATGTATGATGATGATTATGGGTTCTCTGCGGAAAGCTATGCAAACGGCCGTAAGCAAGTTCTTGTTACGGTAAACCTGATTGAAGCTCTACGTTTATGGCTTGATGAGGTTTTACATCGAGACCCCTATTCAGGAATTGAACTTGTGCTAGATGATGAACAAGGAATTATTGCTGTCATTAGCTAAATATACCAAAACCACCTCTCAAAAAT
>NZ_JAETXM010000023.1 GCF_024494465.1 Bacillus sp. V3B | reverse complement strand
AAAGTATTCATTTACCCGACTCTTAACGGGCAGTAAAACCCCCACTGGTGGAAATCTTCTTTATAAGTAGAATGTAAAATTTTTTACTGATTTTGCGAAAATTCGTCTTTTGTTAGCGATCGAATAATAGATTAGTGTATCTAGAATAGATCATGTTTTTTCCATTTTACATAAGGATACGGAACTATTCTAATGACTCTAGAGAGAATTAATTGAAGGAGTGTACCTATGATATTCGTCGTCGGTGGAGCGGGTTATATCGGCAGTCATTTGGTAAAAGAATTAGTAAAAGAAAAAGAGGTCGTAGTGCTGGATAATCTTTCAACTGGTCATAGATGGGCAGTGGATGAGAGAGCGGTCTTTGTTGAAGGGGATTTAGGAAATCCAGATGAGTTGGATTATATCTTTTCAACGTATTCGGTTGAGGCTGTGATACATTTTGCTGCAAACAGTCTAGTTGGTGAATCTGTGGTAGATCCAATGAAATACTATGCCAATAATGTAGCAGCTACTTTGACGTTGTTGGAAGCCATGAAGAAATATAAAGTAAAGAATTTTATTTTTTCCTCAACTGCTGCAACTTATGGGATTCCTGATGTGGACATTATTACAGAGGGCACCCCAACCAATCCTATTAATCCGTACGGTCGTTCTAAACGAATGGTCGAACAGATTTCAGGTGACTACGCTGGAGCCTATGGCCTTCGGTATGTTGTGTTGCGCTATTTCAATGCAGCAGGCGCCTACAAGACGGCTGACATTGGAGAAAAGCATGATCCGGAAACACATTTAATTCCGATCATTCTTCAGCATTTGGTAGGAGAAAGGGAAAGTATTTCCGTTTTCGGTAGTGACTACAAGACACCGGATGGAACTTGTATCCGTGACTATATTCATGTGACCGATTTGGCCAGAGCCCATATACTAGCACTAGATGCTTTATTAACAGGCAAAAAAACAACAGCTACTTATAATCTTGGGAATGGTTTAGGTTATTCTGTAAAAGAAGTCATTGAAACGTGTGAAAAAGTGACAGGAAAGACAGCGAATAGTGTTATGGCTGAACGTAGGGAAGGTGACCCTGCTCGACTTGTGGCTTCTTCTGAAAAAATATTCAATGAGTTAGGCTGGAAAGCAGAGTACTCTTTGGAAGAGATTATTACGAGTGCGTGGAAGTGGCATTCGAAAGAAAAATAGTAGGAGAGAGGTATCCATCATTGAATGGGTGCCTCTTTTGTTAAGGCTCTTTTCGTAAACTTTGTTGCTTTTTATACTATAAATAGAAACATCAAGAAATCAGTCACCATACAAGGTCGATGGTGACCGTAAACAGAAGAAAAGCTGAAAAACGGTCACCGTGAGAGAGGACCCTACTACCATTTCCTATACGTTTTCGATGAGACCGTATAGGAATCGACTAGACGGCGATTCACTTCATACCCAATCCCAGGCTTATCAGGAACCGTAATCAGTCCATCCCTAACCGTCACTTCTGGATCAATAATATCCTTTTCCCAATAATGAGAAGAAGCAGCTGTATCCCCAGGCATCGTGAAATGATCTAACGTCGTAATCGCAATATTATGAGCTCGTCCAACACCCGCTTCCAACATCCCGCCACACCAAACCGGAATCCCATTCTCCTTACACAAATCATGAATCCTCACCGCTTCCGTCAATCCACCAACTCGGCCAATCTTAACATTGATCACTTTGCAGCTACCTAGGCTAATCGCTTTTCGTGTATCCTCCAACGAATGAATGCTCTCATCTAAACAAATCGGTGTCTGCAGCTGAGCTTGCAACGAGGCGTGGTCAATAATATCATCGGATGCCAACGGTTGTTCAATCATCGTCAGATTATATTGATCAAGCTCCTTCAATAAATTCGTATCCCTAAGCGTATAAGCAGAATTCGCATCGGCCATTAACTGAATATGTGGGAACCTCCCCCGGATCGCTGCAATCACAGAGACATCCCAACCTGGCTTAATTTTCACCTTCATCCGGCGATAACCCTCCGTTACATACTTATCGATTATAGAAAGAAGATCCTTAACAGTTGGTTGAATCCCAATGCTAATCCCTACTTCAATCTGCTTCTTTTTCCCACCGAGAGCTTGGCTTAACGGAATCCCTTGTTTTTTAGTATGTAAATCCCAAACGGCTCCTTCAATCGCCGACTTGGCCATATTATTTTTTCGGATAGTAGAAAAACGTTCGTTCAATTGATCTGGATGCTCAATAGGAGACTGGAAGGTGAGCGGCAATAGGAAATCCTCTAACATATGCCAATTGGTTTTCATTGTTTCTTCACTATACCATGGAGCATGAAAAGCAACTGATTCCCCCCAGCCGGAAACGCCATCTGTATCAATCGCTTCGACTAAAATAAAATCTTTCATCTTAAATGTCCCAAAACTCGTTGTAAAGGGAGACTTCTGTTCCATTTGCAAATGTCTTAAAACAACTCGATCTATCTTCATTGCGTGTACCTCCATATGATTTTAAGCCTCTGGCGGATGCCTCGGATTTTTTAAAGGTAATTTATCGAGTGAGCTCGACGACGGACAGGACGTCCTAGTCAGGCGAAAGCCACAGGATGTGGCTTTCTGAAGCGTGATAAAAATCCGGGCGCAAATTCGGCGGGGCGAATTTGATCCGTCAACTCGGGAAAAATATTCATAACTATGTAATTCCTTTCTCCATACAAGAATTTCTCATGATATAGGCTCCTGTATGGAGTGATGACCAATTGTACGGAATATTCGTCACACGATCGTTACAATGCCAATCTTTCTCTTTTGCAAAGAACATAATATTGAACAGGTTCATCCTGTTTGCGCACCACATGGACAACAGCCCAACCGTCGGCAAAGAGAGGCTGAAATACAGCTCTTATCTTCAAACGCCAATCAAACGCTAACGCGGCATCCTGTTCCTTTAGTTGTTGAAAAAAGACCGGCACAGGAACAAAAAGATAAGAAGAATCGTGATGATGTTGATTTTCAACTTCGAACGCCTCAGGAAATCCGTCCTTTCGTTCCTTCCAACCAAGCACAATCCCTTCTGATTTCACCGCAACATCTGCAAAAAGAGTTTGTCGGTTTTTTCGATAAGGATGATCAATAAGCCACTCTACATTAAATCGATCAGAGGGCATGTTTTTATTTAAGCCATCGTTCATTTCGCCGTAGCAATTCTCGATATACTCCGAGCAAATCGCCCCAAGCTTAGCGATATTTAAATAGCCATTTCGACTTTGTAGTGGATCAAATGTCCAACGAATCATTTTATAACCAAGCCTTAACGCTTTTTCTGCTTGTTTCAACTTCAACTGAGCCCCGATTCCTTGGTTCCGGTAATCGGCATCAATGCCCATCATATGAGAACAAAGATAAGTCTCCCCATTTTTAAATCCAGGAAAGCTATAAAGAAATCCGACAAGCTGTTCTTTGGCAAAAGCACCTAAAACAATACCTCCGTTTTTGGCAGCTGTTAAAGTTTGATGAACCGGAACAGGCTCCCCACCCCACACTTTAAGATCAAGTTGAAGAACCTTTTCAAAATCCTCCATCGTTTGAATGTTTCTAATCCTAATATCCATAGGGTTCACCTCTCACTTTTTCTCGTTTGGCTTCGTTTCAGTTGTTGTGAGTGTTTGAAATGTATGAATCACTGTTGTTGCAAGAATCTGAATACCCGTTAACATATCCTTGCGGTGAAAAGTCATATTAGGGTGATGGAGTCCTGGCTGAAGATCACATCCAAGCCCAAGCATCGTCGTTTTCAAATCTTCTTTCATCAGAGAATAAAAGTGAAAATCCTCGCCACCCGATGTCACGACAGGTGGGGCACAATATTCTTGACCCAATACTTCTTGAATGGCCCCTTTCATCATCTGTTGGGCTTCTAAGTCGACTGTTGCTGCTGCTAGTTTGATTTCTGAATGCAATTTAATATCCGCATCATAGATCATAGAAAGTCCTTCAATAATTTGCGTTAGTTTAAATTCCAATTCGTTCATTACATCGTTCGTTTGGGCACGCAGATCAAGAGAGAACTCGGCACGATCCGGAATCGTATTGCCACTTGCACCACCTGCATGGATCGCGGTCATTTTAATCGATGCCGGAATTTGAGGATCTACATGGATTTTACTGATTTCCTGTACCAAGCTGCTCGCCACTTCAATCGCATTCACGCCAAGATGTGGCCGGGCTCCATGAGCGGTTTCCCCTTTAATTTCTCCCGTTATAAACTGAGAAGCACCGTGAAGAATGGCAGGGGAGGCATAGCCACTGCGTAATTCTTGAATCGGTCGCAAATGAACCCCGTATAAGTAGTCGACATCATCAAGGATCTTTTTCTCCAACATTTTCAATGCGCCCGCTCCTTTTTCTTCAGCAGGTTGAAAAATTACTTTTAATTTTCCAGGTGGCTTATAGCCCATTCGATTGAACAATTTCATGACGCCAAGAAGCATGGTGGAGTGGGAGTCATGTCCACAAGAATGATTGGCCTGCCATTTGCCATCTTTTTCTTGCCAAAGCGCATCTATATCCGCTCGTACGGCGACCGTAAAGTCACCTTCACCGATTTCACCGACAACCCCTGTACAGTCTGAGAACGTTTGCACACGGTATCCTTCTTTTTCAAGTTGCTCTTTTAAAAATTGGGTTGTGTTTACTTCTTTCCAACTGATTTCAGGGTTCTGATGGAGATGATCGAAAATGGAAAAGATCTCTTTTTCAATCTGTTGTAGGGCTTGCTTCACGATACATCATCTCCTTATATCATTTTTTGTGATGGACTTTGTTCAAAAAGCTTCCATTAATAAAGGATACACTTAATAAAGGATACACTTTAAATTATACATGTTTTAAAGGTATTCTTTTTAGTCTTTTATCATCATTCCATTTTACTAAAGTTTATGCAAATAACTACGCTGCTGTTAAAGTCGCCCGAACTCCATTTTTAACGATTATTTTAAAAGGAAATCTGAATGAAATCCATCACCCATGCTCATTTTCCCTTGATCATTGCCATAATATGAGAAAACCCTACATATAAATAACCGCTAGACCCTTACATACACGAACTACCATAAGGAAGAGAAGTACTCATTTTTAGGAGGAAGCTTTACGAATTGGATCAAAATGAGGGGATGATCGTAACGATGAATTCAAGAAAAGACGGGAATGAGTTGAACAAGAAAACAAAGAGTCGTTGGATTAGAACAGGCATTTTCAGTATTTTAACGATCACTTTCATGATGGCTGGCGTTTTTTTTAATACAACTAATAAGAGTTCAGAAAAAGACGCACCTACAACTTCCCGGAACAAGGGAAATACGGAAGAAAAAGCGAATACACAGGAACCGGTACCCGTTTCTGAAACGACGATTAAAATCAATGCAGCTGGAGACTTTACTCTTGGGACAGACGAAACCTTTGGTTATAGTGGTTCCTTTGTAAGTGAAGCTTCAGCGAATGGATATTCTTATTTTGTAGAGGGGTTGGGAAATCTTTTTATAGAAGATGATTTTACAAGTGTTAATTTAGAAACGACACTAACAACCGCAACAGAGAAAGCGGCGAAGACATTTCGCTTTAAGGGTGATCCTGCCTATGCGGAAATTCTAGAATTGGGAGGAATTGAAGCGGTCAATTTAGCAAACAATCATATCTTTGATTATTTAGAGCAAGGCTATAGAGATACGATGGCTACCTTGGAGAATCAAGGGATTGGCTACTTTGGTTACGAACATCAATATATCACAACCATCAAAGGGGTGAAATTAGGTGCCTTAGGGTATGAAGGGTGGGCGGATACCATCGAAATACGTAGTACGATTGAGCAGGATATTCAAACGTTACAAGATCAAGGTGTGCAGATCATTCTTGTTCATTTTCATTGGGGGAATGAAAGACAGTATGTTCCGACAGAGTCGCAAAAGTCACTCGCACGATATACGATCGATCAGGGGGCCGATCTTATTCTGGGACACCATCCACATGTTATACAAGGGATAGAAGAATATAATGGAAAATTTATTGTTTATAGTCTAGGTAACTTTATGTTTGGCGGAAATAGAAATCCAAGTGACAAGGATACCTTCGTATTTCAACAAACCTTTTATTTGGAAAATGACACCCTCACCGATAAAAAAGAAATAAAGGTTATCCCTTTTTCCATCTCATCTGTTTCCTCTAGGAATGATTATCAACCAACATTATTAACCGGTTCAGAACATGATCGGGTGAAACAAAAAATCATCGATGCATCCAATAAGATCAATGGGTCGGATTGGATGGTATACGAAAAAAAGGAAGAAGTCGTGTCATCAGAATAATTTGTCTGTCAGGAGTCTCAGAATTAGATAAATGATCAGAATGTTAATTTGTCAGTTTTTCGACAAAATTAAGACCTGTGATCGATCCAAATGGACTGATTTAAACGAGAAGAGCGATGCTGCTCTTCTTTTTTCGTGTACTAGACATGCTTAAGGTCACTTTTAAAACAGCAGAAAGTCCTCCATTTCCATGAACAAAATAGGGATAAAAGAATTTGTGATTGTTGATGCATAGAGCGTGGCTTATAATAAAATACTGTTACTACTAACCTGAATTGTGGAGGAAATACATTGATTATTGATAAACTCTCGAACGCTACATTCTATGAAGGACTTCATCCAAGATTAAAAAAGGGGCTACAATTTTTACAAGAGAATGATCTGAATTCTCTACCTGTTGGTAAATACGACATTGAAGGTGACAAAGCATTCGTTCTGATCCAAGAGTATGAAACAAAAGCAGTCGAGGAAGGCCGCTACGAATCCCATTATCAATATACAGATATCCAATGTATGGTCCAAGGTGAAGAAAGAATGGGGTATACAAACGTGGAAAATGTAAAAGTAAATGAAGAAGACAAAGAAAAAGATATCCTATTTTATGAGGGAAATGGCGATCTTCTTCTTGTTAAAGCAGGCTACTTTGCGATCTTCACACCACAAGATGCTCATATGCCAGCCATTTGTATTGATCAACCAAAATCAATTAAAAAGGCTTTAGTAAAGGCTTTATGTGACTAAAATACATACAAGAAAAAAGGCACCCGAACCATTTTGGGTGCTTTTTTGAGTAGAGATAAATCTATGAAAAATGAATCCAATCAAACGTTTGATTGATTCGTATGTTCTATAGAGATAATTTTATTTTAATATAATAATGGGTTTTCAAATAGAATATAAACTATAGGGGGAGGGGAAGAAGTGATTTTGAGGGACATGATGTAAATATTCAATCATCCTATTTAAAAGGTTCTGCTTCAGTTCATGCTGCTGAACCCATTACTTTAGCGGAAAAAATGGGTCACGGTTCATATAAGAATCTGAATATCATGTAACTCCCTGAAAGTTCATTAAGCCCTTATTCATTTGAAATCATAAAAAGGTCGTATACCATTTAATGATCGTATACGACCTTGCATAAGTTAGGTTCATGGAAAGTCTGCTAATATTCTGATTGAAAATAGTGCAGAGTATCTGTCATATTAGAAAATTGTTTTTCAGCTTCTATCATGACTTTATCGGCTTCTTCCTTATCTCCCATTTTTTCAAGAGACAAAATAGTTAGGGCAGCCACACGTTTCCATTCAGACGATGTAGGATTTATTTGATCAAAAATATCCAATATCTGTTTATAATCTTCTTTCAAATAAAAGGCAAGAGCAGCGTAGTATTTAGTCTTATCGGTTACGATGAAATGACGACTATTAAACCGTTCGGCTTCTTTAGGAGCATACTTTAAAAAATGCTCATACGACTCTAGATTATGATGGTAATCATTTATGACAGATTCTAACAGCTCATGGGCTTCATTTGCTTTTCCTTGTTTCTTTAATAACAGTGCTTGCTCCATTTGTAGACGAATACTGCTTTCGTATAGATAATGATTAAAATGATCAATGTCTAATCCTTTATGATAATAAGTGATAGCTAACCCAGGATCCCCTGCTTTTTCAGCGTAAGAGCCTGCCTTTTGAAAGATATTGGAATTGTTCGGTTCCAATTGAATGGTCTCATCCATTGATTTTCGCCACTTTTGCTGATCTTCATTCGTTAAGTAAAGCTCTGTTAATCTCATTCGATAAGATGTATTTAGCGGATCGTATGAAACAGCTCTTTCTAATGCTATTTCTTTTAAACTGATTGATTTCACTACTTTCGATTTATTATAAGCTTGCTCAGCGACGATAAATCGATAAGCAAAGAATGCAGATAGGATAACGAATATAGCAAATATGCTGGTTAGGATAGCGAATAGTTTATTGTCATGAGGTTTTTTAGTTGTATGCTGATTCATGCCCATCGCCAACAACCAGAAAATCATTAGCCATACCCAGCTGTAAGAAAAATTAAAGTCTATGAAGCTATGCAGGAAGATAGCTGACAAGGCAACAATTACGGCTTTATTTAAAGGTACATCCTCCTTATTTCTCCATAATAATCGAAAGAAATAAATGAAAACGACAAGAAAAAGGGTAAATCCAATCCAACCAGTATCTACGATCCATTCCAAAAAACCGTTATGAATTTTGTTAGAGGTGTACGGTAAATGTTGCCCTTTTTTATAAATAGAGGCCCAAGCTTCGCCCCCGAAACCAATAAATGGCGAAGATGAACTTAATTCTAAAGCGTCTTTGGCCAAAATGAGACGTTCTTTTGCAGTGGCAGCCTCCAAACTTACACTTTGAACCCGTTCTTGCAGTTGAGTGGGTAACTGCTGAAACACAAGTCCCTCGTTCTTTAAATCAAGTATTCCTAGAATAGACATAACAAGCAGAATACAAGGGAGCAGAAATTGATTCCCTTTTTTTGTGACAGGACTCACTTTATTAGAAATAAATCCTTTTGAATAATAAGCAATAATAATGAATAAAGCGGATCCTAGTAGGAGCATGAATAAACCAGGAAATTCACTATGGCTGTTCTCTCCTGTTTCCATGAATGTATAGACACTGAGCCCGATTCCAGTAACAAACAAAGTATATAGGAAATATTCGATTTGCTTTTGCTTGTTTAATAACAATAGCCCGAAAAACCATGCAATCGGGAATAGGACAAACATGCCACGAGAAAATGATTGAATCAAACAGGTAAAGAGTGCTACAAGTGAAAAGCTATAAAAGATAAATTCAGGGAGTTTCATGTTTTTCTTTGTTATGATCATTAAAGCAAAAAGAATAAATACGGCCATTACCATTCCAAACGTGTTTGGATATTGGAATACGCCAGCAAACCTTCCAGCTACAATCGTGCTTCTGAAAAACACAATTTCATAATAGACAAGGAGTGTAAAAATCGCGAGGCCACTCCCTGTTAAATGAAAGATGATTGGCATGATATGCTTCATCCTTTTTGTTTGATTCAGCTTGTATAATAGAATGAAAAAGACAGCGTATGAAACCCATTGGATCCATGAGTCCGCAGCCCCCTTCGGATTTTCTGCTACAAAGAAAGACATTCCATAACTAATTGGAAATAAGATAACAGGCAAGCTGGGTGCAATGGTAGGACATTCCCTTTTGATAAACAGTTTTGCTGTTAATAACAGAAATAAACTTGCTAGGATAAGGACAATTGGGTAAAAACTGAAGTTATAGTATAAGCCTTTAAAATAAGGTGAAATAATAAATATGCCAGTTAAAAATATAAAAATGATCCAGTTCACTTTTGCTCCCCCAATGGCTCAAAAATCTTTTTAAATAGGTTTGTAGTAGAGTACTCATAGGGAATGTCCATACGACTTTGAGGGATGATATCATCAGGGCCCATCCAAACAGCTATTGTATAGTGCTCATCGAATCCAACAAACCATGAATCGTAAGAAGTAGTACCCGTTTTTCCTGCGATGTATCGTCCAGGGATATTTGCGTCATACCCGTTCCCTTCACTTACTTTACTTATTATAGGTCCTAATTATTATATCAATTTTCCTATTATGAATAGGGAAATGGATCGAAATTTTCTTCTTGTTGAAATAATATAAGGTATATTAATATAAAAAGAGATTTACGAAGGGGTGTACATAATTGAAAAAAAGGTTCATTTGGATTGTCGTTAGTGCAATGGCTTTATTTATACTTGGAGGCTGTTCTTCAGCAGGAGAAATAAAGGAATACGAGGCAAAAATCAGTGAAATGGAAACTGAAGTCAAGGGTTTAAAAATTGAAAACAACCAGTTGAAAATTCAAAATGATAAGTTGAAAAAGCAGACTGAGAAGTTAAATGAGCAATTGCGAATTCAAGTTCGAGATAAAGCCAATGTAAATAATTAAAATGAGTAAAGAAGGCTGGCATATTGTCAGTCTTTTTTATACTAAGATGTACTCAATTGAACTGATAGGGGACAAAAAGAGTAAAGCGGTACTAATGAAATTACTTTTTTAAAAAAATAACCCCTAAAATTTCCCTTGATCTAGTATAATAGTCTTTGTTGGAAATTTATCCTATTAGGAGGTTAGAAAGGAGTCTTTTTATGAAAGTAAAGAAATGGCTTCATATATTTGTGATCTTTATGATGATCATGACCTATTTAGTACCTGTTTCAACTGTGATTGCCAAAGAGATGGATATTCAGGTTGATCTGAAGGATCCGGTACTAAAGGATCAAGCAATAAGTCTTTCGTTTGATGTTAGTTACCCCACATCTATGGAGAATATTGATAAAATTGAACTGATAAAAAATGGTGATGTTTTACCAATAAATCAAGAATCTGAGATTAGTAGTGAATTGGGGGATGACGATAGAAAACTTTTGTCTTATTCCTATGTTGATCCTCTTCATGAAGAAATTTCAGAGATTACATATGCTATTCGTGTAACTGCGGGTACAATGGTTGCAGAAAGTAGTCCTAAAATATGGAGTTCTCCAGAAAAGGAAAACACAGAACTACCTTCAGACAATGGCACTGCAGCCTTAGAAGCAGAAGAAGTCAAAACTGAAATAGAAGAAATGCCACTCTCCACTGAAAATGAGACTGATTCAGTTGATCCTTTACAGGCCGCTGAACTAGAGAGTAGTGAATTAGTTGATCCTGCACAACCTGCTGAACTAGAGAGTGAGGATCTAGTTGACCCCGGTTCAGAACCGGTTGTTTTTATTGATGACAATTTAAAAGAAGCTGTAAAGGAACATTTAGGAATTTCTGATGATGAAGTGACAGTTTCTGATATGAAACATCTTGAAATTTTTGATGGGAATGACAGAGGAATTACCGATTTAACGGGACTTGAGTATGCAACAAACTTAAGTGTACTCGTTGTTCAAAATAATCCAATTAGTCAATTAGAACCGATCCTAGATTTACGTAAGATTTATCAACTTGATTTAAGTTTCACAGATATTCCTTCGATTGAAGGAATTGAGCAATTAAGTGACTTATGGGAAGTTAGTATTACAGGAACAAAGGTAACTGATTTAAGCCCGTTCTTAAACCTACCAAATTTAACCATGCTTGAAATAAGAGATATTCCTGTCGATTATACGACGGATGAACAGGCGCGTGATGTTATTACAACATTAGAGGAAAACGGGGTGAAAGTATTTTATGACCCTGCTGTATCAATTTCCTTTATGGATTGGACTTTAGGAGAAGATTTCATTTCTCTGGATTGGAGCTATAGTGGATTTGAACCGGACTCTTACAAGATATATGTTGATAGTTCGGAGTATTCAACCGTACATGATAATAGCTATAAAATGACTAACTTATCGCCAGGTACTGAGTATTTTATACGTGTGGAGGCACTTAAAGGTGATGAAGTATATGCCTTTGTAGATAACGCTTTTTCTACGAAATCTGAGCCTGTGGGAGAAGTTGTTACTTTTGAAGATTCCCAGTTAGAGGAAGCCGTTCGTGAACAGCTACAAATTTATGATAGGGAATTGTATAAAAGTGATGTAGAACCCATTTTTTATCTGAATGCCGATTATTATAATATAGCTTCCTTACAAGGAATAGAAAATTTAGTTAACCTAGAATCCCTGAATTTAGGGGGGAACAGTATTACAGATCTATCTCCGTTAAAGGATCTAGAGGAACTATATTATATTTCTGTATGGAACAATCCAATTTCAGATATATCCCTGCTGAAAGACATGCAGGCATTAGACTCTTTAGATATATCTGGCACTAAAGTTTCCGATATTTCAACTCTTAAAGAGATTCCTAATTTATATTGGGTCAATATTCAGGATATCTCTATCGATTTCTATCAAGATCAAACAGCGAGAAACATTATAGAAGAGTTAGAAGCTAAAGATATTCTTGTAGAATATAGAGAGTCGGGTTATATTTATTCGTTTAATACTCCTAAAGCGGATGATCAAAGTATTTATTTAGATTGGTACTATAGTGGTAAAGATGAGCCAACATCGTATAAAATTTTTGTAGATAACGAAGAAGTGGCAGAAATGGAAGGTTGGGATTATACAATCAAAGGTCTCCAGCCTGAGACAACGTATTCTATTAAAGTAGTTGCTGTATTTGGAACTTTTACAGAAGAAGAAGAAATGGAAATAGACGTAACGACTCTTCCAGCTCCTTCTGGAGAAGAAGTAATGATAGAAGATCGTAATCTGGAAAAAGCAATAAAAGAAGAACTTTGGATAAACGATCGTGAATTAAAAGAAAGTGATATGGAAAAATTAACCTATCTATATGCAGGCTATAGTAATATCAGCTCTCTTGTTGGTCTTGAGAGGGCTATTAATCTACAAGGACTTTATATAGGTGGTAATGAAATTTCAAATCTTAGTCCATTAGCTAAGCTTACTAAATTAGAAGATCTTTCTTTAAGTGATAACAAGATTAGTGATCTTGCAAGTCTTGAGGATTTAACATCGCTACAATCATTATCACTAGACTATAATCGAATAAGTGATGTAAGTCCCTTGGCAGGATTAACATCTTTAGAATATTTAGGTTTATACGATAATCGGATCACTGATATTTCACCATTAAGTGGTTTATCAGCTTTGACTGAATTAAGTATAGAATCAAATACTATTAAGGATGCGAGCCCTTTAAGTAGTTTATCTAATTTACAGTATCTGTATTTATATAGTAACCCCATTACAAATATTGATACGTTACAGTCACTGCAGAATCTAGTATTAGTCAATTTATCAAATACAAAGCTTGATCTTACTGCAGGGTCACAAGCATCTACCGTTATCCAAGAGCTTCGTGGTCATGGTGTAGATGTTTACACTACAGATGAGGACTACTACGGAACCCTTCATTTAGAAGCATCAGAGATTACGGACCAGTCAGTAAAAGTAGAGTGGGCTGGAAACGTTGATCCGACAACAGTTAAATCTGCAAAACTAACTGTCTATTCATATGGTAGCGTTTTTGATGATGTATATAATGATGTATACAACGATGTGTATAATGATGTCTATGGAGGGCCGTCCATAGTAGCCGAGCATATCATTGAATATGGTGATTATTCCTATACGATTGAAGGCCTTGATCCGTCAACAAGATACTCGATTGTGGCGGATGTTGTAAATGATGAGGACGACCACTTTAGTAGTAGTACATATATCGATACTAGATGGTCGGAGGAAAATAATGTAGAAGATGTTTCTTTTAAAATCACTGATAAAGATGATAAGCCAGTTCGTGGTATTGATATGTCAATCGAAGGTGAAGACGAAACCAATAGTAACATCTTTTTATATGGTTATACGGACGAAAAGGGATTATTCTTCCCTTATGAAAGACAAGATACATCATTTGAATTACCGAAAGGAACATACTCGGTCTATATTTATGGAGGAGAGGAGTATGGTGCTCTTTTACATGAAGTTGACGTGACAAGTGATGGTGTTTATCCAATTGAAATTCAAGTTGAAAAGCTTGATATCAAAACAACGACGGTAACCTTTTCAATAAAAGATTCAAATGGCAATCCCGTTAAGAGTCTGGACTACTTGTCTCTCCAAAGTACAGAGACGATTAACAAGACTGGATATTATCTTGGATCATACTATGAGTGGTCTGTAGGTTCAGACGATGGTATTTATTCAATTGACGATGTAGCCATAGCGGATGATTATGTGATAAACATTGGTTCTAATAGCTACAAAGTTTGGACAAGCTCAAAAGAATCTATTAAAGAAAATGAAAGATTTTTTATTACACTTGATAAAGGTGCTGAATTAAAGGCCAATGTGACAACAGCTGATGGCAAGTCACCAGTTGGTGGATGGTTTAGCATTTCAGGCCCGACAACCAGTGCATATGGTTCCTTTGAACAAGCAGGAGAGATTTATGCGGCAGGACTTAATGTTGAAGATGTAACAATTGAAATTGAATTACCTGGTTACATAACTTACAAATCTTCGATTCCAGCATCTCAATTTGTAGATGATATAGCTGAAATAGAAGATATTGTATTACAACCAGAACAATTTATTGATGGTCATGTATATAAGGCTGCAGCAAATGAACCGGTTAAACATGCATCCGTGCAAGTGTATGAAGAAGGCAGCAAATGGGGGTCATACTATACACGAACAGATGCGAACGGTTATTTCAAAGTACATGGTGTGAAGCCAGGTAATTATAAAGTTGTGATTGATGCCTATAATTTACCTTCTAAGACTTTACAACAAGTTGGAGCAGGATCAACTATTGATATTTTCTTAACTCAAGAAGCAACAGGGGCGTTTGCAGGTGAGGGAAATACATTTGTTGCATCGAAAAGCTCAGCGGTCCCGGGAGAAACAGTGGAATATCGTTTGAATTATTCAAATCAAGGTGAAGCTGTTCAAAATGTAGAATTTTCCTTTGCTCTTTCAGATGAAGTTGAATTGATTAGTGATTCCTTGTTGGTGTCCAATCAGGATGTGACAACAAGTCAATTTACCCTAAATAATGTGATTACTTTAAATGAAGTTGCGGCAGAAGAAACAGGAACAATTTCATTTAAAGCAAAAGTAAAAGAAACAGCACAAGAAAACCTTGTTTCTTCAGCAACGATTAAGTCTGGTCAAGAAACAGTGAATCTAAATAATTCAGTTTCTCTCATTTATGTTACGTTAAATGGACCAGAGGTTACTTCTGAAGAAATGGTTAAAGTATATGGTAGTGCGAAACCAGGAAGTCAAATTCAAATTTATGATGGAAATGTTCTATTAGCAGATACAACCGTTCCGGTGAATAGTCGCTGGTGGTATGCAGATGTTCAATTGCCTATTCGTAATGGGGAAGAAAGTACACATCAATTGGTGGCAAAAGTAACGGATAATGGTCAAACCGCATCATCAGCATCTATTCGGATTGAATATAATTCCTCTGTTCCGAAACTGACTGATCTAAGTCTTACAGCTGGTTGGAACAAGGATGTTACGTTAAACCCATATACAGGTGTGGCCACGATGGCAATTGTTGAGTTTACACCAATTAAGCTTGAAGCTAAATTTGATCAATCAGTTGAAGAAGCAACCCTTCATTTCCTTGGAGAAGAATATGAATTCACCAAAAAAGGAAAGGTATATGAAGTAGAAATTCCTGGCGATTGGAGTTCATATGGTGAGCAGTTAATGGAGCTTACATTTGAAAAGAATGGAAAAGTGATTTCTATGCCAATTGTAGAGGTCATTGTATTAATTGATCCTTCAGGATATGTATTTGAAGGTAGCATGGAAAATCGTTTGCCAGGTGTTACCGCAGTGGTGGAAGAGCAGACAGATGAGGAAACATGGGAGCAATGGAATGCTGCCGCATTTGGTCAAGTAAATCCACAGGTGACAGATGAAAATGGACGATATGGATGGGATGTTATTCAAGGTAATTGGAAAGTTATTTTTAGTAAGGATGGTTATGAGTCTTACACAAGCCGAATTGTAACCGTTCCACCAGCAGAAACGGAATTAAATGTACCGCTTGTTCGGAACTATGATCCTATTATTAACAATGTGAGAGTAATTAATGGGGATCAGGCTGAATCGATGGAAGATTTGAAAGGTGGGGTTACAGTAAATAGTTCGTTCCAAGTGGAGTTTGATCGCTTAATGAATCAAGCAAATGCAGCGAATTCCATTAAGGTTATGAAAACTTCTGATGGTTCAGAGGTATCTGGTACCGTTACACCAGATCAAACGCTTAATGGTTATAAAATGAAAGCTGATCAACCTGGTTATTATGAAGAGGATGACACAATAAAGCTTTCTCAATCATTTACATTTACACCAGATTCACCGTTGAATACAGAAACAGAATATCAACTAGTCATTAGTGACGAAATGGTGGATTATGATGGAAAAGGTTTAGGTGCTGAAAAAGCATTTGAATTTACGACTGTAAATAAAGATCCAGGTGAGAATCCAGGGGAAAATGAAGGTGAAGAGCCAGGTAAAGAACCAGGGGAAAATAAAGGCGAAGAGCCAGGTAAAGAACCAGGGGAAAATGAAGGCGAAGAGCCAAGTAAAGAACCAGGGGAAAATGAAGGCGAAGAGCCAGGTAAAGAACCAAAGGAAAACGAAGGCGAAGAGCCAGGTAAGGAACCAGGGGAAAACGAAGGTGAAGAGCCAAGTAAAGAACCAGAGGAAAACGAAGATGAAGAGACAGACAGAGGTCTATCTATTCGGATTCCAAAGTCAATCATAAATATTTCAGAAAAAGCAATACCTGCTACGATAGGCGATATTGAAGTATTGTTACCATTGGAAATTCTTCCGACAGATCAGGATGTTACTTTAACGGTAACAAAAAAATCTTATAATGGTGCCATTGGGCCTGTGTTTGATTTTACTCTTGAGAGAGAAGACGGAAGTTTCATTACGAACTTTGGAGAACATCCAGTCACATTAAAATTGGTTGTCGATCCTTCCAAAGTATCTAAATGGGAAAATGTAGTTGTGTATTATATTGATGAAGATGGGAAGAAACAAGAACCAGCTATCATCCCAACAAAATATAATACAGAAAAAGGAGAAGTTTGGGCAGAAGTTTCGCACTTTAGTACGTACGGAGTGTTCGAGGTGGATCCTACAGATCCTGAAAATGGAACAAATAAAGAATCAAAAGACGATTCTAAAGAAGAAACGAAAAAGAATGATTCAACCGCAGAAAACACAAATGCTGACACAATAAATAACAATACTGAGGATGAACAAATTGAAAAAGAACTTCCAAATACAGCAACAAATCTGTATAACCTTCTATTAGTAGGACTCTTACTAATTATCGTTAGCGGAAGTATCCTAATCTACTCTTACTCGAGAAAGAGAGCATAGAAAGAAAAATCCCTCTTGAAAAATAAAATCAAGAGGGGTTTTTTGTATAATAGAGATAGAAAAGAACAAACACAGGCTACAAAAACAAACTAATTCTGTAGATCAGTAGTTAAAGAATAATAGGTTATTAAAGGCTCTGTTCAACAATCCTGTTGATATTTTAACAGCCTTTGCTGTACGCGAGCATTAAGTTATTCACGGAATAAAACATATGCTGCACACACCAAAGGTCATTTTGCAAGTCATAATCATCAACACAGTCTTATTAAAAGAAAAAGGGGTATTTGTATGAAAGGGAAAGTTCTGTTTTTTGGGATCCTTTTAGTAGGTTTAGGCATAACGATCTATGCTGTTTGGGAAATTCAAAAAGGGAAAATGTCTGTCGAAGAAACGGTCAGTGAGGCTAAAAACCTTGTTAGTAAACCGTCAGAGCCAGTCAACAATGAAAGATATACTCCAGAAAAGGGAGAAGTCGTTGGGCTGTTGGAGATCCCAAAAATCAATTCAGAGCTTGCCATTATTGAAGGAACCGACCCGGACGAGTTAGATAAAGGAGTCGGACACTATAATGGATCTTATTTTCCAGGAGAAAATGGACAAATCGTTCTTTCTGGCCATCGTGATACAGTATTCAAAAGGCTAGGTGAACTAGAACTTGGAGATGAGTTTGTCATGAATCTCCAAACCGGTGAGTTTACCTATAAAATTATAGCTACCAAAATCGTAGATGCAGATGATAGAGAGATTATCACTTTACAAAATGATCAAGAAGAATTGATTGTCACAACCTGCTATCCATTTGGTTTTATTGGAGATGCACCTGAACGATATATTATTTATGCGGAACCAATTCAAGTAGGCAAGCGGAATCATAATTAAGTTAACAGTGACTAGGTTGTCCTGAAAGTTAAAAAAAGCCAGCAGAGATAAATTGCCTCACTTCTACTCGGGGATGTATGAAAATGATCTCGGCAAAAGGATTCAAAGCAATGTAATTCCTCAATTTTCCTTAGAAAAACTTACATAACCATAAATTAGGGAATTCGATTGCTATTGAATTATTATCTCCATATAATGAAACAAGTTTGATAGTTTCATTATATAGGAGAGGGTGAGAGATTGAAGAAATTTATTCCTATTTTAGTAGCCTTTAATTTTCTAGTAGCACTTTGTTTTTCTGGCGGGAATATTTCTGCATCAAGTTCTACAAGTTCACAGATTAACGTTAAATTATCAGCTTATCTAGGAAATCAAAGCTCCGTTAACATCTCTATTACTGGTAATTATCAAGTAGTAGGAGATGCTTCTGCTTTAAGCGGAGCATATGTGATTAAAGTGGAATCAGGACAACTGGTTTTATATAAAAACGGGACAAAAGTTAAAAACTATGGAGGATCCTTAACGGTAAATCCACAAGTTTATAATACGCAAAATATGATTTCGATTAATGGAAGAAAATATTTAGGAACAATGAGATTTGAAGTAGAAAGCGGAAAATATGTTAGGCCTTACAACACTCTGCCAGTCGAAGACTATCTTAAAGGTGTGGTCTCACAGGAAATGAGTCCTTCATGGGGGAGTATTGGCGGGATGGATGCGCTAAAGGCACAAGCAATTGCCGCAAGAACATATGCGCAAGGTGTAAGTCCTATTGATGATGGACAAACCGATCAAGTATATACGGGATATTATTGGTATGAAAATACGAATCAAGCAATAGAAGCCACTCAAGGTTTAGTTCTCAAATATAATGGACAAGTGATTGGAGCCAATGCCCTATACTCTTCAAGTAATGGTGGTAAAACACTATCAAAAGTAAACTCTTGGGGAGATGCTTCATGGAATCATATCCCCTATTTGCAAGTAAAAGAGGACCCCTATGATACGAGAAGTTCTAGTCTAGGAAATAAAAATGTAGATTGGAATTTCTCCCTTACAAAGAATCAAATTGGTTTAACTGGCTTAGACCTTTCACAACCAGCACTATGGTGGAATGAAAAAAAGGAAATAAGTGCAGATGCCTCTATTTTAACGAATATTAAAAATTGGCTACACGCAAATGGCCATATTGATAAAAAATATGAAATTAAAATTGTAAGTGTTCCAGCATTTTCATTTGATTTACATGTACCTGCTAATCAGACGATTAATGGTCAAATGACGCTCAACTATCTGTTGAGAGATACAACTACAAATCAATATGCTATGGAAAATGGACAGATTAAGACATTTTCTAAAACGATTCATACACGAGCGTATACGTTTAGAAGTATGATCAATTCAAGTATTATGAAGAGTCCTTATATAAAGAGTGTTCAAGATGATGGAACAAAAATCACCATTAATGGTGGAGGTTGGGGACACGGAATTGGAATGAGTCAATATGGTGCATTCCAAATGTCTAAAGAAGGAAAGACCTATAGAGAGATTCTTAACTTTTATTACCCAGGTACAAGCATTGAAGATGTACTGGGTCCAACCGTATCAAATCTCCAAACAACGGTGAATGATGATCAAGTGGTTACGTTTAGCTATTATCTTGATGAGGAATCAACGACAACAGTTACGTTAAATAGTCCTCAAAAAAATATTTTATCAAGTAAGGTACAAGCAAAAGGAAACACCCAATTTACTTGGGATGCAAGTTCCTTACCATCTGGTAACTATAGTTTTACACTTGTAACGAAAGATAAAGGTGGAAACAGTTCCCAAGTAGCTGGGAGTTTTACAATAACGAAAAAAGCAGAAGAGCCGGAAGTAATAGAAGAAAATGAAGGAAAAGACGTATCACCTCCTGAAGATACTGAAGAACAGGAGCCAACAAAACTTACTTTAACAGCACCCGTAACCTATTTATATAGTGGTCCTAATGGTGTTGGTAAGACAGGACATACTTTATCACCGCAAACCGTTTCTGTCTTATCGCGGCAAGGTGATTGGTATGAAATTAAGACATGGGTAGGTCCAAAATGGATTGAAGTCAAAACGGAGTCGATACTAGAAGAAAATAATGAGTCTAGTGAAGTTCCGATGAAATTAACTTTATTGAATAGAACAAATCTATACTCATCAGCAAATACAGCTTATTATATTGGCTCATCACTCTCCCCACAAACGGTAACAGCAGTGGAAACAAAAGGAGAATGGTTTAAAATTAAGACATGGCTTGGTGAAAAGTGGATTAAACCAGAACGCTATAGTATGGCAGTGGCTAAAAAAATCACTGTGACTAGTAGAATGAATCTTTACAATAATCCATCAACAGAAAAAGCAGTAAATTCTATTGCACCGCAAACTGTAAATGTCATTGCTGAAATTCCTAACACTGGTTGGTATCAAATTAAAACTTGGATAGGTCCAAAGTGGATTAAACAAGATGTTCCTAAACAACCAGTGAACCAAAGTATTACATTAAAAACTCGAACAGATTTATATCATAATCCAGATCTAGGAGACAAACCATTTAGTTCATTATCACCTCAAACAGTAAAAACGATTAATAAGCTAGGAAATACTGGATGGTATGAAATTAAGACATGGGTAGGTCCAAAATGGATTAGTTTAAACTAGAAGAGCGAAATGCTCTTCTTTTTTCATTTAGAGTAAGAGGGAGAATTCCGATTCCTTTTCTTCTTCGTTATATTTTTGAAAATTTACACATATTAATAAATAGCCAGGCACCTCTATTACTGAATAAAGGATTTTGATATCTCCCATAATATAAGGAAAAAATTTAGTCAATGTAGGTGTTCAAATGAATTTTGTGTTACCTTCTATCTTTTTATTTTCTGTTTCTATGCTATTAAAAATAATATTAATCAATTGGTTGCTTTTTGAGGAAGTGAATGTTTCATTTGTTTTGCATGAAATAGCTGTTGTGATCATTTTGTTCGGCATTTTAGAGATCCTATTATTTTCTCGTTTAGAAAAAAAGCTCACCTTGTATTTTCTTAGTACCTTTTTTATTTCTATTATTTATGTAAGCGTGTTAGTTTATAATAATTATTATGGAGCTATTCCTACCTTTTCTGCGTTTAAACAAGTAGGTCAACTTGGAACACTTACCGATAGTATTTTTGACTTAGTCCGCCCCGTTTATATCCTGTTTATTATTGATTTTCCATTTCTACTACTAGGGTTTTTGTTATATAGGGAAGTTTCAGAGTCAAAGGTTATTTCAAGGAAGGGTATCTATTTAACTGTGATTGTCTCTATCTCTGTACTGTGTGTGTTTTATACGATGCAATCGCGGTCAGCAGTGATAAATGAAAAGAAAATTGTCCATAATATGGGAGTTCTTAATAATAGCTTGTATACGGTTCTTCCGATTCATAAAGATTATGCGAAGGAACAAGAATACACCATTACACAAGATTTAATTAATGAAATAAAAAATATTAATCCCAAAAATCATCTATCCTTATTTGGGAAAGCGATGAACAAAAATGTAATCGTGGTACAACTCGAGGCTTTTCAAAATTTTCCTATCCACAAAAAGGTAGATCAACAAGAAATCACCCCGAATTTGAATAAGCTTCTTCAAACCAGTTATTATTTCCCTAATATTTTTCAGCAAATTGGTAAGGGCAACACTGCAGATGCAGAATTCATTGTTAATACCTCTTTGTATCCTGTTGGTGATCAAGCTATGTCACAAGAATATGGTCATAAGAATATTCCAAGCTTTCCTAAATTATTAGAAGAAAAGGGTTACACTACGTTGACATTACATACGAATGATGTTGAATATTGGAACAGAGATGAAATGTATCAAGCTTTAGGGTTTGATCAAGTGTATGATAAAAAGTTCTTTGGTACAGAAGATGTTATTTCCTTCGGGGCTTCTGATGAAGTCTTATATACAAAAACGTTACAACAATTAAGGGATTTGCAGCGTAGGGGAGAAAAATTTTATGCGAATATCATTGCAATGTCTAGCCATCATCCTTTCAAAATTCCATCCAATAAGGTGCAGTTGAACCTACCAGCAAAATTTGAAAATACAAATACCGGGGATTATTTACAAGCAGTTCATTATGCAGACTATGCTCTTGGTCAATTTATTCAAGGATTGAAGGAAAACAACATATGGGAGGATGTATTACTTGTTGTTTATGGAGATCATTATGGATTGCAGTTAAAAACCGAACAAGATAAAAAATTGGTCAATGAGATAATAGGACAGGATTATCATGATTATTTAGATGCGTTCAATATTCCATTAATTATCAGCCTTCCGGACCAATTAAAAGGAAAGGAGATTCATTCCATTGGAGGACAGGTCGACATTATGCCATCGATGGCTACGCTGCTAGGGGTTTCTTTAAATCAAATCCACTTTGGTCAGGATTTATTTAATTATCCTGATAATTTGTTAGGCAATCGTTTTTATCTGCCAACAGGTTCGTTTATCAATAATGATATCTTATTTATTCCGGGTGATAAATTTCAGGATGGTACAGCTGTATCCATTATGACAAAACAACCAGTAGAGGAGTTTCAAAAATACTCTGTAGACTTTGAGAGAGTCTTATCCTTAATGCAAATATCTGATCAATATATGAACTCATTGCCTGATCGATGAGCAGATAAAGTTACGTACAGGATCCAAAGTATGAAATATGGCAATATGGGAAGGAGTGTGAATGGTGGAAAGTACTGAAGAACCTAGCGACATTGAAAAGGTGAAAAGGAAAAATAAACCGAAGCTTCCTAAGGTAACCATAATTCTAGTAGCCTTTAACCTCATTATGTTTATAGTACCTTTGTTGACGGTGTTAGGTATAACCGTACTAAATAAAGGTGGAATGATGGAAGGTGTGAAGTGGTTTCTCACTCACCCTTTAGAAGTTTTCTTTAATTATTTAATTGCTTTTGGGATTATTAATATCTTTCTATTTTTCTTGAAATCAAAATCATACTTAATCGTTGCTCTTTTGGTAATGGGACTGTTATCCATTTTGGCTCATATTAGTTACACTAAAACCGATTTAAGAGGAGAGCCACTTAGTATCCTTGATTTTAGACTTTTTAGCGAAGCCGCAAATATAGTGGATGTATTATCTTTTCGTTTTTATATTCCAATTATAGTAAGTGTTATCTTGGTTTTTCTGGCTATTTCTTTTGTAATATTATTTGTAAAACTGGAAATTCCTAAACGTTCAAGAGTTTTTGCTTCTGTGGTTAGTCTTTTTATTATTATACTTGGATACGCTTCCACGATAGACTCTTTATCAAAACTAAGAATAACCATTCCTGCTGATGTTTCATGGAATCATGATACAAACGGTTTTTTGTTGGCTACATTAATAGATAGTAAATTTTTAAACATTCCTAAACCTGATAACTACAGTAAAGAAGCGATCGAAGAAATCTACAAGAACATTCAGGAAGCAACGGACGAAAAGTCAACTATTTCGAAAATAAATCCAAACATTATATTTATTATGAGTGAAGCATTTTGGGACCTATCCATAGCATCTGAATTACATTTATCTAAAGAAGTCATTCCAAACTTTAAGGAAATTTCAAACGAATCTACTTTTGGAGTTGTAGAAGTACCAAGCATAGGTGGAGGAACAGCAAATACTGAATATGAGGTTCTAACAGGATTAAGCAAAACGTTTCTTAGAAACTATAATGTTCCGTATAACCCATACAACAGTTACATACATAGACCCGTTCATTCATTGGCCACTACTTTTTCCGAATTGGACTACCATACAACGGCTATTCATACTTACCACTCGTGGTTTTATAGAAGAAATGAAGTTTACAAACACCTTGGTTTTGACAAGTTCACTTCATTAGAAACGTTAGGGAACAAACCTAAGATCGATGGGATGTTTACCGATGACGAAGTGATTAACGATTTGATTATAAATGAAATGAAGAAAACCGAAAATCCAGACTTTATTTATACTATAACCATGCAGGGACACGGGCCTTACGATGATATGAATTCTACAGATAACGGAATTAGAGTGAAGAATACTATTAGCGACAATTCAAAGAAAATAATTGAAAACTATGCAAACAACATATATGAAGTCGATGAAGCTTTTGGGAGATTAATTGACACTCTTAGAAACTTTGAAGAACCCACTTTAGTTGTTTATTTCGGAGACCATATCCCACCTTTAGGAAATGATGTATATAAAGAAATACATTTTGACACTGAGGGTAATTTCGGAAAGAAAACGCCTGTTTTAGTTTGGAGCAATTATGAGGAATTAAACGATGAAATAAACTTTCATGTAAACATGTTAGGTTCTTATGTATTAGATAAGGTTGGAGTAACTAGCAATCCTTATATGAATTATTTAAACGCATACTCAAAAGTTTCTCCATCTATCACCCCAGAGGAAAACGAAGATTTCTACCGTGATTTCGAATTACTGCAGTACGACATTATGCATGGTGAACAATATTTTTATGAATTGGTTGGACAACCTCAAGTCAGCGATCAATACTCCATCGGTGAACCGATGAAAATAGAACAAACCTTTGTAGAGGGAAAAAACACTCAATATATGTTCATCATTGCTGGAAATAGTATTGGTCATACTTCCGTTGCGTACTTAAATGGAGTAGAAATGAATACTCATGTAAAAGATGGAAGTAAGGTGGTATTTTCAATTCCTAAAGACGATATCAATGAAGAAAAACCAGTCAAACTGATTGTTAAATTGATGGACAGTAGAGGGAAAGTAATCAAGGAGTCTAATACCTTAGAATATGAAAATATTGCTCATGTATTTGAAAATCAACAACTAAACATGACATTATTATGGGAAACAATTGTATTAGATGGTGAAAAGAAATGGGAGGTATTCTCTTCGCACAATGGTTATAAAATTGTGAGATTAAACCTTGGGTTAGAAGAGGTTCCTTATTACGTTGAATTTCAAAACAAGGTATTAACCGATAAGAATACTGATACGATGAATGAAGCGAATCTAAGCGATATTTATCCAAATGGATACCTATATATTTCTGTTTCGGATGAAAATAGCGGTTGGGGAAAAAATATAACGCAAAAAGAAATAACCAAATATTTCAATGAACATAAATATATCTTAAACATATTAAAATAATAAAAAAGATCTGTCCCTAGAAGTCAATAAAAATTGATTTCTAGGACAACGCTCACTGTATGAACTCATTGCCTGATCCAAAGTATAAAATATAGCAATCTGGGAAGGATTTAATTAAAGGTTGTATATTAGGAGGTGGAAAATGGATCTTTTAGTGAAGGTCTTTTTTGCGATACTTATCTTATTATCCGTTTATGTTTATGGTCTTACGGCATACTATGTATTTCTATCCCTATTTGGATTTGGAAAAGCGAAAAGGGACTATGAGATTATAGAGGACAAAACTAAATTCTTAATTCTTGTCGCAGCACATAATGAAGAAAAGGTAATAGGTTCTACCATCGATAATTTAAAGCAAATTAATTATCGAAAGGATCTCTTTGATATTTATGTGGTCAATGATAATAGCACCGATCGAACAGGAGAAATATGTCATGAAAAAGGAATGAAGTCCATTGATACAAGTGAAAAATTATTTCCGCGTGAAGGTGTAGGGAAGCCAGCAGGTTTACAATATGCTCTTCGTTATTTAGGGTTTAAAGATTTATCAAAAGAGTACGATTGTCTCATGATATTAGATGCGGATAATCATGTCGATTCTGATGTATTACGTGAATTGAACTCTCAGTATATCGCAAAAGATAAACCTGAAGCGATTCAAATCTACTTAGATTCAAAGAATTCAACTTCAAACTTATCATTAGGGTATGCGATGAGCTACTATTATATCAATCGTTTTTTTCAATTAGCAAAATATCGCCTAGGACTAATTAATTCAATCGGGGGTACTGGTTTTATTGTTAGAATGGACTATCTTATGAAACATGGTGGCTTTAGTTTCCGATCTTTAACAGAAGATATTGAATTAGAAATGGAAATCGTTCGGGATAATGGTCGAGTTCTATGGAACCACTTTGTTCGGGTATACGATGAAAAGCCTGACAATTTTAAGATTAGCCTTAAACAACGTACAAGATGGTCGCAAGGTCACTGGTTTGTTGCTTTTACGAACTTTAAGCCAATGATGAAAAAGCTACTTACCGAAAAAGGGAAGATTAAAATCATTGACCAATTGATTTATTTATTTGGAATGGCAAGAGCTGTTCAAATGACCATTATTATATTTGGGCTTTTAGTTTCCCTTGGTTATGCTGCTTTTTCAGCCAATGCTACGATCCCTGCAGTAGGGGAACAAGCTGTAACTTGGCTATTTGGTACAAGTTTCTTTACTTTGCTTTTGTTTACCTATCAATTTATTGTTTGTATGTATTATGCTGTGAAAATGGATACAAAGCAAAAGTTTAAATTCTTCCGTATAACGTATTCCATTTTCTTCTATGCCTATACCTTTATCTATGCACAAGTTGTTGGACTATTAAAGTGGAGACAACAACATACATGGGTAAAAACAGAACATAATAAAACCGAAGTTGATCATAAAAGAGGTCAACCCATTAAAGTAAAACAAAGATAAGAAAAGGTTGTTTTCGCATAGATTGTTGTTTTCTGAATAAATGTCTAAACCCGTATGAATCAAGAGGTTGGGGCATCTTTTCGTAACTATTCTTATGTGTTCAATATCAAAATGAGTATTTCGTTTCTATTAATTGTATGAAAAGCCACAAAGTTTACGAAAAGAGCTTAAGAAAAAGACTGAAGAAGTAAATCTAACCTCTTCAGTCTTTTTCGTTATTCTTCAATTTCTAAGTGAGTTTTTAGTTCGCTTTGAATACTTTGTATTTGCTCATTAGGAACCATTAAATAATAAATTCCACTTATTTTCGTTCCTTGACCTGTCATTTGTAACTGATCAATGCTCCCGGCAGCGGTTTTATAGTTCTTCTGAATATCTAACATTTCATCAAATGTAACGTTTGTTCGAACATTTTTCCCTAATGCGTCAAAGATATTTCCAAAATTAGTTAGAGAACTGAAGCTTGCTCCTCTTTTAATAACTCCTTGGATCACTTGACGTTGTCGTTCCTGACGACCAAAATCACCGTTAGGATCTTCATAGCGCATTCTGACAAAAGATAGAGCTTGGTCCCCATTTAAATTAATTTGACCTTTAGTAAACCGGTATCCTTCTTGGGTGAATTCAAGATTATTATTTACTTGAATGCCACCAACCGCATCAACGACGTCTTTAAATCCTTCCATATTGACTTTAATATAATAATCAATCGGAATATCTAACAGATTCTCAACCGTTGCCATCGACATTTCTTCTCCACCAAACGCATAAGCATGGTTGATCTTATCGACTGTATCACGACCAATGATATCGGTTCTTGTATCGCGTGGAATACTGAGCATTTTGATTGAGTTCTGATTAGGGTTCACAGTCAGAACAATCATCGTATCCGAGCGTCCTCTATCTCCTGCACGTTCGTCAACACCTAACATTAAAACGGAAAATGGTTCTTTATTCGTTAATGTAATTTCTTCAGGTCGTTTGTCAGATTTCTCTCGTTCAATCGGTTGATGCATCGTATCTACTGCATTGGTTAAGGATTTATAAACGGTAAATGCATATGTTCCAGCACCAATGACTAAAAGTAGGAGTATGATTCCAGTGACCTTCAGCCATCGCTTGCCTTTTTTTTGTTTTCTATCTTTACGCATGATCGTATCCCTTCTTGATATATAATAAAATATCACATTCCATCATTATAATAGAATTTCTTGTCAAAACATAGTGCTTTTTGTCTATTTGTTTTTAACAAATATAGGATTAATTTTATATTAGTGTACCCCCATAAGCTTATTTCATTTTTTATGTATATAATGTAAATTGGTATAATACTTTTCTTTTTATTCATAACCTGAGTATTGAATCTTTCAGGTAAGGTGATTGAATAATAATATCACAAGCCCTTTTTATTATAGCTTTAAAATGATAAAATACTTATTCAGATAGGGTATTAAATATAAACTAACATCTGTATACGGCCGCTCCGAATTATAGATAATGAGTTGAGTTGTTACACCATATTTCTTTGAGCGAGAGATATATAATTATTAAAATTATAAAACAAACGTAGGAAGGACTATCACATGAGTTCTGTCATCACAGTTATAAAGGAACAAATTAATAACTTTTACTTAGTTAGACGTTTGTCTGTTTATGAAATGAAAAGTGCTAACAGCAACAACTATCTAGGGATCCTATGGGAAATCATTAATCCTATGATTCAAATTTCAATCTATTGGTTTGTATTTGGTTTTGGAATATTTAGTAGTACTGGTCGAGGGGATATTGAGTTAAATGGAGAATTAATACCTTATTTTCCATGGATGCTTTCAGGGATGGTTGTTTGGTTTTTTATTAACCAATCCATTACACAGGGCTCAAAATCTATTTATACTCGTATTAAGATGGTTTCGAAAATGAGTTTTCCCATGAGTGTGATTCCAACTTATGTGATTTTTTCGAAGTTGTATCAGCATTTAATGCTGCTTGTGGTTGTTCTTGTGATTTTTCAGTTTCTTGGTTATCCGATTAACATACATTATATTCAATTACTTTATTTTATTCTATCAACGGTTGTCTTTTTAGTTGTACTATCATTAATTACATCAACTTTATCAACAATTGTACGGGATTTTCAAATGTTAGTTCAGTCATTGGTTCGAATATTAATTTATTTATCACCTTTTTTATGGCCTCCCTACCATATTGAACCCACTATTATTCATACTATAATGAAGTTAAATCCTTTCTATTATTTAGCTGAAGGGTACCGTGCTTCTATATTAGGGCTATCCTGGTATCCAATTGAGCACTGGGAATATACACTCTATTTTTGGGGGATAACTTTACTGTTACTAGTTATCGGTTCTGTTTTACATGTGAAATTTAGGGATCGTTTTGTAGACTTTT
Organism: Bacillus sp. V3B; assembly: GCF_024494465.1. Classification (GTDB taxonomy): domain Bacteria; phylum Bacillota; class Bacilli; order Bacillales; family Cytobacillaceae; genus Bacillus_BD. Next base: position 25,374 of record NZ_JAETXM010000023.1, on the reverse strand, counting down.
TGTAATGGGACGTGAAGATAATGACTCAATCAGTAAGTTTAAAAAATGTAAGCAAACAATATAAGATATATAAGGGGACGAAGGAAAAACTTTTGGATATTATCTCTCCTAAAAGTTATGGTGAAGATTTTTATGCGATTCAAAATATAAGTTTCGAAGCGAATAAAGGGGATGTTATTGGATTTATTGGGGTTAATGGGTCAGGGAAGTCTACTTTATCCAATATTATTGCTGGAATTATCCCCCCAACATCAGGGACATTTGAAATTAATGGAAAAACAGCATTGATTGCTGTTAATGCCGGTTTAAATAATCAATTAACTGGTCGTGAAAACATTGAACTGAAGTGTTTAATGTTAGGCTTTAGTAAATCTGAAATTCGGAAGCTTGAACCGGAAATTATAGATTTTGCTGATATTGGCATTTTTATTGATCAACCAGTAAAATCTTATTCAAGCGGTATGAAGTCAAGACTGGGTTTTGCTATTTCAGTAAATATTGATCCAGATATTCTTGTTATTGATGAAGCTTTGTCAGTGGGTGATCGAATCTTTGCGGATAAATGTTTGGATAAAATGAATGAATTTAAAGAAAAGGGTAAGACCATCTTTTTTATTAGTCATTCGATTGGTCAAATGAAGAAGTTCTGTGAAAAAGCGTTATGGTTGGAATATGGTGAAGTAAAAGATTATGGGTTAATAGAGGAAGTTATGCCTAAATATGAACAGTTTTTAAAGAAATATAAAGCAATGTCTTTAGAAGAGAAAAGGCAGTTTCGTCAAGAAGCAATGGAAAGGCAAAGTGGAAAAGGAAAAGGAAAAAAATTCACCTTATCATCATGAATAAACTTTGTTCAAAATCCCTATTAATTGAAAAAAGGAAGGTGCAAAAAATGTTTTTTGAGCACCTTCCTTTTTTATTATTCTTTTTCTTTGAGAGAAAGCCCTACGTTGCCAACCTTTGTAGTATAAAATACAAAATTTCTATTGTCATAAGTTACTTGATTTTCTAGCATTCTTCTAATATTCGCCAATCGAAAACCGTCATATCGTACAAAAACACTAAATAAAGAATTATCTAACCGATTTAACTCGTTATAATTTACACGGAATTCGCCAACATTCCCATTGATTTTTAAAGGAATCTCTATTTCATTAGCTAATTGATGTCTATCTCTTATCAAAACATATTCCACTTTTGTTATACATTCCCCATAGATTTCAAATGTTTGAACATAATGATTATCTTCAACATAAGAATCCTTTGATCTTACGAATAGGTCTATAGGAATTAATTTAAAAGGGTCGTCATCACTAAATGGTGTAACTTTATAATAAGCGATACCATTCTGAATAATAATATGTTTATTTTTCTCTAATTTGTACCATTGGAATAATTCTATAAAGTCTTGATCTCTTTTTGACTCAATCAGTCTTGCGGCAACTTTATAAAGTGGTGTATCGAACATTTCAATGATATCATAAGATCGACCTTTAAGACGATAGAGTGCTTCCCTAATGATTTCTATGAACTTGAGTTTTTCCTTGCTTTTTACGAAAACAAAGCTATCACATGTTTTAACTAGATCATATTCAACTAAACGTTTCATAAAGACTTTTTCCTGCTCAAGAGGTACTTGTTTGTCGAGTATATACTTTAAAATCATCATATCGGCTGCCCTTTTGTCTAATACTTCTGTGGTCTTAGTTAATGAAGAATTATTAGTAGACAACCGATTTAAATAACAAATAGGATCTTTTATAGTTGTTACTTTAGAACACTTCGATAATACATTAAATAGAAAATACTTATCTTCCCCGAATTTCATTTCGGGAAAACGAATATTATTTTCCTTCAAAATAGATGTTCTCATTAATTTTGATTGTGGACCCATATGATAGAATAGATATGGAATATCAAATGGAGACACATGTTTTCTTACTTTATATGAGACAAACTCTGCGAGAATACTTTCTCCTTTATCTTCTACTTTCACTGTCTTACCTACAACAAAATCATCTTCTGTTTCATCCATGGTAGAAACAAGGGTTGATAGTGCGTTCTCTGCAAGCCAGTCATCTGAGTCTAAAAATATGATTTTTTCAGTAGTTGTCAATTCAATTCCTATATTTCTGGGCATTGCAGCTGTACCAGTGTTTTCCTTAAGTAGGACGACTGTAATGTTAGAGTGCATTTTAGCGTAATTCAATATGATATTTGCAGTGTCATCATTAGAGTGATCGTCTATTACTATCAATTCAATTAGCTCAAAATGTAGAGTTTGATTTAATACAGAATCAATGCAATTCTGAATATAGGAAGCTGCGTTATATGCGGCTATAACAACTGAGACTTTTCTTTCTTTTTTGAAAATCTTATTTTTAAGAGATTTAGGATTATTTAAAACTATAGTATCTTTATTTTTTAATATTTTTAGTGCCTTTTCAGATAAATGTTTATCCATATATATCACTCCATAACCTTAAAAAGTTTATCTAACCCAATGGAACAAATCAAATGTACCATAATTGATTAATTTTTTATATCGACCCTTTCATTAATGCATGTTGTTAACAATTTTAAATTAGTCTAGAATGAGATAAAAAATAGAAAAGTTTATAATTAAATTACTAATAGATGTCAAAATACAGTATAAATATACATAGGCGTTACATTTTAAATGAATAAATTTATTTTTAGTTAATTTTATTTCAAGTAATAGGATTTTTTGAGTAATTAATGATAAAAACATTAAAATAATATTACATAGTAAGTATGATTATAGAAAAAGATAAGCTAATGTAATTTTACGTTTAATGGATTTATTGTAGTATAGTATAAAAAGTTTTATCATTAGATTATTACTTAAAAAGACTTAAATATAGAATTGATTGGTGATTGAATGATGGTTTTAAAAAAAATAATAAAACGCAAAAAAAAAGTTACGAAGACTTTAAAGGAAAATTTAATTATCTTTCAACGTGAAGAGTTACTCACAATTAGTGGTTCTCTTTCAAAGGATTATTATGAAGTAAGAGAGCTTTGGTTGAAATCCCGTCATACAGGGACAGATATATTTGTTTCGTCCAATTTACGTGTGGGGAATAAGTTTGAATTTAAGGTAAATGTGAATCATCTATTTCAAAAGGTAACCCTATTAGATGATGAGAATTTTGATTGGTACATTAAATTACGTGTACCTACTGAAAATTTGAGTGACAATTCAATAGAAAAGTTAAAAGAAAAAGCCGATTTTATTAGTGAAAATTCTAAGAGAACGGCTGAATATCTAATTCGTTTAGGCCGTTTTCAAAAAACCAGTATAGAGGGAATACAGATTGTACATAACGATATGGCTTATGGAATATGTTATTTAACAGAAAAAGGTAATCTTTCAATGCTATTTAACAAAGAGCCAAAATTACAAACGAAATTACAAGTTGATCGGCTTAAAGGGTCAACCCATTCCTTAACTATTGAAGGGAAACTATTTACAAAAGGTTCAAAAATAGAAGAAGGTAAGCTCGTTCTAAAAGGAAGAAATAGTGAAAAGGAATTAAATGAGGACGTATCTTTTATATGGAATAGGGAAGAAACAGAATTAAAATATGGATTCAATCGCTATTATTACTCCTCAACTGTTAATTTTAATACTATTTCAAGTGGAGAGAATCTAAAAGAGGATGTATATGATTTATTTTTGAAAATTAAATTTCACGACCGCAGTGAAGAACAATATATACGGATAGGGAGACCAACTTTTCGAGCTAGGTATTTCCTAAAGGAAGCTTATTCTATTTTTAAGGAAAAAGCATCTATTGTGACTCCGTATTATACTTTCAAAGGATCAAACTTGTCTTTGGAAGTATTCGAGTTCAACAAGGAAACGTTTGACTTCTTACAAAGGAAATTAAAATTTGCCTGGTTTCATCGTTTCCTTGGGAGGAATAAAGACATTTGGCTTGTTGGTGAACGACCTTATAAAGCTCAAGACACCGGATATCACTTCTTTAAATATATGAGAGAACATCATCCTGAAAAAAATGTTTACTATGTAATTGAAGAGAATTCTCCAGAACGAGAAAATGTTGAACCGCTTGGAAATGTTTTGATTTTTAAGTCAAAAGAGCATATTCTGCACGCTTTGATAGCCAAGAGAATTATAGGGTCACATCATCCAGATTATTTATATCCGGTCCGGACAAGGCGATTTAGGAAGGCTGCAAAAGGAATCAAAGTTTTTCTTCAGCATGGAATCATGGGTACTAAAAATATGATTGCCAATTATGGTAAGTCAGCACCTGGATTTGAAACTGATATGTTTCTTGTCAGTTCTAAATTTGAGAAGGAAATGATTGTAAATGATTTTGGATACGATCCTAAAGATGTATTCATTACAGGATTATCCCGATTTGATCGTTTATTTTCAAAGGATGTAAGTTTGAAAAGACAATTATTAATTATCCCGACATGGAGAGACTGGATTACGACAGATGAGGCTTTCATAGATAGTGAATATTTTCAAAGATATAAAGATCTCGTATATCATCCGGAGCTCCATGCTATAGCTCAAGAAAATCATTTAGATATCGTTCTTTGTCTCCATCCAAATATGCAAAAGTTCACTCCTTATTTCGAAGGTACTCCAGTTCGAGTTATAAATCAAGGTGAAGTAGATGTTCAAGATCTTCTTAAAGAAAGTGCTTTAATGGTAACAGACTACTCTAGTGTAGCTTTTGATTTCAGTTTCCTATATAAACCGGTTATCTATTATCAATTTGACAGAGAACGATTTATAGGTAAACGACCTTCTCATCTCGATTTGGATAATGATTTGCCAGGAGATATTGTTTATGATGCCGAACAATTATTGTTGAAAATTAAGCATTATGTCGAATTAGACTTTAAAGCATCTGATGAGAATAAAAAGAAATCTGATAAATTTTTAATGCATAGAGATCAGAAATCGTCTGAAAGGATTTCTGAGGCTATTGAGGGCTACGAAGGTAAAAAGTGGTATGTTAAACTTCTGGAAAATGATTTACTAAGGGCTCTTTTTAATCGATACAGAAAGAGTAAGTGGTATTTTCCAAGTATGAAGACATTCTATAAAGTGGCTAAGGTGGTCTTGCCGGTTGATAAAAACCTCATTTTATTTGAAAGCGGAGTTGGAAAACAATATGCAGATAGTCCACGAAACATTTACGAAGAGATAGTTGAAAGAAAGCTTCCTTATAAAATGGTTTGGGTAACGAATAAAAATATTAGATTTAATGACCCAAAAACGAAAAAAATTAAAAGACTGAGTCCGCAGTATTATTATTATTTAGCGAGAGCTAGGTATTGGATCAACAATCAAAACTTTCCTACTTATATTCAGAAGCGGAAAGGAACGACCTATATTCAAACTTGGCATGGAACGCCTCTTAAAAAGATGCTATTTGATATTGAAAATATTCAAGGTAGAGATGAAACGTACTTAGAGAGGGTGCATAGTGCAACAGAAAACTGGGATTATTTAATTTCTCCAAGCGAGTATGCTTCAAAAGCATTTAGAAGTGCCTTTCAGTATAAAGGGGAAATTTTGGAGGTTGGTTATCCCCGAAATGATATTTTTTATAATCAGGATCATACTAAGATCATACAACGTATTAAAAAGCAGATAAAAGTTCCTGATGATAAAAAAATTATTCTTTATGCTCCTACGTTTAGAGATAATGAAACAACAGGGAAAAATAAGTTTCAATTTCATTTAAACATGGATTTGAATAAAATGAAGCAAGAGCTTGGGAACGAGTATATTCTTTTAATGAGAATGCATGTGGTCATAAGTAACAAGTTGAATATTCCTGATGACCTTAAAGACTTTGTCTATAATGTTTCAAGCTATCCAGATATCCAAGAGCTTTATTTATTAAGTGATATATTAATGACAGATTATTCTTCGGTTATGTTCGATTTTGCTAATACTGCAAAACCCTTGTTATTTTTCACTTATGACCTTGAACAATATAAGAATGATATTCGTGGATTTTATATGGACTTTGAACAAGAAGCGCCTGGTCCGTTTTTATTTGAGACAGAGGATATTATTAAAGCTGTAAAAAATATTGGAGATATTCAATTTGAATACAAAGATAAGTACAAAAATTTTAGAGACAAATACTGTTCTTTAGAGGATGGAAATGCTTCGAAGAGGATAGTTGATAAATTCTTTGACTAAATCTACAACTTGTCATTCAATTATTGGGGAAGGTTAAAAAATATCACTATGATAAAGAACATGCTTACTAAATTAAGACGTTTAGGTGTTATAAAAACAACGTATACATTATTATTTAAAATCGTCAGTTTGTTTCCGGCGGACCAAAAACTTATTGTGTTTGAAAGTTTTCTAGGTAAACAATATAGTTGTAACCCTAGGGCTATTTATGAGTATTTAAAGGAACATCACTCAGAATATCAAATGTATTGGAGTGTAGATCCAAGATACCTGTCATCTTTTCAGGTAAAGGATGTAGAAGTTCTTAAAAGGTTTTCATTAAAATGGTTGTTCATTATGGCTCGTGCAAAATACTGGGTATTTAATAGTCGGATGCCAGCTTGGATTCCAAAACCAGCCCGCACAACTTATGTTCAAACATGGCATGGAACACCCTTGAAAAAACTTGCCGCTGATATGGATGAAGTTCATATGCCAGGAACAACGACAGAAAAGTATAAAAAAAATTTCTTGAGTGAATCTAGTCGCTGGGATTACTTAATTTCCCCTAATCGATATTCAACAGATATTTTTCGACGTGCTTTTGATTTCAAGAAAGAAATGATTGAGTCAGGCTATCCAAGAAATGATTTTTTATATAACAGTAATAAAGAAGAAACTATTCTAGAACTAAAGAGCAAAATGAATATTCCCAAAGATAAAAAAGTCATTTTATATGCACCGACATGGAGAGATAATGAGTTTTATCAGGTAGGGAAATATAAGTTTGACTTAAAATTAGATTTAAGCTTAATGAGAAAATATTTAGGTGAAGGTTATATCGTTTTGCTAAGAATGCATTATTTAATTGCTGAAAATATGGATATATCTGCTTACGAAGGCTTTGCTTATAATGTTTCTCAACATGAAGACATTAGAGAGCTTTATTTAATCTCAGATTTATTAATAACGGATTATTCTTCTGTTTTCTTTGACTTTGCTAATCTGAGGAAACCAATGATTTTCTTTGTTTACGATATTGAAGAGTATCGTGATAAGCTCAGAGGCTTTTATTTTGATTTTGAAAAAAAGGCCCCTGGTCCACTTGTGAAAACAACAGAAGAATGCATATCAGAGGTTTTGCGAATAGAGCAAGTTAATCCTCAAATTTCTGATAACTTCGAGGAGTTCTTTGAGAAATTTTGTTATTTAGAGTCAGGAGAATCAAGTAAAAGGGTTGTTGAAAAAGTTTTTAGATAATGCTTAGAATATACAAGAAAAATGTCTCTTGCCTATGAGAGACATTTTTTTGTGGAAATAAAAATTCTTTTATACTTTCGAAGTGCTAAAAATTAGAATCACTATTCTTGCTACTAACAAAACGATGATTAGTATCATTGAAATTCTGTTAAGTGGGTTTAATATAGTGGTTGATTATTATAGAATAATGCATGTGATAAAAATTTAATATTTTGGAAAAATGAGAGGTGTGACAAGATGTTGAGAAGATTAGTGGTGTTAATGTTCTGTTTTGTGCTCATTCTTTCTTCTTTAGGTAATGTGGGCCAAGCTGAATCAGCGAACACTCAGGAAACCGACTCTAGTATTAATACTGATGTCAGTATAAATTCATCTGATGAGACAGAAGAGCCTGAAGAAGTAAAAGATGAAGGTATAGAGGCTATAGCACCTATAAATGAAGAAGAATCAGTGGAAACTGAAGTAGACACAGAGGAAAAAGATCAAATAGCTGAATCTGAGTTCCCAGAGTCTGAGCAAGAAAAAATAGAAATTCCATCAGATGGAACTAAACAATTGAGAACACTTGAGCAAAATTCACTTGAGGAAACTAAAGAGGAAGACTCAGTTGTTGAGGTTGTAGAAGATGGAAACATCAAATATTATTTTGATAATAATGGTGAATTATCATATGCAGAAGTCTATGATAATGGTAGATTAGTAAAGATTCAAGAATATTATGCTACTACTTTAGTGGAAAATGCAGATGTGAATATAAATAAAGTCTTTTACTTAAACGAGGACCAAACGATTCAATACGCTGAGGTAAAAGAACAAGGAACACAAGCAACTATTGCCTATTATGATTACTTTCCACAAACAACATATGGAAACCATAAAACTCAAATTCAGTATGAATATGACGTGAAAAATGGTTATGTAACGATGGCAACAGAGAGAGAGACAACTGCTGAAATCATCCGTTACTATGAATACTATCCTGAGACAAATTATGAAGATAGTGATCGTAGAATTAAATATATTTTTGATATTAATAATGATGGGTTTGTAGAAGCGGCAGAAGAACTCGATGAGGAGAACCAACAAGTTATTCAAAGATTTCAATATTATCCAGAAACGACTTTTGGAAATCATGGTCATAATATTCAATTTGTATTTGTAATTGATAGTGAAGGTCTTGTAACAAAGGCAACTAAACGTGAAAAAGGAACAAAAAAAATTACTTCTTGGTATCAATATTATCCACAAACAGTCTACGGTGATCATGGGAACAATATTAAGTATATTTTTGATTTAAATCGCTCAGGTTATGTAGAAAAAGCGAGTAAGAGACAGCAGGGGACAAAGAAAATTATTTCTCGGTATGATTATTATCCGCAAACAGTTTATGGTGATCATGGGGACAATATTAAATACATCTTCGATTTAAATCGTTCAGGTTATGTAGAAAAAGCGAGTAAGAGACAGCAGGGGACAAAGAAAGTTATTTCTCGGTATGATTATTACCCGCAAACAGTTTATGGAAATCATGGGAACAATATTGAATACATATATAATTTAAATAGTCAAGGTCATGTTACAAAAGCAACAAAAAGAGAAAAAGGGACGCAGAGGATAGCAACATGGTATCAGTATTACAGCAATACTCCTTTTAGCAGTAAAGGAAATAATATTGAGTATATTTTTAACCTTAATACGAATGGGTATGTCTACCAAGCTTCTCGAAGAGCAAAAAATTCTAAAAGAATGATCACTCGATATACATACCATGATAAAGCCGTATACGGTAAACATGGACAAAAAATAAAATATATTTATTATTACGATCATAATGGTTACATGACTAGCTCCTTAACACGTAAAGAAAATTCTTTCACTGTAATAAAGGCTTATGAATATTATCCTAAAACAAGAGCAACAAATCGTGCTAAGAATATAAAGTATTACTTTAATATTAACAACAATGGTATTATTAACAATGCTGAATTAAAAGAACAAAGTACTCAAAAGAATAAAGGGAACTATATATTTAAGACAGGAACAAAATATGGTAATCATTGGAATCGCCTTGAAAATATGAAACTTTTTATTCCTAAAATTATGCAGAATCCTAGTATGCCTTGGGGATGTTCTGTCGTTTCCTTAACTCAAGCGCTCAATTTCAAAGGGTATAACCTTGATAAAACCTATATGGGAGCTTCAATGACATATTCTAACGATCCATACAAGGGCTACGTAGGCTCACCATTTAGAAGTCAGCAAGGAGATCCAAATTTAATTTATCCTGAAGGATTAATTGGATTATCTAAGAAATATAGATCTGACAGTGAAGTTATTAATGGAATAAGTGAAGAAAAAATTAAATCTGAGCTTCGTCAAGGTAATCCAGTATTAGTTTGGGTTGTGTATAATTTTCGAACTTTAAACTGGAAATGGTATTATTCCGGCGAAGATAAAATGTATGCACCTGTTGAGTATCATGTTATTTCTTTATCAGGATATAATGAAAAAACGAATGAATATTTATATGTAGATCCTGCAGGCGGTAAATTATTAAGTACAGTTAGCGAAAGAAAATTTAATCAAGTTTTTGATTCATTTGATAGAAGAGCAATTGTTGTTAGATAACAGGAACCCCCTCCAATTTGGAGGGGGTTTTAATAAATCACAGGATTCATTATGATAAAATAGGAAAAAACAATAATACTATTCAAAAAGTGTAGAAGAATTTGTCGTAATTTGATAGATTAGTATTTAGAAAGAAAAAAGGAGGGGAGATTAGGAAAAGAGTTCAAGTCTAAGCGTATCTTTGTTAACTAGGTAGATACTATTCATTTTGCATGTGCTTTTTAATGTTGACGAAACTTTGCTGCAAGCTAGTAGTAGCCTCTTACCCATATGTAAAAAGACTCATGGGGAAATCCAAAAACCAGTATGTGTTTACGTTTATTAATGTAAGATAAACATTTAATAATATGTAAATAGCAGTCATTGCTAGGGTCAATTACATCTGCTGGGTAGTGTCTAAAATTTATATGGGGGAAATTATTTGTGAATATGGTAAAAACAACAAGTGTTTATTTTCTCATTCTTCTTTTATTACTACAGTTTATACCCCTTCAACCAAATGCTACATATGCATCTGAACTCCCTGAACCAAAGAAAGCTCTGGTTTTTGCTGAAGAAGCAGGTGGAACAGTTGATCTTTACGAGGAAGAATCCTTAGACTCTAAGGTCCTTTTATCACTAGAGGATGAAACGGAAGTAACTGTATTAGAAGAAGGATTAGAATTCACGTTTTTGGAGTATACGGATGTTGAAACAAAAACGTCGTTGAATGGTTATGTACAGAGTAGTATGATTGTAGATTCATCAAACGCTGAAGAGTTTCGAAATAGTAGATTAAATAGTGCAGAATCTTCTATAACAGAACCAGAAGCGTCTATAAACGAATCTATTGAGAGTAATGAAGAAGATAATGATGTAACAGAAGAAGAGAGCGTTAAAAACGAAGATGGTATGATTGTTGATGAAAATCAATTTGTTACAGATGTAACAGAAGAGACATTAGAGGGTGACCAGCAGGAAACATTGGATGTTTCAAGTTCTGACGAAGAGTCCTCAGAGGTGAATGCTGAAGCAGAACCTACATCTCTTAATCTAATGACACAAAGTGCACCGGTAAATCTTCAAGGGATTGGTTTAGCGAGTCCAACAACGCATGTATATGAACAGCCTTCGACTAGCTCGGAACCTCTAAAAAGCTATGATCAAGGGACTTTATTAAAATACGAAACGTATACAGCAGATTGGCATAAAGCTAAGGTTTATATTAATGGTCAGGCAACTACTGGTTATATTAAAGTAAGTGATGTAGAAAATATCACTTCGGAAAGTATTCCTTTAAATGGGGTCAGTTTGAAGGAACCAACAAATATTTACTCTAAAGCATCAAGTAATTCAAATGTATTAAAAACATATCCACAAGGTAGTGTTTTAAAATATCGAACACTAACTTCCGATTGGTATGAAGCTACAGTTTATATTAAGGGTAAAGCGACTACTGGGTATATTCATAAAAGTGATGTAGAAAATATTACAAATAATCCTGTCACTTATATTGGAGTAGGAAAGACATCACCAACAAAGGTATACCAAAGGGCCTCCACGAGTTCAAACACATTAAAATCATATGAACAGGGTAGCATTTTAAAATACGAATCATTTGTATCAGGCTGGTATTTAGCAACTGTTTATATTAATGGGAAGAAGACGTTAGGATATATAAAAGCGAGTGACGTGGAAAACCCAACAGAAAACCCAGAAACGTATTATGGGGTCGGGTTACAATCACCAACAAAGATTTATGAAAAGGCAATAACTAGTTCTGAAGTCTTGAAATCATATAACCGAGGAAGTGTTTTGAAATATCAGTCCTATATTAATGGCTGGTATTCAGCAACCGTTTATATTAATGGTCATAAGAAAACAGGTTACATTAAATCTGGAGATGTTGAAAATAGTACAAGTTCTCCAACAAACCTGCAGGTATGGGGTATTGCAGACAAAGTAAATGTGTACTCTAGTGCTTCCGAAGACGCAGCCGTTTTAAAATATTATAATAGCGGAGCGGAATTAAAGGTTCAAACATTTACAACTTCTTGGTATAAGGCAACTGTTTATATTAATGGTTATAAGAAAACTGGATACATTCATAAAGATGATGTTAGCACTGAAAAAGTAGGTTATTTGGAACTTGATTTAAGAAAGCCTGCTAATATATCTGCAAAGGATATTGAGGATTTCTTCGATCGTAAGGGCCATTCGAATAGCCAACTAAAGAAACATTCGCAAAGTTTTATTAATGTACAAAATAAATACGGAGTAAATGCCGTTTATCTAGTAGCACATGCTATATGGGAAACTGGTTGGGCAGGATCCAACTTGTTTACATATAAAAATAATCTATATGGTTATGGTGCATATGATGTTGCTCCTTTCACAATGGGATACTATTTTGATAGTATTGAAGAAAGTATTAATGCTGTAGCCTATATGGTGAAGAAGAATTATTTAATTCCTGGTGGTAGTTACTATTATTCAGAGCATGGGTCTACTTTAACAGGAATGAATGTCAAGTATGCTACCGATCAAAATTGGAAAAATGGAATTGCTAATTTAATGGAAGGTATTCAGCCGTATGATGCTAAGTACTATCCTTCAGCATCTCCTATAACACCAAACGGTAGTGCTCCAGAAAACTTAGGTAGAGATATTCCAGCAGGAAAACCTGTTCCAACGGATATTGTTATAGATTTCCCACAAGGAATCACAGCAACTCTAAATGGAAATATCAATTTAAGAAGTTATCCTTATTTATCTTCAAGTTTTTACATCAGTACTTTACAGAAATCTACTAAAGTAACTGTTCTAGGTTATAATACCGATGTAAGAACTACGGGTGACTATCCTTATGATCATCGTTGGTATCGAATTTCTGTTGATGGTCAAACCGGATGGATTTACGGAGAAAGTTTGTCTTTTGATAATCTATTGCAGGTTAGTGGGCTTTCAACCACATTGAACATTCGTAATCAGCCTGAGGGTGATAAAATTGGGTATGCTAAGGCTAATGAATTCTTAAAAGCAGTTCTGGAAAATGGGCAACCTGTAACAGATTCAGGTTGGTACAATATTTATCTCCCTAACTCAAGCGAAACAGGATGGGTGTCAGGAGAATATATAACTGAATTAGAGAATTAGACTATAAAAAAGAGAAGGTCAGGAGAGAATTCCTGACCTTCTTTTTTTCTTCATCCGCTTTATAAATCTCACATACTACGACTCGTTTCATTTTATTATAATGTTTTATGCTCTTGTGTGAGTTCCTCTTTATGCGAAGTTCTATTTTTTATTCTTCTTTTGACTATTTGTATAATTTCATATGCAAAATAAGAGATAACGATTAATGCAGGTGTATATAGTAAGTGCCACCAAAAAGTTTCTCTAATGAAAAGTAACTCTTCAGGAAGCAATCTCCTTATTAAATTGATGAAGAATACATGAATAACATATATGCCTAGTGAATTCTTTCCAACTTTTGATAACCAAGAACCTTTTCCAATATTAGGTTTCGTTAATGCAAATAAAAATAAAGATACTACTAAGAATACTGTTGAAAGATAATAATTTTCTGCCCTTCCGAATCCAAATTTTTTAACTAAAAGTACGCTTTCTAGAATTTGTAGACCAGAAAAGATAAAAAATAACCATAAATAGATAAGGGGGTTTACTCTTAATAAATTCCCTCTAATTTTATTGAGGTTAAAACCAATCCAGTACCCTAAGGTGAGATAAAAAGTGGCAAAGAACAATGCTTCCCTTGTATTTTTGCTTAAATCAAAAATCACAGAATAAGATTGTCCCAAAAGGCCAACTAAGTTAAATCCTAGGCTTAAAACTAATAATAAATTAAGCTTTTTATGCTTGATAAAGAAATAAAGGATAATTAAAGACCAAATAAGTGCGACCAGATACCATAAGTGATAAGGTGTTCCATTCGGTGTGTACCATAACGTATCCAGGCTAAAAAAACGATTTATATATTTCTCGATTTCCGTCTTCTCTCCTGTTTGTCTATAACTATTCAATCTTACTAAAATGTCATAAATAAAATAAAAAGCTGTCCAAGATAAAAAAATTGTTACGATTTTCCATGTGTATTTATTAAAATATTCATTTATATTTTTCCCTTCTAATATTTTTTGTCCTATTAAAAAACCAGAAGTAACAAAAAAGACGGGAACAGCAAACCTTGCGAAAACATCTATAAAGAAATTAATGTCAAAGTCTTCGTATATTTTCACTCTTATAAAAGGATTTGAGTGAATGCAAACAACAAAAATGATTGCAAAAAATTTTAATAAATCTATGGAGTAATAGTGTTTTTTCTCCAAATTATCATCCCCTATGTGATCTTAAAATGTCTTTTGAAATTATAACATATAGTTTTTACAATACAGCTACTTTAATTTTATATTAAAGTAGCTGTTGATATGTAAATGTAACGAAAAGGAAATTGAAATTAATCCTACAAGCATATATAATATAGTTTAAGTTAATTTAATATAAATATTTTGTAAAATATATATTTTTATTGTTTAGATATTAAACAGATTGTAAATGTCAAAGTGGATTACCTGGTTTTGAAAAATAGGTAAGGAGATGATATTTAAATGAAGAAGGTTTTAACTTATGGAACATTTGATTTACTCCATATAGGACATATTAATTTGTTAGAAAGAGCTAAGAATTTAGGCGATTATTTAATTGTTGGTTTATCGACAGATGAATTTAATAAGGGAAAGAATAAAGAAGCGTACCATAGCTATGAAAATCGCAAGTATATCCTTGAATCAATCAAACACGTGGATGAAGTAATTCCAGAGATGAATTGGGAACAAAAAATCCAAGATGTCATTAAACATGATGTTGATATCTTTGTTATGGGTGATGATTGGGAAGGTAAATTTGATGAACTTAAAGAGTTTTGTGAAGTTGTTTACTTACCACGTACTGTTGGTATTTCAACTACGAAAATTAAAACGGATTTACATGCTGTGAACAATGGTTAGAGAACTGATCATTGACGTATATTTGCTTATTTTTAAGTGGGTATTTAACTTTTTTAATCTTTTCCCACTTAAAAATAGGGTGACGTTTGTCGTTTCCTTTGGTGATAACAGCAAGTATGTCTATGATGAGATAAGAAGACAAAATAAGTCTGTCGATGTGGTTGTCCTTTTTAAAGGGAAAAGTGGGTCATGTTTCCAATCATATGATGATATTAAACTGATTCCATTTGAATCTTTTCATATTCTTCAGATGCTACAGGCTATTTATCATTTAGCCACATCAAAACATATTTTCGTAGATAACTATTTTGGCTTTTTAGCTGTCACTGATTTTAAAGAAGATGTCGAATGTATCCAATTATGGCATGCTTCAGGTGCCATTAAGAAGTTTGGTCTTGAAGATCAATCTGTCCAATATCGCAGTAAAAAAGCACAGGAACGTTTTTTGCGTGTATATGAAAAATTTCACAAAGTCGTTGTTGGCTCTGATGTAATGGCGAATACCTTTATGAATGCTTTCAATCTCCCGCAGGAGAGTATTTTAAGAACAGGTATTCCAAGAACTGACTTTTTTTATAATGAAATTATTCAGAGTCAAATCGTTAATCAATTCAGGAAAGAGAACCTTACACTAAGAAACAAGAAAAAGATTCTTTATGCACCCACATATCGTGATCAGCAACTCGACGAATTTGAGATGAAGCTGGATCTTGAAAAAATGGCTAATGAACTTAGTGAAGACTATGTTGTGCTTTTAAGATTTCATCCGGCGACAAAGTGTACAGTCAACTATGCTGAGCTTTATCGAGGATTTGTATATGATTTTTCTTCTTCGGCTTACGGTATTAATGAACTGTTAGTCAATGCTGATTATTTAATTACAGATTATTCCTCTATTCCGTATGAATTTTCTTTATTAAACAAACCGATGATTTTCTTTGCTTATGATTTAGAAACGTATCAAAAGGAAAGAGGTCTGTGTGGTCAATATGAAAATATGGTTCCTGGACCTATTGTTGACGATACCTTGGATATTATCCATTTAATAAAGGAAAATCAATTTAACCTAGAGGACATTAAAAGATATGCTAGAAGATGGAATAAGTATTCTACAGGGCGTTCTAGTGAAAAGTTGATTCAATACATCTTCAAAGAAGACACTGTTACTGAAGAAGTTAGAAGAAGAGCATTATAATATTTATTGATTATAAGCGTATGTAGAAAAATCATTCTTTTCCTTTTCTTTCAACCTATAAAAATAAAAAGATAAACTGCCTCAATAAGGACTCGTTTCAATAACCTTATTGAGGCTATTTTTATGCTTTCGTTTAAGGCCTATCAACTAAATCGAGTAATGTATGGATCCGTGTCTCCCAAGATAAGCTGCTGCTAAACTTTTGTTGTAGTTGACTGGTCTTCGTGCTTCTTGTTAAAGCCTCTTTAATTCCTTCTGCCATTTCTTCAGAGCTTCCCCCCGTATAAACGAAATCTGGAAATCGCTTCGTGCTCGGATGGTTGGTTGAAACAACCGGCTTACCCGTAGCTAGGTATTCGTAAAGCTTTAAAGGGTCACAAGCAAGTGAATAGGGATCCATTGTTCTGGGCAAGAGTAGGACATCTGAATCATGTAAGTAATTAGGGATCTGTTCGTACGGCTTTGGACCTAAGAAATGAACATTCTCCATCAATTTTAATTGTTTGATTTCAGGATTATTTTGGATAGTTTGATCCATCGGACCGATTAAAATAAACTGGTAATCCTCCAGTTTCCTTGCAACCTCTAGAATTAAAGGAAAATCGATCCATGTTGTAAGAGCGCCAACAAATGTAATTCTTGGTTTCGGAATAAGCTCTAAGTCCTCGGGTGCTAAGCTTTCCTTTTTTTGAAACATCTCAACATCGACACCGTTTGGCAGGTATTGAATCGTATGTAGATCGGTCATTTCCTTCGCTTGTTCGACTAAATATTGTGAAACAGCTGTGATAACGGTCGCTTGTTGGCATAGGAATTTCAACATCTCTGTGAGTTTGGACTTTTTCTTCATTGAAATGGAAGGAAAGTTTAAATTGTCATCTAAAAGATCTACGATTAACCGTTTCGGTTTTAATTTTTTGACATATTCAAAGGATTGCTCCAACGTAGTGGGTGTCACATACATGACCGTATGATTGCGCCAATCCTCTCCAAGTTCCTTTTTTATATAGTCTGCTAATGAATAAGCCGTCATTTTTTCTCGCAAACGGTGTATCCCATAACGAGTAGGGAGAAACTGAAAAGGCGGATTCCAAATATGGATGTTTCCCTCTTGACGCTTTTCCCATTTAGTAGACACTGAACGGATTTCAGCCTGTGGATTTATATAGATTGTTCTTTTGTGGTTTGATGCCTTTATCATAGAACGGATCGTGTCACTAAGATGTGAGTAGTTCCATGGAAACATCCCCAATACTAATAAATAATCATCTTTTTGCATTTTATTTATGGTCTCCTATGTAATAAGAATTTTACAAATTGTTACACTAATATTAATACTTCTACACATAATCTTATGTTATTCTAACGAGGATATCTTTTCAAAGTGAGATGCTTTACTAGCGTTTCTATCCAGTTTACATACATAAAAAGGTGGTCTGTTACATTGAGTCAAATGAAAAAATACGCTTTACCCATTTCCGTTCTATTCCTTTTAGTTAGTCTACTATTGCCATATGAAAGTATGGGTTTAGTCCTATCATTTATGATTGCTGTTATATTATTATTCAATCCGAAACAGGGTCTTCTATTCTTAATTATTTATTTTCCTATCAGACCTGCACTATTAGAGTTGAATGAAAATATCAAATATCTTGGTGATTTAGTCATCCTTATCCTCTTTTTTCAATCCTTATGGTATTGGTTGGAAAACAAAAAAGTGATAGGGAAAGTGAACATGAACATCTTTATGATAGGCTTTCTATCTTTTTGTTTAATAGGAGCCATTTCAGCTTTCGTGATGGATGTATCCATTATAGCGATTATTTTCCAGTTAAGGGCCTTTTTAATTACCTTTTTACTTATTTTTATTGTAAGTATACAAAAAATTAATAAAACAGATGTATTTATATTTTTATGGACAACGGTCATTATGGCCGTAATCCTGTGCATACAAGGAATAATTGAAAAGGCTTCTTTAAGAACCTGGCTTATTCCAGAATCTTGGAGTCTTATAAATCTTCCCGAGACGAACCGGATTAGAATTTATGGCTTGATTGGAAACCCTAATGTCCTTGCAACCTATTTATCAATTGCGTTTGTTTTTTCCATCTATTTGAAAACAGTATTTACGAAATATCGATTTATATTGAATACTTCATCGATCGTCATATTTGGTGTGTTTTTATTGACTTATTCTAGAGGAACCATTATTGCGATAATGGTTGGCTTTATTGTTTATCTATTATTATCTAAAAATTGGAGGGTCATGAAACCGATAGCTCTCAGCATCCTACTATCGCTGCCACTCATTTATTTTCCTGTCGTCGCGGTAACAGACTATATGGAAGAGCAGCAGCAGGGTACCCAGCAACAAGAAGAACCTTCTTCGGTAGAAAATGAGGTGACTGATCGAAATGGTGACTTCAGAAAGAGAATGACAGAGGCATTTGACAAAAGCACCATTGAGCAGAGTTCACAATGGGGGAGACTATATATTGTCAAAAAAGGATTAGAAATCTTTGTGGACCATCCCATTATTGGAACTGGTTTCGGTACTTTTGGCGATTCAGCTTCACTCAGTTATCCATCCCCTATTATTGACCAATATCAAATACCGAGTGGGATTTATTCTGATAATCAATACATTCAGATCATTACACAGACCGGTATACTGGGCGTACTATCTTTTGCTACTTTTATTATTGGCTTGATTGTGATGCTTTGGAAAAAGAGAAAACAAGCCGGTGTTGCGATTCTTTTAATGGCTCTATTAATTGGTGGTAGTGTGGCAGGTTTATTTTATAATATTTGGGAAGACAAAACCTTTACCATGTATTTCTATATCTTACTTGGATATATCTTAAATAGAGGCTATTGGGAAAAGCATCATCAAACCTAAGAAATAGTAGAAGTAAACTTTAAACTAGGGTAAGGAAATAGAGGGTATCTCATGTTTAGTAAAATAAATAAACTTCCGAATATAGTGAAAGCGGTTGGGATCGTTACGATTATTTCTGCTATTGGAAAGGTATTGGGGTTTGTAAGGGAAGCCATCATTGCGGCCTATTTTGGAGCATCAGAGGTTGCCGATGTTTTCTTTGTTGCCAATATCATCCCAACCCTACTCTATACGGCGATTGGTATTACAATTTATTCAGGTATCATTCCAATTTATATGGAAGAAAAGGAAAAGAACCAATCCAAAGCAGACGAAACGATGAGTGTTCTGGGGACTTTGTTCTTTTTGTTTGCATTATTGATTACCATTATTGCCTTTGTATTTTCTGATCAATTAGTACAAGTGGTTGCACCTGGTTTCAATCAAGAACAATTGGAACTTACATCACTATTAACGAGAATTATGTTACCTAGTATTTGCTTTTTTGCATTAACAACGATTGCTACAGGAATTTTGAATTCTCATAAAAAATTCGTAATGCCAGCTCTAACGGGGAGTGCGCAGAATATTGTTGTGATCCTTTCTACTGTTATTCTGGCAGAGCATTACGGAATAGTGGGATTAGCAATAGGGGTTGTATTAGGAGCAGTTTTCCAATTTGTGATTCAGTACCCTGGATTATCAAAATATGATACAAAGTTTAATTTTTCATTTAGAAAAGAAAAGGAGAGAATCAAAGGTACCTTAATCCTTTTTTATCCTATCATTATTTCTTCATTTGCTGTGCAACTAAATGGTGTTACGGATCGAATCATTTCTTCAGGATTAGAGGAAGGGAGTGTTTCAGCTTTAAACTATGCCAGTAAGTTGATGCAATTGCCTTTAAGCGTGTTATTAGCTCCGTTAATAACGGTCTTATATCCATCAATTGTAGAATCTGCTATAAAGAGTATGACTAGTTTTATTGAAATTGTCATCAAAGGTGCAAAGATCATTATCTATTTATCCATCCCATTTATCATTGTGATGATGGTATGTGGTCAGGATTTAATTGAGTTAGCATTTGAAAGAGGGGCTTTTGACCGTTCAGCTACATTAAAAACGGTACAAATATTCGTGATCTATTCGCTAGGTCTTGTTTTTTTAGCTTTACGAGATTATTTAATGAATTGTCTATATGCATTAAAGGCAATGAAAAATGCTATGTATACCAGTATTTTTATGGTAGTAACTTATATTATTTTTAGTATTTTATTCTCTCGTTATTTTCAAGCAACAGGAATTGCCCTTGCTACAACCATATCTAGTTTGTTACAAACATTGCTTCTGGGGTATTTTCTATGGAAACAGTCTCGACCTGAGAAGCGTATCATCAAAACCCTTTTATTTGATATTGGTAAATATATGATTACCTTTGCCATTGTCTTTTTATTATCTAGTCCTGTTTATCCGTTCATTAACGAACTTTCCAATTTTATCACGCTTGTCATTATGACTTTCATCGTATTTAGCTTATTTTTACTGTTATCATTCTTACTCAAAATTAAAGAAACAAACGTATTGTTACAATTAATGAAAAGGGGGGAAGGAACATGAATATATTAATAACAACCATATTTGAATATCCTCATGAAGGTGGTCTCTCTACCCATGTTTCTACATTAAAAAAGGGACTGGAGGAAAGAAACCATAAAGTAGATGTTCTTTCTTTCACAGACATGAATCCATTTGCTCGAAAGCTATTTACACAAGCTCCAGGATTTTTGATGAATAAAGTAAAAAAGGGAAAAGGCCAATTGTTGAATGATAGACAAAAAATGAAAATGTTAAAATCGTATATCGATAAAGTCAAAGCGGATTATGATGTAATCAATTCTCAAGATGTATACGCTGCGCTAGCTTCGATTGAATCAGGTGTAACGACTGTGGCAACTGTACATGGATACTTTTCTTATGAGGCGATCAGTAGGGGGGCTATTATGAAAGGAAGCCCTGAAGATTTAGAGATAGTTAAGACGGAACAGCAGGCATACAAAAATGCGGCAAAAGTGATCGCTGTTGATAAGCGGATTAAAGAATACATCAAACAGCAATCAAATGTAGGGGCATATACGATTAAAAACTTTATTAATGTAAATGAATTTCAGGTGGATAAGTCTAAAGCTGCACACGTGAAAGCAGAATTCAACATTCCAGATGATGTGAAAATATTGTTTGTACCTAGAAGGTTAACGGAGAAAAATGGAGTGGTCTATCCAACGTTAGCACTTCCAAAAGTACTGGGGAAGCATCCTCATACATTACTGATATACGCGGGTACTGGGGAACAGTATTCAGCGATTGAACAGAAGACGATGGAGTTGCAATTACAAGAAAATGTGAAATTATTGGGGTCTATTCCACATGAAAAAATGAAAGATCTATATAGTATTGCCGACATTGTTTTAGTTCCTAGTATTCATTCTCATGGTGTTGAGGAGGCAACCTCTATATCTGCTTTAGAAGCGATGGGATCAGGTGCACCTGTCATTGCTGGAGCAGTTGGTGGGTTGAAAGAAATATTTGAACATGAAAAGGATGGTCTTTTAGTACAAGAAAAAAATACGGATGCATTATCAAATTCCATTATTCGAATTTTAGACGATCCATTATTCGGAAATCGACTGGCTGAAAATGCTAGAACAAAGGTGGAAAATAATTATTCGCATCTTTCTGCCGCTGAAAAGTATGAAAAGGTTTATAGAGAGGCGTTAGAGTTGCGGTAAATGAACAAAATTTTAATTTTGTTAGGTAATTGTAAAAATAATTATAATATTATGTTTTTTAAGTTTTAATTCACTATTTCATTATAGAATATGTTATTTTATCTAAGGAGCTTCACAAATAGATTGAATAACATCATGAATCAGATTAGAACAGGTATAAAGAAGAGGAAAACAAAATGAATAAATTTGTAGATGTATTGGGAATTCAGTTTATCAACATAAGTTTCTTTGAAATGGGAAGGGTGATTAAGGAAAATATTAAGAATAATAAAAAGACCTTTATTGTGACAGCCAATCCTGAAATTGTCATGCATTCATATGAAAATGAACGATACCGGAACATTGTTCAATCTGCTCATTATGTGGTTCCTGATGGTCACGGGATTTTATTAGCTTCAAAATTATTGAAGCATCCGATAGAGGAAAGAATTGCTGGATATGATTTAATGACCCACCTGCTTAACGAGGCCAATCAAGAGAAATGGAAAGTGTATCTTCTTGGAGGAAAAGAAGAGGTCAATAAAAAGGCTGTTGATCGGATCCAAAAACAATTTCCTCATTTAAAATTAGTCGGTCATCACCATGGATATTTTTCCTTGGAGGATAAGGAAGTACCTCATGAAATTCATCAATTGAAACCTGACTTAGTATTTGTTGCATTAGGATTTCCAAGGCAGGAAGAATGGATTGATCATCATTTTTCTACTTTTGATAAAGGGATTTTCATTGGGGTAGGTGGCAGTATTGATGTTCTCGCAGGAAATGTCAAACGAGCTCCTGAATTTTGGCAAAAGATACAATTAGAGTGGCTCTATCGATTGATCCAACAGCCTTCCAGATGGAGAAGAATGTTAGCACTGCCTAAATTTTTATTTAAGATAGTAAAGGTGAGAAATAAACATTAATGGTCTGTTTTGATTGGTACTCTTTACCTGTTTAAGCGGGTGTAACTTTATAAATGAAACTGTCGTCTAACTATTTGACCAAAAGAAGGATGAGTATGAATGAAGGTTCTTCATTTAAATGCTGGGAATGAAACAGGGGGAGGAATGGTTCATATCCTGTCCCTTCTAAAAAATAATAAAAACATGATTCTTGGTTTGTTTGAGGAAGGGCCAATGTTACAACAAGCGGTATCAAAGGGAATTGAGGTTCAGCTTTTCCACCAAAAATCCAAGTTTGACTTTACCATTATAAAAAAAGTATGTGACTTTATCGATAAGAATGGAATTGATATTTTTCATACTCATGGACCGCGAGCCAATCTTTACGGGTATTTTATCAAACGAAAAAGACCGGATTGTAAATGGGTCACAACGGTTCATAGCAATCCCTATCATGATTTTTTGAAAAAAGGGATTAGTGGAAGTGTTTTAACAAAACTCCATTTATGGGCACTGAAAAAACCTGATCACTATTTTGCCATTTCAACTCGATTTCAAGAACTGTTGTCTAGAGAAGGAATCATGAAAGATCAGATTACGACTATATTTAATGGAATTGATTTTTCGACTGAATGCTCATTCCAGATCACTCGAGCTGATTTAGCTTTGAACAAAGATGATTTTGTGGTCATGATGATTGCAAGACTGACACCGGTTAAAGGGCATACGGTCGCACTGCAGGCTTTAGAAAAAATAGTTGCAGAGCATAGGCAGGTGAAATTACTTCTAGTAGGTGATGGGTTTTTAGAAGAAGAGATGAAACAACTTACGAAGAATCTTCGTCTCGAAAAGCATGTATCCTTTCTTGGTTTTCGAAATGATGTTCCAAGTTTGTTAAAGATAGTTGATTTAAACCTGTTGACATCCTATAGTGAAAGTTTTCCATTAGTCTTATTAGAAGCAGCACGTGAAAAGAAGGCAGTGATCACCACGGATGTTGGGGGTGTACGAGATTTAATTCCTTCTGAGGATTATGGTTGGATTGTTCCTGTAAAGGATATTGAATCTTTAGTCGAGGCACTGGAAGAAGCGATTAAGTTAAAGGAGAAGGGAGAACTCGCACAAAAAGGAATCCGGCTATACAATCGTGCTTCAAAGAAATTTACTTTAGAGTCTTTTCAAAAAAGTGTTTTTGATACATATAAAGCCCTATTAAAAGAACCATTTAAAGATTCATTAAAAGAATCATCATCTTAATACTTTCTTTCATTTGTCGAAAGTATGCGTATTTTAAGAAGGGCTGTTATGCTATAATAAGCAGGATATGAAAAATGGTATGACGTTAGAAATATATCCCTGATTTTGAATGTAAAGAAGGGGTATGATAGTCATAAGGAGGGTCTTTATGTTTTATGTGACCTTAATATTATGTTTTTTGGTATCTGTTTTGATTACTCCTTTAGTCATTAAATTAGCATTTAAGATTGGAGCAACAGATAGACCTAATCATAGGAAAGTTCACCAAAAAATAATGCCACGCTTAGGCGGCTTGGCTATTTATATTAGCTTTTTATTAGGTGTTTTTATTTTTGACCCATCAAAAGAGTACCATCCCTATATCCTATTAGGAAGTTTTGTCATCATTATCACGGGGATATTAGACGATATTTTTGAACTAACAGCTAAAATTAAATTTTTTGCACAAATCATTGCAGCCCTTATTGTTGTTATGGGGGGAGGCATTCAAGTTGAATTCATTAACTTACCTTTTGGTGGGCAAGTTGATTTTGGCTTCTTGTCCATCCCATTTACGATTTTTTGGATTGTTGCTGTAACGAATGCTATTAATTTAATTGATGGTTTAGATGGTCTTGCGGCTGGTGTTTCATCGATTGCTCTTGTGACAATTGCTGGAATGGCTATCATTATGGGTGACACATATGTTATTGCCATTGCTACGCTCGTTCTTGTTAGTACACTTGGGTTTCTCATCTATAATTTCCACCCAGCAAAGATATTTATGGGTGACACGGGTGCTTTATTTTTAGGATACATTATTGCCGTGCTATCATTATTAGGCTTTAAAAATGTTACAATGATTTCCTTTATTATTCCAGTTCTTATTTTAGGTGTTCCACTATCGGATACATTCTTTGCTATCATTAGGCGATTGATTCATAAACAACCACTATCAGCACCAGATAAGTCACATTTACATCACTGTTTATTGAATATCGGATTTACTCATCGACAGACAGTTCTTTTGATTTATGCGGTTGCGACAGCATTTGGACTTGCGGCGATCATTTTCTCCCAAGCAAAGGTTTGGGGGTCGTTCATATTCATAGCGGTACTTCTCTTGTTAATTGAATTATGCGTAGAAGTTCTTGGGTTAGTGGGAAAAGAGTATAAACCTATTCTTAACATGATTAAAGGACGCCGATATTCAGGAGCAAAGAATAGATAATGCATCATTTTAACTTCATTCAGCAAATGCTTTTTGTACCGAAAGCTTGCGACAGGTACAGAAGTCCT
>NZ_JAETXM010000022.1 GCF_024494465.1 Bacillus sp. V3B | reverse complement strand
TCTTCTCATTCCTTGAGGAAGGAGTCTTCTCGCCTAAAATGATAAAATAAACTACTAATAGTAATATTACCTATTCTAATTAATCGTACAATCCGTATCAAAAAAGTGCTTGGGAAATTCCCCAAGCACTTTTTAATATTTATGATTAATTTCCTTTATCTATTGAACTTCATGCTCAACTTCTACCCGCTTGATGAAGAATGATAGTACCAATCCAATGACAGCAATTATGATAGCAAATACAAATGAATTTTGTACCCCTTCTGTAAATGCAAGCACTTGATTTAACGGATTGGTTTTGTCAGCTACCGTATTCATAAAGTTTTGGGTACTAGATGATAATATCGAAATAGCTACTGCTGTACCTATGGCTCCTGCTACCTGCTGTAATGTATTCATGATGGCGGTTCCATCTGGGTATAATTCACGCGGCAGTTGATTCAACCCATTCGTTTGCGCAGGCATCATAACCATGGAGATTCCAATCATCATAATAATGTGGAGTCCAACAATAAAGGCGGAATTCGTTTCCATCGTAATTGCAGCAAAACCAAACATAGCACCTGTCACAATAACAAACCCCGGTATGACTAACCATTTTGGGCCAAACCGATCAAATAGACTGCCCATTACAGGTGAAAGAATCCCATTTATGATACCTCCTGGCAGAAGTAGGAGTCCTGCGACAAATGTACTTAATGCTAAGGATGTCTGCAAGTACAATGGTAGTAGAATCATTGAAGACAGAATGACCATCATGCTTGTAATAACTATTACCAATCCTAGAGTAAACATTGGATACTTAAACGCTCTTAAATTCAATATAGGTTGCTTCATGGTCAGCTGGCGAATAGAGAATAACAACAAGCCAATTACACCTATGGCTAATGAAATAATAACAGTCAGACTTCCCCAACCGTCGCCTTCCCCAGAGCTACTGAACCCAAATACAATACCTCCAAATCCTAAGGTAGACAGAATAATCGAAAATAAATCAATTTTGGGCTTTGTTGTCTCTGTTACATTTTGCATAAAGTAAATACCAAAAACAAGTGCAAATACTAATAACGGTAAAGAAACCCAAAAGATCCAATGCCAAGATAAATTTTTCAAGATCAATCCAGATAAAGTAGGTCCTACCGCAGGAGCAAACATGATAACTAGACCGATTATCCCCATTATTTTCCCACGTTTATATGGCGGAATAATCATTAAAATCGTGTTAAACATCAGTGGCAGAAGCAATGCTGTACCCACTGCCTGCACGACGCGAGCGATCATCAATATACTGAAGGTCGGAGAAATTGCTCCAATCAAGGTTCCAACGATCGAGAAAATCAAGGATGTAATAAATAACTGCCTAGTTGTAAACCACTGTAAAATAAGTCCTGATACCGGCACTAGTATTCCTAGTGTTAGTAAATATCCCGTTGTCAGCCACTGTGCTGTTGTTTCATGAATCCCAAAACTTATAATTAAATTATTTAACGCCATATTTAAGGCTGTTTCATTAAACAATCCGATAAAACCTGCTACTACAAAGGAAATGATAACCGGGACAACTCTTATCGCTTCCCTTTCTATTTCCACTCCCGATTTACCCTTTGAATCCATCTGCATGCTCATTTTTTCCTCCTACAAAGTTGGCTAACCTTTTTCAAGTAGTACACCCCTTCAAATTATAACGCTCAGTCTAGATAATACTATTTGGATTTACACATAGTGTCAATATCGTTTAGCATCTATGTATATTTTATTATCCATTACCCTATTCTTTTACGTATTACTAGGCTAAAGACATTGAATAATGAATAAATACTAAGATACTAAAATCCTAGAGATTCCATCATCTTAATTAGCAGCCATTCTACCAATGCTTAACATAAATTTATGTTAAGCCTATTAATTTCCTGCGTTAAACTAAAGTTGTCCTTCATAAAGCCGATAAAGGACACTAAATTTCACACTCAGATTGGAGCATTTTTGTTTGCTATTTATGCTGTTAGATTATTGTTGAAATCTATGCTAATGACTATGTTATTTACTGTAATATTAGCATTTTTCTCTTCCAAAACTGAACCCGTTACCAGAAGCATCTATCCCTTTTATTTTATTTGTACATGCCTTCATTGCTTCTAAAATAGCAGATCTAAATTGATTTCCCTCCAACGCAGCGACAGCTTCAATCGTTGAACCGCCCGGTGTACATACGTCATCTTTTAAAGCACCAGGGTGTTTTCCTGTTTCCAATACCATTTTTGCTGCACCTAGCATGGCTTGGGCTGCCATACGATAAGCTTGCTCACGAGGAATGCCATCGCGCACACCTCCATCTGCTAAAGCTTCAATAAATAGATATGCATAAGCTGGTGAAGAAGCACTAATGGCTGGTACTGCATCCATGAGATCTTCTGTCATAACCTCTACCTTCCCAAAACTATTTAACAAAACTTCTACTTCAGTTAAATCTGCCTCAGTTAACCTACTGTTAATACTCATTGCCGTCATACCCTCTCCAACGAGTGATGGTGTATTTGGCATCGTACGAACCACTTTCATCTTCCTATTTAATTCCTTTTCAATCTGTTCGATTGTCACACCAGTAGCCATTGTAATCATCACAACATCTTCTTTGAGACTATCCTTTATTTCAGCTAACACTTGATTATGAATTGCTGGTTTCACCGCTAGGAAAAGAATATCAGCAAATTCAGCGACCTCTTCGTTATGCAAACTGCCTTTTATTCCATACTTCTGTTCGATCACGGTAAGGGTCTCCGCTCTTGATGTACTCACTTTCAAGTTTTTTGTTTGAACAACTTCAGCTTTCAACATACCTGCCATAATTGCTTGGCCCATTTTTCCGCAGCCAATAAAACCAATATTTTTGACCAACTGTTTCACGTCCTATCCTCTTTTTAAGCCAATATTATACCATTAGATTGAAGCTTGGAAAAAATCAGCAATCGTTGGGTAATATAAAGAAACAATACGTTTTCAGGAGTGCAAACAATGAATCCACTATCATCTAAATTTTTTCAAAAACCAACACTTGAACTTGCTAAATGCTTACTTGGCTGTCTTCTAGTGAAAGACACAACAGAAGGAACCGCATCTGGTTATATCATTGAAACTGAGGCCTATATGGGACCTGAAGACAGGGCGGCACACAGTTTTGAGAATCGGCGTACAAAGCGAACTGAAATTATGTTTGGTGAAGCCGGCATTGTGTATACTTACACAATGCATACACATACCCTTGTCAATGTTGTGAGCGGCCCCCTTGAAAAACCTGAAGCTATTTTAATTCGCGCGATTGAACCATATACCGGACTTGAACTGATGCATGAACGTCGCGGTACCGATAATCTGAGAAACCTCACGAATGGACTTGGAAAATTAACAAAAGCACTTGGGATTACAATGAATGACTATGGACATTCTTTTTCAAAACCTCCGCTGTACATAGCTTCGGGAATCATTCCGAATGACATTTCAATCGGCCCACGCATTGGAATTGACAATACAGGGGAAGCAAGAGACTATCCTTGGCGTTTTTGGATAACCGGAAATCCCTTTGTATCTAGGCACAAAAAAACAGTTGCCCCAAAATAATGAGGTTTGTAGAGAAAAGAGTATTTTTTCTTTACAAACTGACAGACGCGGTAAGTAGTTCAAACATTAAATAACGTATGACAAGACCTTCATGAACTTCTGCTCCTAACCCAGTATGTAAATGTCGGAAAGCCTACTTTCACTACGCTGTTATTACTACGTACATAATAAGAAGGTTAATTATACAAGAAGCATCTCATTCTTTAAGATAAGAACTTTGACAAGAAAATAGGCAAAGCATATGAACCAAAGTAACTAGCTATCAAAAAGATAAAAAATAGGATCTACTTTAATATTGCCTTTATCATACAACGGTCCGTTAAACCCTCCACCTTCTTCCAAACCGAAAACCCTACACTTATCCGTCTAAGAGTGATAAAATAGGGAAAAGTAAAAAATTGTCGAATGTATATATTGGGAGAAACTGGAGGGAATAAGATTGACAGATTTACGTAGTAGTATGATTACACAAGGAGTCGACCGTGCACCGCATCGTAGTTTGTTACGTGCAGCCGGCGTTAAAGAAGAGGATTTCGGTAAACCGTTTATTGCGGTATGTAACTCTTATATTGATATCGTTCCTGGACATGTTCACCTACAGGAATTCGGAAAAATTGTAAAGGAAGCCATTCGTGAAGCGGGCGGTGTACCTTTTGAATTTAATACAATCGGTGTTGATGACGGAATCGCGATGGGACATATTGGCATGCGCTATTCATTACCAAGTCGCGAAGTTATTGCTGATTCAGTCGAAACAGTCGTATCTGCTCACTGGTTCGATGGAATGGTTTGTATCCCAAACTGTGACAAAATTACACCAGGGATGATGATGGCGGCTCTTCGCGTCAATATTCCAACGATCTTTGTCAGTGGCGGACCAATGAAAGCCGGTACAGATGCAAGTGGTAATGCTCTTGATTTAACATCTGTTTTTGAAGGTGTAGGAGCCTATCAAGCTGGTAATATTGATGAGGCTAGATTACAAGAAATCGAGCAAGTTGCCTGTCCTACATGTGGTTCTTGTTCAGGTATGTTTACAGCAAACTCAATGAACTGTTTAGCAGAAGGTCTTGGTCTTGCACTTCCTGGTAATGGGACAATTCTAGCCGTAGCTGAAGAGCGGAAAGATTTTGTTAAACAATCAGCTACACAATTGATGGACCTTATTAAAAAGGACATTAAGCCTCGTGACATCGTAACGATCGATGCAATTGACAATGCATTTGCATTAGACATGGCTATGGGTGGTTCTACGAACACGGTTCTACACACATTAGCGTTAGCACATGAAGCTGAAATTGAGTATTCTATGGAACGCATTAATGAAGTGGCTGCTCGCGTACCACATCTTGCAAAAATCGCTCCAGCATCAGACTATCATATTGAAGATGTGCATAATGCTGGAGGCGTAAGTGCTATTATCAATGAGTTGCTGAAAAAACCAGGTGCTTTCAATGGTGATTGCCTGACCGTATCAAGTAAAACCATACGTGAAAATGTTGCTGGTTGTGAGATTTTGGATAAGGATGTTATCCATCCACTAGACAATCCACATTCTGAGCAAGGTGGTCTTGCCGTATTATTCGGTAACTTGGCTCCAGCTGGTTCCATTATCAAAGTGGGTGCAGTCGACGAATCTGTTGGTGGCTATCATAGAGGTCCTGCAATTTGCTTTGATTCTCAAGAAGATGCACTATCAGGAATCATTATGGGCAAAGTAGAAGAAGGCCATGTTGTGGTTATCCGTTATGAAGGCCCTAAAGGTGGACCAGGTATGCCAGAAATGCTTGCCCCTACTTCACAAATCGTTGGTCGTGGTCTTGGAGCGAAAGTTGGTTTGATCACAGACGGACGTTTCTCAGGTGCATCAAGAGGGATTTCAATCGGTCATATTTCTCCAGAAGCAGCAGAGGGTGGTCCAATCGCGTTTGTCGAAGATGGTGACATCATTGAACTTGATATGAATAATCGAACAATCAAACTAGAAATTTCTGATGAAGAAATGGAAAAACGTAAAGCGAACTGGAAAGGCTTTGAACCAAAAGTAAAACGAGGTTACTTAGCACGCTACTCCAAACTTGTAACAAACGCTAGCTCTGGCGGCGTAATGAAAATCTAATAAAGACGTTAAAGTGAAACTTCCATTTGGAGGTTTCACTTTTTTATTTTCCACTAAAACTTTTTAACTTTGTTTGTTCTTTTTTACAGAAAAAGTAAAAGTACGGATATCTCAAAATAATGATCTCCTGGAAGAAGGGAGAGACTAATCATTCCTATTTCTTCTCTCTACCCTACTCTGGATTGATTTCAATACAAAACTTCCTCATTTTCTTCCGTCACACAAATTTCAACACCACTTTCAAACAAATTTTATTAAATGGGATTAAAGTCTTTTCACAATAGAAATAACTATGTTTACATGAACCAACTCCCTACGATAAATGCAGATGAATAAATGATGGTGTTAGAAATGAAAATAATGACCATCACAGGAGATGATTTTTTGAAAAAAAACACAGCTCAGATGACGACGATTATCGCCATTTTACTATCGTTTCTATGGATATTTGGTTTAGTCTGGTCGATTCAAGATTTTTATTCTGGAAAAGCCGCTAGTATAGAGAAGAAACCTACGGAAAACGTAACTGAACAAACAAATACAAAGGACTTGACAGTATTGGCACTTGGAGACTCCCTTACAAGAGGCACAGGTGATGATTCTGGAAAAGGTTATGTTGGACTCGTAACAGATGAATTGAAAAAACGGTTAAATCCACAAGAGATTCTCATCTATAACTTAGGAATTAATGGTCAAACTTCATCAGATCTCTTACAACAATTAGGAGAACAAAATATTGCGCGCCAAATGGGAGAAGCCGATGTGATCTTGATGACCATTGGGGGAAATGATCTTTTTCAAAAGGGAGAGACCCTACTCAATTTAGACCTTGAGAATGTAAAACAGCTTCAACAAGATTACTTGGCTAATATGAAACAAATCTTCACAACGATTCGCGAACATAATCAACAAGCGACCGTCTTTCTTCTCGGGCTGTATAATCCATTTATCGAATTAGAGGGGAGCGAAGTGACGAATACGATCATTCGTGAATGGAATTATGCAACTGAGATGGTCGTTGGGCAATTTGAGAAAATGGTATTTGTCCCGACCTTTGATTTATTTCAATTGTCTGTCAACGATTACTTGTATTCTGATCATTTCCACCCAAATCAAGCTGGATATCAGTTAATTTCTAATAGAGTAGCTCCCCTTATTAGCTGGGAAAAGGAGGTCGATCAAGATGGCTGAAGTAACATTGGCAGTGAACAATCTACGCAAGACAATTGGACGAAAGGAGATTATTAAAGGGTTAAACTTTGAGCTGAAACAAGGCGAAGTCTTTGGATTCCTGGGCCCTAACGGAGCTGGAAAAACAACAACGATTCGAATGCTAACAGGTCTCATCAAGCCAACAAATGGTACGATTTCGATTTGTGGCTATGATGTGCGAAAAGAATTTACAAAAGCGATGCAATATTTAGGCTGTATTGTTGAAAATCCTGAGTTATATCCATATTTGTCTGGCTGGGATAATTTGCTTCACTTTGCCAGAATGCTTCCTTCTGTTACAGAAGAGCAAATTAAAGAAACCATTGCGTTTGTTAGTCTCGATGACCGAATCCATGATAAGGTCAAAACGTATTCGCTTGGCATGCGGCAGAGACTTGGAATTGCCCAAGCCCTACTGAATCGGCCAAAGGTGCTCATCTTGGATGAGCCTACAAATGGACTCGACCCGGCGGGGATTCGTGAGATGCGGCAGTTTATTCGTAACTTAGCAGAAAGTGAAGGGTTGAGTGTGCTTGTCTCAAGCCACCTATTAAGTGAAATTCAACTGCTTTGCGATCGAGTCGCCATCATGACAGAAGGAGAAATTATTCAAATTGATTCTGTTGAAAACCTACTGACAAGACAGGAGAAACTCGTTTGGAAGGTATCCCCTCTTTTACAAGGGAAGAAGATTTTGGCACAGTTCACAGATGTAACAGCAGATGGTGACTATTTAACGACTCCTCTCGAAGGAGAGAATGCCGCTGAGTGGAGTAAAGCGTTAATTGAAGAAGGGGTCTCCATTTTGGAAATGAATCGTAAAATTCCCGTTTTAGAGGAGTTATTTTTACAACTGACGGGCGGTGGTACGATTGAATAAGCTCATTCATAATGAAATGATGAAGTTGTTAGCAAGGAAACGCTTAATTGTTGTTGCTTTGATTGTTGCCGTTCTCGTTGCTTTATTTACATATGCCCAATATAAACAAACATTGGAACAGCAAGAAAAGCTTGGAACGACTGACTGGCGAGTTGCAATTCAATCCCAGATTGTTGATATTTCAAACCGGCTCAGTTCAAGCCGAATGACAGATGATGTTCGTGAACGATTGCAAATTACGTTGAAACAGCGGCAATACTATCTTGATCATGATATCAATCCTTCAGAACCCGGGGCACCAACATTTGTGAGAATGTTCATTGAAAATTCGGGTACGATGTTTATTCCTTTGCTTGTCATGCTCATTGCTAGTGATCTCGTTTCCTCTGAACATACTTTAGGCTCCATTAAACTACTGCTAACAAGACCGGTCAAACGTTGGCGAATTCTTTTGAGCAAATATATTTCGCTCTTATTATCCATCTCCATCATCATGGCAATTGTCGGGGTGCTTTCCTATCTACTATCTGGGGTAGTGTTCGGTTATCGTGGTTGGGGTGCACCCGTAATTACGGGCTTTTCTGCTCAAGCTGGAGCTTTAGATACATCTGGCGTAAGAATGATTAGCCAGTGGAAATTTTTATTGATGGACTTTGGGCTTGCCTGGTTTGTTGCAGTCGTTATCGGGACGCTGGCGTTTATGTTATCTGTTTTAATTCGAAGTACAGCAGCAGGTATGGGCGTGATGCTCGCAGCCCTTGTTTCAGGATCTATCTTAAGCTCAATGGTTTCTTCCTGGGAATCTGCTAAATATTTGTTTATGGTCAATTTAAACTTAACTGGTTATTTAAGTGGAGTGGCTCCACCAATTGAAGGGATGACGTTACTGTTTTCCATCAGCGTCTTAGCAGTCTGGTGGCTCATCTCCCTATTCGTTTCTTTCCTCGTCTTCACAAGGCAAGATGTTTACTAAAAACTTGGTACCTAATACTTAAAAAAGACAGATATCTTTTTTAAGTATTAGGTACCTTTTTTCTATTCTTTCAAATGTAGGGCTGTTCGTGATTGGTTTCGTCTATTACAATATAAAAGCTAGGAAGATAGTGTTAAAGAAAGAATGAGCGCATTTCCTTCATTTTCATGTTAATCTTTCTGCATGGACTTTTTCCGTACTGCATACTATTGTATGAGAGTAGGACAACCTGAAGAAAAGTAGCTTAGTTGGAGGTTTAACATGCAAAGCTGGATTACAGACTTTATGGAACAGTTTGGTTATATCGGAATTTTTCTCATGATTGCTTTAGAGAATGTCTTTCCTCCCATCCCTTCAGAAGTTATTCTTCCATTTGGTGGGTTCATGACAACCTATACAAACTTAACCGTTCCAGGGGTCATTGTTGCATCTACTGCTGGTTCAGTTGTTGGGGCTGTTATACTTTATGGGATTGGCCTTTTGCTAGATGTATCGAGACTAGAAAAAATTGTTGACCGTTGGGGACATATTTTACGGATCACGAAAAAAGATATTTGGAAAGCAGATGCTTGGTTTGACAAATACGGTTACTGGACAGTGCTATTTTGCCGGATGGTTCCGTTGATCCGAAGTTTAATTTCCATCCCTGCTGGTATGTCTAACATGAAATTTGCTGTATTCCTTGTTTTCACCTTTATTGGAACGTTGATTTGGAATATTATTCTTGTTTCTGTCGGTGCCGCTTTAGGTGAAAACTGGGAAAATATCTTGAGCTTCATGGATATTTATTCAGATATTGCCTATACCCTAATCGCAATTGGAATGATTGTGTTCTTTATTCTCTTTTTCCGTAAAAAAAGAAAGAAATCATAACAATTATAAGGAGAATTTTTCACAATGGATTTTATAGAAATTTTAAAAGCTATTATTCTAGGAATGGTAGAAGGTTTAACGGAATTTGCCCCTATTTCCTCTACTGGTCATATGATTATCGTGGATGATATGTGGTTGAAATCAGAAGAGTTTTTAACAAAATATGTAGCCAATACATTTAAAGTTGTTATCCAACTTGGATCCATTTTGGCGGTTGTGATCGTGTTTAGAGATCGATTTATTGATTTACTTGGTTTAAATCGTCTTTTCAATAAGGAAAAGGTCGTCGTACATGGAAAAGAACATTTGAAACTGACCCATGTTATTGTTGGTTTAATTCCAGCTGGAATACTAGGTCTTTTGTTTGAAGATTATATTGATGAGTATTTATTTTCCATTGAAACCGTCGCAATTGGTTTAGTACTCGGTGCAATCTTAATGATTCTTGCCGATGTGTTTGGCGGAAAACGTTCAAGTGTCAATTCCCTTGACGAGATTACGTATAAACAGGCGTTTATCGTAGGACTTGTTCAGTGTCTATCTCTATGGCCAGGCTTCTCACGATCAGGAGCAACGATTTCAGGTGGTGTCTTATTTGGATTAAACCATCGTACGGCGGCTGACTTTACGTTTATTATGGCCGTTCCTATTATGGCCGGTGCGAGTTTTATCTCTCTTTTGAAAAACTGGCAATACTTCTCGGTGGATGCCCTGCCGTTTTTTATCGTGGGCTTTATTAGTGCATTTGTCTTCGCCCTTATTTCCATCCGCTTCTTCTTAAAATTGATTAATAAAATTAAGCTTATCCCGTTTGCTATTTATCGAATCATTATAGCCGCTGTGATTTTCATTTTGTACTTCTAATAATAAGACTGTGTTAAACCATAGTGTTGATGATCTAGTGACTTTTCGTGTATGTACCATTTATCAACACTCATCCTCAACACAGCCATAAAAAAGAGGGATCCTGTAATGTTGCAGGATCCCTCTTTTTTGAAATGGTATGCAATTATAACCTTGTTTGATGCCATTCATCATGAATTTGACATCATTCAATTTTTCATTATGATAAAATTCGTTTTTCGCCTTCTAATGCACGAATTCCTGCTACATTTTGCGTGAACTCAAGTGTCCCCATATAAGTTCCATTTTCATCTCTGACTGCAAAATAACGAATATAAACAAACTTATCTTTTATTGGAATCCAAAAGTCTTCTATATCCTTTGCACCTGATTTGAAATCTTTTAATAGTTCTTCCACAACATGGACACTTTGTGGCGGATGACAGTTTTGTACAGTACGTCCAATAACAGCCTTAGTTCTAGCAAAAATTCTTTCTTTACCATGAGAGAAATAACGAACCACATCGTTTTCGTCAATAAAAGTAATATCTACTGGTAAATGATTCAAAAGTGTTTCTAATTGTTTGATGGAAATAATTCCAGTTTCGAAACGGATATAACCATCTGCAGGTTCTACTTCCTCTACTTCTTCTTCGTTGGGTAAATGATGGCGGATAGGTTGCCAAACACCTTGTGGAGAAGTTAAACAATAGCCAATTTCGTCACTTTCAGCGGCAATTTTCACCCACTCATCCTCTGTTAATGTTTCTAATGCCATTGGGAAGAGAATATTTTCTTCTTTGAAAATCATTTCTGTTACTTCTTTAATAACATGATTAAGTACTCCAATTACTTCATTTTTGTTACCAAAATACTCCATCAAAAAGGCCTTAGCTTCTTTGATTGCAAGGCGGATCGCATCATCCACTCCCCACATGACCTTCGTTGGCCCATCGATTCCATATCTCTCAAGATACGGGAAAAGCAAATTTTCTTTTCTGGAATAATGTTTATCCAAATCCAAAAGGAGGTTCAAATCTTCAAGTAGCTTGAATCTATTTTCATCAGAATCTTCTTTTTCAAAACGTTCTACGTGAAGCTGAAGCTTGAAATTCACAAGCATATCGACTTCTTTATTTTCCAGTTTCCATGTATGAATCGGGTGTCCGGGTTGTTCCTCTGGTTTGTCTGAACGATGGATCTCTTCTATCGATCCTTTAAAAATAGCCGCATGGACTGAGCAAAGTCGTTGAACTTCAGAAACTGGAATTCCTTCCTCTTGCATAAGCGCTTGCTCTAATTGGGAAATTTCTGCAACGGTTACATCACCGACAGCTTCTTCAAATTTTGCTTTTACTTCATCAACATTTTTCCCAGCGTGAAGTTCTTTAATAATTTCTTTTAACATTTCTTGACGTTCGGTTTTACTTTCCATTACTTCACGATTATTAATTAATTCGCTCATGATTTCATCCTCCTATTGGTTGACGATTCTTTATTAAAACACGATTGATTCTTTAAAGTACTTTTATCTGTGAACTATCATAATTCTATTGTTTTACGCTATATCCATGTTTCGCAAAAGTTTGAATGATATCAGATAGCTCAATCCCCTTCATTCGGGCTCCTTTTGCAATCGTCATGACTCGTCCTGCTGTTTGTAACATTCCTTGCTTGGTAATTTGATCAAAGCCAAGCTCCTTCATAATTTCGATAATGAATGGATCTTCTGTACAGATGTCATAGACTGTTTTTTGAAAGTCGACTATTTTCTCCACTACGGCTCACCTCTTTAGTGAGAATGCATATTTTAAACAAATAAATGATTTTAGTTCGCTTTATGAGAACTATTCTCATACAAAAAGTATAGCCGTTATGGAAAAGGAACATAGTGATGTACATCACTAGCGGTGAAAATCGTAAAACTTACTGGATTTAGCCCTGTTGATGCTCTGCTTAAATGAGCACAACTTGTACTATAAAAAAAGGACGTACATATACATATAATAAATGATCCTACCGAGATTCTATTATTGGTTTAAAAGCTTGTCGCCATTTGATTTATTTACAATGGTTAAATAGGAACTGATTAAAAGGAGTAGATTGAGTGTGAAAATTTTCTTACCCGCAGTCGGAATGATCCTGACATTAGTCTTAGTAAGTTATTTGGAGTCGCCCTATTCT
Organism: Bacillus sp. V3B; assembly: GCF_024494465.1. GTDB lineage: Bacteria > Bacillota > Bacilli > Bacillales > Cytobacillaceae > Bacillus_BD. The sequence goes on along the minus strand of NZ_JAETXM010000022.1, from coordinate 44,609 downwards.
GTGGTCAATAAAGAACATGTTCAAGTTTCAGGCGTTCCTTATGAAGTATTAATGGCAGATGCTGAAGCACAAGGAAGTGAACCTATTGCTATAGAGGAAGAAACAAATGTGACAATAGACGAGGAAAGTGAGGAAGTTGCAGCGCAGAACTATTCATTGGATATGGTTCTTGAAGAAACAACGGAAATCGATGGTTATATCGTAGAAACTTATCGAGAATATGAAATTTATAAGGATAATAAGGGCAAAATCATCAAAAAAGTCCCTACTTCTAATTACGATTACCTTCGCTACGAAAAATAAAAGCACAAGGTGCCTGAAACTCGATCACTATCTCATTCAAAAAAATCTATACTTTCTTAGCTCAAAATAAAAAACCGGTGTCAGGCACCGGTTTATGGTTGATTATAAAGAAGTGCTTGGGCAATACCAACAAAGTATTCTGATTCTCGGATGATATGGTCTAAGACTACTTTTGCTGTTGGGTTTGCACTTACTACTGCACTTTCTGTTTTAATTTGTTGACAGAGCTTAATGAACTCTAAGCTTTGTTTTAAACAAAAAGAGATTAGTTGCAATACTTGTTGCTGCAAGGCATTCGAAATATAGTAACTCGACCGGACAACCGATTCAATAAAGCGGATCACCTGCTTATGCGTTTCGCTAAGTGCTTTTTCCCATTCCTTTAATGCCTCAACATACTCTTCTTCAAGACCCGAAACCAATTCCCTAATCACTACGGTGTGTTCTTCTTCCTGATGCTTCCAAAACTCGGCTTCATCCAGTATTCGTAAAGGCATCTGTTGACCATAATAAAATTGCAAGCTTATTCCCCCTTGTACATGTTCATAACAATATATGGAGGGAGTAATGTGAATATGCCTGACAATCCTTCATTACGAGAAGAGTCTTCTAAACTAAAAGCCGAAATGGGAAACATAACTTAAGTGAATTGAAACGAATAAGAAACTTTCGAGAAGATTAATTAAATTAGAATAGTCTGTCTAGTAAAAGAAGCACTCACACGCTTTATTTTTAGCCTATATCCATTTAAATTCTTAAATAGCCTCAAATTCCTTAAAGCCAAATTTATCCGGTATAAAGTCTATTTTTTTGTTATTAAAGTAATGTACATGTTCTTTATCAATAATAAAATGCAGCCCATCTACGAACTCTTCTGTATCGTTCGGTTGAATCGTTTCTTCCAAAGTTAGCTTTAATTTCATATAACAGCTATGACGCATCTGCAACCTGATTAAATTCTTTGGTTGGAATTCAATTAACCTTTTTTGTATTTCTGTTTTTGCTTCCTCTGTTAATGTAAACATAAAACCATCCCCATTTTATAAATTTTAATAAACTATAGCGCAAGCTCTTAAAAGAAGTAAGACATACCTATTACCCATAAACCCACTATACACCTGGGGGCATATAATCGTCTCGAAAAAAGCTTTAAAATGATTCAATAATTCAAAAAAAGCAAATGTGATATTTCTGCTACTACGTGTTATGGTATGATGTTTAAGGTGTCTTATTTATAAGATAACAATTATTCAACAATAACATACATAAGGAAATAAGCTGTTGCTATTTCCCTTACATACTTAAATTTGCACACGTATAAAGTGTCCACCTAAAAAAACAAAATAGTGAATTTTGTCTTTTTGGCGTGTCAGGCACCAATGTTTTTGGAGGTATTTATATGGAGAGTCAGACGGAGAAGTGGTCTTCAAAGCTGGGGTTTATTTTATCTTCAGCAGGGGCTGCAATTGGTTTAGGGGCCATTTGGAAATTCCCTTACGTCACTGGAGTGAGTGGCGGCGGTGCATTTTTTCTTATTTTTGTTATCTTTACTCTATTAATAGGGCTTCCTATGCTCATTTCAGAGTTCATTATTGGCCGTGGGTCCGGAAAAGAAGCGATTAGTGCTTATAAAAAGTTAGCACCTAACAGTTTATGGATCAATGTAGGACGACTTGGTGTTGTGGGTTGTTTCCTTCTTCTCTCTTTTTACTGTGTTGTTGGAGGCTGGGTATTCATTTATAGCGTTTTATCAATTCCTGGTAAATTGATTCAAGATGGGGCAAATTACCCTGAGCTATTCGGTCAGGTGACAGGTAGTCCGGTCATTACGATTACTGGTCTAGCCATTTTTTTACTTATTAACGTACTCGTTATTGCACTCGGAGTTCAAAATGGAATTGAAAAGGCTAATAAATATATGATGCCTATTCTTTTCATCTTTTTTATCATCCTTGTGGTTCGATCATTAACATTAGATGGGGCTATGGAAGGCGTAAAGTTTTTCCTTCAGCCAGACTTTTCAAAAATCACAAGTGAAGCTATTTTATATGCTCTCGGTCAATCGTTTTTTGCATTAGCTGTCGGATTTTCCTGCATGGTAACGTATAGTTCTTATTTAGATAAAAATGTAAGCATTCCAGCATCAGCAGGCTCGGTTGTTTTTATGAATATTTTTGTTTCGCTATTCGCTGGGCTTGCTATTTTCCCGGTGGTCTTTTCCTTTGGCCTTGAACCTGCAGAGGGACCTGGCTTGCTCTTTATTGTTCTACCAACTGTTTTTGCCCAATTACCTTTTGGCGAGCTATTTTTAAGTTTATTTTTAATCTTGTTTCTCTTTGCAACCTTAACTTCAGCTTTCAGCTTACTAGAGATCATCGTTGCTGCTTTTACCGCCAATGGGAAACATTCACGTAAAAAAGTATCCTGGATTGCTGGACTAGTTATATTTATCGCTGGCATCCCTGCTGCGTTGTCGTCAAGCTTGCTAGCAGATTTCAAATGGTTCGGCCGTACTGTATTTGATTTAACTGACTTTCTCGTTAGTAATATCATGCTCCCGCTTGGAAATCTGTTTATCGCTTTCTTTATTATGTATCGAATGAGTCAAAGTATCGTTAAACAGGAATTTTTCCAAGCAAACCCCCTTACGCAAGCTCCCTTTATCGCTTGGAAGTTTTTGATGCGATGGGTTGTTCCGATTTTGATTATCCTTGTGTTCTTAAGTACATCAGGAATCTTGTAAGATCACTTCGGTGTCAGGCACCACAAAAAGAAAAATGTCTTTTTGTGGTGCCTGACACCGTTTTTTTTATTTAGTGTGCCTTTTATTAATAGTGTTGAATGTTGAATTCATCTTTCATTCATATTGGTTTTCCACTATAATTATAGTATAAAGTTAAGCGGTATATTGATAGGAGGGGTTACAATTAATGGGAGTCACTTCAAATTCGATTCTTATGATGCTTTCCATCATTTTAACAATGATATCTTCCTATGCAGCATTAGATCTTTTTTATTTATTGAACTCATCGGAACATAAAAAAAGACTGTTATTTATAGGCGGAACCTTTTCAATGGGAATCGGAATTGGGATGATGAACTTTTTTGGAATATTATTGAGAAATATGAATAGCTCTCTGGCCTTCCATTTCCCAATTGTGTTACTTTCAATGATTCTTGGAATTTTGTTCACCGGGATGGCCTTTTATACGATAACTAGAAAATCATTAAAAGCCTCTAATGTTTTTCTGGCTAGTTTTTTTATGACATTGGCTGTTTTTTTAAGCTATGTCATGGGTATGTACTCTATGAATTTAAATATCCATTATGACAAACTCTTAATGGTTCTATCTATTCTATTATTGTTTGGTGTATTTTTATTTTCGTTTTGGATGTTATTTTATACAAAAAGTTTGTCACAGACAAATCAAGTTTGGCTTAAGCCTGTTGGTGCGTTAATTATTACAGCAACCATTGTAGAGGGACATTTTTTATTCATTAGATCTTCTTTATTTGAGATAAACAAACAAGTTTGGTCTAGTCCAACCACATCGGAAACATTTATCATGTATGTAATCTTGCTTGTTTCTATTATCATTTTAGGGGGACTTATTAGTATAAGTGTCCTAATAAGCAAGCAACTTACAGCGACCGATACGAATTTAAAGGATATTACTGCCGCTCTAAATGAGCATTCGATTGTAGCGATTACGAATCCTAAAGGCCAAATAACGTTTGTTAATGAAAAGTTTATTGAAATCTCAAAGTACTCAGAATTCGAGTTGATTGGTGAGGATCACCGAATTTTAAATTCAGGCTTTCACTCTAAAGAATTTTTTAAAGAGTTATGGGCTACGATCGGTTCGGGGGAAGTTTGGAAGGGAGACATCCAAAATAGAGCAAAGGATGGAACTCTTTATTGGGTGAACACGACTATCGTTCCTTTTCTTGATAAAAAGGGGAAACCTTATCAATATGTTTCGATTAGAACAGATATAACAGCAAGGAAACAGATAGAAGTAAATTTAAAAAATTCTTTAAAAGAGTTAAGTGATATTAAATTTGCCTTGGACCAATCTTCCATCATTGTGTTTACTGATGAAAAAGGAAGAATTACCAATGTAAACGAAAGGTTTTGTCAAATCTCTAAATATGATCGACGAGAATTAATTGGTCAGGATCACCGAATCTTGAATTCAGGTTACCATACACCAAGATTTTTCAAAGAGTTATGGCATACAATTGGACAAGGAAAGGTATGGAAGGGAGAAATAAGGAATAAGGCAAAAGATGGACACTACTATTGGGTTGATACAACCATCATTCCCTTTATAAACGAGATGGGAAAGCCTTATCAATATTTAGCTATCCGAAATGATATAACGGAACGGAAAAAAACAGAGAATATTTTACATCGCCAGGACAAATTAGCTGCTATTGGCCAACTTGCAGCTGGTATTGCTCACGAGATTCGGAATCCGCTTACTTCCATAAAAGGATATGCAGAGTTTCTTCAATTGGATGAAAAGCATCCTGAAAGGCTTGAATTCTTAGATATTATATTAGATGAAATTGAGCGTGTGAATGCAATCGTTGAAGAATTTATGGTTTTAGCAAAACCAAAAGAAGCTAATTTGTCAGAAAAAAATATTATACCAATAATAAAAGAGGTTCTTTCATTATTAGAATTTGAGGCTAGAAAGAAGCATGTCCGATTGCATTTCGAATGGTGTAATGAAATTATCCAAGTGGAATGTGATGAGGATCGATTGAAGCAAGTTTTTTTAAATCTAGTCAAGAATGGAATTGAAGCGATGCCTAACGGAGGAGACCTCCGTGTTTTCACCAAGATTCATGAAGATCAAGTTGAAATTTCATTTCAGGATACAGGTATAGGGATCCCGGAAGAAAAGTTAAAGAAAATAGGCGAACCCTTCTATACAACGAAAGAGAACGGAAATGGACTTGGACTGATGGTTAGTTTCAAAATCATCGAAAGTCATAAAGGCAATATATATATCGAAAGTGAGGTCGATAAAGGAACCACCTTTAATATTATATTACCTGTTCAAACAGCTTAGTTTTTTGGTGTCAGGCACCGCTTATGCACAAAAAGCCGAAATTTGTCTTTCCAACGCGGACAAATTTCGGCTTTTTTACGACGACTTGCTATACTATCTACATCTATCCCTAAAATAATTTTATTTTTAGCAGGAATTCGACATTTTTTATAGAAATGAGATATTAGAATCGAGTTTCCCCTTACATATAAATAAAAGGACGTGATTTCTTGGCGCGAAAAAATCGTGTTTGGTTTCCGGGTGCAAAGTATCATATTACGAGCCGAGGCATACGGAAATACCCTCTTTTCTATGATGATCACGATCATCTCAAATATCTTGATCTACTTGCAGAAGCAATAGAGCACTATCCCTTTCATCTTCAAACCTACTGCCTTATGACAAACCACATTCACCTTCAATTAGAATCCGTTGAAATAACTCCTAGCCAAATTATGAAGGATCTCCATACAAAATATGCTAAATATTTCAATAACCGATACAACTTTTCAGGGCATGTATTTGAAAGCAGATATGGATCTGAACTCATTAACTCCATAGATTATGAACTAGAGGTGAATCGATATATTCATTTAAATCCTGTTAAAGCCAAACTAGTAAAAAGTCCAGAAGACTATCAATGGAGTAGTTACCGAGCCTATTTTTCACAAAAAGAACATCCCCTCATTTCCACTAGCCAGATCCTTTCCTATTTTCCCGAACCACCGTTAAAACATTATGTAGATTATATACATACAATTAGCTCAATTAGCTCACCCACACTAAAGATAGAGGAGTTTTTATAATGGCATCTACTGTTCACAGTTTTACCTTATCAGGTATCGAAGGACATGTTGTTGAGGTTGAAACCGATGTACTATTCGGCCCCCCTTCTGTTTCCATCGTCGGTCTCGGCGACAAAGCGATTAAAGAGGCTAGAGAACGATTAGAAGCAGCTATCGTTCATTCAAAACTCATTTTTCCTCCTCAAAAAATTGTCTTTAATCTAGCACCTTCTGATATGAAAAAAACAGGCACACATTTTGACCTTGCCATGGCGATTGGTCTTCTCGTGAGGACAAATCAAATACATGTAAACACCTTACTAAACATAGGCTTTATTGGTGAACTTTCTTTAAATGCTTCAATTCGCCCTGTATCTGGCATCCTCCCAATGGTGATAAAAGCAAAAGAAACACATATCACTACACTCATTGTAGCGAAGGAAAATGTGGCAGAAGCTCAACTTGTGACAGGATTAAACATATTCGGTTGCAGTACGTTAAGAGAAGCCATTGATTTACTCGAGGGAAAAGTTACCCCGATTTCGAACCAGCCCACACCTTCTTCTACAACAGATAACCTGAAACATTCAATTGATTTTTCAGAAGTAAAAGGGCATGAATTATTAATTGAATATATCGCCATTGCTGCTGCAGGTGGGCATAATCTCCTTTTGATTGGCCCTCCTGGCTGTGGAAAAACAATGATCGCCAAAAGAATCCCCACTATTTTACCCAAAATGGTTGAGGAAGAAGCTCTCCAGGTGATGAGAGTTTACAGTGTCGCTAATCAATTAAAAATCCATACTAAGCTCCTAACCGAAAGACCCTTTAGATCTCCCCATCACAATGCATCCATAAACGCTTTGATTGGTGGCGGCAGCTATGCCCTTCCAGGAGAGATTTCCCTCGCTCACCATGGCGTCTTATTCTTGGATGAAATTGCAGAGTTTACAAAAAAGGCATTGGATGCTATGAGACAGCCTTTAGAAGATGGAACAGTCACTATTTCCCGTGTTTGGGGTTCCAACACATATCCAGCTAGCTTCATGCTTGTTGGAGCGATGAATCCCTGTCCATGTGGCTATTTCGGGGGTAGCCAATGTCGTTGTACAGACTATGAAGTTTTATCTTATCGAAAAAAAATATCTGGACCCATCCTGGATCGAATGGATATTCAGAAATATGTGGGAGTTGTCGATTTTTTTAATCTCCCAAAAAAAGGGAAAAGCTCTTTGGAACTGCGTGATCATATCGAACGGGCACGATTAGTTCAAATTGAGCGATACAAGGATATTCCCGATATCACCTGCAATGCTCAGCTATCTCCTTCATTAATAGAAAAATTTTGCCCCCTTGACGATGATTCGTTAAATTTACTTCGCAAAGCTGCCGAACACTTTCACTATAGTGGTAGAACAATCCATAAATACATCAAAATCGCACGAACGATTGCCGATCTTGAGAATGAACCTTCTATTAACGCTAGTCATATGAAAAAAAGTTTATTAAGCCGTGATTTAGAAAAGGACAACCATGCTTTGCAACGGAAGGGGTAATTAAACATGAATGTTTATTGGATTTGGCTAACCCAGATTACATATATTGGTCCTGTATTACAAAAAAGATTACTCATTCAATTTGGATCACCAGAAGCAGTTTACTTTGCCTCCCAAGAGGATTTAGAAAAAGTTCCTCGGATCAGTAAACGTGCGATTGAGTCTATTTTAGTGAAACGTGACTTAACTTATGCAGAGTATATTCTCGATCAATGTGATCAAAGCGGAGTACGTCTCCTCCGCTTTTTCGATGAGCTTTATCCGCCTTATGCCAAAACCATGAAAGAATCTCCTGTTGTCCTATACTATAAGGGACATCTAAATAAAATAAAAACTGCAATTGGTGTGGTCGGATCGCGGCGTTGCACCCCATACGGGCGTAAAGTAGCTGAAGAAATTGGAAGAGAATTAGCATTACAAGAGATTCCGTTAATTAGCGGGTTTGCGAAGGGAATTGATAGCTATACACAAGCAGCCTGTATCAATCAAGATGGCTATACTGCTATCTTTCTAGCTAGCGGTGTAGATGTCTGCTACCCTCCCGAGCAACAGAGTCTCTACTATAAGACTTTAGAAAAGGGCAGTATATTCCTTTCACAATATCCACCTGGCACAAAGCCACATCCAAAACATTTTCTACAGAGAAATGCTTTAATCAGTGCTTGGTCAACTGAAGTTGTTGTCGTGGAGGCAAATGAGAAAAGTGGTGCTCTTTGGACAGCTAACTTTGCGAGAACACAAAGTAAAACGATTTATGCTGTTCCACATCCCATTCATATTCACGAAGGAAAAGGGAGTAACCTACTTCTTACTCAAGGGGCACTTCCCTACTTAGGAAAAGAGAGTTTGACTGCTTTACATGGAAGAAAGCCTACTAAAACAGTGATCTCTACTCAAGAAGACGACTCTATTTTGCATCAACTTTCCCAGACACCTACCTCCATTTCTTCTCTTGTTCAAATCCTAAACTCCAGCGAATCTGAAATCCTCGGTAAGCTCCTTCTTCTAGAACTCGAAGGGAAAATCATCATACGAGGCAATTCAGTCAGTTTACTCTAACATCTATTTATCTGTCTCCCACATATAGACATAATAGGGGATACTGTCTTTTTACGGTGCCTGACACCGAATTTCTCCTATCACACTCTCCCATAAAAGAGCGATTCCTATTCCACCGCCAATCCCGATCGCAGAAATGGTATAGTTCGCTTTGTAGCGCTGTACTTCATAAAATAATCTGGTCACTAAAATGGCTCCCGATGCGCCATAAGGATGACCTATCGCAATGGCTCCACCTTCTACGTTTAATTTTTCATAAGGAATAGAAAGCTCTCTTGCACATGTGACTGCCTTTGCAGCAAATGCTTCATTCAATTCAATTAGATCGATATCCCGAATGGTTAAAGAATATCTAGACAAAATTTCCGTAATAGCCGGAATTGGACCAATGGCAGGATAGTTTGGGTCTACTCCTGATACAACACTATCCACAAAGCGCATGATTGGTTGATATCCTAGTTCCTTCGCTTTTTCTTCAGACATAATAAGAACCACTGCTGCTCCATCATTGATGCCACAACAATTCCCCAACGTTACGGTCCCATTTTTCTTAAAACAAGGAGACAAGCGATTCAGCATTCTCTCATAATTAAGCTTGGGATTTAAACTTTCATCTTGTAAGGGCACATCCGTAATTTTGACAAGCTCCTCACTATAATAGTCTTTATTTAATGAATCGATGGCTCGTTTATAACTAAGTAGAGCATACTCATCCTGCATCTGACGTGTGATCCCATATTTTTCAGCTACATATTCTGCAGCCACACCCATATCAGGGTCCCCAATCCTTTCAGGAGAAAAACGCGCTCTTTTATCGTATGGTGATTGGCTTGTACTTTCGACACCACCCGCAATATAGATTTGACCTGACCCTCCTTGAATGAGATGACAAGCAAGGCGAATCGCTTCTAACCCCGATCCACATTGCCGGTCAATTGTTACACCTGGTACCGAAAAAGGCAAACCGCTCTCCAATGCTGACAGCCTTGCGATATTGCCGCCAGGACCTACCGCATTTCCTAAAATAATCTCATCAATTTGTTCAGGCAAATCTTGAACGATATCTCTAATGACAAAAGCCGCTAATTGTTCAGGAGCATACGACTTTAAGATGCCATCTTTCTTTCCAATCACCGTTCGCTTTGCTTTCACAATCACAGCCCTCGTCATTCTAACTCACCATCTTCCAGCCACTTCCTTACTTCTTGACGCGAAATCTTCCCACCTGTTGTATACGGGAAATGATCCACTTTTCTCCAGATTCGTGGAATCTTATAAGAAGATAGAATTTGAAGACAATCGTTTTTCAAAGAAGATAAAGACACATCTCCTTTAATACATGCCACTACTTTCTCTCCCCAATACTCATCTTTGACTCCCAAAACAACGACTTCTTCGACACCTTCATACTTTTTTAATATTTGTTCTATTTCTTGTGGATAAATATTTATTCCTCCATAAATAATCATGTCATTTTGCCGGCCCAAAATGTATACATACCCTTCTTCATCCATTTTGGCGATATCATAAACCGTTGCCCAATCTCCCTGTAATACTCTTTTTGTTTCTTTCTCATTATTTAAGTATCCATCAAAAAGCATCTTACTCTTTACATACAAAGTTCCCTCTTCCCCAATATCTACTTCTTGTCCTTCTTCATCGCGAATACTAATTTCAACATTATGAAATACTCTTCCAACTGAATCGGCATATTCGATCTGTTCGTTATTTTTCAAAATGGTGACATAACTAAGCTCAGATGATCCATAAAACTCATAAAAATCAGCATTTGGAAACAGAAGATGCATTTTATCTTTTGCACGCGGCTGCCACTTTGCCCCTGTCGAGATAAAAGCAACTGATCGCTCATCGGAACAACCTTCCGTTATTAATGCCTGCATCATCGTTGGCACTACGTAGACAACTGTAATTGGATGATTTCGTAAAAAACTCATCAGACGGACAGGAGAAAATTTCTTTAGTACATAGATCGTTCCTCCTAAAAATAGAGTACTTAAAGCGCCGTATAAAAAAGTCGAGTTTACAAATGAACCTGGTATTAATACATGATCTTTGTCCGTCATCCCAAGATCGACTTGATTACAGTGAAAACTTTCTATCCATGAAACATGGGACCGCACAAACGCCTTTGGTTTCCCCGTGGAACCGGAAGTAAAGCCAATATAAAAAGGAACATTATCATTTATTTCTTGTCTCTTATGCTCTAAACTTAACCATCCCTCAACCTCATTAGTGAAAATTACCTTTGTTGGATACTTTTCAAATAAATCTCTCATCTTTTCATCAGCAATAATAAGATCTGGAGTCGTTTGTTGAAGCCGTTCCTTGACCTCCTGCTCCTTCCACCTCATATCTCCGACAATACTTGCCCACCCCGCCTCACCTGCACCAGCAAACAGTTGTAAAAACATACGACTATTTGGGAGGAATAGAGCAACTCTTTTCGTCACTGCAGCTTCCTTCGAGAAAGAGGCCGCTGCTCGTTGTACTAATTCATACCATTCTCCATAGGAAACCGTTTCTTCGTCTGTTACGATCGCAGTTCGATTGTGGTCCATTTGAGCATATGTACGGTATGCACTCGTAATTCTCATTTATGCTTTAACCTCTTTTCGGAACGGAACAGCGTTTTGCAGTTTTATAGCAAGCAAAGATGCAATGGCCACTTTCATGAAGTCACCCGGTAGATACACGAGACTAAGAATGATCGCTTCACTAATAGAAATATTCATCATCAGTGCTTGAATCGGAATACCACATAAATACACAACAAAAATACCGCCTACAATATTAACAAGTATAGTCTTAAAAAATGATCCTTCTTTCATACGATAAAATAAATATCCAATCACATATGCCCCTGCAACATAGCCAATGAGATAGCCACCTGATGGACTGAAAAAAACCCCGATTCCACCTCGTCCGCCAGACAATAGAGGTAAACCTGTCATCACTAATGATAAAAATAAAAGTTGACTAAGTGCCGCATATTTGGGGCCAAAACGGGCTCCTAGAATACTTCCTGATAACATAACTCCTAACGATTGTAAGGTAATGGGTACAGGAGAAATTCCCAAAAGAATTGGAGGGACCATCCCTAGCACCCCCATAATAGTTGCAAACATAGAAACATACATTAATTTTTTTAACTTCATTATGTTAACCACCTTATTTTTATAGTTAACACTCATTATAAAACCTCTCCTGTTTATTTGTAAAGTTTAAATATTTCTAATCAATTAAAATACAAGATTGCTAAATATAAAGGATTATTGGAGAGATCGTAAGCATACTTTAATAAGATAATTACTCCCTACAACTATATTGTCTCTCTCATATGGACAAAATGAGAGTATTCTCCTTTTGCCGTTCCTGACATTGAAAATATAGACTTATTAATAAAACTATTTTATTATAATAATAACATTCCATTTTTATATTAAGGGAGATTTGATTCAAATGTATATTCAGTTGGATAGAGAGGATAAGCGATCTCTTTGGTTGCAGATTGTTGATCAAGTGATTGATTATATTTCGAGTGGACAGCTATCACCCGGAGATCCATTAGTCCCGACACGCCAGCTGGCACAAGAGCTTTCTATATCGCGATCAAGTGTGCAAATTGCCTACGAAGAACTTCAATCTAGGGGATACGTGACGACATCACGAAGAGGTGGTACACGAGTTTGCCAAATTATGCCTGACAATGCAGCCTGTCAAACTCAACAAGCTGTTCCATCCATTCCATCAAACCCGTTTTTAGAGGAAACAACGGAACGTGTAGATCACTGGCCTGATCTGAATCAAGATGAGAAACCTCAAATTGATTTTCGCCTCCATGTACCTTATATTGATCCCATTTTCCAAAAGTCTTGGCGCCTAGCTTCCAATACCGCTATGAAAGAAAAAAATTTACTGGACTGGGGATATAGTTCTCCATATGGTTTGTACTCCGTACGAGAACAGATCGCACGTTACTTAGCCATCGAAAGAGGGATTCACGTCCAGCCCGGACAAATCCTCCTTACATTAGGGGCAAGGCAAACAATGGATATCATTGCTCAAACCTTACTGCAGGAAAACGATTTAGTTTCTGTAGAGGATCCCGGATTTCCGGTCGCCTGGTCATCCATGCGTTATCGCAATATGGAAATTGAACCAATTCCAGTTGATAGCCAAGGACTTTGTGTAGAGAAGATTTCACCCCAGACAAAAATGATTTTTACGACACCCTCCCACCAATTTCCGAGTGGTGTCTTGATGACCGCTAATCGGAGGCAAGAACTCATTCAATTTGCTAGACAAAATCAAACATGGATTATTGAAGATGATTATGATGGTGAATTCCGTTATAGAGGCGGTCCAATGCCCAGCTTGTATTCACAAATGCCTACCAACATTTTATATTTACTTAGCTTCACAAAGCTTCTCGCTCCCGGTATTCGCTTAGCCGCAGTGATTGGACCAGAAGAAGCAATCTCTAGGATGGCCAAAGTACAAGAATTTGTTTGCCGCCACCTTCCCGTTATGGAGCAACTTACGCTTGGTCAATTTTTTGAAACAGGTGACCTGCTTAAGCATGTAAGAAGAATGCGTTCCATCTACCATAAAAGACATCGTGAAGTTATCCATGCTTTAACTGAATCAGGGTTGGCAAATAAATTCCATATACTAGGAACCGAATCTGGACTCCATGTATTATTAGAAAGTGACAAAGAATTTGATGAATATCAAGCTGTTCAATCCGCATTAAAGGTCAGTGTTGGTGTTTTTCCACTTAGCCCCTATTGTTTAGAAAGCCAGAGAAAAGGTCTTTTGCTTGGCTTCGCCCATCTTAATTCAGATTCTATTGTTGAAGGAATTCGTCGATTAGCCAAAGTTTTATTATAAAATTCATTTTTTCTAACTAAAAAGCCGATATACTAGTGACCGCATTCTCAATAATCCAATTTTCCCCGACACTATCATAGCCTAATAACAACCGGATTCACTGTGATCAGGACTTTCGGGCACGATCCAAGGTTTAAGATAACTAGGAACAAACCCAGTTCGCACGAAATCCTTATCCTTCAATTGAATATAAAAAGCCCGCTAAAAAGCGGGCTCATCACTATTACCTATTCAAACCTTTATCCTACTTTAACCTCAACAGACTCTCTCACCATTTTAATAAACAGTTCAGTAAAACGATGGTCATCTGTTAACTCTGGATGAAATGAGCAACCAAGAAACTGTCCTTCACGAGCAGCAACAATCCGTCCATCATGCTCCGCGAGAATTTCAACGTTCTCTCCTGATTTAACAATATGGGGGGCACGAATAAACACGCCCACAAATGGTTCATCCAACCCTTGAATCGACAACTCCGCTTCAAAGCTTTCTTTTTGCCGTCCAAAAGAATTCCGCTCAACTGTCACATCTAATGATCCAAGATGCGGCTCTGGGTAATCAACCAATTCTTTTGCTAATAGGATCAAACCAGCACAAGTCCCAAACATCGGCTTTCCTTTACTGGCAAACTCCTTTAAAGGCTCCATAAACCCATATTTATCAATCAATTTACGCATCGTTGTGCTTTCGCCACCTGGGATAATTAACCCGTCAAGTTCATTTAATTGTTCCACTGTTTTAACAATAACTGCTTCCGCTCCACAAGCTTCCACAGATCGTACATGCTCTCTAACAGCTCCCTGTAGTCCTAGTACCCCAACTTTTATCATGTAAAAAACTCCTTACCATCCGCGTTCTTGCATACGTTCTGCCGGTGCAAGTGTTGAAATCTCGATCCCTTTCATTGCTGACCCAAGACCTTTTGAAAGCTGTGCAATTAACTCATAATCTTGATAATGAGTAGTCGCTTCAACAATTGCTTTCGCAAATTTAGCTGGATTTTCTGATTTGAAAATACCAGAACCAACAAACACACCGTCTGCACCTAGTTGCATCATTAATGCTGCATCAGCAGGAGTAGCAACCCCACCTGCAGCGAAATTAACAACTGGAAGTTTGCCTAGCTCTTTAATTTGAAGTAACAATTCATATGGTGCTCCAAGTAGTTTTGCTTCAGTCATTAGTTCATCTGCGTTCATATTTACAACTTTGCGAACTTGAGCATTAACTTGGCGCATATGTCTTACTGCTTCAACAATATTTCCTGTACCTGGCTCTCCTTTAGTACGTAACATAGAAGCTCCTTCTCCGATACGACGAGTAGCTTCTCCTAAATCACGACAACCACATACAAATGGAACTGTAAAATCTCTTTTATTTAAATGATATTCTTCGTCAGCAGGTGTTAAAACTTCACTTTCATCAATATAATCAACGCCAAGCGACTCTAATACTCGCGCTTCAACAATATGACCAATTCTTGCTTTTGCCATCACTGGAATACTTACGGCATTCATAACCTCTTCAACGATGGAAATGTCAGCCATTCTTGCTACACCGCCAGCAGCACGAATATCAGATGGAACACGTTCTAATGCCATAACCGCAACTGCGCCAGCTTCCTCTGCGATTTTTGCTTGCTCTGCATTCACGACATCCATAATGACGCCGCCTTTTTGCATTTCTGCCATTCCTCTTTTTACACGATCTGTACCTGTTTGCATGATTATTCCTCCAGTATTCTCTCTTTCCACTTTCGTGGGCTAAAATGAATATAACAAGGTTATGGATTTTTCTCTACATCCATATTTTTTAAAAAAATCAGTCCATATTTCTAATCTATAGAAATTTGTTCACTTCCTGAACCAGCCTCTCGATTACTCATAGCATGAAAAATGCTCTTTCTATTAAAAGCACATTAAAATCAGTAAAGGTAGTCAACCAATCCATTCTTAATATTACATAGCAAATTGGTTTTTTGGTTTAAAGAAGCCTCTTAAATCATTATTTTTCACCAATTAGTCACCTTTATTTTCACTGAATCACAATTAGTATTTGTCACCACAAACCAAAAAACACCTCTTAGATATAAAATCTAAAGAGGTGTTATCCTGATTTCTTATAGAGAATATTTGTGTGATCCTTTTAAGCTTCTTGTCTTCCTAAAACATCTTTTTTCAATTGCACATCATTTTCCTGATCAACATACAACTTTCTACTTGGAATGGCCAGTGAAACTCCTTCTTGTTCAAGGATATCCACGATTTTAAAATTAATTTCTTCTTTTATACTTAGAAATTCTCCCCAAGCCGTTGTATTTGTAAAGAAATACAAGAAAATTCCATACCCATTTTCCTGATATTGATCAAATGTAACGAAGATCGTCTCTGGATGGATACCCGGATGATTTTTCACTTTATCCTTAATCTCTCTTACAACATTCTCCAATTTATCTCTAGGTGTATCATAGGTTACTTTCAAATTGAATGTAATTTGCCTTTTCCCCATTTTACTCCAGTTTGTAATGGAATCATTTGCAAGTGTTGCATTCGGTACCGTAACAATGGCATCCGCAAAAGTACGGATTCTCGTACTTCGAAAGGTAATTTCTTCAACTGTACCTTCCACAGCTGATGTCTTAATCCACTCTCCAATAGAAAATGGTTTTTCGGTAATAATCACAAATCCACCAAACAAATTAGCTAAAGCATCCTTTGCAGCGAGAGAAACAGCAAGTCCACCTATCCCTAAACCGGCAACAAGACTGCTCACATTATAACCAAACTCTTGAGCAATCACACTGATTGCAATAGCTACAATAACCACCCGCAATACCTTTGATAAAAATGGAAGCAAAATAGCATCAATTTCTAAGCTGTACTTATCATTCAGTTTTGCAAAAATGGCTGAGGAAGAAGCCGAAAGATTGTATAGCCCCGAACTAATAACGATAATCACACCTGATCTTAAAATATCTAAAAACAGAGTATTACTATGGTTTAATAAAGGATAGTATCTTACCGCAACATAAAAGCCTATAATAATAAATAACCATTGAATCGGTCTTTCATAAGCCTTAAAAACCGAGGAAAATAAAGTAGTTGGTGCTTTGCTACTCAACTTTAATAAAAGAGTAAAGACATACTTAGCAAAAATTTTCCTGAAGAGTAAAAATAACAGGAAAATCGCAACAGCAATACCTAAATCAATTAAGTGTTCATATGCAAAAAATAATTCCCACGACATAAAATTGTTTCACCTCTAATTAAGTCTGTTTTTTATCATAACATATTAACTCGAAAAAGAATTAAAAGATGATTTATTCTATATTTTCCGTCTTTTTGGTTAACAAGAGCTAATTCTTTCTTCTGACAGCCGATCAATTACTGTAAACGCAGAATTTGATCGGCTTTTTCATGATACTTATCCATTTTTTCACTCTTTTATATTTCCATGTTAAACATAACATAACACCTACTTACTATTAATATACTTATACGTATTGATCAGTGAATTGAAGGCATTTACTTTTAAATACAAAGTACTGTCATGGATGTGGATAAAAATAGACGGAGGTCATTGGGTTGAGACAGAAAAAACCTTTTTCTTACACTAAGATTTTTGTCATCGGAAGTGGATTTTTAACTTTAATGCTTGTTTGGACGTTCTATAACGCTTATATGCCACTCATTCTTGGAGAATATATTGAAAGCAAGGCCATCCGTGGAGCAATTATGGGTCTAGACAACTTACTTGCCGTTCTTTTGATTCCCATAATTGGTGCCTGGTCAGATAAAGTGGATACTCGAATAGGTAACAGACTTCCTTTCATTGTGATTGGGATGCCCATCGCCGCTCTTTTCTATATCTTAATCCCTTACGGTGCTGCCGCTACATTTTGGATACTGATCCTAGTTGATATCATCTTCTTACTAGCAATGACCATATTTAGAGCCCCTGTCATTGCATTAATGCCCGACCATACCCCTACTGATAAAAGATCAACAGCTAATGGAGTCATCAATTTCATGGGTGGTATCGGTGCCATCATCGCCTTATTCGGATTATCTACCTTATATGGGATCGATCGAACATACCCTTTTTTAGTTGCAGGCTGTTTGCTTCTACTTACCTTTATTCTACTCTTCTTCACAGTTGATCATCATCCACCTTATACCGAAAATTCTAACAATGAATTAGATGAGGTCAAAGCCTCTCACTCATTATTGCAAGGCTTTAGCGAACTAATCAAAGTTGAATTTAGGGGAAAACTCTTTATTCTAATCGCTATTTTCCTCTATTTTATTGGTTATACCGGAGTTGAAGCCCTATTTACAGTATATGCTGTTGAACATTTAAACATGGCAGAAAGCACAGCAGGCTTTACCCTTGGCTTTTTCAGCTTATCCTTTGTTCTCTTTTCTATCCCAGCCGGATTATTCGGCAGCAGGTGGGGCAAAGTCCCACTCATGCTGGTTGGATTAATCTGTCAACCTCTTATCTTTATCAGCATCCCATTTCTTCCATTTATTAGTTCTTTATTTCCTAGCATAAGCCAAATCGTCTTATTACAGGTAACTCTATTTATCGGCGGCTTTACTTGGGCACTCGTTAATGTTCAAGCATATCCTTTAGTTGCTGATTTAGGTGGTAAAAATAAAATTGGTTTTTTTACTGGACTATATTATTTATTCTCGATGGCTTCTGCCATCATCGCTCCAAGTATCATGGGACTACTCATGGATTTATTTTCCCACCCTGCTCTTTTTTATGGTGCAGCCTTAAGCTTTTTCATCGCCTACTATTTTTTAAGAAAAGGAAGCCAGATAGTCTTAAACCACTCTTCACGAAACGAATAAAGATTAAAATTAGAAAAAGCAAAAAAAACGCCCCCTTCACTTAGATCTTTAACAACTAAGTTAGAGGGGACGTTACTCTTCATATATTTTCATTTTGATTTCGTTACTACTTGACTAACAACTTTAAGTACTTCTACTTTACTCATTTTTTCTTTTCCTTCTACTAAAGCTCCAAGCGTACCATGCGCAAGAGCCAATGGAATCTGACAAAATTTAAGGATACTACTATTTTTAATATCTTTTACATAAAGATCAGCCAATTTAAGATTGCGACGGGCATAGGAAAACATATCTTCTAATTCCCATCCTTCTGGAAAGAAGCTTACACCTCTGTCCTTATCTTCATGATGATTCCGAAGGATATTAACTGCTTGTAGGCCACGTCCAAACGCGATACCCAAATCTTTATCTGCGTCCGTATCATCATACCACTTCCAAATATCCGTGAGCATGACCCCAACTAAACCTGCAACATAGTAAGTATACTGATCTAAATCTTCTTCATTCTTAATCTGCCATCCTCGATTAACCCATTCAGCCATACCCTCTGCCATAGTTGATGTCGCATCCAATATACTCTCTACAATTGTCGGTGGACAAATTTTTATCCAGTCACCAAGTTGTCTAGTAACTTTAGGTAGCTGGGATTTATAAGGATCAAGTAAATCCATTAACTCTTCCTCATTAAAAGGTTGTCTTTGCAAGATTTGACTGATGGAGAGTAATAGATGGCTTTTAGATGTTGGCAGGAGTTCGGGGTGATCTTCTATCTCGTCAATGGCTCTCATACATAAGTAGGCAGACGCAACTGCTTCTTGTAAGCCTTGCGCTAGGTGACTAATCGGGATATAGAAAGTCCTACTTGTCGCCTTTAACACATTTCTAGCATCACTATTTAAATAGGTTGTTTCGCTCACCCTGTAAGCCTCCCTCTATTCTATAAATACACGAAAGATCTTTGTTTATTCGTATCAACTAATCCATTTTATTAAATCAAATGCACGTTCTGAAAAACCGCACCGTATTTAAAAAGAAAAATAATAAATAGAATATCTCTATTATAAATTATACGACTATAAAGGATATTTAACAACCACGGCATTTTCCATTCGTTTTCGGGATTAATTTGACTTATGAAAAAAAGAACCCCTTTTGTCTACAAACTGAAATAACAAGGTTATTTTTAACTTTTGTTGTGCGAAGATCAACTGCTGAATTTGCTCTTTTGTCATAGCATCTAAAGAAGGTGTAGGTTCATACATTAATAAAAAGTACAATGACTTCATTGTATATGGAGTGATTCATAACGGAATGGTTCTCGTGGTCGCATTGCTCTATACCATTGGAAGCAAAAAATAAAAATAAGAATAAGATCAATAGCATCTCCACCATAGTACATTAACATGGCCCCATTTTCAGCTTGCAAGGCGGGTACACCCTTAGGTGGATGGGCGTAGGTATACTTCGTTAAAATACCATGACCTGCTAAAGCGATCACCATCACAATGGCACGGTAGGTGAAACTCTTTCTATGTACGATCGGGTCAATATAAATCATGGACACAGTAAAAAGATAGCCAGCAAAGAAT
This sequence comes from Bacillus sp. V3B, assembly GCF_024494465.1. Taxonomy (GTDB): domain Bacteria; phylum Bacillota; class Bacilli; order Bacillales; family Cytobacillaceae; genus Bacillus_BD. The sequence continues at coordinate 24,487 of NZ_JAETXM010000022.1, read as the reverse complement.
ATATGTAGATGGATCAATATATGAAGTAGGATATTATGCTGCATTTGTGCATATAATTCGGTCGTATAGAGTACCCAAAGACCTCCAATATTAAGGATGGAAGCGACAATCGGATGACTGTAAATATGCACTGGCCAACTTTTCAACAAGCGTGAAAGATCTCGTGTAAGAGTAACATTGAGTGTTCGTAATAGGAGAGTCATAGGGGCAGCTAATACTATAAGGAGTGGCGCGAGCATTCCTAGAAGTAAATGACCGATCATATGCACAGTGAAATCCTGATGGGACTGATCTGCTATAGGTCCAACGACTACCATCGCAATACACAAAACACCCAAAATCCAGAAAAACGTACGGTACAAGAGCCATTTTTTATAGCGACGATTGGATACGATCACCGCCAAAATATATAAACTTACTACTAGCATGAACACGAATACTAAGATAAGGTGGGGGAATATGTCACTGCCATGAGCTAAATAATTATGCATAGGCATTTAACTGACCACCTCCACTTGTTTTGATGGACGATGTTTACGAATGATAAGGATGGCACCCGCTACAATCATCGCAATGGCAATGATATTCCATACGAGGTCATAAGGGAGAATATTTACGTGATAGCGAATCTGGTGAAGTCCCATAAGCTTATGTTGGATCGTACCGTCATACAACTGGAAAACTCCCGATCCGAGCAACACACCTCCTAACCATTTCCTAACCCACCACCCTTTCCGACGGCGAAGATCAGCAACCATGAACAAAGAACCCACGGTTGCAAACCAGCTAAAGGCATGAAACAAACCATCTGATACCAGTCCCATATTGGTTGTAGATTTATCATAGAAATGATGCCAGTGTAATAACTGATGAAAAACGGTCTCATCAATAAAAGCAACTAAACTAATACCGAACAAAAGGCCAGACCATAGATTACGACTCAAATATGAAGATTGAGTCACCATACTTCCTTGCTTCCTTGGATTCCTACTTTCCGAAGTCATAAAATCATCCCCTCTGCACTGTATTTTATTCTACATTTGCAGTATCCCCATTTTTTTCTATACTTAAAAAATTTTCAACATAAGAAAGTCAAAATAAACAAATGATCATGAAGATAGCTTGGATATGGAAAATAACAGTACCCTGCCACAGGTTTCAAGAAATAATCAAAAAAACACGAAGAAATTGCTTCTTCTTTCAAGCAATTTCTTCGTGTTTTAAATAACTTTATTAAAAGTTGTTTCACTTTGATACCCAGTCCAACGACTGACAAATCATCTATAGGTCATTAGTACACCCGTCATTGGGATACTTCTTTGAATGTAATATTGACGATTTGTTCTGTACTTTTATCAAATTCAATATTCACAAAGACACCAAATTCCTTGTTTTCACTTTTTAACCAGAGTTTGAATTTTTCAATTGCAGTCTTATCCTTATTTTCCTTGCCAACGTGTAAATAATCTACTACCTTTGTGTTTGGATACTTTTCTGTTGTTTTTTGAACAGCCAGGTTTCCCCACTTTGCATACGGTGGAGTTTCCTTTTCTGCATGAACCATATAATTTGTATTAAATGGGGTTGTTGCTGAAATCCCCAAGCTTGATACTGCGCAAAACAATAAAGCAAATATGATTCTTTTCATTTTATCACCCTTTTCTTTAGGGTTTGTCAGTTTCTTAATATTATTCCATTCTGACTAAGCCAAAACCAACCAAAATGAAACCAACATGAATCTATATACTTTCTTGTTTTAATCCTTCAATAAATACCGAGTTTCGCTTTTGTCTTTTCGTCACACCTACACTGGAAAGCATCCCTAAATGCAATGAACAATCCTTACATACTTATGATCAGATGAACTCAAAAAAGTCTGATGGGCTATCAATCCTCACCAGACTTTTAGTAAATCTACTATTTGTTATTAAGGGAGAGATGAAAAGGTACTTCTCTTCCTGTTCAAATTATTTATAAAATTTAACACGATCTTCAAGTGGTTGGAATTCTTTTTCGCCCACTGGAGAAGTTGGGTTACCAAATGGCATTTGGGCAATCAATTTCCAGTTCCCTGGAATATTCCATTCTTTTTTTACTTCGTCATCAATTAGTGGATTATAGTGCTGTAAAGATGCTCCTAACCCTTCTGCTTCTAATGCTGTCCATACCACTAATTGGTGCATACCTGATGCTTGGTTTGACCAGACTGGGAAGTTATCAGCATATAAAGCAAATTGTTCTTGAAGAGATTTCACTACTGCTTCGTCTTCAAAGAATAATACAGTTCCATATCCAGCTTTAAAGGAATCCATTTTTTGTTGAGTTCCTTCAAAATCACCTTCTCCAACCACTTTTCTTAATGTTTCAGTCGTAATATCCCATAATCTATTATGTGCTTCTCCTGTCAATACAACAAGACGTGCCGTTTGAGAGTTGAAAGCAGATGGAGTATATTTTGCAGCAAATTCAACAATTTCTTTAATTCTTTCATCAGAGATCCGTACCTCTTTATTAATCCCATAGTAAGAACGTCTTTCTTTCAATACAGTGTAAAAATCTTTTGTCATAACACTTATTCCTCCCAATTTTTAAAATGCCTCGATTCAAAATATCTTCAATAAATATATCTCGAATTAATAGTAATTTTAAATAAAAAAATAGTTGTTGTCAAATCCTCGAGAATTATTTATTTTACTTTTTTAATATTTAGGCATAAACAAACGTATGATGCAGTATTAAATCGCTAAAATAAAGTTGGATCAAATTGATACTAATAACCCTGATGAAAAAATGAAAAAGCTTGTTTTGAAAAAAGATTGATCAAAACAAGCTTTTAATATATTCAATTGAAGCATTCTTTTATAAAAAACTTGGATCATCTTCCACCTGTAATCCTTCACAATCGCGCCCTATTCTTGAATAAACTATAGTTTTCATTAACTGGTATACTTTAATAAGATCATACTAATAGGGGTATTACCAACCATTTATCATATTTCCCACGCTAAGGACAAAACCCTTGATAAATAAACAATTTCTCTTTAACGACCATTTTAGGGAAGTTAAATACTAACCATGTAATGGTTGTAAAATAGATGATTTTAGTTCCCTTAATCCTTCCCTAAATGTAATTCCCTTGTCACAAAGCTATTCAAGTTAAAGGGATTTAGCTTAGAGTAAGGAAAAATACTATTTTTTACCAGAAAATGTCTTAACATGGGTTTTAAGTCAAAATGTTGGTACTACCCCTTAATCTAATCACTTCATTAAAATTTGCTTGAACATTGACCACAAACTCCAACAAGATGAGTATAATGCCCTTTACATATTTGCCATTTAATAACTAGCCGAAGCCAGGAAGAGCAATGCTCCATAATAATTTTTCATAGGGATTCATAGCATTAATTCTGTATTAACTTGTCATGGTCGACTGCTTGTGGAGGTTCCTCCATCCAGCCGTGTTTAATCATAATATTGACTCCATCTTCGACATACAGTGCGACTTCTGGAATTATTGATATATATTTAAGTCCTAAATCTCTCCTTGGACTTGCTGCTAATGCCATTCCATAATATCCAATTCCTGTTGCAACCATAGTTGTAACATGAAACATCATTAGTTTATCTGAAAAAATACTTGCGGTTGTATCTAAAACAGCCGAACCTGAACTTATAGGGGCAGGCAGATCCTCTTTGGTTAAAAAATTGCTAAATGTATCTACATATTTTTGGGCAAGTTCTTTCCCTCTTAAAAAATACTGTTTTACATCTTCGTTTTGAGCAGTCTGGCCAAAGCCCGTTACTATTTCTTTACCGATAGCATTTATTAGAGTGTTTAAGTATAAATGAGTGATTTCTTGTGAATTAATAGACCTCTTTTTCCCCAAAAAACCAGTTAAATAATGTTGTTTTTCTATAAAATCGACCTTATCAGGAATAGGTATATAAGGCGGTTTTACATAAATCCCTTGTTTTAGCATTAAATCACGTGTTCTGTTCCGCAATTCAACCCCTTTATTCAATATACGTTTATGAAAAGTAACAACATCTGGACGTGTCGCAACTGTTAGTCCTGCACTGCTGGCTGTCATTGCAGATACAGCCATTTGACTTAAATACTTTAAGAAAAATGTATCTGTAAAAAGTCTTGGAGCTTTTGTATTGACATCTTGTTCCGTAAATCCAATGGGTATCGGGAAATTCTCTTTTTGAAACAGTTCCTGCATGATGGAAACATTCTCTTTTGCTGTATCGAGTGTCCATTCAATAATAGGACGTATTTCTTCATCTTCTACTTTTTCTAAGAAATAGCTATTCACACAAACAGCTATTGTATCGCCCATGTATTGAGTCCATAAACCAGACATTTCCGCAGCAGTTAAAGGGATATTTGTTTTATCCTCCATTGGAACAACCTCCTATTTTAAAGTAATACATTATGGAATAATATTTCCTAAACGGTGGAAAATATAAATGAACAACCTATCTAAAATAATGCAAAAAGGGACTCTCAGGATAAGTCCTTTTTTGCATTATTTTATTGAAAAAACCTACTTGTTGAACAAGATCTCCCATAATTACATGAATACCGTATACAAACCTATTTAACATAAAGTCAACTATTAGCAGCTAGCAAAAGAGCCAATCTCTTGAACCGTAAGGGATTGGCTTGTGTTCATTTTTTATCGTTTATGCAGGTTTTTATATATGGTTGATTTATCAACGTTGCAGGCTTCTTCAGAAGACTCGTGGCTGCATATCTTTTAATTGATTCATAACCCTTCACAACCTTTCCTTCCATTCCTCAAACGAGTTCTGAACCCTTGTTAATCAATGATTTGAATGTGCGATTTTGTCAATCCATTTCCCAAATATTTTTTCATTAACTTCGATATAAGTCATAGATGGATAAAGGGCAGCTAATTGGTTAAATATGAATATAAAAAATAAACTGATGAAAGTCGTTAAAGCAGAAGAAATCCAGGCATCCTGCTTTGCTGAAGTTGCAAGTAAAGCAAGTAGATTAAGAATTGCAGTTCCTATCGTAAATGTGATCACTAATATTTGAAATTCACCGGAGTTAATTTTCCCTTTTTCGAGCATGATTTCCTCCACATTATCAGATAATATTTAGTATTCCAATAAATTCCTATATTTATTACTAAACTTAAACTACAAGTGGATATAGGTGAATTAGCAGTATGAAAAAGGATCTTCCAATCGAAGATCCTTTTTCAATACCGATAACATCGCTTATGTTAATTAAATCAACTAATAAAACAGAATAATTGAATAAGGTAATGGAAATAATTATTGATAAAAAAAGGATTTTATGATTATACTCATTGTTAGTATTGTTCTTTTTAATTTAATTGCTTTCAAAACAAATAAAATATTATCATCTAAGCAGATAGCACACGTGTGGATGTTTACTGTTGCTTTCCAAATCCTTTTTGATGGGTATGTTGACATAAAATATCACGGATATTGGTACTTTACTCAAAATGTAGATTGGTTAGATTTACCCACGGTTACAGTTTTAATACCGCCTGTAAATATGATGTTTTTAAACTGGTATCCATTCCGAAATTCCTTATGGAAACAAATACGTTACTTTTTCTATTGGGAATTATTATTATTAACATATGAATTAATTACATTACTTCCAAAACCTTTTGGGTATTTTCATTATGGGTGGTGGAATATAGGGTATTCAGCTGCTATAGATCCTTTACTGCTTATGACTTTATTAATGTATTATAAAAAATTTATAAAATAAAAGTTCTCTCATTAACGGTGCTTAAAAACTCATTACACAATAAAAAGGATCTTTGTTCGAAGGTCCTTTTTTAGTACCGATAATATCTGATTATGTTAATGACCTTAAGGTAGTATTACGTAACTTAAGCCAATCTTTTCAATATACGAAAATAAATAAATTCATACATTCGGTGTTCACTACAATAAACAAAATTAGAGAAAATATTAAACTATATTTATGTAACTTTTATATTTATTTTGCGCTTTTTTAATACTTATTTTGCGTTAATAACACAAATAAAGGATCATATATATTAGCCTGACTAATATGTATGGTCCTTTTATATCTTTTCAACAAATGCGCCCGTTTGTTGAAGAACTAGTTGAAGAACTAAAGATACCTATTTAAGTAACTTCTGAACAACTTTTGTTTTCCAAATACCAAAACCTATCAAAGCACCAACCATATTAAGAATGAAATCATCAATATCAAAACTTCCTCTTCTTGTAATTACTTGTATTACTTCAATAGCAAATAACAATATAATCATCGAAATGGTAAATACACTTATTTTATTAATCTTTTTTATAAAGTAAGGTAGATAAATTCCCATTGGCAAAAACATAAAGAAGTTACCGAAGAGGTTTTTTATAGGTATATCCATATTCATACTTCCATCAAATATTGCCGTAATATATGTACTTATAGTCTTAAATGGTACAAAATTAGAAGAGTTCTTTATATATTCTATCAATGATAAATCTGTCCATATATAACCTCTTGAACCTAAGAACAATAAAACTACTAATGCCAATAAATAAAACACGAAACTTATACCGAAAACAGTTTTTATTACTTTTTTCATTTTATCCCCCACTACTTGCTATGTTTCTTTTAAAAATCTATCTCTTTATTTTAGCATAGATAATGATTTCATTATTGAGTGTTATTCAAGTAAATGGCCCTATAACGGAACAATTCTTCCTTAATCTACTTAGCAACTTTTCTTTGCGACGACACAAAAACCCCTTTAGATATCCAAAGGGGAAACGGTGCAACTTTTTTACAAACGGTATAACTTTATTAACGGTACAACTTTATTTCAAAGACACAGAAAAAAGGGAGACTGTTTTATAAACAAGCTCCCTTTTATATTTAATTAGTTGTTCTCCTGGATCGTATCAACTTCATGTTGCAGGAAATCCTCGGTCGAAACTACATTTGCATACATTCCATTAAGTGCACTGACAAACGCATAATGAACCTGTTCAGCTGGGACGACCTTATCTTGATAAGATAAGTCCCTTGTCGCACATGCATCTTCAATAACTGTACATTCAAAACCTAGGTCCTTTGCAGCTCTTGTCGTGGCATCAATGCACATATGCGTCATCATACCTACAATCACTAGCTTGGTCGCTCCAATTTCTCTTAATTTGTTTTCTAATTCGGTCTTTAAAAAGCTGTTAGGTGCATGTTTTATGATAATACTTTCATGTTCTAATGGTAAAACAGATTCATTTATTTTGACTCCCTCCGTGTTTGGAAGAAAGAAGCCTAACCCTGCTTCACTTGCGATATGCTGGACATGAAAAATATTATCTTTGTTATTCTGTCTAAACCATTCAAGAACTTTTGCAGCATTAGCGGCTGCTTTTACAGGATTGCTTAATTCCATCTTTCCATTTGGAAAATAGTCATTTTGAATATCAACTAAGATCAAAGCTACACTCATTTTTATCCACCCCATCCAAAAATAGATTATAATCAAATCATAAATAATATCTTGATTTTTATCGATACTTTGATGAAACACTTTTTTATCAAAAAAATTCATGGTGAAAGGAATTTATATGCAACTTGATAAAATTGATTTTCAGATTCTCCAGTTATTAACTGAAAATTCACGTATTCAATGGAAAGACTTAGGAGCACAAATTCATATGACTGGACAAGCAGTAGGGAATCGTATTAAAAAACTTGAGGAAAGTGGTGTAATTAAAGCCTACTCTCTAATCATCGATGAAATGCAATTAGGGCTTCCTTATACAGCGTTTGTCATTGTTTATATGAAAACAGCAAATCATGATTCGTTTATTCGTTTTATTAATGATCGAAATGAGGTAGTTGAAGCTCACCGAATATCGGGGGAAGGATGTTACCATTTAAAAATAAAGGTTAAATCTCAAGAACAATTGAATCTTTTTCTTAATAAACTTCTCGAACATGGGAATTATAGTGTAAATCTATCAATACAAAAGATCAAACAACATAATCCGTTAACTGCCACATTACAATAAACGTTTGTTTTTCCCAGAAGGTGTACTTTTTGTAATCATTTTTTCTGTTTCAGTGATACCTAGTTTAATTAAGTTTTTTTATTACCAAAAAACGTGTCCAAAAAGATTACCAAATACTTTTACAAAAATACTGGAATAGCATGGGAAATAATATTTGGTAAATAATGTAATAATATGACCTGTTTTTAAACATATCTCGGTCGTACCCCAAGAAGTAGAGAACCACATGCGAGAAGTAGCTTTAGTCACTTTACTTCAATTGTGCACCGCTTTACATGGAGAGGTGAGCGTGGTAGGCTATTCGCTTTGCGAAAGAGAGTGCATTATACCCTCTTTCGCCCTTCGCAAGACAACACGCTCGCAGAGGCTCCGTGCCAAGCGCCAACGCCCTACGCACTCTTATGGAAATAACACCCAATTAGAATTTAACTTATTTGTGTCCAAAATATTGACTTAGATCCACCTAGTATTACGAACCGGTCAACTGTCACTTCAAGACAAGACCTTTCATTGAGATAATGCAAGGATATGTACCACCGGCTACAGCTTCTTTAACATTTACGGGAATACTTAAATTCACGCTTTCTTGTATCGCTAAGGCAATAAGCGTGTCATATCTCCTAAAAAACAAAAAGCCCTACAAGATGATGGATCACCTTGTAGGGCTAATCAATTAGTTTTCTTCTATTTCTTTACGGTTTTTCTTAAATAGCTTAGATAATATCTCATACACGATTGGTACAATAATTAATGTTAATAACGTCGAACTTGTCAGACCACCGATTACTGTAATACCAAGACCTTTCGAGATTAAACCGCCACCACCTGAGCCAATGGCTAATGGAATTAACGCACCAATCGTGGCAAGTGCTGTCATTAAAATTGGACGTAGACGTGTGGCACCCGCTTCTAGAATCGCTTCACGCATACTCATACCATCACGTTCCATATGAATAATACGGTCTACAAGTACGATCGCATTCGTTACAACGATACCGATTAACATTAATAGACCCATCATGACAGATACAGAAATGGTTTCACCAGCGATTAATAAACCAACAAATGAACCAATTACTGCAAATGGTAGTGAGAATAGAATTGCAAATGGTGCGACACCTTCACGGAATGTGACAACAAGGATAAAGTACACAATTGCGATTGCCGCAAGCATGGCTACACCAAGTTGTGTAAATGTTTCAGTCATATCTGCAGCTACACCGGCAACACCGATTGTAACACCTTTAGGTAAATCTAATTGATCAATTGCTTCATCGACTTGGGATGTTGCTTTTGAAATATCATCACCAATGATTGTACCTGAAACGGTTGCGTAGTATTCACCTTGACTACGTGCAAGTGTATTTAACGTTGTACCTTTCTCAACTGTTACAAGTTCAGAAAGTGGCATTGACATGCCTTGTGCTGTCGGCACTTGTGTTGCCAAAATATCATCAATTGATTTTGGCTGTTCATCTTGTTCTTGCTGAACGATTACTTCTAACGGGTCACCATCTTTTTCAACTGTTGTTAATACTTCTTTTGTTGTTATTGGGCTTAACATCATCACGATTTGACCCGTTGTTAAACCATACTGCAGTAATTTATCTTGTTCTACTTTAAATGTATACTCAACATACGCATCCTCTGCACTTGAAGAAACGTCTTCTAAGCCATCATTTTTATTCATAACGTCTTCTACCATTTTTACAGCTTCATTTAGTTTATCTAAATCTTCACTGTAGAATGTGTAGCTAACTTCATTTGTTGACATCGACATCGAAGAAAAGTTTTGGCTCTTCCATTCACCTGTTTGACTAATGTTGAATACATACTCTTCAATTTCCGCGCGGGCTTCTGGGAAGTCATCCATTTCTGGGTCAAAGATTAAGTACATTAATGCACCATCTCCACCGCCGCCCATCATCGCTGCCATCGGATCGCCACTATTCGTTACAGATAATTGAACAATATCAATATCCTCATGTTTTAGTAACTCTTCTTCTACCACTTCTATGTTTGCTAATGTATCTTCCATTAGCTCGCCTGTTTCTGGCGTGTACGTTAAGTACATCACTTTTTCTTCTTCACTACCCATAAAGCTAAAACCAATTAATGGCGTTAACGCCAAACTACCAGCTAATAAAACAATAGAAATGAGTGAAGTAATAACTTTATGATTAAGTGTCCATTTAAGAATTCCTTTGTACCATTGTGATAATTTACCAATCTCCTTATGACTGCTCTCTGTCTTTTCGCTATATAACTTCTTCTTAAATAAGAAGTGAGATAGTGCAGGAACAATTGTAATCGCAACAATTAACGAAGCTCCAAGTGCAAACGTCATGGTTAATGCGAACGGCATAAACAGCTCGCCAACCATACCACCAACGAAGATAAGTGGTGCGAATACCGCAACCGTTACTAATGTTGATGACAGAATTGGTTTAAACATTTCAATTGTCGCTTCTCGTACAAGTGCACGACCTGTTAATTTTTCTTCTTTTAAATGAAGACGACGATAAATATTTTCAACGACTACGATTGAGTCATCAATTACACGACCAATGGCCACTGTAATCGCACCAAGTGTCATAATATTTAGCGTAATATCCAACCAGTTTAACAGCAGTAACGCCATGAAGATAGAAACTGGAATGGATACGATCGAAATAATGGTTGATTTAACATCACGTAGGAAGAGAAGGATAATCAATACGGCAATTAAACCGCCAAATAACGCTTTTTCAATCATCGTTGTAACCGATTCTTGAATTGGCGCACCTTGGTCAAGTGATACATCGATGACAAGACCATCGATATTTGCCTCTTCTTCTTCGATTAGCTCCTTCACATCGTCTACAACATCAACCGTGTTTGCTTGTTGCCCTTTGACAATTTGAATGGCAATCGCGTCCTCACCATTTGTGCGTGAAACCGATTCTACTTTACCAACTACTTCAATTGTAGCGATCTCGCTAAGTTTCACAAATGGTGATGGATTTGTTTCTGAAGGTGTTACAGGAATAAGCATTCCCTTTAATTCATCAGCTGTCATGAACTTGCCATCTATTGCTACAGCTTTTTCACCTTCTTCAAACTCGTAAAGACCTAATGAAACCGCTAGGTCACTTGCTTGAATTATTTGCTTTACTGTATCTTCGGTTAAGCCAAGTTCAGCCATTTTTGCTTCGTTATACGTAAGCTGCACTTCTTCAATATGTTGACCTGTAATCGCTGCAGATGCAACACCATCGATTTTCTCGATTTTCGGAAGTAAAATTTCTTCTACTGTTGATGTTAATTCAACAATATCTTCTTCCTGACTACTTATACTTAATGCAACCACTGGCATCATATTCATACTAATTGCTGTAATAATTGGCTCCTGTGCTCCTTCTGCTAAAGTCACTGCACCTAATGCAGATTCTAATGCACGCTTCGCCTCGTCCATATCTACACCGTATTCGTATTCTACTTGAATATTTGCCATGTTAGAATATGAATTTGAATAAACGGATTTCACATCTTCAAGATTTTCTATTGCTTTCTCTAACGGCATGGACACATCTTCCATCACTTGTTCAGGAGTTGCTCCAGGATATACGTCCATTACCATTAAGTAAGGAAGTGAAATATCTGGAATCGTTTCTGTTTTCATTTGTATACCTGAATAAATACCAGATACAGTGATGATAATGGTAAGCAACCATACGGCTAGTTTATTCTTCAGGACAAAATTGACTAAACCTTTCACTCTTACACCTACCCTTAATTGACTTATTAAGCTCAATTACTTATACTAATGACTAATCAGTCATTTGTCAATAACATAGCCTAGGAGCGATAAAATAAAATGATTAAAAAACAATTAATTATGGAAAAAGCGTTAGAACTTTTTGCGAAGCAAGGTTTTGAATCCACATCTGTCCAACAAATAACAGAGCATTGTGGTATTTCTAAAGGTGCTTTCTACTTATCTTTCAAGTCAAAGGACGAATTGATTTTAGCACTAGTTGATCATTTTATGATACAAATCACCTCCGATATTGACTATAAAGTCAAAAACACAAATAATGATGAAGAGCTTTTATATGAATTTTATTACGCAATATTCCACTCGTTTCATAAGTACTCTGATTTTGCAAAATTCTTTATCAAAGAGCAAACACAATCTTTTAATAAAGAGCTCATTCTAAAAATTCGTTACTACAACAGGTTAATGGAGAAAATTATCTTATCGATGGTTGAACGTTTATATGGTGAAGAGGTCAAACATACAAAATATGATTTAATTTATTGTATTAAAGGCTTTACGAATATTTATTCAGAATTACTGCTATACAATAACATCTCGTTAGATTTGGACTTACTGTCTCAATCGCTTGTGGAAAAAACAAATCTCCTAGCGAAACATACTACCATTCCATTTATTTCACAAGACCTTATCCATCTGTTTAAGCAACCGATAAATGAAGAAGTAACGAAGGAACAACTTATTGAAATGATGGAGCAAAAAATAGAAGAAGTTGAAGATTCTATTGAAAAAGAATCGTTAATTCTACTAAAACAACAGCTACTTAAACCTAATTTAAGTCTTGTTATTGTGAGAGGGTTACTAGAAAATATTCGAAATCACCCACATTGTAAATGGATTTCTTATTTACTTCGTAGTTATTATGAGTTTTAAAAACTAGGTTTTATTAAGCAGTAATTTTGCTACTTTATAAGCCTTTGGTATACGTAGGCATTAAGTTATTCACGTAATAAAACACATGCTGCACGTACACCAAAGGCAATTTATTAACAAGCATCATTAACACAGCCAAAAACTAAGAAGAGCTAATATAAAAAGGACTAGCGAAGACTCGCTAGTCCAAATTCCAATAAAACCTAGTGTTTGTTTAATTATTCTTATCCTTTTTGAAATTGACTTAGATAATAAGCAATTAGACAACCACCTATAGCAGAGAGTAAGCTCATGACCATAAGTAGAACATTCTCAGGCCAACCAGGATAGATCACAAAAATAGAACCTGCGACAAAGCCGATTAGGATGGCGTATGTTACTGTCCTGTAATTATGAAATACATAACGGATCAGCTTACTTGTTAATAAGAGACCCATCACAATGCCCAAACCAACCACGATAATCACCGGAAAGTTCAAAGATTTAATTGCTTCTATTACCGTTGCATATGCACCCATGAGCAAAAGCATTAATGAACCACTAATGCCAGGCAAGATCATCGCTGAACTTGCAATCCAGCCCGCAAAAAAAAGATAAAGATAATCATCCCAAGCGAGATTAGTCATGACTGTGGTTTGATCATGACTTACAAAGGCAGTCATCGCAACTGCAACTGCAGCGAGTATAAGGAGCACATAGTGTGGTACTTTAAATGTTTGCTTATAGTCAGCCTCACGCAGCAATAATGGAATAATCGCCACAATGAGACCGAGAAAAAAGAAAAAGGTTGGTTGCGGGAATCTTTCCATCAACCAACTCAGTAAATGACTTAATGTTAGAATCGCTGTTCCCATCCCTAGTCCTACCGGAAGTAAAAAAACGACATGTTTTTTCCAACCCTTTGTTGTAAGACCATCAATTGCTTCTATTAACCTTTCATAAATCCCTACTAATAAGGCAATGGTTCCTCCACTAACTCCTGGAACAACATCACTTGCCCCCATCATCATCCCTTTAAAAATATTCTTCCATTCAAACACAATTTCATTCCTTTCTATTTATCCCACACAAAACAAGGTTTCTCTTTTCAAAATATACTGCTTCTACTATTACCTCTCATCTACAAAATCATATAAGATACTATCCTGTATTAAGATACCATTTTAATATCATATCTTCCATTCTCTATTTAATCAATATTTTATAACAGATAAGCACCCCTCTTACAAACTCCGATTGATTGTATACCCCCGATCGCTTCAACAACAGCTCCAATCGTTTGTATCCATCTACCTACAGCTATCGTTTTCTATAAACCATACACTCCTCCAATTGCCTGTAACGAAGCATCGATTGATTGTAGTCAATTTCCAATAATGTCTACTTTCTTATTAACTAATTCTTTGGGAATCGCAGCAACCACAAATTATTTTGGTAAATTAACACCCACTTAAAAATCTCTATTCAAAGAAAAATGGATCATAACAGAAAAAATTAAAGTGAAAAATGGAATTAAGTTTTCTCCTTACCAAAAAGCCCGATCTAATAAAATTAGACCGAGCCTTTCCTTTTACGATAGAACTTTATTTTCATTCAACAAAACATAAGTTTAAGATCTACATCGTTACTCGACCGTAACAGATTTTGCTAGGTTACGAGGTTTGTCGACGTCGCAGTCACGAATTAGGGCTGCATAGTAGGCGAAAAGCTGCATTGGAATAACCGAGATAAGAGGTGTTAATAACTCATGTACTTCTGGAATCACAAAGCGATCCTCAGACATCTCCAGACCCTTCATAGAGATAATGCACGGGTTTGCTCCACGCGCTACAACCTCTTTCACGTTTCCACGAATACTTAAGTTCACACCTTCCTGTGTCGCTAAGGCAATAATCGGTGTACCTTCTTCAACTAAAGCAATTGTACCATGCTTTAATTCTCCACCTGCAAAGCCTTCTGCTTGAATGTACGAAATTTCCTTCAATTTCAATGCACTTTCAAGACATACATAATAGTCAACTCCGCGACCAATAAAGAATGCATTTCGGGTAGTTGTTAAATACTCTTTTGCCATTTTCTCAAATTCTTCTTTAGAATCACAAAGAATTTCCATTGCATTCGCTACAATTCCAAGTTCCCTAACAAGGTCAAGCTTGATTTCTTTGCCACTTCTTTTAGCTGTTACTTCAGCAAGAATCGCTAACACAGCTAACTGAGCTGTATACGCTTTTGTAGAAGCCACAGCGATTTCTGGACCAGCGTGGAGTAATAGCGTATAATCAGCTTCCCTTGATAAAGTAGAACCAGGAACATTTGTGATTGTCAACGATTTATGTCCTAACTTTTTGATTTGAACAAGCACTGCACGACTATCAGCTGTTTCACCGCTTTGTGAAATGAAAATAAACAACGGCTTTGCAGATAATAATGGCATGTTATAGACAAACTCACTGGCAATATGCACTTCAACTGGAACAACAGCTAACTTTTCAATAAATTGTTTACCTAGAAGCCCTGCATGATACGATGTCCCAGCAGCAATAATATGAATTCTATCCGCTTCATTTACCGCCTGAACAATTTCCTCATTAATTGTCAATTCACCATTATCGTTTTGATACTTTTGAATAATTTTGCGAAGAACAAGTGGCTGTTCATCAATTTCTTTAAGCATAAAATGCGGATATGTTCCTTTTTCAATATCACTTGCATCAAGTTCAGCCGTATAAGGGTTCCGATTTATCACTTCACCAGTAAGATCTTTAATGGTTACACCATCTTCTGTGACCAGTACAATTTCTTGATCCATGAGTTCGACAAATTGATCCGTTACTTGCAGCATAGCCATTGCATCACTTGCCACGACATTGAAATCTTCTCCAACACCGACTAATAGTGGACTTTTATTCTTGGCCACATAAATCATATTTGGATTTTGTTCATCTAATAGAGCAATCGCGTATGAACCTTTGAGTAGTTCAAGAGTTTGACAGAATGCTGCTTCAACAGATGCACCCTTATTCACAAATAACTCAATAAGCTGTACAATTACTTCTGTATCTGTATCACTTACTAATGGTACATCCATTAAATATTCACGTTTAACAATTTCATAATTTTCAATGACACCATTATGAACAAGGGTGAAACGACCTGATGCACTTTTATGTGGATGTGCATTCATTTGGCTTGGTACCCCATGGGTAGCCCAACGAGTATGACCAATACCTGTTTTTGCACGTACATCATAATCAACGATATTTCGTAAATCTGCAATACGTCCCTTTTCTTTGAAAACTTGTACTCCATCTTCCCCCATAACAGCAATCCCCGCAGAGTCATATCCTCTGTACTCGAGCTTTTCTAGCCCTCTTAATAAAACCTCTTTTGAATCTTGATTTCCAATATAGCCAACAATTCCACACATATTTCTGCTTCCTCCCTATAGGGGAACAAGAAGTCTTTGTAAAATGTTCAATTTGGTTAAATGGCTCTCAAATCAATTTGCGATCGGTCGCATTCACATTTGAAAGGCATCCTTTGAACAAATTCCGGGACACTCTTGTCCCCTTATATCTATAATTTTTTATATTTTCATAGATTTTCAGATCTATTTAGATCTTCTTTCTCATTAGCATGCCCTTCCCTTTGTCCGTTAAGTTGCCTTAACGATTTAAAGAAGTGCTGTTCGGTTGTGCTTTCAACCGGGAGGCATCCGCCGAAATTTCGATAAACCTCCTCCTCGTCAACTAGACCCATCCATACAGGGTATAGTTCAGGCGCTTTTAAAAGTTGTAGTAAACTGTTTCTCCCTCCTTTGCAAATAAAAAAATAGGCTTCTGTTTTTAATGGATTGCAGAAACAAGAACAATCATACAATAGTTTAAAACCTTCGTCAATATCGCATAAATAGTGATTATTTCCAACCTTCAAAGGCCCCCTTAAAATAAAATATGCATAAAGGAACTTAAAGTTCCCTTATGCATCATTAAAGTTATTCTTCTTTTAATCCCATTTCAGTCTGAACAACTACTGCAATACGATTTACGTAAGATTCACAAAGTTCTTCTGTCGATGCTTCAGCCATTACACGAACAAGAGGCTCTGTTCCTGAAGGACGTACTAAAATACGACCATTTCCATTCATTTCTTGCTCTACTTCTTTGATCACTGCACTTACTTTTTCGTTTTCAGTGACATGGTGCTTGTCTGTTACACGAATATTGACAAGTTTTTGCGGAAATTTTTTCATTTCAGAAGCAAGCTCGGATAATGATTTTTTCGTCACTTTCATAATATTAACAAGCTGTACACCTGTTAGAAGACCATCACCTGTCGTATTGTAATCAAGAAAAATAATATGTCCTGACTGTTCTCCACCTAAATTATAGCCATTTTTCTTCATTTCTTCGACAACATAACGATCACCTACAGCAGTTGGAATACTTTCAATTCCTTGAGCTTCTAATGCCTTATAAAACCCAAGGTTACTCATTACAGTAGAAACAACTGTACCATGCTTTAATTGACCTTGCTCTTTCATATACTTAGCACAAATATACATGATTTGATCGCCATCTACGATTTCACCATTTTCATCAATGGCAATCAGGCGATCACCATCTCCATCAAAGGCAAGTCCAATATCCGCTCCTTTTTCTTTTAAAAAGCTTGCTAATTTTTCTGGATGTGTAGATCCTACACCATCATTTATATTCAAGCCATTTGGTGATGCTCCCATGGTTGAAGTATCTGCATCAAGGTCAGCAAACAAATAAGTTGCAAGGGTGGATGTTGCTCCATGTGCACAATCTAAAGCAATATGGATATCTGAGAAATCTTCATCAACTGTTTGTTTTAAATAGTGTAGATACTTTTGACCACCTTCAAAATAATCATTTACTTGTCCTAAGTCTATTCCAACTGGTCTTGGTAGTTTATCTTCTTCCATATCTAACAATTGCTCAATCTCCAGTTCCTGGTCATCTGATAATTTAAACCCATCTGGACCAAAGAATTTAATCCCATTGTCAGCAACTGGGTTGTGTGAAGCAGAAATCATCACGCCTGCTTGTGCACCTATTGCTTTTGTTAAATAGGATACCCCTGGTGTTGATATAACTCCTAAACGCATTACTTCTGCGCCAATAGAGAGAAGACCTGCAACAAGTGCCCCTTCAAGCATATGACCTGAAATACGTGTATCACGCCCAATTAACACTTTTGGTCGATCATGATCTTTTGTTAATACATAACCGCCAAAGCGGCCTAATTTGAAAGCTAGTTCAGGCGTTAACTCACTATTTGCCACTCCTCTAACTCCATCAGTACCGAAATATTTACCCATTTATGAATCGCTCCTTCTAGGATTATTCCTAATATGCCGATGTAGAGGAAGATTATTTCATACTACTTCTTTCAATCTCCCTCTATATCTTCCGTTTAAAGTTCTCTATTAAATGATTACTATAATGAAGAGTATTTTTTTAAGAAAGCTCTTTTTCTGTTATATCAATATTTACTTTATCAATATCCATTGTCCAGCTAACATTCTCTGGTGCATTTACATTTATTTGTACTGTATGCTCCCCTTCTTCTAAACCCTCTGCATTTATGGTTAACTCGAAATCAGTCTCTTTAATAATAGAAAGCACTTCCTCTGTTCCTGTTACCGTTAAATTTATTGTTCCACTTGAAGGTTCTTGAAAAGTTACAAGATAGTTTTCAGGTATCCCGCTTAACTCAATCGGGATATCTGAAAATATTTTTGTTGTTTCCTCTTCTTCTGTTACTGCAGTCTCTTCAATCTCCACACTAACTTTAACCATCGCTTTAACCGTTTCTGGGTTTACTTCTTTTAGCTCATTCGGCATGATTACGGGAAGCGTCAATTCTGTATTTTCATTAATCTTACTTACATCCACTTCTACTCTCACATTTTCCGTCGTATCCAGAATATCTTCATTGCCTTTAATGGTTGCTTCATTTTTATCTAATATGATTGAATCGATTGTTACGCCTGTAGGCGATGTACCAGACCTCATAATTTCGATTGGTACGGTTTTGCTTATCTTTCTAATAGGGATTGTCACTTTGACTGTCTCCTGCTCAACTACTACATTTAATTTATTTAAATTGTCGTCCAAAACTGTAACAATAGCATAATCATCGATTGTTTTGTTCACCTTTTCGCCTAATTCAATCGTTGCCTTTACATAAGTAATCTTATCCATAACATCTTTTCCACCAGTAATTTTTACCTTACCTGGTTGTACTTCAGGGTTATCGGCTGTATAACCTTCCGCAACCATCTTATGATTAAATTCAACGTCAACTGTGTACTCTTCTGTTACTTTTTCCTGTACGACTATATCCACATAGGCAGGGTTGATTGTTGCATTCAATCTATCAGACAAATCCCTAATTTGCAGCTGGACTCGCTGTTTACCAACGTCTACTTTCGATAAATCGGCATACACTTCAAAATCCCTTTGAGTTTTTGCTGCTCGCAAATTAGCTGTCGGACCTTCTAGCACTACTTCAACCGTCTCAGGCATACCTGTTATGACAAGGTTATCTGTGTCATAATAGCTTTTCAGCGGTATATCTAATAGAGTTTCTGACTCTCTACTGCCTGGAACATTAACATCATTCGTTTCTTTGCTATCATCATATACAGTTCCAAATAATAATATCGCCAACACTAATGCAACCAATTTCATGAATGTACGATTATCAGTAAATTGATCAAGCCATTTATCCATCTCTCTTCCCCCTCCAATTCCAACGGGTTGAAGAAGCTTGTTTTACCACTTTTGATGCTATTAATTCATTTGTAAGCATCTCTCGAAAAGTATCTTTGTTCAAATCTCTGTGAAGTTTTCCATTTTTAGTTAATGAAATGCCTCCCGTTTCTTCTGAGACAACCACTGTAATGCTATCTGTTACTTCACTAATTCCAATTGCTGCACGATGTCTTGTTCCTAATTCTTTAGAAATAAATGGACTTTCTGATAATGGTAAATAACAGGCTGCAGCGGCAACACGATCTTTTTGTAAAATGACAGCACCGTCATGAAGAGGTGTATTTGGAATAAATATATTAATCAACAGCTCAGATGAAATTTTCGAATCAACCCCAATACCTGTTTCAACATAATCTCCCATTCCCGTTTCTCTTTCAACAGAAATGAGTGCCCCAATTCTTCTCTTGGCCATATATTCAACAGCTTTAATAATAGACTCGACCACTTTTTCATGAACTTCTTCCTCACTAGCACCACTTCTTGAAAAGAACTTCCCTCGCCCTAATTGTTCAAGGGCCCTTCGTAGCTCAGGCTGGAAAATAATAATAATGGCTAGAAATCCCCATGATATAATTTGATCTGTAATCCAAAAAAGAGTTTGAAAATGAAAGATTTGACTAATGAGACGAACAATTAAAATAACAAAAATTCCTTTTAAAAATTGAACTGCTTTCGTACCTCTAACAATCATAATGATTTTATAAATGACGTACCAAACGAGGAGAACGTCAACTGTATTAGCCAAATATTTCATCACTGGGAGATCCGTAAACAACATAGTACTTCCTCCATCTTTTTTAATAAGCTTTGTTTGGTACATAAGATTTGTTCATATTCAACTAATATAAGTAAGTTTTTGATTCATACAATTATTCCATTATGTAGCTTAATTATTATACCATATTAGAAACAAATGCCAATCTGGGAAACTAAGTAATCAAATGATTACCTTTTTAAATATCCGTTTCTTCTTGTTTATCTCTATATTAAACAATCCTATTGATGTTCTAATAGTCTTTGGTGTGGGCATCCATTACGTTATTCATGCTGCATAACACACATAGCCGCTTATACAAAAGGTTCTTTAGCAACAATCATCATTACCATAGCTTTTATTTAAAATATACTCTAGATAAAAAGCTATTAATTTTCTCCATGACGAGAAAAAACCTCTACAAGAGCAGAGGTTTTCCCCGTTTATCATCTTCAGAAAGATATTAATCGAATATAAGCCCTAATTTTCATTTTCCCCTACTTCTTTTTTATCATCAAACACGTAGAAGACATCTTCCCCTGTTTTTTTGATATGGTACCATAGCCAATCAAACATCTCGTTAATTTGTTTAATCTCTCCAGTTACTTTTCCTGCTGACGCCATATATTGTTCACCGTTAATAACAGTGACATTTCCATCGACTTCTCCTTCAATTTTTAAGTTTCCGTTCCGCACCGTCACATCCCCTTTTACTACTTTACCTTCTGGAACAATCACAGTATCATTTTGTACAATTAGATTTGGTTGTTTCGAAACGGAGAATTGTTGATCCTCACTCCAAGTTAAGACTATACTTCCACCCATTAGCACAAGAAATAGCGCTGCTGCCGTCATAATCGGATGCTTCATAAACCAACGCTGTACACCAACTTTTCGATTTTCCTTTGGTAACTTTTCCATAATATTGGCTGTAAAGTCAGTAGGAGCCTGTATATGTGATGTACTTTGAACAAGGGCAATCGTTTTCTTTAATTGATGAAAATGCATTTCACACTCAGAACAGCTATGAATATGTTCTCTTAACACTTTCTCATGTTCAACTGAGATCTCATCATCTAAATAATCATGCATATAAACTACCATTTTTGCTGGACACTTCAAAGTTATCACCCTCTTATCACACATGTCGTAATTGTTTTCGCAGTGTTTCTCTTCCACGATGAATTCTTGTTTTTACCGTGCCTAGAGGCATATCTAAAATCTCACTAATTTCATTAAGCGATAATTCTTCTATATATTTTAATACAATCACAGATCGATATTTCTCTGGGAGTTTCGAAATTTCCCTTTGTATTGTATCCTGTAACTCTAAGCTTTCTACATCATCTTCGGGTAATGAAGTCTTAGAAGGAATTTGGGAATACATGGTTAATCCCTCTGTCCCTGCTACTTCTGCATCCAAATAATAATCTGGTTTCTTTTTTCGAATTCGGTCAATGCAAAGATTTGTCGCAATTCGATAAAGCCAAGTTGAAAATTTTAAATTAATATTATAACTTTGAATATTAACATATGCACGTATGAAGGCTTCTTGGGCAATATCCTCAGCCTCATGTCTGTTACCGAGCATACGATAAGCCAATTGAAACACTTTGTCCTTATAAATTTCTACGATTTCCCCGAATGCATTTTGGTCACCTTTTAAAACTTGTTTAATCCTTTTTTTTATAAGTATTTCCATTTTATAACCTCCGCTCTATGCGGCTACTCGATATTACGCATCGATACCGGAAAAGGTTTCATTATTTTTTTATTTCTCTAGATTTTACTATTCAGTTTTAAGTCATTATTATGTTAATCACCTGACACTATTCTAAGGATTAGTTCAAGTTCCAAGATTCAAGTCGAATTATACTGAAAAAGATATTATGTATTAATAAGTAAAAGTAAGCAGTAACCGTCGATAAAAGTTACCGCTTTTCACCTATTATAATAGTTTTTTCCCAAATAATGAACCCATTAGAGCAACTGCAGCAGAAGCTGTTTTGTTTTTTTCATCGAGAATTGGATTTACTTCAACAAATTCAGCAGATGTAATTATATCCGCTTCTGCAAACATCTCCATTGCTAGGTGGCTCTCTCGATAACTAATGCCGCCATTAACAGGTGTTCCTACTCCTGGTGCATCAGTTGGGTCCAATCCATCCATATCGAAAGATAGATGAACTCCATCGGTTTTCTCTTTTAAATAAGCAATGGTTTCTTCTATTACTTTTGTCATTCCCATTCGATCAATTTCATGCATGGTATAAACCTTTATTCCTTTTTCTTTAATTAATTTTTTCTCCCCAATATCTAACGCTCTCGCCCCAATAATAACAATATTCTCAAGTTTAACTTTCGGACTATACCCCATTATATTTGTTAATAATCTATGACCAATGCCCATACTGACCGCTAATGGCATGCCATGTATATTTCCTGAGGGGGACGTTTCCACAGTATTTAAATCACCATGTGCATCAAACCATATGACACCTAAATTCGGATAATATTTGGCTACTCCTGCTAAAGTTCCAATTGCAATACTATGATCCCCTCCTAAAATTAACGGGAAGGATCCATTCTCTATCGCTTTAGCCACAGTTTTTGCTAATTCCTCATTCTTTTCAATAACTAGCTTTAAGTTTCTTATTTTTGTATTCGGATCAATAACAACGGCTGGTCTACCAACTGAAATATCTCCTAAATCATCTATTTCATCAAATAGTTCTGCTAATTCTCCACAAACACCTGCATAACGAATAGCACTTGGTCCCATATCCACACCACGTCTCATCTGACCAAGGTCCATCGGCATCCCGATAATGGAAAGTTTTCTCACAGTTGATCTCCCCCTGTATCAATGTCTATCTATAATTACTTTATTTATCAGTTGCGTTATTTGACACTTAGGTAAGAAGTTTCCTTCCGCAAAAATTTGTTAGAATTTTAGGTGGGGGACGAATAGCTTACAATAAATAGGAAAAATAAGCATAGCAATATAAGAATTAATGTTTCCACTATTGCAATACGGCTACAAAGAAAATGTCGAGAACAGATCCATCATGTATCACATTTTAATAGACAATAAAAAACCTTAGGAGTTTTTCCCCTAAGGTTTTCTGATTATGAGCCATGAAGGATTCGAACCTTCGACCCTCTGATTAAAAGTCAGATGCTCTACCAACTGAGCTAATGGCTCGTTATATTATGTTTCGCCCTAAACTAGGATAGTGGTCTGTGTTCAAAAAACCTACGTTTTTCTCACAGATCGCTATTCAAGGAAGCAATTTCATAGAAGCTGCGACCCTCTACCAACTGAGCTAATGGCTCAAATAAGAATGGCTGGGCTAGAAGGATTCGAACCTTCGCATGACGGAATCAAAATCCGTTGCCTTACCGCTTGGCTATAGCCCAATACTTATATAATTTTCACAAAATAAAAAGGACATTAATTATGTTGTCCTATTTTTTATTATCTATTCAAGAATGGTGGAGGGGGGCGGATTCGAACCGCCGAACCCAAGGGAACGGATTTACAGTCCGTCGCGTTTAGCCACTTCGCTACCCCTCCATATGAATGGTGCCGGCCAGAGGACTTGAACCCCCAACCTACTGATTACAAGTCAGTTGCTCTACCAATTGAGCTAGGCCGGCTTAATATAAATATGGTGGAGGATGACGGGATCGAACCGCCGACCCTCTGCTTGTAAGGCAGATGCTCTCCCAGCTGAGCTAATCCTCCATATGTTGGTGACCCGTACGGGATTCGAACCCGTGTTACCGCCGTGAAAGGGCGGTGTCTTAACCGCTTGACCAACGGGCCAAATGAATGATTTATCAATTACAAAGCTCCCAATCGGATTCGAACCGATGACCTCTTCCTTACCATGGAAGTGCTCTACCTACTGAGCTATGGAAGCACTAGCTCATATCACTATATAATATAGGCTTATGATAAGATGGCTCCGCAGGTAGGACTCGAACCTACGACCGATCGGTTAACAGCCGATAGCTCTACCACTGAGCTACTGCGGAATAGAAAATTATATCTTCTTAAATATAGGTATATAGGTAATGATCTTATGCTTCAAAAGCCTTTGTCTTTTGTTGCACAACGCATCCTCTTCAGGACGCTGCCTTTCCCTACCAATGAGCTACTGCGGAATAATA